>CAZTOW010000004.1:0-312450 GCA_964615375.1 uncultured Enterobacterales bacterium
GAAGGTGGCGCGCTTGCGCGCCACTCGCGCCGGATGAGGGTCGTCGGTTGGGTCGCCCCCGTAGATTGTCTCCTGGCACCAGCCCCACCCTCATCCGCCCAAGCCGGTCTGGAGGACGGCCCTTCTCCCGCTCGCGGGAGAAGGGGAGGAGGGGCGATCCGTCCTCGCCGTCCTCCCACAGTTGGGGCTTCCTCCGCGATCGTCCTCCCCCCCCGCGCCGCCTCCCGACACAGACACACCTGCTCCTCCCGCCGCGCCCCGACGACAAACCTCCGCTGCGGCGGCCGCTCCCCCCAGCCCGCCGTCTTCGGCAATCCACGCGCCCCGACCCCCGCCGCCTCCCGCTCGGCGATCAACAGCTGAAACTCCACGAACCACCGTCGAAACGCCCGCAACCCGGTCCTCCCCCGCAGGCTCCGCGGCGCCTTCAGCCGCACCTGACCTGTCAGCTTCCCGGCCGTGAGCGGGCCCTTCGGCCAGCGGACACCGCCACGGGCGCTCCCCTGGCTCCACAGCGGGGGCGGCGGCAGGAGGCGCTTCATCGGAGCCCCCTCAGGTCCTGCTCGCGGGCCCGCTCGCGCTCGTCCTCGAGCAGGAGGGCGGCCAGGGCGCGGATCAGCTTCGCGCGGGTGGCGGGATCCAGGCTGGCGAGGCGGCTCATTCGCCCTCCGGGACGACGCTGGGGTCGGGGCTGCTGGGGCTGTCGGCCCCAGGGGTGGGGGTGGGGCCGGACTGGCCGGGCCAGTAGTCGGCGCGCTCGCGGGGGACCGGGGTCCACAGCTCGGGAAGGCGGCGGAGGCCCAGCAGGAGGGCCAGCAGCACCACCGCCCCGGCGCCCAGCGTCACGGCCTGGGCCAGCGCGCGGTGGGCCAGGAGACCGGTCTGCTCCCCAGGGCCCGCCGGCCCCACGATCACCACGGGCGAGCGGCTGGACATCAGGCCCGCGGTGAAGCCCCAGTCCCGCGGCCCCAGCCCCGCCCCGCCCAGGCCGGCGCTCAGGTTCAACCAGCGATCCTCCCCCTCGCGCACCTGGACGAAGAGCCGGTCGGGCCGGGAGAGCACGCTGGCCAGGGCGGCGCGCGTCTCGGCGAGCGCCCGGGGTCGCGGCTGGTCGGGCTGACCGGCCTCCAGCCGCGCCAGGGCCTCTTCGATCTGCCAGGCGGGGACGATCAGCACGACCAGCTCCTCGCCCCCGCTCTGGAGGGTGGGGAAGCTGCGCGGCACGCGGGCCAGCAGGTCCAGGAGCCCGCGCGGCGCCTCGCCGGCCTCGGGGAAGAGGGGCTCGTCCGCCAGCAGGGTCTCGCCGTCCAGGCTCAGATCGACGCGCACGTCCTCGTCGGAGCCCGCCGGGCCCAGGGTGAGCGTGAGCTCGGACCAGCGCTGGGGAGCCCGCGGCGCGGCCCCGTCCTCCAGCACCAGCGGGAGACGCCGATCCTCACCGACCGGGGCGCCGGGCCGCTCCTCGGGCCCGCAGGAGCGCAGGCTGGCCCCCCACACGTCTGAGGGCACCAGGTCCAGGCTCCCCTCTCCTCGCCCGCTCGCCTCCCGGGCGCCCTCGGCCGCGCCCAGCAGGCAGGCGTCGGCGGGGCCCAGGAGGGCGGGGACGGGGTCTCGCTGGCCGCCGAAGGACTTGCGATCGGGGCGCCCGCCGTCGGGAGGATCGAGGAGGAAGGCCTGTCGCAGGCTGGCGGCGTCGCGGCCCGTCCAGCTCCGCCCCACCTTGTGCTCCATGCACAGCTCCATGGCCAGCTGGGTGCGGACGATCTGCTGGTGGCGGGCGGTGGCCTCGCCCTGGACGCGCACGGCCAGGTGCCGTGGATCCACCATGGGTTGTAGCAGCACCTGGGGCTCGCCCTCGCCCAGGGCCACGCGCAGGCTCTCCGGGCCGGGGGCCCCTGAGCCCGGAGGCAGCGAGCCCGGGGGGCGCGTGACCAGGATGACCAGCGCGCTGGACAGGCCGCCGGCCAGGGCCTCGGCCTCCATCACGCCCAGCCCGTCGGGGGCCTTGGCCGGGCCGCAGCTGGTGCTCATGCTGGCGTGAGGCCGCCAGGCGAAGCCCCGCTCCGCGGCCGGCACGTCGTCCAGGACGCTCAGCGCGCCCAGATCGTAGAGCCCGCTGAGCCGCGGGGTGGCCAGCGCCAGCCCGGCCAGGAGGATCGCGCTCATGATCCCACCTCGCAGTAGTCCTCGAGCTGGGGCGGGCGCGGCGGCTGGGGCTCCTCCCCCGCGCGCACGGCCTCGCCGATCTCCAGCTCGAAGGCCCGCGCCACGCCCTCCGAGCTCAGCACCAGGATGTCGCCGTGCATCAGCTCCAGCGTGGCCGTGCGGGCGTCCATCACCTGCAGAGAGGCGGCCGGGACCCTGCGCTCCCAGCGCCAGGTCCGCGGGGTGCCCGCCCGCGAGCCCCCGGGTGGAGGGAAGGCGCGCAGCACGACCACGCGCCGGGTCTGGACCTCGCCGCCGCGCAGGGCCGTGGTCTCGCGGTTGCCCCGCACGGTCACCGTGATCCGCTCCTCCTGGGGGGCGCGGGTGCGCGGATCGGGGAGGAAGGCGGCGTCTCCCAGGACGTGGCTGGAGAGCGGCTGCGGATCGCGATCCCAGAGCGGGCGCACGGGATCGTCCAGCTCGCCGATGCGCGGGTCCAGCACCGGCACCAACCAGGGGTGGATCTGGCGGGTGCGGCGCACGGAGAGCGGGTCCAGGCGCAGGGCGCCCTCGGGCGGGGCGTCGAAGGCGCGGGCCCCCTGCTCGGACGGGGCGTCGTGCCCGCCGGCTGGCACCACCTCGTGCAGCAGGCAGTGGCGGGCGACGACGCGCGGGGGAGGCCAGATCACGGCCGCCCAGGCGCAGAGGCAGAGCGAGGCCAGCATGGCCAGCGAGAAGCCCGGCGCGCCGAAGAGGGGCTCGGAGAGGCGCAGGAGCAGGGCCAGGACCCCGCTGGGACCGGCCAGGGCCAGGAGCCAGGGGAAGGCCGCGCGCCGCCAGGGGCGCCCGTCCCGCCGACCCGCGGCGCGGCGCTGGGCGCTGTGCTGGGGGCGACCGAGGCAGAGGCTCACGACCCCGAAGCCCAGCCCGCAGAGCAGCGGGAGCTGCGCCGAGGCCGGCAGGAGCGCGCCCAGCCCGAAGGCCAGGGCCGGCGCCCCCAACATGAGCGCCAGCGGCCCCAGCCCGCCGCCCTCCTGGGGATCCCAGGCGGTGGCCCCGTCCGCCCGGCCCAGCAGGAGCAGCAGCGCCGCCAGCGCCGTGAGGCCGGCGGCCAGCCCCAGCGTCTCCAGCGCCCCGCCCGCCCCCGCGTCCCGCCACAGCAGCAGGGCCGCCGGGCTGAGCGCCGCCCCGACCCGGCGCAGCAGGCCCTCGCCCCGGGCCCGCCGCACCCGCAGCATGGGGTGGGGGCCGTCGCCGATGCTCCGACCGCGCAGCAGCGCCGCCAGCCCCAGCGTCAGCGCGCACCAGGGTCCCAGATCCTCCCGTCCCAGCGGCGATCCCCGCGGGACCAGGGCCTGGGCCACCACCAGGGCCCACCACAGGGCCAGCAGGGGCAGGGCGCCCCGACCCTGGCGCTGCAGGCGGCCGATCGCGGCGCGGACGGCGCTCATGGGCTCCCTCCCGGGGTCGAGCCCTGGCGCGCCAGGGCGACCACCCGGGCCTCCACCGCCCGCCGCGCCTCGTCCACGCCCTTCGTGCAGGGATAGTCCAGCTCTCCCTCGGGGAGATCGCCGTTCGGGTGCAGATAGGGGCGGACGGCCTCGCACCAGGGGCTGGCCTCGCCGCCCGCGGCCAGGGCCTCCACCCGGGCCCGCCAGCGCTCCCGCCACTGGTGGCGCTCCAGGCTCGCGTCGCCGGTCACCCGCAGCATCTCCTCGACCAGACACTCGGCCGCCACCGCCTGGCAGGCGGCCAGCCCGCGGGCCCCGCCGTAGCGCTCCAGGCTCCGGGCCGACTCCGCCGCCAGCCCGGCGCTCCCGCCCGCCACCCGGCTCCCCTCCCCCCGCTCCCCGGCCCAGGCCGCGGACGCCGCGCCGTCGGCCAGCAGGGCCGGCTCGCCCTCGTCCAGATAGCCCTGGGCGATCAGGTTGAAGGCGCAGATCTGCTCGTCGGCAGGCGCGGTCCAGCCCTCCCGCTCGCCCCCGTTCCAGGGCAGGCGCAGGCGGTCCAGGCCCCCACCCTGCGGGCTCGAGGGCGCCGATGGGTCCAGGCAGATGGACAGGTCCGTGCCCAGGGTCAGCGGGCTCTGGCCGGGCGCCGCGATCCGGTAGCGGGTCGCGCAGACCTGTCCACAGATCTGCTGCTCTGCCGAGGGCCATCCCGTGAGTGAGGGCTCACTCAGCAGCGGGTGGGCCGGCGTGTACAGCGCGAGCGCGTCGGAGAGCAGGCGCCAGCAGGGCCCCGCGTCCATCCCGGCGCGCAGGCGGCGCAGGCCGGCGTCCAGCACGAGCTGGCTGCCCGTCCCGCCCTGGTCGTAGGACCCGGGCACGGGCAGGCCCAGATCCCAGTCCACCAGCACAGACGCCCGCTCCCGGCCGCTCAGCGCGGCGTGGCAGCCCCAGACCCCCAGATCCCCGGCCCCACCCCCGAAGCGGGCCCGGGTGTAGCGCGTCACCAGAGGCCCGCGCGCCGCCCCCGAGAGCGCCAGCCAGGCCTCCGAGGCGGGCGCGGGCGCAGGCTGATCGCAGAGGCCCTCATAGGTGCTGGCCGAGAGCGCGCCCTCACGGAGCCCGGCCTGGAAGCAGCCCTGGAGCTCCGGCCCCAGCCCGGCGGAGACCACGGCCCCCACCGCGCTCTGCAGGGCCCCGGCCTCGTCCACGTCCCCGCCGACGTGCGCCGCGACCACCGCCCCGGTCACCCGGGCGGAGAGCGCCTCGCGGCCCCGCGCGCAGCGCTCGTCCAGCTCCCCCACCAGCGCCCGAAGCCCGCGGATGGACAGATCGGGGTCGCGCAGGAAGCGGTCGGGGTCGCCCAGGTGCCCGTCGGAGCCCTTCGCCGCGTAGGTCCAGGGCTGGCCCAGCACCTCGAAGCAGGCCTGGGAGGCGGCGAGCTCGGCGTAGTCCCAACCCTTCCAGGCTAGATTATCTAGCTGCCTGTCGGCGAGCCCGCACCAGGCGCTCTGGAGCTCGCCCTCGGGACCCGGCTCGGCGCAGGTGACGGCGTCGGGGGAGACCCCGCTGGCCAGGGCGTCGATGTGGCAGCGCAGGCGGCTGACGAAGGCCTGATGATCGGCGGAGCAGAGGGAGAGCACGGGCTGGGCGGCGGGCTCGGGGAGCTCTGGCGCGGCCTGAAGCCGGGGCCGGGTGGCCAGCCACACGCTGGAGCCCACCAGGCCGACCACGCAGAGCACGCCGCCGCTGAGCGTGATCGCCGCCCGGAGCTGGGCCCGCCAGGCCACGCCCACGTCGCGCTCGGCCAGGGTGAAGGGGAGGATCTCGGTGGGGCTGGGCGGCCAGGGCGTGAGCGCGCGGGTGAGCCAGCCGGGGAGCGCCCAGCCCACGCGCCCGCCGGGGAGCCCGAGCGCGGGGCCCGGCTCCACGCTCCGGGCCGTGGGGGGATCGCCCGCGTCGGAGGCGGCCAGATTCAACCAGCGGTGGAGAGGCAGGGCCTCGCGCTCGGGCGGGCGGGGCAGGCGCTCGGGGGCCACCAGGGCGCCGCGCCCGGCCAGGACCTCGCCCCGCCGCTCCAGGCTGGCCCGCGCGATCAGGATCAGCGAGCGCCGCGCGGGCAGGCCGTCGTCCTCCTCGACCTCGGCGCGGGCGGGGCCCGGCTGCTCGGGCGCCCAGCCGTCGTCCAGCCAGCGCCCGGCGCCCCTGCCCTCGGCCCCCGGCCCCAGGCTCCCCTCGGCCAGCGCCGCGCGGGCCGTGCCCGGCGGGTAGACCGACGCCCGGCTGGCCAGGGCGGGGGGCCACTCCAGCACGATCACGGGGCTCCAACGCCCGCTCCCTGAGCTCCCATCCTCCGCCGAGCCCAGCTCCAGCCCCTCCCACCACATCGCCTCGTTGGCCGCGTCGCACAGCGCGGCGACGAGCGGCGGGCTGCGGTCCGGCGGCCCCAGCGGCCCGGCCTCCAGCCAGGCGGGTGAGAGCGTCACCCACAAGCCCACCAGCCCCCGCGGCGCCTCGCGCCAGATCAGGTAGATCCCGGGGTCCGCCCCGTCCGAGGGCCCTGGCCCCGCCCCGCTCCGGGCGGCGTCCAGCGCGGCGCGCGCGCCGGCCCCCGGGCTCTCCGGGTCGAAGGGGAAGGGGCCTCGCAGGTGGTAGCTCACCGCGCCCCTCCTTCCCGCGCGACCAGCACCAGGGCCTGCTGGCGCAGGAGCTCGATCTGCTCGCGCTCCAGCCAGGCCCACTCGGCGACGCTGGCCCCGGGGCCCCCGTCCTCGGTGGGCTCGGCCTCGTCGCCGGGCAGGGGGCGGCGCACCAGATCCAGCTCGCCCGACTCCACCGTGGCTTGTACCTGCCCGGTGCGCCGATAGGGGATGGGGGTGGTCGCCGCGGGGTCGGCGCTGACGCGCTCGGTGGCCAGCCAGCCGCGCAGGGCCTCGCCCTCCACCCGCGCCACCCACACGCCGGGAGCGCCCTGAGCCTCGGGCGGCGGGCCCACCGGCACCCACACGTCCAGGCGGCTGTTCTGGGCGAGCCCGGGGCGGCCGGGGTCCAGCGAGCCCAGGCGCGCGCCCAGGCGAAGCTCCACCGGGAGCAGCCCTGTATCAAGCTGTAACGTCAGTGTTTCACCAGAGCTGCCCGCGAGATCGCGCAGGCGCTGGGTGCCGACCCCGTAGCGGGCGCGCCGGGTGGGGCGGGCGTAGGTCAGGCGGTGGGCGACGCGACCGGACAGCAGCCAGGCGCCGACCCGGCTCATGCGGCGCTCGGCGAGGCGGCTGGCCTCGGCGGTCTCGGGGGCGGCCTCGCGCCAGCGCCCGAGCTGGGCCTGGACCAGGGCGAGGGCCTGGGCCATGGTCAGCACGTCGGGCAGGCGGATCCGGCCCAGCACCACCCAGCGCTCCTGGCCCGAGAGGCGCGGGTCGGCCGGGGGCGGCTCGCCCTGGGGCCAGGCCAGGGTGTCCAGGCGCTCCAGCCCGTTCAGCACGTCCAGATCGGCGGAGAAGAGGCTGATGACGGTGAGCTCCAGCTCGCTGGCGCAGGGGGAGAGCGCCTGCTGGCAGCGCAGGCACCAGGCCCCGGGCTCAGGCGGAGGCTCGGCCGCGTAGAGCTGGCCGCAGGGCTCACCCCAGAGCGTCGGGTTGTCGCAGGCGATCACGCGAAGGTCGGGGCCGAGGCGGCCGGAGACGCTGGCGGGGCCGGCGCCGGGGGCCAGGCGCAGGAGCTCGCCCAGCTTCGCGGGGATGCGGGTGGGGAAGATGCGCCGGTCGCGGAGCCCGAGGGCGGCCAGCCCGGCGAGGCCCAGGCTCCACAGGCCCAGCGGAGCTTCCCAGGACCCGGACCAGCCGGGCAGCAGGAGCGCGCCGCGCAGGTAGGGGTTGCCCGGGGCCCCGCCCACCTGGCAGGCGCTCACGGGCCCGGCGTCCACGGCCGCGGCGACCAGGCTCCCGCCCAGCTCGCCCGTGCAGATCCCGGCAAAGCGCGTCTCCACCAGGGTCCCCAGCAGGCTCAGCGCCCCGGCGCTCAGGCCCAGGGCCCAGAGCAGGGCGCGCAGGGGGCGGCGCTCGTCCAGCAGCCAGGTCTGGCGGGCCACGCTCCAGCCGGTGATCGCGCCCACCGCCCCCAGGCTCAGGGCCAGCTCCAAGGTCGACCAGGGGCGGCCCACGGCCGGGGCGCCCAGCACCCTCCAGGCCAGGAACCAGGCGCTCCCCGCGGCCAGCAGGGGCAACCCCGACTCCAGGGCGCCCTCCTCGGCGCGCCAGAGCCCCGCGCTCTCCAGCGGCCCGCTCACCGGCTCCCCCCGCCCTCGAGCTCGACGGCGCGGTAGGGCCCGGCCCCCTCGCCCGACCCGGTGATCTGGAGGAGCTCTGTAGCGGCCCGCTCCACAGAGCCGCGCAGGATGCCGTAGAGGCTGCCCAGCAGGCGGACGCGGTCGCGGGTGGTGGTGGCCCGGGAGCCCAGGTCCAGGCGGGCGGCGGTGAGCGCGCTGGACGCCACGGTCTGGTAGCGCACCCAGCTCCGGCCCAGCACCTGGCGGTCCCAGACGGAGCCCTCGGGCTCGGCGTTCCACACGGCCTGCTCCACCTTGGAGAGGCGCCGGGCGATCTGGGTGAGGGCGGGGTGCTCGGGCTGCCAGAGGCGGTGCAGGTCGGTGGCCCAGTCCACCCCGTTGCCCACGCTGGCGGCCAGCGGGAGCTGTCCGGCGCGCCCGGCGAGCTCGGGCCGCACGAAGCCCAGGCGCACGGACAGGCCCTCGCGCGCCACGGTGACACCACCGGCGGCGCAAAACGGATCCAGCCGGGGCACGATGACCAGCTGCCCGCGCACGGCGGGGCCGGCGCTGGTGGGCCAGGGCGCGCGCAGGGGCTCGTCTACGGTGACGAGGTGGCGGGCGCCGCCGGGGTCTACGACGATGGCGCGGCCGGGGCTGACGGTGATCCCGCTCTGGGCGGCGCTGGGGCGGCGGGCGCCAGGGGGGCCGGACGGCGACCACTCCCCCTCCGGCTCCAGACCCTCCAGCACGAGGCCGGGGGCGCCGGGGCAGACGGCGTCCAGCCAGGCCGTGACCAGGCGCGCCGGGGCCTCGGCCAGGGCCGTGAGGCTGCCCAGATCCAGCACCGCCCCGTCCCGGGGGGCGAAGCGGGCGGTGGGCTTGGAGTCGGAGGGGTCGCGGGGGCTCATGGGATCGGGCTCCGGAGGCAGAGGCGGAGGGAGGTCCAGGCGGGCAGGAGGCGCAGCAGGGCCTGGGGGAGCGGCTCCTCGGGGAGCCAGCTCACCAGCACGTCCTCGGGCAGCGCACCCCAGGGCTGGGACGCCGGCTGGAAGCGGACGTGCTCGCCCGAGATCCGCAGCTCCGGCGGGGCGGCGCCCTCCTGCCGGGCGCTCCACCAGCGCTCGTCGCGGCAGACCAGGACCTCGTCGGCCAGGGCGGGGCCGGCGGGAGCGTCGGAGGCCGGCTGGGCGGGGGCGCTCACCGCAGGGAGCGGAGCGTGCGAGAGCAGCCTCAGCGCGGCCTGCAGGGTGCCGCGGGCCTGGCGCCAGGCGGGCAGGAGGGCTGCGGCGCGGGCCATGAACTCCGGGTCCTCCTGGTGAACCTCAGGATCAATCCCCATGGCCTCCAGCAGGGGCGCCAGGCCCTCGGGGGCCGCAGAGAGCGGAGTCCACAGGAGCTGCCGCGTGGCGACCAGCCACTCCAGGCGGGCGAGCATGCGCTCCAGCAGCTCCAGCAGGCCGGGCTCCCCGGCCTCCCGCGCCTCCCGGGCAGCCTCGGCCATCAGGGCGGGCAGGAAGGCGGCGTAGGGGACGTGGCGGAAGCGCAGCGCCCCGTCGCGGAGCACCAGGGAGAAGGGCGGATCCTCGCGGGTCCCGCCCACCTCCACCCAGTCCTGGCCCAGGGTCCCGGCGGCGGCGCGGTGCGCCCACTCGAACATGGCGGCGCGCGGCCTCATGATCCCCAGCCCTCCTCGGCGCGGCTGCGGACGACGGCGGCGTTCAGCAGCAGGCCGCTGGGCGGGCAGGGGGCGCGGCGACCGCGCGGATCGACCAGGGCCCCGCAGATCAGGGCGCTGTCCCAGCAGGGGGTGGGCGGCAGCTCGGCCGAGCCCTCCAGGGAGAGGCCCCAGAAGGGCGTGAGCAGGGCGCGGCGCAGGGCCGGCGCGCGGGCCCGGACCCGCTCGACCGCGGCGTCCACGGTCTCCCGAGCCCAGCTCAGCTCCGCCTCGGAGATGGGGCGATCCGAGGGCCCCAGCACGACCAGCAGGGTGTCGGGGCCCGCGTCGGCCAGGGCCTGGCGCAGGGCGAGCTGCTCGGGGCCGCCGTCCAGCGGCCAGAGCCGGGTCTGCAGCAGGGTGCGCTCGGCGTAGGTCCAGACCCGCAGCACCCAGCCGCGCCCGCGGGCCAGCAGGGCCTGGCGCAGCAGGCGCTCCCAGTCGCTGGCCAGCACCGGCAGATCGGCGGGCGCGCCGAAGAGGCGCTCCATCGCCTCCTCCTCGCGCTCGCGGTCCTGGCCGCCCCGGGTGGGGATGGGGTTGCTGACCGCCAGCAGGCGGGGGCGATCCCCGGCGCGCTGCTCGACGTGGGCGATCTCGCCCTCCTCCAGGTCGCCGCTGGCCCCGTCGGTGCGGCGGTACCAGCCCACCGTGACCGACTCTCCGCGGCGGAGGCGGTGCAGGTGCCCGCGGGCGTCCGGGGCGTTCAGCGTCAGCAGGCCGGCGCTCTCGTCCAGCCCCACCCCGCTCAGGTCGCGGAGCTCGTCGCCGGAGGAGAGGGTGAGCAGCCCCAGCGGCAGGCGGCCGAGCAGGGCACGGGTCTCGGGGGGCAGCGCGCCCTGGACGGCGCGGGCCAGCACGTCGGGGCCCACCAGATCCTCGGCCCGCAGGCTCACGGCCTCGGGCACGCCGCGCTCCACCAGGACCCGGCGCCCGTCCTGGACCACGGGGGCGTTCAGCACCAGCGCGGGGTTCAGGCAGACGGCCTCCAGCGGGCTCGCGCTGACCAGGAGCAGGCCCTCGTGGACCTCGGACAGCTCGATCTCCAGGGTGGAGAAGGTCTTTCCGCCGGCCGGCAGGCGCCAGCGGGGCTGGACGGGCAGCGGCCCCATCGCGCCGCCCGCCTCCAGACCCAGCGCCCGGATCCCGGCCTCCTCCGCCCGCAGCACGGCCACCCGCAGGGGACCGGGGCCGCGCGCGGCGGCGGGAAGGCGGATCTCGGCCACGCTGAGCCCGTCCTCCAGGATCCGCTCCCACTCGCCGGAGCCCAGGGCGGCCTCCAGCCAGCGGGGCTCGCCGGGGCCGCGGACGGGCTCCACCCGGTGGCGGACGCTGGGACGGATCGCGGCGAGGTCCAGGTGCATGGCGGCGATCGCGCGCCAGATGGCGTCCCGGGCGCCGGGCGGGATGGGGGCGGGCTCGCGGACCAGCAGGCCCGCCGTGGGCAGGTGGGCGGGCAGGTCGGGGAGCAGCAGGGTGCCGTCCTGAGGACCCGGGGGCGGCGCCGCGCCGCGCAGGGCGAGCGGGAGCCGGGGATCGTCGGCCACGCGCACCGCGGGGGCCCAGCGCGAGCCGGGCAGATCGCCCCATCGACCGACCAGATCGCCGCCCGCGTGCTGACCGCCGGGCGCGCCCTGACGGAAGACGCCGGACAGGTCCACCCGCGCGCTCAGCTCGATGGCGCCGCCGTCCCCGCGGGCCACGGAGAGCCCCAGCCAGCCCGGCCCCTCCTCGGCGAGGCGGGCGATGGCCTCGCGGGCGGCGGCCAGGGTGCGGTCGGGGCTGGCGGAGACCAGGGTGAAGACGATCCGCTCCTCGGCCAGGGCCTCCGACGGGCTGGGCGGGCCGCGGCGCCGGACCAGCTCGCCCACCGCGCCCTCGCCCCAGGCCCGACCCACCCGCTGGATCGCGCCGCCGCGCAGCTCGACCAGGCTGCTGACCAGGCCAGGGCGCAGGGGGACGGCGGGCTCGGCCAGGGTGAACGCGATGGCGTCGCGGGTCTCGGTCTGGGCGGAGAGCAGGCGCAGATCGCCGGGGCGGGCCTCGCGCAGCATGCCGGCGGCGGCGGGGGCCAGGGCCACGGCGCCCACCGCGGGCAGGGCGGGGAGCAGGCTGGCGCCGCTCAGGTGGAGGAATTGCTGCAACGCAGCAAACGGGTGCTGGTCGAGCTGCTCGGAGAGCGCCTCCACCATGAAGGCCGCCTCCTCCAGCAGCATCCAGCCCGGATCGAGCGGATCCCCGGCCAGCGGCGCGGCCCAGGCCGGGAGCCGCTCGGCGAGGCGCTCGCGCGCGTCCAGGAGCAGGCTCTCGCGGGAGATAGCCAGGGATCCGGGTCGCTTGACTCTCACGGGGGCTCCATTACGAAAGAATTAGTTTCCGGGGTGGAGCTGCGTCTCGAAGGCCAGGACCCCGCGCTCGGAGGCCAGCTCCACGCGCACGGAGAGCCAGGCGGCCCCCCCGAGGCGCATCAGCGTGGCCTCGGCGGTGGGCAGGGAGGCACCGCCCAGATCGGCGGCGCTGCGGGCGGCGTCGGGGTGGGCGCCCTGGTCGGTGACCACGCGCACCTCGCAGCGCAGCAGGCGGGCCTCGGGCACCCAGCGCGTCAGCGCCCCCTCCACGCGAGAGCGGGCGAGCTGCAAGGTGGCGCCGCTGGCGGGCTGACCCACCAGACCGGCCAGATCGCAGCCCAGCTCGGGGCGCCAGGGGACCTGGCCGGGGCGGGTCTCCAGGACCATGCGCACGCGGGCCAGGAGGGCCTGCTGGGGGTCCAGGCGGCGCGGGCGGCCGGGGACCACCGCGGGGTGGAGCGTGGGGCGGGCGGGGCGGCTCATGGCTTGCCCACGGCGTCGGCGTTGAAGCCGATCTCGGTGAGCAGGGGCTCGTCGGCGCTCCAGTGGTGCTGGACCTCGGTGACGAAGAGGGTGCCGTCGTAGGGCCAGGGGGCCTCGCTCAGGCGGAGCTGGCCGTTGGCGCGGGCCTGGGGCTGGCCGCGGGCGACCATCCGACCCGCGATGAAGCGCCGGGAGATGTCCACGAAGACGCGGGAGGCCTCGGACTCCAGCGCGCTGGGGCGGCAGGGGTTGGCGATCTCGCTCTCGGCCAGCGGGCGCTCCTCGACCAGGCGGGTCCAGGCCTCCAGGGCCAGCACGCGGCTCACCTTCCAGCCAGAGACCAGGCTGGCGCCGGTGAGCGTGGTGGCGCTGGCGGGGCGGCGCGGGGCCTTGCCGGGGGCGGGATCGGCGTCGGCCTGGCTGCGCAGCGTGGGGTCGGGCAGGCCGTAGACCTCCACGCCGGTCACCTGACGGGAGAGGTCCAGGGTCATCTCCAGCTCGCGGATGTCCCGGGCCCAGCTCAGCTTGAGCGTCTCGCCCTCGTTCTCGCGCTCGAAGGTGATCTTCGGCGTGCCGTTCTGGCCCAGCTCCACGCAGATCACCAGGCCGCGCTGGCGGGCGCCCCGCTTCAGGGCGCCGAGCAAGGGGCGATCCAGCACCGCCACGCCCAGGCTGGCCTCGTCCTTGACCGAAGGCGAGGAGACGCTGCCGCCGGTCGCCTCTTTGGCCGCCTGGCAGAGCAGGGAGAGCAGCTCGCCGCCCTCGCTGGTGATCTGGGTGACGTTGATCCCTCGCACGCGCTGGAGCGGCTCCAGGGCCTGAAGGTGCAGAGAGACCGGAGCGCGAGGCCGGCGGCTGTGCCGGACGGACACGACGTCCAGCGTGATCGCTCGGACCTCGGCCTCGCTCTCCAGCAGGGTCAGGGTGAGGGTGCCGCCCGGGGCCAGGGCGGGGCGCAGCGCGTCCGGCGGATCGCTCTGGTCGGGCAGGCTCAGCACCACGGTCGCCCCGTCCAGCGCGTCGGTGCTCTCGACGTAACGGGCGGCGCGCAGGTAGGGGCGCAGCGTGTCGGCGTCGGCGGACCCGAGGCTCGGGTGCTCCAGCGCGATGGTCATGCGCGCGGCCACGGCGCCCTCAGCTCGACAGCAGGGAGAGCCGGGCGTCCCCGCCGCTGCTCGCGCTCTGCTTCGCGGTGTGCTCGGGCTCGTAGCTGGGGTCGAAGACGTCGGTGTAGGTGGTCTCGAAGCCGGCCCGGCCGGTGAACGTGAGCGTGGCCGTGGCCCGGCGGGGGTTGCCGTCCAGATCGAAGAGGGTCGCGGTGAAGATCACGTTGCTCAGCACGCCGCGGAAGCTGAAGTCGCCCCAGCTGAACAGGACGGAGGGCGGACGCATGGCGCTGTTGCTGCCGTTGGTCGCCTTGACGGGCAGGGTGAGCTCGTAGAGCTGCCGCATCTCGTAGGTGACGGAGTCGGCGTTGTACCACCCGACGCGCTGGGCCAGCTTGCGGCTGGCCGCGTCCCCGGCCACGGGCGCCAGCGAGAGCGCCGTGCGCTGCATCAGGGTGGTGGGTCTGTACTCGGACTGGTCCAGCAGCAGCGTGACGCTCAGCGTGTCGGCGCTCCCTCCGGTGTAGTGCATGGCCCCCCAGGGCGCGCCGTCCCAGCCGGTCGTGTCCCAGGGGATGTTGCGCGTCAGCGTGAAGCTGTCCGGGTTGAAGGCCACGTCCCCGATGCTCAGCGCGCTCACCTCCTCGCAGGTGATCGACGCGCGCGCCGGCTCGGCGGCGTTGACCAGCTTGCTCATCTCCGCGGCGAGGTTGAAGCTCATGATCCGCCCTCCGCCGCCTCGACCATCGCCATGGCCAGCAGCGCCTTGTTGATGACCATGCTGAAGTCCTCGTAGGCCAGCGTGATCTGCTCCACCGCGTAGGACGACGTGTTGGAGTCCAGGTTGGATCCAACCCAGGACACGGGCCAGGCCTGGGAGAGCCGCATCAACCGGAGCGGGAGCTTCTGCCGGGTGAGCTGCATGATGTAGACGTCTCTGCGGAAACCGTAGCCCAGCTCTACGGACTGAAACCACTCGTAGAGCTTGGACCGATACAACATGCCCCAGCGGAGCGTGAGCTCGCCGCGCCGCCGCGGGCCGCCGAAGGGGAGCTCGTGCGGCGAGTGGTTGCGGCCGCCCTCCGCCACCGAGTAGGACATGCAGCTCGCGGAGATGTTGTCCACCGCCTGGAAGTCGCCCACCGGGTCGGAGCCGATCATGACGTGGAAGAAGAAGGCGATCTGATCGGAGATCAGCGCCAGCTCAGGGTCGGGGCTGTACCAGGCGCTCGCCATCAAGCCTCCTCGAGGGTGGGCTGCGCGCCGTCGCGCACCCGGACGCGGACGTGGACGGCGCTGCACCAGGGGCGGAGCTGCGCCGTGAGCGTGGCGGCGAGCGCGGGGGCGGCGGGGTCGCGCACCGGCTCGCTCTCGATGAGGGGGCCGCCCTCCCCGTCCGGGCCGACCAGCAGGCCGGCGCTCACGAAGGCCCCCAGGGCCATGTTCAGGGAGAGGCCCAGCGAGAGGGCCTCGGCCTCGCCCACGCGGGAGAAGGCGAACTTCTCGGCCGCGCGCACCAGCGTGTGGTGGACGGCCTTCACCGTGCGCAGGGCGGGCAGGGGCCAGGCGCCCGCGGGTCGGCGGCGGCTGGGCTCGGAGAGCACGGTGGCCAGGCCGCCGCGAGCGCGCAGCAGGGCCAGGCCCTCGACCTGCTCCGCGGGGGTCGGGCGCGGATCCTCGAGGCCAAAGGCGCGATCTGGGGCGACGCGACGCCCGGCCCCCAGGGGCAGCCGCAGGCCCGTCACGCTCTCGAAGGGCTCCCGCGCCGCCAGCGCGCCCCCCAGCAGCGCCGCCCCGCTCCGCCAGCCGTGGGCGGCCATCGCGGACGGGTCCCCCTGCCAGGCGACCAGGGACAGATCCCCGCTCATCGGCAGCAGGGCGCGCGCGTCGGGGCTCAGCTCGGCGGGCCAGTCCAGCAGGGCCACCTGATAACGCTCGCAGAGGCCGGGGGCGTGGGCGGCGATCACGCGGGCCAGGCGGCGGGCGCGCTCCTCAGGATCGGCGGGGGGGCCGGGCCGGAGGGGCGCGGGGCCGGCGGCGTCGGGCATCACCAGCAGGGCGCCGTGCAGATCGTCCAGGAAGGGGGCGCAGAGCTCGAGCAGCTCGGGCCGGTCCAGGTCCCAGGGGTGGTCGAGGGTCTCGCCGCGGGCCAGCAGCAGGCCCACCCGGGGGGCGCCGCCGTGCAGGCAGAGCCGGACGGCGTCGCGGACCAGCGAGGGAGCGCGGGTGTCGAGCCCGGGGAGGGTGTCGAGGGCGTCACCCACGCCCAGGGTGAGCAGCTCCACGGCGCCCCGGCGGGAGCCGAAGCGGGTGGAGCGCACCCGGGCCCGGGGCCAGCGCTCGCCCAGCCAGGGCGCGTCGGGCGAGGCGACGCCCAATACAATCAGGGGTGGATGCGTCGCCCGGCTCTCTTCCCCACGCTCCAGCGTCACGCGGACCTCGGTCCGGGCGGCGGGGTGGGCGGGAAACGGGCGGCTCTCCATCATCTCTCGGACTCCAGGATCTTGCGGTTCAGCTTGCTGACACGGCCTACCCACGCGACGCGCTCGCGGTGGGGCAGCTCCAGGAGCTCGCTCAGGCTCCAGTGGAGATGGTAGGCGATGAAGGTGACCTCATCGCGCAGCTTGTCGAGAGGGTAGGCCACCGTCACCCCCCGGGGGCGTTGGGGTCCTCCGGCGGCAGCGCCTCCTCACCGTAGGTGATTCGGTAGACAGCGTACTCCAGCGCCCGCACGTCCTTGGCGTGCAGCTTCTGGATGTCGCCGAGGGTGACGGGGCGGTGCTGGCCGATGCGCGTCACCGTGCGGGCCAGCAGAAGGGTCTTGTACACGAGATCGTTGGGCGTCCGCGCGTACTCGGGCGCCATGCCGATGGCGAGCTCGTCGCCTCCGGTCACCGGGCGCACCTCGGCCTCGCGCACCACCTCGCCGTCCTTCAGCTCGAAGCCGACGGGCAGCGTCACGATCTCACGGTAGCTGGGGAGCTTGGACTCGAACATGACGCCTCCCGGGCTCCTCAGGAGCTGATGACGCGCTCGACGGAGAGCGTGATGCGCTCAATCGCGCCCGAGCTGCCGGTGGCCTCCATGTCGGGGAGCTCCCAGCGGCTGGGGAAGGCGTTGATGCACTTCATCGTGCGCACGGGCGTGCCGTCGGGCTTGAGCAGCTCGATGGTGACGTCCCGGCGGGTGATGGTGCCCTCCTCGATGGCCAGTCGCCACTCGTAGAAGGCGTCCACGCCGTTGTAGACACGCTCCATGCGCATGTCCTCGAAGCTGGCGCGGCCGGGGCTGCGGCGGATGTACGGATCGATGCCGTGCATGAACTCCATGATCTCGGACTGTGACGTGACGCCGGAGACGCGCAGGAAGCCCTGGTTGATGTCGCCGGTGACCTCGTCGATCTTGATGCGGAAGTTCCATGCACCAACGTAGGAGTCAATCTCCAGCTCGGGCACGAGACCCATGATACACCTCTGTTCTGTAGTAGATTGGGCTGGCGGTTATGGAGTTGTGTGTTCTACGAATCCGAGCTCAGGACGGCATCTGCATGGGCATCTGCCGGAAGCGGATGCGGATGAACTCGGCGGGGTAGACCGGGCGGAACTGCACGTCCACCGTGAGGATCCCGGCGCGCACGTCGGGGTCGGGGTTGTTCTCCGAGTCGCACTGCACGGAGAAGGAGTCGCGCCAGCTCGCGCCGTCCAACATCCCGCGGTTGTGGAGCTGGTACAGGAAGGAGCTGATGGTGTCGGCCAGATCGCGGCGGGTGATCTGGTTGTTGGGCAGGAAGACCGCCCACTGCACGGCGTCGCGGATGCTGCGCTCCACGAAGAGGAAGAGGCGGCGCACGTTCACGTAGGTCCAGAGCGGATCGGAGGCGGTGGTGCGGGCTCCCCAGATGCGCACGCCGGCGTTGGGGCGGTGGCGGATGATGTTGAAGCCCTTGATGTTCAGGATTCCCTGCTCGCGGTCGGAGACGGCGGTGACCAGCTCGCTCACGCCGGCCATGGTCTCGTTGGCCGGGGCCTTGTGGACGCCGCCGCCCGCGCGCAGGTCGGTGTGGGCGATCACGCCCGCGACGTGGCCGGAGGGGGGCGCGATGACGTAGCGGTCATAAGGCCCTGTGCTGAGCGGGTTCTCCACGACCAGCCAGGGGCCGTAGGAGGCGCCGTAGCCCGTCTCGTCCCGAGGCACGGCGCGGTCGAGGATCTCGTCGCTGGCGTAGCCGGCGAAGCGCAGTTCGGTTGCGTCGGGGTAGGCGAGGGTCTGGAGCTCGGCGACCTCGTAGGGCGCGCCGCCGCGGGTCCAGCGGAAGTCGTCCACCGCCACGCCGCGGGGCTCGCGGGTCAGCAGGTAGCGGGGGGCCTCCATGACCGCGAACAGATCGCCGCGGCCCTTGGGTCCGGCGTACTCCAGGATCGCCTGCTGCCAGGCCAGGTCCAGGCCGGGGGCGGCCAGCATGGCCACCGCGCTGACGCCGTCATAGCTCTGCTCGAGGAAGCGGCGCTTGTTGGGGCCGCCCGCGCCGTGGGCCTGGATGGCCAGGCAGGGGTAGGCCGAGGTCCCGCCATTCTGGAAGAAGCCGGAGAGGGCGAGCTCGAGGCGCAGGAGGCCGGGCTGGCTGCGCAGCCAGCGGTCCCAGGCGGCGCGCACCTTGGGGTCCAGGGTGTCCCAGAGGGTGGTGGCGCGGGCCAGCGAGATGCCGCGGGCGTCCGCCATGATCTCCTTGAACAGCTTCTCGCCCAGCTCCTGACGCCAGGCGTGGTAGCCGTCCAGGCTGTGGATGACGCTGGCCGGGCCGGTGAGCGCCTCGTGCACGCGGTCCAGGTCCAGGGTGACCTGCTTCGCCTTGGCCGCCACGCAGGGCAGGCTGCCGCCGTGGACCACCTCGGCCTGCTGCGCGTAGCCGCTCAGGAGCTCGAAGACCTTGAGCTCGTCGGCGCCCCAGGCCAGCTCCCACTCCTTGGCCCCGGCGGGGGAGCTCCGCACGCTCATGAAGGTGCGGCTGACGGGCATGCGGATGACGTCGCCCTTCTCCGAGACCAGGGTGACGGCCTCCTCGCCAGAGGGCGGGCGGATCTCCCAGCGGCCGGGCAGGGCGTCCTGCACCAGGGCGGCGAAGCGGCTGGACGCGGCGGGCTCGGCGGCGGGCTTGTCGGTCTTCTCGGCCTTCTCCGCCTTGTCGGCGCTCTTCTCGGCCTTGGGCGCGGGGTCGGGGCCGCCCAGGAGGGGGCGGAAGGCCAGCGCGCGGCTCCAGGCCACGCCGGGCACCTCCACGGGGCCAGGCAGGAAGATGCCGTCGGCGTCCCCGCGACCGGCCAGGAAGGTGGCGGGCAGGGTCAGGACGGCGACGAAGCCGGTGTCGGTGGTCGAGCTGGGCTGCACCGGGCGGGGGCCGCCGGTCACCTCCTCGATGTAGACTCCTGGGGTGCGGTACTCAGGCATGACGATCCTCGGGGGTGGAGGCTGACCCCGGCCCCTTCGGGGTCGAGGCGGGGACTGCCGGCGGCGGGAAATGGACGATGACCATCCCGGCCACCGTGCGTTGGGCGACGGCGTGTCTGCAGGGTCCGAGCTCCTGCGAGATCTCCAGCGCCAGCAGGGGGCGGCGCAGCTTGCGGAGGGACTGACCGTAGAGCAGGCTCTGGGAGGGTCGGGCGGGCGCGCGGGTGCGGGCCACGGCGAGGCGGCAGCTTTGGGCGTAGGAGCGCTCGAGCGCAGACAGGCGCGGCCTCATTTGATCTTGACCTTCTGCCCGGACAGGGTGATCTCGCCGCCCGAGATCTCCAGCTTCGAGTCGCTCTTCAGCGTGATCTTGCTGTCGCCGGTGATCTCGATCTTGTCGGCCTGCACGAACAGCTTTGTGTTGGAGACGACGCGGACCTCCTTGTCGCCCTCGATCAGCACGGCCCCCTTGTCCTGGTCGAGGGTGACACACAGCTTGCCGTCGCCGCTCTTGAGCGTGATGGACTCGTGCCCGCTCTTGTCGGAAAACGAGAGCGTCTGGCCGGAGCGGGTGCGGATCTCCTTCGTGTTGTTCTTGCCGTCCTGATCGGGCTCCTTCGGCGGGCGGGCGGCGTTGTAGAGCGCGCCGAGCACGATCATCCCCTCGGGCCGCTCGTCGAGCCCGCGCAGCACCACGACCTCGTCCCCCTTCTCCGGGAGGAAGAGGTGCCCGGTCTGCGCTGAGGCCGTCGGCTGGATCACGCGCGTCCAGGGCAGCAGGTGGCGCTGCCCATAGCCCACGGTCTCCACCTGGATCCGGCCGAGCTTCGCCGGATCTTCGGTGGAGACGACGCGGCCGAACAGGATGAGCGCGCTCATGACGGTCCTGGGAGGAGGTTCGTGCTCTCCGAAAGCAAGGCTCGTGCCAACCCTGCGCGTCGCTCGAAGACGGGCCTCCAAAGGCGCTCCATCCGTGGCTCCCAGGTGGAGCTCCCTGCGGCTCTCGCAGATGAGGTGTGCGGATCCTGCAGCAGATCCCCCTCCCCTCAAAGCTCCCAAGCTCCAAGCGCGCCCGATCCGCCCGCCCCGCCCCAGAGCGCTCACCGCGTCGGCCTCCGAGCCCTCTGAGTCTCTGTGGTTGATCGCCCGAAAGACCTGGGATCAGGTTGGGAATTCAGCCCGGCGGACAGACCTGATCGGGCGGTTCACCACAGAGACTCAGAGATCTCAGAGTTCGGCGCGAGAGAGGGCGTGGCGGGCTGGTTTCTTGTCGCCGCGCTCGAGGGGGGTGGTCGAGGGTCAGGGGGTCAGATCGTCGCTGGCACAGGTCTTGCTCTCTGGTCTCCCTCGGAGCGCGCATGCCGATCGTCCCCTCCCCTGCCCTCGCCCTGCTGCTCGGACTGCTGGGCTCGACCGCTGCGTTCGCTGGAGAGTCGGACTTCTACGCCTCGGATGACTGCGAGGAGGGGCTGCTCTATGTGCTGGAGGATGGGGTGGTCCAGACGGTGCTGATCGGCACCTACGATGACACCAGCGACTGCGCGGCGGACGAGATCGAGTACCGGCGGGATTATGACGGTGACGGGTATTCGACGGATCTGTACTGCTGCTTCGAGGGCGCTGACACGTGGCCGGAGGGCACGTACACCTATGTGCCGGTGGTCTCGGGCTTCTCGGACCCCGACGAGGTGGATCGCGGGGACTGTGATGACGATGATGAAAATGCGTATCCGGACGCGCCGGAGGTCTGCGATGGCGCGCTCAACGACTGCCCGCTGGATGGCTCCAGCACGGACGCGCCCGATGATGAGGTGGACGACGACGGCGACGGATACGTGGACTGCGAGGTCTGGGTGGGGGACGATGAGGGCGTGCTGGGCGGGGATGACTGCGACGACGAGGACGAGAGCGTCTACCCGGGAGCCGAGGAGATCTGCGACGGCCTGCAGAATGACTGCGACAGCGACGACGGCGTCCCCGAGGACGAGGTGGACGACGACGGCGACGGATACGTGGACTGTGACGACTGGGAGGGCGAGGACGAGGACGTGCTGGGCGCGCTGGACTGCGACGACGAGGACGAGAGCGTCTACCCGGGAGCCGAGGAGATCTGTGACGGCAAGCTGAACGACTGCGACGAGGATGAGCTGTCCACGGATGAGACCGACGAGGACGGCGACGGCTACGCCGCATGCGACGACTGGGCGGGTGACGCCAGCCTGGCGGGCGGGGACTGCGACGACGAGGACGCCGACACCGCCCCCGGCGCCGCCGCGCAGGAGCCCGATCTGTGCGCGAAGGACAGCGACGGGGACGGCTACGGTGACAGCGCCGCCGAGGGCGAGGTGGACGCGGGGACCGACTGCGACGACGACGACGACGAGGTCCACCCCGACCAGGACGAGGTCTGCGAGGACGGCGACCAGGTGGACACCGACTGCGACGGCAGCGTGAACACCAGCGGCTGTGACGGCGACGACTGCGCGCTGGTCAGCGACGGCGTCATCACCGCCTACGAGGACGCCGACGGCGACGGCTACGCCAGCACGGAGGCCACGGAGCTCATCGAGGTCTGCGAGCGCATCGACGGCTACTCCGAGTCGCGCACGGACTGTGACGACACCGACGCGGGCGTGAACATCGACGCCACGGAGAGCTGCGAGGACGACACGGACAACGACTGCGACGGGGAGATCGACGAGCAGGACGCCAGCGGCTGCAAGACGATGTATCGCGACATCGACGGAGACGGCTACGGCGACTACGACGAGAGCGCCTGCCTCTGCGCGGACGACGACGGCGACGGCAGCCTGGACGGCGAGGTCTATGTGGCCCAGGGCGGCGACTGCTACGACGGCGACGCGCAGAGCCACCCCGTGAGCTGCGAGGACGGCCTGGACAACGACGGCGACGGGCTCACCGACGCGCTCGACCCCGACTGCGAGGAGGAGCCCGGGCTGAGCGAGGACGGGCTCTCCCGCGAGGACGCGCTGGAGCGCCTGGACGGGCACGACAACGACTGCGACGGCGACATCCCCGCCATCGAGCTGGACTGCGACGAGGACGGCGCCCTCCCCGCCCTCCCGCTCCTGGCCAGCGCGGTCAGCAGCGCCGACGACGTGGGGCTGACCAGCTGCGGCGACCCGGACGCCACGACCACGATCACCTGCTGGGGCCTGGAGCTCACGCTGTCCTGCGATCTGGACGAGGACGGCGAGGGATCCGGGCTCTGGATCCTGGACTACGACGCCAGCGACGACGGCTACGAGGGCCGCTTCGACGGCGGCGAGCGGGTCTACGAGGAGGGCGACATCACCGTCATCTCCGACGACTGCGACGACCTCTGCGCCCTGCGCAGCCCGGCCTTCACCGAGAGCTGCGATGGGCTGGACGACGACTGCAGCGGGACCGAGGGCGCCGACCAGGACGGGGACGGGCTCCCCGACGCGCTCCAGACCGACGATGAGCCCGTGGCGGGCCTGGTCTCCGCGCTGGAGATCGACCTGGATCAGGACGGGTACCTGCCCTGCGCGGACTTCACCGGGGACGAGGAGGAGGTCTACGAGACGGACGCGAGCTGCGCGGACGTGGTGACCGAGGAGAGCGCGCTCTCCGACTGCGAGAACCGCTGCAGCCTCAGCTACAGCGCCGCCAGCGAGCGCTGCGACGGCTTCACCAATGACTGCGACGGCGACGCGGAGGTCACCGACGAGGACGGCGACGGCTACGGCACCTGCGGGGCCTGGGGCGTGGACGGCGCCGACGACGGGGAGGAGGACATCTACATCCTGGCGTGGATGAGACAGGATGGGAGTAACAGCGGTTACACCGATGATACAGGCGATACAGGTGATACAGGCGACGCACGTGATACAGGCGACACTGGAGCGAGCTCCGACGCCGTCCTCGCCGACATCGTCCCCCTCATCCTCCCCCGCGCCGACGCCCCCGACTGTGACGCCCCGCTGCTGGGCCAGCTCTCCGTGCTCGTCGGCCCCGACACGCTGAGCGAGAGCCTGGACGCGGGCGACCCCACCGTGCTCCTGGCGGCCTGCTCGGCCCAGGGCGGGACCTGCGGCGTCGTGCGGCTGACCCTCTCGCCGGAGGTCGACGAGGAGACCGAGGAGACCTGGATCGACGAGGCCGTAGAGCTCGGCTTCGCCAACCCCAGCTGCCTGGCCCACCCCGAGCAGCGCGCCACCCGCACCGTCTGGAGCCGGGAGCGCATCCTGGCCGCCCGCCACCTGGTGCTGGAGTGGGAGTGCCAGCGTCAGTTCGGGAAGGGCTGCGCCGAGGCCGACGCCGACCCCGAGCTCATCGACGGCTGGGACGAGATGGCCGACGCCACGGACGCGCTCAGCTCCGCCGCCTGGTGGTGGTGGATGGAGATCGACCGCTACGGGCCCGAGGCGATCACCGGCGGCACCGTCGGCGAGTGCTGGGGCGAGCCCGTGGACTTCGACCCCGAGACGCAGCCCACCGGGGGCGATTGCGCGGACGGCTCGAGCTCGGCGAGCCGCGATCAGGCCGAGGGACCCTGGGATGTGGTCGGGCTGTATGCGGGCGAGGAGATCTCCTGCGACACCTGCACGGATGGCCTGGACAACAACTGTGACGGGAACACCGACTGCGCCGATCCGGCCTGCGCCCCCTGCTTCGTGGGCCAGGGCTTCGGCTGCGGGGGCGACGACGAGACGAGCTGCTCGGCCGTGGGCTGCACCGTCGCCAGCGCCCGCGAGGCCGGGCGGGGGCTGGCGCTGCTCCTGGTCGCGCTCGCGGCTCTCGGCCGCCGTCGCCTCACTGCACGTAGAGGATGAGCCTGGTCAGGTACAGATCCTCGTCGTCCGACTCGTCATTGGACATGATGCGCACGTCGATGTCCCGGGTCGTGGCGAAGCCGAGGTCGCGGGCGAAATACTCGTCCTCGAAGAGCAGATCCTCGTAGATCTCCTCGTCCCAGCTCGAGCCGGTGTTCCCGCTCTCGCAGGTCCAGTAGCCGTCGTCCTCCAGCCAGTCGGCGGGCTCGTCCCCGCTGTTCCCGCTCATGCTCTCCGGGCAGCTCGAGTCGTCATCCTTGGTCGCGTACAGACCGATCGCGAAGGAGTAGATGTGATCCGAGTCGTCCGTCGGGTCGTCCAGCGTGATCGAGAGCCCGTCCATGTAGTATTGGGTGATGTCGTCGTAGTCCCCGTCATTGTTGAAGGCGTCCATGCTGCCGAACTCGTAGCCCTCCACGTAGCCCAGCACCATGGAGTAGCTGATCCCGCCCGTGTCGAACTCCCGCGCGCGGATGCGCTCGGAGCTGCTGTCCGCCGCCCGATAGCAGGCCTTGGCCACACCCGACGGCAGGCCCGAGGTGATCGCGGTCCACTCCGAGTCTGAGCCGGAGCAACTGTATGACGTGGAGCTGGCCCAGTCCTGGTAGGTGATCCGCGTCCACCCGCCGCTCTCGGTCTCGTGGTCCATCAGGCAGTAGATCGAGGAGGCCGACCCGTTCCAGTAGACGTAGTAGTAGCCGCTGCCCTCGTTCGAGTCGTAGCCGTCGTCGTAGATCTGAGCGCAGTCGTCGGCCGCGCAGCCCGAGTAGTGGCCCAGGATGCCCTCGTCGTCCAGATCGTCGCAGTCGTTGTCCAGGTCGTCGCAGAGCTCGGGCGCGTCGGGGTAGGTGTCGCCGTCCTCGTCGTCGCAGTCCGTCGCCGCCTCGGCGTAGCCGGTGGGGGCGGTGCAGGCCGAGGTCGTGGCGGCCCCCGTCGTCTCGTCGCCGTAGCCGTCCCCGTCCGCGTCGACCGTGAACGTGGTCTTCACGCCCTCGTCGGTGACGCCGTCGCAGTCGTTGTCCACGCTGTCGCAGCTCTCGCTGGCGCCCGGGTTGTTCTCCGCGTCGTCGTCGTCGCAGTCGCTGGCGTCCGTCACATAGCCGGTCGGCTTCGTGCACGAGCTCGTGACGGAGGCGTCCTCGTCCCCGTAGCCGTCGCCGTCGCCGTCGGGGTAGTAGCTCGTCGTCACGCCCTCGTCCGTGCTGCCGTCACAGTCGTTGTCGATGCTGTCGCAGCTCTCGTCGGCGCCCGGGTGGATGGCCTCGTCGTCGTCGTCGCAGTCCGTCTTGTCCGAGCTGTACCCGTCGGGGGCCTCGTGGCAGGCCTTCGTCGTGCTGGACTTGTCGCCGTAGTTGTCGGCGTCGGCGTCGGCGTACCAGGTGCTGGCGTCCTTGGCGTCGTCCTCGTCCTCCTCGCCGTCGCAGTCGTTGTCCACGTAGTCGCAGAACTCGGTGGCGTCGGGCGAGACGTCCTCGTCGGCGTCGTCGCAGTCCGAGCCCTCGTCCACCCCACGATCCACGTCGGCGTCCCCCCAGCCGTCCCCGTCCTGATCGCGCGTGCAGAGCGCGGACTCCTCGGTGGCGGCCCCCGGGTAGATGTCGCCGTCGGCGTCGTCGCAGTCCGTCCCGTCGTCGACGCCCGCGTCGGCGTCCTCGTCGCCGTAGCCGTCTCCGTCCTCGTCCTGCGCGCACAGGCTGGGCTCGGCGGTGGCGGCCCCGGGGTAGATTGTGTCGTCCTCGTCCTCGCAGTCCGTCCCCGCGTCCAGGGCGCCGCTCACCGTGCTGTCGCCGTAGCCGTCCCCGTCCTGGTCCTGCGTGCAGAGGTCGCCGTCGTTCTCGGCCACGCCCGGGAAGATCTGGTCGTCGCTGTCGTCGCAGTCCGTCCCCGCGTCTACGTCGCCGCTGACGCTCAGATCTCCGTAGCCGTCCCCGTCGTCGTCCCGCGTGCAGAGCCCGCTCTCCAGCCGCGCCGCGCCGGGATAGACCGTGTCGTCGTCGTCGTCGCAGTCCCCGGCCGTGAGCTCGTCCGAGCCCGCCCAGGTGTCGCAGTCTACATAGGCGTCCCCGTCCTCGTCCGTCTCGTCCGAGGGCACCGCGTCCGCTTCACAGTCGTTCATGATCCCATCGCAGACCTCTGTGGCGCCCGGGTAGGTGATGTCGTCGTCGTCGTCGCAGTCATCCGCGTTCTCCACGTAGCCGGACGGCGTGGAGCAGGCGTCATAGGTCACCAGGCCGTCGCCGTAGCCGTCCCCGTCGAGATCGACGTAGTACGTCGTCTTCGCGCCGTCGTCAGCCGTGCCGTCGCAGTCGTCGTCCACCCCGTCGCAGGCCTCGGTGGCGTCCGGGTTGATGTCCGCGTCGTCGTCGTCGCAGTCCTGGAAGTCGGACACGTAGCCGTCGGGGGCGCTGTCGCATGCGGTGGTGGTCTCGCTCGCGTCCCCGTAGCCGTCGTCGTCGGCGTCCCGGTACCAGGTGTCCGCGTTCACCGCGGAGCTCTCGTCGATCTCGCCGTCGCAGTCGTTGTCCTTGTCGTCGCAACGCTCCAACACCCCGGGGCGCACATAGGGTGAGTCGTCGTCGCAGTCTTCATCATTGTCCACGTAGCCGTCCGGGCTGTCCGTGGCGCAGCTCTGGGTGGTGCGGTCGGGGTCCCCGTAGCCGTCGTCGTCCTCGTCCGCGTACCAGGTCACCGCGTCCTGGGCGCTGGCCCCGTCCGTCTCGCCGTCGCAGTCGTCGTCGAGCCCGTTGCAGGTCTCGGTCGCGCCCGGGTTCACCTCGGCGTCGGCGTCGTCGCAGTCGCTGTCGTCGAGCGCGTAGCCGTCCGGCAGCGAGCAGGCGCTCTCCTCCGTGTCCGCGTCGCCGTAGCCGTCATCGTCTGCGTCCTGATACACGGCGATGGTGAGCCCCTCATCCGTCTCACCGTCGCAGTCGTCATCCACCGCGTCACAGCTCTCGGTCGCCCCGGGGTTCACCGTCGCGTCGTCGTCGTCGCAGTCCGTCCCATCGGAGACCGCGCCCGAGGGGGCCTCGCAGCTCTGCGTCTCCTGGTCGGGGTCGCCGTAGCCGTCGCCGTCTTTGTCCGCGTACCAGCTCGTCCGGTCCGTCGCGTCCTCGTCCGCATCGCCGTCGCAGTCGTCGTCCACCCCGTCGCAGGTCTCGTCCGCGCCGGGGTTCACGCTCTCGTCGGCGTCGTCGCAGTCCGTGGCGTCCGTCACATAGTCGTCATCGGCCGAGCACCCCGAGAGCGCCTGATCCGCGTCCCCGTATCCGTCGCCATCGCTGTCCCGGTACCAGGTGCTTACGTCGTCCTCATCGGACTCCTCGTCGGTCTCGCCGTCGCAGTCGTTGTCCACCTCGTCCGCGCAGCGCTCGCTGGTGCTGGGGCTCGCGCCCGCGTCGGCGTCGTCGCAGTCGCCGCTCACGGACACGTAGCCGTCAGGCTGCTCGCAGCTGCTCGTCGTGTCGGCGTCCGCGTCTCCGTAGCCGTCGCCGTCCTCGTCCGGGTACCAGGTGGTGGCGTCCGACGCGCTGTCCTCGTCGGTGTTGCCGTCGCAGTCGTTGTCCACCCCGTCGCACAGCTCCGTGCCGCCCGGGTGTGTGCTGGCGTCCGCGTCGTCGCAGTCCATGGCGGCCCGGTAGCCGTCCCCGTCCTCGTCCGCCGCCG
The DNA here is from genome assembly GCA_964615375.1 of uncultured Enterobacterales bacterium. Taxonomy (GTDB): domain Bacteria; phylum Myxococcota_A; class UBA796; order UBA796; family CAZKWG01; genus CAZKWG01. Next base: position 27,437 of record CAZTOW010000004.1, read on the forward strand.
CGTCGGCGTCGGGGAGGGCGGTGTCCGGGCTCTTGTCCGGGTCCACGGTGCAGGCGCCGAGGAGGAGCAGCAGTACCAGGGGAGTCATGCGGGCTCCTGGGGAGATCCCAGGGGAGGCATGCAAGATTCGTGCTGTTGGTGAAGGTGGGGCGAAGTCGGCGTCGGATCGTGCTCGAGCGCCGTGAAGATGCAGATCCCGCAGCGAGGGCGTGCGGATTCCGCATGGGAGGACAGGTCAGGGGCCGTAGGTGCCGTCGAAGAAGACGCCGCCGCCGAGGATGAGGTAGGCGGCGCCGGCGTCTGTGCCCGCTTCGTCGTCGTAGGGGGAGCCGATGAGGAGGTCGGGGAGGCCGTCCGAGTTGATGTCGCCTGCGGAGGACACGGCGTAGCCCGCTTGATCGTACAGATTCGGCCCTTCAAAGACCGTGTTCAGGTCTGCATATTCTGCACTACCCTCCATCGGCCCATCGATGAGCGCGGCAGCACCACGATAGTCGGAGAGAGATTCACCAGGGTCTCGTGTGTCCGTACGATTTGAGGCGCCGATCAAGACGTCAGAGTACCCATCCAAATCCATATCACCGGCACTCGCAACTGAGGCCCCTACCCAGGCGTACTCATCTCCAATCCAGCTTGCTTCAGCGGAGGACATGCTACGATCCGCGCCTGGGGGTCCGAGGAAGAGCGAGGCCCTCCCGCTCGCGTCCCGAAAACCACTGTAGTACGTGGTGCCCACCAGCAGATCCGGGTATCCGTCCCCGTTCGTGTCGCCAGCCCCGCTCAGATCCATCTCAGGTCCAGCGTCCGTTGTGCCCACCAGCTTCATGTCCGCGTCCGCCAGCGAGCGCGAACCCTCGGCAGGACCGAGCACCACATAGGCCGCGCCCGCGTTCTGTCCTCCTTCACACTGCCCCCACGACGCGACGAAGAGGTCATCAAGGCCATCCCCGTCCAGGTCGCCGACCTCACCAAAGCGAATACCGGCGGCGTCCTGGGAGTTTTCGCCGGTCAGGAGGCCGTCCGCATCCGACAGCGACCGATCCTCGCTCAGCGGCCCATACACGACATAGGCCGCGCCGACCGCGAAGCCCTCGGGGGCATCGTCATAGTCGTACTCGACCGACGGGCAGGCCCCCTCGGTGCTGTTCGTGAACGCGCCGCCGTATAACGGCGCCCCCACGACCAGATCCTGCCATCCGTCACCGTTCAGATCCCCCGGCACCACCCCGGCCTGACCGGCGTTGTCGTCCATGTCGTCGTAGAGCTCGCTGAGGTCATAGGTGTAGCTGCTCGTCATCGCGGGATAGTCGTCCAGCGCCACCTCTCCTGTCAGGGGAGCGTCCAGGATCCAGGCGCCGTGGTGCTCTTCACCGTCGAGCGCGACCAGATCGTCCAGGCCGTCCAGGTCCAGGTCACCTGCGGGGATGGTGATGGCGGCGATCTGGGCGGTGGCGTCTGCCAGGCTGGCGCGGTCGGTGATGGCTCCCTCCAGGAGGGCGAATCCATTCTCCGCTGCAGTCGAGACGAGAAGGTCCTTGCGACCATCACCGTTGGTGTCGCCTGCGACGTGCAGGTCGCTGCCCGCGCGCCAGGCCGGGGTCGCGCCGAGCAGCTTCACCTCCGCCGCAGAGAGCTGAAAGGGCCCGCCGGGGTCGCAGGCCGCCGCCGCGAGCGCACCATCAGCGTCCAGACAGTCGTTGGGGCGACCGTCCATACAAACCTCGGGCGCCGCTGGATAGACGCTCGGGTCCGCGTCGTCACAGTCCTCCGCCCGCGCCGCCCATCCCTCAGACGCCGCGCAGGACCACTTCGTACCCAGACCGGCGTCACCGTAGCCGTCGCCGTCGCCGTCTACGTACCAGAGGGTCGGGATGCACGGCTCCCGGTCCTCAGGAGCGGCCGTGTCCTCTTGCGTGTCCGTCTGCGTCTCCGTGTCCCGTCGTGCTCTCGGCTTGCCGGCCTCGACACAGCCCCCGAGCGTGAGGTTGAGGGTGATCCAGCCCAGAGCTCGCGGGCGTATGGGGAGAGTTGCCATGGATACGCTCCTCGGAGGTGTTCTCGAACGCGCCGACGTCAAGGTGCTCGTCGCAGACGCCGTCGAAGTCTGCCCTTATGCTCAGCCAGTCGCCGTCCATCCCTGCGCTGAAGTCAGGATCGCCCTGACCGATGCAGATGGAGTGTAGTTCGATATCATACGGGTGCGGCTCCTTTACGACGCCGAAAGCGCCATCGAATTGCAGCTATCGTCCTCCTCCCGCGCCAGCGGGGGGAGGTGGCCCGGAGGGCCGGAGGGGGGACTCCGACACGAACTTCCCCCCTCCGCCGGCTTCGCCGGCACCTCCCCCCGCTGACGCGGGAGGAGGATGGTTGGGCAGGCGCCTTTGGTCCGACCAACCACATCGACGCAGAAGAACCACATCCATAGCATACGATAGACTTCCCCATGTAAACTTGAAGTCACGGACCAAGAAAAAACTAGTGTAACTAGTTTATCGTCGCACCCACCATCCCCGCTCCACAGCTCCAAGCTGCCCTGTAAGCGCGTCCGATCCGCCCGCACCCGCCACCGACCCCTGCCCGCGTCGACCTCCGCGCTCTCCGCGCTCGAAGCCCCTCCCCCACCCTCCTCCCCCAGGGTAGATCCCCCGCAGCCCAGGAGGCCCCCCGATGCGTCCTCTCCTCGCCCTCACCGCCCTCCTCGGCTGTACCGACCTCCCCAAGCCCGGAGAGACCGGCGAGACCTCCCTCCCCGACCCCACCGAGTCCACCCCCACCCCGGACTCCACCCCCGAGGACTCGACCCACACCGGCGCCGAGACCGGGGCCGACCCCGACCCTGTCGACGCCGACGGCGACGGGCTCAACGCGCTGCAGGACTGCGACGACGGGGACCCCTCCATCGGCGCGGGCCCCGAGAACTTCGAGGGCGCCCGCCCCGGCTACTGGGACGAGCCGAGCGGCGAGAGCCTGGGCAGGCCCGCCCTGGCCGACCTCGACGGCGACGGCCTCCTGGATCTCGCCGCGCCCGCCGCGCGGGGCATCCTCCTCTATCGCGGGCTCGGCACGGGGGCCTTCGAAGAGGGCGAGCTGCTCCTGGTGGACGGTGGCGTGGCCGCCCTGGCCGTGGGGGACGCGGACGCCGACGGCGCGCCCGACCTCGGGGCGCTGCTCAACGACACCCAGCTCGCCTGGCTCTACGGCCTCGGCGACCTCGACTTCACAGCGCCCGTGGCCGTGGAGACCGTCGGCTGCGACCTGCCCGCGGATCTGGTAGCCGAGGACCTGGACAGCGATGAACGCCCGGATCTCGCCGCGCTCTGCTCCGATCCCCTGCTCTACCTCGCCCTCTCCGGCGGCGCGCGCGTCGAATTCATCCCCTCCCATGGCGCCGACCAGCTCCGCGCCCGCGACCTGGACGAGGACGGGGACCTGGACCTCGCGCTGGGCGGGGACTGGGCGCTGGGGATCACCCTGCTGGAGAACGACGGGACCGGCACGATGGACGAGCACGCGCTCACCCTGAAGGAGTGGAGCTGGGCGCTGGCCCTGGTGGACGTAAATGGGGACGGCACCCTGGACGTGCTCGGCGGGCACGGCAACGACCGGGCCCTCGTCTGGTTCCAACACGACGGCGCCTGGGGCTTCGAGCGCCTGGCGACGAACTGGGACGAGAGCCTCGACGACACGGCGCCCACGCAGCTCGTCCCGCTGGACGTGGACGGCGACGGGATCGAGGAGGTAGTGCAGAACGACGGCCTCTACACCCACACCCTGGAGAGCAACGGCGACGGGCTCAGCCACGTCGAGGAGCACTCCTGGCCCATGTCCGCCTCCTGGCTGGTGGCCGGCGACCTGGACGGCGACGGGCGCGACGACCTGCTGGCCTCCGATGGTGAGCGCCTCGTGGCGCGGCTCGGCGAGGGAGACGGCAGCCTGCGTGACAGGGTCTGGGTGGCGCTCGATCTGGCCAACGGGCTGCGCGTCGCCGACGTGGACGGTGACGGGCTCGACGATCTGGCGACCTACGATGAGGACGGCGTGGCCCGGCTCTACCGCTCCACCGGAGACAGCCTCATCGCTGCAGGCACGTTGAATGGAGACATGACCGGCCTGGACGATCTGCTGCTCATCGACCTGGACGCCGACGGCGACCGCGATCTGGTCACGACCAATTACTACGGCGGGTTGAGGATCGGATTTGTCGAGGACGGCGAGATCAGCTCCCGGGTGGCCTGGCGCGAGACCATGCTCCGCGCCTGGCAGCTCGCCCCGCTCGCCCTGGACGAGGGAGGCGGCGACCTGCTCCTGCTGGCCACCTGGGATCATGTGGAGCTCCTCCTCACCCTCCAGAGCGACGAGGACGGCGCGCTGAGCCTGGTCAAGGAGACCGAGCACGGGCTGGACGCCCAGCGCTTCGCCGTCGCCGATGTGGACGGCGACGGCCAGCAGGACGCGATCGTCGGCACCAACGCCGCTGACCAGATCGAGCTCTGGCTGGGCGACGGGCTCGGCTTCGAGCGCGCCGACGTCCTGGTCATCCACGGCGGCTTCGTGGGCGGCGTCTCCGGCGACATCGACGAGGACGGCCAGGACGAGCTCCTCTTCGTGAGCGGCGAACACTCCACCATCCAGCGCCTCGCCTGGGACGGGACCGCGCTCTCGTCGAGCGACCTGCTGAGCACCGGCGCCGCACCAGGCCCCAATGACTTCGCCCTCGCCGACCTCAACGAGGACGGCCACCTGGACCTCCTCGTGGACAACGGGCTGGAGCCCGGCCCCCTCCTGGCCCTGGGCGACGGCCACGGCGGCTTCGAGAGCGCCGGCTACCTGGAGGCCAACATGGTCTGGGGAGTCAGCGCCTTCGCCCCTCTGGACATCGACGGCGACGGCGACCAGGACGTCGCGATCTTCGGTGGCAACCAGGGCGTGAACATCCTGCTGAATCACTGCAAAGACTAGATATACTAGCACAACACAACCCCCCCGCCCCATTCAAAGCCTCCCCCGAGCGCGGCGACGAGGCCCCGCCCCGCCCCACCCTCTCTCGCGTCGACCTCCGAGCGCTCTGTGCACTCTGTGGTTCATTGCCCGACAGACCCAGGAAACCCGCCGAAATTTCCGGCGTACATACCGATTCATCGGACGACTCACCACAGAGACACAGAGCGCTTGGAGGCCGACGCGGCCAGCGCTCCGTGGCGGGGCGAGCGGACCACACGCGCTCACAGGGCGGTGTTGCCCGAGAGGTCTCCATGGGGGCTGCGCGCTCCCCCGCGCCACTCCTCCCCTCCCCGTCGCCCTCAGGCTCCCGCTCGCGGTAAACCTTGGTCCATTGTCCACTTCGAGCCCACCACCCAGGAGACCAGTTGAATTGCAACGACCCGCGCGGCTAGCTGCTGGGATGTTCTCCCCCCCCATCGAGCTCCTCGAGCCCCTCGCCGCGGGCGGCATGGGAGAGGTGTGGCGTGGGAGGCACCGGCGCAGCGGGCGGGCCGTCGCCGTCAAGGTGCTCACCGGCGAGGAGGCCCGGCGCCCCGAGGCCCAGGAGCGCTTCCGGGCCGAGGCCCGCGTCGCCGCCGCGCTGGACCACCCCAACATCGCCCTTGTCCTGGATTATGGCCTCCTCCCGGGGGCCTGGGTCCAGCAGAGCGGCGGGGCGCTGGCGCTGGGCAGCCCCTACCTCGTCAGCGAGCAGGCCCGCGGCGGCGATCTGCGCCGCTGGGTGCGCCGCCCGCCCCCCTGGGCCAACCTGCGCGCCGCCCTGCTCGGCCTGCTCGACGCCCTCGCCTTCGCCCACGCCCGCGGGGTGATCCACCGGGACTTGAAGCCCGGCAACGTCCTGCTCGGCACCCGGCGCGAGGAGCGCCACGGCGTCCTGCTGGCCGACTTCGGCGTCGCCCACCGCCTCGGAGAGCTCCCCGAGCCCGGCTTCCACGCCCACGCCGGCACCCCCACCTTCATGGCCCCCGAGCAGATCGCTGGGGACTGGCGGGCTTACGGGCCCTGGACCGATCTCTACGGCCTCGGCGTGCTGGCCTGGACCATCGTGCAGGGCGAGGCCCCCGGTCGGGCGAGCGCCGGGGCGCAGACCGCCTGGGAGCGCCCCCGGATCATCGTCCCCGAGGGCCTCCCCGGCTGGCTCTCCCGCCTGCTGCGCGCCGATCCCGCCGAGCGCTTCCGCCGCGCCGCCGACGCCGCCACCGCCCTGCGCGCCCTCCCCGACGCCGGCCCCCCCCTCGAGGAGTGGTCGCACGAGCTCGCCGAGGAGGAGGGCGAGCCCTCCTGGCGCACCCCCGGCCAGTTTGCCGACACCACCGCCCACCACCACCTCGGCGTCGCCAGCAACCAGACCCTGCTCCTGGAGGCCGTGGACGCCCACCCCCTGATCCCCGACGTGGAGCCCGCCCCCCTCGCCCGCGCCGCCCTGCCCGAGGACTGGCGCCCGCCCGTCACCCCCGCGCCGCCCCTGGCCCTGGTGGATCTCGGCCTCTCGCTCTGGGGCCTGCGCGAGCGTGCGCTGGTGGGGCGCGAGCGCGAGCGCGACCAGCTCTGGGCGCGGGCGCTCAGCGCCTCCCAGGAAGGTGGGGCGCAGATCGTCCTGGTCTCCGGCCCCCTGGGCTGCGGGAAGACCCGCCTCCTCCGCTGGCTCTGCGAGCGCGCCGAGGAGACCGGCCTCGCCCTGGCCCTCCACGGCCACCTGGGCGAGGGCGCCGGCGCCGGGCTTCAGACCCTCCTGCGGCGAGCCCTGCGCGCCGACGGCCTCCCCGAGCGAGCCCTCCCCGCCCACCTGGAGCGCTCCCCCTTCACCGCCGGCCTTCAACCAGAGGATCGCCGCGCGCTCCTGAGCGCCCTCGGCGCCTCGGGCGGGCCCGCGCGGGGCGCCCTGAGCGCGGGCGAGCGCCTCGGCGTGCTGGTGCGCGCGCTCCGCCGGATCGCCGGGAGTCGCGCCCTCATCCTGGCTTTGGACGACGCCACTGAGGACCCCGACGGCCTCGACCTCGCCCTGCACCTGCTCCGGCAGGAGGCTCCCGGCCCCGTGATCCTCGCCCTGGCCGCCCGGGAGGATCGCCTCGCCGCCTCCCCCGAGGGCGCGCGCTGGGCCGCCCTCGCCGCCGAGCCCGCCGCCCTCTCCCTGAACCTCGGCCCCCTCCCCCCGGAGGACTGGCCCGCCCTGGTGGACGCCGGCCTCCCCCTCACCCCCGCCCTGCGCGAGCGCGTCGCCGCCCGCGCCGCCGGCAGCCCCCTCTTCGCCGAGCTGCTGGTGGGCGCCTGGGTGCGCGCCGGGGCGCTGGAGATCGGCCCGGACGGCTTCCGCCTCGCCGAGGGCAGCCCCGACTCCCTGCCCGAGGGCCTCGCCGACCTGGCCCGCGAGCAGCTCGAGGCCCTGCTGAGCAGCCGCCCCGCCGAGGACGCCCTCTGCCTGGAGCTCGCCGCCACGCTCGGGCTGGAGGTGGATCTGGACGAGTGGCGACACGCCTGCGCCGCCGCCGGGCTCCACCCTGGCTTGGACCTGCTGGACGCGGCCCTGGCCCTCACCCTGCTGCGCGCCGACCCGGGCGAGCGCAGCGTCAGCTTCGCCCAGAGCCTGCTGAGAGAGGCCCTGCTGGCCCGCGCCGCCGCCGAGGGTCGCGAGCGCGCCCACCACCGGGCCGCCGCCGCCGCGCTCGCCGACGGCGCCGGGAGCTGGGAGCGCCAGGGCCGGCTGGGTCGCCACCTCCTGCTCTCCGGCGCGGAGGCCGAGGCGGTCGAGCCCCTGCTGCGCGCCGCGATGTCGGCCTCGCTCAACGGGCGCCACGCCGAGGAGCGCGCCCTCCTCGATCTCGCCGAGCGCGCCCTCCCTGCCCTCCCCCCCGACCAGCAGGACCAGGCCGAGGCCCGGCTCCACACCCTGCGCGGCCACGTCCTGCAGTTCGGCCACGGCGACCGCGCCCTCGCCCGCCAGAGCTTCGCCCGGGCCCTCGAGGCCGCCGAGCGCGCCGGGCGGCGGGACCTCGCCGTGGACATCCGTCGCCGGCTGGCCGGCGCCACCTACGAGCTCGGCGACCTCCCCCGCGGCGAGGCCCTCCTGCGCCAGACCCTGGAGGAGGCCCAGGAGCTCGGCGAGCCCTACGCCATCTCGCTGACCGCCCTCGACCTCACCTCCGTGCTGCGCATGCAGGGCAAGCGCGCGGAGGGCGAGCAGACCGGCCGCCTCTCCCGGCGCGTCGCCCAGGAGCACGGCATCGAGGATCTCTGCGCGATCAACAGCAAACACTCCTGGTACCTGGAGACCCTGCCCGACGACGACGCGCGCATGGAGGCCCTGCGCAGCGCCACCCTCGAGCTCCGGCGCCTGGGCATGCAGGGCCACCGGGCCAACGCGCTCAACAACCTCGGCGTGCTGCTGCGCAAGCACGAGCGCGTCGACGAGGCCGTGGCCACCTACCGCGCCTCCCTGGCCATCTACGAGGAGATCGGCGCCTCCTACGCCTCGCTGCCCCGCTACAACCTGGCCTGTGTGCACCTCTCTGCAGGCCGCGTCTGGGACGCCTACCCTGGCCTGAAGCGCTGTCTGCACGAGGTCCAGACCTGGCGCTGGGTCGGCCTCGAGCCCATGGTGCGCAGCGCGCTGGCCGAGATCGAGGTCCACACCGGCGATCTCGCGGCCTTTGACGATCACCTCGCGCGCATCCGGGCCCTCTGGTCCGCCGGCGGCGTGCCCGAGCGCGACGCCGCGGGCAACCTCGAGCGCGCCGCCACCGCCGCCCGCGCCCTGGGCAGACCAGAGCAGTCCGTCGCCGCGCTCACCCTGGCGGCCGAGCTCTACGAGGCGGCCCGCGCGCCGGAGGCGGCGGCGCGGGCGCGGGAACTACTAACTATTTCGTAGACTAACGCCCCGGCAGGTTCTGCGCGCTCGCCAGCGTATAGGTCACGCTCGGGTTCTCCCCCTTGATCGCGCCCGCCGCCCGCGGATCCTCCTGCAGCAGCTCCAGGAAGGTGTCGTAGTAGTAGACACCCTCCTGCGCGTTGGCCTCGTCTCGCGGGGCGCGCGGGATCACCTGGCAGCCAGCGGACCAGGAGTCCACCTTGCTGTCGTCGGCGCGCCCGCCGACGTGAACGTTGATGCCCTGGTGCTCGTAGCTGTTGTTCTCCAGCTCCTCCGGGTCCACCTGGCGATCACGGTCCACGTCCAGCACGCTGGTCGCGGACTCCTGGCCCTCCACCCACCCCCAGCCCTCGTGGAGGGCGTGGGAATTCAGGTCGTTCTCCGTGAGGTTCGCGATGTTGCCGTGCATGTACATCTGGTAGCTGCCGTCGGCCAGGAGCAGGTACTCGCGCTCGCCGTCGGGGTCGTCGTAGCCGAAGCCGGTCTCCAGCAGGTCCGAGCGGTCCCCGTAGTCGGTGGTGGCGGCGAAGGTGTAGACCTCGGGCTTCCCGTCCACCATGCGCACCGCGTAGATGGTGTCGTCGTAGTGGGCCTTGCCGTCCTCGCCCAGCGCGTTGTCGTGGAACTCCCCGTCCGTGTTCATCCCGCGGATGCCGATCAGGTTCACCTCCAGATCCTCCTCGGTGAACTCCCCGCCGGAGCGCAGCACGAGGTCGTGCAGGTAGTTGTAGAGCTGGGTGGGGTTCATGGCCTCGAGGTCGAGCTCGCCCACGCCCCCGGTGTGCCCGACGTTCAGGCGGTGGAGCGCCTGCTCGCGGGCGAGCTTCTCGATGGCCTCGCGGTCCTCCTGCGGCAGGTAGCGGAGCGCCTCCGGGCTGATCGAGCCGGCCATCTCCTCGCTCAGGAGCGCCTCGTAGCGGGCCACGGCCAGCTCCGCCTCGGCCCGCGCGTCGGCCAGGATGGCCTCGCGGTCCTCCTCCGGCAGGCGCTCCAGGGGGATGCCGTCCAGCGCGTCCTGGTAGACCTGGGCGTAGACGCTGTCGGGGATGTCCCCGGCCTCCTGATGGGCGACCTCGGGGTCCACCAGGGCCTCGCCGTGGTAGTCGAAGCCACCAGGGCCCAGCGCCTCCTCCTCGCCCTCGACCTCGGGATCGGGCGTCTCCCCGGTCTCCTCCTGCACCTCCTCGCTCACGGTCTGCTCGATCATGGCCTGGTTCCCCCAGGCCGCCTCCTCCGGCAGGTTGTCCTCCACGAGGCTGGCCGAGCTGTCCGCCACGGGTTGCTGACGGTAGGAGTCCCGATAGAAGTCCATGTCATAGGCCATCGCACACCCCCTCTTCACCCGAACAGGTGTTCCCGCTCTCAGTGTACCACGAGGGGGGTTCTGATGGCGCTGTGGTGCGGCTGCCCGTGCGCTCCCGCGCGGACCACGTTAAAGAATTTCCTCCATAAGAGACGGGTTGGGAGACATAGCGGACCATGGCGAAGGTCTACATTCAACAGCAGTACCCGCACGTCACCGCCGACCTCGTGAGGGTGCAGCGCGAGCTTCAGGAGCTCATGGTCGCGAGCTCCGACCCCCTCACCGAGCGCCGCCTGCGGCACCGCCGGGAGGCGCTGGAGCGTCGCCGGGCGGAGCTCCTCGACACCTTCGGGCGCCTGGGCCTCGGCTGGCTCATGCTCGGGGGCTCCGTGGAGCTCGTGAACACGCAGTCGACGCCGGCTTCCTCGGAGCCTGCCCCCTCCCCGGAGCCCGCCCCCTCCCCGGAGCCCGCCCCGAATGAGCCTGCTCCTGCTGATCCTGGCGTGCGAGACGAAGAAGGGCGCTGAGCCCCGCCTGGTCGCATCCCCTGACGAGCTCTCCTCCTTCGGCTACGAGCGGGTCACCCTGGACCTGCGCGAGAGCGGCGTGGAGCCGGCGGAGGTGATCGCCGTGCGCGTGGCCGGGATCCTGGCCTACGACCTGGAGCCCGCGGACGGTGAGCTCACGGTGACCGTGCAGAGCGCGCCGGCGAGCGGCCCGGCGGAGGTGACGCTGGAGACGGCCGAGGGCGAGACCACCTTCGCCGACGTGCTCAGCTTCGCGGAGCCGGCCTCCCCCGCCTTCTCCCGCCTCTTCGTGGTGGGCGCGAGCCTGGGGATGGGCGTGCAGTCCGCCGGGGCCTCGCCCCACGGGCAGCTGGCCAGCCCCGCCGCCGCGCTGGCCCGGCACCTGGGCGCCCCCCTGCCCCTGCCGATCCTCCAGGAGGGCCTCTTCGCCCAGATCGGGGCGGAGGACGTGGGCGATCCGCCGGGCTGCGCGCTCCCCGACGCCAGCGCCTTCGCCACTGCGGCGATCTCGGACACGCTCGGGGCCCTGCGCGACCCGGAGACCGACACGTTCGGCTACGCCTATGGCCGCGTCGATCCGGAGCTCTCCCCGGCCAACGTCAGCGTTCCGGGCTCCGGGGTCTGCGACGTGGCGCTGGGGCCGACCGACTTCGACGAGGTCTTCATCTCGCACCTGGTCTACGACCTGGACGCGGACCTGGCCGACCCGGTGGAGCGCTCGCAGCTCCAGCTCGCGCTGGACGCGGAGCCCACGATCGTCCTGAGCTTCGACCTCCTGGGCAACGACCTCATCGACATGGTGCTGGACGGGGACCTGGACACCAGCCTGGCCACGCCCGCGGACGACGTGCGCACCTGCCTGGCCGAGGTGCTGGCGGTGGCCGAGACCGGGGCGGAGGTCTACATCGCCAACACGCCGGACGTGAACGTGCTCCCGGCGGCGGCCCAGCGCGCCTCCGCCCTTCTGGAGAGCGGGACGCTGGACGAGGCCGAGCTCGCCGCCCGGCAGGGCGCCGTGCGCGAGGTGGTCGTGCAGACCAACGCCATCCTCGACGAGCTGTCCGCGGCTTACCCCAACGTCCACGTCCTGGACGCCTTCACCGTGGCCGATGGGCTGCTGGCGGACGGGCTGGACGTGGGCGCGGAGCACCTGGAGATCCGACCGCTGGGCGGGCTGGTCAGCCTGGACGGGCTGCACTTCAGCGACGTGGGCTACGCGCTGATGGCCCGGGAGATGGCGAAGGAGATCGCCGAGGTCGAGGGGCTCTCGCTCCCGGAGCTGGACCTGGCGGAGGCCCTGGAGACCGACCCCTGGTCGCCCGAGGCGCTGCGGGCGATGGGCCTGGACCCCGAGGCCTGCGAGTGATCTGCTACGCTGGGGTGATGCTCCTGCTCTCGCTGCTCGCGTGCCAGCCCGACGATGCGCCCCCCGCGCCGCCGCCCCGCCCGGACATCGTGCTGGTCGTGATCGACACGCTGCGCGCGGACCACCTGGGCGTCTACGGGCACACCCGGGCGACCTCGCCCAACATCGACGCGCTGGCGCGGGAGGGGGCCTGGTACAGCCGGGCCTACGCCCAGAGCGGCTGGACCCTGGCCAGCTTCGCCAGCATGCTCACCGGGACCCTGCCGCACGAGCACCGGGTGGTGCGGGACGGGCGGGACCCCACGCGCTACGGGCACCTGGACGCCGGGCTGACCACGCTGGCGGAGGCGCTCGGCGCGGCGGGCTACGCGACGGGGGCGGTGGTGAACAACACCTTCCTGGCCCCCGAATTCGGCCTGAACCAGGGCTTTCAGAGCTGGGACTGGCAGGGGGCGGACAACGGCAGCCACCGCACGGCGGACCAGACCGTGGACCTGGGGCTGGCCTGGCTGGACGCGCAGGCGGGGCCGGGCTTCCTCCTGCTGCACCTGATGGAGCCCCACATGGGCTACACCCCGCCGGAGGACGTGCGCGGCACCTTCGCCCCGCGCGAGAGCCCGCCGATCCCCCTGCCCTTCGTGAGCGCGGAGCAGGCCGGCGTGGGCTTCGGCAAGACCGGGCCGCCGCCCTCGGCCGAGGTGCAGGACTACATCTCCCGCTTGTATGACGAGGAGATCTTCACCGCCGATCGCGCGGTCGGGCGCCTGGTGGCCGGGCTGCGGGAGCGGGGGCGCCTGGACCGCGCCGCCCTGATCGTGACGGCGGACCACGGCGAGGAGCTGTGGGATCACGGCGGCTTCGAGCACGGGCACGCGCTGACGGGCGAGCTGGTGCGCGTGCCGCTGGTCGTGCGGATGGAGGGCGCGCGGGGCGGGCCGAGCGGGCGCGTGGACACCGTCGTCGAGCACCTGGACCTCTTCCAGGGGATCCTGGGCCTGGCCGGGGCGCAGCGACCGGCGGGCTCGCGCGGGGAGGACCTCTTCGGCGGCGCGCTCACCGACGGGGCGGCCCTCTCCGAGAACTGCCTCTACGGGCCTGACCGGGCCGCGATCGTGGACCGCACCCACCGCCTCAGCGTGGACCTGCTGCGCGGGGCGGGCGAGGTCTGGGCCGTCTCCGAGGACGGCACGGAGCGCGAGCGCCTCCAGGGGCCGGCGCAGTCCGCCCAGGGCGAGCGCCTGCTCCCCCAGCTCCAGGCGGCGCGCGGCGGGCTCGCCCCCATCGACGCGGGCGGCGCCACGCGCATCCCCAGCGCCGAGGCCTTCCAGCAGCTCAAGGCCCTGGGCTACCTGGAGGAGTAGAAACTAGGCCAACTAGCGCCGAATCCCGGTGGCCCGGAAGGTCTCGTTGTTCTTCACCCGGCGGGTCACCGAGATGTCGGCGAAGCCGTGGTCGGCGAACCATACCTCCAGCTCGTCGTCCGTGAACCAGTGGTGGACCGGGTTCTTCAGGCGGTCGTAGACGTCGGCCACCACGACCTTGTAGGGCCAGCGGTGGTGATCGTGGACCGGGAGGTGACTCACGATGTTCTTCGCCACGGGGACGTACTGGAAGGCCTTGTAGGGGGTGTGCGAGAACACCCGCAGCCCGCTGGCGATGACCTGGCTCACCCGGTAGAGCTCCTCCGGCTCGAGCCCGGTGGTCACGCCGCGCACGGCGTTGCTCATGGCCAGGGTCACGCCCTGGCGGGGGCCGTAGACCCACAGCGAGAGCCGGCCCGAGGGGCGCAGGACCTCCGTGAGGGCGGCCATGGCCTCGCGGGGATCCTCGAGGTAGTGCAGCACGCCGAAGGAGAGCACCATGTCGAAGATGCTCTGCCGGAAGGGCGGCGCGCGCAGGTCGGCCTGGACCAGGTGGACGCGCTCCAGGGTGCGGGTGTTGTTGGCCGCGCTGGCGATGGCGTCGCCGCTCGCGTCCATGGCCACCACCTCCGCGCCGTAGCGGGCGGCGTAGAAGGCGTGGCGGCCGAAGCCGCAGCCCGCGTCCAGGACCAGGCGCCCGATGAAGTCCTTGGGCTTCAGCGGCTCCGCGTAGTCCAGGAAGCTCTCCTCCCAGGCGGGGAAGGCGTTGTCGAAGGTCGTCCAGCGGTGCGCGCTGGCGGGGCCCTCCTCCATGCCGCGCGGGATCATCCGGGGCACGCCCTCCTTGATGGGCCAGGCGGCGCCGCAGTCCTGGCAGTGGATGGCGCCCTCCAGGATCTCCACCTCCTCGCGGCGCTGGAGGTCCACGCCGGCCAGCGGCGCCTCGTCGGGCTCGAAGTGCCCGCGGGTGATGGGGCGGTTCTCGGTCCGCCGGGTCTCCAGCGCGAGGCGGGGGCTCTTGCAGGCGGGGCAGCAGAGCCAGCTCATCAGGCGGTACTTCACGGGGGCCCTCCAGGCGGCCAGGGATGTAACCCGATGTCTCGTGCGGGTCGATCACTCCTTTCCGAGGGCCGGTCGGCGTGCTATACGTGCGCCCCATCACGCGGAGCGAGGACGATGTCCCAGGAAACCCAAGACAGAGCGGTCCAGGGGAAAGAAGTTCAGGTGGTCGACGAGGTCGTGATCCGCTTCGCCGGAGACTCCGGCGACGGAATGCAGGTCACGGGGACCTTGTTCACCAACACCACGGCCAGCCAGGGCAACGACCTCGCGACCTTCCCGGACTTCCCGGCGGAGATCCGGGCGCCCGCGGGCACGCTGGCCGGCGTCTCGGGCTTCCAGCTTCACTTCTCCTCGCGGCGCATCCACACGGCCGGCGACGCGCCGGAGGTGCTGGTGGCGATGAACCCGGCGGCCCTCAAGGTCAACCTGCCGGATCTGCGCCCCAACGGCATGGTCATCGTGAACACGGACAAGTTCACGGACAAGGAGCTGGAGAAGGCCGAGTACACCAGCAACCCGCTGGAGGACGGCAGCCTGGAGGGCTATCAGGTCATCCCGGTCCCGCTGACGGCGCTCACCAAGCGCGCGGTGGACGGCATGGGCCTGGGCACCAAGGAGACCGACCGTTGCAAGAACTTCTTCGCGCTCGGCATCACCTACTGGCTCTACAACCGGGACATGGAGCACACCCGGCGCTGGATTGAGCAGCGCTTCAAGGCGCCCTACATCGAGGCGAACATCCGCGCGATGACGGCCGGCTACAACTACGCCGACACGCTCGAGCTCTTCCGCAGCTCCTACGAGGTGCCGGCGGCGAAGCTGGAGCCGGGCACCTACCGCAACATCACGGGCAACGCCGCGACGGCCCTGGGCTTCGTGGCCGCGGCGAAGCTGGCGGGCCGCCCCCTCTTCCTCGGGTCCTACCCCATCACCCCGGCCTCGGACATCCTGCACTCCCTGTCCGGCTTCAAGGACTTCGGGGTCGTGACCTTCCAGGCGGAGGACGAGATCGCCGCGGTGACCTCGGCCATCGGCGCGGCCTACGGCGGCTCGCTGGCCATCACCACCTCCTCGGGCCCCGGCATCGCCCTGAAGAGCGAGGGCATGAGCCTGGCGCTCATGACCGAGCTGCCGCTGGTCATCGTGGACGTGCAGCGCGCCGGCCCCTCCACGGGCCTGCCCACCAAGACCGAGCAGGCGGACCTGATGATGGCCCTCTACGGCCGCCATGGCGAGTCGCCCATGCCGGTCATCGCGGCGAGCAGCCCGGTGGACTGCTTCTACGCGGCGATCGAGGCTATGCGCATCGCGGTGGAGTTCATGACCCCGGTGATGCTGCTGACCGACGGCTCGCTGGCCAACGGCTCGGAGCCCTGGCGCATCCCCGCGGTGGAGGATCTGCCCGAGATCAAGGTCAGCTACGCCACGGACCCGGCCACCTACAAGCCCTACGCCCGCGACCCGCAGACGCTGGCCCGCCCCTGGGCCATCCCCGGCACGCCGGGGCTGGAGCACCGCATCGGCGGCATCGAGAAGCAGGACATCACGGGCAACGTGAGCTACCACCCCGGGAACCACGAGCACATGTGCCACCTGCGCGCCGAGAAGGTGAAGCGCGTGGCCCAGCGCGTGGAGCCGCAGGAGGTCTTCGGCTCGGACAGCGGGCTGCTGGTGCTGACCTGGGGCTGCACCTTCGGCGCCACCCGCACGGCGGTGGAGCACGCGCTGAAGAGCGGCATCAAGGTGGGTCACGCGCACCTGCGCTGGCTGAACCCCTTCCCCGCCAACCTCGGCGAGATCCTCGCCCGCTACGACCAGGTGCTGGTGCCCGAGCTGAACATGGGTCAGCTCGTGAAGCTCATCCGCGCCGAGTACCTCGTGGACGCGGTCTCCTTCTCCAAGATCCGCGGCCAGCCCTTCAAGGTGGCCGAGGTCCTGGCCCGCATCCAGCGCATGGTCCAGGTCGACGCCTGATCTGTGCGGAACCCGAATCTCCCCTGAAGAATACTCCTTTTTCTCGAGGTCGCCATGAGCGCCGTCCCCGCTCCCGTGTACGCCAAGAAGGACTTCATGTCCGATCAGACCATCCGGTGGTGCCCCGGATGTGGTGACTACGCGATCCTCTCCCAGGTGCAGACCGTGTTCGCCGAGCTCGGCGTCAAGCGCGAGGACTTCGCGGTGGTCAGCGGGATCGGCTGCTCGAGCCGCTTCCCCTACTACATGAACACGTTCGGCTTCCACACGATCCACGGGCGCGCCCCCGCGGTCGCGACCGGGCTCAAGATGGCGCGGCCGGAGCTCTCCGTCTGGATCGCCACGGGCGACGGCGACGCGCTCTCCATCGGCTGCAACCACACGGCCCAGATCCTGCGCCGCAACGTGGACGTGAACATCCTGCTGTTCAACAACCGTATCTACGGGCTCACCAAGGGTCAGTACAGCCCGACCTCGGAGGAGGGCAAGAAGACCTACTCCACGCCGGTGGGCTCCATCGACCACCCCTTCGAGCCCTGCGCCTTCGCGCTGGGCGCGGACGCGAGCTTCGTGGGCCGCTCCGCCGACATCTTCGTCAAGGAGCAGCGCGACCTCCTGCGCGCCGCGCACGCCCACAAGGGCGCGAGCTTCGTCGAGATCTACCAGAACTGCAACATCTTCAACGATGGGGCGTTCACGGCGATCACCGAGAAGAAGACGCGCGAGGACAGCGTCATCTGGGTGGAGCACGGCAAGCCGCTGGTCTTCGGCGGCGAGGTGAAGAAGGGCCTGCGGCTGAACAGCCGCTGGCAGCTCGAGGCTGTGCCGCTCTCGGATGAGTTCACGGCGGAGATGGCGCTGGTCCACGACGAGACCAACGCCATGCTGGCCACGCTGCTGGCCCGCATGCAGATGCCGGACTTCCCCGTGGCGATGGGCGTGATCTACCGGAACCCGCGCTCCTCCTACGAGGAGAAGGCGACCGCGCAGATCACGGCCGCCCAGAGCAAGCCGGGCGCGGGCGACCTCGCGAAGGCGCTCTCCGGCAACAACACCTGGGTCGTGAAGTAGCTTGCGCCCCATCGCCGAGCTGGGGCCCGTCTCCGGGCTCCGGGGCATCCTCTGCGACATCGACGACACGCTCACCTGGGAGGGTCGGCTCATCCCCGACGCTCTGGAGGGGCTGGCGCGAGCGCAGGCGGCGGGGCTGCGCGTGGTCCCCGTCACCGGTCGCCCGGCGGGCTGGGTGGACCACATCGCGCGCATGTGGCCCGTGGACGGGGTGGTCGGCGAGAACGGCGGGCTGTGGTTCTGGATGCAGCACGGCCGCCTTCAGCGGCGCTTCCTGCAGAGCGCGGCCGAGCGCGCCGAGAACCGCAGAAAACTAGATAATATAGCCTCCGAGATCCTGGCCGAGGTCCCCGGGACCGCGCTGGCCAGCGACCAGCCCTACCGCGAGCTGGACCTGGCCATCGACTTCTGCGAGGACGTCCCGCCCCTGCCCGACGCCGCGGTGGACCGCATCGTGGACGCCTTCCAGCGCCGGGGCGCCACCTGCAAGGTCAGCTCCATCCACGTCAACGGCTGGTTCGGCTCCTTCGACAAGATCGAGGGCTTCCGCCGCTTCCACCGCGACCGCTGGGGCGAGGAGATGAGCCCGTCGGAGTGGGCCTTCTTCGGGGACTCCGCCAACGACGAGCCGATGTTCAAAACATTCTCGTTGTCCGTTGGCGTGGCCAACGTGGCGCGCTTCCTGCCGCGCCTCCAGCACCCGCCGGCCTGGATCACGACCCGGAACGGGGGCCACGGCTTCGTCGAGGGGCTGGACCGGATCCTGCGCGCGGCGGGCCTCGACGGGCGCTGAGCGCGATCAGAGCCAGGATCCCGAGCCCGGCGCGCCGCTCCTCGCCGCTGCCCTCCCCGCTCCCCTCCCCGCGCTCCAGCCCCCTGCTGGCGCAGGCGCAGCCCGCGGGCTTGGGCGTGAGGCCCCCTCCCCCGCCGGTCTCCTCGAGCCCGGTCTCCTCGAGGCCCGTCTCCTCGAGGCCCGTCTCGTCCCCGCCCTCGTCGAGCGCGAGCACGAGCCCCTCCGAGCGGCCCTCGACGGCGTCGATGACGATCCCGCCGCCCTCCAGGCCGATGAGGGTCAGCTCGTGCCAGCCGGCCTCCAGGCCGCTGATCGACCAGAGCGGGCCGTCCTCCAGGGCGTGCCCGGCCCCGGCGATGCTCCCCGCGGACGCGCCGTCCACCAGGACCAGGGCCACCGAGCTCTCGTCGATGGCGCCGAGCACCGCGATCTCCTCGCCCCGCACGCTGACCCGGAGGGTGGCGCCCACCCCCATCCGCTCCACCGTGCCGAGCCCGGCGCCCTCCCAGCCCTCGGGCGCGCACAGGGGGCAGTCCACGAACCAGCTCGAGCTCTCCACGCGCTCCAGCCCCGACCAGCGCCGCAGCGTCGCGAGCTCCGACCCGACTCCCGCGGCCCACATCACGCCGTCCGGGGTGGCCAGGAGCAGCCCAGGACCGCCGGTGACGCCGTCGAGGTGCTCCGCCTGAAAGGCCGCCGCGCCCAGGCTGATCCCGAGATCGACCCAGTCCTCCCCTCCCCCGTCGCCCCGCAGCAGGCGCCCGGTGCGCGTAGTCAGGAAGGCCGTCCCCTCTGCCCCGGCGACGAGATCGGTGGGCGCGTCGCGATCGAGGGGCGAGGCGCTCCCCCAGCTGAGCAGATCCTCGGTCCAGGAGACGGCGCCCTCGTCGGCCACCAGCAGGCGCGGGGGCGTGGTGTCGAGCACCGCCGGACCCACCGTCTGCTCGCCATCCCCGGAGAAGACCAGGGTCCAGGCGCCGTCCTCCTCACAGGCGAGGGCGGTGGGCGCCCCCCCGAGCACGCAGGTCCGCCCGTCGAAGCTCACCCCGCCCACGGGGTCGGAGTCTCCGAGCGCCTCGATGAGGGCCTCGTCCAGGACCCAGCTGGCGCCGTCGTCCTCGGTCCAGGCCAGCGCGAATGGCCCCTCCTCCTCGCGGCCGACGACCCCCACCCGATCCTCCAGCAGGATGAGCCCGAAGCTCATCGCGAAGGGCATCGTGGGCCGCGTCCAGGTGGTGCCCGCGTCCAGGCTGAGCTGCGTCTCGTGGTCGGCCAGGGCCCAGATCTCGTCGGGGCGCCCCGGGCGCTGGGCGACGCGCTGGATGTTCTCGGCGTTCTGCCCGGGCCCTGGGGTCTGGTAGCTCTGGCCCCCGTCCTCGCTCAGCACCACCCCCGCGGCGTAGCCCCCCACCCAGACCCGCGGCGCCCCCTCGCCGTCGGGGGAGGCGGCCAGCCCGCGCGTGTAGGCCGGGCCCAGCAGCGGGAGCTCCTGCCAGGTCTCGCCGCGGTCCAGGCTCAGGGCCAGGCCCGCCCAGCCGCCGACGAGCGCGCGCTCGCCCTCCACCTGGAGCGCCGTGAGCACCGCGCTGGCGGAGTCGGCCCCGCCGGTGGTGCCGGTCTCGGGGGTCATGGGCGCGCCGAGCGGGGAGAGCGTCGCGCAGCCGTCCTCGCTCTGGTAGACCTCGCCGCCGCCGGTCCCGACCCAGAGCCGATCGCCGTCCACCGCGATGCGCAGGATCGTGGGCCAGCCCGTGGCCGGGACCTCGATGTCCCCGCAGCGATCCCAGGTCCCCTCGTGCTCGCTCCAGCGCAGCAGGCGGCCCGTGTCGGTGCCCAGGTAGACGACCCCGTCGGCGGCGGCCAGGGCGGACACACCCTCCGCCGGCACGCCGAGCGAGCGCCCCTCGTCCTCGTCGAGCCAGTGCTCGTCCTGGTCCTCGTCACGGGCCAGGAGCCAGACCTCCCCGTCCACGTCCGCCCAGGCGACGCCCCCCTCGCCTCCGGCGAGCGCCACGACCGGGGAGTCGTGAAGCTGCGACCAGGGCTCCCCCAGCTCCTCGGCGCGCCAGAGCCCCTCGTCCCCGGCCACCCAGACCCCGCGGCGCAGGAGCAGGCGCCCCAGGCTGGCGGACGGGAGCGAGGCGTACTCCCAGCGCTCACCGCCGTCCTCGGTCCACCAGAGGGCCTGCTCGCCCAGCAGCGCCAGCGCCCCGTCCTCTCCCGAGGCGTCCACCAGATCGTCCCAGAGGGGGGCGCCGGTGATGAAGTCCCAGCTCTCCCCGCCGTCCTCGCTGCGCATCAGCAGCGGGAGCATGTGGGGCCGCATGAGCAGCAGCCAGGGCGCGGAGGCGTCCAGGTCCTCGGGGGCGGCGAGCGCGAGCACCTCGTCGTGCGGGATGTGGGCGCGGCTGAGACCTGACCAGGTCAGGCTGACCAGGATCGCCCAGACCATCAGAAGGCTTCCTCCGTCTCCAGCGTGTAGAGGTCGGGCAGCCAGGTCACGCGGCCCAGCCCGGTGCCGAGATCGGTCTCCGCCCGCCAGACCACCTCGCCCTCCGCCGTGACCTCGGTGAGCATCCCGAACTCCGTCCAGGAGGCCAGGTAGGTGTCGCCCAGCCGCTTGACGTCGCCCAGCAGCCCGTTGAAGCGCCCGCCCTCCGAGGTCCAGGAGAACACCATCTCCAGCGTACCCGCCTCCTGATCGTAGGCGTACTCCTTGATCTTGCTGGAGTTGGCGTCGGAGTGGTAGCGGTTGTCGAAGACGGTGAACCCGCCGTCCCAGATCTGCGAGTAGTGGCCGTGCGACCACATCTCCATGGGGTCCTCGGTGGAGAGGTCCCCGTAGAGCCCGCCGATCTCGTAGAGCAGCGCGCCGTCCTCCCGGTCGATGAACATGATGTTGTCCAGGTTCTTGGTCATGAACCTGAACTCGTCCAGCGCCTCGTCGTAGACCAGGGAGTTGCCGTGGCTGAAGTCGTAGCCGCCCACGCCGGCCACGGTCTCATAGAAGTGGTCGCAGGGGACGTAGAGCTCGTGCCAGTCGGAGAACAGCGAGAAGATCTCGCGCGGCGTCACGTCGGCGCCGGAGCCCTCGGGGGTCTCCAGCAGCCGGTCCGCCGCCACCGTCATCTCCTCGCCCTCGATCTCCACCCGCTCGGCGTCCACCGAGATCCAGGCGTAGCGGTCATTGGGCAGGACCGCGAAGTCGTGGTGCCCCTGGAAGGTGGTGGTCAGCACCGACTCCGAGCCGTCGAAGTGGAGGCGCAGGATGCCGCCCATGTCCGACTCCTGCTTGATGTCGTGCTGGGCCCAGGCGATGCTGTCCTTCCCAGGGATGGGATGAGCCGTCACCACGCCGAGCCCGTCATCCGCCTGTCGATACCAGACATAGTCTCCATCCCGATCGATGATGACGATCCAGGCGGCGTCGGACATCAGCAGCGTGACCAGGATGTACCCGCCGGGCGCGGTCTGGTCGGGATCGTAGTCGGAGATGGCGAAGCTGGTGATCCCCTGGGGCGGCAGGTCCAGGCTCACGCTGGTCGGCTGGCTGACCAGGCGCTCGCCCTCGGGGGTCAGCGTGACGGCGCGCAGATCGTAGGTATAACCGGCCTTCAGCCCGCGGAGCTGGCGCTGGTGGACGCGGCTGGTGTGCTCCTCGGTGGGCGTGAGCTGGTCGTAGGCGCCCTCCAGCCCGTACTCCACGTAGCCCAGGCCCGTGAGCTCCGACTCCCAGCTCACGTCCACCACCGTGGGCATCCCGCTGGCGATCTCCGCCTGGATCTCGTAGGATGAGCCCAGCCCGCCGCCCCCGCTCCCGCCGTCCTTGCAGGACAGAAGGAGCGGGAGCGCGATGTGCGCGCTCGCCAACCTCATGTCGCCCTCCGCAGCGCCAGCCGCTCTGGACAGGTTTTCATGCGTATCACCGCAGGTCAAGTGTTGATTTCGCGGCTCTCCGCGCTCGAAGCGGCGGCGCTGGCGCTCAGCGTCGTGTTGGCGGCCTGCGGCGGGGTCAGCGAGCCGCCAGCCGAGCCCGCCGCCACCGCCGCTCCCTCGTCCGAGCGCGCCGCCGCCCCCGCCGAGGCCGCCCCCCCGACGAGCTGCGCCGAGCCGAGCCCCGAGCGGGCCCTGCTCTCCACCCTGATGGAGCCGGGCGAGCTGCTGGCGGGCGGCGCGTTCGAGGAGGAGGGCGGGCTCACGACCGGCGCGGGCTCGGGCGGGGCGCGGGCCAGGGAGGCGGCGCGCGAGGGGCGCTGGGGCTGGAGCCTGGGCTCCGGCGAGCAGCTCGTGGTGCAGTTCGTCCCCGAGAAGACCGCGGATCTCGGCCTCTCCGTGTGGGCGCGCGCCGCGGACGGCTCCGCCCGCGCCCGCCTGAGCCTGGGCGGGCCCGAGGGCTCCGCGGCGAAGGAGGCCAAGGCCGGAAAGGCCGGGAAGGCCGGGAAGGCCGGGAAGGCCGGGAAGGCGGCGAAATTCGGGGGCGCCTCCGCGGGCGCCGACCTGGCCGGCGCGGGCGAGTGGGTGGAGCTGGGCGCGAGCTGGACCCAGCTGACGCTGCGGCAGGCCTCGCTGCGCACCACGCCCCTGGCCACCCTGCGCGTCGAGACCGAGGGCGCCGTCTTCCTCGACGATCTCTCGGTCACCGCGCCGGTGCTGAAGCTGCCCGAGGGCGCGCGCGCCGTGGGCGGGGTGCCCGTGCCGAAGAAGCCGGCCGCTCCCTTCCTCTTCGCCTTCCTCGTCCACATCGAGGACGAGCCCGGCCTCAGCGACGGGGGCCCGCGCTGGGAGGACACCACGCGGGCGGTGGAGGGCCTGGCCAGCGCCCTGCACGCCCACGGCGGCGCGCTCACGGTACAACCGGAGCTGGACTGGGCGCAGGGCGCGGACGCCGAGGCCGCGCGGAGCGGCGCGGAGAACCGGATCCGGGCGCTGGTCAAGCGGACGGGGCTACAGCTCTCCACCCACACCCACGGCCCGGTCTGCGTGGACGAGGCTGGCGTCCCCCGGGGCGCCAACGCCTGCCGCCAGAACACCGCCTGGGCGCCGGCCAACGCGGACGCCGACGTGGTCGCCTACGTCTCCGAGCGCCAGCGCGCGCTGGCGGCCCTGCAGGGCGCGCCCGTCACCGACCACAACGGGAACTTCGAGATCGCGAGCTTCGCCGGCCTCCAGGGTCTCGGCCTGCGCACGCTCTCGGCCTTCAAGGACCGCTCCGAGCAGAGCGGGCTGCCCTCCCTGCGCACCAACCCCTGGCGCCCGGCCGGCTCCGGCGCCTCCGTCACCCAGTTCCAACGCCATGATCCTGCTGGCCCGCTCGTCTACCTGCCCGGCGCCGGGCTCGCCCTGCCCCGCGACCTCAGCCGGCTCTCCGACCGCCTGCGCCGGCACCTGGCCCAGACCCTGCGCCACGCCGACGCCGAGCGGGTGAACACGACCTACGTGGTGCTGCCGATCTCAGCCTTCGTCCACGGCGGCCCGGCCATGCAGGCCGCGCGCGGCGGGAGCCTGGAGGCGGATCTTCGCGAGGTGGAGGCCGCGCTCTCGGGGGTGGTGGACCCGCTGGTGAAGGAGGGCTACCTGCGCTGGGCCAGCCTGCCCGAGATGGGCGAGGCCTACACGCGCTGGGAGCAGGGCTGCGGTCAGGCCGCGGCCCCCTCGGCGAGCCCCGCCCCCGCGGAGAGCGCGCTGGCCGCGCAGGTCGGGACGCCCAGCGCCGCCGACCCCTGCCCCGGCGGCTGCGTGAACTTCATCGTCAACGTCCATGACTTCAGCCACGCGACCGAGAGCGCGAGCACCGTGGCCCGACTCCTGGACATCTTCGAGCAGAGCGGCGTCCGGGGCGAGCTCTACCTGACCGCGCCCGTCGTGGCCGCCTGGGGCCGCGAGCGCCCGGACCTGATCCGGCGACTCCGCGCCTCGAAGCACACCATCAGCTACCACACGCGCCCGCCGCACCCCACCGTGCCCGGCTTCGACGGCGCGCTGGAGGGCCTGAGCGGGGACGCCCTCGAGGCGAAGATCCGCGAATTCGAGACCTGGAGCCAGGATCTCTCCACGGGTGAGCTCGACCGCTCCGCCTCCGGCGGCTACGCGCTGGTCCGCGACACCTTCTCCCGGGCGCCGGTGGCGGTCTCCGTCCTGCACGACGACGTGGCCGTCAAGAGCGCGGCCTACCGGGTCTACCGGGATCTCGGCGCCCGCGCCGCCGTCTGGTACCACGAGGAGGGCACCGCGCTGGACCGCCCCCTCGAGCTCCGCGACGGCCTGCTGGTCCGCCCCAGCGACGGCAGCGCGACCCGCTGGAGCCAGGGCAGCGAGCCTCCCCAGTTCTGGTGGAACCGCGTCTCCCGCGATCCCTCCTACGATCCGGCCGCCCGCCTGGAGAGCCTGCGCGCGTCGTGGAGCGGGGCCCGCGGCCCCATCCTCACGGCGATCATCCACGAGAACGATCTGGTCCGCTCCGGGAACGCCGGCTTCACCTTCTTCTACTTCGCCGAGGGCGACAAGTCCCGACCCCTCCCCCCGCCCTGGACGCTCGCCGGCCCCGATCGCACCCGCCTCCGCCCGCAGGCCGAGCAGGACGCGATCTTCGCCGCCTACGCGCGCATGGTGGCCAGCGCGGCGAAGGCGATGCGCGTGATCACCAGCGCGGATCTGGCCGATCTCGCGACTAGATAATCTAGATTACCGTCGTCCCGCCGAGGATCTCGTCCACCGCCTGCAGGAAGTAGCGGTTCTCGTGGGCCAGCCCCAGCGTGACGCGGAAGTAGCTCTCGAAGCTCTCCCCGGCGAAGGTGCTCATCACCTTGATGGCGATCTGGCGCTCCGCCAGCTTCTTCTTGAGCTCCGCGCCCTTGCGCCCGTCCTTGAAGCGGCACAGCACGAAGTTCGTCACCGAGGGGAAGACCTCGATCCCGTGCTTCTCCAGGCCCTCCTTCAGCAGGGCGCGCTCGCTGGCGCAGACCCGCCGCAGCCAGGGCAGGTGCTCGTCGTCGCCGAGGGCCGCCACGCACAGATCCTCGACCAGCTTGCCCAGCCGGTAGTCGGTGAGCTTCTTGTTCTCCGACGCCACCAGCTCCGGGCTGGCCAGCAGATAACCGGCCTTGATCCCGGCGAGCCCGTAGGCGAAGGAGAAGGTGCGGCTGACCATCAGGTTCGGGTAGCGCATGATCAGGGGGGCGAAGCGCTGGTGGCTGTCGTCGCAGTACTGCACGTAGGCCTCGTCCACCCAGAAGGTGGCCTCCGGCCAGGCGGCGATCAGCGGCTCCAGCTCCTCCCGGGAGATCATGACGTTCCCGGTCGGGTTGTTCGGGTTCACGATGTAGACCACGCCCGGCCCGCGCTTGAGCTCGGCCTCGATCTGGTCGGCCGTCACGCGGAAGCCCTGCTCCGGCCCGGTGGCCATGGCGCGCACGCCCAGCCCCTTCTCCGCGGCCTTGCCCGGCACCTTCCCGTAGGTGAACAGCGGGGTGATGATGGGGTAGCCGCTCTTGCTGATGAGGTGCTTCGCCACCCGCATCGGGCTCTGCAGCACCCGAGCCTTGATGACCTCGGGGATCACCGCCTTCAGGATGGGGCCCGAGCCCTGGTGCAGGAAGACGTGATCCGGGGTCACGCCGTCGGTGCGGGCGATGGCCCGGCGCAGGTTGTCGTTGCCCGCCGACGGGTAGTTGCGCAGCGCGGCCCGGTGGCAGTGCAGCGCCAGCACGCGCACGCAGGCCTCGGGCATGTAGGTCCCGTCGTTGAGGCCGAGGTTGAGCGGCAGGTGAACCGGCTCGCCCTCCTCGAGGGCCTCGCGGCCGATGTGGCTCAGCGTGCGCAGCGCGGCGTAGGCGCGGGCCTCCAGCGGCAGCGCGCCATATCCGTCCCGGTTCTCCGACGGGGTCGTTGGGTACGTGCTCACGTCTCCCTCCGTTCGCGGCGCGTATGATACACCGCGCGAAGCCGGCGCGCCGCCCTGGGCGGGGATAAGCTCGCAGAAATTCGAGCAAGCCAGGACGGTTCGCCATGAGGGATACGGGCCAGGGGAGCATCGAGACCATCGACGCCTACATCGCCGCTCAGGCGCCCGCGGCCCAGGAGCGCCTGCGGGCCCTGCGTGCCCTGATCGGCGAGCTGGCCCCCGAGGCCACCGAGCGCATGGCCTACGGGCTCCCGACCTGGTACCTGAACGGCAACCTCGTCCACATCGGGGCGTTCACGCAGCACACGGGCCTGTACCCGGGGCCGGCGGGCGTCGAGGCCTTCGAGGCGGAGCTGGGCGCCTACCAGCGCTCCAAGGGCGCCATCCGCTTCCCCCTCGATCAGCCGCTCCCGATGGACCTCATCGCGCGGATCGTGCGCCTCCGGGTCGAGCAGAACCGGGCCCTGCCGAAGAAGCGCGCGCCGAAGCCGAAGGCCTGAGCCTCGGGCGCGCTGGACCGGGAGCGGGCGGAGATGGAGCGACGCATCGGAAATTCCGATGTATGAGAATGTTCACCACTCCGCGACGTTCTCATCCATCCAGGCGAGCCGCGCGTCCACCCAGTCTCGCACGTTCTGGACCTCCTCTTCCCAGCTCCCGACCGCATACAGGTAGCCGTAGAAGTCCACGTCCTCGATGGGCCAGCGCTCGAAGTTGCGGGCCGCGGCCTCGCTGAGCGTTGCCTCGTAGTCGTCAATGCGCGCCTGCAGCGCGTCGCGGTCCATGGGCCCGGCGCGCAGCTCCTCCCAGCGCGCGGCCATCGCGTCGTGGAAGTCGGGATCATCGGCGAAGGCGGCCACCAGATCGGGGCGGTAGGCGATCCAGGTCTCGGGGTTCTCGTTGTCGTTGTAGGAGGGCTGCCCGTAGCCCAGGTCGATGTCCCAGGGCACGAAGTGGATGAGCCCGCCCTCGTCCTTCCACAGGTGGACGGACAGGAAATAGCCGTCGTTGTTCTTGGCGAACTCCTCCATCAAGACGAAGTCGATGGCGCTGTCCATGTCCACGTAGGCGAAGATCCCGGTCTTGTCGTCGCCGGGGTCGGCGGACCAGGCGGCCCCGGTCCAGCTCAGCAGCGTGCTGCGGATCCCGTCCAGGGCCTCGATGGTGGCGTCCTCCTGGCGCGGGTAGATGGCGGTCCAGGTCCCGTAGCCCAGCATGTTGGTGGCGAAACCTCCGCTCTCGTCCAGCTTGAGCACGAAGCTGGACCCGTCGGTCTCGCCGGACGCGCTGAGGTCGATGCGGCTCGCGTCGCGCTTGACCCGCTCGGTCAGCACGTAGACGCCCCAGTAGTCGCCGTTCAGGGTGAGCTCGCAGAACCGGCTCTCCGCCCCGTACTCGGCGTCGCCGCCGGCCTCCTCGAAGAGGTCGTAGGTCATCTTGTTGCGGAAGAGGGCCCGGTCCACCCAGGCCCCGTTCAGCACCCAGTCGCTCTCCGCGCCCATGCCCAGCAGGTTGGCCTCGCGGGCCTCGCCGTCGGCGTCCTGGAGCTCCACGCCGAACTGGTTCTTGGGGAAGGACATCGAGGATCGTCCGCGCAGCTCGACCCCGGCGGGGCCCTCCCAGGCCACCAGGCCCAGAGCGTCCTCCACCCGCAGATCGCAGGTGGTCTTGGGGCTGTCCACGATGGCCTCGTCGCAGTCCATGGCGATCTGGCAGACACCCTCGGTCCAGGCGAAGTCATCGACGCTCTCCTCGGTGACCAGCGGATCAGGCGCGGTGTCCTCAGGATCCGTGTCCTCGGGCGCGGAGGTCTCGGCGCCGCTCTCGGTGCCGGTCTCACCTGACCCCTCTCCGGTCTCCCCGGCCCCGCTCTCCCAGGGGGAAGAGGTGTCCAGGTTCTCGCCCTTCGACTCTTGCGTCGAGCGCGAGGTGCAGGCGAGGTGAAAGACGAGCGAGAGAGGGTACATGCCCCGAGCATAGCAGGCGGGAGAGGCCACCGTCACGCGGCTGTGACCTGGGCCGGCGAGCACGTCCGCGCGGCCTGCGCTATGCTCATGACCCCTCCCCCCCCGCGGCTCCCCCCGAACCCCTGCACTGCCTGCCATGACCGACGACGCGCTGGTCTCCTCCCTCCACAGCCTCGGCCTGAACGAGGAGAACGTCCACGCCATCGCCCTGCTCCCCCTGCTGGAGGTGGCCTGGGCCGACGGGCGCATCGGCGAGGCCGAGCGGCGGGTGATC
Organism: uncultured Enterobacterales bacterium; assembly: GCA_964615375.1. Lineage (GTDB taxonomy): Bacteria > Myxococcota_A > UBA796 > UBA796 > CAZKWG01 > CAZKWG01. The sequence goes on from CAZTOW010000004.1 coordinate 55,901, forward strand.
CTGGACATCGCCAAGAAGCGCGGCGTGCTGGACTCGGAGGCGGCGCTGCTGCTGGAGACCTGGCTGCGCTACCGGCCGAGCGACCGCTACCTGGGACTCGGGCGCGAGGTGCTCGTGGAGCTCGCCTCGCGCGGCCACGAGGAGGTGGGCATCACGCCCCAGACCATCACCGACGTGCTGCGCTTCTGCGAGCAGGTGGCGGTGGCGGCCAGCGGGCTGCTGGGGCGCGCCTTCAAGTCCATCGACCCGGCGGAGAAGGCCACGCTCGCCGAGATCGCCGAGGCCCTCTCCGCCACCCGCCGCCCGAAGTGGGAGGAGATGGCGCAGGATCTGAAGGCCGCCCACGACGCGCTGCTGGACGACGACGACGTCACCGCCTTCGAGGACGCCGACCCGCGGGCCGTGGCGAGCCGCCGGGCGCGCTCGCCGGGCCGCATCCCCAACATCCGCCGCCTGCGCCCCGCCCGCGCCTCCCCCGACGACCGCCCGCCCCCCGCCGTGCTGGTGCAGCTCAAGAACGGGCGCGAGGCGGGCATCCACCGCGTCCCCGAGCGCGGCATCACCATCGGCCGGCGCAACGACAACGACATCGTCATCCTCGACGACCCCCAGGTCTCACGCCAGCACGCCCGGGTCTTCCGCCAGGGCGCGAAGCTCTACGTGGTGGACTGCGCCTCGGCCGGCGGGACCTACGTGAACGACGAGCGCGTCCACGAGCGCCGCCTGCTGGGCGACGAGGAGATCCGGGTCGGGCAGACCAGCTTCCTGTTCACGCTGGGGCTGCTGAGGGACTAGATCACCTGGTAGCCACCCCGCCCGCGCCCAGGAAGCCGCTCAGGTGGCACTGGCGGCAGTCGGCGGTGGCCATGGTGCCGCCGTGCAGCGTGGTGTCCTCGTGGCACTCCACGCAGCTCTCGCGGGTGGCCTCGAAGCGGTGGGCGCGGTTGGCGTCGGAGCCGTGACAGTCGACGCAGCCGATCACGCCCTTGTCCCAGCTCATCTGCTTGAGGTGGAGCTCGGGCGCGTGGCCCTCCTCCTCCTTCTGCGCCTGCTCCTCGCCGCCGCCCTTCGCCGCGCCCGGCTCGCGGGTCTCGCTCTCCATGTGGGCGCGGTGCAGGGGGCTGTCGTCCACCTTGACGATGCGGGCGCGGAGCTCCTGGGGCATGGGCCCGGTCAGCGGCTCGCTGTCGGCCTCCTTGGAGTGACAGCGCGTGCAGACCACCGTGGGCACCTCCGGCCGCGTGATGTCCTCGGGGCCCTGCGGGGTGTCGAAGACGGTGACGTAGAGGTTGCGCGGGTAGTGGCGGATGGGGACGAGGTGGCAGTCGTGGCAGGTGGTCAGGCCCGCGTGGACGGAGCGCTCGTAGGCCTCGTTGGCGTAGTCGTGGACGTGACAGTCGGCGCAGAAGGCCGGGTCTCTCCACATGTAGTTGTAGATGTGCTGCTCGGGGACCACGCCCACGGCCGCGCCCAGCAGCAGGCTGCTCGCCGCCGCCACCTTGGACCTCGGGCTCTGGACGATCTCCGCCCAGCACCCGCTCAGCCACACGCGCAGCCGCCCAGCCATCTCAGAGCCCCGCGTGACGCCAGGCGTCGAAGAGGAAGTGGAGCGAGGACACGCCCAGCGCGACGCCGAGCAGCCCGAGCAGGAAGAGGCCCACCCCCAGGCGCCAGGAGATCATGGCTTGCCCTCCAGGTCGTCCCAGCGGTCGGGCTGGTGGAAGTAGCGGTAGAGCGGGAGCGCCTCCTCGCCGTGGCAGGCCGCGCAGGCCTCCTTCCAGCCCGGACGCCGCAGGTTGTCCCCGGGCTCCTTGGCGTCGGGGCCGTGGGTCAGGTGGCAGCTCGAGCAGGTCAGCGCGCCGTTCGTTCCCCGGGGCTGCTCCGTCCCGTCGGCGGCGAAGAGGGGCAGGTCGCCCAGCGGGGTCCAGCGGCTGCCGTCCGGCGCGAAGACCATGGCCTCGTGCGTGAAGCTGGCCACCTTCGGCGCGCGCTCGCTGCCGCTGCCCTCGGCGTGGCAGGCCAGGCAGGTGGCGCTGCGCGGGTTGGTGCCGGCGGCGACCTTCGCCACGGGGGCGCTGCTGTGTGGCGGGTGACAGTCCTGGCAGCTGGCCTCGCCGTGCCCGCCGCGATGATCGGCCTCGGCCTGCTCTTTGTGGCAGCTCTCGCAGCGCGCGGCGTCCTTGGGCCGGGGGTCGTGGGCGGCGTGGCAGCTCTCGCAGGTGAGCGCCTTGTCCCCGCCGTGCAGCTCACCGTCCACCGGGTGTCCCAGCACGCCCGGGCGCACGCTGGCCTTCGCCACCGCCCCGCCCGCGCCATGGCAGGAGAGGCAACCCGAAGGATCCGCCTTCGAGGCCACGGACGCGCCGCGGAGCATCTCGTGATCCGTGCTCTGGCCGTGGGGGTCGTGGCAGCCCAGGCAGGTGATCCCCTCCTCGCCCCGGACGTGGGCGTGATCGCCGCCCAGCTCGCCGGCCTGGGTCGTGTGGCAGCTCGCGCAGAGGGCGTCCCCGCTCGGGGCCGCGCGCAGGAGCGCCTCCCCTCGCCCACCCACCAGGGTGTGGCAGGTGCGGCAGGTGACGTGGCCGTCCTCGTCCAGCGGCAGGCCCGAGCGCTCCGGGTGGACCGCGACCCGCCCGTCGGTGAGCCCCATCGGGTGCGTGCTGCCCGCGGTGGCCTGATCCTCGTGGCAGGCGACGCAGAGCTCACCCTCGGCCTCGCCGCGGGTCAGGTGCTCGCCGGAGGCGCCGTGGACGGCGTGACAGGAGAGGCACTGGCCCTCCGTGAGCGCGTCCACGGAGATGTCCCCCTCGCCGCGCTCCTCCATCGCCGCCGCCAGCGCCGCGCCCGTGGGGTGACCGCCCCCGCCCAGGCTGAGCAGGTCCAGCGCGCCCTCGTGCGCGGACTCGGTGTGGCAGGCCACGCAGAGCTCCGACGAGCTCCGGCCCATGCGCAGGAAGGTGCTGTCCCCTCCCCCGTGCGGGGCGAGCGCCTCGAGAGCGGCGTCGTCGCCCACCTTCTTCAGCTCGTCCAGGGTGACCGCGCCGTGCGGGCTGTGGCAGGTGCTGCAGACCATCTGCCCCTGGTCATCCAGCGGGAAGTAACTGGGGATCTCCATCTCCGGCTTGATGTTGACCGGGTGGGCGTCCAGCTTGCGGTCCCAGACCTCGCGGCTGTCACCCACCACCCCGCTGTGGCACTGCAGGCAGCGCTGGCCGCCCTCGGGGGGCAGCTCCTCGGCGGGAGACAGCGGGGAGCGCAGCCAGCGGCGCGCCGGGCCCACCATCGCGTCGTCCAGCGAGCGCTCGTCGAGCTTCAGTCGAATGAGCACCCCGGCTCCTGCGTCCAAGACCAGGAGCTCGCCGTCGGCGCCCCGGGCCATGGCCACCGGGTGCGCCAGGCGCAGGGGCGCGCCGTCCACCGCCACCACGCCGCGCGCCGCGCCGTCCTCGTCGAAGATCTGCACGGCGCCGAGCTCCGCGTCGGCCACCGCCAGCGCGCCCTCGCCCAGCGGCTCCACCGCCCTGGGCTGCTTGAGGTAGCCCGCCCAGGCCCCGTAGCGGCCGTGCGCGGAGACCGGCTCCCCCTCGCCTGAAAACGTCTGGACGCGGCCCAGCAGCGTGTCCACCGCCACCACCCGCCCCTCGGGCGTGCGCGCGAGGTCGGCCAGCAGGGAGAGCGCGTCACCCTCGGCGTCCCGGTCCACGGTCCGCCGCGGCTCGCCGGTCTTCGCGTCCAGCCAGGAGAGGCGCCCCTGACGGTCGCTCACGACGAGCGTGTCGCCGAGGTCGAGCATCGCGACCGGGGTGGCCCGAGCGCCCGCGGGCTCGGGCAGGGTGGGCGCCATCAGCGTGGTCTTGATGGTCCCGGCCTCGTCCACCAGCAGGATCCGCCCTGCCGGGTCGGAGAGCCAGAGGCCCTCGTCCGGCCCCGGGGCGAGGCGCAGAGGGTGGCCCCAGTCCTCCGGGTTTCCCAGGGTGGCGGTGACCGAGCCGCCCTCGCCGATGCGCAGGGCCCGCCCGCCGTAGCCGTCCAGCACCCAGACGGCGCCGCCCGGGGTGGTGATCACGTCCGAGGGCAGGAGCGCGTCGATGCTCACGCGATCGGCGACGGTGGCCGAGATCAGCGGGGGAGCGTCCTGGATGGAGGCGAGCTGCGGCCCCTCGGGGCAGCCGGCCAGCAGCGCGGAGGCGAAGAGGAGGCGTCTCATGGGCCCTCCCCGTGGCAGCGCTCGCAGAGGCTCCCGTCCGCGGTGGACGCCGCCAGGAGAGCGTGCGCGTCATCGCCGTCCGGCCAGCTCACGCCCGCGGCGCTGAGGTCCGCCCAGTCCTCCCCCCGCGCCCGCGCCACGATCCCGCTGGCCAGGGCCCCCTTCGCCCCCGCAGCCGGGGGCGCGTGGGTGCCGTGGACCTCGTGGCAGGTGAAGCAGGCGATCTTCCCCTCGACCAGGGGCATGGTGTCGGGCAGCGAGGCGGCGATCTCCGCCGAGACCTCCTCGCCCATGTGCTCGGCCAGCCCGGCGTGCTCGGCCCCGGTGTGGCAGGTGGCGGTGCAGACCTGGCTGGCCTCCACCCGCAGGCGGGAGCGCTCCAGATCGGCGCCCACTGGCGGGTGTCCGGTGTGGCAGGCCGAGCAGCTCGCGTCGCGCGGATCGCCCGCCTTCGCCGGCTCGTGCGGGTTGGAGCGCGCGTAGCCCTCGACCTCGTGGCAGGCGTAGCAGAAGCGGGTCACCGAGGGGTAGGGCCCGCCGCGGTGCCAGGGGGCCTTCAGCTCGGTGAATTCGCCGCCGTGCGCGGGCTCGGCGTGGCAGGTGGCGCAGGTGACCTGGCCGTTCTCCAGGGGCCAGCCGTGCGGGACCGGCACCTTGTTGGGGGCCATGGAGACCGGGTGCATGTCGGCGGTCGGGTGGCAGCCGAGGCAGGTCTTGACGATGGGCAGCGCCGGGCCGGGCTCGGTGGCCGAGGCGCCGGGGGCGTGGCAGGCCAGGCAGCCCGCGGGGTCGCCGTGCGGGCTCTTCTGGGCCTCGGCGGCGTCCCCTCCCCGGCTGAAGCCGAGGGCGAGGGCGAAGCCCAGGAGCGCCGCGAGCCCAGGCAGGTTCACGGGCCTCATGGCTGCACCCCGTTGTCCCCGTGACAGGCGGCGCAGGCTTCCACGCCCTCCTCCTCCACCATCGCGTCGATCTCCGCCAGGTCCACGTCGGGCGTGCAGCCCTGATCGTGCAGGGTGGCCGGGACGTGGCACAGCGAGCAGTCGGCCTCGGCCCAGCCCGTGGGGTGCTCGGCCTCGGTGACGATGAGCCCGCCGTCGCTCTCCAGCATCGAGCCGCGCGGACAGGGCGCGACCTCGCAGCCGGCGCCGAGGGCGAGGATCAGCAGCGAAGCGGCCCTCACCATGGCGCGGCCCCTCCCTCGTGGCAGGAGCTGCAGCTGGTCTGCGTGTGGCAGGTGGAGCAGCTCCGCGGGTCCAGCCGGGCCTCCACCCCGTGGCCGGAGCGGAAGCCGACCGGGTGCGGGCTCTCGCTGCCCGCGCCGCGCCGATCGTGGCAGTCCAGGCACTCCGCGGGCCGGTGGCAGGTGGAGCAGGAGCTCCCCGCGGCCCGGCTCTGGTCGCCGTGGGCGGAGATCCAGTCCAGGTTGTGATCGGGCGGCATCAGGCCCGTCAGGTCGGCGTGGCAGAGCAGGCAGTCGTCCTGCGCGGCCCGCGGGGCCTTGGAGACCTCGCCCAGGTGGCAGCCGTGGCAGGTGGAGCGCGGCCCCTCGGGGAGCGGCAGGGCGGCCTCCGTGGGCGCCGACGCCTTCGCCCCCACCGGGTGGCAGTCGATGCAGCTCAGACCTGCCTTGTCGAAGGTCCGGGCGTGCTCGGCGTGATCGAAGGGCAGCGGCGAGCGCAGGTGGACAACGTCCCCCGCCCAGGCCACGGTCGCGGCCAGCAGCAGCCCGAGGCCGCCCACGCTCAGCGCGCGCACGCTCATGGAGACGCTCCCAAGGTGCCCTCCAGCGAGAGCGTGGCCCGCGCCCAGGGCGCGAGCAGGCGACCCATCCCCGCCGCGCCGTCCAGGGCCAGCGCGAGCCCGCCCTGATCCGAGCTCGTCAGCGGGGTGGCCAGCCGGCCCCGCCCCTCGACCACGGGCTGCGCCGCGCCGTCCAGGGGCTGGAACCAGAAGGATCCGGCCTCGGCCCGCGCGCTCAGGTGCTCTCGCTCCAGCTCGCCGGAGAGGCCGCCGCCGCTGATCCAGGAGCCGTCTACCGCCGCCCCCGAGCCGAAGACGCCCACGCCGAGGCCCTCCCCGCGCCAGGAGAGCCCGCCGCGGCCCAGCGCGCCCAGCCCGGTCTCGTCCTGATGGGCCACGGGCCCGCCGCTCAGCGAGAGCTCGAGGCCGCCCAGGCTCACCCGCGCGGCGAGGGAGGCCACCGCGTAGCCGTCCCCGCCGAGCCAGTCCATGGGCGTGCGCAGCGCAGAGATCTCGGCGTCTGGGCTGAGATCCTCCCAGCGCAGCTCCGGCGAGAGCGCGAGGTGCCGGCCCAGGAAGGCCGTGGCCCGCACCCCCGCCCGGCTGCCCGGATCGGCGCCCAGGCGCAGCTCCCCGTCCAGGGAGGCGCTGCCCCCGCGGGGGCGCCGGTAGCTGGCCCCCGCCGCCAGGCTGTGGCTGAGGCCCGCCTGGCTCAGGCGCTCCATCCAGCCCAGGTCGAAGGCCACGGATCGCGAGGCCTCGCCCCCTCCGACCGGCGGGCGCAGGCGCAGCCCGACGCCCCCCACCCAGGTCTGGAGCGCGTCCTCACCGGGCTCGGGGCTCCACAGCCGGCCGACGAAGGCCGAGGGCTCCAGGAAGGGGGAGCTCCGCAGATCGACCGAGACCCCGTCGATGGGCAGCCAGCCGCGCAGATCGAGGCGGCTCTGCCGGCCGACGCGCAGCGAGCCCCACTCCGCCCGGTGGACCAGGAGGAGCTGCTGCAGGTCGAAGGCCGGGGAGGCGTCGTAGCCCGGGGGCGCGCGGAAGGAGAGATCGGCGCTGAAGCTGCCCCCCTCGTCGAGCCCGGCGTAGAGGCCGAGGTGCTGGGCGGCGCGGAGCCCCACGTCCCCGCGCAGGAAGGGCACGGCCTCCACCGCGCTCAGCGACCAGGTCGTGAGCTCGCCCGCGTCCGAGGCCAGCGCGGCGGCGGTGAGCGCGAGGGCGGCGATCACTCGGCCTCCGCGTGGCAGCTCGCGCCGCAGGAGACCGGCATCACGCCCCCAGGCAGGCTGCCGGCGGCGTGGCAGGAGGTGCAGGCCCCCTCGCCCCGCGCCTGGACCACGGCGATGTGGCCGTCCGGCCAGCCGTCGGGGTGCGGGAAGAGGTCGTGGCAGGTGGCGCAGGCCTGACGCGGAGCCGCGCCCACGGGGCTGGCCGGGTGGCAGGTCTCGGCGCAGGTGGCGCCCCCGATCACCGCCGCGCCGTGCCCGGTCGCCTCGCCCCAGCCGTCGGGGTGCGGGTAGAGCGCGTGGCACGTGGAGCAGGCGGCCGGATCAGCGCTGTCGCCCTCATGACAGGAGCCGCAGGCGTGGTATCCGCCGCGCGCGATCACGGCCTCACCGTGGCCCGGGGCCAGCTCCCAGCCGCCCGGGTGGGGGTAGGAGCTGTGGCATTTTACACACTGACCGCGGGTCAGCTCGGCGGGAGAGCGGTCGCCCGCCGCCCCGTGGCAGTCGGTGCACGCGCTGGCGTCGGTCGTCCAGTCGGCCCCGTGCGCGCCCGAGGTGCCGTATCCGGCCGCGTGCGGGAAGGCGGCGTGGCAGCTCTGGCAGGCGGGAGCGGTGGGGGTCTGGCCCTGGACCTGCTCACCCTCGACCAACCCGTGGCAGCTCTGGCAGGCGGCGTCGGCGGCTACGGCGTCGGTCCCGTGCGCCTCGGCGTAGCCCTCCGGGTGGGGGAAGGCGCCGCCCGAGCTCCGGTCGATGGCCGGCACGGCGCAGCCCGCCAGCAGCAGCGCGAGGATCGTGGCCTTCACTCGAGCCCCCAGACGATCTCGTAGAGAGACTGGAAGTCCTCGTAGGTGACGCGCTTCGTGGGGCTGCCCACCGGGCAGGGGCAGTTGGAGCCGGCGTCCTCCTCCTCGGCGTCGGCCTGCAGGTGGCAGTCCAGGCAGGCGTTGGTGGGGACCTGCCCCAGCGGGAGCGTGCTGGCGCCGGCCGCGTCGAACTCGGCGAGGGCCGCGGCGGGCTCGACGAAGTCCAGGACGTGGGCGCGCAGCTCGCCCGCGCCGCTCACGGCGTCGGGGCGCACGGAGTGGCCGAGGCGCGGCATGTGGCAGCCCACGCAGCTCCCCGGGGTCCACTCGCCGGGGTGGAAGCTGCCGTGGCGGGCATGGCTGGCCTCGGCCGCCTCGTCGGGGAAGTCGGCGGCGTGACAGGTGGTGCAGAGCGTGTTGTCGCTGAGCTCCACCCGCAGCCCGCCCTCGCCCCCGCCGTGAGGGTCGTGGCAGTCCTCGCAGATGGCGGCGTAGCCCTGCTCCCCGGCGAGGTGGGGCGAGCTGCGCAGATCCCCGGCCTGATCCCAGCCGACCCGCGAGGCGGGGGCGCTGAGCCAGCGCACGGAGGCCGAGGTGCTGAGCTCCGACGTGGGGTCCAGGGGGCCCAGCAGCCCGCCGTCCCCGTCCACCGGGTAGCCCGGGGTGTCGGTGAAGGGGTGATCGTCGGGCGTGGCGCGCTCGTGGCAGCGCGCGCAGAGCTCGAGGCGCTGCTCGGGCGGCAACGAGGCCGGGTTCAGGATGTCGTCCTTGGAGACCGTCCGGTAGTGGACGCTCCCCGGGCCGTGGCAGCTCTCGCAGCCCACCACGGTCTCCAGCGAGCTCGCCTCCGCGGCCTGGTCGAGGGTGTAGGCGCCACCCGAGGCGACCAGCAGGCCGTCGGTGGCGTGGCAGCCGGCGCACTGGAGCGCGAAGCTGGCCTCCACCCCGGGGCGCCCCTCGCTGTCCAGGCTCAACCGCCCCTCCCCGTCGAACCAGCCCTCCGACCAGGCGCTCACCCAGCCGGCCTCGTCCTGCTGGCTGGACAGGCCCTGACCGGCCAGCGCCCAGGCCACCGGCAGGAGGGCCTGGGTCCCGCCCACCTCGACCGCCAGCGCGGCGCCGGTGCTGTGCCCGCCGTAGACCTCCACCACCTCCAGGGCCCCGGTGCTGTCGCCCCAGGCGTCCGTGAGCGTGGCGGTCCAGACCCCGTCCGCGCTGGCCAGGGCCACGCTGGCGCCCAGATCGTCGAGGGTGACGGTGTCGCCGCCGAGGAAGGCGTCGGAGAGGGCGTCCAGGTCGTCGTCGTCCTCCACGTCCTCCGTGTCGCGGCCGGCGTTCCGGTGCGGGCTCTGCCCGTAGCTGTCCTCCATGTCGGCGTGACAGGCCAGGCAGATGCGCGTGCCCACGTAGGTCGAGCCCTCGGCCGTCGCCGGCCCCAGGATCACGGCGATCTCGGCGCGGGCGTCCTCCTCCAGGTCGAGCGTGGCGATCTCCCAGGAGAGGAGGCCGCTGCCGTCGGGCGGCGTGACGGTGGCCTCGAAGGTGCCCGCCTCCAGGTTCGTCGCCTCGAAGCTCCCGTCCTCCCCGGTGGTCGCCACCAGTGTCTCGCCGAGCCAGATCTCCGCCCCCGCCACGGCCAGCCCCTCGCGGTCGAGGATCTCGCCGGCCAGGGTGGTGCCGGCCTCCGCGCGCGCGACGAGGGTGAGGGCGAGCGCGCCATCCTCCTCCCCCAGCGTGAGCGCGCCGCTGGCCGCGTCAAAGCCCTGGGCGGAGGCCGTCACCGCCCAGTCTCCGCCGCCCACGGCCTCGAAGCGGGCGACGCCGTCATCTCCGGTCGGCTGCTCCCAGGCCCCGGGGCTGAGCGTCACCCAGGCCCCGGCCAGCGGCGCGCCGCCCTCGTCGCTCACCGTCACCTGCAGGCCGGCGCGGGCCTCGATCAGGCTCTCGCTGTCCAGGCCGGTCCCCGGAACGGCGCGCACGTCGCACCCCGCCGCCCCGACCGCGAGGCCGAGCGCAGCGAACACGAGCCGTGAGGCCACGACATGCCTGGAGCGCAGGCGCACGTTCCGCTTCCCCCCGAAAGCCCACCCCTTATACCACCATCGCGCGCTCTCTTGCATCCCCCTCGTGTTAAGGTGCCCGCGTGAACGGCGTGTTCGGGGGGACGTGCCGCTCGCCAGGTGTGGCGATCTGCCCCGATACGGCGTGCCCTCTCAAGCACTATCGGAGCTTCGACCATGCTGATCTTCCTGCTCGCCTGCGCCCCGGTCCCCACCGCGGAGGCCGCTGACGCCGGCGCCACGACCCGTGAGATGATCCGCCTCCACATGGGCGAGCACCTGGCGCGCGCGCTCAGCGCGTCCAACGCGGTGGTGATGGGCGACCTCACGCAGGCGCGCGCGGACCTGAGCTGGATGTCCGACCACCACGAGCCCGACCCGGTCGTGGACGCGAGCGCCGCGGGCGTGGCGGCCCTGCACACGGCGGCCCGGGACGGGCTGAAGGGCAGCACCGCCCAGGACTATGGGGTGGCGGTGGGCCGCATGGGCGCGGCCTGCGGGAGCTGCCACACGACGGCCGCGGCGGGGCTCTCGCCGATGATCGCGTCCAAGCCACAGGGCGCGGACCACAAGAACCTGGGCACCTGGGCGGTGAGCTCGATGTGGACGGGGCTGGTCTCCAACAGCGCGGAGACCTGGACCACCGCCGCGGGCGGGCTGACCGGGCTGCCCACGGCGCTCTCCGGCTACGGCGTGAGCGCCAGCACCCCCGGCGCGGAGAGCGCCCTGGCCACGCTGACGGCCCAGTCCAAGACCGCATCCAACGCGCAGGATCGCAACGCTCGCGCCGAGGCCTACGGCAAGGTCATCGGCGCCTGCGGGTCCTGCCACATCGAGACGAAGAAGAAGTAGGGCCTACCCGTCTCCGCCCGCGCTCCAGCCGGTGTGCAGGCGGAGCGCGAGGCCGCGCAGCAGATCGCCCCACCAGGTCCCGATCATCCGGCAGAAGTCCGCGCCCTGCAGGCCGTGACGCGCCGGGTGATCAGGGGGGAGGCTGGCGAGGGCGGTGTGGCGCACGCGCACCAGGGTCCCGCCGGGGGCGGGCTCGAAGCGCACCTCCACCAGGGTCCGCTCTCCCGGCCGGAAATTGACGCCGCGCCACTCCAGCGTGAGCCGGGCGGGAGGCTCCCAGGCGAGCACGCGGCCGACCTCGTGGGTGCGCGGGCCGAGGGGCTCCTCCCAGGTCTCGGTGAGCGCGCCACCCAGGCGGGGCTCGAAGCGCAGGGCGCCCCGGCGCTTCCCGGCGATGCGGAAGCGGGGGCCCGTGCGCCACCAGAGGTCGATCTCCTGGGTGAAGACCTCCCAGGCCACCTCCGGGCCCACGCGCACGAAGACGCTGGCCCCGGCGCTGTCCCCGGGCGGCGCGATCACGGGCCACCCCGCGTGCGCTCGACGTGCTCCTGGAAGCTCTCCAGCTCGAGGGTCCAGAAGCGCTCGACCTCCTCCAGCCAGCCGCGCAGGGCGCGGAAGGGCTCGGGGCGGAGGCGGTAGGTGCGCACGCGCAGATCGGGGCCGGCGTGATCCTCCTCGACCAGGCCCGCCTCGCGCAGCACGCGCAGGTGGCGGCTGAGGGCGGGGGCGCTGACGCCGAGGAGCTGCGCGAGCTCACCCGAGCGACGGGGCTGGGAGCGCAGCAGCTCCACGGCGCCGCGCCGGGTGGGATCGGCCAGCGCCGCGAGCACGGGATCGAGCTCGGAGCTGCTCAAGTCGCCTCCCCCGCGTTGCGCAGGCGCTGGGCGAACCACCAGTGGTGGCCGCCGACGTCCACGCACTCGTAGGTGCGGTCGGTCCAGTAGTCCACGCCGTAGTCGGTGGTCTTGGGCTCGGTGGTGACGCGGGCTCCGTGGGCGCGGGCCCGGGCGCAGTGAGCGTCCACGTCGTCCACGTAGACCAGCATGTTCTGCGTGTTGGCGCCGCCAACCGTGGCGGGCGCGCGCATGTAGGGGAACTTCTCCGACTTCGACCCGTCGCCGACCATGATCACGCCCTCCCCGAAGGTCAGCTCGGAGTGCTCGACCCGGCCGCCGTCGCCCTCGACGACGAGGCGGATCTCGAAGCCGAAGGCCGCGCAGAGCCAGGCGATCGCGGCGTGGGCGTCCTCGTAGTAGAGCGCGGACGAGATGCGGGGCCAGTCGGGGGGGCAGGGTCGCATGGGGGCTCCTTGGGGTTCGTGGTGACGACAATATTTAACACCAAGTGAAAATATTGCAAGATTCGCGCGCGTGTCACCCAGCGCTTGCCTCGGGCCCACTCGGGGGCTACTGAATGAATCATCATTCATCGATCAGGGGGCACCATGAGCGCGACCCAGTTCACCGTCGATCTCCGCGACATCCGCTTCGTCCTCTTCGAGCAGATCCGCATCAGCGAGCAGCTCTCGGGCTTCGAGCGCTACGCCGCCTTCGACAAGGACATCTACGAGACGATGGTGGACGAGGCGGCGAAGCTCTGCACCGAGGTCATCGCCCCGCTCAACAAGAACAGCGACCGCGAGGGCTGCCACTTCGACGGCCAGGGCAACGTGACCACGCCCAAGGGCTTCAAGGAGGCCTGGAACACCATCGCCGAGGGCGGCTGGTTCGGCGTCAGCGCGCCGGAGAGCTTCGGCGGGACCGGGCTCCCCCAGACGCTCTCGGTCTACTTCATGGAGCTGATGTGCGGGGCCTGCTCCTCGCTGTTCATGTACATCGGCCTCGCCCGCGCGGCGTCGAACCTGCTCATGCACTACGCGCCGGAGAGCCACCGCCAGCTGGTGGTGGGCAAGATGGTCTCGGGCCAGTGGGGTGGGACCATGTGCCTGACCGAGGCCGGGGCGGGCTCGGCGGTGGGCGACAACCGCTGCAAGGCGACGCCCACGGATCGCCCGGGGGTCTACCTGCTGGAGGGCGAGAAGATCTTCATCTCCGGCGGGGATCACGATCTGGCGGAGAACATCATCCACCTCGTGCTCGCCCGCACGCCGGGCGCGCCCTCGGGCACCCGCGGGCTCTCGATCTTCATGGTGCCCAAGTTCAAGTTCGACGAGCAGGGCAACCTGGGCGAGCGTAACGGCGCCTTCGTCGTGGGCATCGAGGAGAAGATGGGGCTGCACGGCAACTCCACCTGCACCATCGCGCTGGGCGCCAACGGACCCTGTGAGGGCATCCTGCTGGGCCGCGAGGGCGAGGGCATGCCCATCATGTTCCACATGATGAACGAGGCGCGCATCGGCGTCGGCGTGCAGGCGCTGGGCGGCGCGGCCTCGGCCTACATGAACGCGCTGTCCTACGCGAAGGAGCGCGTGCAGGGCACGAGCCTGGCCAACATGGCCGACGCCGACGCCGAGCGCGTGACCATCGTGAACCACCCGGACGTCCGGCGCATGCTCATGCTCCAGAAGGTCTACGTGGAGACGATGCGCTCCTTCCTCTACACGACGGCCCTGCGGCTGGACCGGGTGGAGGCCAACGCCGACGCGGAGGAGGCGAAGTACCTGCTCGGGCTCGTCGAGCTGATGGTGCCCATCTGCAAGTCGCACTGCACGGACGTCGGCTTCGAGGTCTGCCGCCTCGCGATCCAGACCTACGGGGGCTACGGCTACATCGGCGAGTACCCGGTCGAGCAGACCATGCGCGACAACAAGATCTACAGCATCTACGAGGGCACCAACGGCATCCAGGCCATGGACCTCCTGGGCCGCAAGATGCGCAAGGGCGGCGGCGTGCTGTTCATGAACTGGCTGGGCGAGGCCAACGCCGAGATCGAGCGCTGCCGCGCCGCGGGCCTGCTGCCCGAGGTGGTCACGGCGCTGGACAAGGCCAAGGACAACCTCGCCGGGACGGCCATGCATCTCGGCGGTCTGGGGATGGCGGGCCGGCTGGACGCCGCCATGCTCCAGGCCACCCCCTTCCTCACGCAGTTCGGCACGGTGGTGCTGGGTCTGCACGCGCTCTGGCAGGCGCGCGTGGCCCACGAGGTCCTGGCGAGCGGCCAGGCCAACGGGGACGAGGCCTTCTACAAGGGCAAGCTGGCGAACGCGACCTTCTACGCGCACAACGTGCTGCCGCAAGCCGTGGCGCTGGGCAAGAGCATCCAGAGCGGCGACGAGAGCTGCATGGACCCGGTGCTGTTCGGGTGAGCGGCTCGGGGGGGCGCCTCAGTACAGCAGGCACTCCTCCCGCAGCTCCGCCCAGGTGTCCAGCTCGGTCTTCCAGCGGTTCAGCAGGTCGCGGGGGCGGATTCGGGACTCCAGCCCCACCCGCGCCTCGTGGCTGCCGCAGAGCAGGTCGATGGCGATGGGGTCGTCCACGAACTCGTAGGTCTCGGTGCGCCAGCGGAAGTGCTCGGGGGCGGTGTGGATCGCCGCCTCCAGGACCACGAGGCCCAGCAGGAAGGGCTCCATCGCCCGGCGGTCGGTGACGAAGATCTCCACGCCGTGGCAGGGCTGGCCGCCGTGCTTCTGGAAGCGGGGCTCGAAGGTGGCGGCCCGGAAGGCGACGCCGGAGAGCTCGCTGTCCACCGCGCCCTGACGGCAGTAGCGGGCGAAGCGCTCGCGGTCGAGCCAGGGGGCGCCGACGAGGTGGAAGGGTCGGGTGGTGCCGCGGCCCTCGGACAGGTTGGTGCCCTCGATCAGGCACATCCCAGGGTAGATGGCCGCGGTCTCCAGGGTGGGCATGTTGGGGCTGGGGAAGACCCAGGGCTGGTCGGTCTCGTCGAGCCACTGGTCGCGCTCCCAGCCCTGGCAGGGGATGACCTCGAGCTCAGCCTTGATCCCGAGCTGCCGGACGAAGAAGGTCCCCAGCTCGCCCATGGTCATGCCGTGGCGGATGGCCAGGGGGCTCGCGCTCACGAAGCTCTCGAAGCCGGGCTGGACGACGTTGCCCTCCAGCGTGACCCCGTCGATGGGGTTCGGGCGGTCCAGCACGATGACCCGCGGCGCCCGCGGCATCCCGGCGCAGACCTCCAGGATGTACTGGAGCGTGGCCTGGAACGTGTAGTATCGGCTGCCGATGTCCTGGATGTCGAAGAGCAGGCAGTCCAGATCGTCGAGCTGCTCCGGCAGGGGGCGCAGGCTCTGGACCGTGGGGCCGTAGAGCGAGACCACCGAGGGGCGCGCGGGCCCGCCGTCGGGCTCGCCGTTGCCGACGGCGACCATGTCCTGGGCGGTGGCCTCCAGCCCGTGCTCGGGGCCGAAGAGGCGCACGACGTCCACACCCGCCGCGCGCAGCAGGGGCAGGGCGTGGTCGAGCTCGCGCGTGATCGCGGTGTGGTTGCAGCAGAGCCCGACGCGCTGGCCGCGCAGCCGGGAGGGATCGGAGAGGAGGACTTCCAGGCCGGAGAGCATGGAGCGCTCTATCACGCGCTCCCCTCCCCTGCCCTCATGATAGAACAGGGCGATGGCGCCCTCCCTCCCCACCGGCGATCTCACGCTGCGCGGGGTCGAGGTGCGGGCCGGCGCCACGACCATCCTGAGCGGGATGAACCTGACGCTGCGGCCGGGCGAGCTGGTGGGGCTCATCGGGCCCTCCGGCGCGGGCAAGAGCACGATGATCAAGGTCCTTCTTGGCATCCGCGAGCCCACGGAGGGCAAGGTGGAGGCCGGAGGGCAGCCGCTCAGCGCGCTGGGGCCCGTGGGCTACGTGCCGCAGGACGACGCGCTGCACCTGAGCCTGACCGTGGCGGAGTCCCTGGACTTCTCGGCGCAGCTCCGCCTGCCTGACCTGGAGGAAGAGGCTCGCGCCGCGCGGATCCGCGAGGTCTGCGCCGCGGTGGGGCTCGCCGAGCGCATGGACCTGAAGATCGGCCGCCTCTCGGGCGGGCAGCGCAAGCGGGTGAGCGTGGCCCTGGAGCTGCTGACCGAGCCCCCGGTCCTCATCCTGGACGAGCCCACCAGCGGCCTGGACCCCGGGATGGAGGCCCAATTGATGGCGCTCTTCCAGGAGGTGGCGCGCACGGGCCGGGTGGTGATGGTGGCGACCCACGCCATGCAGAGCCTGGAGCGCTGCGACGCCCTCGTCGTGCTGGTGGGCGGGCGCCTGGCCTTCTGCGGGCCGCCGCAGAGCGCGCTGAGCTGGTTCGAGACCGACCGTTACACAGGCGTCTTCGAGGAGCTGAAGAAGCATGCCCCCCTGGTCTGGGGCAGGCGCTGGCAGCAGCAGGGCGCGCAGCTCGCCGCGCGACCGGCGCCGACGCTCCGCCCGGCTCCCCTCACCGCTTCGCCCTCCGCTCCCTCGCCCGCCCCCACGACCCCGAACCCGCGGGCCGCGGCTGAGGCCGAGCTGGCGGCGCTGAAGGCGAAGCTGCGCGGAGGTGGGGCGTGAGCGCGCTGCCGACGCGGGCCCAGGCGAGCGTGCTCACCGCCCGCTACGCGGCGACCCTTCGCGGCGACGCGCTGACGGTGCTGCTCCTGGTGGCGCAGGCGCCGCTGATCGGCTGGCTGTGCGTGGTGGTGTGGGGCTCCATCGAGGAGGACACGCCCACGCTCTGGTTCGTGATGTGCCTCTCGGCGCTCTGGTTCGGATGCATCGGCGCCTGCCGGGAGATCGTCAAGGAGCGCGCGATCCTGGAGCGGGAGCGCTTCTTCGGGCTCTCCATGGGCGCCTATGTGGCCTCCAAGCTCGCCGTGCTCGGGCTTGTGGGCCTCGTGCAGGTCATGGGGCTCCAGATCGTGATCGAGAGCAGCCTCTCCCTGCGCGGGCCCTACCTGCTCCAGACGCTGGCGCTCTGGGGGGCGGCGCTGTGCGGGACGGGGCTCGGGCTGCTGGTCAGCGCGCTCTCCCGCGCCCAGGAGCGGGCGGTGGGCGTGGTGCCCCTGATCATCCTCCCGCAGATCCTGTTCAGCGAGCTGGCCATCCCGCGGGACACCTTCTCCGACGCGGTGGCGCTCATCGAGAAGCTCATGCCCGTGCGCTGGGCCTACCGCGTCTTCCAGGAGTCGGCGGAGGGCGAGCCGGACTGGCTGATCGCGGGGGCCGACCTCGCCGTGCTCCCCCTGTACGCGACCCTGCTGTGCGCGGCGGCGGTGATCGCGCTGCGTCTGCGGCGGATCGAGACCTGAGGTGAAATCTTGAAGTCATCCAGCAAGTGGCTGATCTTGTTCGGAATTCCAGCGATCGGAGTCGTAGGATACCTGGGCCTCGCCCACCTCACGGGCGGCGCCTACCCCACGCTCGGGCTCCCCCTGGGCGGGGAGGAGGGCCTGCTCCGCCGGACGACGATGAGCTTCTGGGAGGACATCCAGTTCAAGGACTTCGACAAGGCCGCGACCTACCACGCTCCCGACAAGCAGGCGGAGGTGGACATCCCCTACCTGCTGGAGCGCCTGTTCCTCGAGAAGCCGGAGATGCTCGACATCATGTCGTATGAGATCGTGATGGCGGACGTGGACAGCTCGGGCCTGCGCGCGCGGGTGAAGACGAGGGTGAAGGTCAAGGATCTCGTTCGGCAGAAGGTGGATGACCGCGAGCTGATGCTGTACTACAAGCGGGAGTCGGAGGGGGCGCCCTGGTACATGGACCTGGAGACCAGCCTGCGCAGCCTGGACGTGGAGAAGGAGAAGAAGCACTGAGGGCGTTCAGCATGTGCATTCGCGAATACGATGTTTTATCTATCATAGATACGCACCATATCAGCCCGAGCTGAACAGAACCGGACACTTTCTGTCCACATCCAGCGCTTTGAGCATGGCACGCCTCGCCTCCCACGATAAGCCCGGCGGGAGGCTGAAATGTCACTCTCCTTCCCGCACGAGGCCATCGTCGATCTGGTCCGCGATCGACCAGCCTGGGTCGTGGACCTCGTCCGCCCCATCCTCGCGCTCGCCAAGACGCGACCCCCGGTCGCGCCTTGGCGCTTTCTTGCTGGTCGATAGCTCACAGTCGGGCGTTTCCTGGGGTTCGATACTTCATGGACACGTCAACGCCCGACTGCTGTCGCTATCTCCCCGCATCCCGTTCGGAGCGCGTATATTAACGCGCTCCTGCTCGTGATGGCTCCCCGAGCGCTGTGAGGCCACGCTGGCGCCGACCGACCTGGGGGAGCTCGCCCCTACGGAGCTCCGCGCGGACGTGGTGATCCGGCTGGAGGGGCCGGAGGGGCGCTGCGCGGTGGTGGTGGAGGTGCAGCTGGGCGATGACGAGGTGAAGGGCTGGACCTGGCCCGCCTACCTCGCCAATCTGCGCGCGCGGGAGCGCTCGGACGTGTTCCTGCTGGTGCTCACGCTGGACCGCCCGATGGCGCGCAGGCTCACCCGGGCCATCGCGCTGGGCCACCCCGGGTTCACGCTCCGCCCGCTGGTGCTGGGACCGGACGAGCTCCCGGTGGTGACCGACCCGGAGCTGGCGCGGCGCACGCCGGCGCTGGCGGTGTTCTCCGCGCTGGCCCATGGGCGCGGGCCGCTGGGCGAGGCGATCGGGCGGGCGGCTCTCGCCGCGGTTCCCAGCCTGGACGAGACCCGGGCGCGGATGTACGTTGATCTCGTCCTGGCGTCCCTCAACGATCTCGCCCGCGGCGCGCTGGAGGCCATGATGCAAGAGGAATATCAGCTTCAGTCCGAGTTTCTGCGCAAGGTCGAGGCGCGGGGCGTCGAGAAGGGTACCCTCCTCGGATTGGACGATGGCGAGCGGACCATCCTCCTCCGGCTGATCCGCGCCCGCTTCGGAGAGCCCTCCCCGGCGGCGCTGGCTCGGCTCGAGGCCGCGGGCCGGGCCGAGCTCGAGCGCTGGGCGGATCGCGTGCTCACCGCCTCCAGCGTGGAGGATCTCCTGTCCTCGACCTGAGGGCCGGCTCACATTTCTTTACACGCCCTCGACGAGAGCCTCCCCGCGCCGGGTCGCGAGGTGGATACCTTGTGGGCTGAGGAGGACTCCCATGGCTGGTGGAAGCACCCGGACCCGCGACGGCAAGAGCGTGGTCGCGATCCTGCGCACGAAGCCGAAGACGGTGGTCGAGGACTACGGGCGGCTGCTGGACCTCGCGGGCTACCGTGAGGTCATCAAGCCGGACGTGACGACCATCCTCAAGAACAACATCTCCTGGCACCTGCTCTACCCGAGCGCCAACACCACCCCCTGGCAGACCGAGGGCGTCGCGCGCAAGCTGCGCGCGGACGGCTTCCAGGATCTGGTGGTGGTGGAGAACCGCACGGTCGTGACGCAGGCCCAGAAGGGCGAGAAGTACAACAACTTCACGCCCGTCCACGAGAAGTACGGGCTGCCGGTGAAGTACAACTTCAACCCGGCGGACATGCGCTGGGTGACGTACAGGCCCAAGGGCAAGATGCTCTGCCTGGACGAGATCTTCCCGAAGGGGATCCGCATCCCCAACTACTTCTTCGGGAAGAACGTCATCCACCTGCCCACGGTGAAGACGCACATCTACACCGACTACACCTGCGCGATGAAGAACGCCTTCGGCGCGCTGCTGGACACGAACCGCCACTACTGCCACCCGCGCATCCACGAGACGCTGGTGGACCTGCTGCGCATCCAGCAGGAGATCCAGGCGGGCACGTTCGCGGTGGCGGACTGCACGACCGCGGGCTCGGGCCCCGGCCCGCGGACGATGACGCCGGTGGTGAAGGATCTCATCATCGCCAGCGCCGATCAGGTGGCCATCGACGCGGTCGCGGCCAAGCTCATCGGCTTCGACCCGATGAAGGTGCCCTGCATCCGCCTGGCTCACGAGCACGGGCTCGGCGCCGGGCACCTCGACGACATCGAGATCGTGGGCGACATGACCACCGCCGAGGTCAAGAACACCAACTGGGACTTCGTGGTCGGGGACAACGCCGCCAGCAAGGTGGGCGATCTGTTCTGGTTCGGGCCCATGAAGCCGCTGGCGCGCCTGATGTTCCAGACCCCGCTGGTCAACGCCTTCATCATGGGCAGTTTCGTGTACCACGACTACATCTGGTACCCGATGGAGGGCCGCAAGGTCGTCAACGACTGGCTGACGAACACGGAGTGGGGCCACCTCTTCCTGAAGTACGGCAACCCCTTCGCCGACGAGGGTCAGCCGCTGACCCACCTGGATCCTCAGGAGGCCTGAGCCCGGTACTCCCCCGCGATCCGGGCCTGGAAGGCCGCGAGCAGGGCCCGCCCGACGGGTCCTTCGCCAGGGGCCGCGCGTCCGTCGAGCTCCACGATGGGCTGGAGCTCGCGGAGCGTCGAGCAGAGGTAGAGCTCGTCCCAGCCCCCGTCCACCGGGCAGAGCGCCTCGTGGACGACGAGTCCGAGGGCTCGCGCCTCCTCCAGCAGGGCCTCGCGCGTGACCCCCGCCAGGATCCGGCCGTCCAGCGGCGGCGTCCACAGCTCCCCCTCGCGCACGGCGAGCACGTTGGACCGCGTCCCCTCCAGCAGGAGGCCGGCGCGGTCCACCCAGATCACCTCGGAGACGCCGTACAGCGGCACCACCAGCGCCGATCCCGCCCGGCTCGTGTGCTTGACGGCGCCGGGAAGCCAGGCGGGGGGCTCGAAGACGGCGGTGGCGCAGCGGGCGAGGCCGCGCGCGGCGTCGAGCGGCATGGCCCGGACGATCCGGGCGCCTCCCGCGGTGAGCGTGACGCGCACGTTGCACTCCCCGGGGAGCGCGGCGATCACGGCCAGGATCTCCTCGCTGAGCACCCTGGAAGGAGGACAGACGATCCCCGTGGCGCCGGCGCTCTCGGCCAGACGCTCCAGGTGACGCTCCAGTCGGAAGGGGGCGCGCCCGTAGGTGCGCAGCGTCTCGAAGACCGAGAGCCCCAGGGTGAGCCCGGGATCATCGGCGTCCAGGGTGACACCTCCGTCCGAGCAGGGCTGTCCGTCGACGATGACCGCGCGCATGTCGCCCTGATAACCGCCCCTGACCTCGTGGAGCAGGTTACATCGGCGGGCGATGTTCAACCTCGGCCTCTCCGAGATCCTGGTGATCGCCGTCCTGACCATCCTGGTGGTCGGGCCGGACGACATCCCCAAGATGCTGCGCTATCTGGGCCGGCAGTACGGGAAGCTCACGCGCTACAGCGATGAGCTGCGGCGGGCCTTCATGATCGAGGCGGAGCGAGAGGAGGCCGCGGCCCGCGCGGCGGAGCTCAAGCGCAAGCGGGAGGAGGCCCGGCGTCGCGCCGACGAGCTCCGCGCCGCCGCGCTGGCCACGCGCCCCGGCGAGGGCGAGGCGCCGCTCCCCCGCCCGGAGTCGGCGCCCTCACCCGTCCCCTCCCCCTCACCGCTCCCCTCCCCCTCACCTCTCCCCGCCCCCCCTGCTCCCCCGAGCCCCGAGCCCGTGGCCGCACCTGCGCCAGAGAGCGCCGCGAGGGAGGGCTCATGAGCCGCGTCACCCGTGGAGACGACGGGTTCGTGCGGGAGGACCCCGTCGAGTCCTACCGCATGCCCCTGCTGGAGCACCTTCACGAGCTCCGCAAGCGCCTCATCATCGCTGTCGCCTCCGTCCTGGTGGGCGTGAGCGTCACCTTCGCCTACGCCCAGGAGCTCTGGATCCTCCTCGTCTCGCCCATGAACCAGGCGCTCCAGGAGACCGGGCGCGGGACCATGGCGATGATGAACCCCGTGGAGGGCGTGGCGACCTATATCCGCGTCTCCACCATCGCCGGCATCGCCCTGGCCAGCCCGGTGATCTTCTACCAGCTGTGGAAATTCGTCGCCCCGGGCCTGTACCCGAAGGAGCAGCGGATGATCCTGCCGCTGGTCATCGGGTCCACCACGCTCTTCCTCTCGGGCGTGATGTTCTGCTACCTCGTGGTCTTCCGCTTCGCCTTCCCCATCTTCCTGACGGTCACGCCCGCGGACGTGGAGGCGGTGGTCTCCATGGACAGCTACCTGAGCGTGGCGACCATGCTGCTGCTGGCCTTCGGGGTCTGCTTTCAGCTCCCGGTGGTCATCTACCTGCTCAGCGTGCTGGGGCTGGTGAACCACCGCGACCTCATCCGCTTCTTCCGCTACGCGATGGTCGGCATCTCCGTGCTGGCCGCGGTCCTGACGCCCACCACCGACCTCCTGTCGATGGCGCTGATGGCGGTGCCGCTCTCGGGTCTCTACGTGCTGTCCATCGGCGTCTCCTGGGCGTTTACCTCCAAGAAGGCCGCGGAGCCGGTCGAGGAGCCCCCCGCGGCGCAGTAGACTGGGGCCAGGGGGTGCGCGATGGCGAACATCCTGGCTGTGGCCGTGCCCGGCTTCCTCGCGCTCATCGGGGTAGAGGTCCTCGCGGCCCGCCTGCTGCGACGCCGGGTCTACCGGCTCAATGACGGGCTCAGCGACCTGTCCTGCGGGATCGGGGATCAGGTCGTGGCCGCGCTGGCGGGCGGGCTCATCGCCTTCCCCTACGCCTGGCTCTACGAGAACGCCCGGCTGCTGGATCTCCCGGAGAACGGGGCCTCCACCTGGGCATTAGCCATCCTGGGCAAGGACCTGGGCTACTGGTTCTTCCACTGGTTCAGCCACCGGACGCGCTTCGGCTGGGCAGCTCACAGCGTCCACCACCAGTCGGAGGACTACAACCTCGCCGTGGCGCTGCGCCAGAGCTGGTTCGCCGGGCTCTACGCCTGGGTCTTCTACCTGCCGCTGGCCGTGCTGGGCGTGCCGCCGACCCTCTACGTCATCGCCTCCAGCCTGAACCTGCTCTACCAGTTCTGGATCCACACGCGGCTCGTCCGCTCGCTCGGGCCCCTGGAGTGGGTGCTGAACACGCCCTCGCACCACCGGGTCCACCACGGCTGCGACGCGAAGTACCTGGACCGGAACTACGCCGGGATGCTGATCCTCTGGGATCGCCTCTTCGGCACCTTCCAGAAGGAAGAGGAGGAGCCACGCTACGGGGTCGTCCACCCCATCCGCACCTGGAGCCCGTGGGCGGCCAACGTCGAGCCCTACGCGGCGCTGGTGCGGGAGAGCCTGCGGGCGCGCTCGGCCTGGGAGGCGCTCCAGCTCTGGATCCGCCCCCCCGACTGGAGCCCCGAGTCGGGCGAGCGGCACCCGGAGCCCGGACCCGGGCGCGGCTACGACGCCGATCCTCCCGCCCGGGTGAAGGTCTACGCGCTCCTGCAATACGCGCCCTGCATCGCCGGGATCGTCGCGCTCATGGCCGCCCCGTCCCACCCCTGGACGCCCGCGCAGGCCCTCCTCTACGGCGCGCTGGGCGCGCTGCTGATCGCCACCACCGTCACCACCGGCGCCCTCTTCGACGGCCGCCCCTGGGCCTGGCGGGCCGAGGCGGCCAGGGTGCTGGCGATAGGCGTCGGGCTCGCGGCGCTCACCTGAAAATCTGCGAACCGCTCCAGACCCGGTAGCGCTCTCGCGCACCTGTGGTGTCGGAAGGGACGAACCCGATGGGCTTCGCCCCACACCACCTCAGGAGCAGCGATGCGCACCCTCCCCACCCTCCTCTTCGCCAGCCTCACCCTCCAGCTCGGCGGCTGCGTGATCTACGGCAAGGATCTCGTCTTCAGCGACGACTGCGGCCCCGACGGCATCTGCGAGGGCGACGAGCGCCCCACCGCCGAGGACACGGCCGGGGACTCCGACGAGGAGGTCGAGCCCGACGCGACCTGGACCTTCTCCCCCTCCACCCTGGCCCCCGGCGAGACCCGCATCCTCACCCTGAGCGCCGATCCGATCGTGGACTACGCCACCATCGCCGAGGTGGAGCTCTACGGCGACGCCTGGGTCAACACCGTCGAGCTGGCCGAGGCGGGCCTCAGCGTCGTCGCCACCGCCGACGAGAACGCCGCCGCCGGCACGGTGGACGCGCTGCTGGTGACCGTGGATGGCGACGGGATCTGGCTCGAGGACGCCCTCCAGATCGGCGCGGGCGACACCGAGCCGGCGGAGGGCTCGGACCAGGGCGGCTCCGACGACGCTCAGGGCTCCGACGGCGCGGGCGGCGCGACCGACCCGGGCGACGACGGCGCCGACTGCGGCTGAGCGTTCACGTTACGAGCAGAGACCGAGGGTCGGATGGGCCTGGATATCGAAGCGCTGTACCGCCGCTACGGCGACCTGGTCTACGGGCGCTGCCGCACGCTGCTGGGCAACGAGGCGGAGGCGGCGGAGGCGGCGCAGGAGGTCTTCCTGCGCCTGCACCGTCACCAGGACCAGTTTCGCGGCCAGAGCTCACCTTCGACCTACCTCTTCCGCATGACGACCAACCACTGCCTGAACGCGCTGCGCTCGCGGCGCCGCAGGCCAGAGGATCCGGTCGAGGAGCTGCCGCCGGTGGGCGACAGCCTGCTGGACGTCGTGGAGCTGCGCGATCTCATCGATCGCCTGCTCTCCGATCAGGACGAGCGCACCCGCGAGTGCGTCATCTATCACTATGTGGACGGCCTCACCCACGACGAGGTGGGCCAGATGCTCGGGCTCTCGGGGGCGGCCGTGCGCAAGCGCGTCGCCGTCTTCCGGCAGCACGTCGCCAACAGGGCCCCCGCCTGGCTCGGGGAGGACAGATGAAGCGAGTCTCGACCCTGACCCTGCACCGCTACCGGCTCGGCGAGCTCAGCCCGGAGGAGGCCGCTCAGGTCCGCGCCGCGCTGGACGCCAACCCCGCCGACGCCGCCCGCCTGCGCGCCCAGGAGGCCTTCCGCCAGGAATTCGTCCTGCGCCCGGTCCCTGTGGCCTTGCAGATCCAGGAGCGCCCCTCCTGGTGGGCCATCTGGCGCCTGCCCGCGGTCGCGCTGGCGCTCGCCACCACCCTGCTCTTCCTGCTCCCGCACCCGCAGGAGGGCCTCGAGATCACCCGCCTCAAAGGCGTGGAGCCGCGGGTGGACGTGCTCGTGGAGGGCCAGGGCCTGCTGGACGCGGGCGAGCTCCTGCGCCCCGGCGACCGCGTGCAGCTCCGGCTCCCCGCCGGGCCCTACGTGGAGGCCTGGGTGAGCGACGGCGAGGTCGTGCTCGGCCGCTTCGACACCTGGAAGGATCGGCCCACGCTCGCCCCGTTCTCGCTGACGCTGGACGAGGCCCCGGGCGACGAGCAGGTCGTCCTCCTGCTCTCCCGGCGCAAGCTGAGCGGCGCCGAGGCCACCGCCGCGCTCCAGGGCCGCGAGCTCGCCGGGGTCGAGGAGCTCACCCTGCGCCTCCCGAAGGTGCGCTGATGTGGGCCCTCCTCTTCGGCCTCTCCGCGCTCGGCGCCCAGCAGCGCCACGCCCTCATCATCGGGGCCAACCTGGGTCCGGCCTCCCTCGAGCCCCTGCGCTACGCCGAGGACGACGCCCGACGCCTCGCCGACGTGCTCACGCAGCTCGGCGGCTTCCCCGCGGACGAGGTCACCGTGCTCTACGGGCCGGACGTGGCCGAGGTGCAAGCCGCGCTCGGCCGCCACGCCACCCTCGCCCGCGGCGCCGAGGACGATCTCTTCGTCTTCTACTACTCTGGCCACGCCGACAACCAGGGCCTGCGCCTCGGCGAGGAGACCCTCCCCTATACGAGCCTGCGCCGCGCCGTGCGCGATGTGCCCGCGGACGTGCGCGTAGGCGTGCTGGACGCCTGCCGCTCGGGCGAGATCACCCGCATCAAGGGGCTGAGCGTGTCCTCGCCCTTCGCGGTGGACCACAGCCTGAGCTCTGAGGGCGAGGCCTGGCTCACGGCGACCACCGCCGAGGAGAGCGCCCAGGAGAGCGACACGCTGAAGAGCAGCTTCTTCACGCACGCGCTGGTGACCGGGCTGCGCGGCGCGGCCGACCGGGACGACGGCGTGGTGAGCCTCGCCGAGGCCTACGCCTACGCCTACGACAGCACCGTGGCGCGCACCGGGACGACCCAGAATGGAACCCAGCACCCCGCCTACGACTTCCGCCTGCAAGGGCGCGGCGACCTGCCGCTGACCGAGGTGCGCCGCGCCGAGGCCCTGGTCATCCTGCCCGAGGAGATGGCGGGACAGCTCCACGTGCTCAGCGCCCCGGACAACGCGCTGGTGGCGGAGATCGCCAAGACTCAGGGCCTGGCCCTCACGCTCGGCCTGCCCGCCAGGCGCTACACCCTCCGCCTGCGAGACGGCGACCGCGTGCAGGAGGCGCGGGTGGGCCTCAGCGCCGGCTCCACCCTGCGCGTGCGCGGGCTCCAGCCCACCGAGCTCGCCGCCGCCGCCGCCAAGGGCCCGACCGAGGCCCCGCTCGCCCTCCCCGTGGAGCTGAGCGTGGACGGGACCGTGGTCGCCCTCCCCCCCGAGGCTCCGCCCATCGAGGAGGTCGCCCAGGCCGCGCTGGCCGCCCCGCCCGTCGCGGCCGAGCCCCCCTCCGCGCCGCAGGGGAGCCGCATGCTCGCCGGGCTGGACGGGAAGGCGCGGGGCGCGCTGGAGCGCCTGGACGCCGGCCTGGAGGCGCTGCTGGAGCCCGTGGACGGCGCCATCAGCGCGCGCCGCTCCGCCCCGAGCGCGGTGGCGCCCAGCGCGCTCACCCTCACCGAGCTCGCGCCGGGCTGCGCCGAGGCCGATCTCGGCTGCCTGGGGCCGGTGGCCGCCGAGGCGGGCCTGCCCGAGGGCCCGGTGACGCTGCGCCTGGCCTCCGGCGCGACCGCGGCCGAGGGCGCGCTCCGAGCCGGTCGCCGGGAGGGTCGCTGGACCTTCTACTACCCGGACGGCACCCGCCTCGCCGAGGGCGCCTACCGGGCGGGCGTTCGCGGCGGCACCTGGACCTGGTGGTCGGCCAGCGGCGAGCGCCTGCGCCGCGGCAGCTACGAGCGCGGCCAGCCCGACGGCCTCTGGACCGACTTCTACCCCACGGGGGAGCGGCGCGCACAGCAGGGCTGGGACCGGGGCGTGCCGCATGGCCGCGCGATCACCTGGCACGACAACGGCCAGCGCGCGAGCGAGGGCAGCTTCCGGCGCGGCCAGGCCGAAGGCCGCTGGACCACCTGGCATGCCAACGGCCAGCGCGCCTCCCGCGGCGAATTCCACCTGGGCTTGAAGACGGGCCCCTGGAGCACCTGGCACGACAACGGCCAGCTCCAGAGCGAGGGGCGCTACGTCGCCGACCTGCCCGACGGCCGCTGGAGCACCTTCCACGACAACGGCGCGCCGGAGAGCCGCGGGCGCTACGCCGACGGGCAGCGGACCGGCCTGTGGCGCACCTGGGACGCCAACGGCGACCTGATCGAGCGGGCGCGCTACCGGGATGGAGAGCGGGTGCGTTGAGCATGCTCATCCACATCCCGCAGGTTAGGACCCCCTGGGCGCGGAGCCGCCGAGGTGGCGTCCCACGGCCCATGGGGGATATCATGAAGATCCGCAGCACCGTGCGCGCTGGCCAGCTGGTCAACGCCTGATGATCCCGCTCGCCGCGGGCGCCCTGCGGCGAGCGCTCCTCCTCGCGCTCCTCCTCCCCGCCTGCGGTCGTGAGGAGGAGCGTGAAGAAGAGGCCTCAGGCTGCCCTTCCCCCGCGCCGACGCCCGCGCCGCCCGACCTGAACGGGGACGGCTGGCCGGATCTGGCCTTCGCCCAGACCGAGGACGCGGGCGGCAGCTACCTGAGCAGCAGCCCGGTCTTCTGGGGGGACGCGGACGGGCTCGCGGCGGAGCGGGCCGACGCCTACGACACCATCGGCGCCGACGACGTCGCCATCGCTGACCTGGACGGGGACGGCCACCCCGAGCTGATCTTCGCCTCGGTCTCCGACGGCGAGGCGCGGGCCGTGGACAGCCTGGTCTACGCGGGCGGCCCCGAGGGCCCGCCGAGCGCCGAACCCCTGCGCCTGCCCGGGGTGGGAGCCTCGGCCGTCACCGTCCACGACGTGAACCAGGACGGCCACCCGGACCTCTTCCTCAGCAACCGCTACGACGGCAGCAGCTTCAGCGAGTCGGCCTACACGGTCCAGTCCACCTTGTACCTGGGCGGCGAGGGCGGGCTCTCCGCCGACCGGAGCCAGAGCGTCGAGACGCTCGGGGCCGCGGACGCCGCCTTCGACGATCTGGACCAGGACGGCTGGGTGGACCTGGTGGTGGCCAGCGGGACCCTGTTCGCCCAGGAGAGCACGGTCTTCCGGGGCGGGCCGGACGGCTTCTCCCCTGCCCTCACCCTCCCCACGGCCGCGCCGGAGGGCCTGGCCCTGGCCGACTGGAACGGGGACGGCTGGACCGACCTCTTCTTCGCCAACTTCTACGAGACCCTGGTCCTGGACATCGACTCTCCCTTGTACTGGGGCGGGCCGGGCGGCTTCTCCGCCGAGGACGTGAGCTGGATCCCCACGCACGGCGCCACGGACGCGCTCGCCGCCGACCTGGACGGGGACGGCTGCCAGGAGCTGGTCGTGGCCAACGCCATGACCGGCAACATCGCCGAGATGAACTTCGAGGTGGACAGCGAGGTCTGGCGAGGGAGCCCCGAGGGCCCGAGCGAGCGCATGGCCAGCCTGCCCACGGTCTCCGCCGCGGCGGTCTCGGCGGGGGACCTGGACGCCGACGGCGACCTGGACCTGGTCTTCGCCAACCGCTACGCCCCGGACGGATCGCCCGAGGGGAGCTCGGTGATCTACTGGAACGACGACGGCTTCGACCCGGCGGATCGCCTGGAGCTGCCCACGGTCGGAGCCGCGGGGGTCAGCGCGCGGGTGGAGTGAGCGTCTGGTCGATCGCGGCTCAGCTCGCGGCGATCCCCTGCGCCCTCAGCAGCGCGAGCAGCCGATCCCGCTCCGCCTCCGCCGTTTCCGCGCGCCGACGCTGCTCGTCTACCTGCCGCGTCGCCTCATCCGCGCGGGCCGCCTCCGCCTCCGCCATCTCCGCGCCCGTGGGGAGGATCGTCCCGTCCTCGAGGGCGAACCTCAGCCAGGGGCCCGTGATGCCCTGGTAGGTCCCTTCGCGGATGAGCACCCGCATCTTCAGCACCTGACTCCAGGCCTCGGGCACGCCCCCATCCGCGCGCCGGTACACCAGCGCGTCCGGATCCAGCCTGTACGCCTCGAAGCGCTGGTCCAGCGGGTCGTAGAGGTAGTACTCGGTGACATGCATGGTGCGGGCGTAGATCCTCATCTTCTCGACGCGATCCACCCGCTCGGTGCTGTCCGAGAGCAGCTCCACCACCAGATCCGGGGTGCGCTCCTCCTGCCACACCACCCAGCTCTTGCGCTTGCGGTCGTTCGTGTCCAGCACGACGAAGAAGTCCGGCCCGCGAAAGTCGTTCTTCTTGACCTGCAGCTCGCTGTAGTAGATCGCCATGTTGCCGCCGATGTAGACGTCGTGGCGATCCGCCCAGTGGAGACGCAGAACTTCAATCAACATGTGCATCTGGAAAAGATGGACGTCGGATTCCATCGGCGGCCCGAAGTCGAAGGGGAGCTCGTCCTCGCCCGGGGGGACCACGGGTATATCGGGGATCGACTTGAGGTCCACCGCGCTCATGGCCACATCCTACCGTGAAAGGACAGGGGTGACCAGCCGCCTCAGACCACCACGGACTCCTGGTACTCCCCGAAGACCCGGCGCAGCGCGTCCGAGATCTCGCCCAGCGTCGCGTCCCGCTCCACGCAGGCGAGCACCCGCGGCATCAGGTTCTCCGAGCCCGCCGCCGCCTGCTGGAGGGCGTCCAGGGCCTCCCGGACCGGGGCCTCGTCCCGTCGGGCGCGCAGCGCGCGCAGCCTCTGGACCTGATCGGCCTCCACGGTCGGATTGATGCGCATGAGCTCGGGCTCGCGGCTCTCGCCCTCGGTGTAGCAGGTCACGCCGACCACCGGCCGCACCCCGCGCTCCTGCTCCACCTGGGCGCGATAGGCGGCGTTCTGGATCTCGCGCTGGGGCCAGCCGCGCTCGATCGCCGCGACCATCCCGCCCATCCCGTCGATCTCGGCGATCATCGCCTCGGCGCTGGCCTCGAGCTCGTCGGTGATCGCCTCCAGCGCCCAGCTCCCGCCCAGCGGGTCCACCAGATCCGCCGCGCCGCTCTCCAGCGCGATGATCTGCTGGGTGCGCAGCGCGATGCGGGCCGCCTCCTCGGTGGGGAGGGCCAGGGCCTCGTCCCGGCTGTTCGTGTGCAGGCTCTGGGTGCCGCCCAGCACGGCGGCCAGCGCCTGGAGGGCGACGCGGACCACGTTGTTGTCCACCTGCTGGGCCGTGAGCGTGCTGCCCGCGGTCTGCGTGTGGAAGCGCAGCATCCAGCTCTTGGGCGAGCGCGCCCCGAAGCGCTGCCGCATGATCTTCGCCCAGAGTCGGCGGGCGGCGCGGAACTTGGCGATCTCCTCGAGGAAGTTGTTGTGCGCGTTGAAGAAGAAGCTGAGCTGGCCGGCGAAGGCGTCCACCTCCAGCCCTGCTTGTAGCGCGGCCTCCACGTAGGCGATCCCGTCGGCGAGCGTAAACGCGATCTCCTGGGCGGCGGTGCTGCCGGCCTCGCGGATGTGGTAGCCGCTGATGGAGATGGTGTTCCAGTCGGGGACGTGCTCACGGCAGAAGGCGAAGATGTCCGTGATGACCCGCATGCTCGGGCGCGGCGGGAAGATGTAGGTGCCCCGCGCGATGTACTCCTTCAGCAGGTCGTTCTGGATGGTGCCACGCAGCGCGCTCCAGGCCACGCCCTGCCGCTTCGCCACCGTCAGGTACAGCGCCAGCAGCGTGGACGCCGTGCTGTTGATGGTCATGGACGTGCTGACCCTGTCCAGC
The DNA here is from genome assembly GCA_964615375.1 of uncultured Enterobacterales bacterium. Lineage (GTDB taxonomy): Bacteria > Myxococcota_A > UBA796 > UBA796 > CAZKWG01 > CAZKWG01. The sequence goes on from CAZTOW010000004.1 coordinate 86,489, forward strand.
GGGATGCCGTCGAACAGGACGCTCATGTCCTCGATGGAGTCGATGGCCACGCCCACCCGACCCACCTCGCCCAGGGCGAAGGGGTGGTCCGAGTCGTAGCCCATCTGGGTGGGCAGATCGAAGGCCACGCTCAGCCCGGTCGTGCCCTGGGAGAGCAGGTAGCGGTAGCGCTCGTTCGACGCCCGCGCCGTGCCGAAGCCCGCGTACTGGCGCATGGTCCACAGGCGCCCGCGGTACTGCGTGGGCTGGATGCCGCGGGTGAAGGGGTACTCGCCGGGGAAGCCGATCTTCTCCGGGGGATCGTCCGGGCCGTAGAGGTGGGCCAGCGCCTCGCCGCCCGAGCGGGTGAAGCCCGCCTGCCGCAGGCCGCCCTTCTGGAGGGCCGGACCCAGGACCTTGTTCTCCCAACGCTCACGCCCGCTCATGCCCTACCCCAGCTCGATCAGGGTGGAGCGGGCCTCGACCAGCGAGCCCGCCTCGACCAGCACCTTGGCCACCACGCCCTCCTTGGGGCTCTTGAGCTCGTTCTCCATCTTCATGGCCTCGACGACCACCAGCGGCTGGCCCTTCTGCACGCTCTCCCCCGCGCTGACGAGCACGCGCACGACGCGCCCGGGCATGGGCGAGCGGACCACGCTGGCCTCCCCACCCTTGGCCATGGCCAGCGCCTTGCGCCGCGGGTCGGCCACGCTGACGGCGTGCCGCAGCCCCAGCACCTCCACGTCCCAGCCCTCCTCGGTCTGGGAGAGCCCCGCCTCCCAGCTCATGCGGTCGATGAGCAGGGTGAACACGTCGGGCACGGGTCGGACGGCGTTGATCTCCCGCGGCGGCTCCCCGTCCACGCTGATGTGGTAGAGGCGGCCGGTGGGGCCGTCCTGGTCCTCGCGGGTGATGACGACGCGGCGGACCACGCCGTCCACGGTGATGTCGTAGGTGCGGGAGAAGTTCACCGGAGGCTCCAGCGCCAGGAGCTAGATCTTTTAGTATTTCCCGCCTCGGGCCGCGGCACGGCGGCGTCCCGCTCCAGCGCGGCGATGGCGGCGGCGACCAGGGCCACGTCCGCCTTGTGCGTCGTCGCCGTGAGCCGGGCCATGCGGTCGGCGGAGAGGAAGCCCGTGGTGTAGTGGCCCGACGCGAAGTCCGGGTCCTGGAGCAGCGCGCGGAAGAAGGGGATGGAGGTGCGGATCCCGCGGACCCGGTACTCCAGCAGCGCGCGCTGGGCCCGCCCGATGGCCTGGGCGCGGTCCTGCCCCCAGACGATGAGCTTGGCGACCATGGGGTCGTAGTAGATGGGGACCTCTCCCCCCTGGTAGACGCCGCCGTCCACGCGCACCCAGGGGCCGCCGGGCTCGCGGTAGCCCGTGATGCGGCCGGGCGAGGGCGCCCAGTTGTTCTCCGGGTCCTCGGCGTAGACGCGCAGCTCGATGGCATGCCCGGTCTGCCGCAGATCCTCCTGGGTGAACCACAACGGCTCGCCCGCGGCGATGCGGAGCTGGGCCTGGGCCAGGTCCACGTTCACCACCATCTCGGTGATGGGGTGCTCCACCTGGAGGCGCGTGTTCATCTCCAGGAAGTAGAAGCTCTGGTCCTCGCCCAGCAGGAACTCGCAGGTCCCCGCGCTCTCGTAGCCCACCGCCTGCGCGGCCCGCACCGCCACCGCCGTCATCGCCGCGCGCGTCTCCGGGAGCAGCACGGGGCAGGGGGTCTCCTCGACGACCTTCTGGTTGCGGCGCTGGATCGAGCAGTCGCGCTCGAAGAGGTGGACCGTGTTGCCGTGGCGGTCGGCCAGGACCTGGACCTCGACGTGCCGCGGGTTGACGATGAATTTCTCGATGTAGACCGCGTCGTCCCCGAAGGAGGAGCGGGCCTCCGAGCGGGCCGCGCGCAGGGCCGAGGCGAGGTCGGCCGGGTCGTCCACCCGCCGCATGCCCTTGCCGCCGCCGCCCGCCGCCGCCTTGAGCATGATGGGGAAGCCGATCTCGGAGGCCAGGCGCAGGACCTCCGCGTCGCTGAGCGGCTCCAGCGTGCCCGGCACGACCGGCACGCCGGCCGCCTGCATGAGCTGGCGGCTCTGGGTCTTGGAGCCCATGGCGTCGATGGCCGAGGGCGGGGGCCCCACCCAGACCAGACCCGCGTCCAGCACGCGCTGGGCGAAGACGGCGTTCTCCGAGAGGAAGCCGTAGCCCGGGTGGATGGCGTCGGCGCCGGTGTCCAGGGCCGCCTGGATGACCCGGTCCATGTCCAGGTAGCTCTGGCGGCTGGGGGCGGGGCCGATGCAGACGGCCTCGCGGGCCAGGCGGACGTGCAGGGCGGCGCGGTCGGCCTCAGAGTAGACGGCGACCGTGCTCAGGCCCAGTTCCTCGCAGGCTCGGAACACGCGCACGGCGATCTCGCCGCGGTTCGCGACCAGGACCTTTCGGATCTGGCGGGCTTCGGGGGGTGTGGCTCGAGACATGCCCCGAGGGCTAACCTGTCGGAGCCTGGGGCGCGGCCCCCTGCGCGGCGACGGTCCGCTCCTCGTAGATGGTGAAGAGGGTCATCATCATCGCCACCACCATCGGCCCCACCAGGAGACCCACCAGCCCGAAGCTGGAGAGCCCGCCGAAGACGCCGATGAAGATGAGGAGCGGCGGCAGATCGGAGCGCCCGCGCACCACCAGCGGCTTGATGAGGTTGTCCACCGTGCCGGTGAGCGCGATGTTCCAGAGGATCACAAATATCCCCGTGCCCGTCCGCCCCTGCGCGAAGAGGAGGATGGCGATGGGGATCCAGACGAGCATGGGCCCGACCATGGGCACGATGGCCGCCACGGCCGAGAGCAGCCCGAAGAAGGCCGCGCGCTCAACGCCCACGATCAGGTAGCCGAGCCCGGAGACCGCCCCTTGAGAGGCGGCGCCAGCCAGGCTGGCGGCGACCACGTTGCGCGAGAAGCTGGCGAAGATCCCCATCAGGCGGTCGCTGTGCTCCGGCTCCAGCGGCGCGAGCCGACGGATCCAGGCCACCAGCTCCGGCCCGCTCATCAGGAAGGACCCGAGCGCGATGAGGAAGATGAGGAGCTGGAGGATGGCGAGGCCGGTGACCTGGAGCAGCGTGGGCACAGCGCCCGCCACCGCCCCGGCGATGTCGCCCAGCGCGCTCTGGAGCCCGCTCACCGCCTCGGCGACGAGATCCGTCGGCTCGCCCGTGAGCCGCTCGACGAGCTGGCTCAGGGCGCCGAAGTCGATGCTCTCCAGCGTCGAGGAGAGCGCCCCCTGCTGGGCCGCCGTGGCGAGCTCCGAGGAGAGGCGCCCGATCTCCGGCAGCACGATGCCCGCCGCCAGCCCGAAGGCCCCGGCGATGGCCAGGGCCAGCACGAGGGAGGAGATGGCGGCGGCGACCAGGCGGCGCCTCACCAGGCGCAGGACCCGCGCGTGCAGAGGCCAGACGACCACGACGACCATGGCCGCCACCAGCAGGGTGCCGATGAAGGAGCGGGCGATGAAGATGAAGCCCGCCATCGTGCCGAACAGCAGCACGAGCAACGGGCGCTCCGGCGGGCGCTGAGACACGCGAGCCTCCCCGCTCAATGTACGCCGCCGACCTCCCGACGCGCCACCAGCAGGGCGCGCTCCAGGTTGGCGCGCATCGTGCTGAGATCGCCCGCGCAGACCATCCCGCCGCGCTGCTCGACGAGGGGGGCGAAGCGGGCCGCCGCCGCCCCTCCCACCATCCAGGGCCGCCCGTCACAGGCCCGCGCGTAGGCGTCGAGGAGCTGGGCCATCTCCGCCTCCGAGCGGATCGTGGTGGCGGAGAGCCCGACCGCGCTCGGGTTCAGGGCGGCCACGGCGTCCGCCAGGGCCTCGGGCGGCGTGTCGGCCCCGAGGATCTCCGAGCGCAGACCCCAGGACGCGAGCCGGAAGGCCACGCCGTAGAGCGGGAGCGTGTGGAGCTCGCTGGTCACGCAGGCCAGCAGCACGCAGCGCTCCCCCTCCGGCTGGACGAGCCGGTGCATGTCGCGCACGGACCCGAGCAGGATCTCGCTGGCCAGGTGCTCCTGGGCCACCGAGATCCGCCCCTCGTGCCAGCGCTGGCCCACGACCTGGAGCACGGGCCCCAGCACCTGCTCATAGACTGCGCTGGCGCAGCCCAGGTAGGTCGCCCGCGCGATCTCGAGGCGGATCAGGGCCGGGTCGAAGGCGTCCACCGCCTGGAGGATGCGCGTGACGGCCTCCTCGTAGGGGTCACCGACCGCCTGGGGGTTGAGCGGCTGCGCGGCGGCGGGCGGCGCCAGCATCCGGGAGGCCTCCGAGGGCGCGATGCCCCCCTCGCACATGCACTTCATCCGGCGGAGCAGGTCCACGTCCTCGTCGCTGTAGAGGCGATAGGCCGAGGGGGTCCGCTCCGGGCTGGGGATGCCGTAACGCCGCTCCCAGGCGCGGAGCGTGGACGCGGGGATCCCGGTCATCTCGGCGACCGTGTGGATGCGGAAGCGGGGGGTGCGGGACATGGGGCTCCGAAGGCGCCGCGCGCGGCGACGTACAAGGTCTGCATAACCCAGGTCCGCGACTGTGGTAGACATGACGGATGCCCCCCCGCGTCCGCTGTGAGCAGCTCGGCCGCACCTGGCTGGTGCCGGGTCGGCCCCCCGTCGTCGCCGTCGCCGGGCTGGATCTCGAGGTCCAGGCTGGCGAGATCTTCGGCCTGCTCGGCCCGAACGGCGCGGGCAAGACCACGACCCTCCGCATGCTGGCCACGCTGACCACGCCCTCCCAGGGGCGGGCCGAGGTGGCCGGGCACGACGTGGTGCGCGCGCCGGACGCGGTCAAGGCCAGCATCGGCTATCTGTCCACGACCTCGGGCGTTCCGTCCACGCTGACGGCGCGGGAGGCCCTGGTCGCCTTCGCCCGCCTGCACGGGCTCCGCGACGCGAGCGCGCGCGCCGACGAGGCCACCGCCCGCTTCCGCATGGAGAGCTACGCCGATCGGCGCATCGACACGCTCTCCAGCGGGCAGCGTCAGCGCGTACGCGTCGCCTGCGCCACCGTGCATGCTCCCCCGGTCTGGCTGCTGGACGAGCCCACCGCAAACCTCGACGTGCTGGCGTCGGAGGACCTGCTGGACGCGGTGCGCGCGGCGAAGTCGGGGGGAGCCGCCGTGGTCTACTCCACCCACGATCTCAACGAGGCGGCGCGGATCTGCGACCGCATCGGGATCCTGGCCTCGGGCCGCATGCTGGCCACCGGCACGCCGGAGCAGCTCTGCGCGCACGCGGGCCAGGCGACCCTGCACGACGCCTTCCTGAGCCTGGTGCGCGCGGCCGAGGCCGGGGCGTGAGGGCGCTCCGGCTCCTGGGCGCGGCCCTCTCGCTGGAGGCCCTGCGCGCGCTGCGGGCGCCGGACACGCTCAAGATCCGCCTGCTCCCTGGGCTGCTGCTGGTGCCCCTCCTCTCGCTGCTGACGATCACGGTCATGACGCTCACCGACACGCGCGGCGTCGTGGCCCTGCCCGCGTCCGGCGGCCTCGACCCGGCGATGCTGGCGGAGGCGCTGGACGACGCGCGCCTCCAGGCCCGCTTCGTGGAGGACCCCGCGCGCCTCTGGGCGGAGGGCGAGGCGGACGCCTGGGTGCGCTGGGAGCAGGGCGGCGCCGCGCCGACGCGGCTGTGGGACGATCGCGGAGACGCGGACTGGATCGCCGTGATCCAGGCGCGCGAGCAGGACACCGAGGATCGCCTGAGGGAGGCGCTGCTGGACGCGGGCGACGCCGCGCTGGAGGCGCAGGTGATCCTGGCGGGAGCGGACCCGTCGAGCGTCGTGGTCGCCGAATTCGAGGAGATCTCGCCCCGCGACGAGCACCAGAGCCGCCTGGCCCGGCTCTTCCCGCTCAGCGCCGACGGGCGCTGGGTGCTCGGCTTCTCCTTCCTCGGACTCTACGGGCTCATGTTCAGCCTCCCCGTGCTCGGCCTGCAGGAGCGGAAGCAGGGCGTGGCGGAGGCGCTGCTGGTGCTGCCCGCGCCCGCCCCCCTGATGCACGCGGCGCGCCTCGCCTGTTGGACCTCCATCGCCGCCGCCGCCGCCGGCGTGCTGCTGGCGGAGGTCGCGGTGTTCACGCGCTCGGACGCTCCCCTCCCCTCCCCGGGCGCCTTCCTGGCCTCCTTCGGCGCGCTGGCCCTCTGCGCGAGCGCGATGCACACGACGGGGATCGCCTGCAAGAGCCCAGTCACCGCCATGAACGTGGGGCCCGGCGTGGGCCTGATGGTCTGGGGTTCAATGCTGCTGGGCGCGCACCTGGGGGCCCCGGGGGTCGTGCCGGTGCTGGGGCTGGTGAGCCAGGGAGGCAGCGCGGATCTCGCCCTGGCGGGCCTGATCGCGCTGGGCCTGTGCGCCGGGCTGGTCCTGCTGGGGGCGCGGCTGGAGCGGGCTCGGATCGAGGAGGGCGCGTGAGGACCCCGCGCTGGGACCGCGTGCTCACCCTGCTGGGGCTGCTGCTGCGCGAGCAGGGGCGGGAGCGCGCCGAGACCCTGCTCTCCCTCGCGCTCCTGCTGGCCCTGGGCGTGGGCGTGGCCGTCATGCCCCTGGACCTGCTGAAGGCCCCCGACGACGCCGGCCCCGTCTACACCTGCGCCCGCCGCCCCGCCGACCCGCCGCGCGTGGCCGTGGTGGGCGAGCTCCCCGCCTGGCTGTCCTGGCCCGAGCCGCTCTTCCCCGCCGAGGTGGCCGACGTGCTGCTGCGCGTGGACGGTGAACAGATCGACGTCGTCGCGTTGAACGAGGACGTGAAGCTGGGGACCGTGAGCCCCTGTCTGCGGATCCTCGCGCAGCAGGAGCGGCAGCGACGCCTCGCGCGGCTGGGGGTGCTGGAGGCGGGGGACCGGATCGTGGTGGTGGAGGCCGAGGACGAGCTGCCCCCGGCCCACGCCTGGGAGCCTCCCCCCGGGCGAATCGCCGTGGGGAGCGCGGTCGCGCTGGTGGCGATGAGCGCGTGCGTGGGAGCGGCGGCGAGGGCCCGCACCGGGGGCTTCCGCGAGACGCTGGCCGCGGGCCCGACGCGCCCTGAAGAGTGGACCCTGGCCCTGCTGGGCTTCGCCCTGGCCTCCGCCGGCCTCTGCGGGGCCCTGGTCTCCGCGGGCTACGCCGCGGCCTCGGCGGCGATGGGGCGGGCCATCGACCTGCCCTCGCCCGGCGAGCTGGTCGTGCTCTGCCTCTTCCTGTCCACCGTCGGGGTGCGCGCGGGGCACGACGCCTCGGACTATGTGGCGGGGATGGCGCGGATCGTGGCGCTGACCTTCCTGGTGATGGGCCTCGGGGCGGGCTCGAGCGTGGCCGACCACGTCCTGCCGGGCGCGGGCGCGCTCATCCCGGGCGGGCTCCCGCTCCGCGCCCTCGCCGGGGAGCCGCTGGCGCTGGAGGCCCGGCTGCTGGGGGTCCTGGTCACGCTGCTGGGGGCCGGGCTCACCTTCGCCTCGGCGGTGCGGGCGGTGGCGGCGGACGATCCCACGCTGGCGCCGAGCGCACGGACGGTGCTGCGCAGGGCCGCCGGCGACTACGGCCCGGAGGCCCTTCTGGTCACCGTGATCGTGCTCTCGGGTGGCTTTTTCACGTCGCCGGCCCTGGGCTACGCCGATCCGCTGGCGGGGCTCCTGCTCTCGCAGATCGCCTTCATGCTGGCGCCCGCGCTGCTGGCCCCCACCCTGCTCGGGCTCCCCGCGCGCGAGCTGCTGGCGCTCCGCGGGACCGGCGCGCGGAGCTGGGCCTCCCTGCCGCTGGCGCTGGGCGGGACCATGGGCGCGGGCTTCCTGGCCATGCGAGCCTGGACCGCGGCCTTTCCCCTGCCTGAGGCCGCGCTGCGCGGGCTCGCTGAGCAGCTGGGCGAGCTGGCCGAGGGGCCGGGGATCGTCCTGCTGACGGTCGGGGCCGGGCTCTTCGAGGAGCTCCTCTTCCGCGGCCTGATGATGGGGCTCCTGCTCAAGCGTGGCGGCCCCGTCCGGGCCATCGTGCTCTCCTCCCTGGCCTTCGGCTTCGCCCATGTGCTCGGCTTCAAGCTGGCGCCCACCTTCGCCATCGGGCTCGTGCTGGGCGCGCTGAGGTGGCGCACGGGCTCGGTGATCCCGGGGATGATCGTGCACGCCTCGCACAACCTGATCGCCCTCCTGTGGGGCGCGACGCTCGGCCTGGACACGCTGCCGATCCCCGTCCTGCTCCTCGGGATCGGGGTCGGCGCGCTGGGGATCTCACTTTGCAGACCCTTGACGCCAAAATGACGTTCCCCTGACCAGCGCCGACCCGGTGCGCGCGAAGATCCGGGGATGCGACCCCTCTCCTTCTCCCTCGGCTCTTTGTTGGCCCTCGGCGCCCTCGGCGCGTGCGGCGGCTCTTCGCCCAAGCCCGATCCGGTGATCGACGAGCGCTGCGAAGACGGCAGCAAAAAACAGATCTGGTACCAGGACCTGGACGGGGACGAGTGGGGCGACCCGGAGGTCTCCGTGCTCGCCTGCGAGGGCCCGCGAGGCTGGGAGACCGTGGCCGGCGACTGCGACGACGAGGACGCGGGGAGCAACCCCGAGGAGGTCGAGCGCTGCGACGGGGCCGGCGCGGACGAGGACTGCGACGGGCTGGTGGACGACGCGGACGACAGCATGATCGACGACAGCACCACCGCCACCTGGCTGGACCAGGACGGAGACGGCTATGGCGCGGCCGGCGACTTCACCCGCCGCTGCGTCGTGCCCGCGGGAGAGGTCGCCAACGACGCGGACTGCGACGACGCGGACGACAGCGTCAACCCAGCCGCGGTGGAGCACTGCGACGAGGCCGACGTGGACGAGAACTGCGACGGACGCGCCGACAACAACGATCCGAGCGTGGACGCCACGGAATTCGTCCTGGTCTACCAGGACCAGGACGAAGACGGCTTCGGCGACGGACTGGAGACCCTCTGGCGCTGCGATCCGCCCGAAGACTACGTGCTGATCGACGGGGACTGCGACGACGAGGACGCCAGCGTCAATCCTGACGCGAGCGAGGTCTGCGACGCGCTGGACACGGACGAGGACTGCGACGGGCTGGTGGACGACGGAGATGACTCGGTCGATCCGGCCTCCCTGAACCACGGCTACCGGGATCTCGACGGGGACGGCTTCGGCGATCCGCTCACGGAGACGGTCGCCTGCGAGATTCCAACAGATTTGATTTACAACGGAGATGATTGTAACGACACCAACGGTCAGGTCAACCCCGACGTCCCCGAGCGCTGCGACGAGATGGACGACGACCAGGACTGCGACGGGCTGGCCGACGACGCGGACACCGAGGCGGAGAACAAGGAGACGTACTACCCGGACCTGGACGGAGACGGGTACGGCGATGCTGCCTCCGCGACGCAGCTCTGCGATCCCCCGGAGGACTACCTCGAGAACGGCCTGGACTGCGACGACACGGACCCGACGCGCTACCCTGACGCGGACCCGATCTGCGAGGACGAGTTCGTCAACGACTGCTCCGGCACCGTCTTCGAAGAGGAGGACTACTGCCTCACCCCAAACTCGCACGCGCTCAGCGCCACCGACGCGAAGCTGACGGGCGAGGGGTCCGGAGACGCGGCCGGCTCATCGATCGCCCTCCTCGGGGACACGGACGGCGACGGACTGCCAGAGCTCCTGATCGGCGCTCCGAGCTTCGGGAGCTCGAACACCGGCGCCGCCTATGTGGTGACCGGGCTGACCACGGGCACCGCCACCCTCAGCGCCTCGCGCGCGCGGCTGACGACATCGGTCTCGAGCGCGACCCTGGGCTCCGGCGTGGCCGATCCGGGCGACATGGACGGAGACGGCTACGCGGACATCCTGGTGGGCGCGCCCTACTACACCGGATCGGCCACGAAGCAGGGCGCGGCCTGGCTGATCCCGGGCCCGGTCTCCGGGAGCCTGACCCTGACGGAGGACGATCTCGCGATCCTCGGCGACGCGAAGTACGACTACCTGGGGACCCCGCTGGTCGGCGCGGACGACGTGGACGGGGACGGGTGGGGTGACCTGCTCCTGGGGGCCAACCCTGGCGGTCGCGATGACGGCCAGGACGTCTACCTCATGGCCGGGCCGATCAGCGCTGAAGCGACCATCGACGACGCCGTCGCCTCGGTCCTGGGCGCGGAGGCGGACACGGTGGCGACGGCGCTGGCCGGCGGGGAGGACCTGGACGGCGACGGCTTCTCGGACTTCGTGCTCGGGGCCTACAGCGCCAGCACCCTGGAGCGAGACGCGGGCGCCGTCTACATCGCCCTCGGCCCCGTCTCCGGCGCCCTGGTCCCCGCGGACATCCCCGTGATCGTCCACGGCGAGGACGCCTCGGACTACGCGGGGCGCTCCGTCTCCGTCAGCGAGGACGTGGACGGCGACGGATACCCGGACCTCCTCGTCGGCGCCACGGGCGAGAGCTCCGTCGGCAGCAACGCGGGAGCGGCCTACCTCGTGCTCGGCCCCCTGGACCGCAGCGCCAAGCTCGACAGCGCCGACGCCAAGCTGGCCGGCTACGCGTCCTCGGTGGTCGGGGGCTCTGTCCGCCTCGTCTCCGACCTCAACGGCGACGGGCTCGGGGAGCTCCTGGTCGGCGGCACCGCCAGCTCCTCCCGCACGGCCAGCGGCTACGGCTTCCTGTTCTATGGTCCGGTGTCTGGAGCGCACTCGGTGGCGAGCGCGGACCTGGAGATCACGACCTCGACCGCCTTGGACTACCTCGGTGTGGCCGTGACGAGCGGCGATCTCGACGGAGACGGCCTGGAAGAGCTCATCCTCGGCGCCTCTGGCGATGACGGCAGCGGCGGCGCGGCGGGCGCCGTCTGGGTGCTGTTCGGGGCGGGGCTCTGAAGGAGCCTCGGTCCTCTGCACCTCAGCGCCTGATCCCCGCGCGCCATTCGACCCCACGGAGCCACAAGACACGGACCCACAGGATGGTGGCGCCCGCCCGGGGCGCCACCTCCTTTCCCGGCGCGAGGCGGATCAGGCCTGGGCGACGCTCTCGTCGTCGTCCCGGCGCTCCTCCTTCTTGTCCTCGCCCTTCTTCTTGCGCTCGGCCACCTCGGCGGCGACCTTGGCCACCAGCGCGGCGATGTTCTCCTTGCCCAGCGCGGTGTCCAGGACCTGCTCCATGCGCGAGCAGAAGACGAACTCCATCTCCGCCTTGATCTCGTCGGGGACGTCCGGCATGTCCTTCTTGTTCTTCTCGGGCAGGATCACCTTGCGGAGACCGGCCCGGTGCGCGGCCAGCACCTTCTCCTTGATGCCGCCCACGGGCAGCACGGCGCCGCGCAGGGTGGCCTCGCCGGTCATCGCGTACTCGGCGCTGACGGGGAGCCCGGTCAGCAGCGAGACGATGGCCGTGAGCATGGTGACGCCCGCGGAGGGACCGTCCTTGGGGATGGCGCCCGAGGGGACGTGGACGTGGATGTCGGTCTTGTCGAAGATGTCCTCGTCGATGCCGAGCAGCGGGGCAGCGGAGCGCACGTAGGAGCGCGCGACGCCCACCGACTCCTTCATGACGTCGCCCAGCGAGCCCGAGAGCTGCAGGCTGCCCTTCCCCTTCATCTTGGTGGCCTCGATGAAGAGGATGTCGCCGCCAGCCGCGGTCCAGGCGAGGCCGGTGGCCACGCCGGGGAGGCTGGTGCGCTCGGCCACGTCGGAGAAGAACTGGATGGGGCCGCGGATCTCCTCGACCTTGTCCGGCGTGATCAGGTGCTTCTCGGCGGGCTTGTCGCTGGCGACCTCCTTCGCGACCCAGCGGCAGATCGCCGCGATCTCGCGCTTGAGGTTGCGCACGCCGGCCTCGCGCGTGTACGCCATGATGACGTGGCGGATGCCGTCGTCGGTGAACTCGACGTTGCTCTCCGTGATCCCGTGCTCCTCCATCTCCTCGGGCAGGATGAAGTTGCGCGCGATCTTGATCTTGTCCTCCATCGTGTAGCCAGGGATCTCGATGATCTCCATGCGGTCGCGGAGCGGAGGCGGGATGGGCTGCGTGAGGTTGGCCGTGGCGATGAAGAGGACCTTGCTCAGATCGAAGGGCACGTCCAGGTAGTGGTCCTGGAAGGTGTCGTTCTGCTCCGGGTCCAGCACCTCCAGCAGGGCGCTGGAGGGGTCGCCGCGGTAGTCCATCCCGAGCTTGTCGATCTCGTCGAGCACGAAGACGGGGTTGTTGGAGCCCGCCTTCTTGATGCCCTTGATGATCTTGCCCGGCAGCGAGCCGATGTAGGTGCGGCGATGGCCGCGGATCTCGGCCTCGTCGCGCACGCCGCCCAGGCTGATGCGCACCAGCTTGCGGCCCAGCGCGCGAGACACGGACTTGGCCAGGCTGGTCTTGCCGACGCCGGGGGGTCCGACCAGGCAGAGGATCGGGCCCTTCATGTCCTTCTTGAGCTTGCGGACGGCCAGGTACTCGAGGATGCGGCGCTTGACCTTCTCCAGGTCGTAGTGATCCTCATCGAGGATCTTCCCCGCGCGCTCGATGTCCATGACGTCGTCGGTGCTCGTGGCCCAGGGGAGCTCGACCAGCCAGTCGATGTAGGTGCGGCTGACCGTGTACTCCGCCGCACCCGGGCTCATGCGGCTCATCCGCTTGAGCTCCTTGATCGCGACCTTCTCGACCTCCTTGGGCATGCGGGCCTTCTTGATCGCCTTCTTGAGCTCCTCGAACTCCTCCTGGCGATCGTCGACCTCTCCCAGCTCCTTCTGGATGGCCTTGAGCTGCTCGCGCAGGAAATACTCCCGCTGAGCCTTGTCCATCTCGCCTTTGACCTCGGACTGGATCTTGTTCGACAGCTCGAGGACGTTGATCTCCTTGTTGAGCTGCGCGATCACCTTCTCCATGCGCCGGGAGGTGTCGAAGGTGTCCAGGAGCTCCTGCTTCTCCTCCACCGAGATCGTCAGGTTGCTGGCCACGATGTCGGCCAGCACGCCCGGGTTGTCGATGGAGCGGACCAGGAAGCTCGCCTCGGAAGGGATCTGCGGGCTCAGATCGATGACGCGCTGCGCGAGCTCGCGGAGCTGGCTCATCACCTGCTCGAGCTCACGCGGGTGCTCGGCGGGCTCCTCGAAGACGTCCACCTCGGCCCGCAGGTAGGCGCCCTCGCCGATCCAGCGGCGCACGCGGATGCGCGCGAGGCCCTGGATGATGACGGAGAGCTTGTTGCCCGGCATGTTGACGGACTTCAGGATCTTGACCACCGTGCCGGTGGCGTAGAGATCGTCCGCGCCCGGGTCCTCGTTCTTGGCGTCGCGCTGGGCGAGGATGCCGAGCAGCTTCTCGTGCTCCAGCGCCTGCTTGACCGCCTGCAAGGACTTGTCCCGCCCGACGTTGATGGGGAAGGCCAGCACCGGGAAGATGACGGTGTTGCGGATGGCGAGGATGGGAAGGTCGAGGACCTTCGGGAGCGATGTACCCTCGGTCTCTTCGGGCATCGGAACCTCATGGCGGGTGAGTGGGCGGGGGCGTCCCGGGTCGTGAGCAGCGCAGATACCTATACGCGCGGGAGCGCGCCGCAAGAGGGGGGTTCACGTTCCACACCCAGGAGCCTGTCAGGAAGTGGTCTGCTCCGCGCCGAGCCAGTCCCGTTCGACCTCGTGCGCGTGCTCTCCCAGGCGGGGCGCGCGCAGGGGGGCGCTGCGCGGGGCGTCGGAGAGCCGGTAGGGCAGCGGCACCGTGCGCACCGGCGCGCCGCCCTCGGGGTGAGCGTGCTCGACCAGCGTGGCCCCCTCGAGCGCCTCGGGCACGGTGGACAGCGGCCCCGCGGGCACCCCCGCCCCGTCGAGCGCGGCCAGCCAGTCCGACGTGCTTCGGGTGAGGAAGAGGGGCCGCAGGAGCCCGTCGAGCTCGTCCCGGTGCCGCACGCGCAGCGGGTTCGTCTGGAAGCGCTCGTCCGAGGCCCACTCCGGCCGCTCGACCAGCCGGCAGAAGCTCTGCCACAGGCGGTCGTTGCCCACCGCCAGGTTCACGAAGCCGTCCGCCGTGGCGTAGGCGCAGAACGGGTGGATGCTCGGGTGCGCGTTGCCGATGCGCCCGGGGACCTTCCCGGCGTTCAGCCAGGCGCTCGCGTGGTAGGTCAGCAGGGAGAGCTGCCCGTCCAGCATGGGCACGTCCACCAGCGCGCCCTGGCCCGTGCGCTCACGCCGGTAGAGCGCCGCCAGGATGCCCTGGACCGCGTTCATGCCCGCCACGAGATCGGCGATGGAGGCCCCGCATTTGTAGGGCGGCGTGTCGCGGTCGCCGGTCAGCGAGGGGATGCCCGACATCCCCTGGACCATCAGATCGTAACCCGGCCGGTCGGAGTCCTGGCCGAAGCCCGAGATCGCGCAGTAGATGAGCCGCGGGTTGCGCGCGGCCAGCACCTCGTAGCCGAGCCCCAGCCGCGCCATCACGCCCGGCCGGAAATTCTCCAGCACCACGTCGGCCACCTCCGCCAGCGCGAGCGCGCGCGCCCGGTCCCGAGGGTCCTTGAGGTCGAGCGTGATCGAGCGCTTCCCGCGGTTGATCGAGAGATAGTAGGTGCTCACCCCGTCCACGAAGGGCGGCCCGAAGCCGCGGGTGTCGTCGCCGCCGTGGGGGTCCTCGACCTTGACGACGTCCGCGCCGAGATCGGCGAGGGTCATCGAGGCGTAGGGGCCGGAGAGGACGCGGGAGAGGTCGAGGACGCGGAGGGATTGGAGGGGTGGGGTCATTCTTCCTGCAGATCCTGGCTGTCGCGCTCCCAGGGCGCGGCGAGCGAGCGCAATGTGGATTGGAGCGGCGAACAGGCTCTCAAGGTCTCGAACGCCTCGGCGAAGGACTTGCGGGCCTCCAGCGCGCGGCGCGTGGGGAAGCCCTCGCTCGCCAGGGTGTGGTTGAGGCTGTTGCCGACCGCGAGACGCTCCTTCGGGCACACGACCTCGTCGAGAGCACCCGGATCTTCCTGCCATTGGCGCAGGAGCGCGAGGTCGACATGTCCCCCAGGCGAACGCGCTCGGTAGTGCTCCAGCAGGACGCCCAGGTTCTGGTAGAGCCAGGATTCCAGATGGTAGTGAGGGGTCAGCAGGACGATGCGCCCGGCGCGAGCGCTCTTCTGCGCCTGGCTCAGGCGGTAGCGCACCTGCGCCAGGATCTCGCGCTCGAAGCGCTGGATGTTCTCCGAGGCTCCACGCCCCTCGGACCAGACCACATCGGCGTCGACATGCACCACCGCGAGCTGCAGCGCGCCGTCCTCCCGCGCGACCTGCGTGGCCAGTCGCTCGGCGATCAGCCGTCGACGAGCCTCTCCACGAGGTCCGCGCGCCTTCCAGAGGTTGATGCCGATCGCCTCGCGCGCCCTCTCGTCCACGGGGAGGAATTCCACATGGCGCGCGCAGTCCACGGAGCGCGGGGCAAGCTCGCGGAGCATGGCCAGCAGCAGCGCCCCGAGGGTCTGGTGGGCCCGGGCGCCGGTGTCCTCGGTGAGCAGGAGGACCTGTACAGGCCGCTCCACCCTCACCAGAGGCCCCGCGACATCAGGACCTCCTGAAGGCGCATGAAGCCGACCTTGTGATCCTCGAAGACCTCCTTCGCCTCCTCGTCGCTCATCTGGCGCCAGACCCACTCCTCCCGCCCCTCGGTCAGCACGCTGGCGCAGAGGACGAACTGCCGCTGGAGCTCTGCAGCCGTGTCCACGCCAGGAAGGAACTCGATGAGGAAGGGGTGCTGGGTGGCGAGGAAGCTCTGACGCTCGCCTATCGCCTGCATGGCGGCCTCGATCCAGTCGTGGTGGAGGCCGTTGGCGAGCTCGTCGGCGATGCAGACCTCGGGGGAGCAGGCGAGGTACCAGAGGAAGGCGAACATGCGCTGCTGGCCGAAGCTCATGTCGTTGGAGTCGAACTTCGCCCCATCAGCCCGTCGCATGCCGATCTCGAGCCTGGCAAAGACGTCAAGGTCGTCCTGATGACTGCGCTTCAACGTGAGCTCGACGCCCTGCATATCAAGGCATCGGGCGATGGTTCCCAGGAGCAGAGAGTCTTGCGAAGTGATGGTCAAGCTGTCCGGTAACGCTACCTCATTCGGGCTGATCTTCCTGGAGAAGTCCTCATTGAGCGTACCTCCCAGGCTACCGACTCTGGATGGACTCAGCAGGCCCGAGTGAGCATCGCCCACAAAGAAGCCAAGCTCCTTCATTCCCCAGCCCAGCCACGCCAGGCCCTCATCGAACCTGAACTTTGCCACTGGAAGGGCAGACACGGGAGCCGAAATCGACTGAACCACCTGATCGCGCATGGGAGCTTCAGGCGACCATTGAACGGTCTCCCACAGGCTGTCCCGAAGATCGCTCACACCTGGCTCATGGGGCATCATCGGGGAGAACGGTGAAAAAGCCAGTAGTTCGACGAGACGATCTCCGCGGACGACGCCCGCAGGAAGTCTCCGCTCGCCGACGTGCTCGCGACCGTTGATCAGGGTTCGGATCACCAGGTGACCGGTCCAGCTCCAGCGAATAGACCCGACACCCGTCATGCGACGGTTCTGAAGCTCGAGGCTCAGGGTCCCAAGTTCGCTCGAGAACTCGAGCTCAACATGAAACTCCACTTCTTTATACGCCGAAAAGTCGAGGGCCCAGCACGCCCCCAACAACTCCAGCAGCGTCGTCTTCCCCGTCCCGTTCTTCCCCAGGACAAGATTGAAGCCATCGGCGAATTCCAGCGTGGTCCCCGGCCGTACCTGCCGAAACCTCTGAATCCTCAACCGCCGCAGCTTCACCATCCCGCCACCGCCCTCCCCAGCCCCATAGCCTCCCCTCCCCCGCCCCTCAACCTCCGCCCTGGTCCAGCCGGCCCAGGCGCCGCAGGTTCTCCTCGTAGGCCGGCGGCCTCTCCTCCGGCCAGGTGCGGGTCCACAGCTCCTCGTCCTCCACCGTGAGGCCCTCTGGCGCCCTGGCCTGCCCCCAGAGATCCCAGGCCACCAGCGCCCCGTCCACCGCGACGGGCTGGCCCAGCTTCTCGATGAGGGCCTCGGTGGCCACGAAGACCAGGCGATCCCTGCCCACCTTCCCCGGCCCCATCGCCTCCTCCGCCCGCCGCGCCTCCGAGTCCACCAGCTGCCGGTCCATCACCACCCAGCGGAAGCCCTGCTCCACCAGGACCACGCGGTCGCGGTCCAGGGGCTTGAGGTTCTTCGCGATCTCCGGGGTCCGGGTCGCGGCGATGAGGAACTTCGCGAAGCTGGTCTTCGCCTGCTTGTCGAAGCCCTTGGGCCAGAGGATCTTCGCGTTCTCGCCCATGCCGCCCCAGGTCGGCTGCTGGTGGACCACCTGCCAGGCCACCGACACGCGGGAGAGCCCGATGGGGAGCTCGATGAGCGCGCCCCTCTCCCGCCCTATCCAGCGGTAGAGCTCGGGCGGCGTGAAGTCGCGATGTAAAATCGGGTATGCCAGATTCCCATTCTGCTCCACGAGGTTGACCAGCGCCAGCACGCCCGCCACGACCGCCACGCGCGGCCCGATCCGCCCCTCCAGGCGCGCCAGGACCGTCCCGATGCCCATCGTGACCGCCAGCATCGCCACCGACAGCAGGCGATAGGGGAACCACAGCCGGTCGAAGAAGGGCAGCAGGTTGTAAGCCAGCAGATAGTGCGGCATCGCCACCCGCTGGCCGAAGAGGTCAGGGATGGCCGGGCCCAGCGCGAAGCCCAGCGTCAGCAGGGCGACCCCCAGCCACCGCGCCCGATCCCGCCCCCACACGATCAACGCGAGCGAGCCCAGGCCCCAGACCAGCGTGCCCAGCATGGGCTGGCCCGTGCTCTCCATCAGGCGGTAGCTGTGCAGGTCGGCGCCCACGTTGTTGTCGAGCTTGCTCGGGTCCCCCAGGGCCCCGCTCGTCCCGCCCACCAGCCCGGGGACCTGCCCCGCCGCCGCCCGCCGCGCCATCGCGATCACCGCGGGCGCCACCGAGCCCAGGCATACCGCCCCCGCCAGCGCGTAGGCCGCCAGCAGGCGCGGGCGCGCCCGGCTCCGCCACAGGTCCACCCCCGCCAGCCAGAGGAAGCCAAAGGCCATGAAGTAGCCCATGAACCAGTAGGTCCAGGCCTGAAGCCCGGTCAGCAGTCCCGCCAGCGCCGCCTGCCCCCAGGGGCGCTCGCCCACCTGCACCCGCTCGCCCACGCGCAGGAAGGCGTGGACCGCGCCCGGCAGGAACCACAGCATCGCCTGGGTGAAGCGCCCGGTCATGCACTCGAAGAGCACGTAGGGGTTCGTCGCCCACAGGAGCGTCGCCCCCCAGGCCGCCCAGCCCGAGAGCCGCGCGCGCGCCAGCGGCCGGAAGCCGAGCGCGTTGCCGAAGAGCAGCACGGCGACGAAGACGGGCTGATATCTGGGGAACCCGAAGAGCGCGTGCAGCGGCGCCGCCACCACCGCGTCCAGGAAGTTGTTCCCCGTGTGCGCGAAGATGTCCTTGCCCAGCGGGTAGAACATGAGGTCGGTGAACGACGGGTCGCGCAGGTGCTGGATGCAGTCGAGGATCCACCAGTAGAACCAGAAGGTCCCGAACATGTCGACGCCGTCGCCGATGACGTGCCCGGCGTTCAGCAGCGCCCCCGCCGCGGCGCCCAGGGCGACCAGCGCGTAGGAGGCGTACTCGACGAGGGGCGGCGGGCCGGAGCGCATTCCCCCATGCTAACCAGCGCGGCAGCTCCGGCGCCTCCGTCGAGGGGATCCCCCTTGATCTCGCGCCGCAGATCCCCGACACTTCGCCCCATGCGCCTCCTCGCCCTGTGCTCCCTGCTCGTCGCCGGCCTCGCGCTCGCCCAGGATCCCCCCCCGGCGGATCCTGCCGTCGAGACCCCGCCCCTCGCCGTACCCGCTCCTGAGGCCGCCCCCGCCGCCGAGGCCCCGCCCGCCGAGCCCCCGCCCGCCGAGCCGCCCCGCGCCCTCGACGGCGCGCTCCCCCGGGCCAGCGCCACCGAGGCGGGACTGGACCCCGACGCGCTGGCGAAGCTGGAGGCCTACCTCTTCGCCCGGAATGGCGACGACACCGACCGGCGCGGCCAGCGCACCAACGCCTTCGTCCTGATGAAGGGCGGCAAGGTCGTCGTCGAGCGCTACGCCCGCGAGACCACCGCCGAGACCCCGCTGCTCACCTGGTCGGTCTCCAAGAGCGTCACCGCCACCCTGGTCGGCGTGGCCGTCGGAGAGGGGCTCATCGAGCTCGACGCCCCCGCCGCGCGCTGGGTGCCCGAGCTCGACGGCCCCGGCCACCGCGACATCAAGGTGCGCGACCTGCTCAACATGTCCTCCGGCCTCGCCTGGAACGAGACCTACGAGGCCGAGCCCTTCACCTCCTCGGCCCTCGCCATGCTCTACGGCCGAGGGCGCTTCGACATGCCCGCCTACGCCGCCCGACATCGGCTCAAGTACCCGCCTGGCACCGTCTGGGCCTACTCCAGCGGCGACACCAACCTGCTGGCCGCCGTCCTGCGCGCCGCTGTGGGCGAGGAGCGCTGGGCGAGCTGGCCCTACGAGGCCCTCTTCGACCGGATCGGCATGAAGGGCGTGGTCGTCGAGCGCGACGCGCGCGGCAACCTGGTCGGCTCCTCCTACGTCTACGCCCCTGCCCTGGCCATGGCTCGCTGGGGTCAGCTCATGCTCCAGGACGGGGTCTGGGAGGGCCAGCGCGTGCTGCCCGAGGGCTGGGTGGGCTTCATGCGCACCCTCGCCCCGGCCTACCTCTCCATGCCCGTGGTCATGGAGCACTACGAGGACAACCCGGGCGCGCAGATCTACCTGAACGTGGGCGACCCGGCGCGCAAGATCCCGCCGCCCTGGCCTGATCTCCCCGCCGACGCCTTCGCCGCCCTCGGCCACTGGGGCAAGTCCGTCTACGTCATCCCCTCCTGGGACATGGTGGTCGTGCGCATGGGCGACGACCGCGTCTATGGCTGCACCACCTGGGGCCAGGAGGGCTGCGAGCCCGACCGCACCCGCGCGTTCACCAGGCCCTACTTCATGGAGCTCCTGGCGGCGACCGTCCCCGGCGGCGGCGACGGCCAGAGCTGGGCACCTCTGCCGCCCCCCCTGGCCCAGCGCCAGAAGGGCGACGCGGCCGCCGCCGACACGCTCAACTTCGCCCCGGTGCCCAGCGTCTACCACGCCAAGGAGATGTGCTCCTGCCTCTTCGTGGAGGGCCGCTCCGAGCAGAGCTGCGCCGACTACGTTCGCCAGAGCACCGTGCCCGTCAAGGACGTGGTCGTCGACGCGGAGAAGAAGACCGTGCGCGCGAGCTCCCTCGGCGTCACGAGCACGGCGCGCTACAAGGGCCAGCGCGAGGGCTGCGGGCTCGATCTCCCCCCCACCCTGCGCTGACAGGAACCACGCACATGCAGAGCGCCGCCCTCCTGCTCCAGAACCTCGGCTTCCTGCTCTACGGCGGGCCCATGGTCGCCTTCGCGATCCTCGTCATCGCGGCCTACCAGATCCCCGGCGTCAAACCCTGGGACGTCGTGCGCATCTACCGCGCCTGGGGCGCCGGCTTCGGCCTGTCCATGGGCGCCTGCGTGCTGGGCGGGCTCTCCCTGTACTACCTGCGCAACGGCAGCTTCACCTGGGGCTGGGAGACCCCGCAGGAGCGCGTGGTCCTGGGCACCTTCCTGAGCTTCTTCCTGCTCTGGGCCTCGAACATCAAGCTGGAGATCTGGACGCTGGAGCCGCTCCGCAAGCTCGACAAGGGCGAACCCATCGACGAGGAAGCCTGGGCCGTGGCCCACACGCGCCTCGCCCGTCACATGGCGCGCCAGGCGGTGCTGGTGTTCATCGTGGCCGGGCTCGCCTCTATTGCCGGGATTTCCTGAAGTCCCTCAGCATCCGCGGGCCCAGGATCGCGAAGATGATGAGCGAGGCCAGACCGACCAGGAAGGCCTCGGGCGCGCCGAAGACGAAGGGCACCTGTTCGACGGCGAGCGGGATCATGCCTTCTCCGAGAGGCTTCTCTCATAACCGACCCGGCGCAGCTCCGCCTCCGTGTGCTCGCCCAGGCCCGGGGCCAGCTCGCCCACCCGCGCCCCGGGGAAGGGCGGTCGGATCCGCCGCGCGCTCCCCTCCCCCACGATGGCGCCCCGCGCCCGGTGCAGCGGCAGCTCGGAGACCTCGGGGAGCTCCAGCACCGGCGCCACGCAGGCCCCCCGCAGCAGCGCCACCCAGGCGTCCCGCGGGCGGGTGAGGAAGAGCTCGGTGAGCGCCTCCCGCTCCAGCGGCACCGGCCCGATGACCTCGACCAGGCGCTGCCAGAACTTCGGCTCCAGCGCCGCCAGCGCCAGCACCCGGTCGTCCGCGCAGCGGTAGAGCCCGTAGAGCGGCAGCCCCCCGCTCAGCGTCTCCGCGCCCGGCTTCGGCGGCTCCCCCGCCCAGGTCGAGGCCAGGGCCGGCAGCGCCAGCGCCAGCGCGCCCTCCGTCATCGAGACGTCCAGCCACTGCCCCCGCCCGGTCCGCGCCCGCTCCACCAGCGCCGCCGTGATCGCCAGCGCCGTCGTCAGCGCCCCGCCCGCCAGGTCCGCCACCTGCACCCCCGGCACGTCCGGCACCCCGCCGTGCCGCGCCGCCAGCGAGAGCAGCCCGGCCAGCGCGCAGTAGTCCAGGTCGTGGCCCGGCTCGTCCGCCAGCGGCCCCGTCTGCCCGAAGCCCGTCAGGCTGGCGATCACCAGGCGGGGGAAGCTCTGGCAGAGCTCCGCGGGGTCCAGCCCCAGGCGCGCCATCACCCCCGGCCGGAAGCCCTCCAGCAGCACGTCCGCGTCCCGCAGCAGCGCGCGGAAGGCCGCCCGGTCGCCCGCGTCCTTCAGGTCCAGCGCGACGGAGCGTTTGCCCGCGTTCAGCGCCGTGAACCAGGCTCCGAGCCCGTCGGGCCCGAAGGGCGGGACGTGGCGCAGGTAGTCCCCGCCCACCGGGTCCTCCACCTTGATGACCTCGGCCCCGAGGCCGTAGAGGTACCAGGTGCAGGCCGGGCCGGGCAGCAGGCGGGAGAGGTCGACGACGCGGACGCCTTCGAGAGATCGCATCCGCTGGCCTTAACGTGGCCCGCTAGCTCGCCGCGAGCTGCCCCTGCAGCCGGAGGGCCAGGCCGACGTCCCCGCGCACCCGCAGGCGACCTGTGAGGAAGGCCCGCCGCGCGTTGAGCGAGCCCTTCAGGATCCCCATGAAGTCGTCGGTGGAGCACCAGACCTCGCAGTCGCGCAGCCCCTCCCCCGCCGGCCCCACGCTGAGCCCGCCGTCCCGCGTGTCCACCTGCCAGGAGCCTCCCCCCTCGCCTTGGATGTGGAAGATCACCGCGACCCCGTCGGGCAGCACCCCCTCCACGCCGTCGCCGAGCCGGGTATGGAGCTGCTCCTCGAAGAAGCTGCGCGGATCCTGCACGCCGCACTCCAGGGTGAGTCACTATTCTGTTACCTCTTGGACACGTCCCGGGTCAATCAAATTCTCCCCGAGGAGACCGATGCCTCAGATCTCGCTCCCCAAGCCCATCTTCGTCATCTCCGACGGCAGCGGCGAGACCGCGGAGAAGGTCGTGCGCGCGGCGCTCCATCAGTTCGACCACTACCTCGTGGACGTGCGCACCTACTCCAACGTCACCGACGTGGGCGAGCTCGAGCGCACCATGCGCCTCGCCGCCCGCGAGCAGGCCCTCGTCGTCACCACCCTCGTCCGCCCGGACATGCGGGAGTGGGCCCACGAGCTCGCCGACGAACACCAGATCCGCACCGTGGACGTGCTGGCCAGCACGCTCAACCACCTGAGCGTCTTCCTCGGCGCCCGCCCCCGCGGCGTCCCCGGGCGGGTCCACCACGCCGACGAGGAGTATTTCCGCCGGGTCGAGGCCGTAGAGTTCACGGTCAAGGCCGACGACGGCAAGGAGCCCCGCATGCTCCGCCAGGCCGACATCATCCTGGTCGGCGTCAGCCGCACGTCCAAGACCCCGCTCTCGGTCTTCCTGGCCCACAAGGGCTACCGCGTCAGCAACGTCCCCGTCGTGCTGGACCACGCCCTGCCCCGCGAGCTCGAGGACGTAGACCAGCGCCGCATCTTCGCCCTCACCATCGACCCCGAGGCCCTCCAGGACATCCGCCAGCAGCGCCTCCAGACCCTCTCCATCTCCCACCACTCCCCCTACGGCGACATGGGCTACATCCTCGCCGAGCTGGAGTGGGCCGAGCGCCTCTTCCGCCGCTACCCCGCCTGGCCCGTGGTCGACGTGACCCGCAAGGCCGTCGAAGAGACCGCGGCGATGATCCTCAAGATCCTCCAGGAGCGCGGGCTGACCCGCGAGCGCGGCGAGGTCGGCCAGCTCTAGCCCGCCTCGTGCGCATCGGGCGATGCCGCGCTACAATCCCCCTACGAGCCGACCGGCTCTGCGCGAGCGAGCGCCAGAGAGAGCAAGCGAGCGGGGGGCGCGAAGCCCGAGAGGCGTCCGTGATCGGGACCGTACTGGACAAGTACGAAATCCTGCAAAAAGTTGGGGAAGGGGGCATGGCCACCGTCTACCGGGGTCGCCACCTCACCCTCGGCCGGGACGTCGCGATCAAGGTGCTCCACCCTCACCTCTCGGCCAGCCCGCGCAACCGTCAGCGCTTCGCGCGCGAGGCGCGGGCCATCGAGCACCTCGACCACGACAACATCCTCAAGATCTACGACTACTCGGGTACAGACGCCGAAGACTGCTTCATCGTCACCGAGTTCGTGGACGGCGTGACCCTCCAGCGCCTGATCGTGGACCGCGGCCGTCTGCCCTCCGAGGTCGTCTCCCTCATCGGCGTCCACCTCGCCGTCGCGCTGGAGTACGCCCACGGGGCGGGCATCATCCACCGGGATCTCAAGCCCGAGAACGTCATGCTCCGCCGGGACGGCACGGTGAAGCTGATGGACTTCGGCATCGCCCGCTTCCTGGACGAGGTGAACCTCACGGTCACCGGCGCCCTGGTCGGCAGCCCCGCCTACATGAGCCCGGAGCAGGCCATGGAGCGCGTGCTGGACCCGCGCTCCGACCTCTTCAGCCTGGGCACGCTCCTCTTCCACATCGCCACCGGCCAGCTCCCCTTCTCCGGTGGGAACCCGAGCCTGATCCTGCGCAACATCATCGACGGCAAGCGGCCGGAGGTCACCGAGCTCACGCCCGACCTCTCCGGCGGGCTCGCCGACATGATCGAGCGCCTGCTGCAGACCAACCCCGCCGGGCGCCCCCAGAGCGCCGCGGAGGTGCGGGAGGCCCTGGAGCGCGCGCTGAGCGAGGTGAAGATCGGCCTGGACGACCCGAAGTGGTCGCTGCAGGTCTGGCTCCAGGAGCCGGGCAGCTACGAGGCGCGGCTCAAGGTCCACCTCAAGGAGATCCTGCTCAGCGAGGGCCGCAGCCGTCTCGGCGCCAACGACACCCTCGGCGCGCTCCGCCTGCTGAACCGACTGCTGGCGATGGACGAGGACAACCCGGAGGTCCTGGAGCTGGTCCAGGGCATGCACGCCGCCAGCCCCTCGGCCGCCCCGCCCAGCCGCCGCTGGCGCCCCGCCGCCGCCGCCGCCGCCGCCTTCCTGATCGGAATCTCCGCCTGGGGGCTCGCCCAGCGCCTGCTGCGCGAGCCGGAGGGCGTGGTGGAGCCGCCGGAGCCCCCGACCTCGGAGCTCCCCCCTCCGAGCACCGTCGGCGCGGCGCAGAGCGAGGAGCCCTCGGAGAGCCCCGTCCCCGTCCTGGAGGCGAGCCACACCCCCACCACCAGCGCCCCCACCCGCCCTCGGGACCGGACCAGCGGCGGGCATTCCCGCACGGCCAGCCCCGCGAGCGGCGGCTCCCCCGCCAGCGCCACGACCAGCGCCCCCGCCGCCCTCGCCGCGGAGGCCAGCCCCGATCCTCCCGCCCGCGTCACCGTGCTCGTCCCCGGGACCTGGGCCAACTTCTTCATCGACAACCAGAAGGTCGGGCGCACCGGCGCCGGCCCGCTCACCGTCTCGCCGGGCACCCACACCCTGCGCGTGGAGAACGACCTCTCGCTCCCCTACACGACGACCTTCACCGTCGCGCCGGGCGAGGAGCGCACCATCGAGATCACCGCGCTCCAGCGCAAGCCCGTGATCGTCCGCTTCGAGCCCGACCTGGACGGCGCCTGCCGCGTCGTGGTGGACGAGGTGGAGCGCGGCACGCTCCAGGGCCTCGCCTACACCTTCCAGATCCTCGAGCCCGACACCTCCCACACCATCAGCCTGAGCTGCCCGGACGGCAAGCCACGCGCCATCCGGGTGCCCGAGGTGCTGCCAGGGGCCGTGCTCAAGCCCACCTTCCCCTGAGGCTCCCATGACAGGATTGTCGCGCCGCGGCGACCCCAGACCGGAGCCCAGCACGAATTCTCAGCCTTTGTCCTCACCCACCCCACCATGGCACGTTCTTTGCATCCTCCCTCTGGCGAGCGGCTGCTTCTTCTTCCTGCCGCTCATCCCGGTCGAGGAGAACATGCCCCCCGAGATCATCAGCTCCTACCCCGCGCCCGATGAGCCGCTGGTGCTCGGCTACGACCCGACCTTCGCCTTCGTGATGGTCGAGGAGCCGAACGGCGACCCCTTCGAGTGCTGGTGGTACGTGCCGACCACGGACTTCATGGAGGCGGGGACGCTGCTGCGCTTCAACGACGACAGCGAGGACGGCGGAGAGACCGCCGACACCGGCGCGCGCGTCAGCGGCTGCCAGGTCAACCTGTTCCCCGACCCCGACTACGAGAACTACGCCAGCTTCGACGGGAAGACCCTCTACTGCGACATCACGGACCAGCCGACCAGCGAAGTGGTGCGGATCTCCTGGCCCATCGACTTCATCGGGGAGGGAACATGAACCGCGCGAACCCCCTCGTCTCCCTGCTCCTCCCGATCGCGACCCTGTTCGGCTGCGGCGCGGAGAGCATGTTCGTGGCCAGGGACGAAGCCGATCAGGGCGCCAACGAGGAGAACCCGGACGGGGACACGGGCGGCATCGACGACGAGAGCGGCGCCAGCCTCATCCGCGTGGACGTGTACCCGAGCAGCTCGGGCCCGACGCTGGAGCCCCAGAGCGTGGTGGTCGGCCTGGACAGCGAGACCACCAACCTGGAGATCGAGCTGCCCGCGCCCATCAGCGTCCGCGGCGAGATCACCGGCTACGTCGCCACCCCGCCCTCGGCCATCGACGTCCCCGGCGACACCGTCCCCGTCATCGCCCAGGTCCTCCTCCAGCAGGACGAAGGGGTCGCGGGCGGCGAGACCGTCAGCGACGCCGACGGGGACTTCCAGCTGGAGATCACGCCGGGCTCCGACTACACCCTGGCGATCCTGCCCATCGACCCCAGCACGGTCCCCTTCCTCATCGCGGGCGGGCTCTCGCTGGAGGACGATCAGCGCCTGGACGAGGATCTCATGAACCTCGGCGACGGCGTGCCGGTCTACGGCGCCGTCAAGAAGAGCGACGGCACCCCCGTGCGCACCGAGGTCGCCCTCGTGGACCCGCTCACCGGCCTCCAGGGCGGCGTGGTGGAGACCGACGAGTCCGGCTGGTTCGAGCTCCGCGCCCTGCCGGGCGAGTACGAGCTCATCGTGCTCGGCGACCCCAGCCGGGCGGTCCCCAGCCTGAGCGCCGACATCGTCGCCACCGAGACCGAGGGCGCGCGCCTGGACGTGGACATGGGCGAGTACGAGGCCGTCACGCTGGACTGCGACGTGCTCGACAGCACCGGCGAGCCGGTCTCCAACGTGGCCGTCCGCTTCACCTCCATCGAGCTCCAGGACCCGGAGTGGTCGCTGCAGGTGGACGCCGAGACCGACAGCTCCGGCGTGCTCTTCACGCGCCTCCTGCCCGGGACCTGGAGCGTGGAGTTCATCCCCTCCTACGACTCCGGTCTCTCGCCGGTCTCCATGAACCTGGAGATCACGGGCGAGCTCGATCTGGACGACCCCGTCGTCCTGCCGCCCCTCGCCACCCTGAGCGGGCGGGTCGTGGACCCTCAGGGGGAGGCGCTGGGCGGCGTGATCGTCTCCGCGCGCGAGCAGGGCTTCGACCGGCGCACCTGGTACGGGACCACCGAGAGCGACGGCTCCTTCTCCTTCGACGCGCCCGCCGTCCGGCTGGACCTCACGTTCACGCCCGCCACCGACCGCGTCGCCATCCTCACCCTGGAGAGCGACCCCTCCGCCGAGCAGATCGGCGACGTGGTGCTCCCCTATGGGCAGGAGGTGAGCGGGACGCTGAGCACCCCGGACGGGGCCGTGGTGCCCTACGCCATCGTGGAGCTGCGCGACGCCGCGACCCAGGAGCTGCTGGGGACCACCCTCTCCAACAGCTCCGGGGCCTTCTCCGCCCGCATCAGCCCCTGAGGGCCCGGCTCAGGCGGCCAGGGCCACGCCGAGCAGCTCGATGGTCGTGACCTCGCCGCGACCCGACTGGAGCGCGCGCTCCGCGGCGTGGACCACGTCGGGCGCCACCACGATGAAGGCCTGGTGGTCGATCACCACGCGATAGCCGCGGAGCTCACCGTTGGCGCTCGCGGGGCGAGGCTCCACGGCCACGGCCACGGGCGCCGGAGCGGGCGTGGGCGCCACCTCCTCGGCGACCTCCGGCGCGCTCTCCGGTTCAGGAGAGGTCTGGAGCGCCTGCTCCGCCGCCGCCTTCCAGGTCTGGCTGCGGTGGACGCGCGGGCCCGAGGGCGCAGGGGCGCGATCGAGCTTGTTCCTCCGAAGCGCGTTGGCGATGGCCGCGGGCGCGGCCCCGTAGCGCTCCGCGAGCTCACGCAGCGAGAACACGTCCTTGAGCGAGACGAGCTCGGGCCACCACTCGCGATCTTCCAGCCTCTTCATGGGATCCCCCAAAATGTCGGGTTGTGCGGCGCGCCGGGGGACAGCCCCCCAGACCCTCCGCGCGGTTGACGCTCGCCAGCCCTCCCCGCGGCGCGCGGGTTGACCCTGCTCGGGCCAGGAGCTACCTTCGCCGCGATGTCGTGCTGGCTCCTCATGACCATCCTGTCGCTGACGCGAGACGCGGCAGCCCAGGATGAGACTGTGCCCAGTCCGCAGACAGACCCCACCGTTGCCTCCACGCCAGAGGCAACGATGGACGCCAACCTGCGGCTGGACCTCGCCGTGCGGGCATATCAGTCCGGGCAGTACGAGGAGGCACGAACCTCACTCGCGCTGCTGGTGAACGACCCACGCGTCTCGGATGCCGTGCTGCGCCAGCAGGCACGGGTATATCTTGGAGAGATCCTCTATGTCCAGGGTCAAGAGGACGCGGCATTCAAGGTATTTGAAACTGTGCTCTTGGAGGATGGATCGTTCAAGATCGATCCATTTAAACATCCGCCGGATGTATGTGGGTTCTTCGAGGTCGTGCGCGCCTCTGTGAGCGCGCTGCCCGACGATCCGATTCCCGCAGTCACGGTTCCCCTCTCGCGTGGCGCGTGGGTCGGCTTCGGCGCGTGGCAGCGTACACACGGATATCGTCGAGTTGGGAATCTGCTCATGTCGGGTCAGGTGCTCCTGGGCACCACCAGCCTCATTACGCACGCGATACTGCTGCAGGATCGCGAGTACACCATGGACAGCCCAGAGGAGACGCGCATCTTCGCCCTGCGCGCCGTGCAGTGGGGATCGACGGCGGGCTTCTGGGGGCTCTACGCCTGGGGCACGCTCGACGCGCAGCGCCGCATCCGCGAGGGCGAGCGCGCGGGGGCCGGCGCGCCCATCGGTGTGGGGGTCTCGGGGCGCTGGTAGGCTGGCCGGTTGTTATACTGGGGCGCCCGCGCCTGCGGGACCTCGAGGCTGCGATGCCCTACCTGCGGTGCCTGGATCCCGTCCTCAAGACCGAGCGCGACGTCGCGCTCAAGAAGCCGCTCGTCACGATCGGCCGACAGCCGGGAAACGACGTTCAACTGGATGATCCGTCGCTCGCGCCGACGCACGCGAACCTGGTGCGCAAGGGCGGCCAGCACACGATCTCCGTGCTGGACCGTATGAACGAGATCTACGTCAACGGCCGGCGCGAGCGCTCCTGCGTGCTCAAGGAGGGCGACCGTCTGCTGATCGGGCGCTTCGAGCTCGTCTTCCATGACGGCGACGCCAGCGCGGCGGTGACCGCCGAGACGCCCTCGGAGCTGGCCTCCATCCCCGCGATGGAGCGCCTGGCGAACTTCTCCGCCGAGCTCATGAAGGAGCACACGCCTGAGCAGCTCTTCAAGAAGCTGCTGGCCGCCGTGGTCGAGCACACACGCGCCGAGAAGGGCTTCGTCATCGTGCTCCAGGACGGCAACCGCCACCTGGCGGCGAGCCACAACGTCGGCAAGGAGACCCTCGATCTCTCGCGGGTCAGCGACACCATCGTCGATCAGGTCATCGAGACCCGCGCGCCGATCATCATCTCGGACGCCCTCTCCGACCGCCGCTTCGGCACCGCCCGCAGCGTGGTCGATCTGCGGCTGTCCAGCGTAATGTGCGTGCCCCTGGTCTACCGCTCCGATCTGCTCGGCGTGATCTACCTGGGCAACGACGCCGTGACCGGGCTGTTCACCGAGCACGACCTCCGCGTGCTCCAGGTCTTCGCCACCCAGGCGAGCCTGCTCGTCCACACGGCCCTGCTGCTCAACGAGCTCAAGGTCAGCAATCGGAACCTGAGGGATCAGCTCCAGAAGGCGAGCCAGGGCGCGATCATCGGCTCCTGCGCGCCGATCAAGGAGGTCTACCGCATCATGCGCCGGATCGGCCCTACCGATCTGAGCGTGCTGGTGCTGGGCGAGACCGGCACCGGAAAGGAGCTCGTGGCCCGCGAGATCCACCGGCTCAGCGACCGCAAGAACCGGCCCTTCGTCTCCATCAACTGCGGCGCCATCCCTGAGAACCTGCTGGAGAGCGAGCTCTTCGGCCACAAGAAGGGCGCCTTCA
This sequence comes from uncultured Enterobacterales bacterium, assembly GCA_964615375.1. Lineage (GTDB taxonomy): Bacteria > Myxococcota_A > UBA796 > UBA796 > CAZKWG01 > CAZKWG01. The sequence continues at coordinate 116,363 of CAZTOW010000004.1, forward strand.
CCGGGGCCGTGACCGACAAGGTCGGCAAGGTCGAGGCCGCCGACGGCGGCACGCTCTTCCTGGACGAGATCGGCGAGATGCCGATGAATCTCCAGGTCAAGCTCCTGCGCGTGCTCCAGGAGCGACAGATCGAGCGCGTGGGCGAGCTGCGCCCGCGCCCCGTGGACTTCCGCCTGGTCTCCGCGACCAACAAGAATCTGGAGGAGGAGATCGCCTGTGGGCGCTTCCGGGAGGATCTGTTCTACAGACTCAATGAGGTGACGCTCACCCTGCCGCCCCTGCGCGACCGTGGCGACGACATCCCCTTGCTGGCTCAATACTTCCTCTCCCGCTTCGCCGAGCAGTACAACAGCCGCGCCCGCGGCTTCTCCAACGACTGCGTCAAGGCCATGAAGAACTACTTCTGGCCGGGCAACGTGCGGCAGCTCGAGAACCGCGTCAAAAAGGCGGTGATCATGAGCGATCGTGCGCTGTTGAGCTCGGAGGACCTGGGGCTCCGCGAGGACGAGAAGCGCGCCATCAAGCCGCTCGCCGAGGCCGAGGAGGACTTCAAGAAGGCCTACATTCGGGAGGTCCTGGAGCTGAACAACTGGAACAAAGCTCAGACCGCGCGCGACCTGGGCGTCGATCCACGCACAATATTCCGATACATAGAAAAGTTCGACGATTAGAAATGTTTACGGTTGGTCTTACAGGTGGGATCGCCTGTGGCAAATCAACAGTAGCCAACGCGCTGCGTGCGCGAGGCGTCCCGGTCCTGGACGCGGACCAGGTCTCGCGCGAGATCAGCGCCCCGGGCAGCCCGGCGCTGGCGGAGATCGTGGCGCGCTTCGGCGCCGACCTGCTGCGACCGGACGGCACGCTGGACCGCAAAGCGCTGGGCGCGCGGATCGTGGGCGACCCGGCCGCGCGGCGGGATCTGGAGGCCATCACCCACCCGCGCATCCGCGAGGCCATCGCCGCGGGCCTGGCGACGATGGCGGCGCAGGGACACCCCGTCGCCGTGGTGGAGGCGGCGCTGATGGTGGAGACGGGGACCTGGCGGCTCTACGACGCGCTGCTGGTCGTGCGCGCCAGCCCCGAGGTGCAGGTGCGTCGCCTGATGGCCCGCGAGGGCATGGAGGAGCCGGCCGCCCGCGCCTGGCTGGCGGCCCAGATGCCGGTGGACGAGAAGGCCCGCCTGGCCACCGCCGTCATCGACAACGACGGGGGCCCGGACGCGCTGGGGGAGGCCGTGGACCGCGCCTGGGCGCAGATCCTGGCCCGCCTCAGTACTGGATGATGCTCTCGACCGGGGTGCCGCCGAGGCGCGCGCGCCCGTCGAGGAAGGCGAGCTCGACCACGAAGCAGCAGGCGACCACCTCACCGCCGAGCTGGTTCACGAGCTGCGTGGTGGCGAGCGCCGTGCCGCCGGTGGCCAGCAGGTCGTCCACCACCAGCACGCGCTGGCCCGTGTGGACGGCGTCGATGTGCATCTCCAGCGTGGCCGAGCCGTACTCCAGGTCGTAGGAGACGCCCACGCTCTTGTAGGGCAGCTTGCCCGGCTTGCGCGCGGGGACGAAGGCCGCGGAGAGCTCCATCGCCAGCGGGGCGCCGAACAGGAAGCCGCGAGACTCCATGCCCACCACGGCGTCGATGTGGCGGCCGGCGAAGCGCTCGGCGAAATAGTCGATGGTCCGGCGGAACAGCCGCGGATCGGCGAGGACCGGCGTGATGTCCTTGAACAGGATGCCGGGCTTCGGGAAATCCGGGACGTCGCGAATGGTGGCCTTGAGCACGCTCTCCAGGGATTCCATCGTCTTCTCCGTGCCCGGTCCCCCGGGCGGGTCAGGTCTGCTCGTCGCCGGCGGACACGTCCCAGCCCTGGACGCGGTCCAGGACCGAGAACGCCGTCATGTCCGGGTGCAGCGGGGTGAGCGTCGCATATCCGCGCTCGAACCACCAGCCGTCCAGGCTGCCGGCGCGCTGATGTGCCTCTTCCGAGGGCGTGGCGCGGTCCCAGCCCTCGAAGCGATCGTGCCCCCCGCCGATCCAGTAGTAGGCGCGCCCGCGGGGGTCCTGGTTGATCTTCACCATGGGGTGGTAGAAGCGCTTGCCCATCGGGCAGACCTTCACCCCCTGGAGCCGGTCCAGGGTCACGCCGGGCACGTTCAGGTTGAGGAAGGTGTGCGTGGGCAACGGATCGGCCAGCATCTTCGCGATCACGCGGCGGGCGACGGCCCCGGCGGTCTCCCAGATGGGATCGCCCTTGTCGCGGTCGCCGGTCCCCAGGCTCACGGCCAGGGCGGGGAGGCCCTGCAGCGCGGCCTCCATCGCGGCGGCCACCGTCCCCGAGTAGTGGACGTCGTCACCCAGGTTCGAGCCGTAGTTGATGCCGGACACCACGACGTCGGGCCGGCGCCCGCAGAGGTGGTGGATGCCCAGGTAGGCGCAGTCGGCGGGCGTCCCGCGCGCGGCGTACCAGCGGGCGGGGGCGCGCGGGGCCACGCGGGGGGTCCACTCCTCGACGCGGAGGGGCTCGTACAGGGTCAGGGAGTGGCTCTTGGCGGACTGCTCCTCGCGAGGGGCGACCACCACGATCTCCACGTCAGGACCGGCCAGGGCGTCGACCAGGGCGGCGAGCCCCGGCGCTTCGACGCCGTCATCGTTGGAGAGGAGGATCAGCATGGGTCACCGAGGCTAACCCGTCCGCCTCCCGCATGCGCCCGCGGGCCACGCGACAGGTTATGATGTCTCCCTCCTCAGCCCCCGGATCGGAATGCGCCCCCGATACGCCGACCTGTTCCGCGCCCTGAAGGATCCGGACATCGCTCGGGCGGACGCGGCCTATGACGCGCTGCTCTTCGACCGCGGCGAGGCGCTGCCCGACCTGGCGGCGGCCTACCGGACCTTCAAGAAGGACGCGACGCTGCGCTTCTACGCGGTGCAGCTCATGGCTTTCTCCGGGGATCCTCGCGCGGTGCCCCTGGTGATGGAGGCGCTCTCCGATCCTGACCCGCAGGTGCGCGCCGAGGCCTGTCGCGGGCTCGAGGACCTGGGCGCGGGCGCCGCGCTGACGGCGCTGAAGGCCCGCACCGAGGATCTGGACGCGGGCGTGCGCGAGGCCGCGCTGGAGGCCCTCGACGCCCTGAGCAACCACGACGACTGAGGCTCCCGGCGGCTCGTCGCGCAACCTTTGCCCCGGACCCCAGGACAGGCTACCTGTTCCGGCTTCGAGGAGGCCATGGTGTCCACGAGCGCCCCGACCACGACGCAGCAGCGGAGCCTGAGGCGTCCGCAGCTCATCACGCCCCTTCCGGGCCCCAAGGCCCGCGCCGTCATCGAGCGCAGCGAGGGCGCGATCTCCACCTCGTATACGCGGGACTACCCGCTGGTGGCCGAGGACGCGCAGGGCTGCTGGATCACGGACCCAGACGGCAACGTCTTCCTGGACATGAACGCCGGGATCGCCGTCTGCTCCACGGGGCACTGCCACCCGCACGTGGTGGCGGCCATCGAGGCGCAGGCGCGCAAGCTCATCCACATGTCGGGGACGGACTTCTACTACCCGGTGCAGAGCGCGCTGGCGGCGCGCCTGACGAAGCTGGGGGCCGTGCGCGGCGAGCGTCACCGGGTCTACTTCGGCAATTCGGGCGCCGAGGCCATCGAGTGCGCGCTGAAGCTCTCGCGCTACCACTCGGGTCGTCACGCGATCATCGGCTTCCTGGGCTCCTTCCACGGGCGCACGCTGGGCGCGCTCTCGCTGACCTCCAGCAAGGTGCGGCAGCGCGAGCGCTTCGGGCCCCTGCTCCCCGGCGTGTACCACGGGACCTACCCGGATCCGCTGCGCATGGGGCCGCGGGCCACCCAGATCGCGCTGGAGCACCTGGACCACCTCTTCCACCACCTCGTCTCGCCCTCGGAGGTCGCCGCCATCGTGGTCGAGCCCGTGCAGGGCGAGGGTGGCTACATCGTGCCGCCGACGGACTTCCTTCAGGGTCTGCGGGAGATCTGCGACCGGCACGGCATCCTGCTGGTCTTCGACGAGGTGCAGTCGGGCATGGGCCGCACGGGCCGCATGTTCGCCTGGCAGCATGCGGGCGTTCAGCCGGACATGATCTGCCTGGCCAAGGGCATCGCCAGCGGGCTCCCGCTCTGCGCGGTCATCTCCTCGGACCAGATCATGAGCTGGCTCCCCGGCTCGCACGCCAGCACCTTCGGCGGCAATCCGGTGGCCTGCGCCGCCGCCCACGCCACGCTGGACCTGCTGCAGAGCGAGCTCCTGGACAACGCCGCGCGCGTGGGCGAGACCTTCCGGTCCCAGCTCCGGGCGGCGGTGGGCGACCACCCCCGCGTCGCCGACATCCGCGGGCTCGGGCTGATGATCGGCGTCGAGCTGGTCCAGGACCGCGGCACCATGGCCCGCGACCCCGACCTGCGCAACCGCGTGGTGATGGCCGCCTTCGACCGCGGGATGCTGCTGATCGGCTGCGGGCCGAACACCGTGCGCTTCTGCCCTGCGCTGACCATCAGCGAGGACGAGTGCGCCGTCGCCACCGAGATCTTCGCCGAGTCGCTCTCAGCCTGCTGCTGAGCCGCCTGGAGGACACCATGGGCCGCTACGAAGGACTGGACTTCTACAACCTCGACGCGCAGCTCTCCGAGGAGGAGCGCATGGTGCGCGACCTCGTCCGCGGCTGGGTCGAGGACAACGTCATCCCCATCATCGAGGGGCACTGCCGCGCCGGCACCTTCCCGGCCCACCTCGTCCCCCAGATGGCGGAGATGGGGCTGCTGGGCGTGAACCTGCACGGCTACGGCTGCGCGGGCATGTCGAACGTGGCCTACGGGCTCGTCTGCCAGGAGCTCGAGCGCGGCGACTCGGCCATCCGCAGCTTCGCCTCGGTGCAGGGCTCGCTCTGCATGTTCCCGATCTGGAAGTACGGCAACGAGGAGCAGAAGCAGAAGTACCTGCCGGGCATGGCCGCGGGCCAGCTCATCGGCTGCTTCGGCCTCACCGAGCCGGACTTCGGCAGCAACCCGGGCGGCATGGTGACGCGCGCCGTGGACGACGGCTCCCACTACGTGCTCAACGGCGCGAAGATGTGGATCACCAACGGCACCATCGCCAACCTCGCCATCGTCTGGGCCAAGCTCGACGGCGTCATCCGCGGCTTCATCGTCGAGCGTGACGACCCCGGCTTCAGCGCGCCCGAGATGCACGGCAAGCACAGCCTGCGCGCCTCGGTCACCAGCGAGCTCGTCTTCCAGGACTGCCGCATCCCGAAGGACCGCATCCTCCCGAACGTCCAAGGTTTGAAGGGCCCCTTCGGCTGCCTCAACAACGCGCGCTACGGCATCTCCTGGGGCGCCCTCGGCGCGGCCATGGCCTGCTTCCACGCCGCCAAGGAGTACTCCCTCTCCCGCATCCAGTTCTCCAAGCCCATCGCCAGCTTCCAGCTTATCCAGATGAAGCTCGCCACCATGCTCCGCGAGATCACCAAGGGCCAGCTCCTCGCCCTCCATCTCGGCCGCATGAAGGACGCCGGCACCCTCATCCCCGAGCACGTCTCGCTCGCCAAGATGAACAACGTCGACATCGCCCTCCAGGTCGCCCGCGCCGCCCGCGACATCCACGGCGCCAACGGCATCCTCGACGAGTACCCCGTCATGCGCCACATGGCGAACCTCGAGAGCGTCTACACCTACGAAGGCACCCACGACATCCACAACCTGATCCTCGGCCGCTGGATCACCGGCATCCCCGCCTTCGAGTAGGCTGACGACAGGAATCGGAGCCTGCGATCAGTGTGGGCCGACGACAGGATCGGGTCTACACCGGCGGCTGGGCCTGAGGGTCCGGGGGACGCGACCGCGAGGGGTCGAGGGGGCGGACTCGCGACCGGGTGTTCCTCGCTGACGCTCGGCCACCCTCCGCACTCGGGGCGCGTAACTGATCATGTTGGCTTGGCGCGCCCCTCCGTGAGGTCGCTCGCCCGCCCCCTCGACCCCTCGCGGCTGGATCTCCGGCCCTGCTATGGCTGGGGTCGCCGCCGGCTTCGACGCCACCTGTCGATGGCCCGGGCCGATCACAGAAACCGGAGCCTGCGATCGTCTGCACGGACATGTCCGGCGTTCCTGCCGGCGGCTGACCCAGCGATAGGAGCCGTCGCGCCCCGGAGCGCCGACCGGGTTGGAGGGGGCCTCAGGGGCAGCTCACGGAGGGGGCTGCCAGACTCCGGTCATCCTGCAACAGCCCCCGAGTGCGCAGGGCGGCCGAGCGTCAGCGAGGAACGCCCGGTGCCCCGTGGGCCCCCTCCAACCCGGTCGGCCCCCGGCCCAGACTGGTCTCCGAAGCCCCAGCCGCCGTCGGGGAACCCGGATCCTGTCTCTGGCCAGGACAAATTGGGGAACCCGGATCAACCCTCGGAGTTTCTGCCGAACAGGCCGCGGCGCTTCTTGGGCTCGGTGGTGGTCTCCTCCTGGCCGGTGATGCGGTCCCAGATGGAGGTGGCGGCGGCGCCGACGGCTTGGATGGGGCCGGCGTGGGTGGGGCAGGGCTCGGAGGGGACGTGGCCGCGGCTGAACCACTCGGTGGCGGTGGCGGGGCAGGCGGGGCGGTTGGGCAGGCGGGAGGCCTCGCAGACGGTGGCGCGCTCGACGTCGGCGGGGGGCTGGAAGGAGCCGGAGAGGGTGCCGGTGCCGGCCATGAAGCGCGCCCAGGCGGGGAGGGCGGCCTGGCCGCCGGAGAGGCCGAGGTCGCGGCCCTTGTCGAAGCCGACCCAGACGACGACGACGAGGTCCCGGCTGTAGCCGGCGAACCAGGCGTCGCGCGTGTTGTCGGTGGTGCCGGACTTGCCGGCGACGGCGCCGGTGGCGCCGTACTTCGGGGCGGAGGAGCCGGTGCCGGTGACGAGGACGTCCTCCAGGATGGTGCTGGTGAGCCAGGCGGCGCGGGCGGAGGCTCGCCGGGCGGTCACGGGCTCCTCGCTCCAGAGGACCTCGCCGTCGGAGTCGGCGGCGTGGCGCACGAGGAGGGGGCGGCGCCAGAGGCCGCCGGTGGGGAAGACGGTGTAGGCGCCGGCGAGCTCGGCGGGGGTGGCGTCGAAGCCGCCCAGGGCCGAGCTCTTCCAGGCCGTGGCGCCAGTGAGGCCGAGGCCCTTCCAGCGCTTCTCCAGGGACTTCATGCCCACCCGCTCGGAGAGCAGGATGGCCGGGATGTTCCGGCTCTGCGTCAGGGCCTTGCGCAGGGGGATGGGGCCCAGGAAGGCGCCGTCGTAATTCTTCGGGTGCCAGGGCTTGCCGTCCTCGACGCGGTCGATGGGGCTGTCGTCGAAGACCGTCGCGGGCGAGAGATCCTCGTCCTCCTCGAAGGCGAAGACGGCCGTCAGCGGCTTGACCGTCGAGCCCACCTGCCGGCGCCCGACGAGCGCGCGGTTGAAGGGGCTCCGCGCGTAATCCCGCCCGCCGACCATCGCCACGATGGCGCCGTCGGAGGCCCGCACCGCCACCAGCGCCATCTCCGCGCCCTTCGCCTTCGGCTGCGTGCGGTCCAGCTCGGCCAGGCTCTCGCGGACCACGCGCTCCGCCAGCCGCTGCAGCGCCGGCTGAATGGTGGTCTGCACCGTCACCCCCCGCGCCGCCACGCTGCCCGCGCCCATCGACTCCTCGAGCGCCGCCACCGCCGCGTCCACCGCCCACGGCGCGTCCCGCCCCGTCACCGCCGGGCTCGTCACCAGCGGCTGCTTCTTCGCCGCGGCGGCCGCCGCCGGGTCGAGCCAGCCCACGTCCACCAGCCGGGAGAGCGCGATGTCCCGCCGCTCCTGCGCCTTGTCCGGGTGCTGGAGCGGCCCGTAGCGGTTCGGCGCCGAGATGATGCCGCCCAGCGTCGCCGCCTCCCCCACGTCCAGCCGCGCCACCGGCTTCCCGAAGAAGGCCCGCGCCGCCTGGTCCACGCCGTACACGCTCGCCCCGTCCGCCTGCCCCAGGTACACCCCGTTCAGGTAGAGCTCCAGCACCTCGTTCTTGGAGAGCCGGCGCTCCAGCGCCACCGCCAGCAGCGCCTCATGCGCCTTGCGCTCGATCGTGCGATCCGAGCTCAGGAACAGGTTCTTGGCGAGCTGCTGCGTGAGCGTCGAGCCCCCCTGCACCGTGTTCCCGCGGACCACGTTCACCACCAGCGCCCGCGTGATGCCGATGGGGTCCACGCCCTCATGGTCGTAGAAGCGGCTGTCCTCCATCGCCAGCACCGACTTCACGACGATGTCCGGGATCTCCGCCAGGGGCACGCTGCGCCGCGTCTCGTTCTGCGAGCCGCGCACCGCCGCCAGCTCCGCCGGGGCGAAGGTCGCGCGCCCCTTCGGGCTCACGCTGGAGACCCGCCCCTCGCGGAAGGTCACCAGCACCTCCCCCTCTGAGCTCGACCAGCCCGCCCCCTTCGCCGGAGGCACCGAGACCATCACCGCGTCCTCGGAGACCTGGAAGTCCCCCGCCTTCCCGATCTTCGACGCGCGCACGTAGCCCGCCGCGACCAGATCCTCCGCCAGCTCGTCCGCCGAGTAGGCCAGCCCGGTCCACACCACCTGCGGCCCGCTCAGCACCCGACCCGAGCTCGACCACACCGGCCCCGCCACCACCCGGTCCACGTCCTGGAGCGCCGCCCGGTAGAGCCCGGCCAGCACCGCGCCCCCGCCCACCAGCACGCCCAGCAGCGCGCCCAGCAGGACGCGCCCCACCCAGGCCCCGAAGCGCCGCAGCGCCGAGCCGCCCTTGGCGCGCCCCTTGGGCTTCGCGCCCTTCCCGGCCTTCTTCGCCGCACCCTTCGGAGGAGCCTTCGCCGCCTTCGAGCCGCTTGCCTTGGAGGAGCCTGGAGAGCGCGCCACGGTGAACCTCGTCCGGGCTCGACGCTCTTGCGGCGTCAAGACCCATGGTGAGGTTCAGTCTAACAGATCCTTCGCCGCCTGAACGACCCGCGTCACGTTCATTCCCAGCCGATCGGCCACGACCTCACCCGGCGCCGAGGCCCCGAAGCGGTCGATGCCCACCTGGGCGCCGCGCGCCCCCGTCCAGCGCTGCCAGCCCAGGGTGACGCCCGCCTCCACCGAGACCGTGGGCAGCCCACGGGGGAGCACGCTCGCCTGATACGCGGCGTCCTGGGCCTCGAACGCCTCCCAGCAGGGCATGGCGACCACGCGCGTCGGCACGCCGTCGGCCTGGAGCGCGTCCCGGGCCTTGAGCGCGAGCTCGACCTCGGAGCCCGTGGCGACCAGCACCGCCCGCGCCTCGCCCGCCGCCTCGGCCAGCACGTAGGCCCCGCGGTGGAGCCCCTCCGCCGGGCCAAAGACCGCGCGATCGAGGTTCGGCAGGTTCTGGCGCGTGAGCACCAGGGCCGTGGGCCCGTTCGTGCGGGAGAGCGCCATCTTCCAGGCCTCCACCGTCTCCGTCGGGTCGCCAGGGCGCACCACCCACAGGTTCGGCACCCCGCGCATGGCCATCAGGTGCTCGACGGGCTGGTGGGTGGGGCCGTCCTCGCCCAGCCACACGCTGTCGTGCGTGTAGATGTAGATGACGGGCTGCTCCATCAGCGCGCTCAGGCGCACGCTCGGCCGCATGTAGTCGTAGAAGACCAGGAAGGTCGCGCAGAAGGGCCGCACGCCCCCGTGCAGGGAGAGCCCGTTGCAGATGGCGCCCATGGCGTGCTCGCGCACCCCGAACGCGATGTTCCGACCCTCGGGCGTGGCCCGGCTCAGCTCGCCCGCGCCCTTGAGCCCCGTACCGTTGCTCTCGGCGAGGTCGGCGCTCCCGCCCACCAGGCCCTCGAAGGCGGCCCCGGCGGCGCTCAGCGCGGCGTGGCTGGCCTTGCGGGTCGCGACCTTCTCGCCCGGCTTGTACTGGGGCCAGGCCACCGCGTCCAGATCCAGCGGGTCGTGCGCGCGCTCCCAGCGAGCCCGCTCAGGGTGGGCCGCGAGGCGAGCGCTCCACTCCGCGTGGATCCGGGCGCGCTCGGCGTCCCGCCCGCGGAAGTAGCCCAGCACCTCGTCGGGCACGGCGAACTTCGCGTCCGGGTCCATGCCCAGGGCCTCCTTGGTCGCCCGCACCTCGGCCTCGCCCAGCGGCGCGCCGTGGGACTTGGACGTGCCCGCCAGCTTCGGCGAGCCCTTGGCGATCACCGTGCGGCAGCAGATCAGGCTTGGCCGCCCGGTCTCGCGCTGCGCCTCGGCGATGGCGTCGGCGATGGCGTCCCGATCGTGCCCGTCCACATGGAGGACGTGCCAGCCGTAGGCCGCGTAGCGCGCGCCGACGTCCTCGGTGAAGGTGATCGTGGTCGGCCCGTCGATGGAGATCTGGTTGTCGTCGTAGAGGACGATGAGCCGCCCGAGGCCCAGGTGACCGGCCAGGCTGCTGGCCTCGCCGCTGATGCCCTCCATCAGGCAGCCGTCCCCGCACAGCACGTAGGTGTAGTGGTCGCTGAGCTCCGCGCCGTAGCGCGCCCGCAGGTGCGCCTCGGCCATCGCCATACCCACCCCGTTGGCGATGCCCTGACCCAGCGGCCCGGTCGTGGTCTCGACCCCCGGGACGTGCCCGTACTCGGGGTGCCCGGCGGTGGGGCTGCCCCACTGGCGGAAGCGCTTGAGGTCGTCCAGCGTCAGCGCGGTGCCCGTCAGGTAGAGCGCGCCGTAGAGCAGCATCGAACCGTGCCCGTTGGAGAGCACCACCCGGTCGCGATCCGGCCAGCTCGGATCCTTCGGGTCGTACTTGAGGACGCGGCCCCAGAGCACCGTCGCGATGTCGGACATGCCCATCGGCATGCCGGGGTGGCCTGAGTTCGCGGCCTGCACCGCGTCCATGGCCAGACCCTTGAGGGTGTTGGAGCAGAGGGTCTCGATGGCGCCGCGATCAGAGTTCATGGTCGCTCTCCCGGGAGGGCGCGCATTCTATTCGCCGCCCCGGGCTGTCGCCACCCCGATTCTACGCCCGCACCCTCAGCGCGTCACGAGCACCGGCACCTGACACTCGCGCAGCACCCGCTCGGTCACCGAGCCCAGCAGCACGCGCCCCAGCCCCGTGCGCCCGTGCGTGCCCATGACGACCAGATCGTGCTCGCCCACCTTCACCTGCGCCAGCAGCTCCTCCGGGGGGAAGCCCTCGCGCAGCACCAGATCCTGCGGGATCTGCTCGGGGATCTCCTCCTTCGCCAGGCGCTCCAGGCGGTGCCGCTGCTCGCGCGCCACCGTCTGGCTCATCTCGGCGAAGACGGGCCCCGCGGCCCCAGCCAGCCCGAGCTCCGTCGAGTAGACGTGCGGGACGACGCCGACGTGCAGGAGCGTGATGTGGCTCCCGTAGGTGCGCGCGAGATCGACCGCGAGCCGGACCGCGCTGACGGAATGATCGGAGAAGTCGACCGGCACGAGGATTCGCGAGAACTTCTTCATCCTGGGAGCCCTCCCCATCGTGGGTCAGGATCTTAAGGCCCCGTGAGCCCATCGGCGAGGGCCAGCCGCGAGATGGAGTGTTAATACCCGCCGCGCACCTACCCTGAGGGAATCACCGTGTCCGAGCTCACCATCACGCCGCGCGGCAAAGACTACAGCCAGTGGTACCAGGACGTCATCTCCGCGGGAGACCTGGCCGATCACTCCCCGGTGAAGGGCTGCATGGTCTTCAAGCCGCACGGCTACGCCGTGTGGGAGGCCATCCGCGACGATCTGGACCGCCGCTTCAAAGAGACGGGCCACACCAACGCCTACTTCCCGCTCTTCATCCCCCAGAGCTTCCTGTCCAAGGAGGCTGAGCACGTCGAGGGCTTCGCCAAGGAGTGCGCGGTGGTCACCCACCACCGCCTGCGCGCGGCGGCCGGCGGCGGGGTCGAGCCGGATCCAGCCGCGAAGCTCGAGGAGCCGCTGGTCGTGCGGCCCACCTCCGAGACCATCATCTGGCACATGTACGGGCGCTGGATCAACTCCTGGCGCGATCTGCCCCTGCTCATCAACCAGTGGGCGAACGTGGTCCGCTGGGAGATGCGCACCCGCCCCTTCCTGCGCACCGCCGAATTCCTCTGGCAGGAGGGCCACACCGCCCACGCCAGCTCCCAGGAGGCGGTCGAGGAGGCCCAGAAGATGCTGGGCGTCTACACCGAGTTCTGCGAGCAGACCCTGGCCATCCCGGTGATCCCGGGCGTGAAGTCCGCGAGCGAGCGCTTCGCCGGCGCCGTGGACACCTACACGATCGAGGCCATGATGCAGAACGGCTGGGCGCTGCAGGCCGGCACGAGCCACTTCCTCGGCCAGAACTTCGCCCGCGCCTTCGACGTGACCTTCCAGAACACCGCGGGCGAGCGCGAGCACGTCTGGGCGACGAGCTGGGGCGTGTCCACCCGCCTCATCGGCGCGGTGATCATGACGCACTCCGACGACACCGGGCTCGTGCTGCCGCCCCGCGTGGCGCCCGTGCAGGTCGTGATCGTCCCCATCTGGAAGGGTGAGGACGAGAAGGCCGGCGTGCTTGCCTTCGCCGATCAGGTGCGCCTCGCCTTGCGCGGACGGGTCCGGGTGAAGCTGGACGACCGCGACAACATGAAGCCCGGCGCCAAGTACTACGAGTGGGAGCGCAAGGGCGTGCCGCTGCGCCTGGAGATCGGCCCCCGCGACGTGGCGAAGCAGAGCGTCTTCTGCGCCCGGCGTATCGGCGGGCCCAAGTTCGGGCTCACCGTGGACGCCGGCTTCACCGACGCCGTGCTCGCCCAGCTCGACGCCATCCAGGCCGAGCTGCTCAGCCGCGCCCTCGCCTCGCGCGAGGCCCGCACCCACCGCGTGAGCAGCTACAAGGAGATGCTCGCCCGCCTGGACGGCGACTCGGGCTTCTTCCTCGTGCCCTGGCACGACGACGCCACGGCGGAGGCCGCGATCAAGGAGGAGTGCCGGGCGACCATCCGCTGCTTCCCGCTCACGGGGCAGGAGGAGGCCGCGGGCCAGACCTGCTTCTACTCGGGTCGGCCGGCGACGCACATGGCGATCTTCGCCCGCGCCTACTGAGCGCGCGCCGAGACCGGGCGGGGGAGCCATCACGAGCAGGAGCGCGTTAATATACGCGCTCCGAACGGGATGCGGGGAGATAGCGACAGCAGTCGGGCGTTGACGTGTCCATGAAGTATCGAACCCCAGGAAACGCCCGACTGTGAGCTATCGACCAGCAAGAAAGCGCCAAGGCGCGACCGGGGGTCGCGTCTTGGCGACCGGGACGCTCAGGCGTCCTGGTTCTTCTTGCCCTTGCCCTTGCCCTTCTTGTTCTTCCCCTCGGCGGGCGGCTTGAAGTCGCCGAAGTAGATCGTCCCGGCGATGCCCAGGTAGGGGTAGAGCCCCACGCCCGAGACCTCCTGCTCGCTGCTGGCGCCCTGGGCCTCAAACGCTCGATTGCCCGCGATGACGTAGTGGCCGAAGAAGCTCAGCTCGTAGGCCTGCGTCTTGTTGCGCCAGAGCGCGCCCACCGAGCCACGCAGCAGGAGCGTGCTCATCCCGTAGGAGCCCGGGTGCTGGATGGTGCAGGCCGAGCTGACGCCCTCGCTGTCGTCGTCACACTCGGTGGTCCAGGCCATGCGCCCGAACCCCAGCCCCACGCCAGCGAAGGCCTCGACGCCGTCGCCGGAGATGGGCAGGGTCTGGTACTCGAAGGTGACCTCCGACGAGCGATATCCACCGCTGCCCAGCCCGAAGCCCACCTGCCCCAGCAGGCGGTTGGACTCATTGATGTAGAGCGCGCCCTTCGCGCCCAGCAGGGCGTCGCCGGCGGTCTTCTCCAGGCTGTCGCCCAGATCGTCCTTCTTCCCGTCCTCGTCCAGATCCTCGGTCAGGCTCGGGAAGGCCGCGGGGTGCTGGAAGGGCAGCACGATGGTCCCGACCTCGGGCCCCACGCCCCACATGTAAGGAGAGTCAGCGTGAGCGGTCGCGGCGAGGGCGAGCAGCATGGGCAGCATGAAGGTCACTCCTGGGGCTGTTCGGAGGGAGAGGAGGTCGGAGGCTCCGCGGGCGCGCTGGTCTCCGGCGGGGAGCCCGTGCTCCCTGCGCTGGATGACCCCTCAGCGGGAGCGCTTGTTCCCCCCGTTGTGGGGGCGGGCGCGGTCGGGCCGGGCTGGGTGACCGGCGCCTGCGGGTAACGGATCAGGGGCTCGGCGGGGCCGCGCTTGCGCGTCTTCGGGTTGACCTCGATGCGCACGCTCACGCCGGGCTGGGCCGAGAAGGGGACGCCCGCGAAGCTGTACTTCCCCTGGGGGAGGAGGCCCCGGTAGACGCCGTCCTCCCGGGCGGCCTTGACCGCCGCCTCCACCGCCTTGCGCTGGTTCGGGTCGAGCGGCATCTCCTCGGGGACGAGCTCGACGGAGCGCGAGGGGACCATCATCAGCTCGACGTTGCCGTAGTTGTGGTCGATGTCCCACAGCCAGTCCACGATCTCCTTCGACCCGCCCAGCCGGGCGGCGCTCTGGAGGCGCTCGTAGGCGCTGACCACGTCCCCGAGCTCGCGCGCGGCGTAGGCCCCGTACAGGTAGTCCTGCTGGGAGAGCGGGACGCCGAGGGTCTCGAGCTCGCGAAAGCGCTTCTCCACCCCTGACCAGACCTGGCGCTTGGCGAGCTTCTCCAGGTCGTCGCTCAGCCGGTTGGCCTCGGCGCGGGCCTCGGCGCTGGGGGCGACGGCGGCGTCTGGGCTGGTGGTCTGGGCGCGCGCGGCCGGGGCCCACAGGGCCGCGACGCAGAGGAGGGCGATGGATGTTCTTCTCATGGAGCGCGCATTGTATCGCGCCGCAGGAGCCGTGTGGAAGCCCCTCGCGCGCTGAGGCGCCCGCGCGCGAGGCGCCCACGTTAAGCGTTGCCCATGAAGCCATTTTCCGTGGTCCTGAAGGAGGGGCACGAGTACGGGCTCCTGGTCGGTGTCAACCTGCCAGGGACGCCCGATCCCGTGCCCCCCGAGGTGCTGGAGCGCCTCCACCCCGAGGAGCGCGCGCGCGCCCTGGAGATGAAGGGCTGGCGCCAGCCCGAGTACGTCGGCGGTCGCCTGGCGGCGAACGCCGCGATCCGCCTGCTCGGCCTGAGGCCGGGCCCCGTGATGAGCGACCCTCGAGGAGCTCCCCTCGCCCCGCCGGGCGCGCGCATCTCCATCAGCCACAAGCGCTCGCTGGTGGTGGCCCTGGCGGCGCGCGCCGAGAACGGCGATCTGGGCGTGGACATCGAGGACCTCGGGCCCGCGCGCACCCAGATCGCCAGCCATGTGCTCACGCCCCGCGAGCTCAGCGCGCTCGAAGGTCTGCCCGAGGAGCGCCGCTGGACGGCCGTCCTGCTGCGCTTCTCGCTCAAGGAGGCGATCTACAAGGCGGTCGCGCCCCGCTGGGGTCGGATGATCGGCTTCGAGGAGGCCGAGGTGGATGTCCACCCCGACGGCAGCGCGAGCCTCAGCCTGAGCGCCGCCCCCGGCGAGCCCACACCTCGGCTGGAGGGGCGTTATCATTGGATGAACGACCGCGTGCTCGCGATGGTGCGTGCCCGCTGGAGTTGACCCTCCCCCGCAATTCCACACCCCCGCCCCTTGCGCGACCGACCTTCATGTCCCTATGATGGCGGTCGGTCCGCTGTGTTCCACGCAGTCAGGAGATCCGATGGCGGAAGCCGCCGACGTCACGGTCCAGCAGATGTTCAAGAAGTGGCGCAGCGGAGACGCTGAGGCCGGGCAGGCCATGGCCCAGCGCTTCAGCGACTGGTACTACGCCATCGCCGCCGTCCACCTCGGGGATCGGAAGGGGCGCGCGCCCCTTGATCGCGCCTGCCAGGCCTTCGCCCAGGGCATCGTCAACATCCACCGACCGGGCGATCTCATCGAGTGGGCCTACGCCCTCATCCAGCAGGAGCTCATCGGGGCGGGCGGGCGCCTCATCGGGCCCGACGCCGGCAACGCGCTCACCGGGAACCGGCAGCCCAGCCGCCTCCTGCGCGAGGTGCGCCGCAACCTCGACCCCGATCAGGTCCAGCTCCTGCACCTCGTCTACACGGGGTCCTCGGACAGCGGCGCCATCGACCGCCTGGCCGAGGCTCAGGGCGGGATGCCCGTCGCCGCCCTGCGCGCGCGCTACACGCTCAAGCGCCTGCTGCGGACGAACGCCAACGTCAACTTCCAGGAGACGCCGCTCGAGCTCAACTTCGACCGCGCTCCCCTCCCCTACTATGAGGCCGACCGGCTCGGCGGGGCGGAGGAGGCGGAGGCCTTCGAGAAGTGGCTGCTCTCCGATCCGGCCGTCTGCCGTGACGTCGCGGAGTTCGCGGCGTTCACCCACGCGCTCCGCGCGGGCCTGCTCATGAGCGAGGACGACGCCCCGGCGGCCGCCCCCGCCCCGGCCCCCGCCCCCGCGCCGCCCCCCAACCGGCCCGAGCCGATGCTGGTCCGCCCCGACAACGTGGAGCCCCGCGCGCCCGAGAAGGCGTCCGGCGGCCTCAGCCCCGCCATGATCGGCGTGGGCGTGGCGGTCCTCATCATCGTCCTGGTGGTGGCGGTCCTCCTGCTCAAGGGTTAACGTTCGTCCTCCATGCCGGACGAGCGCTCCCACGGGAACTGGGTCATCGACCCTGAGACGATGATCACCTTGCGCCTCAAGAAGGGGCGCGAGGCCCTCTTTCGTGGAGAGCCGGCCGTCGCGCTGGTCGAGGCGGAGGAGCTCCTGGACGAGCACCAGGGCCAGCCCGACGCGCTGACCCTGGTGGGCGAGGCCGCGCTGGCCATGCGCGACGCCCCCCTGGCGCGCACGGCGCTGGAGCAGGCCCTGGACGCCTCCCCCACCGCCTCTCGGCGGGAGCTGCTGGCCATCGCGCGCTTCGAGTGCGTGGACTGGAAGGGCGCGCTCGAGGTGGTCCGCGCCGCGCTGGAGGAGGACCCCTCGCTGGCTCGCGCCTGGTACTACCAGGGCCTCCTGCTGGAGCGCACCGGGGACGCGGAGGGCGCCGTGCGCAGCTTCGACCGGGCCCACGACCTGGCTCCCGATCAGTGGCCGCTGCCGCGCAATTTCTCGGAGGCGGCCTGGGAGGACGGTCTGGCCCGCGGGCGCAAGCTGCTGCCCGGCCCGATCCGCGGCTTCTACGCCAAGGTCCCCATCCGCTGGGAGCGCTTCCCGTCGGAGGCGGAGATCCGCGCCGCCTTCCCGCCGCTGAGCCCGCTCAGCTACGCCCTCTTCGAGGGGGAGCCCCCCACGGACGGCGATCCCTGGACCGAAGGCCCCAAGAGCGTGCGCCTCTTCCGGGGGAACCTGCGCCACGGGGCCCGGAGCGTCGAGGATCTGAGCCGGAAGCTGGCCGACGCCCTCCTCCAGGAGGCCGCGGCCTGGCTCGGCGCCGGGATCGACGAGCCCTGAGCTAGCCCCCGCGCAGGCCCATCACCCAGACGTTCCGGTCGCAGCTCCCGGCCTGGCGATCCTCGTCGAAGCGGACCGTCAGCCGGTGGGGCCCCGCCGCCAGAGGCAGGTCCAGGCTCACCCAGGCGGGTCGCGCGGGCACCTCCAGGTGCGCGGGCGGGCGGGCGTCCACCCCCACCCACACCGCGGGCGCGCCCTCGCAGGGGGTCCCGACCAGCTCCAGGCTCAGCCCATCCAGGGGCGCCGAGGCGTGCAGGTCCAGGGCCCGCGCGCCGTCGGTGAAGTAGCCCCAGCTCAGGGGGAGCTCGCCAGGGAGCGCGGGGACGCCCTCCGGCGCGGGCCCGCTCCACTCCCCGCCCGAGCCCAGGCGCCGCGCCAGGAGCTCGTGCTGCCAGCGCACCTCCGGGTCTGATCTCCCCGCCCGCAGCAGCCGCAGCGCGCGACCGCCCTGCCCTCGGGCGTCCAGCCGCTCCGCCAGGATCAGGCGTCGCTCCGGGCTCAGCGGTGCACGCTCGGGCCACCAGCCGGCGTCCAGGAGGGCGCCCGGCCCCACGGCGGGCCAGAGGCGGAGGGCCAGCGCGTGAAATCCAGGGTCCAGACCGAGCGCGTGGAGCCCGAGGGTGGGCCGCTCCGCGAGCGCGTCGAGCTGCCAGCGCAGGGTGCCGCGCGCCGCGAGACGCTCCACGCCGTCGGCGTCCTGAACCGGCCCGCGCAGGCTCAGAGCGCTGACCAGGAGCCCCAGTGCGCCGACGACGCCGAGAGGCCCCGAGCACGAGGCCTCTCGGCGCGCCCCCGCGGTCACGCCCGCCAGGACCAGCCCCGCCAGCGCGAGCCCCAGGGCCTGCCCCGCCGCGGCCTCCAGGGCGTAGGAGGCCGCGAGCTGACGGACCGCCAGCACCCCGCCCACCCCCAGGAGCCCGAGCGGCAGGGCGGACGGGAGCGCGGGCCGGGCGAGGTACAGGAGGCCCAGCGCGCCGCCCCCCAGGAGCGCACCCCAGATCGGGCCCTGAAGCGCCGTGTGCACCCAGAGCGGCGCCGCCCCCAATGCCAGCGCCCCCGCCGCCAGCGCCTCGTCTCGCGTGAACCTCGAGAGCAGCGCCATGCTCAGGGCCAGCGCCGAGGCCGACCAGGGCACGGGCTCACCCTCCAGGGCGACCAGGAGGGTCATCAGCCCCCAGAGCCAGGGCGCGAGGAGCCGCGCCTCAGCGCGCGCGGCGCGAGCGCTCCGGGGCGGGGCGCCAGACAGCCTCTACTCCCACTCGATCGTCGCGGGGGGCTTGCTGCTGATGTCGTAGCAGACCCGGTTGATCCCCCGCACCTCGTTGATGATGCGGTTCGAGATGCGCCCCAGGAGCGCCCAGGGCAGCTCGACCACGCTCGCCGTCATCCCGTCGGTGGAGTGGACAGCCCGCAGCACCGCGACGCGCTCGTAGGTGCGGCTGTCGCCCATCACGCCCACGCTGTTGACCGGCAGCAGAACGGCGAAGCTCTGCCAGATCTGGCGGTAGAGGCCGGACGCCCGGATCTCCTGGTCCACGATCGCGTCCGCCTCGCACAGCAGGCGCAGATCCTCGGCGTTGATGGGCCCGAGGATGCGCACGGCCAGTCCGGGGCCGGGGAAGGGCTGCCGGTAGACCCGGTCCTCCGAGAGCCCCAGCTCGAGGCCGAGCTGCCGCACCTCGTCCTTGAAGAGCTCGCGCAGCGGCTCGACCAGCTTCATGTGCATGCGCTCGGGCAGCCCGCCCACGTTGTGGTGGCTCTTGATCGTGGCCGAGGGGCCGCGGAAGCTCACCGACTCGATGACGTCCGGGTAGAGCGTGCCCTGGGCCAGCCAGGGGATGGGGCCGTGCCGCTCGGCGAGGCGCGCGGCCTCCTCTTCGAAGACGCGGATGAAGGTCTCTCCGATGATCTTCCGCTTGCGCTCCGGGTCCTCGACGCCGTCCAGCGCGTCGAGGAAGCGCTGGCGCGCGTCCACCACCGTGAGCTGCAGCTCGCTGAACTCGGCCGCCACGCTCTCGCGCTCGCCTTTGCGCAGGACCCCGTTGTCCACGAAGACGCAGTGCAGGCGGTGCCCGATGGCCCGGTGCAGGATCGCGGCGACCACCGCCGAGTCCACGCCGCCGGAGAGCGCGCAGAGGACGTGCTGATCCCCGAGCTGGGCGCGCAGCGCGCTCACGCACTCCTCGACGAAGGATCCCATCGACCAGTCGGCGCGCACGGCGCAGACCTGGAAGAGGAAATTCCGCAGGATCTTCACGCCCTCTCGCGTGTGGGTGACCTCGGGGTGGAACTGGAGCCCGAAGCGGCGCCCGCTCGGATCGCCCATGGCCGCCAGCGCCCCGCTCGAGGAGCGCGCCAGCGCCCGCCAGCCCTCGGGGAGGAGCTCGACGTGGTCGCCGTGGCTCATCCACACGTTCTCCTCCGCGCTCAGGCCCGCGAAGATGCTCGCGTGCTCCTCGATCTTCAGCGCGGCGTGGCCGTACTCGCGGCGCCCGCCCTGCCCGACCCGGCCCCCGCCCAGCGCGGCGAGGAGCTGCATGCCGTAGCAGATGCCCAGCACGGGCACGCCGAGGTCCAGCCAGGCCGGATCGAAGGGCGGCGCGTCCGCGTCGTTGACCGAGGCGGGCCCGCCCGAGAGGATGAGGCCCTTGAGCCGACCGAGCAGGCGCTCGCGCTCGAGGCTCGTGGGCGCCTGGTCGGTGCAGGGGCGGATCTCGCAGTAGACGCCCTGCTCGCGCACCCGGCGCGCGATGAGCAGCGTGTACTGCGAGCCGAAGTCCAGGATGAGGACGAGATCGTGAGCGACGTGCACGGAGCCTCCGAGCGCCCCCTCCTAACCGCGCCGGCCCCGGCCGGGCTATGTTGAGAAGATGACCCTGCTGTTCCGAGGGGGCACGCTGCTCCCCTGCACGCTCGACGCGCGCGGCGAGGTGGCGCCCGCGCTCCAGGCTGACCTGCTCGTCGAGGGCGAGCGCATCGCCGCCCTGCTCGATCCGGGGAGCCCGGCGCCCCCCGGGGCCGAGATCGTGGACATCTCCGGGCGCTGGCTGATGCCCGGCCTCGCGCAGATCCACGTCCACCTGGTCCAGACCCTCTTCCGCGGGCTCGCCGACGATCTCGCGCTGCTGGACTGGCTCTCGCAGCGCATCTGGCCGCTGGAGCGCGCCCACGACGCCGACAGCGTGTACTGGTCGGCGCGCCTGGGGCTCACCGAGCTGCTGCTGGGCGGGACCACCGCCATCCTGGACATGGGGACCGTCGGCCACACCGACGAGGTCTTCCGCGCCGCCTCCGAGGTCGGGATCCGCGCCTTCATCGGCAAGGCCCAGATGGACCTGGACAACGAGGCGGGACTGGGTGAAAACACACAGCGTTCGCTGGACGACGCCGTGCGCCTGCGCGACCGCTGGCACGGTCAGGGGCGCCTGCGCTACGCCTTCGCCCCCCGCTTCGTCCCGAGCTGCTCCGAGCGCCTGCTCCGCGAGACCGCGCGCGCCGCCCGCGAGGCCGGCTGCCTGCTGCACACGCACGCCTCGGAGAACCGGGACGAGGTGGCCATGGTCCGCGCCATGACCGGCATGGACAACGTGGCCTACCTCGAGAAGATCGGCTTCAGCGGTCCCGATGTCGTGCTGGCCCACTGCATCCACCTCACGGCGGAGGAGGAGCGGATCCTTGCGGACACGGGCACGGTGGTGGCCCACTGCCCGAGCTCCAACCTGAAGCTGGCCAGCGGCGTGGCCCGGATCCCCGAGCTGCTGGCGTTGGGGGTGCGCTGCGGGATCGGCGCGGACGGCGCCCCCTGCAACAACCGGCTGGACGCCTGGACCGAGCTGCGCACGGCCGCGCTCATGCAGAAGGTCCGGCTGGGGGCCTCGGCCATGCCCGCGCCGCTCACGCTCGGGCTGGCCACGCGGCGCGGCGCGGAGGCCCTGGGGCTGGACACGGGCGCGCTGGAGCCCGGACGCCCGGCGGACCTGCTGGTGATCGAGCCGGACGCACCCTCGGCCTGGGGCGGCGGGGACAGCCGCGCCGCGCTGGTCTACGCCCACGGGCCGGGCTCGGTGCGGGAGGTCTGGATCGCCGGGCAGCGGGTGGTGCAGGACGGCCGCGTGCTGGGCTGGGACACTGCCGAGACCCTGGCGGGAGCCAAAGCCGCCCTGACCCGGGTGCGCGCGCGGGCGGGCCTGTGAGGGTCTTCGAGGCCGCCGCGGCGGCGATGCGCGCGGGCAGACCCTGCGCCCTGGTGACGGTGGTGGGCGTGGACGGCTCGGCCCCCCGGGCCTCGGGGGCGAGGATGCTCGTCTTCCCCGACGGCAGCATCGAGGGCACGGTGGGCGGCGGGGCCTGGGAGCACCGGCTCATCGCCGAGGCCCAGGACGCCCTCCGGGATCGGCGACCGCGCCGCGTGGCCGTACACCTGACGCGCGACCTCGGGATGTGCTGTGGAGGGGCGATGGAGGCCTTCGTGGAGCCCTTGAGGCCCGTGGAGCAGCTCGTGATTCACGGCGCCGGGCACGTCGGCACGGCGACGGCCCGCCTCGCGCTGGGCCTCGGCTTCGCGGTCACGGTGGTGGACGAGCGGCCGGAGTGGCTCAACGAGGAGCGCCTCCCCGAGGTGCGGCGCGTGCTGGAGGATCCCCGGCGCGCCCTCGACCAGCTCCCCGAGGGTCCCCTCGCCTACCACCTCGTGATCACGCACAGCCACCAGCTCGACCAGGATCTGGTGGAGCTGCTGCTGCCGCGCCCCCTGGCCTGGCTCGGGCTCATCGGCAGCCGGTCCAAGGTGGCGCGCTTCCTGCTGCGCCTGCGCGCGGCGGGCATGGACCCGGCCCTCTTCCCGCGCCTGTCCGCGCCCGTGGGCCTGGACATCGGAGCCGAGACGCCCGAGGAGATCGCCGTCTCCATCGCCGCCGAGCTGGTCCGCGTGCGCCACGGCCTCACGCGCCCGCCCCTGCCCCTCTCCGAGATCCCGCTCCCCGCCCGCGGGGGCGACGGCCGCGCCCACCCGCCCGCGCTCGGCGAGGCCGAACCCCAAAAATGAACAAGGGGCCCGAAGGCCCCTCGTCATGCGGCTCCGCGGGGGAGCGCTACAGGATGCGGAAGCGGAAGAAGGTCTCGCCGATGATGACCTCCTCCCCGCCGAAGAGGCGCCGCTCGGTGATCAGCTCGCCGTTGACCAGCGTGCCGTTCGAGGAGCGGTTGTCTTCGATGTAGAAGTTGTTGCCCCGACGGAACAGCTTGCAGTGGAAACGGCTGACCTTGGAGTCGTTCTTGATCTGGATGTCGTTGTCACGCCCGCGGCCGATGGTCAGGACCTCGTTCGTGAACGGGTAGATCTGCTCCTCGGCCGTGCCCTCTTGATAGAGCAGCAGCGCGCGACGCGGCTCATCGGAGGCGGCGGCGCGGGTGTCCACCTGGGCGGGGCCGCTCTCCATCTCGACGCCGATGTCCTCGCTGCCCACGGAGGTCTCGACGTCCTCGACGAGATCGAGCTCGACCTCGGGGCCCTCGGTGCGCTTCAGCAGGTCCTGCGAGGCGCCCTGGTCGTCGAAGCCGAAGTCCACGTCGGCGCTGGCCTCGTCAGCGATCTCCTCGTCCACGACGTCGCTCGCCTCGATGGCCGCCTCGACCTCCTCCTCGGGGGTGCTGACGATCACCTGGCCCTGGGTGTTGAGGATCTCGGAGAGGTCCTCGCGCACGCCGCGCACCACGCTGTCGTCATCGGGGATGGCCGTCTGCGCGGCCACCGCCGGGGCGCCAGCCGCCGCGACCGCCACCACCGGGGTGGCCTGGGGGGTCGAGACCGGCTGGAGGCTCTGGGAGATCTCCGGCTTCACCTCGACCGGGGCCTGGGTCGGGGCGGGCTCCGGCTCCTCGACGGGGGCCGGCGCGGGGGCCGCGGGGGCCGGCGCGGGCGAGCCCTGGCGACCGTCAGCCTGCCCGGCCGAGGCCGCCAGCTCCACCCAGCGGTCGAGCCCGGCCTGGAGCTCGGCGATCTGGCCGTCCAGCGCCAGGAGCTTCTGGTCGGACTCGCCCATGGAGGCGCGGAACTCCAGCGTGAGCGAGTCGAACTCGTCCTGCTCGAGCTCGCCGATGGCCAGCCGGAGCTCGAGCTCCTCGATCTGGTCGTGCACCGAGCCCTTGGAGCGGCCGACCTCGTCCCGCTCGACCTGGATCGAGGCGATCAGCGCCTCGATCTCGGGCACGATGGGGAGGATCTCCGCGGAGACCTCAGCGCACTTCACCGAGTGATCGCTGATGACGCGCTCGACCACGGAGGATGAGAACTTGGTGGTCTGGCTGCGCGCGCGCTCGATGAAGCCGCGGTGACGTGCGTAGCGATCGACCAGGTCGTTGAGCTTGAGAAGCGCTTCCTGTTGCATCGGTGGGCAGCTCCGGAGATTCAGGCGAGGCGGCGGAGGTCTGGTCGTCTCTGGGACACGGCCGCGTGTCTCGCTCTGTTATTTAATGCCGTGGGTTCCTGTCAACCCTCGCCGGGCAGGCAGTGGTAGAGGTCCACCCGGACCGGGGGTCCAGGCGCGCGCGGAGGGAGCATAGCGAACGCGGGAAAGGAAGGGCAGCCCGAGGGGGATCGTGGGCGCCGATGCCCGAGAATGGCCTGTTCCAAGCGATCTTTCAAGCTCAGCCAAAGTAGCCGCCGTGCGTCTCGTCGAGGTTCTCGAAGCGCGTGAACTCCCCTTCAAAGAAGAGCCTCGCCGTCCCGGTGGGCCCATTTCTTTGTTTGGCGACAATGACCTCCGCGATGTTCTTGTCCGGGCTCTCTTTGTTGTAATACTCGTCCCGGTAGATGAACATGATGATGTCCGCGTCCTGCTCGATGGCGCCCGACTCGCGCAGGTCGCTGAGCAGCGGGCGCTTGTCCGTGCGCTGCTCCACGCCACGGTTCAGCTGCGACAGCCCGATGACGGTGATGTCGAGCTCCTTGGCCAGGGCCTTGAGGCCGCGGCTGGACGCGCTCACCTGCTGCTCGCGGGAGAGCTTCGAGTCGCCGCCCATCAGGCCGATGTAGTCCACGACGATGACCGCCAGGTTCGGGTTCTCCGCCTTGAGCCGGCGCGCCTTGCTGCGCACCTGCGTCGCGGTGAGGCCGGGCGTGTCGTCGATGAAGATCTGCAGCCGGGAGAGCGACTCGTGGGCCTCGTTCAGGCGAGGCCAGTCCTGATCGCGCGAGAGCATGCCCACGCGCACCTTGCTCATGCTCACGCGGGCCTCGGCGCAGAGCAGGCGCGTGGCCAGCTGGCCGCGGCTCATCTCCAGCGAGAACACGCCGACGGCGTGCCCGTGGTGGGCCGCGTTCTGGCAGATGTTCAGTGCCAGCGCGGTCTTCCCCATGGCCGGGCGCGCCGCCAGGATGATGAGGTCTGATCGCTGCATCCCCGCCAGCATCTTGTCGAGGTCGCGGTAGCCGGTGGTCGTCCCGGTCACCTCCCCGCGCTGGTCGGCCAGCTTCTTGATGCGCGTGTACTCCACGTCCACCACGCTGCCCAGCGACCACCAGTCCTGGTTGGTGCGCTCCTGCGTGACCTGGAAGACGGTGGACTCGGCGAAGTCGAGCAGCTCGGGCAGCTCGTCCTCGCCGGTATACACGCGGTTGGCGATCTCCTGGGCGCCGACGATGAGCCGGCGCCGCAGCGAGCGGTCGCGGACGACGCTCGCGTAGTACTCGATGTTCTCGGTGCTGGGGACGCTGTCGGGCAGCGAGCTGACGTAGGCCAGCCCGCCGAACTCGTCGGCCTTCCCGGCGGAGACGATGCGCTCGACCACCGCGACCATCTCGGTGGGCTCGCCCCGCTCCGCCATGTCCAGCATGAGACGGAAGAGCTTCTTGTGCGCCTCACGGTAGAAGTCGTCCGGAGTGATCAGCTCCGCCATGGAGATGACCCGCTCCGGATCGAGCATCAGACCGCCGAGCACGGCGCGCTCAGCCTCGAGGCTCTGGGGCAGCGCGCGTCCTTCCTCCACGGCCGCCTCCCGAGACCTAGCCCGCGATGACGTACACCTTGATCGTGGCCGAGACGTCCTTGCCCAGCTTCACGGCGACGGAGTGCGCGCCGATGTGCCGGATGGGGTCGGCCAGATCGATGTGCTTGCGGTCCACCGCGAGCCCCTCGGCCGCGAGCGCCTCGGCGATGTCGCGGTTCGACACCGACCCGAAGAGCTTGCCCTCCTCACCCACCTGGCGGCGGATGGTGACGGCGGAGGCGCCGAGCTTCTCCGCGAGCGCCCTGGCCGCGGCCAGCTCCCGCGCCGCGCGATCGGCGGCGAGGCGCTTCTGGTGATCGAGGCGCGCGGTGTTGCGCTCATCGGCGATGGCCGCGAGGCCACGGGGGATGAGGAAGTTGCGACCGTAGCCGTCGCGGACGCGCACGACGTCCCCGACCTTGCCGAGGTTGGCGACGTCCTGCTGAAGGATGACTTTCATGTTCGCCTCCTACTCCGCCGCGACGAACGGCAGGAAGGCAAGCTGGCGCGCGCGCTTGATGGCCACGGCCATCTCACGCTGGTGCTTCGCGCAGTTGCCGGAGATTCGACGGGGCACGATCTTGCCGCCCTCGGTGATGAAGTACCGGAGGAGCTTGGGATCCTTGTAGTCGATGAAGATGTTCTTGTCGGCGCAGAAGCGGCAAACCTTGCGGCGGCCGGCGCGGCGATTGCGGTTGTTCATGGGTCCCTCCAAGGCGATCCTGGTGCTCAATCCTCGTCTGCGCCGTCCTGCTCGACGTCGCTGCCTTCGCCGACGTCCTCAGCCTCCATGTCCTCGTCGTCAGGCTGGGCGGCCCGCTGCTCGGCCCGCTTGCGCTGACGCTCGATGGCGATGGCGCGACGCTCCTCAGTGTCCACGTCCGAGCCGTTCCGCACCGTGAGGAAGCGGATGACGGGGTCCTCGTTGCGCATGTTGCGCTCGAGCTCGGCGATGATGTCGGCAGGGCCGACGAAGTTGAGGAGCACATAGATCCCGTAGTGGTGCTTGCCGATGGGGTAGGCGAGCTTGCGCCGCCCCATGTCGTCGCGCACCAGCATGGAGCCCTGGCGAGCCTCGATGATGCCCTGGAACTTCTCCTGGAGCCGGGTGACCTCCGGCTCCAGCGCGTCCGGCTGGACGATGTACGTCGTCTCGTATTCGTGATTGATCATTGCTTGTCGAGTCCTCCACTCGGACGATCTGGGGGGAGCGGGTCCCCCGAGGAGGTGGTGGGGCGGCCACGAGGGCTCGCGCTCACCTTGGGTGTGGGCGCCGGCTGTGGGTTCCGGCTGTTGAAGGTGTTCATCGCCACGACGAGCCCGTCCTGGAGGGCGGACTCCGCGGCGTCGCACGCCGTCTCCACGATAGCGGGGAGCTCGGCGCTCTCGAGCTCGGTCCACGTCCCGAGCACGTAGTCTGCAGTGTCCCAGCCCTCTGGCGGGCGGCCGACGCCCACGCGGACGCGACCGTACCCAGGGCCGAGGTGGCGCGAGAGGTCGCGGAGGCCGTTGTGGCCGCCGTGCCCCCCACCAGACTTCACGCGCACCACGCCGAAGGGCAGGTCGACCTCATCGTGGACGACCAGCACGTCTTCGACGCTGAGCTTGTAGAAGTCCATGAGGGCTCGCGCGGGTTGACCGGAGAGGTTCATGAAGGACTGAGGGCGCGCCAGCAGGACCGGGACATCGCGGACGCGGCCTTCACCCACCAGGGCGTTGGACTGCGTCTTGCGGCCGGGGTCGATCCCCCAGCGCTCCGCCAGCCGCTCGACCACGAGGAAGCCGGCGTTGTGCCGGGTCCGCGCGTACTTGCGGCCGGGGTTCCCGAGCCCCACCACGAGGCGCACCGATCAGGCCCCCTTGCCCGGCGCGTCCTCGCGCTTGCCCGTCACCTCTACCAGCGCGAAGTCGCGGCGGTAGACGAAGGCACAGCCCGAAGGAGGCGTGAGCTGGCTGATCTTCAGGCTCTGCCCGATCTCCAGCGGCGTGACGTCCGCGGTGATCGTGGACGGGATGTCGCCCGGCTTGCAGCGCACGTCCACGCGGCGGATGTGGACCTCGAGCTGGCCGCCGACGCGCGTACCGGCCGCGCGGCCGGTGATCGTGAACGGCACGGAGAAGGTCAGCGCCACGTCGGGGTTGACCTCGTAGAAGTCGATGTGCTCGATCTTCTGCGAGACCGGGTGACGCTGCACCTCCTTGACGAGGCAGGTGCGGCTGGAGCCGTCCGCGAAGCTCAGGGCCACCAGGGTGTTGGGGTCCTTGGTGGAGGTGAAGCCGACCTCGAGCGCGTGGGGGTCGATGGCCAGAGAGGTGGCGCTCCCGCCCGCGGTGTAGACCACGGCGGGGATCTGCCCCTGCGCCCGCAGCTTCCGAGCGTCTCCCTTGCCCCTGCCGTCGCGGAGCGCGGCGTTCATGCTGATCGTTGCCATTGCTGCTCCTGGAACCTTCTGCGCGAGGCGTCCCCTCACGCGCGTGCAGCCCAGTAGCAGACGCTGGCCGTCCTGCGCCGCGCGGGGGATCACCTCAAGGGCGATGCCTGGCCCGCCGCGCCGCATCCCCCTGTCCTGGACTGCGGGTCCCGAGGGACCGACAAGGGGTTTGGGACGATCAGACGACGAAGTTCCGCGCGATACGCGACCACGCGGCCCCCGCATGTAGTTCGGGCCCGTCGCGCTGTCAAGGGCGCGCGGCCCCGCCCCCCGCGAGATTCAGAGGAAGAGGCGGCTCACGGAGTCGTGGTGGTGGATGGCGCGGATGGCCTCACCGAAGATGTGCGCCACGCTCACGACCTCGATCTTCGAGCACTTCCGCGCGATCTCGGTAGGCCGGATCGTGTCGGTGACGATGACCTTGGACAGCACGCTCGCGTTGATGCGCTCCACCGCCGGGCCGCTCAGCACCGCGTGGGTGGCCAGCGCGTAGACGTGCTCGGCGCCCTCGTTGACCACCGCCTCCGCCGCCTTGGTCAGCGTGCCGGCGGTGTCGATCATGTCGTCCACGATGATGGCGTTCTTGCCCTTGACGTCGCCGATGAGGTGCATGACCTCGGCGACATTGGGCCCGCTCCGCCGCTTGTCCACGATGGCCAGCCCCGCGTTCAGGCGCTTGGCCATGCCGCGCGCGCGCTCCACCCCGCCCGCGTCGGGCGAGATGATCACGAGGTTGTCGGCGGGGATGCTGCCCCGCGCGTGCTCAGCCAGCGTGGGCGAGGAGTAGAGGTTGTCCACGGGGATGTCGAAGAAGCCCTGAATCTGCGCCGCGTGCAGGTCCATGGTCAGGACCCGGTCCACGCCCGCCGCCATGACCAGATCGGCGACCAGCTTCGCCGTGATCGGGGCGCGAGGCGCCACCTTGCGATCCTGCCGGGCGTAGCCGTAGTAGGGCACGACCGCCGTGATGCGCCCCGCGCTGGCGCGCTTGCAGGCGTCCGCCAGGATCAGCAGCTCCATCAGGTGGTCGTTGACCGGGGCCGCCGTGGGCTGGATCAGGAAGACGTCGCGACCGCGGACGTTCTCCGAGATGTCCACGCTGATCTCGCCGTCGCTGAAACGACCGACGTTGGCCTTGCCAGGGACCAGGTCGAGAAAACCGGCGATCCCCTTGGCGAGCTCGAGGTTCGCGTTGCCGCTGAAGATCTTGATCTCGGAGATCATGGTGGCCATCCGTGCTTCCCGATGCGGAGCGCCCTCTTATCGCCCCGGACCTCGCGGCGCAAAGCGCGCGCCGGGCCGCGGCGGGTTAACGGGAGCGCAGAGGGCCAGCATGCGAGACGCCTCAGAGACACCCGAAGCGCCCGCCAGCGCCAGCCGCGTCGAAGATCTGGAGGTGCGCATGGCCTGGTACGAGCGGCAGATCGCCGAGCTCGACGGGGTCGTGCGCGAGCTCTTCGATCAGGTCGCCCGCCTCCAGCGAGAGGTCCAGACCCTCTCGGAGGCCTCGTCCCCGGAGCTCGGCC
The DNA here is from genome assembly GCA_964615375.1 of uncultured Enterobacterales bacterium. Taxonomy (GTDB): domain Bacteria; phylum Myxococcota_A; class UBA796; order UBA796; family CAZKWG01; genus CAZKWG01. Next base: position 145,666 of record CAZTOW010000004.1, read on the forward strand.
CGGCCATTGATCGGCCGCCACACTACTGAGGCGAAGGGGAGTGGTTGGGGCGGCAGGATTCGAACCTGCGAATGGCGGTTCCAAAGACCGCTGACTTACCGCTTGTCGACGCCCCAGCGTCGAGCCTCTTATGGGGTGAGGCGGTTCGCATCAAGGGCAGGGGCGGAGGGTCGCGTTGAGCGGGAGCCAGATCATCCGGGTCCAGGGCGCGCGGGTCCACAACCTCCGGGAGCTGACCCTGGAGATCGGCCGGGATCGCCTGGTGGCGCTCACGGGCGTGTCGGGCTCGGGGAAGTCCTCCCTGGCCTTCGGCGTGCTGCATGCGGAGGGTCAGCGGCGACTGCTGGACGCGCTGGCGCCCCGGCTGCGGGGTCGCGGGACCACGCTCCCCAGGCCGGACGTGGACCTGATCACGGGCCTGCCGCCGACCATCGGGGTACTGGCGCAGGCAGCCCCTGGGGGAGCCCGATCGACGGTGGCGACGCGGACGGAGCTGCAGGACCTGCTGCGCGCGCTGTTCGCCCACGAGGGGGTTGCGCGGTGCCCGGTCTGCGGCCGGGATCTGCCGGTTCACACGGCGGACGGGGTGGTCCAGGCCCTGCTGGCGCTTCCCGAGGGGAGCCAGCTCACGGTGACGGCGCCGGTCGCGCGGGCGAAGGTGGGCGGGCTCGGCGGGCTCTTCGACGAGATGCAGGGGCTCGGCTTCGCCCGGGTGCGCGTGGACGGGCAGCTCCATCGCCTGGATGAGCGCCCCACGCTGGACGCGCGGGCGCCGCACGACGTGGACGTGGTCATCGACCGGATCCGCGTCGGGCCGGATCGCGCCGACCGGCTCCTGGAGGCCGTGCAGGTGGCCTGGGGAGCGGGCAAGGGTCGGATGCTCGGCCTGGCGCAGCGGGAGGGAGCCGCCGGCCCGGAAGAGCACTTCTTCGCCGATCATCCCACCTGCCCGCAGGAGCACGTCAGCTTCCCGCTCCCGGGGCCCTCGCTCTTCTCCTTCAACACGCCGGAGGGGGCCTGCCCCACCTGCGAGGGCACGGGCCGGAGCTCCGCCGACGAGGGTGAGCCCTGCCCCACCTGCGAGGGCTCCCGCCTCTCGGAGGCCGCGCGGGCCTTCCGGGTCGGGGGTCGGGGCCTGCCCGAGCTCCTGGCGAGCCCGCTGTCGGAGCTGCTGCCCTGGGTCGAGGCGCTCGGCGGAGGGCCGCTCACCCGGGCCCTGCGCGAGGAGCTGGGGCGACGCGCCCGCGCGCTGGTGGCGGTTGGGCTGGGGCACCTGGAGCTGGGGCGGGGGGCGGACGCGCTCTCCGCGGGCGAGGCCCGGCGCTTGAACCTGGCGACCCAGACGGCGGGGGCGCTCTCCGGGGTGCTCTACGTGATCGACGAGCCCAGCGCGGGGCTCGACGCCGAGGACGCCGGGTCCGTGCGGCGCCTCCTGCGCGGCCTGGTGGACGCGGGGAGCTCGGTGCTGGTCGTCACGCACGATCCCGCCCTGGTCGAGGCGGCGGACGAGGTGGTGGAGATCGGGCCGGGGGCGGGGGCCGAGGGGGGACGCCTGCTCTACCAGGGGCCGCCGTCGGGGCTCGCCGGGTCGGACACGCCCACCGGCCGCGCGTGGCGGGGCTCGACCGGGGCCTCCTCGCGCGGGCGACGCGGGCGCGGGGCGCTCACGCTCCGGGGCGCGCGAGGCTGGAGCCTGGGCCTGGACGGGCGCTCGGTGTATCTGAGCCTCCCCCTCGGCGTCCTGGTCTCGGTGTCCGGGCCCAGCGGCTCCGGCAAGAGCGCACTCTTCGAGCACACGCTGGGGAGAGCCCTGGCGGCGCGGCTGCACGGGGCCAGCTCCCCTCCCCTCCCCTACGACGCGCTGGAGGGCGTGGGTCCTATCCGTCGGCTGGCGCGGCTCAGCCAGGCTCCGCTGGGTCGGGTGCGCGGCTCCTGTGTGGCCACGATCTCCGGGATCTGGGGCCCCATCCGCCGGCTCCTGGCCGAGACCCGCGAGGCCCGCGTGCGCGGCTACGGGCCGGAGACCTTCTCCTTCAACCGGGGCGGCGGGCGCTGCGAGGCCTGCGAGGGGACCGGGGTGCGCGCGATCCGCCTGCACCTGCTCCCCGACGTGGAGGCCCCCTGCGAGCGCTGCGAGGGGCGCCGATTCGGGCCGGGCGCGCTCTCCGTTCGTTATCGCGGCCATGATCCGGCGGAGCTCCTGGCCTTGACCGTCGGTGAGGCGCGGCGCCTGCTCATGGCCCAGCCTGCCCTCGAGCCGCGGCTGCGCCTGCTGGAGCGGGCCGGGCTCGGCTACCTGAGGCTCGGCCAGGCCACCAGCACCCTCTCCGGCGGAGAGGCCGAGCGGGTGCGCCTCGCCCGGGAGCTGGGGGTCCCGGCGGATCTCCCGGGAGCGCTCTACCTGCTCGACGGGCCGGCGCTCGGGCTGCACCCCCTGGACACGGACCGCCTCGTCGAGCTCCTGCAGGAGCTCGTGGATCAGGGGGCCAGCGTCGTCGCGATCGACAACGATCCTCGCCTGATCGCGGCGGCGGACGCACAGCTCCGCATGGGCCCGGGAGCCGGGCCCGCGGGGGGCAGGATCGTCGATCAGGCCTGAGGGAAGGCCTTCTCGATCTCGGCCTTCAGCTCGCCGCTCTCGTGCATCTGGGCGAGGATGTCGCTGCCGCCGATGAACTCGCCGTTGATGTAGATCTGCGGGATGGTCGGCCACTGGCTGTAGGCCTTCACGCCCTCGCGGACCTCACCGTCCTCGAGCACGTTGAAGTGCGCGATGGGCTTGCCATAGGCCATCAGGATGGAGGTGGCGCGGGCGGAGAAGCCGCACTGAGGCGCCTGGGGGGAGCCCTTCATGAAGATGGCGATCGGGTTCTTCTTCACGAAGTCGTCGATGAATTCGGTCACCGGGGTCTGGCCGCGCGGCGAGGCCGCGTCCTCCTCCTCGTACATCGCGCTGTAGCGCGGCGCGGGGGACGGCCCGCCCGACGGCGCGCCAGGGGCGGCGCCGCCGCCGGCCATGGGCAGGTGACGCTTGATGCGGGAGATGATGCTCACGGGAGACCTCCGAGCTCATGGGAGCGAGTTCGATGAGAAGATAACACCTACCCGCGCCCTGGGAACCCTCTGGCGCGCGTTGAGGTCACGCATGGGCTCGCTCGTCCTCCTCCTGCTCTCCGCGCTGTGCGCCGCCATCCCGATGGTCCTCTACCTGGGCGTGATGTGGTGGCTCGACCGCTACGAGCGCGAGCCGCTCTGGCTGGTGGGGCTCACCTTCCTCTGGGGCGCGGTCGGCGCGGTCTTCCTCGCGTTGATCGGCAATTTCATCGGGCATGTGGGCCTGAGCCTGGCCTTCGGGGCGGAGACGGCCTCCCTGGCCTCCCCGGTCATCGTCGCGCCGCTCATCGAGGAGCCCACCAAGGCGATCATCCTCTTCCTGGTCGTGCGCTCGCGGGCCTTCGACAACATGACCGACGGCTTCGTCTACGGGGCGGCCTCCGGGCTGGGCTTCGGGATGACCGAGAACTTCTTCTACTTCTCGGACGTGGGGAGCTCGGGCGACGTGCTCGGCTGGATGGGGACCGTCGTGGTGCGGACCTTCTACAGCGCGCTCATGCATGCCGGGGCGACCTCCTGCGTGGGCGCCGCGCTCGGCTGGTCGCGGGGGCGGGGCGCCGTCAGCACGCTGGGGGCCGTGGTGGTGGGATTCGGCGTGGCGATGTCCATGCACGCGCTCTGGAACGGGCTGCTGACCTGGGACGCGGTCGCGGAGATGAACGGGGCGCTCACCCTGGTCAACCTGATGGTCTTCCCGCTCGAATTCCTCACGCTCTTCGTGGTCTACCAGCTCTGCCTGCGCTCGGAGAAGCGGCTCATCCTGCACGAGCTCGGGGAGGAGGCGCAGCATGGGCTCCTGCCGAGCGCGCACGTGCCCGTGCTGGCGAGCACCCTGGCGCGCGGGCGCGCGGGCTGGCTGGAGCGCGGGATCCCCCACGGTCCTTACGTGCGGGCGGCCACCCGCCTCGCCTTCCGCAAGCGGCAGGCGCGGGCGGCGCAGGGGTCCGAGGCGCGGCGGCTGGCGGAGGAGATTCAGCGCGTCCGAGCCGAGATCCTCGGCCTCCGCGCGCTGATCCGGGCCTAACGCGCCTCGCGGTTGCTGTTCTCCGCGGTCCCCTTGGCCGCCGCCTCCGGGCCCGGGGGGCGCCAGACGCTGAAGGCGGTGGTCGAGCTGAGCCCGCTGTGGTCGCGGGCCAGGACCACGAAGAGCGAGGAGCCCGGCCCCAGATCGCCGTCCACGCTGAAGGGCAGGCTGTCGGACTTCTGGTCGCCGCCGAGGTAGAAGATCTTGTCTTCGCCCTTGTAGATCATCACGTCGCGGATGCCGTGCGGATCCTCGACCTTGCCCGAGATCACGTACTCGGAGCCCGCCTGCTCCAGGACGGGGCGTCGGGTGACCGTGATCTTCGGCGGCCCACGCACGCGGCCGTCCACCGGCTGACCGGGGCGGAGCGCGAGCTCCTCGGTGTGCTGGAAGTAGGTGTAAAAGCCCCCGCGCTGCACCGCGGCGTAGTCGTAGGCGCGGTTGTCACCCACGCTCAGCTCGAGCTTCCAGGCGTCGCCGTTCGGCGGCGCGCGCAGCTCGAAGGTCATGTGCTCAGAGGCCGACTCTCCAGGGTGCAGGACGCGACCGCAGCCCTCCGAGTCCGGCACGCAGCTCAGACCCGAGGCGTCGAGCGGCGTGCCGATCTCGGCGATGGCGTGGGCCAGGTCCACGGTCTTGCCCGCCCGGTTCTTCAGGCGCGCGAAGGCCTCGCGGCTGGGGCCCTCGCCCACGTTGGTCACGGTCACGACCAGGTCCACGATCTCGCCCACCTCGGGCAGCCCGTCGCCGTCCCCGCGGCTCCCGTTGGTGCCGTCGTCGCGCAGCGCGAGCGCGTACTCGAATCGGGGCAGGGGCTTGCCCTGCGTGCGCACGAGCTCCTCCTCCTTGCCCAGCTCGCCCACGCCCGGATCGCGGAAGGTGAGCGAGAGCGGGGTGAGCTCCTCGCCGTAGCCGTCCGGCAGAGAGACGCGCTGCGTGAACCTCCGCGTCTCACCCGGGTTGATCTTGCCGAAGTAGAACTCGCGCTTGTCCAGCCAGACGTTGTCGCAGCCCGTGACCACGGAGAGCTGGTAGACCGGCTCGTTGCCCTTGTTCGTGACCTCCAGGACGACGTCCTCCTCCGCGCCCGCGCGGAGCACGCCGTCCGAGCCCAGGTCCAGGCGCGCCTCGAGCCGGGGAGCCGCGGGGTTCTTCCCCGAGCTCCAGTCGATGCCCACGGTGCGCATGGCCTCCTGGAGGCGCTTCTCCTCCTCGCTCTGGTGGCGGGCGATGACGTCGCTGGCGCTGGCGAGCACCTCTGCGCGGCGCGGGCCCGTCGCCGAGAGCAGCACCTCGCGAGCCAGCTGCACCTCCCAGTCGTCCATCGCCTTCTTCTTGCTGGACCGCCGCTGCTGCTCTTCGTCGTCGTCGCGCTCGGGCCGCAAATAGCGCAGCTTGTAGGCCGGATCCTGCTGGTCGCGGCTGACGCGCTCCAGGTGGTGGTCCAGATCCGCCTCCCGACCCACCCACTCGCGCCAGTAGAGCGAGACCACCGGCGTCTCGTCCGCCTTGTCCGGGGCGACCACGACCGAGGGCTGGAGCAGGATGTCGGGCGGGATGCCCACGCTCTGGATGCTCTCGTCGCCGGGGGTCAGGTACTTGGCCACCGTGAGCTTGAGCCGGCTCGTGTCCTCGTTCTCGTAGAGGTGCTGGACCGAGCCCTTGCCGAAGGTGCGCTCGCCGATGATGACGGCGCGATCGAGGTTGCGCAGCGCGCCGGCCACGATCTCGGAGGCGCTGGCCGAGTTCCCGTTGACCAGCACGGCGATGGGGTAGTCGGGCTCGGTGCGCGCCGCCACGGCCTTGCGCGTCTCGCGCTTGCCGCTGCGCCCGCCCTCCACCGTAGACACGATCACGCCGCTGGTGAGGAAGCGATCGGAGACGTCGATGGCCTGGTTCAGGTAGCCGCCCGGGTTGGAGCGCAGGTCGATGACCAGGCCCTTGATCTCGGCCCCAGCCTTCTGGCGGAAGCCCGCCAGGAGCGTCTCGATGTCCGAGTCCACGTTGGCGTTGAAGTTCTTGATGCGGATGTAGGCGATGTTGCCGGGCAGCAGCTCGCCCTCGACCGGGTTGAGCTTGATGACGGCGCGGATGATGGTGAAGTCGCGCGGCGTGTCGAAGCCCTGGCGCATCACGCTGATGGTGACGGGATCGCCAGGCTTCCCGCGCAGCTTGGAGACCGCGTCCGTGAGATCCATGTTGATCGTGGACTCGTCCTCGATCCGCACGATCTTGTCGTCGCTCTGGAGCCCGGCCTTGTAGGCGGGGGTGCCCTCGATGGGCTCCTTGATGGTCAGGTAGCCGTCGTCGATGGCGATCTCGATGCCCAGCCCGCCGAACTCGCCCTCGTTGTCCACCTCCATCTCCTGCGCCGCCTCGGGCGGGAGCAGGACGGTGTGCGGGTCGAGGGTGGAGAGCGCGCCGTTGATGAAGGCGTACTCGACCTCGGGGGGCGAGACGTCGCCGCTCAGGCGCTCCTCGAGCACCTCGGCCACGCGGGCGAGCTGCTCATGCAGGGTCACGAAATTGTTGATCGGCTCGAGGACCAGCGTGGTGGTGTAGCTGCCCACCGAGATCTGGAGCCGCTTCCCGCCCGGCTCGCGCTGGAAGAGCACCTCAGGGACCTCGCGCTCCACGGCGTCGAGGGCGCCCTGGAACATGGCCTCGGGGTTGAGCCGCTCCTGCTCGACGTAGCGGGTCTCGACGTACCAGAGGTCCTTCTCGAAGAGCTGGAGCTCCGAGAGGCGGTAGTCGTCCGAGCCGGCGAGCTGGCTCACGGCCTGCGAGAACGAGCCGACCGGGCGGTCGACCTCGCTCCCATGCGCGCCGGCGAGCAGGTGATATCCCGCCAGGGTGGCCGGGAAGGCGAGGCCGAAGATCGCGACGTGCTTGATGAGCGAGGGCATCCGTTCTCCGGGGGCGAGGCCCCACATGACCTTCTAACACGAGAGAGACACTATCGCGTCCCGCTCGTTGACGTACTCGGCGGGCCTCGTTACCGGGCTCCCTTCTCGGGTCCTGGCTCTGGGGATGGCGCTCAAGATCACGTGCCCCAATTGCGGCGAGCCGCACCGGCTGTCGGAGCCCTATCCACTCCCCGGCGCCGAGGTGCAGTGTCGTGCCTGCGCGCGGGCCCTGACCATCTCCTACCCCGCGGGGATGGTGGCCAGGCTCCGGGCGAAAGGTGTGAGCTTCCTCGAGGAATTTCCGGCCCATGAGCCGGAGCCGGAGCCCGCGCCGTCCACGCCGCGCCCGGCGGGGTGGCTCTCGCCCGAGGATCCCGGCTCGGCGCCGCACAGGGCCCCGGAGCCCCCTCCGAAGGCCCCGGAGCCCCCTCCGAAGGCCCCGGAGCCGCCCCCCAAGGCCCCGGAGCCCCCTCCGAAAGCCCCGGAGCCGCCCCCGAGCCCGAGCGTGGATGAGGGAGCTCGGAGCCCGAAGCCCGTCCCGCCGCCCAGGCCCATGGCGCTGGCTCCGCCCATGGTCGCCCCGCCCCCGCGAGCCGTGGAGGCCCCCAGGAGCGCCGCTCCGCCCCCTCCGCCGCCGTCGGCGCCCCCTCGCCCGGCCTTCATCCCGCCGCCGCCGATGGTGCCGGGCGCTGGCCGGAGCGTCGAGCCAGCCGCGCAGCCTCGCCCGGTGGCCCCTACGCCTGTCCCGGAGGCGCCACCGCCTCCCGCCGTGCCGGCGCCCGCGCCCCCACCCGTCGAGGTCACGCCCACACCTCCTCCGCCCGCGCCCCCGCCGCCGGTCGTGGTCGCGCCGCCGCCGGTCGTGGTCGCGCCTGCACCACCGCCTGTCGAGGTCGCGCCGCCTCCACCTGTCGAGGTCGCGCCCACACCTCCTCCGCCCGCGCCCCCGCCGCCGGTCGAGGTAGCGCCACCGCCGCCCGTCGAGATCGCGCCCGCGCCCCCACCAGTCGTGGTCGCGCCCCCACCAGTCGTGGTCGCGCCCCCACCAGTCGTGGTCGCGCCCCCACCGCCCGAGCCCCTCTATGAGGAGCAGGACCGGGACACGGTGCTGGAGCGCGCCTGGGCGAGCCCGACCACGGTGACCGAGCGCATCGAGGAGCCCGACGCCGAGATGGACGAGACCACGGAGGAGGCCGACCCGGTCTTCCATGACGTGGAGCCCGCGCCGCCCGCCCCGTCGCCCGCGGTGGCGGTCGCCTGGGTCCCCCCGCCGCTTCGGGTCACGCAAGATCCACCCAGGGTGGAACCACCAGCCCGGGTCGAGCCGCCCGCGCCGGCTCCACGACTGGCCGCCCAGGAGCAGGACGAGCCCTCGGTGGAGATCGTCGATCCCGAGATCGAGCCGATCCCGCCTCCGCCCATCGCCGCGCCGCCCCCGCCCATCGCCGCGCCGCCTCCGCCCAACGCCGCGCCACCTCCGCCCAGGACCGTCCGCACGGCGCTGCCCTCCGAGGCCCCACGGCCGAGCGCTCCCCCGCGCAAGCCGGCCGAGAAGCCTCGAAAGGAGGCTCCGCCGCCCAAGGCTCCGCGCCCCCCGAAGGCCACCGCGACGCCGAAGCCGGGCCGGCGCCGGGGTTTCCTGGGCTGGGTGGTGCGCCTCGGCGCGCTGGCCCTCGTCCTCGGTCTGATCGGTCTGATGGGCGTGGCCGGGCTGTTCTTCTATTACAGCCGCGAGCTGCCCACGGTGGAGGCCCTCGGACAGTACCGGCCCCCCACGGTCACGGTGGTCTACGACCGCGAGGGGCGCGTGCTGGGCGAGATCTACGAGAAGCGCCGCTACGTCGTGGAGCTCGACCAGATCCCCAAGCACGTCCAGGACGCCTTCATCGCGGCGGAGGACGCCAACTTCTGGGAGCACGACGGCATCGACGTCGGCGGGATCTTCCGGGCCGTCGGGCGCAACCTGGCCAAAGGCAAGGCCGCGCAGGGCGCGTCCACGATCACGCAGCAGGTGGCCAGGAACTTCCTGCTCACCAGCGAGAAGACGGTCACCCGCAAGATCAAGGAGATCATCCTCGCCCGCCGCATCGAGGACACCTTCGACAAGCAGCACATCCTCTACCTGTACCTGAACCAGATCTACCTGGGCTCGGGCGCCTACGGGGTGGAGGCGGCGGCGCGGACCTACTTCGACAAGCACGTCCAGGACCTGACCCTGGCCGAGGCGGCGATCCTGGCCGGGCTCCCGCAGCGGCCGAGCGACTACTCCCCGCTGAACCACTGGGAGAAAGCTCGGGCTCGCCAGGAGTACGTGCTCACGCAGCTCCTCCAGAAGGGCTACATCGACCAGGCCACGCACGACGCGACGCTGGCCACCACGGTGAACATCGTCAACAAGGAGAACCCCTTCCTGGGCCAGGCCCCCTGGTTCACCGAGCACGTCCGGCGCTATCTGGTCGAGACCTACGGCTTCGACAAGGTCTACAACGACGGCCTCTCCGTGGACACGACCTGCGATCTCGACCTCCAGAAGGTCGCGCAGAAGTCTGTCGAGGACGGGACGCTCCGGGCCGACAACCGCGTGGGCTGGCGTGGCCCCGCCGAGCACCTGGAGGAGGGCGCGATCCAGGCCCGCCTGGACACCCAGGAGGAGGCGCTGCGCAAGGAGGCCAGCCGGACCGTGCTCCGCGTGGCCGCTCAGGAGAGCCCGGAGGGTGGCTACGGCCCGGTCCCCGAGATCTCGCCGCTCACGGCGGGGCGCCGCTACGAGGCCGTGGTCCTGGAGGTGGCCCAGAAGCACGCCGTGGTCGGGATCGGCCGGCACCGGGCCCTGATCCCGCTGTCCTGGTCCGCCTGGACCTACAAGCCGAACCCGGACCGCAGCTTCAAGGGCCGCCAGCAGGACGACCTCACCCGGGTGCTGACCCGTGGGGACGTCGTCCAGGTCACGCTGGAGGGGCTCAACACCGAGGAATTCGACAACCTCAAGGGCTACACGGGCGCGGGTCCGGGCCCCTTCGCCGCCGCCCGCCTCTACCAGTCTCCCGAGCTGGAGAGCGCGCTCTTGAGCTACCGGCTGGAGGACGGCGCGGTGCTGGCGATGGTGGGCGGCGTGGACTTCGAGGAGTCCGAGTACAACCGGGCCACGCAGGCGCGGCGCCAGGTCGGCTCTACCTTCAAGCCCATCGTCTACGCCGCGGCCATCGAGACGAAGAAGATCACGGCGGGCTCCATCGTCCAGGACGCCCCGCTGGTCTTCAACGTGCTGGACGAGAAGCTGTGGAAGCCGGACAACTATGGCGAGGACTTCCTGGGCAACATCACGCTGCGCAAGGCGCTGCAGATGTCCAGGAACGTCTGCACCATCCGCGTGCTGGACAAGATCGGGCTGGACGCGGTCTTTGACATGGCGGGCCCGCGGCTGCGCATCGGCTACGACAAGCCCGTCTGTCACCGGGAGCTCATCGTCGAGGGAGAGGCCTGCGAGGGCAGCACCGAGCCGAGCCCCGTCGCCGGCCGCGTCTGGTGTACCGGCTGCGAGCCGAGCACCTGCCCGCTGGTGGAGACCACGGCCGAGACGAGCTGCCTGGACCAGCCGGTCACCGAGGGCGAGGCCCAGTGGTGCCACTCCTGCGACGTGAACCTGCGCGTCTGCGACTGGATCGCCGAGGAGCGCATGCCCGAGGGCGACCGCTGCGTGGACCGCCGCAAGGACGCCGACGGCCAGGTCTGGTGCCGCTCCTGTGACCTGTCGATGGGCCTCGGGTCCAGCTCGCTGACCATGGTGGAGCTCACCCGGGCCTACTCCTCCTTCGCCACCTACGGCAAGCTGGTGGAGCCGCACTGGATCGACCGCGTGGTGGACCGCGACGGCACGGTCATCGAGAGCTGGACGCCGCCCGAGGCCTGGCCGCAGGTCATCGACAAGGGCGTGGCCTCCATCGCCCACTGGCTGCTGGTCCAGGTGGTGCAGGGCGGCACGGCCTCGAAGGCACAGCGCCTGGGCCTGAACCTGGCCGGGAAGACGGGCACGACCAACGACTTCTTCGACGCCTGGTTCGTCGGCTACAACCCGGACCTCATCACGACCGTCTGGGTGGGATACGATCAACCGCGCTCCATGGGTCAGTCCTTCACCGGCGGCGAGACCTCGCTGCCCATCTGGATGGACTACATGGAGGAGGCCGCGCCCAAGGACAAGGACCGGCCCTTCCCGCCCCTGCCCGGGGTGGAGTCGGTGCCCATCGACGAGTCCACCGGGCGGGTCGCCAAGGGCGGCTACCCCATCCCCATGCTGCCAGGGACCGCCCCCACGAACACGGTCGTCGAGGTCGGGCAGAAGACCTCCGAGGACCTGCTGACGAGCGACTTCTGATGCCCCGCGCCCTCCTGCTGCTCCTCCTCCTCGCCGCCGGCTGTGACGACGACTCCTACGCCGTCAGCCTGCGCTGCGAGGTCTTCCTCCAGGACCTGAGCCCCGTGGAGGCCTCCCCGGGGGACACCGTCACGCTCACGGGCACACCGTTCACGAACCTCTGGGACACCTCGGTCTACGTGGCGGGGGTGCGGGCCGAGCTGACCGAGGTGGACCGGGAGAGCTGCGAGACCTGCGACGAGTGCCGGGAGGAGCAGGACTGTACGGACTGCTCGGACTGCGACGCCTGCGACGTGACCTGCGAGCAGACCTGCTCCGAGACCGCGAGCTTCGTGGTCCCTGCCCTCCCCGCGGGCGCGGCGGATGTCCTGCTCTTCAACGTCCACGGCGAGAGCCAGCCCCTGAGCCTGCTCGTGCTGGGCGTGGCGGACTCCGGGCAGGACTCGGCGACGGAGACCGGCTCCGCCGAGACCGGCTCTACCGAGACCGGCTCTACCGAGACCGGCTCTGCCGAGACCGGCGACTCCGCGACCCCCTGAACACTGAACAAAATAGCGGCATCACATCCAACACAACAAAAAAGAGGCGGCCCAATGGACCGCCTCTTCTCTCAGCTACGGACGGGCTCGTCGCGTCTGGACACGACGAGCGACCGCACATCAGCCGTTGGAGATGTTCTCGCGCAGGGTCTTGCCCGGCTTGAAGAAGGTGTAGCTGCGAGCGGGGATCTCGATCTTCTTGCCGGTCGAGGGGTTGGTGCCCTTGCGCGCGGCGCGCTCCTTGGTCGCGAAGGTCCCGAAGCCGGGGATCGTGACCTTGTGGCCGTTGTTCAGCTCGCCCGAGATGATGCCGCGGTCAGGGTCGCCGTCGAAGAGGGCGTTGATGACCTCCATCGCCTTGGCCTGGGAGATACCGCTCTTCTTGGCGAGGTTGGCCGCGAGTTCCTTCTTGTTCATGGCATGCTCCGTCCCAGCGCGCTGGGCTCTGTCGTTGGTGGATGATGGCAGGGAGAGGACATGGACCTCGGACGAAACCAGGGAGCGCACGCGGGCGGACAGAAGAGCACACCGGGTGCTCCACCATCACTCGCGGACGTCGCAGGCGACGGTCCGAAGAGGCAGCTTCAGAGAGACGATCTACGGATGAATCTGCTGAGGGGACTGCTTGTGCCTCGCGAGCGCGGCGCGACGCCGACGGTATCGCGGACACACAGCATATAGCAGGCTCTCCGTGGACTCAACAAGGCGCGGACACAAAAAAAACCGGGGATCTCATCGTCCCCGTGCGGGTTCTCGCAGATCCCGCCTTAGATTGGATTTCAATTATCGGCGTTATAGCGTGCTCGCGCCGTCGTAACCTCTGTACATCTGGAGGGGGGCCGCGCCGCGCTCGCGCCGACCGGAGCGCTGCGCCCCTCGCCTTCGCACGCGAGCGCGGGCTCGCGCGCGAGTCCCCTTGCGCCTGCCCCAGGAAGTCTGCTATGTCTGCGGAACCGCCGTGGGCGACCTGCGTCACCCATGCCCTCCTCCCTCCTCGGAACCTCTCGGAGCGCAGATGCGCCTCAGCACCCTCCTCGTCTCCTCCCTGCTCCTCGGGGCCTCCCCCGCGTACGCCGGCGGCATCGGCATCCTGGGGACCGGCGGAATCCACACGGACAAGGCGTATTATTACGACGCCGCCGGAGACCAGGGGGTCGACAGCCAGATCCGCCCCAACGGCGGGATCGGCATCGAGGCCGTGCTGGGCGCCAGCGATGACCGCATCCTGGGCACCATGCGCTTCTACTTCAGCTCGGACGCGCCGGAGGCGGTGCCGGACATCGGGGACCTGGACCCGGACGACGTGACCATGCCCCCCTACGAGGGCCAGCCCTGGAGCCGCACCGGCATCATGATGGTCGGCGTGCAGTGGGGCGTGCTGGGTGACCCCGAGAGCCTGCAGATGGTCGTGAACAGCTCCGTGGGGACCTGCTTCGCCACCAAGGACAGCACGGAGTACATCCTGGGTGAGGTCGGGCCGGGCGTGACCTGGAACATGTCGGACAAGGTCCAGCTCACGGGCTCGCTCAACGGCATGGCGCGCTACCGCAAGGGCTTCTCCTTCGGCGGCACGGCCTACGCGGGCGTCCGCTTCCTCTTCGACTGATGCGCGCTCGCGCGCTCCTGGCCCTGCCGCTGCTGCTCTCCTGCGCGACGGGGGGCCATCAGGAGGAGGCGTGGTGGTCGCAGCGGGAGGCCAGCGGGCCCTGCTGGACCGTGAACCTGGGGGACGGGCTCAGCACGGAGAGCGCGGATGAGCTGCACGCGCTCTACCGGTGCCTGAACCAGGACGGCGCCTTCGACAGCCTGGGCGGGATGGACGCCGCGATGGACGCGCGCTCTCGGCAGGATCGGCCGCTGGGCGCCGAGGTGGGGCTGCTGGTGGAGGGCCTGGCGGGGGCGGACGTGGACGTCTTCGCCGCGGCCGAGGTGATGCTGGACCTGCTGGAGGACGAGGACCGGCCGGTCGAGCCCGCGCTGGAGCTGGTGGTCGAGCTGCTCTACGGCCAGCCTTACAGCGTGGTGGCCGGCGGCGGCGTGACCCTGGCCAGCGAGTCCGCCCTGGAGGGCGGGGTGGTGGTGCCCGCGCTGCCCGTCCTGGCCCACGTCTCCACCGCGATCCTGGACGACGAGGACGACGCCATCGTGGACCTCGCCGCCGACGCGCTGGAGAGCGAGACGGTGGACGACGCGGTGTGCACGGTGGTCGGGCTCGCCACGAGCGAGGACGACGACGTCGTGGCCCTGCGCGAGCGCCTGCTCCCCGACCTGGGCGCGGCCTTGGACGCGGCGCGCGACCCGAGCAACGATCGCTGGGACGAGGCCAGCGGGGACTCGCTGCGCGACCTCCTGGAGGCCAGCCTGCTGGAGACGCGCGGGGACGGCAAGAACGCCATCGCCGCCCTCTCCGAGGACCTGACGCCCATCCTGGAGAACGAGGAGGTGCGCGACCGGCTGGCGGACCTGCTGGGCGAGCTCTCCGACGAGGGAAGCCTCGACGAGCTGCCGCTGTGGGCGCGCCACCTGGCCGAAGTGGACGTGGAGGGGACGCCCCTCTGCGACGCCGACACGACCAGCAGCTGCTCGAGCGCGGACTCGGCCCTCACCGCCCTGGTGCGCCTGCTGGCGGAGGCCAACACGGAGGTGGAGTGCTCCCTCGTCGGGTTCACCATCTTCGACAACAACCTGGCCATCGAGCTGCTCAAGGTGCTGTCCGCCTGGGACGTGGACACCGTCATCAGCCTCAACGAGCTCCTCGGAGAGGTCATGAGCACGCCCATCTCGGGCGACATCCTCTCCTGGTTGCTGGGCGCCTGTGACGGGATCAGCGACACGGACCAGCTCGTCGCGGACCTGGGCTCGCTGGAGCGCCTGAACGACGCCGAGTCCGGTGACCTGCTGCGGGTGCTGGTGGGGGCGCTCACCGCGCTCTACGACGACAGCGCCGGGCTGGATGAGCTGCAACCCCTGGTGGAGGTGCTGACCATCGCCCACGATCGCGAGCTGCTGCCCCCGGTGGAGGAGGTGCTGCGCGATCTGGCGCCCACGGCGCTCATGGGCGACCTGGGCACGCTGGTCCCGCTGCTGCTGGACCCGGCACCGCTGGCGGTGGAGGGCTGCCCTGCGGGCTCGAGCCCGCTGGACTTCGAGGACGTCTGGGCGCTGCTGGGGACCGCGCTCACGGGCGGGGATCGCGACGAGCCGCCGCTGGAGACCCTCCAGCCCGTGCTGAACGCGGCGCTCGGCCAGGAGGGGACCTGGACGGCGATGGCCAACCTCGGCGCGCTCATGCAGGAGGACGACGCCACCCTCCAGGAGGCCCTGCCGCTGGTCGCCGAGATCGTCGCGGCGGACCCGGATCTCTCGCTGATCGACACCCTCCTGCCCCTGCTGCGCGAAGAGGCCGTTCGCGGCCCGCTGCTGCGCATCGCCGAGTCCCAGGAGCTCAGCGCCGCCGTCGGAGACACAGAGCTGACTCAGGAAGGACCCCTGCCTTTTGCCGCCAGACTGGTTACCGGGGGGACGGTCGACACGCTGCTGCGAACCCTGGACCTGCTCCTGGACACGCTCGGCGCCTGAGACGCGAGGGGTAGATGAAGCCGGTTCCAAGCAGCCACGGGAGCGAGCTCCCGCCCGCCGACGCCCAGTACGCCGCGCTCCCCGTGCCCGCGGACGGCGCGACGCACGCCTACGGGCCGCGCGTCCACCTGCTCTCCTTCCCCTGGCCGATGTCGATGCTGGCCCGGCTCTGCTCGGAGGGCACGACCCAGCCGGAGGTCAACCGGCTGGTGTCCATGCTCTACGACTGGCTGCTGGCCGAGGTCGCGAGCCGGGAGCTGGCCCAGGAGGCGGTGGCGCTCCCCACGCGGATGCAGGCCCACAACCCGGAGGGCGTCTACCAGGGCCAGCGCGTGGCGCCCCGTCAGCGCGTGGTGGTGGTGGACATCGCCCGCGCCGGCATGCTCCCCGCCCTGCGCTTCTACGAGGGGCTGAACCACCTGCTGGACCCCGAGTGCGTGCGCCAGGACCACGTCATCGCCAGCCGCGTCGCCGACGAGAGCGGGCGGGTGGTGGGCGTGCGGGTGGACGCCACGAAGATCGGCGGCCCGGTGGACGACGCCACCGTCTTCCTGCCCGACCCGATGGCGGCCACGGGGACCAGCGTCTCGGCGGTGATCCGCCGCTACCTCGCCGAGCTCGGCGGGCGCCCGCGGCGCGTGGTCGCCGTCCACCTCATCGTGACGCCCGAGTACCTGCGGGAGATCACGAGCTCCTTCCCCGAGGTGGAGATCTACGCGATCCGGCTGGACCGGGGGCTCTCCGACGCGGGCGTGCTGAGCACCCTCCCCGGCGAGCGCTGGGCGGAGGAGCGCGGGCTCAACGATCATCAGTACATCGTCCCCGGGGGCGGCGGGTTCGGTGAGATCATGAACAACGCCTGGATCTGAGCGCTGGAGGAGCGATGCATCATCCCCACCTTCGCGTGCTGATCTCCGAAGAGGAGATCCGGCGGCGCACGATAGAGCTGGGCCGCGAGATCCGCGCCCACTACGGCGACGTCGCCATCACCTGCATCGGCGTGATGAAGGGCAGCTTCATCTTCATGGCCGACCTCGTCCGCGCCATCGGCGGCGAGATCCGCTGTGAATTCCTGAGCGTGTCCAGCTACCACGGCGGGACGCGGTCCACGGGCGTGGTGCGGATCACCGAGGACCTGCGGCACCCCATCGAGGGGCAGCACTGCCTCATCATCGAGGACATCATCGACACCGGGCTGACCATGGACTACCTGCTGCGCATGCTGCAGGTGCGCCGGCCGCGCAGCCTGGAGATCTGCTCGCTCCTGGACAAGCCCGCGCACCGCGAGGTGCCCTGCTCGCCGGACTTCGTGGGCTTCACCATCCCCGACGAGTTCGTGGTCGGCTACGGCCTCGACCTGGGCGAGCTCTACCGCAACGTGCCCTACATCGCGGTGTATACGCCATGAGCCCCACCCGCGTCTCCACGGATCAGGCCCCCGCGGCCATCGGGCCCTACGCGCAGGCCATCCAGAACGGCGAGCTGCTGTTCTGCTCGGGGCAGATCGGGCTCATCCCCGGCACCCGCTCGCTGGCGGGCGAGGACGTGGCCAGCCAGACGCGGCAGGCCCTCCAGAACCTCTCGGCGGTGCTGGCGGCGGGCGGCAGCGGGCTCGACCGCGTGCTCCAGACCACGGTCTACCTGCTGGACATGGCCGACTTCACGGCGATGAACGCGGTCTACGAGGAGATGTTCGCTGGCTGGACCCCCGCGCGCGCCACGGTGGCGGTCGCCGGCCTGCCGCTGGGGGCCCGCTTCGAGGTCTCCTGCATCGCCGCGCGCCGCTAGCGTCCGGGCAGGCTCCAGGCGCTCGCCCCCGGCTCCTCGGCCAGCAGGGTGGCGCGCTCGCTGAGCCAGGCGTGAAGGCGCCCGGCCTGCTCCACGGAGAGGCGGTCCTCCAGCACCAGGATGTGCTGAAAGTCGAGCCGCCCCCACAGATCCGCGTCCGACGGCATCGGCCTGGACTCGTAGAGGGCCGCGTCCCCCATCGGCGCGTCGGCCACCGCGCAGAGCCGGACCAGGGCCTGCAGGTCGGAGGGCCTCCGCCCGCGCCCGTAGTCGTAGGCCACCGGCACCCCCGCGAGGCCCGCCAGGTAGAGCACCTCCTTGGGCGCCAGCCCCGGGTGCCAGAGGGGCGGATCTCCGCTGGGGAAGACGATGGTGGGGCCGTCGAGCGCCTCGAGCACGTCCAGCGGCGGGGCGAGGCGCGTGGCGGGCACGCCGAGCCAGGGCTGATGAAGCCAGCTCTCCGCCAGGGCCAGACCCGCCAGCAGGGCCGCCGGTGAACGCCGAGCCCCCAGCCCCGCCGCGCACGAGGCCGCCGCCAGCACGATGAAGGGCGCCAGGATCCGCGTGGGGTTGCCCATGGTGTTGGTCATGGGCAGGCGACGCAGCAGCTCCTGGGCGAGCCCCGGGCTCTCCGCCGACCACAGCCCGCTCAGCGCCCCCAGGCGGCCCGGCCCGGGGCCCACCAGGAAGACCACCAGCCCGAGCATCGCCAGCGGGCGCCCGCGCGGGAGCGCCAGCCCCAGCCCCAGGGCCAGGAGCGCGACGCCCCCGCCGGGGAGCCTGGAGATCGTGTACTTCCAGGCGGGCTCCTGGCTCCTGGCTCCCTGTATCCGCGCCTCGGACTGCGAACGCCCTCCGCGCTTCGACCGCGGCCTCTCGTCCTCGGACTCCTCGCCCAGCGGCGCGGCGACAGGGTCCCCTCCCCCCGGCCCCGCCCGGGGCGCGACGCGGGGGCCCTTCCAGGGGCTGCCGTCCGCGTGGACCATGGCCCCCGGGCTCGGGTGGTAGCCCCGACCCTGGTACTGGGGGCCGAGCCTCCCGCGGGCCCCCCCCTCGGTCCAGATCAGCGGCGCGAGGGCCAGGCCGCAGGCGAGCGCGCCCACCGCTCCGATGGCCAGGGAGGCCCGCCAGGCGCGCGGGCGGAACAGCGCCGCCAAGGCCGCGATCCCAGCCAGATAGACCGCGTAGTAGGGGCTCGAGCCCGCCAGGGCGAACACCGAGAGCCCGACCCACAGCAGCGCCCGCCGCGCCGGCCTCCCCTCCCCGATGGCCCGCGCGGCCGAGATCATCGCCGCGCCCGCCAGCGCCAGCGGCCCCACGGCCTCCACCTCCAGCACGAGATCGGCGAGGTTCCGCAGCAGGTAGGGCGAGACCTGCACCAGCAGCCCCGCCGCCGTCGCCGCCCAGCGCCCCGCGCCCAGGGTCCGGGCCAGCACGTAGGGCCCGATCCCCGCCAGCGCGGCCAGGAGCAGGGTCACCAGGGTCAGCCCCCGCGCGTCCCCGAAGGCGGCGCTCAACGGCACGGCGAGGAGCTGCACCGCCGGATCGGTGGGCCAGAAGGTGACGCGCTCCGGCCAGCCCGCCAGGTCCGCCACCCCCCAGGGCGCCTCTCCCCGGAACCAGCGGCTCACCTGCGCCGTGACGAAGAGCCGCCCCCAGCTCTCGCCCAGCGGCGCGCCCGGGACGTGCCCCGGGGCGAAGGCCAGGCGCAGCTCCATCCCCGCCACGGCGACCAGCAGCGCGGGCCCGAGGATGGCGAAGATCCGCTCCCGGGCTCCGCTCTTCTTCGTTCCGCTCAGGGGAGGATCCGCGTGCACGGCCCCCCCTCCGCGAGCCGGGGGAGCGCCTCCGGGCTGGTGATGCAGACCTCCCCTCCCCCACCCTGGAGGAATTGCAGCGCGGCCTGTACCTTCGGCCCCATCGAGCCCGCCGGGAAGTGCCCCTCGGCGAGCCAGCCCGCCATCTCGCCCGCGTGGACCCGGTCCAGGGCCCGCGCCGCGGGCGTCCCGAAGCCGAGCCAGACCTGATCCACGCCCGTCAGGATGATGAGCTCCCCCGCCCCGATCTCGCGCGCGAGCAGCGCCGCCGTGAGGTCCTTGTCCACCACGGCGTCCGTGCCCACCAGCGCCCCGGCCTTCGCCAGCACCGGCACCCCGCCCCCGCCCCCGGCGATGACGACATGCCCCCGCCGCGCGAGGTCCGCGATCACCTCGCGCTCCACGATCTCCCGCGGGGCCGGCGAGGGCACTACCCGGCGCCAGCCGCGGCTGCCATCCTGGGCGATCCGCCAGCCGAGCTCGGCGGCGTTGCGGAGGGCCTCCTCCTGCCCGTAGAAGGCGCCTACGAACTTGGTCGGGTTGGAGAAGGCCGGGTCCCGCTCGTCCACGACGACCTGCGTGAGCAGCGTGACGACGGGGCGCTGGTCGCCGCGGGCGCGCAGGGCGCTCTGGATGGCGCGCTGGAGCAGCCAGCCGATCTCCCCCTGGGTCGCGGCCACCGAGACGTGCAGCGGCGTGGGCGGGATGCGATCGCGCAGCAGGTCCGAGCGCAGCAGGTGGACGCCCACCTGCGGGCCGTTGCCGTGGGTGACGACGAGGCCCTGATCACTGGGGAGCGCGGCCAGGAATCGCGCGACCTCGAAGGCCCGCGCCGCCTGCTCGGCGTGCGTCCCGCGGTCACCCGGCTGCTGGAGGGCGTTCCCGCCGAGCGCGACGACGACGGGGGCTTTGCTTGATTGCATGTACACGGTGGGCTAATACCCTATGACCTCTCCCGTGTCGGGGCCATCCCCGCGACGCCCGTGAGCGGCGGCTTCACGTCGCTCCAGATTGGACGTCTCATCCCCGCGGAGTGCAGCAGGTCCCTTCGCTCGAGCATGTTCAAGTCCACCCCGCTCCTCATGGTCGAAGACGCCGACGCCCTGCGCGCGGCCGTCGAGTTGTTGAAGCAAGAGCCCGCCATCGCGGTGGACACGGAGGCCGACTCCCTGCACCACTTCCAGGAGAAGCTCTGCCTCATCCAGATCTCCGATCCGCACCGCGACATCATCGTGGACCCGCTGAAGGTCCCCGATCTCTCGCCGCTGGCGGAGATCTTCGCCAACCCCGCCCAGGTCAAGGTGCTGCACGGCGCCGACTATGACGTCGTGAGCCTGAAGCGCGACTTCAAGATCGAGACGCGCAACATCTTCGACACGATGCTGGCGGCGCAGTTCCTCGGCTTCCCGCACATCGGGCTGGCCGATCTCATCGAGCGCTTCTTCGGCATCGAGATCGACAAGCGCTACCAGCGCCACGACTGGGCCTCGCGCCCGCTGCTGCCGGAGCACCTGGACTACGCGCGCGGCGACACCCACTGGCTGCTCGCCCTGCGCGAGATCATGAGCTACAAGCTCGAGAAGGCCGGCAGGCTGGAGCACGTCCTGGAGGAGTGCCAGCTCATCGAGGCCCGCGAGTGGAGCGGGCGGGTGGCCGACCCCACGGTGGACTTCCTGCGCATCCGCGGCGCCACGGCCCTGGACGAGCCCGGGCTGCGGGTGCTCCGCGCGGTGGTGGTCTACCGGAGCGAGCAGGCTCGCCTGATGGACCGCCCGGCCTTCAAGGTCATCCCAGACGACCGCCTGCTGGAGCTGTCCTTCCGCCGGCCCGGCACGCCCGAGGAGGTGGCCCAGATCCTCAAGGCCGGGAGCCCGCTGCACCGCCGTCACGGCGTCGCCCTCTTCGAGGCCGTGCAGCGCGGGCTCAGCGATCCCACCCCCCTCCCCGACCGGCGCAAGCAGGTCTCGCAGCGCCAGCCCGCCCCCGCCGCGGGCGGCGAGCGCCTCCTGGGGCCGCTCAAGGAGTGGCGCAACGAGGTCGTGCGCACGCTGGGCTACAACCCGGCGGTGGTGGCCAACAACACGCTGCTCAAGGAGGTGGCCCGCCTCGCGCCCGCCACCCTCGAGGAGCTCGAGCAGGTGCCGGGGATCCGGGCCTGGCAGCTCCGCGACTTCGGCGAGCAGATCGTGGGCGTGATCCAGCAGAACATGACGGATCGCCCGGTCGTCCGCTCCCGTCGCAAGCGCAGGCGGCGGCGCAAGGGCGAAGCCGCGGAGTAGGCCCGGCCGCTCCGGCCTCCGGCCGCCTGCTGATCAAGCCTCCGGCTCTTCGTCCAACGGCGCCTTGTCCGCCTCGGCCTCCGCGGCCACGGAAGCCGGATCGAAGCCGAAGGCCCAGGTGATCGCGTGCTCGTTGGTCGGGTCCAGGCGCGCCGCCTGAAGGAAGGCGGCCTTCGCCTCGGCCATCAGGCCCGCGAAGGTCTCGGGCGCGCCGAAGACGACCTCGTCCGAGTCCGCCTTGGACCGAAGCACCTCGCCCAGCAGGTCCCAGGCCATGGAGCTCACCACCGCCTCGGGCAGGTCGTCCGTCCACTGGCCGCCCGCCTCGAAGATGCGCACCGCCTCGCGGGCGTGCTCCTCCGCCTCCTCCAGCTGGCCCGTCTCCAGCAGGATGCGGCCCAGCTCCATGTGCGGCTCGCCCAGGCGCGGCTCGGCGCGGAGGATGCTGCGCAGCAGCTCGGCGGCGGCGTCCAGATCGTCCTTGTCCCGGGCCGCCATCGCCAGCAGGAAGCGCTGCCCCAGGCCCTCCAGATGGGACTCGGGGGCGTCGAAGACGGTGGGTTCCTGCTGGCTCATGGGCGTCCTCAGGTCTCGCGGACCGCGGCGAAAGAGACCCTGAACGTAGTCCCCTCCGGCGTGCTGTCCAGGGAGATCGAGGCTCCGATCGCGTCGGCGAGCTGACGGACCACGGCCAGCCCGAGCCCGGTGCCCTGCCCGGGGGGCTTGGTGGTGAAGAAGGGCTCGAAGAGGTGGTCGCGCACGAGCTCCGGCAGCCCGGGGCCGTCGTCCGCCACCACCAGGGCCCCGTCCGAAGCGCTCACCACCACCCCCGTCCGCGCCGCGTCCAGCGCGTTCTGGAGCAGGTTGCTGGTGATCTGCTGGATGGCCACGGGATCGCCCATCACGGCGAAGCGGTCGGGCTCCACGCTCAGGGTCAGCTTCAGCCCGCGCGCGTTGGCGCGGGTGCGCAGGAGGTTCGCCCCGCTCTCCACGGCGGGCCCCAGCATGAGCGGCACGGGCACGGCCCCCGGGCGCCGCCCCGAGCCAGCGTAGCGGTGCAGCAGGGTCTCCAGCGCGCCCACCTGCGAGAGCAGCAGGTCCAACGTGGCCTGATCCGTCGGGGCCACGCGCCCGCGCAGGAGCTGGGCCAGCGCCTTGATGGCGAAGACGGGCTGGCGCAGCTCGTGGGTGAGCTCCGCCGTCAACAGGCCGAGCTCGGCGAGCCGGGCCGTCTCCAGCCAGCGATCCATGGGCCCGCTCATGGGAGCGCCGTGATCCGGTGAGCCACGGTCACCGTGGTGGAGCAGGTCGCGCCGGTGTTCCAAAAGGCGTCCTCCGCCGTCGTCTCGAGGTTGTAGGTGCCCGCGTCCACGACGAAGCCGTCGAGGCTCCGCCCGCTCCAGGACAGCGGGTCACCGGCGGTGTCTGCCGCGACGCGATCCAGGAAGACCAGCACGCCATCGCTGTCGGTCACTGTGAGCCGCCACCAGGCGGGGCGCTCGCCGGCGACCACGTTAACGGTGACGCTCTCCGACTCCTCATCGCTGCCCACGGAGCCGTCCGGTCGGAAGACCGTGAGCTCCGGCTCGCATCCGCTGACGTCCGGGGCGGAGTTCTCGACGTCCCCGAAGTCCAGGCTGAAGTCCGATGGGGAGCCCCCGTCGTCCCAGGCGCCGTTCAGCCGGTTCCCGGCGTCGTCGCGCAGCTCCGCCGGGACCGTGAGCGAGAGCTCGCCGGGCGTGACCTCCTCGCCCAGCGTGATCGTGAGCGTGGTCCGGCTCGCCGACAGCGAGAGCCCGGCCACGCTGACCGGCTCGAGCGTCTCCAGCACGAGCGAGGTGGGCTTGCGGTCGATGGAGTCCTCGTCGATGGGCTCGGAGAGCTCGAGCACTATCTCGTCGATGGGCTCCGTCCAGGTCCCGGCGGGGCTCATGCTCAGGACGTGGGGGCGCGCGGCGTCCCCGGTGACCGTCGCGCTGACGCTCCCGTAGGCGGCCCCGGTCGGCGTGCCGATGTGCAGCGTGGCCACGCCGTCGTAGATGGCCGAGACCATCGACCAGCTCAGATCCGCCTCCCCGCGGGAGAGGTCCACGCTCAGCCCCGCGCCGGTGTCGGTGATCGCGCTGGTCGCCCCGCTCTCCACGCGCCCGAGGTCCGCCCAGGCATAGAGCGCGCCCTCGGCCGGATCCCCAGCGCAGTCCAGCGCCTCGATGGCCACCGAGGCGGCGTCCAGCCCGGCGTTGAGTGTGTCGTCGTCCAGGCTCACGGTCACCGGGCCCGCCGCCCGCCCGTCGGACTCCGCGACATAGACCTCCGCGCTGGTCGCGGCCCCGCAGGCGTCCTCGTCGGCGACCACCACCCGCACGCGGTAGCCACCCTCCCCGGTCCAGCGCGTGGAGACGGCCTCGTCCGCCGAGCGCGACCAGTCCCCGTCCCCCAGATCGAAGTGGTACCAGGCCAGCGCCGCGGCGCCAGCCTCGCTCTCTCCCGCGGAGACCGTGGTGAGCGCCGTGCTGTCGCCGCTGAGGCAGAGGGTCGCCGGGCTGTCTCCCGCCACCGCCAGCGCCGCCTCCGGGCCGTCGCCGCAGTCGGCGTCCAGCGCGTCGATCGTGTCGCTCACCGCGACGTCCTCGCCGCCCTGCGCGAGCGTGAGCGTGTCCCCAAGCCCGGAGTCGGCGTAGGTGAACTCCAGGTCCAGCACGCCGCCCTGCCAGTCCTCCGAGCTGACCTCGAGGCCGAGCAGACCCTCCGAGCGCAGCGTCACCGGGGCGTCGTAATTGGTCACCAGGTTCCCGTAGGCGTCCAGCGCCTTGATCCGCACCGCCAGGGGCTCGCCCACCCAGGCCCAGGTGGCCTCCGGACGGACCGTGATCTCGGCGAGGTCGGCCGGGTCTACGTCGAAGGGGGCCGAGGCGCCCATCAGCGTGTCGCCTACGCCCCCGTACACCCGATTCTCCTCTTGAGAGGCGGTGAACTCGAGCTGGACCGTCACGCAGCCGTCGGCGTCCAGGCTCAGGCTCGTCCCGCCCGTGGTGAGCGCCATCCCGCCCGAGTCGTCCCACAGCTCCACCGTGCGCGCGGCGCCGTCGGTGTAGAGGTTGCCCCAGGCGTCGTAGCCCTTGATCGCGGCCTCCAGGCTCTCGCCGGCCACCAGCGCCTCGGTATCGCCGATGTCGATCTCGACCTCCGCGAGCTCGCCGTTGACGACGGCGAAGGCGGGAGACCAGTCGCTGAACGTCGCGTCGGGGGACGTGAGCGTGACCACGAGCGCGTTCGCGCCGTCGGCGATCGTCAGCACGCAGTCGAAGTCGGCGCCGTCGCTGGTGTCGAGGTCGGCTTCGGACCGGGAGCAGCTCACATCCCCGTAGTCGTCCTGGAACGCGATCGCGCCGTAGCTCTCCGGCTCGGCGTCGATGATGTTCTCGGAGCTATCCTGCGCCACCACCGTCACGACGAAGCTCTCGCCGGCCGTGAGCGTGGTGTCCTCCATCTCCGCGACGATCCCGGCCAGCTTTCCCGGCGCGATGTCGATGGGGTTGGACTCGCCCCAGAGCCGGCCGCCGTCGTTGGCGGTGATCGTCACCCCCGCCCCCGCGCGCCAGGGCCAGACCTCGCAGAAGGCCAGCGCGAGGCCCTCGCCCATCTCGGTGCAGACCTGGACGCCCACCCCGCCCGCCGGGTCGAGCCCGCCCACGCTGTCCTCCAGCGTGAGGGTCGCCGCGTGGTCCTCCACGACGTTGCCGAACTCGTCCTGGGCGGTGACCACGACGTTCAGCGCGCCCTCGCCCACGGTCACGGTGGAGGGCGAGGCCAGGACCCCCAGCTTGGAGGGCTCGGCCGGGGAGACCTGGAAGGGCTCGGACTCGCCCTCGAAGGTCTGACCTTCGGCGACCCCGGCCACCTGCAGGGTGTTGGCCTCGCAGCTCTGGTTCGTGGCGCCCGTCACCGCCACCTGGACGGTCTCGCTGCCGATGAGGAAGAGGCTCTCTCCGTAGGTCCCCCCCGGGCAGGACTCGTGAACGTAGAGCAGCGCCTGGGTGGAGGAGGCCGGGTTGCCGTCCTCGTCCTGGAGCTCCAGCGTGACCTCGAGGTCCTCGCCCGCGACGACCTCCGTGCTGGAGAGGTAGATCGCCACCTTCGAGACAGGGCCCGGGTTGAAGCTCAGCGTGTCGATGTCCGAGCGCACCCGGCTGTCGGTGTCCGTGGCGCTCACCGACACCGTGACGTTGGCCTCCGCGTCCGCCGTGAGCGCGAAGTAGCCCACCCCCGTGGGCTCCAGCGTGCCCTGGATGCCGACCACGTCGCTGAGCTCGACCTGATCCTCCAGCGCGGGCGAGTCGGCGAAGTCGATGGCCACCTCGTCCTGGTCCAGCGTCAGCTCCACCGTGATCGGCAGGGCCTCCTCGACAGGGGCGCCGTCCTCGTCGAGCGCGCGCACCTCAAGCTCCGCGTACTCGCCGATGTCCAGGGAGGGGCGCTGGATGAGCAGCGAGAGCGAGGCCACCTTCGTGGAGGTCACCTCGTAGGCGCCGGGCAGATCGGCCTCGTCCCCGCCAGGGGTCTGGACCCGCAGGTCGTAGAGCCCGGGCTCCAGCCCCTCGGGGACCGTGGCCTCGATCTCCTCGTAGGAGCTCAGCGAGACGCCGCTCAGCCGGTGCTCCACCCCGTCCCGATCGAGGAGCCAGGCCTGCACCTCGCGGTCCCACTCCACGTCGGCCCCGACGCGCGCCCCCATCGCCGGGTAGAAGCCCTCCCCGAAGATGTGGATGGGCATGTCCTCACCCGCGTAGCCGTACTCGGGGTCCACCGCGCGCAGGCTGGGCGTGGGGAGCTCCGGCGCGCAGGCGCTGAGCCCAAGCCCGAGGCAGATCCCTCCGAGGGCGAGCCGAGGCCGGCTCTCCAGCGGTGGACGGGGGCTGGGACCCAGGCGGGGCATGGACCGCTCCCCGTGGGAATTCTATCAGTAAATGAGCTTGTAACCCAGCGTGGCGACCACGCCTCCTACGCTCCCCTGCCAGCCCACGTCCGTGTCTCCCGGGAAGAGCGAGAGGAATTGCAGGTTCGACTCCAGCTCGCCGCCGCGCACGCGCCACGCGGCGCCGGCAAACAGGCTGAAGCCCGGCTGGGAGATCCCGGGGCCCTGGACGATCAGGCGGTCGTCCAGGCGCACCTCGAGCTGGTAGGGCGCCACGACGGCGGCCAGGCCGACCCAGCTCGCCCGGCGCCGCCCCTCGGCCCGGGTGAGCAGCCCCGCGGAGAGCGGGAAGAGGCGCAGATCCATGTCCAGCGCGGCCCCGGTGACCTCGTCGGCGTCCAGCGCGTGCTGACCGTAGGTCCCGAGCGAGAAGCGCCCGTAGACCGGGAGCTTCAGGCGGGTGATCCGCTGGTTGTAGGCCAGGGCCAGCCAGGGCGTCACGGCCCCACCGCCCCCCACCAGCGCGCCCAGCTCGAGGCCCGGGGCGCGGTTGACCTCGCGGGGGACCACCTCCAGGGTGGTGGTGCCGCGGAACTCGGCCGGCGTGCCCTGCGCCCCCGACGCCGTCAGGTTCACCCGCCCGTACTGCATGCCGGGCGGCGGCGTGAAGACCGCCTGAAAGCTCCCATCCGGCATGGCGCGCGGCGCGCTGAGCTCGCCCGCGGTGGCCTCCAGGTGCGGGATCACGTCGGTGACCGGCTGACCGGACCGGTCCAGGAGGCGGATCGCCACCACCGCCGTCTCGCCGCCGCCGCCCGACAGCACGGGCGGGCTGGCGCTCAGGAAGACCTCGCGCACCCGGCCGGCGCGGATGGGGAGCTCGCGCTCCACCCACAGATCCGGGGCGCCCGGATCCGGGCCCAGCGCCGCCCCCGCCCACAGCACGCCGCGGCGCACGAGGCTCGCCGCCCGCGCCTCCAGCACCACGGGCGAGCCCGCCGGGCGAGGGAGCGCCACGCGAGCCCAGCCCTGGGCGTCCGTCCGCGCCTCCGCTGAGGCCCCGGCGAGGCCGAAGCTCACCGGCTGCTCCGCCAGCGGGAGCCCGCGCCGGTCCAGCGCCCGCGCGTAGACCGTGATCGTCGGCCCCTCCCCTACCGGGGCGGCCAGGACCATCTCCCAGGGCTGGCCCTCCCCCGGCGGGCGCCACCAGCTCGCCCGCAGCGTGTCCCCGCCCTGGGCCACCGCCGCCTTCCCGTCGTAGAGGCCGCGCAGGGAGCCCTGTCCGGGCGTCTCCTCCACCTCGATGGTGCCGAGATCGGCCGAGAGCGAGACCCCCGCGCCGGGGACGCGCTCGCCGAGCGTGTTCTCCAGGGTCACCAGCACCTGGGCCACGGGGTTGTCCCCCGAGAGCTCGTCGGGCCAGCTCCGCAGCCCGAGGCGCGAGGGCAGCGCGTTGTCCACCGGGATCCGCGCGCTGGCCCGCGCCTGATCGGCCAGCGTGCACTCCACGCGCACGTCGAAGAAGGCGTCCTCCGGCAGCGGCGGGAGGGCGAGGCGCCAGCCCCCGGCCCCCTCGGGCGCGAGCGCCCCCGGCGACCCCAGCGAGGTCGAGCAGACCGGCTCGGCCCCCCGCCAGGGGCGCCCCTCGGCGTCGATGGCCCGGAGGTGCAGATCGGGGGCGGGGCCGGAGGGGGCCAGCCGCTCCTCCGTCGCCAGCGCCAGGGCCGGCGCCCCCGAGCCGCCCAGCGACTGCGTGAACGCCCGGAGGTTGCCCGCGGCGTCCTGCAGGCTCACCTCCACCTGGGTCTCCCCGGGCTTCACGTCGATCACCGCCTGCGCCAGCCCGTCCGCCCCCGCCTGGAAGGGGCCGTAGGTGCGCCCGCCCAGCCGCAGCGTGGCCCGGGTCCCCGGCTCGGTCTGGATGGGGATCCTCGGCCTCCCCCGCAACATCAGCGTGGTCCAGGCCGGCACGTCGTCCGGGCGGCGCCGGTCCACCACCCCCAGCAGCACCGCCCGCGGGAAGGGGTCCGCCCCCGGCGTCCAGGTCACCCGCAGGCGCCCGTCGGCGGCCTCCACCCGCTCTACCCGCCCCTCGCTGACCACCACCCCCAGGCGATCCGGCGGCGGGAGATCGGCGCCCTCCACCAGCACCGTGAGCGGCTGGCCCACCGCGCCGGCGAGCTGCGGCGGGAGCGAGAGGGAGGGCGCGGGCGGCGGCGCGAGCGTGAGGCTCACCTGGGTCCGGGCCTCGCCCGCCCTGGCCGAGAGCTGCAGGGTCGGCTCGCCCACCGGGGCCCGGAGGCGGATCTGCCAGATTCCCGGCGCCTGCTCGCCGTCCTGGGCCACGATGGCGCCCGCGCTGGCCTGGACCAGGATGGGCAGCCCGGAGACAGGGACGCCCGCCTCGCCGCTGACGATCCAGACCGGCACCTCCGCCCCCGGCGCGGGCTCGCCGCGGGGGAGCACGACCGAGAGCTCGGGCTCACCGGCCAGGGCCGCGCCCACCCACAGCAGCGCGCTCAGCGATCCCACAGGACCTGCGCCTTCGTCGCGCGGGGCGCCTCGGAGTCGCGGGAGACCGCGCCCTCCGCCTGGCGTGCGCCGCCCATGACGCTCTCCGCCTCCACCTTCAAGGCGTTCTCCCCCTCCGCCAGGGGCACGGTGACCACGAAAGATCCGTCCGGCCCCGCCCGCGCGTCCGCCGCCCCCGCCGCCCCCGAGGCCCGCACCCGGGCGTTCGGCTCGGTCTTGCCCTGGAGCGCCACCGTCCCCGCCCGCACCGGCCCCTGCGCCGGCCAGTCCACGCTCAGCAGCAGCTCCGCCGGGATCTCGCCGAGAACCGGCGCGGCCCCCGGCACCTCGGAGACGCGCTGCCCCGGCTGGAGCGCGCTCACCCCGGCCACGCCCTCGACCCCCAACGCGCCCTGCTCCACCTGCGCCGCCAGCGCGCCGTCCGCCCCCGCCCGCACCGTAAACGCCCCGTCCGAGGACGAGAACGTGCGCCCGCCGCTGCTCACCCCCAGCGAGGGCGAGCCTGGCCGCACCACCGCGGAGACCCGGCCCTCCTCCAGCTCCACCCGGACCCGGTCCTCGGAGACGTCCAGCACGCGGATGGAGCTCTGCTCCTCCAGCGTCAGCCGCGTCCCCTCGCCCACGCCCACCACCGCGCGCCCGCCCTCGCCCACGCGGAGCCCGTCCTCGCGCTGAAGCTCGGCGCCCACCTCCACCGGGCTCATGCGCTGGCCGCCGCGGGTCAGCACCACCGCGCCCTGCACGTCCACCAGCCGCAGGCTGGAGCGCCCGCCCTCGCCGAAGAAGTAGATCCAACCCAGATAGCCGAGGACCAGCACGGCCAGGGTGGCGAGCGCCATGGGGAGCCCGGTGCGCATCAGACCGCCGGCAGGGTGGCGCGCCAGGAGAGCGAGCCGGTCATCGAGCGCCGCGGGTCCAGGGCCGGGGTCTGGAGCTGCCCGCCGTGGGCCACCAGCGTCTGCTGCGCCGCCCAGAAGCCGAGGCCAGAGGCCATCCAGTCGTCCCTGCTGGCCTCCACCTCACCCGGCTCGAGCTCGAAGCGAAGCTCCACCTGACCCTCGGCCCGCGCGCCCACCAGGGAGAGGCGCCCGCCCCGCCCGCTCGCCGCGCGCAGGCTCGCCAGGAGCTGCGTGAGCGCCGAGGCGAGCTGACCGCGATCTCCGCGGACCAGGAGCGGTCCGCAACGCTGATGCTCCAAGTGGACCCCACGCTGCCGGAAGGCGCCGCCGCACAGCGTCAGCACCTCGACCAGGACCGCGTCCAGATCTACCACGTCCCGGGAGGGCTGGTCCAGCCCCTGGGCCGCGGGATCTCCCTGCGTGAAGCGCAGGAGGTGGGCCACGATCTCCTTGCAGCGCAGCGCCTGCTCCTCGATGGAGCGCAGGGTGGCCCGCGCCGAGCCCTCGGCCTTCACCAGGAGGATCTGGGTGAGCCCCAGGATCCCGGCCAGCGGATTGTTCAATTCGTGGGCCAGCCCGGCGCCCATCTCGCCCGCCGCCGCCAGCCGCGCCGAGCGCACCAGCCGCTCCTGGGCCTCCACCAGCTCTCGGGTGCGGGCGTCGACGCGCTCCTGGAGCTCACGGTTCCAGGCCTCGATCTCCTGGTTCTTGGCCTCGATCTCCTGACGGTTGCGCTCGAGCCGCGCGCTCATGAAGTTGAAGGCGCGCATGAGCTCCTGCAGCTCGCCGTCGGCCGGGGCCTCCGTGGTGCGCCCGAGCTGCCCCTCGGCCACCGCCAGCGCGCCTTCCCGCAGCGCCAGCACGGGGCGGGCGATCTGCCGGGCGATCAGCGCGCCCAGCACCAGGGCCAGGGTCCCCGCCACCGCGGCGATATAGCCGGTCTGCCGCCGGATCGCGGTCACCGCGCTCGCCGTGATCACCCGGGCCGGCTCGGCCACCACCACCATCCAGGAGGCGGTGGGCACGGGCGCGCTCGCGGCGATGACCTCCTCCCCCCGCGCCGTCTGGTAGTGGACGTCGGAGGCCCGCGCGCCCACCCCGAATGCCCGGAAGGCTCGCGCGTCGATCAGGGGGTGCTCTCCCGAGATGAGCGCGTCGCCGTCCGCGTCCAGCAGGACGACGTCGCGGTCCGGCCCGCCCGCCTGCCGCAGCTCGTCGACCACCGGCCCCAGCGCGAGCTCCGCCGCCAGGAAGAGGCCCGAGCCGTCCGGCGAGGCCAGCACCACCGGGAGCGCCGGCTGTCCGCGACCGTCGGTGTAGGGCGCCCCCACCCGCGCGTCCCCCGGGGCCAGCCCGTCCAGCAGGGGCGGGAGCTGCTCACGGAAGCGGACGAAGTGGTCCCGCGTGATCCCGGCCCTCCCGGCGGGCTCCGCGTCCCCCTCGGCCCGCATCACGCTCGGCACCCGATCCGCCGCCGAGCCGTCCACCAGGGCCACGATCTGAGCCTCCGGCGCCTGCGTGTAGACCAGCCGGAGGAAGGCCAGCAGCGCGTCGTCGGAGAGCGTCCCCAGCCGGAAGGCCCGACCCTGCTGCCCGATCAGCCGCAGCTGCAGCGAGAGCCAGGTGTCCACGTAGAGGGCGAGCCCGTCCACCGTGCGGGCCTGCGCCTCGCTGATCGCGCTCTCCAGCTGCCGCTCGGCGACCACCGTGGCCGAGAGGCCCAGCAGCCCGAGCGGGCCCATCGCGGCCGCGGCCACCAGCAGCACCAGCCGCGTGCGCAGCCGCACCGGGCGCTCAGCTCTCGACCGGGATCTTCAGCGTGAACGTGGTGCCCTCGCCCACCCTGCTGTCGACCTGGATGTGCCCGCGGTACTTGGTGAGGATGCGGAAGACGACGTTCAGGCCGAGGCCCGTCCCCTTCCCAGGGGGCTTGGTGGTGTAGAAGGGGTCGAAGATCGCGCCGATCTTGTCCTCGGGGATGCCGATCCCGTTGTCCTTGACCCGCGCCCAGACGTGTCCGTCCCCCGGGCCCGCCGAGATCTCCACGACGCCGCCGCCGTCGCGCCCCCAGCGCTCCTGCACCGCCTCGGCGGCGTTGCGGATGAGGTTCACGAAGACCTGCTGGATCTCGTTGCCCCGCGCGTGGACGACCAGCCGGCTGCCCCGGTCCTCGAAGCCATGGCGGAAGGTCACGCCCTGGACGGAGGTGGAGCGCTCCACCAGGCGCAGCGCGTCCTCGATGGCCCGCGGCACGTCCACCGCCGTGAGGAATTCCTTCGAGGCCGTGCGCGAGTAGCTGGAGAGCTCGACCACGATGTCCCGGATGTTCCGGCAGTACTCGACGATGTCCGAGGCGTACTGCACGCTGAGATCGCGATCCGTCTCCTCGACGATGGCCTCCGCCAGCCCCATGATCCCGAACAGCGGGCTGGAGATCTCGTGGGCCACGCCCGCCGCCAGCGTGCCGATGCCCGCCAGCTTCTCCGACTGGATCAGCTCCTGCTGGAGGTTGCGGGCCTCGTCCAGCGCCTTCTCCAGGCTCGCGTTCTGCTCCTGGAGCCGCGCGATCAGGCTCATGTTCTCCAGCGCCATGTCCTGCTTCTGGAGGGCCTGCCGCACCTTCTTGCGGATGTCGAAGACGTTGTTCAGCGGCTTGAGCACATAGTCGAAGGCGTCGAGCTCCAGCGCCTCCACCGCGGTCTCCAGGCTCGCGTAGCCCGTGATCACGATGACCTCGCTGAGCGGAGAGCGCTGCTTCAAGAGCTTGAGCAGCTCGAGCCCGCTCAGGTCGGGGAGGTTCTTGTCCGTGATGAGGAGGTCACAGCCCTCCTCCTCGATCACCCGGCGCGCCGCGCTCCCGGTCCCAACACAGCTCAGTCGATAGGGCTCGTCCTCGAAGACGGCCTTCAGGATCTGCAGGATCACCGGCTCGTCGTCCACGATGAGCAGGTGCTTTCGAGCTTGAGTCGCGTCTGCTCGCGGCTCGACCATGCTGCCTCCCGGCGGTGGAGCCCACCTCCGTCCGTCCCGCCATCATAGCGCGGTGTCGCGCCGTGCGCCCGCGCGGCACAGATCCAGGTTACGCTCGGGGCGACGGACACCCGGAGCCTGCATGACCCACCTGCTGCTGATCCTCTCCCTCTCGGCCTGCGCGAAGAAGAAGTCCCAGGCGGACGAGCAGTTCGAGAGTCAGGTCCGAGAGAGCTCGCTGCTCAGCGAGAAGGTCAACGACGAGGGCCTGATCGAGCAGCGCATCGACATGAACGGAGACGCGCGCCCCGACGTCTTCAACTACTACCGCGAGGGCGTGGACGACGGCCCGCGCCGCATGGTCCGCAAGGAGACCGACCTCAACATGGACGGGCGCATCGACGTCCGCTCCTGGTTCGAGGACACCGGCACCCTGGAGAAGGAGGAGCTGGACGGCGACTTCGACGGGCGCGTGGACTGGGTGGACCACTACCGCAGCAGCAAGCGGGTGATGAGCGAGGTCGACACCGACTACAACGGCGTCTTCGACCTCTTCAAGTACTACGAGTCGGGCAAGGTGCGGCGCAAGGAGCGCGACACCAACGCCGACGGGAAGATCGACTTCTGGGAGTACTTCGACGACCAGGGCAACGTCGTCAAGACCGGCAAGGATCTCGACGGCGACGGCGTCATGGACGTCCGCGACCAGTAGAGGTCGCCCCGCGCCCCGCGCCCCGCTCCCCTCGCTCCCCGCGCCCCGCGCCCCGCTCCCCTCGCTCCCCGCGCCCCCCGCGGCCGGGCCCCTCAGTTGGCGGGCGCGGCCAGACCGGACATCGCGTCGGTGAGCCGCTTCAGCTCGGCGGCCGGGATCACGAAGGGCGCGCCCCCCGCCTCGTCCACCGCCACGCGGCCCCCGTCGGCCAGCGCCTGATGGACCCGGACGCGCTCCTTGCGGGCCTCACCCTCGACGAGCTCGAGGACGCCCCAGGCCGCGCCGCTCGGCGCCTCCGCCACCAGCTTGCGGTCCACGCGCGCAGCCTCCAGCGCGTCCAGCGCGCCCTCGGCCTGGGGGTTCGACCAGCCGGCCTCTGCCCGCTCCGCGCTCAGCGTGGCGTCCCCCAGCTTCAGGTCCACTCGGGTGAGCGAGGACAGGCGCACGGGCAGCAGGCGCCCGTCCAGCCAGCTCTGAGCGTCGCCGCTCAGGCTCTCCGGCAGCGGCCCGCCCAGGCGCACCGGCTCCGGCTGGGCCGGGACCCTCGCGACCCGACCGCCGTCATCCGGCCCGAAGGTCAGGGTCTCCCGGGTCTCTCCCACCGTGAGCTCCAGGGTGAGATCCGGGGTCACCACCACGCTCGGGTCGGCGACGAAGGCGTCCGCGCGCAGGTCCACCAGCGCGCTCAGCAGGCCGTCCACCCGGTCCCCGTCCGCCCGCGCCTGGACCGGGGCCCGGAGCCACCAGCCGTGATCGTCCTTCTCCAGCTTGATCGGCGCGGGCTCGGGGCAGGGCGCGGCCTCGGGCGCGCAGGCGGGCGTGGCCAGCAGGCTCAGCGCGCTCACCTCGCTCTCGGAGAAGCGGACCAGCGCCTTGTCCCGGAAGTCGGCCAGCCCGGTCCCCAGGGTCGCGCTCAGGCGGGCGCGCGCCCGAAGCACCGGGCCGCCCTCCTCGCGCTGCACGTAGGTGCCGTAGCCCACGGGCGTGTCCCGCCCCACGCGCAGCGTGCTCTCCTTCCCGTCCCCGGCCACCAGCGTCACGATGGCCACCGGCGGCGCGAGCCCGAAGGCGGCCAGGTCGCCAGGGCTCGCCTCGTCGGACGCGATCTCGGCGGTCAGCACGTCCTCGACCAGGTTGCTCACCTTGCGATCCTCGGCGGCGAAGCTGGCGCCGCCGGCCGTGACCTTCCACCCGCCCTCAGACTTCTCGAAGCTGAGCTTCTCCCCGCTCGCCAGCTCCAGCCGCGCGCTCTGGACGCCGTCAGACGTCGCGTCCGGCCAGATCCGGGTCCAGGAGACCTCGCCTTCGTCGTCCCCGCCGCTGTCCTTTGGGGGATCGATGAAGACGATCAGGCCCACCAGGACCAGGAGGATGACGGAGAGGAGGGTGAGGATGCGCGTCTGCTTGTCTTCCACGGGAGCCTCGGGCGATCTTCGACGACCGGGAAAGTTAGGCGCCAGACGCGGGCTGTCAAGCGGGAGCGCGCGAGCGCGGTTGACGTCCCCCGGCCGGCGATTAGGGTTGCGCGGGGATGAAAAACGGACATGCCCGATCAAGACATGCCTGATCAGAACGAGAACACCACGAGCACGGCCGCAGATTCCGGCGTCAGCGACGCTGGCAGCGCCGGCGCCGAGGCCCAGCAGGCCGCCACGGACTGCCTGGACGACCCGCCGATGGAGTCACCGGAGCTCGTCGAGCTGCGCGAGACCGTCTCCCGCCTGGAGGGCCGGCTGCGCACCGTCAGCGCCGCCTACCGCCAGCAGCAGGACGAGATCGCCGCCATCCGCGCCCGCCTGGAGCGCCAGGCCGCGGTGGAGGCCGAGCGGCGCCGCGGCGAGGTGGTGGAGGCCCTCTTCGAGCCCGCCCAGAACCTGCGCCGCAGCATCCAGGCCATCTCCAAGGCCGGCGTGGCCGAGGAGTACGTGAGCGGCCTGCAGATGACCCTGCACCAGATGATGGAGGCCTTCCACAAGCTGGGGCTGGAGGAGGTCCCGGGGAAGGGGGCGAAATTCGACCCCAACCTCCACGAGGCCATCGCGACCACGCCCGTGACCGATCCAGCCCTCGACGGCATCGTGCTGGACGTGTTCTCCACGGGTTACAGGATCGGCAACCGGCTCATCGCCCCGGCCCGCGTCATCATCGGCCAGCGACAGGATCCGGTGGGCGAGGCCTGAGTTGTCCTACAACCTCTGGGTAGAGCTGGATCTCGAAGGCAACATCCTGCGCGCGTCGGACGGGGTGCGTCAGCACCTCGCCCCGCTCTACGGGAACGATCTCGGGCTGCCGGCCCTGGTGCGCTCGCACCCGGACCTGAAGGCGGCCCTGGCGCGTCGCGCGGGGCAGCTCCGGGTCGCGCTGGGCCACGGGCCCACGCTGGCCCAGTACGACCTCGAGGTCGACAGCGGCGGGCTCGGCGCGCGCTGTCAGCTCAGCGAGGGCCCGGAGGTCCCCACGGGAGAGCTCCTGGATCGCTGGGCGCGCTCCTGCCCGGACGCGGTGCTGCTCATCGACGCCGACGGCCACATTCTCACGGCCAACGACGCCTTCTGCGGGATGGTGGGCTACGACGAGGAGGAGGTGGTCGGCCGCTACCTCTCCGTCTTCCGCACCCCCCGCACGCCGGAGCGCCTGCTGGCGGGCCTCACCCGCGCGCTGGTGGGCAAGGGGCACTGGACCGGGCCCATGGTCTTCCGGCGCTACGACGGCACGGAGGTCCCCTCCTGGGCCACGTACACGGGGATCAAGGACGATCGGGGCGTCCACATCAGCTACCTCGTGGTGCTGAGCGACCGGACCCAGCAGGAGGAGCTGGAGCGCCTGGAGAGCCTGGACGCCAGCGCCACGCTGATCGGGCGCCTGGCCCGCGGCTTCGCCCACGACATCAACAACCTCGCGGGCGAGCTCATCGCCCTGGTGGAGCACGCCGCCGACCAGGGCAGCCTGGACGGGCCGGGCTTCTCCCACCTCGAGCGCATCGGCGGGAACCTGGGGAACGTCGGCCGGCAGCTCCTGACCCTGGCCACCCACAGCGCCGATCCGCCCCCGGCGGACCTCAACCGCGTGGCCCGCGATCTGGGCTGGCTCATCACCCGCGCCGCCGCCCGCACCCGCGCCGTGGAGGTGGAGACCTCGAGCGATCCCCTCTGGGTGGACGTGCAGGCCGACGCGCTCCTGCGCGCGCTCACGCCCCCCGCCCTGCGCGCGGCGACCGAGGCCCCCGCCAACGCCGTCCTGCGCATCTTCACCGCCCAGGAGGACGGAGAGGGCGCGCTCTACCTGCGCTATGAGGCCGACGCCACCGAGCGGGAGCGCCTGAGGGTGCTCTTCCCCGAGGGCGGCGTGATGAGCCACGCCGGCAACACGCTCCAGGCCCGTGCCCTCGTCGCCGGGGTCGCGCTCTCGCTGGAGCTGGGCGCCGGGGGAGAGGTGGCGGTCCGGGCGGGGATGCCGCTCATGGGCGGGGCCGAGACCGCCGAGGACGCCGCGACGGCCGAGCCCGCGCCCCTCACCGGCCGCGCGCTGGTGGTCGAGGACAACGACGCCCTCCAGGAGCTGGTCGTCGCCGCGCTGCAGAAGGACTTCCCGGTCACCGTGGCCGCCCGCGACGGCGTGGACGGGCTCGAGGCCCTCGAGCGCGTGGACGGCCGCGTGGACATCGTCATCGTCGATCTGATGATGCCGCGCATGCAGGGCCTGGAATTCCTGCGCCGCGCCCGCGCGCGCTGGCCCGACCTGCGCGTGATCATGGTCAGCGGCGCCGCGTCCTCCGAGCAGACCGCCGAGGCCCGCGCGCTCGGCGCCTTCGCCCTGCTGCCCAAGCCCTTCCGGGTGCGCGAGCTGCGCGAGCTGACCCGCGCCGCCGTCCACGGCGCCGAGGCGCGTTGACGTCGCCGCCGCGCCTGCACATCGCCCTGATCCATCCGGAGATCGGGCCGAACGCGGGCAGCGTGGGGCGCCTCTGCCTCGCCCTCGGCGCGCGCCTGCACCTCGTCCACCCCCTCGGCTTCCAGACCGACGAGCGCGCCGTGCGCCGCGCGGGGCTGGACTACTGGAAGGAGGTCGACGTCGTGGAGCACCCCGACCTGGACGCCTTCCTGGCCTGGCTCGGCGACCAGCGGGCCTGGCTCTACTCCTCCCACGGCGCGCGGGCCTACACCAGCGCCGACTATCGGCGGGGAGACGTGCTGATCTTCGGATCGGAGTCCAAGGGACTGCCCCGCGAGCTCATCCGTTCTCGCGGCGCGTTGAGAATTCCCATGCCTGGGAATGTCCGAAGCATCAATCTATCCAACGCCGTGAGCGTGGTGGCCTGGGAGGCCCTGCGCCAGATCGAGCCCCGCCTCTTCGAGGATCCCCGTTGAGCCAGCGCTTCGCCCTCATCCTGGCCGGCGGCCGAGGCACGCGCTTCTGGCCGCTCTCCCGCCGCGCCCGCCCCAAGCAGTGCCTCGCGCTGACCGGCGAGCGCACCCTGATCCAGCTCACGGTGGATCGGGTGCTGCCCCTGGTCCCGGCCGAGCGCGTGCTGGTCCTGACCAGCCCGGACATGGCGGCCCTCGTCGCCAGCCAGCTCCCCGAGATCCCGCCGGAGAACATCCTGATCGAGCCCTCGGGCCGCGGGACGGCCCCCTGCCTCGGGCTGGCGGCGGTGGAGATCCAGCGGCGCGCCGGGCCGGACGCGGTGGCCATCGCGCTGCCCGCCGATCAGCTGGTGAGCGACCCCGAGGCCCTGCGCGCGGGGCTGGCGGCGGGGGCGGAGGCCGCGGAGCGGACAGGCGCCCTCGTGACCCTGGGCATCCGCCCCACCCGCCCGGAGACCGGCTTCGGCTACCTGGAGCTCGGCGAGCCCGCGGGGGACTTCGCCGGTCAGGCCCTCCACCACGTCGCCCGCTTCGTGGAGAAGCCGGACGCCGCGACGGCACAGCGCTACCTGGACGGCGGGCGCCACCTCTGGAACGCGGGCATCTTCCTGTTCCGCGCCGACGCCATGCGGGCCGCCTTCCGCGCCCACCTGCCCCGCAGCGCGGACGCCCTCGACGCCATCCTGGCCGACCCGAGCCAGCTCCCGGACCGCTGGCGGGATCTCGACGCCACCAGCATCGACTACGGGATCATGGAGCGCCACGCGCACACCCTGGTCGTCCCCTGCTCCCCCGGCTGGTCGGACGTGGGCGCCTGGCCGGAGGCCGCCGCGAGCTGGCCCGAGGTGGCCGGCGGGCGCGGTCTCGCCGAGGCCGTCGTCGCCCGGGACGCCGAGGGCAACGCCGTGCATGCCCCGGGCAAGGTCGTGGCCCTGCTGGGGGTGAGCGGGCTGGTGGTGGTCTCCACCGAGGACGCGCTGCTGGTCATGGACGCCGGGCGCGCGCAGGAGCTCCGCCACCTCGTGGACGCGCTGGAGCGTCGGGGCCTCGAACGCGTGCTCTGAGGCGCGCTCCCGCCCGGCGCTAAAGCGCCCGCGAGACCAGCGAGTCCCCCACCCGCGAGAGCGTGCCCACCCGGTGGATGGGCATGCGCGCGGGGTCGCAGAGATC
This sequence comes from uncultured Enterobacterales bacterium, assembly GCA_964615375.1. Taxonomy (GTDB): domain Bacteria; phylum Myxococcota_A; class UBA796; order UBA796; family CAZKWG01; genus CAZKWG01. The sequence continues at coordinate 184,649 of CAZTOW010000004.1, forward strand.
GCGCACCAGGGCCCGGTGGGTCATGGCGTCGATGAAGACCCACAGCAGCAGCGCCATCCCCGTGATCACCAGGGCGAGCGGCAGGTTCCCCGCCACGAAGATGCCCGCCGCCGCCACGGCCGCGCCCGCCAGCGCGCGGACGGCGATCCACAGCCCCAGGCGGCGCAGGGCCCAGGCGCGGGCGGCCAGGAGCTCGGGCTCGACCTCTTCGGAGCGCCCCATGCGAAGCAGGCGGGAGATCGCCGGCAGCGGCCTCCCCGCGCGCAGGGCGCCGAGCCCGTGCAGGAGCTTGAGCGGCCAGGTGGCGGGGTCGGGGCCGAGGGCCTGCTCCACCCCCGGGACGTCGCCCAGGCGCAGGCGCGACAGCGCGAGCTGATAGCTCACGTCGGCGTCATCGGGGAAGTAGCGGCTGGCCATCACCGAGACGGTCTCCGCGTCCCGGAACAGGCCCAGAGCGTCGGCAACGGCCGCGGCCGAGACCGCCGCGCTGCGCCGCCAGGGGTTCTGCTGGTAGAGCGAGAGGAAGCTCTCCAGCGCCTCGCGCCTGCGACCCAGGCGGAGGAGCTGTGTGGCCTCCCGGGCGGGATCCTCGGGCCGCCCGTCCTCCATCAGCAGCCCGTCCATCGGGGGGAGGTCCAGCATCCCCGCGGGGCGCACCTCGGCGTCCCCGGGCCGCCCGGTCAGCACCAGCCCGCAGTCCGCCGTGTGGTGGAAGGCCACGAGGGTCTCCACGCCCTCGCCCACCTGCCGGACCCCCTGGAGGATCTTGAGGAAGCTGAAGAAGGCGTCGCGGGCCGCGCCCTGCTCTCCGTCGTTGAAGCGGTACAGGTAGAGCAGGAAGGGGCCCGCGGGGAGCTCCTGCTCGCCCGTGCGCTCCACGTAGAAGATGTGGCAGTCGCCCTCGCCCAGGAGCGTGATGCGGAAGCTCTCCGGGTCCAGATCCGTGCCCTCGGCGCAGCGGCGCAGGAAGGCGGCGACCTCACCCGCCAGGCCCTCCTCGACGGGGCGACCGCCGGGCGGGGTGTGGATCTCGAACCAGCCGTAGCGCGCGAAGTAGGAGCGTCGGAGCTGCTCGATGCGCCGCCGGCAGTGGGCAACCTCGGCGTCCGCCACCTCCGCGTCCGTGTACCGCGAGGGCGCCGACGCGATGCGCCGCTGGTAGAGGCGGACGGACTCCTCGAAGGAATAACGGCGCACCACGCCGTCCCGGCCGACGATCTCGACCGGAAAGTCGACCAGGAGGGTGTAGTCCTTCCTGCCGTAGCGCCGGAGCTTGAGGGCCTTGTCCATCTCGCTTTCCTGTCCACCGTACCATGGATGAAGTCGGGGAGCGAGGGGCGGAGCGGGGCTCGCGGAAGAGCTGTGCAATAGCGCGCCGCCCGCTGCGTACACAGGGTTAGCCAGCCCAGAGGCCACCCTGACGCTCCGCCTGCAAGAAGCTCCCCTCGACGAGACCCCGCTCATCGCCGCCGCGGCGAGCGGGGACGGCGAGGCGCGCGCCTGGCTGGCGAGCCACTACACCCCCGCGGTCTACCGCTTCTCCCTGCGCCTCCTGGGCGACGCGCAGGACGCCCGCGACGCCACGCAGGAGACCATGGTGAAGGTGCTGCGCAACCTCGATCGCTACGACCCGAAGTGGCGCTTCTCCACCTGGGTCTTCGGGATCGCGCGGAACACCTGCATCGACGAGCACCGTCGCCGCGCCCGGGGCCCCCAGGAGCTCGGAGCCGAGCCCCAGGACCACCGCGCCGGCCCCCATGAGCTCAGCTCCCGCGCCGAGCGCGCCCGCCTGATCCATCAGGCGCTGGCTGGCCTGCCGCCCCTGTACCGGGAGGTCATCGTGCTCTACCACTTCGAGCACCTGAAGTACGAAGAGATCGCCGCCACCCTGGACCTGCCGATGGGGACGGTCATGAACCGGATCTTCCGGGCCCGCAAGAAGCTGCGCGAGGCCTACGTGGAGCTGGGCGGGGATCAGGACGGCGCCGCCGCGCTGGGAGGGGAGCCATGAGCGGGATCCATGTGCCGGAGGCGCTGCTTCAGCGCTTCGTCATCGGCGATGTAGAGGAGCGCGTCGCGATCGAGATCGCGCGCCACATCGACGGCTGCGGGCTCTGCGCCACGCGGGCGACGGCGCTGGAGCCGCTCTCGGCCGCGTTCGCCTCCGTGGACGATCCCGAGACGCCGCCCGGCCTCGTGGAGAGCGTGCTGGCCCACGTCGATCACCGCCCCCGCGCCGCCCCGGAGCCGGCCATCGCCGCCGGTCTGATGGCCCTGGCCTTCCTGCTGCTGCTGGCGGGCGGCGCTCCCGCGGAGCTCGTCGTCGCCGGGGCCCGCCTGGTGGGCGCGCTCACCACGCTGAGCCGGGTGGCGATGGAGCACCTCATCTGGCTGGCCCCCTACGTCACCATCCTGTCCACCATCCTGCTCGTGGCCAGCGCCTGGCTGGCCCGGTCCATCGAGCTCCAGCGGAGGAGCGCATGAACCCCGTCACCGTCCTCACCTACCTCGCCCTCCTCCGGCCCTCCCAGGCCCAGGAGGCCCCCGCCGAGCCCGCTTCGACGCCGGTCGCCCAGAGCGCGCCCGCCGCCCAGAGCACGCCCGCCGAGCAGGAGGCGCTGCTGCAGCGCATCGCCACCCTGGAGGCCCGCCTGGCCGCGATGGAGGCGGAGAAGACCGCCGCGACCCCCGCGACGCCGCCCACGCCGCCCACGCCGCCCACGCCGGCGACGCCACCCACCCCGCCCACACCGCCCACGCCGCCGACCCCGCCCACCCCAGCGGCCACCTCGACCAGCGCCGCCCTCGGGCAGCCCCTGGTCATCGGCCCCAACGAGACGCGCGAGGGCGCGCTGACCGTGGGCGGCCCCGTGGACGTCTACGGCGTCGTCGAGGGAGACGTCTTCGCCATGGGCGGGCCGGTGCGCGTCCACGAGGGCGGCCGGGTGGAGGGGAGCGCCGTCTCCATGGGCGGCGACGTGGAGGTCATGGAGGGCGGCGAGGTCGAGGAGGACATCGTCTCCATGGGCGGCCAGGTGCGCGTGGCCGCGGGGGCCGAGGTCGGCGGTGACCAGGTCGCACTCGGTGGACAGGGGATGAACGCCGTGGATCCGCGGCTGGGCGCCCTCGGCCCGGTGACCATCGACCTGCACGCGGACGTCGATGAGGCCGACGAAGCCGAGGAGGCCGAGGAGGCCGAGGCCGCCGCGCTGGCCGAGGAGGAGGCGGAGCCCAGCCTGTTCTCCGAGGTCACCGACTGGATTCAGGGCGTCTTCCGCCGCTTCTCGCTGGGGCTCGCCTTCGCTGGCGCGGGGGTGCTGATGGTCGGGATCTGGCCGCGGCAGATCAGCCGGGTGGGCGCCGCGCTGCCCGGGAACATGCTGTGGTACGGGCTGGCCGGCGGGATCCTGGCCGCCGCCCTCACCCTGATCTCGGGCCTCTTCGCCGTGACCATCATCGGCATCCCGCTGTCCATGCTCATGCTGGGCGTGCTGGCGGCGGCCTGGATGCTCGGGCTGGTCTCGCTCTGCACGACCATCGGCGAGCGAACCTCCTGGTCTCAGGGGCGCGGCGAGTGGGCCGCCTTCCTGGTGGGCGCCGGCCTGCTGGTGGCGATCACCTTCGTCCCCTGGGTGGGCACCCCGCTGGTGATCGCGATCGGCTTCCCCGCGCTGGGCGCGGCCCTGATGACCCGCTTCGGGACCCGTCAGGAGAGCGTGTAGCGCTCAGGGCACCGTCCTCCAGGCCTCGCCGAGCCGGGTGCGACCGCTCCAGGCGTCGGCGAAGCTGCCGTCCGGCTGGTAGAGGTGCAGGCGCAGGCTGAGCGCGGGGCCGTCCAGGGTGGCCTCCCACCAGCCCCAGGTGGGGACGGCGGCGGCCTGCACCCGGCGGGGGGCGCCCTCGAATTCGCCCTTGCCGCGCGCCATGTCCACGACCTTGTCGTCCAGGGTCCCCCCGTCCGCCCAGCGGTTGAGCGCCGCGCCCAGGGTCCCGTCGAAGCTGGACTCCAGCGTCAGCGGATCGTTGCCCTCCGCGGGCTTCGGCGACTCCCGCCAGAGATCCTGGAGCGGCGAGCCGCCGCCGCCCGCGCCGATCAGCAGGGCCCCGTACTCCCCGTCCGGGGCGAGCACCTGGCTGGCGGGGGCGCTGGCGAAGAAGACCGCCTTGAGCTTGGTGTCGTCGATGTCGGCCACCAGGGTGTCGATGAGCTCGCTGGGGGCCTCGGCCCAGGCGCCGTCGGGCAGCGGGCCGGCGAGCGAGAGCGGCGCCTGGCTCAGGAAGACCAGGGCCCCGTCGTACTCGCCGTCGGCCACCTCGCCCAGCCAGCCGAGCTGCTCGTTCCAGCGGCTGCCCAGCCGCTCCTTGGCGCCGTCCAGCACGAAGATCCGCCAGGTGGTCTCGGCGCTGACCACGTCGAAGGCGTACCAGCTCGCCACGCGGCCCAGCCCGATGTCGGCCCCCAGGCCGGGGAAGGCGGCGGCGAGGCCGAGATAGTTGGGGTCTCCCCTCCCCTCCCCGTCTCCGGCCACCGGCACGGCGGGCACGCCCGCGCCGCCCTCGGGCTTCGCCACCAGCCCGCCGAAGGCCACGTCGAAGCCCTTCCAGCTCGCGTTGCTGCTGCCGTCCACCACGTCGCCCGCCAGCGCGAGGAAGCTGAGCTTCGGCTCAGCCCCCATCCGCGTCGAGAGGTCGGCGAGCACCGCGTCGGTCATCGCGTCGCCCGCGGTGTTGCCCACCACAGCGAAGCGGAGCTCACCCGGGTGGACAACGCGGGCGCCGTCGTCCGCGTAGAGCGCATGCGGCGCCACCTTGGCCGGATCCAGGCCGCAGGCGGAGAGGAGGAGGGCGAAGGAGACGATCAGGGCGCGCTGGGTCATGCGGACCTGTAGCCTCAGCGCGTCCTGGACGCCAGCCTCGGGCGAGGGCGCGCAAATCGGTACACAACGCGAAACTCCGTGTCATACTAGGTCCATGTCTGCACACGCTCGCGCCCTCCTCTCTCTGCTCCGCGGCTCGCTCCTCTTCGTCGCCCTGGGTGGCCTCGTGCCTGGCTACGATCTCCCCCTGGGGGGCGTCGCGCTGGCCGCCGCGGGAGACGACACTGACGGGGACGGGCTCACAGACGATGAGGAGGCGTCGCTGGGCACGGATCCCAGCCTGGTGGACACCGACGCCGACGAGCTCTCCGACGGAGACGAGGTCAACGTCTACGACACGGACCCCCTGGACAGCGACACCGACGGCGACTCCCTGCTGGACGGTCAGGAGATCAGCTTCGGATCGGACCCGAACGACAAGGACACCGACAACGACGGGCTGGCCGACTACCGCGAGTACAAGCTGGGGGCGGACCCCCACGACAAGGACACCGACGACGACGGGCTCACCGACGGCCAGGAGAAGAAGAAGGTCGGGACCAGCGTGGTCAACGCCGACACCGACGGCGACGGGATCAACGACGCCGAGGACGACTCGGACGGAGACGGCATCGGCAACCTCGACGAGCTGAACGCCGGAACGAGCCCAAAGGACTCGGACACCGATGATGACGGGCTGGGGGACGGCGAGGAGGACGACTACGGCACCGACGCCCAGGACAGCGACTCGGACGACGACGGCGCGCTGGACGGGACGGAGACCGACACGCTTGGAACGGACCCGCTGGATGACGACTCGGACGACGACGGGCTCCTGGACGGCGAGGAGGTGGACGCCGGCACGAACCCCAACGAAGAGGACACCGACGGCGACGGGGTGGGCGACTACGACGAGCTGATGGACGGCAACTCCGACCCCAACTCCGCGGACACGGACGCCGACGGGATGGAGGACGCGCTCGAACGCTCGGAGGGCACGAACCCGCGCGACAGCGACTCGGACGACGACGGCCTCGTCGACGGCACGGAGTACTGGACCACGGGCACCAGCCCCACCCTCATCGACACGGACGCCGACGGGCTCCTGGACGGGGAGGAGGTCGACGACTACGGCACCGATCCGCTCTCCGAGGACACGGACGGCGACGGGCTCGAGGACGGCGAGGAGGTCGACGACTACGGCACGGACCCCAACGCGAGCGACTCGGACGCCGACGGGCTCGACGACAGCCGCGAGATCGAGCTGGGCACGGACCCCAACGTCACCGACAGCGACGAGGACGGGCTCGCCGACGGGCTGGAGGCCGGGCGGCTGGGCACGGACCCGCTGGACGCGGACAGCGACGACGACGGGCTCGAGGACGGCGCGGAGGTGGACAGCTACGAGACGGACCCGGCCGACGACGACAGCGACAACGACGGGCTGCCCGACGGGGACGAGGTCGCCATGGGCACCGACCCGGCGACCAGAGACACCGACGGGGACGGGCTGGACGACGGCGAGGAGATCGACCCCTGGGGCACGGATCCGCTCTCGACGGACACCGACGGGGACGGCATCGACGACAGCGCCGAGGTGAACGAGACCCACACGGACCCCGCCGATCCCGACACGGACGGCGACACGCTGGCGGACCTGGACGAGATCGAGGAGTACGGCACGGATCCGCTGCTGGCGGACACCGACTCCGACGGTCTGGACGACGGCGAGGAGCTGGACCTGGGCACGGATCCGCTGGAGGACGACGGCGACGAGGACGGGCTGCTGGACGGCGAGGAGGAGGAGGAGGGCACCAACCCGCTGGACCCGGACACCGACGGGGACGACCTCCTGGACGGCGAGGAGATCGACCGGGGGACGAACCCGCTGGACTCCGACACGGACGACGGGGGCGTGGAGGACGGCGTGGAGGTCCACGAGGACGGCACGGACCCCTTCAACGCCGACGACGACATCTCGGGCATGGCCGACACCGACGGCGACGGGCTCTCCGATCGCGACGAGACCTACACCTACGGCACCGACGCGGACAACTCCGACACCGACGGCGACGGGCTCAACGACGGGACGGAGGCGGTGAGCACCGGGACCGACCCGCTGAACCCGGACACCGACGGCGACGGGGCCACCGACGCCGAGGAGCTGGAGGCGGGCACGGATCCGCTCGTCGCCGAGGGCGGCGGCGCCGAGACCGGCGGCGAGGACACCGCGGGCTACGAGGACTACAAGGGCGGCGGGGGCTGCGGCTGCGCCACGACCGAGGCGGATCCCCGGGCCGCCGCCGGGCTGCTGGGCCTCGCCCTCGCCCTCACGCTGCGGGCCCGTCGGCGCTCCTGACCAGTCTGGTCACTCCACGGTGACCGACTTGGCCAGGTTGCGGGGGCGGTCGATGTCCCGCCCCAGCCGGAGGCCCGCCTTGTAGGCCAGGAGCTGGAGGGGCAGCACGGTCAGCAGGGGCGTGAGCGGCTCGGCGGCGCGCGGGACGGCGATGCTCACGTCCGCCTCGGATGCGGCCGGGTCTCCCTCGGTGTGGATGAGCACGATGGAGGCCCCGCGGGCCCGGCACTCCTGGAGGTTGGAGAGCGTCTTCTCGCGCACCGGATCGTCCGGGGCCACCACGATCACCGGCGTCCCCTTCTCCAGCAGCGCGATGGGTCCGTGCTTCATCTCGCCCGAGGGGTAGGCCAGGCAGGGCACATAGGCCACCTCCATCAGCTTCAGCGCCCCCTCCGCGGCGACCGGGGCGGAGAAGCCGCGGCCCAGGAAGAGCGTGAGGCGGGCGCGCTCGACGAGATCGACCACGCGGTCGATGGGGCCCGGGTCCTCCAGGTAGCGGGCGACCAGGCGCGGGACCTCCGACAGGCGCTCGGCGAAGGCGCGGCCCTCGTGCGGCGAGAGGCTGCGCGTGCGGGCCAGCATCAGCGTGAACAGCAGCAGCGCCGCCACCTGGTTGCTGAAGGCCTTGGTGCTGGCCACCGCCATCTCGGGGCCAGAGTGGATGTAGGTCCCCCGCCCGGTGGCCCGGGCGATGCTCGATCCGACCACGTTGACCACGCCGCAGACCAGCCCGCCCTTGAGCTGCACCTCCTTGACCGCGCCCAGCGTGTCGGCGGTCTCGCCCGACTGGCTCACGGCGATGTAGAGGGCGCCCGGGTCGACGCAGGGGTTCCGGTGCCGGAACTCGCTGCCGATCTCCGCGGTGGCCGGCACCCGCGCCAGCTGCTCGATGGCCATCGCCCCCACCTGACAGGCGTGGAAGGCCGTCCCGCAGCCAATCAGGCTCACGCGCGAGATGCCCACCAGATCGCGCGGCGCGAGATCCATCCCGCCCAGGCGGGCCGTGCCCTCGCCCACCACGATGCGGCCGGTCAGGCAGCGATCGAGCGCCTCGGACTGCTCGTGGATCTCCTTGAGCATGAAGTGGGGGTAGTCCCCCCGCTCGCCCTCGGCCCAGTCCGTCTCCAGGGTCTCGAAGGCCAGCGAGCGCTGTGCCCCGTCCAGGCGCAGGACCTCGCGCACGCCGTTGCGGTCCAGGCGGGCGATCTCGCCGTCCTCCAGGAACACGACCTGCCGGGTGTAGCGGACGAGCGCGTGGCTGTCGCTGGCCAGGAAGCTCTCCCCCTCGCCCTGGCCGACGACCATCGGGCTGCCGTTGCGGGCCGCCACCATGGTCTCGGGGTGGTCGGCGAAGACGACGGCCAGCCCCCAGGTCCCGCGCAGCCGGCCCAGCGCGCGCTGCACCGCCACCACCGGATCCGGCGAGCGCTCCGGGTGCGCCGAGGCGCCGGAGCCGCCCACGGGCTCGTAGTACCAGGAGATCAGGTGGGCGATGACCTCCGAGTCGGTCTCGGAGCGGAAGCTCACGCCGCGGGCGATGAGCCAGCTCTTCAACGCCGCGAAGTTCTCGATGATGCCATTGTGAACGACCGCGACACGATTCGTAGAGTCCAGGTGAGGGTGGGCGTTGGCCTCGGTCACCCCGCCGTGCGTGGCCCAGCGCGTGTGGGCGATCCCCGTGCTGCCCGGCAGCGTCTCGGGGAGCGCGCCGGCCAGCTCGGAGACCTTCCCCACGCGCCGGTACAGGGCGAGGGCGTCGTTGTCCTCGTCGATGACCACCATGCCCGCGGAGTCATAGCCCCGGTACTCCAGCCTGCGCAGCCCCTCCAACAGCACGGGCGCTGCCACCCGCCCACCTACGACGCCGATGATCCCGCACATGGAAACCTCCCTGCCAGCCGTTCTTCGCCTGCGACCCTGGCCTCATGCAACCCGCGTGCCGGCCTCTCGGGCCGCCAGGGCCTCGGTGAGCGCGCGCAGGGCCGGCTCCGGCAGGTAGCGGGAGACGTCGCCGCCGTTGCTGGCGATCTCCTTGACCAGCGAGGAGGAGATGAAGATGTGGCGCGGGTCGGTGAGCAGGAAGACCGTCTCCACCTCCGGCGCCATGTCCATGTTGGCGAGCCCGATCTGGAACTCGAACTCGAAGTCCGTGACCGCGCGCAGCCCGCGCACGACAGCGGCGGCCCCCCGGCGCTGGCAGTACTGCACCAGCAGCCCGCGGAACACGTCCACCTCCACGTTGGCCAGATCGCGCACCGCCTCCTGCACCACGGCGACCCGCCGTTCTACGGGGAGCATGTAGCGTTTGTTGGGGTTCTCCCCGATGGCGACGATCACCCGGTCGAACATCCGGCTGGCCCGCCGCGCCACGTCGAGGTGGCCGAGCGTGATGGGATCGAAGGAGCCTGCGTAGACCGCGGTTCGCGCCATGCTTCTCTTTCCTGCTGGTCGCGCTGCATAGCCCGTCAGCGGCCCGGCTCCAAGGTGGCGGGCGCGGCGGCGGTGGCGCCAGGGGTCGGCGGAGGCCGGAAACCCTCCACCCAGGCGCGGAGCCCGCCCTCCCGCGGAGGGTGCCGGCCCATCCATCCGGTGGCGGCGTCCAGCCAGGTGCCCAGCGCGGCGACCAGCAGGGCCGCGAGCAGGAAGCGCAGGTCGAAGGTCGCCTGCTCGCGCGCGCGGGCCAGGGCCACGACGTGGGAGAGCCGCACGTCCACCGCGCCCAGCGCGATCTCCAGCTCCTCCCCCTCCCGGAGCCGCTGCCCGCGCACCAGCAGGGCGTCGTCGTCGCGCACGACCAGCAGATCGGCGCCCGGGAAGCTCACCGCCGCCCCGAAGCGCTCCCCCAGGCGCACCGCGCTCGACACGGGCAGCACGCGGTCCTCGACCACGCGGCCCCGCAGGCGCACGGTGACCGCCAGATCACCCACCGCCCGCCCCGCGCCGTCGGCGGGAGGGCAGCAGCAGCTCCTTGCTGTCCTCGCCGTAGGCCTCGTACAGCAGGCGCTTGAAGCGCTCCTCCGAGCGCATGCCGACGAAGACGGGATCCAGCCGGATGTCCTGGCGGAACTCGATGTGGTGCATGGTGTCGAGGCCACGCGAGGCCTTGAGCGCCTGCTCCAGGTAGCGGTAGGCGCGCAGGCGCTTGCCCTCCGCGGCGTAGATCTTGGCCCGGTGGAGGTCGGCGTAGGGGTCGCCGGGGGTGAGCTCCTCGAGCTGGCTCATGATCGCGTGCGCCTCGTCGTAGCGCCCCTGGTGGGCCAGGTTCACGGCGAGGTTGTTCAGCACGTGCTCATCGAAGGGCGAGAGCTCCAGCGCCTTGCGATAGAGCGCCTCCTCCTTGGCGTACTCGCCGAGGCGCTTGTAGACGAGGCCCAGGTTGTTGTACCCGGCCGGGTCGTCGGGGAAGAGCTGGACCATGCGCTGGAAGGTCTGCTCGCCCAGCTCGTGGTTCTCGGCGAGGTAGGCGTAGTACCCGAGGGTGTTGATGGCCCAGGGGTCGTCGGGGTCGATCTTCAGGCGCTCGCGCACCACGTCGAGCTCGCGGCGCAGCTCCTCCTCGAGCCCGTCGGCCCGGCTGTCCTTGACGTCGAACCAGTCGCGGAAGCCCCAGCCGATGAAGCGCTCCATGGGCGTGCGCTGGGCGCTGGTCTCGCCCGCGTCCTCGCTGTCGCCCGGGGCCTGCTCGCTCGGGTCCCGCTCGTCCGTCTGCGCGCCGGCGAGGCCCTGGTCGGGGGTTCCCGACTCGGAGAGCATGGGGCTCACGCTCTCCAGGTGGAGCTCGGCGCCCTGCTCGCCGCCGTCCTCGCCGCCCTCCTCGGGGTCCTCGGGCGGGAGCACGCGCACGACCTCGGGCCCCACGGTCGCCCCGCCGCCCAGGCGGTCCAGGGGGCCGTCGTTGCCGGCGGGCATGTAGAACGAGGGCGCGTCCTCCTCGTGATCGGGGCGCTCGCTGCGCTCGGGCAGGCCCTCCTCCGCGCCGGCGTAGTCCTGCTCCAGCAGGCGCGCGATGTACTCCGGGCTCGGCTCCCAGGCGTCGGCCCCCGAGCCGGACGCCCCGCCGCGCAGCAGGCTGGCCAGCAGCCCGAGCTGGCCGGCGGCCACCGTGAGCGCCAGCACCAGGGCCAGGAGCGCCATGTCCCCCGCCCCGCGCTCGCTCCGCCGGGCCCGCTGCAGCGGGACCATGTCCAGGTCCACGTCCACCGCCCGCCCGTCGCTCCAGCGCCAGCTCTCCAGGCGGGAGACCGTGCCCTCGGGCACCTCCGGCGAGAGCGGCTCCAGGCGCACCCGGTCCTCCGCCTCCCAGTGGATGCGCGCCAGGCCCTCGCCGCGCACCGGCACCGCCTCGGGAGCCTGAACGCCCAGGATGGGGCTGGACCAGGGCCAGTGGACGGTCTGCCCCACCACGCGCCCGTGGAAGCGGACGGTGACGCGCAGACCCTGGCGACTCTGGTGACCCTGGCGACTCTGGTGGGCGACCGACACGGGACCTCGGGGAGCGTGAGAACAGGTTAGCCGCAAATCAGGGCGCGCGGGAGAGGGATCCGGCCCCAGCGGAGCACCATGCCGACGGCGGGCGTGATCATCATCGGCAATGAGATCCTCACGGGGAAGGTCACCGACGAGAACACCCCATGGCTGGCCCGGCGCTGCCGCGAGCTGGGCATGGACCTGCTGCGGGTGAGCGTGATCCCGGACGAGCTGCCCGAGATCGCCGAGGAGGTCGCCCGCTTCTCCGCCCGCTTCGACCACGTCTTCACCACGGGCGGCGTGGGCCCCACCCACGACGACGTCACCATGCAGGGCGTGGCGCGGGCCTTCGAGCTGGCCCTGGTCCGCCACCCCGAGCTGGAGCGCGTCCTGCGCAGCCGCCTGGGCGAGCGTTGCACGGAGGCGGCCCTGCGCATGGCCGACGTGCCCGAGGGCAGCGCGCTGTGGTGGGACGGCGAGGTGATCTGGCCGCAGGTGGTGACGCGGAACGTCTGCATCTTCCCCGGCGTGCCGTCCCTGCTGCACCGTAAATTCGACGCGGTCGCGGCTCGCTTCCAGGGGGTCCCCGTCCAGACCCGCCGCCTGGAGACCCTCGCCCGCGAGACCGAGATCGCCGACCTGCTGACCGCCGCCGCCGAGCGCTGGCCGCAGGTCGCCATCGGCTCCTACCCGCACATCGACGTCGAGCCGCACTCGGTGACGATCACGATGGACAGCCGGGATCTGGCCGCCCTGGAGCGCTGCCTGGAGGAGCTGCGGGCGAGCCTGCCGCAGCAGGTCTAGAACAGGCTCCCCTGCGGGCCGAGGGCCTGCTCCAGGGCCTTGAGCGTGAGCGTGGACACCCCGATCCCGGGCAACGAGCGCGGGTCGGCCCAGACCAGCGCGGTGTAGAAGGCGCGGGGCGCGGGCTCCTCGGGGGCGGCGGCGCGGTGCAGGTGCAGGGTGAGGCGGCGGTGGGTGAAGACGTGGCGCACGGTGCCGAGCCCGCCCGAGAGCTGGACCTTGAGGCCGAGGCGCTCCTCGAGCGCGGCCTTCAGCGCGGTGGCCGGATCCTGTCCCTCGGAGACCGGATCCACCCCGGGCAGCTCGTAGAGCCCGCCGAAGAGGCCGCGCTCAGGCCGGCGGGCCAGCAGGATCCGGCCCTCCCGCAGGAGCACCGCCGCCGCCCCCGAGACCTCCGGCACCGGGCGCTTCTCCGCCTTCGCCGGGTAGCGCTCCGGGTCTCCCACGGCGAAGGCCGCGCAGCGCGTGGAGATCGGGCACTCGCCGCAGCGCGGGGAGCGCGGGGTGCAGACCGTGGCGCCCAGATCCATCAAGGCCTGGTTGTAGTCCCCCGCCCGGCCCGATGGCAGATGGCCCCGGGCCAGCGGCGTGATCCCCTCCCGCGGCCCCGAGTAGCGGTGGAGGCGGGACATGACCCGCTCGATGTTGCCGTCCACCGCCACCTCGTCCTGGCCCAGCGCGATGGAGGCGATGGCCCCCGCCGTGTACGCCCCCACGCCCGGGAGCGCGCGCAGGCCCGCCGCGTCCGAGGGGAAGGCCCCGCGCTCGGCCAGCACGCCCGCCGCCCGGTAGAGGTTGCGCGCCCGGCTGTAGTAGCCGAGCCCGCTCCACAGGGAGAGCAGCTCGTCCAGGGGCGCCGTGGCGAGGGCCTCCGGCGTGGGGAAGCGCGCCATGAAGCGCTCGAAGTAGGGGATGACCGTGTCCACGCGGGTCTGCTGGAGCATGAGCTCGCTGACCAGCGTGCGCCAGGGGCTCACCTCGTCGCGCCAGGGCAGGCGGCGACGACGGGCGTCGTACCAGTCGAGCAGATCGCGTGAGACGTCGTCCATGATCTCGCGGTATAACCCGCCTCTCGATGTACGGTCCGCCCCCCGATCCCCGATCCGTCCCCTTCCCCGCCGGTCTCGGCGAGCAGCCCCTGGCCTGGGCGCTCTGTCTGGTCGTGGGCCTGCTGCTCAGCGCCGCCTGGCTGTGGCGCCGCCCCCCGGAGGCCCTGCGCGCCCTGCTCTTCACCCTCGGCCAGACCGTGCTGCTGACCGCGCCGCTGCTGGGCGTCCTGGACGCCGCCTGGTACGGGGACTTTCCCACGATCGACAAAGAGGGGAGCCTGCTCTTCTACCTGGATGGGGTCCACGTCCGGGCGCTGCTGCACCCCGTGGGCGCGCTCCAGGATCCTGCCGTGCGGCTGATCGGCGTGCACCTGGGCCACCTCTGGCCCGTGGCGCTGGGCGACCTCTTCTTGAGCCCCATGGGCGCCTTCAACCTCAGCGCGCTGCTCTACCCGGCGCTGGGCTGGTGGGCCTGCTGGCTGCTCTGCCGCGAGCTCTGCGGGGACGGACGGCTGGCGCTGGTGGCGGCCATGCCCTTCGGGCTCGGGCTGCACGTGTTCCGAGACCTCAACTGGTACACGATCGAGAAGGCCAGCGTGTTCTGGCTCGCCCTCTACGCCTTCGCCCTGCTGCGATCGGCCCGGGAGGGAGGACGCTGGCCGATCTGGGCGGGACTAATTTATCTAGTCATGTCCTGGTGGAACCTCTACCTGGGGCTGGTGGGCGCCGTCCTGGGCGGGGTGGTGGGTTTGGCGCTCCTGCCGGCCCTCCGGCGACCTCACCCGGCTCGCGGGGCGCTGTGGGGCGTGCTGGCCTCGGCCGCCTTCGCCCTGCCCCTGGTCGTGGCCCAGGCCCTGCTCATGCGCGGAGGTCCCTCGCTGGGCACGCCCGAGCAGTTCCTGTGGGAGCGCGCCGCCCTGGACAGCTTCACCCTCTGGCCCCCGCGCTGGAACCGCCTGGAGCTCTGGGCGGCGCTCTCCCCTCCCCTGCTCCTGCTCGGGCTGTGGAGCGGGATCGTCGAGCGGCGGCGGCCGGAGGTGCTTGTGGGGCTGGCCGGCGTCCTCCTGCTCGGCGCGCTCTCGCTGGGCCCGAGCCTGCTGCCCGGCGTGAAGAACCCGCTCTACCTGGGCGCGGTGCGGCTGGTCCCCGGGCTCTGGCGCATGGCCAAGCCGGAGGTCTTCTTCGAGGGCGCCTGGCTGCTGATCCTTGCGCTCGCCGCCCTCGGCCTGGTCCGTCTGGTGCCCAGACAGCGTGTAACACCCGTTACAGTTATGTTATACGTCATCAGCGTCGGGCTGTGGCTGCTGACCGTGCGCGCGCACCCGGCCTTCCCCAGCTTCCACGCCCACGTCGAGAGCCGCCTGTCTCCTGGCTGGGAGAAGCGGGTGTTTCGCGCGGAGGAGTGAGACCATGAGCCCAACCCTGATCGTGGCCCTCTGGGGCGCCGCCTTCCTCGGCGCGCACCTCGTCTTCACGCACCCGCCCGTGCGCGGCGCGCTGGTCCGGCGCCTGGGGGCAGGCGGCTTTCAGGGCGCCTTCTCGCTGCTGGCGGCTGTGCTGCTGGTCGGCATGGTCTGGAGCTGGTGGGGCGCGCGCCACCAGGGGCCGCTCTTGTGGATGCTGCGGGACGACCTGCCGGTCCTGGCGGTCGAGGCCTGGATCGTGCTCTCCTACGCCGTCGCCGGCGCCGGCCTGGCCACCCCCGCCCCCTCCATGCCCATCCCTGGGCGAGCGGATCCCTTCACCCTGCGCGGGGCGGTGGCGATCACCCGGCACCCCCTGATGATGGGGATGGCCGGCTGGGCCATCGGGCACCTCGTCATGAACGGCTGGGCCTCGGACGTGGCCTTCTTCGGCTTCTTCACCGCGACCGCGGTGCTGGGATCCGCGCACCAGGACTGGCGAAAGTCTGGCGAGAGCCCCGAATTCGCGGCCTGGGTGGAGAAGACGCGCTTCTTTCCCGTGCCGACCCCCGCGGCGATCGGGGCGATGACGGGGAGAGCCTGGGCAGGGGCGGTGGCCGGGGCGGCGGCGGCGGTGGGGGTGAGAATGGCGCATGGGTGGATGGTTGGGTTGTAGGGGCGGGGGCGGGGGCGGGAGCGGCATCGGTATCGGCATCGCGGGACGGCATCGGCATCGGCATCGGTATCGGCATCGGCATCGGTATCGGCATCGGCATCGCGGGACGACATCGGCATCGGCATCGGCATCGGCATCGCGGGACGACATCGGCATCGGCATCGGCATCGGCATCGACATCGGCATCGGCATCGACATCGACATCGACATCGGCATCGGCATCGGCATCGGCATCGACAATTTCCTCCGAGGCCCCCTCATCCGGCCTTCGGCCACCTTCTCCCGGAGGGAGAAGGGGAGGTAGGAAGAGCACTCCTCGACTCGGTGGGAGAAGGGGAGGTAGGAGGAGCACTCCTCGACTCGGTGGGAGAAGGGGACTTTCAATCCCTTCCCCTTCTCCCTCCGGGAGAAGGTGGCCGAAGGCCGGATGAGGGGGTGGACCTTCATTCCTCACTCTGATGCCAACCCCGATGCCGATTTCGTCCCGCGATGCCGATGACGATGTCGATGCCGTCCCGCGATGACGATGCCGATGTCGATGTCGATGTCGATGTCGATATCGATGTCGATGTCGATGACGATGTCAATGTCGATGTCGATGTCGATGCCGTCCCGCGATGCCAACCCCGATGCCGATGCCGATGACGATGACGATGTCGATGTCGATGTCGATGCCGATGCCGTCCCGCGATGCCAACCCCGATGCCGATGCCGATGACGATGACGATGACGATGTCGATGTCGATGCCGTCCCGCGATGCCGATGCCGATGCCGATGCCGATGCCGATGCCGATGCCGATGCCGATGCCGATGTCGATGCCGTCCCGCGATGACGATGCCGATGCCGATGCCGATGCCGATGCCGCCCCCCCTCCCACACCCCAACCCCCCATTCCCCATGCCGCCTCCCCCCTCCCCGCGGTTACACTACCCTCCATGCCCCCCTCCCTCCCCTCCCCCTACTACCGACCCATCGGCCGCGAGATCGAGGCTTTCGAGGCCGCCGCGCGCCTGAGGCTCCCTGTGCTCCTCAAGGGCCCGACGGGCTGCGGCAAGACGCGCTTCGTGCGCGCCATGGCGGCCCGGCTCGGGCGACCGCTGGTGACGGTGGCCTGCCAGGAGGATCTGTCCGCGGCGGATCTGACCGGGCGCTTCCTGCTGGAGGGGGGTCAGACGGTCTGGCGGGACGGGCCGCTGACGGCGGCGCTGCGGGCGGGGGCGATCTGCTACCTGGACGAGGTGGTGGAGGCGCGGGCGGACGTGATCACGCTGCTGCACCCGCTCACCGATGACCGGCGCGCGCTGCCGCTGGAGCGGGTGGGAGAGGAGCTGCACGCGCCCGACGACTTCATGGTCGTGATCTCCTACAACCCGGGCTATCAGTCGGTGAACCGCGAGCTCAAGGAGAGCACGCGGCAGCGCTTCGTGGCCATCCCCTTCGACTACCCGCCCGAGGCGGTGGAGGCGGAGATCGTGGCGAAGGAGGCGCCCTGCGATCTGGGCGCGGCCACGACGCTGGTGCGGCTGGCGCGGGCCACGCGGAACCTGCGCTCGCACGGGCTGCGCGAGGGGGCCTCCACCCGCCTGCTGGTCTACGCCGCGCGGCTCTGCGCCGCGGGGCTGCCGCTTCGGGAGAGCTGCGAGCTCACGCTGGTCGGCTCGCTCACGGACGATCCCGAGATGGTCCGGGCCCTGCGCGAGCTCCTGCGCAGCACGCTCGGCTGATGGGGGCCCCTACCTGGCCACCCACCCCCGAGGAGGGGGACCGCGCTACCCTCGACGAGTACGGGGATCAGGCGAAGGCCGTGCTGGCGGCGCGGGCGGCAGAGACGGACGAGGAGGCGGAGCGGGCCCTGCTGGCGCCCTTCCTCTTCGGGGCGCCGCGGCGGCTGCTCAGCGACGGCAAGGAGGCGGGCACGGCGCTGGCCAGCCTGGGGCGCGCGCTGGGCGGGTGGATGCGGATGATCTCCGGGCTGAACGTGGAGCTGGCCATCGCCGACCCGCCGGCCACCGACGGACGCGCGGTCTTCCTGCCCCGCGCCCTGCCCGGCCCGCCCTCGCCGGCCGAGGACGCGCTGCTCTACCGGGTCATGGGGCTGCACCAGCTCGGGCTGCTGGCCTTCGGGTTGCTGGAGGGGCGGGCGCTGCTGGGCGAGCTCCACCAGGACTGGGTGCTGCGCAACACCTGGCACCTGCTGGCGGCCCGGGTGGTCACGCGGCGATGGATCGCGCTCTGGCCAGGGCTCCGCGCCGATCTGGAGGGAGCCCGCCTGCTGCCCCGGGCGAGGGCGCTGCGGGTGAACCACACGGCCGTCCCGCGGGCGGGCCTGCCCGAGCCCTTCGCCGTCCTGCTGGAGGGGCTCTCCGAGGAGGGGCCGCTCCGCGACCTCACCCGCGGGCTGGAGGCCGCCAGCCAGGCCGCGCGCGAGGCCTGCGCCCGGATCGACGCGCTCGACCCGCTCGCCGATCCGGCGGTCCTCCGCCTCACCCTGCTGGGGCAGGCCAGCGCGCTGCGCCTGCGGCTGCGGGAGGCCCGGCTGGGCGCCCCTCCCCTGCCCGCGATGATCGGGATCCTCCGGCCCGAGTGGATACTAGATGATTTAGCTCGTGACCGCCGCGCCGAGGAGGCCTGGCGCGAGGGCCCGGCTCCGCTGAGGATGCTGCGCGAGCTGGGGAAGCGGCAGCAGGAGCAGAGCGGGGCCCGCGCCAAGGTCACAGGCGCGCTGCGCGCCGCGCTGGGCCGACCCGAGGCCGCCCCGCCGCCCTCGCCCAGCCTGCTGCAGGACGAGGCCCGCCCCCGCGACGAGGAGGGCCAGCGTTACGACGAGTGGGACGAGCGCGCCCAGGGCTTCCGGGCGGGCGCCGTCCGCGTGGTGGAGGTGGACGCCCCGGCCGGGGATCGGGAGAGCTGGGACCGCCTCTGCCTGGCCCAGGAGGGCGCGCTGCGGGAGGTTCGACGCCGCTTCACGGCGCTGCGCATCGACGAGCGCTGGGAGCACGGGCGCGACGACGGGCCGGAGCTGGATCTGGACCGCGCGATACGGGCCACGGTGGATCTGCGCGCCGGCTGGTCGCCCCCGCGGGTGGACTGGTACGCCCGCTATGTGCGGCAGCGCCGCGATCTGGCGGTGATGGTGATGGTGGACCTGAGCGGCTCGGTCCACGGGGGCGTGCTCTACCGCGAGCAGGAGGCGATCGTCGTCCTGGCCGAGGGCCTGCGCGCGCTCGGGCTGCCGCATGCTTTCTACGGGTTCTCGGGCGAGGGCGCCGAGAGCTGCCGGGTGCAGCGGATCAAGGGCTGGGAGGACAGCTACGACGAGGGGACGCGACGCCGCCTGGCGGGCCTGCGCGCGGGCGGGGCGACGCGGCTGGGCGCCTTCCTGCGTCACGCCACCTGGGCCCTGCTCCGCCGCCCCCAGGGCCGCCGCCTGCTGCTGCTGGTCAGCGACGGCCGCCCCGAGGACCGGGACGGTTACCGAGGTGACTACGGGCTGGCCGACAGCGTGGTCGCCGCCAGCGAGGCCCGGCGGCAGGGCATCGTCCTGCACTGCACCAGCTTCGCCACCCGCGACGGCGCGGAGAGCTGGTTGAGGCCGGTCTTTGGCCCGGGGCGCTTCCTGGTCCTGGAGCGCCCCGAGGAGCTGCCGGTGCGCCTGCCGCAGGTGCTGGCGGGGATGCTGCGGTGAGCGGCGCGTGACCGGGCATCCCCCCGCGTGACCGAACCTCGCCTGCGTAGCGCTCGGTAACACATGGTCACACATCCGAGGCCCCGGGTCGGGCCCGGTGTATGGTGAAGGTGTCAGAACGGGGTCACACCCTACACACCTGAGCGTTTCGAGCTCAAATAACCAATCCATATCTCGAGGAGGCATCGACCATGCTCCGCCACGTCTCCGCGCTCGCTCTCGGTCTCTTCAGCGTCCCGGCCCTCGCCGCCGCCGATCTCACCACCACCATCACCCAGCCCACGGGCGCCGTGGTCTACGACTCCGAGACCTGGACCGTGACGGTGAACAACATCGGCAACAAGAACGCCTCGGCGGTGACCCTGGCCATCTCCCTGCCCCAGACCAACACCAGCCCCACGGTCTACGTGATGGGCACCGTGGGCACGATGAGCACGGGCTGCACGCGCACGGGCACCACCATCAACTGCAACCTGGGCACGGTCAACAAGTTCGCCTCCAAGAGCGTGACCTTCAACATCGCGCTCCCGGCCAGCGTGGGCACGCTGGACTTCAGCGCCACGGCCGCCACCACCTCCGCCGAGAACAGCACGTCCAACAACTCGGACACCGAGGTGGCCTCGCTGACGTACTACAGCAACCCGCTGTCGACGACCTCCAACACGCCCGTCACCAATGACCACTGCACGGGCACGGGCCTGGAGGCCTGGTTCGAGTGTACGCTCTTCCCCAGCGCGATCTCGTCGCACGACACCACGCTGAACGCCGACGGCAGCATCAGCTTCGGGCCGGAGGGCGCGGGCTACACGGGCGACTGGTGGCAGGACACGCCCGACACGCTGGAGTTCGTGTACTACGACCCCGACGCGGTCCTGGTGGCGGAGTTCTTCGGCTACGGGACGCTGGCCGGCTGCTTCGAGGGCCTGACCACCTTCCCCGGCAGCACCTACGTCGCGCCCTACTCGGTCTGCCCCTGATCTGCCGCTGAGGCGGCCTCCGCCGCGCTCGCCTCCGCCGCGCTCGCCTCGGCCTCCGGCTCGTCGCCGGGACCGGGAGGGGGGGCGGGCGCGAGCGTGAGGTTGCCCACGATGTGGCGCTGGTCATTGTCGAGGCGGGCGGGCTTGATGAACAGGTTGTCGAAGCCGCGGGGGGCACGATCGGGCGTCACGATCGTGTGCGTGAGGAGCTCGTCGGGCTTGCCCGGACCGCCCTTGACCTTGACCTTGCCCAGCACGCTGTCCTCTCGACGGAACTGGACGATGTAGTCGAATCGCGCGGCGAGCTCGATCTCCACGCTGGGGGAGCGCTGCTTGCGCCCGAGGTCGATCTCCACCCCGGTGGGCCAGAACCTGTACCCGCCCTCCTGGCGCTTCGCCGCCCGAAGCTCCTTCAACGTTATCCGCTCGGAGGGAGGGTTCCTGTAGAGCTCGCGGTCGATGTCCAGGCCGTTCTGCCCGGTGTTGAAGCGCCAGATCTCGGCGAGGCGGGCGGGATCGAGCAGCTCGCCCCGGGTCACGAGCGAGAGGCGGGCGTAGTAGTCGGCGACGGCGCGATCCTCGAAGTGATCCTCGCCCGTCTCCAGCGTCTCGACATATCCGCGCGGCAGCACCCGGAAGTAGTGACCGACGCGCAGGCGCTCGAAGCCCGCCGCCGGCAGCCGGGCCAGGAGCGGGTCGCTGAGCGCGCACACGTCGATGAGGTGCAGGTTGACGGAGCCCACGAAGCCGGACCTCCCGATCATGCCGCGCACGCCAATCTGAGGCCGCCCCTGAGGCCCGGCCGGGCGCTCCGCGCGCTCCCGACGACCCGGGCTGAAGAGGGCGTGCTGATCGGAGTGCCAGAGGCGCTCGTCCGCCACGCCCTCGTCCACGAGCTCGGCCCCTCGGGCGGTTCCCTCCGCCGCGTAGGCCTCAGCGTCGCGGTAGGAGGCGAAGACCGCCCGCCCGCCCAGGGGGAGCCCCAGGCCCAGGATCGCCAGCGCGGTGACGGCCAGCGCCGGTCTCCCGGGAGCCGGCCTCAGCACGGCCGCCCCGAGCAGGAGCATCAGCGGGGCGTTGAAGAAGCGCCCGCCCATGAAGTCCCCGCCGATCTTGAGTGTGTAGAGCAGGTACAGCCCCGCCCCCGCGACCAGGGGCCAGAGCCTGCGCGGCCCCCGCAGGGTCAGGACAGCCGCCCCGATCAGCGCCACGAAGGTCAACGGATCGTTCTGCAAGGTCCAGCGGTAGTAGGCGAGGCCCTGCTCCAGCAGGCGCGCGCCGTCGAGCCCCGTCCCCAGCTTGGCGTAGGCGGTGTTGGGGAAGGGGAAGCCGAAGTAGAAGGTCGAGAACAGGAGCCAGAGGACCAGGGGCAGCCCGCCCAGCGCGACGTACCCGATGGCCGCCCGCCCGCGCCAGCGCCAGAGCTCCAGCCCGATGGCCGGCGCGAAGAGCAGCACCGCGTCCCAGCGGTTCACCATGCCCAGCGCGCCCAGGAGGGAGAGCCCGAGCAGGTCGCGCGGCCCCCGCGCCTCGCGGGACAGGAGCGTCACGAAGCCGAGCGAGATCAGCCAGGTGAGCGGGTTCTCCAGGCCGGAGGTGGAGTAGTCCACCACGCTCCGCGAGAGCGCGAGGACGCCGCAGGCGAGCGCGGCGTTGACCGGCGCGGCGCTCAGCCGGACCAGCAGCAGCGCCGAGAGCAGCGAGCAGGCCCAGCACACCGCGAGGGTGGCGTAGAACTCCTCGCCGCTCAGCGCCATGAACGGGGTGAGCAGCATGATCCACAGCGGGTGCGTCCCCACCAGCACGCGCTCGCCCGGGTTCCAGGTGAGGCCCCGACCGTGGACGAGGTTGTCCACCATGCGCAGGCTGATGTAGGCGTCGTCGCTGAGCCAGCTCGTGCGCAGGACCGCCAGGACATAGAGAAGGACACTGGCGATTACAAGGACCCACAAGGCCCGCGAACGCGCGATCATCCTCCAGCCTCCCGCGCCCAGCGTATCCCGGGATTCTCCGTCAAGCCCCATCGAGCTCGGCGAGGCGCACCGCGGCGATGAGATCTCCGGGCGCCAGCTCCAGCGCCTTCTCCAGGTCGGCGCGCTCGCCCGCGGCGTCCCCGGTCTTCGCCCGGAGCTCGGCTCGCCAGCGGTAGACGGTAGACACCTTGGAGGCGTTGATCATGGCCTGGCCAAAAGCCTTCTCCGCGTCGCCCGTGCGGCCGAGCTGCGTGAGCGCCCGCGCGCGCAGGGCGTGGATGAGCCCCGCCTGCGGCTGGTCGGCCAGCACGCTCTCGATGTGGCTGAGGGCCGCGCCCGCCTCCCCGCGCTCCAGCAGCAGCCAGCCGAGGGCCGCGTGCGCGGAGAAGGCGTCCGGCTTCTGGTCCACAGCGCGCTTCAGCGCCGCCCGAGCGTCGCCCGCGCCGGTGGCCCAGGCCAGCACGCCCAGCGCCGCCGGGGCGTCCGCCGCCAGCCGCACGTCCGTGCTCGCGCTCGCCTCCAGACTTCGCCGCAGATCGTCCCAGGCGGGCTCGGAGTACCAGGTCGCCACCAGCGGCGAGCGGGCGCCGTCCTCGCTCACGTCCAGCAGGGGCAGGGCCAGCATCTGCTTCATGGCCGCCGAGGGGTTGCCCCCGAGCAGCCAGGCGCGGGTCCGCTCCAGGTGGGCGGGGATCCAGCCCGGGTCCAGCTCCAGCGCGGCGTCCAGCGCGGTGCTGGCCGGCTTGTTCTGGTCCATGGCCAGGTAGATGCGCGCGACGCCCACGAGGTAGCGCGCGCCCTCCCGGCCCTGCAGGCGGCTGTTGTCGATGGTGGAGAGCACCGGCTCCACCTGGTCGGTCTTGCCCGAGGCCAGCATCGCGCGGGCCCGGGTCAGCACCGCCCCCAGGCTGGTCTTGTCCTCGGCCAGGGCCGCCTCGCTCCAGGCCAGGGCCTTGTCCAGCTTCCCGGCCTCCATGGCGGCGATGGCCGCCCCGGTCAGCACGGGCGCCTTCTCGCCCTTCTCCTTCCACAGTGGATCAGCGAAGAGGGCGTCGTAGACCTCCACCGCGTCCGCGGCCCGCCCCTCCGTCTTCAGCAGGAGCTCGGCGTGGAGCGCGCGCTGGTCGAGCATCCAGGGCGCGGCCTTGCCCGCCGCCCCCGCCGCCTCCCGCGCCTCCTTCCAGCGCGCCGTCGCCGCCGCGGAGCGCGACAGGAAGGCGTAGGCCGCGGCGTCGTCGGGGTGGCGCCGGGCGAGGGCGCGACCCACCTTCAGCACGGTCGGGTGATCGCCCTTCTCCGAGGCCACCCAGAGCAGCCCGAGCCCGATGGGGGCCGCGTCGGGGAAGCGCTCGTGCAGGGCGCCCAGCGCGCTCTCGTCGCCGTTGGCCACCGCCAGCAGCGCGGCGCAGCCGGGATCCTCGCGCGGCGCGGGCGGGGGCTTGCCGGGCTCGGCCGCCGGCTTGACGGCCAGGCAGGCCGTGGCATGCTCGGCCGCCTTCGCCCGATCTCCGCTGACCAACGCCGCTACGCCCCGGGCCCGGAGCGCGCTCACGGTCCCCGGCGCCAGCACCTCGGCGCGCTGCGCCAGCTCGACCACCGTGATCACCTCGCCGCGCTCGGCCCGCAGCAGGGCCGCGTAGGCGATGGCCAGGCCCGCGACCGCCTCGGGGTCCTCCGGCGCGCTGGCCACGGCCTTCTCCAGGTCGTCCCGGGCCGCCGAAAGGCTCTTCGCCGTCCCCTCCCACAGCTCGCGCTGCCCGCGGACCAGCAGGAGCTCCAGGGGCTCCTCGACCTTCGGGTAGGCGTCCTTGAGGCGGTTGATCGCGTTCTGCGCCGGCATCTTCGTCGGCTTCTCGGCGCTGGCCGGGGCCTTCTGGCCGCTGCTCTTGGCGATGACGCCCTTGGCCTCGCCCACCACTCCGCCGAAGACGCCGCGGGCCGAGCTCACCCAGCTCTCCGGCAGCACCCCCAGGCCCTGGGTGGTCGTGATGATCGGCAGCACGATGCCCACCACCAGCAGCGCGCTCGCCCGCAGGATGCGGTTGCGCTGGCGGGCGTTCTCCGCGGCCTTCTCCGCGCCGATCTTGCCCTTCAGCTTCTCGATCTCGCCGAACTCGGGCGTGCCGGGGATGAAGCAGCCGCGGAAGTCGGGGTGCTCGACCAGGCGCTGCCACTCGGCGTTGACCCGGCAGACCTGGTCGTAGGGCCCCAGCAGCTCGCGGGCGAGCCGGTCGTGGACGCCCTCACGGGAGAGCGGGCCCTGCATCGGGCCGTCGGAGCGACGCACCATCCAGCGCACATCGCCCGGATCAACCTGGGGTCCGACCTCCCGACAGTTGTCGCAGATCGGCACGGGTCCGCCCCCGGCGCGCTCCTGCTCGTTGTCGCTGAGTGCCTTCCCGCAGGAGAAGCAGTATAGCTGCCCCATCCCACCTCCCGTGTGGCGGGGAGTCTACCCCACCTCCGCGAGGCGAGTTCTGATCTTCTGATCAGTGCCGCTGGAAACCTGAACGCCCCCACGCCACATCCGGCGCACCCCCAGCGCTCTCACCAGGCAGCCCTGATTCGGCCGCGGCCTCCGAAAAAGGCGGGAGGGGGGAAGGTGGCCGTGACCGAAGTGGGCGGGCACGCCCGCGAGGTCACGGCAACCGCAGGGGGGAACCCTCGCAGGAGGGTTCCCCCCACAGAGAATCAGTGCCGGAAATGCCGGGTGCCCGTGAGCAGCATGGACGCGCCGGCCGACTCCGCCGCGGCGATGACCTCCGCGTCCCGGATGCTGCCCCCCGGCTGGACGATGGCGCGCACCCCCGCCTCCAGGGCGGCGACGACCCCGTCCGGGAAGGGGAAGAAGGCGTCCGAGGCCAGGACCGAGCCCTCCACCGGGCGCGCGGCCTTCTGGATGGCGAGGCGCACGCTGTCCACCCGCGACATCTGCCCCGCGCCCACGCCGTTGAGCACGAGCCCGCCCTCCTCCGCGCGCGCGAGCACGATGGCGTTGGACTTGACGTGCTGGCTCACGGCCCAGGCGAAGCGAAGGACGGCGCGCTCCTCGTCCGCCGGCGCGCGGCTGGTCCCGCAGCGCCAGTCCGCGCTGGGGCCCGGGTCCCCGAGATCCCAGTCCTGCAGCAGCCAGCCCCCCTGGACCCGGCGCGCGTCCACGCCCGAGGGCAGGGTCTGGGCCCAGTCCGCGGGGAGCTCCAGCACGCGCAGGTTCTCCCGGCTGGCCAGCGTAGCGCGGGCCTCCTCGTCCACGCCCGGCGCGGCGATGACCTCGAAGAAGACCTTGCTGGCCTTGATGGCCCTGGCGGTCTCGCCGTCCAGCGGACGGCTCAGCGCCATGACGCCGCCGTAGGCGCTCACGGGGTCGGCCGAGAGCGCGAGGCGGTAGGCGGCGGCCCCCCCGGCGGGGTGGACGGCCGCGCCGCAGGGGTTGTGGTGTTTGACGATCACGCAGGCCGCGCATTCGACGCCTGGCGACCGGCCCAGCTCCGCGTCGAAGGCGATGCGCAGGGCGGCGTCGATGTCGGCGATGTTGTTGAAGGACAGCTCCTTGCCCTGGAGCTGGCGCGCGCGGCCCAGCGCCCGGCCGGTGGCCGTGGGGTCGGCGTAGAGCGTGGCCCGCTGGTGCGGGTTCTCGCCGTAGCGCATGGCCTGGACGCGGCGCAGGGGCAGGGCGAGCTCACCGGGGAGCTGGCGATCCTCCTCGGGGACGTCCAGGTGCTGGGCCAGCCAGGAGGAGATGACGGCGTCGTAGCAGGCCGTGTGGCGGAAGGCGGCCAGGGCGAGCCGGGCGCGGGTCTCCGGGCGGGTGCCGCCGCTGGCGATCTCCGCGGCCACCGCCGGGTAGTCCGCCGGGTTGACCACCACCGTGACGTGGGCGTGGTTCTTGGCGGCGGACCGCACCATCGAGGGCCCGCCGATGTCGATGTTCTCGATGGCGTCCGCCAGGCTCACCCCCGGCCGGGCCACGGTGGCCTCGAAGGGGTAGAGGTTGACCACGGCCACGTCGATCCAGCGGATCCCGTGGGCGGCGGCCTGCTCGGCGTGCTCCCCCCGCAGGCCCAGCAGCCCGCCGTGGACGCGGGGGTGCAGGGTCTTGACCCGCCCGTCCATGATCTCGGGGTGCCCGGTGTGGGCGCTGACGTCGGTGACCTCGAGGCCCGCCGTCCGCAGCGCCGCCGCCGTCCCGCCGGTAGAGAGGATCTCGTAGCCGGCCTCGGCCAGCGCGCGGGCGAAGTCCACCACGCCCGTCTTGTCGGAGACGGAGATCAGAGCCAGCGGTCGCGCCATGGGGGCCTCCTTGTAAGGGCGCCGGAGGCGCCCGCCGCGCGGTGAGCGCGGCGTCGGGGGAGCTCGACGACCCGAAAGACCTGCGGTAGCAGGTCGGAGCGGAGTCGAGCGGGGGCAGCGCCCCCACATGTTGAATAGGGGCGCCGGCTTAACGCGATGGCTCCTTCGGCTCCAGCGGGGCGGGCTCCAGCGCGCGCCAGGCCACCACCGCCACGGTCTGCGCGCCAACCACCATGCCGCGGATGAGCACGAGGCGCCCCTCCTCCGCGCTCAGCGCGCCCACGGTCTTGGGGTCCAGGATCACCGGCTGGCCGGAATTGCGGTCGTCGAGCATCCAGTGGCCGCCGTAGCGGCGCAGCACGCCGACGTAGGGCGGGCTGCCGTCCCCCGCGTCCAGCACGCTCCACTGGCGCACCCACTGGATCCGCCCCAGCCGCGGGCCGCGCACGTCGACCACGCACTGCTCCAACGCGCCGATCACGCTCCCCTCCCCTGCCTCGGGGACCCTGAACGAACGGCCGGTGGGCTCGACCAGGAGGACCTGCTCTCCATCAGCCTTGACGAGGCCCGTCCGATGCGCCGAGAGCGCGCAGCCGAGCGCCAGGGTCACGAGCAGCATCCTCACCTCCGCGGGTCGCGGCGAGCCGGTCGCGAGCGCGCTCCTCGACCCCTCGCCCTCGAAGGGAACCTCTATCCGTTTGAACACCGGAGGCGACTTCCGATAGACTGCCGCCGCGAGGACCTCAAGGACATGACCCCTCAGCTCGCTGGCGCGCCCCGCCTCATCCGCCCCGCAGGGTCGGACGGCGCGGCGGAGATTCACGAGGGCATCACCGAGTCGGGTGAGCCGGTCACCGTGCGGCGCGTGCTGCCGGCGTTGACCCGCGATCCAGGCCGGAATCACGCGCTCCAGGCTCGCCTGCGGGACCTCCGCTCGGTGAGCCACCCGCTGCTGCTCGGCGTCCTGGACGTGATCCAGGAGGGCGACGAGCTGTGGGTGGTGGAGGAGCGGGTGGAGGGCACGCCCCTCTCGGCCCTGGCGGCGCACGCGCGCACCACCGGGGAGCCCATCTCTCCCGCCGTGGTCCTGCACCTCGCCACGCAGCTCTGCAACGCGCTGGAGGGCCTGCACGGCCAGCCCACGGTCAACGGCGAGGAGGAGTTCATCCTC
Source organism: uncultured Enterobacterales bacterium (assembly GCA_964615375.1). Taxonomy (GTDB): domain Bacteria; phylum Myxococcota_A; class UBA796; order UBA796; family CAZKWG01; genus CAZKWG01. Next base: position 212,361 of record CAZTOW010000004.1, read on the forward strand.
CACCTCGGCCTGTGGCCCGAGGCGGTGCAGATCACGTCCGACGGCGGGCTCAAGGTCGGCGGCTTCGGCCTGATCCGCTCCCCCGTGGGCGGGCCGGCGGGCGGCATGCCCTCGCCCGAGCGCGCGGCCTTCCTGAGCCCCGAGCAGACCTGGCCCGACCAGAAGCTGACCCCGCCCTCCGATCTCTTCTCGCTGGGCTCCATCGTCTACGAGCTCCTGGTGGGCGAGCCGCTCTTCCAGGCGGAGAGCGCGCTGCTCACGCTGGAGGCCATCCGCCGGGCGGACGTGGGCGAGGCCGTGCGCGGCGCCGCCGTCTTCCTGCCCGGGGTGGAGCGCATCCTCCAGCGCACCCTTTCCCTGAACCCGCGCCACCGCTACCAGCGCGCCTTCGTGCTGCGCGAGGACCTGCGCGGGCTGATGGCCTCGCAGAACATGACCGGGGTCGTGGACGAGCTCTGCGCGCTGGCGGCGAAGGCCCCGCGCCCGGATCCGCTCCCCTTCGTGCCCACGCCCAAGGCCGGCACCCTGCCGCCGCGGCCCCTGCCGCCCTCGCTCATCCCCTCGGACGAGGATCGCGGGCCGCCGGTCCCGCCCATCCCCCTGCTGAACAAGCTGCTGCCTCCGCCGGACGAGGAGGACTCCGTCGGCGAGGATCTCTTCGCCATCGACGAGGTGGAGGCGGTCTCCGCCGTGGTGCGCGGTCAGGTCGCCACCCCGAAGGAGGAGCTGCTGGACCTGCGCGCCTCGGTCCAGTCCATGCGCCCGCCCGACGTGGTGGCCGAGCCGCGCGCCGCCGAGCCCGAGCCGCGCGGGGCCGTGGCCGCCGTGGAGGGCAACGCGCTCCCCGACGACGAGGAGGAGCGCCCGCTGAGCGACGCGGAGGAGCAGTCCATGGCCATGCGCATCCAGCGCGCCGGCCTGGACCGCGCCTCCATCATCCGCATCCTCTCCGCCCAGGACGACCCGCCCTCCGGGCTCCCGGTGGACACCGGACCTCCGATCCCGCCGATCACGCAGCCGCTCATCCTCGAGCGCAGCTCTGAGGCCACCTTCGACGAGGAGCACTCCGACTTCATCGACATGCCGGAGGCCACCGACGGCGCCTTCGAGCCCCCGCCCGGCCAGGAGGTCGCGACCGACGGGGGCGACGATCTGGGGATCGATCTGGAGGAGGAGGCCGCCCCGCCCCCGCCGGTGGTCCCGCCCCCGAGCGCCGAGCTCGCGCCGCCGGCCCCCGCCCCCGCGCCGCCGACGCCCGCGCCCGTGGCCCAGGCCGCCGAGCCCCCGAGCCCGGCCCCTGCGCCGCCCCCCGCTCCCAGCCCCGCGCCGGCCCCCGAGCCCCCGCCCGCGCCCTCGCCCGTGGGGGTCGCCCGCCCCGCCGCGCCGCCGCCGCGCCCGGCCATGCCGCCCATGCCGCGGAACCTGCCGCCCCCGCCCTCGGCCCCCGAGCCGCCCCCGCACGTCGGCGTCTCCATGGTCGCCGTGGTGGGCGTGCTGTTGGGGATGGCCCTGGTCTGCGGGATGGCCTTCATCGTCTACAGCGCGAACACGCCGAAGGAGATCGCGAAGATCGAGGAGCCGCTGCTGCCGAAGGCGGAGCCCAGGGTCGAGCCCCTCCCCGAGCCGGTGGCGAAGGCACCCGAGCCCGTGACCACCACACCGGAGCCCGTGGCGAAGGACCCCGAGCCCGTGGCCAGGGACCCCGAGCCCGTGGCCAGGGCCCCCGAGCCGAAGCCGGCCGCGAAGCCCGCCGCCGAGCCGAAGCCCGTGGCGAAGGCCCCCTCCTCGTCCAAGGTCGCCGCCGAGCCCGCCGCGAAGCCCGCGACCAGGCCGGCCGCGAAGCCCGAGCCGAAGCCCGAGCCCGTGGCCAGGGCCACCACGCCCAAGCCGACCACCACCACGAAGCCCGCTACCCCGGCGAAGACCACGGCCACCCCGCCGAAGATCGAGACCAGCCCCAGCTCGGTGGCTGATCTCGCCCTGGCGACGGAGCCCGCCCCCAGCCATAGCGGCATCGACTTCGCCGGCTACACCAGCGCCGCGTCCAAGGGCAAGCTGGACCCCTCCGCCATCATGGCCCTGGAGACCGTGGAGCAGACGGACCCGGACTTCACCCGCGCCCGCACCCTGCTGTTCATGGACGCCGAGCGGCGCAAGGACACCCGGAGCTCCGCCCGCTACCTCGCCGAGATCATGAGCGTCCCGGAGAACCGCTACAACCCCATCTTCCTCGTCGAGCAGGCCAGGAGCGAGATCCGCTCGGGCAGCTACAAGCGCGCGCTGGCCAGCGCCAACAAGGCAGAGCAGTACTGGGCTAGATTACCTAGTGAGCTCGTGTTCACCAAGAAGGCCGAGATCTACGAGATCCAGGCCGCCGCGGCCCAGGGCCTCTTCTACGCCTCGGAGGGTGACCAGGAGCTGCTGCAGGAGTCCATCCGGCTCTGGCAGCGCTACCGCGATCACGTCTCCACCAAGGGCCGCAAGGACCTGGCGGCCAAGGCGGACACCGAGCTGGCCACGCTCCATGAGCTGAGCGCGAAGCTGAAGTGAGGACCACGATGCAGAAGAGCCTGATCCTCGCCCTGCTCCTGGCCGCGCCGCTCACGGGCTGCGCCGGCAAGCACGTCATCTCCGGGACGGTCATCGACCGCAACGGCCAGCCCGTGCCCCGCGCCATCGTCTCGCTGGAGCCGGGCGGCGTGGAGATGATCACGGACCGCGAAGGCGGCTTCACCATCGACTACCTGCGCGACCCGGAGGGCCGCCGCATCCCGCTGGCGCGCCGCACCGAGTACACGCTGGGCGTGCTGAAGCCGGGCTTCCACGCCGTGAGCGAGCAGGTGGAGTTCAAGCGCGGGACGCTGACCCTCAGCCCGCTCACCTTGCTGGAGGACACCATCGAGGTAGGCCCCAGCGAGGGCGACCTGGACCCCGGGCGCTACCGGGATCGCGCGCACTCCGACGGGAGCAACTACGAAGGTGAGTAGGGAGATCCCGCTCGCGCTGGCGCTGATGCTCGGCGGGCTCCCCGGCTGTGGGGATCCGGTCGTGGAGCCGGCGCCCAGCTCTGCCGCGCCGACGCCGGGCCCGGGCTGGATCGAGGAGATCGTGGCGAAGCCCGAGGTTTTCACGGCCCTGGTGGACGCGAGCGGACGCGAGGGCTGGGCCGCCCTGCACCGCGGGGACTACCTGGCGGCCGCCGAGGGGCTGAAGACGGGCCTGCCCGCCGCGCGAGCCTGGGCGGAGCGCGAGGCGCTGGACCGCGACCTGTCGCTGCTGGCCTGTGAGACCTGGGAGCGCACCTTCCGCGCCTGGGAGCAGCGCGCCGTGATCCCGGAGGACAGCGCCATCCCGCTGGTGGCCGCGCTGGCCGCCTGGGAGCAGGGCGACGCCGAGCGGGCGAAGGCCTGGCTCTCCCGGCCCCTGAAGGGCGTGGAGCTCCAGGAGGCGGCTCGAGCCCTGAGCGCGGGCATCGCGGCCCCCCCTGGCGACGGGCCGCTCTCCACCCGCCTGAAGGCCCACCTGCGCGACCGCGCGGGAGAGGAGATCGGCGGCCTGGTCCCCCCCTACGCGGAGCCCCTGCTGCTGGAGCCCTCGGGGGAGGGCACGCGCACGCTCTGGGATCCCCTGGTCTTCGGCACGCTGACCCGCATGCACCGCCGGCTCGGCGAGCTCGCCGCGGGTGGACCCCTCGCCCAGGGCCTGGGCGCGGCGGAGCCCTCTCTGGCCGCGCACCTGCTCTCCGTGTGGTGGGGCGCGGCCGAGCTCCAAGCCGATCTCGCCCGCGACCCGGAGCTCCGCTCGGCGGGAGCCCTCGGCCCCTCCTGGCTCGGCCCGGCGCCCTCCCCCGAGGACGCGGATGACGCCGACGCCGCGCGCGCCCGGGTCGCCGCCCTCGACGAGGCCCTGGAGGGCTGGAAGGCGGGGCTCGAGGAGCGGGCCAGCCCGGAGGGTCGGGAGCTGCTGGTCGGCCTCGACCTCGTGGCTGGCTGGCGCGCGCGTCAGCTCGTGGCCTGGGCTCGCGCCGCGCTCCAGGCCGGTCACCCGCGACAGGCCCTGGTCTACGCCCAGCTCGCCCAGGATCTGCGCAGCCCGCGCCAGATCGGGCCCACCAACCCGCCCGCGCTCTACGCCCTCATGGCGCACGCGGAGCTCGCTCAGGGCCACGCCCGCCAGGCGCTGGACGCCCTCACCCCGCTGGTCGCGGCCGAGCCGCTGGCCCGCGGGCTCTCGGAGACCCTCGGAGACCTCGCGGTGCTCGAGGGGATGGGTCGCCTCGGCGACTCGAAGGAGAACTGAAGGTGAAGCTCAAGAGACCGCTCTTCTTGACCCTGGTGGCCGCCCTCGGGCTCGGCGCGGGGCCCTTCCGCTACGCCGAGGACCAGGCGCCAGCCATCATCAACCCGCTGTTCACGACCTCGATGAGCGAGGCGCGGATCAACGAGCTGCTCTTCGAGAGCCTGTACACGGACGATCGCGAGCTGAAGACCGTCCCGCAGCTGGCGAAGTCGGCCGAGATCGGCCTCGACCGCACCACCATGCGCATCCTGCTCCGCGACGACGTGCGCTGGCACGACGGCCGGAAGTTCACGGCCAACGACGTGGTCTTCACGATCAAGGCGCTGCAGGACAAGGGCACGCTGTCCACCGAGGCGGGCCGCGTGGCCTGGATCAAGGACGCCATCGCCGAGAGCGAGACCTCCGTGCGCCTGGTCTTCCACCGGCCCGAGGCGGCCCCGGAGGAGAAGCTCTACTTCAAGATCCTGCCGGAGCACATCTTCGCCGGCACCGCCATCAAGCGGAACGACCCCTTCCGCACGAAGCCGGTGGGCACGGGCCCCTACCACTTCGTGCGCTACAACGACGACAACAGCGTGACCTTGCAGCGGGACGACGAGCGGGCCGGGCCGGGCGGGCTCCCCGAGATCATCATGCGCGAGGTCAGCGACAAAAACTATCAGGCGAAGCTCCTGCTCTACGAGAGCCTGGAGGCCCTGGTGCGCGTGCTGCCGCGAGACCTGGCCATGCTCCAAGGCAACCGCAAGGTCACGCTCTACCCCTACCAGACCAACTCCTGGTGGTACCTCGGCTACAACCTGAAGCGCGCCCCCTTCGACGACCCGGAGCTGCGCGCCGCCCTCACCGAGATGGTGGACCCCCAGAGCCTGCTGGACCCGGTGGGCACGGGCGAGCTGGTGACCGGCCCCTTCGTGCCCTCGAGCCCCTTCTACAACCACGACGTGCCGGCCTACAAGCCTGATCTCGCCGCGGCGGGCGCGCTGCTGGAGGCCGAGGGCTACCAGAAGGTGAGCAACGTCTGGACCAAGGACGGCAAGCAGCTCACCCTGCGCATCACCGCCCACAAGTCGCTGGAGACCGCCCAGGAGGTCTGCATCAACCTCCAGAGCCAGCTTCAGGCGGCTGGCGTCAAGGCGGAGATCACCTTCCTGGACGACGCGGCCTGGAAGGCCCAGGTCTGGCGGGATCGCAACTTCGACCTCATCCTGTCCCAGTGGAGCTTCGACCGCAACGAGGACGTGCGCGAGCAGCTCCACTCCCAGGGCAGCCGCAACTTCGTGGGCTACCAGAGCCCCGAGGTGGACGCGCTGCTGGACCGCGCCCGCGACGCCACCGACCCGCAGCAGAAGAAGCTCGCGCTGCGCGAGGTCCACAAGCGGGTCCACGACGATCTGCCGATGATGTTCCTCTGGTCGCTGGACAGCTACAGCGCCATGACGTCCAAAGTGAAGAACGTCGTCGTACACCCGTTCTACTTCTTCACCTGGGTACGAGACTGGCAGGCGTCCTGATGCATGGGTGGGGGCGCTGCCCCCGCTCGACGCCGCGCTCACCGCGCGGCGGGCGCCTCCGGCGCATACCGCGTTGGATTCGCCCTTGTCCGTCCTGAGATCCATCCTCGGAGCGCTCTCTCGCTGGGCGCTCACGATCCTGGCCGCGGCGGCGCTGCTCCAGCTCCTGCTGATCCTGGCGCCGGGGGATCCGGTGGATCTGCTGCCCAACGGGGAGGAGCTGCGCCCGGCGCTGGAGCGGGAGTGGCGGCTGGACCGCCCGGCGCACGAGCGGATCCTGAGGGCGCTGGCCGACGCCGCGACGGGCGATCTGGGGGAGAGCCTGTCGGTCCGCCCGGGGGAGCCGGTGCTGAGCCTGGTGGCGAAGGCGGGGCCGCCCTCCCTGCTGCGCCTGCTGGGGGCGCTGGCGGTCTCGATGGCAGCGGGGGTGGGGCTCGCGGCCTGGAGGGCACGGGCCGCCTCGGGGCTGGCGCGGGCGATCTCAGCGCTCCCGGTCTTTCTGCTCTGCTGGCTGTGCGTGACCGGGCTCAACGCGGCGGCCTGGGCGGGCATGGAGGCGGGCTGGTGGGCGCGGCCGGAGTGGTTCGCCCTCCCCGACCAGAGCTCGCCGCTGCGATCCCTGCTGGCGGTGCTGGCGCTCGGGCTGGCCTCGGGCGCGCTCAGCGAGGTGCGCGGGGCCACCCGGGACGAGCTCCGGCGTATCGAGGCCGACGGCTACCTGGACGGGGCGCGGGGGCTCGGGCTGGCGGCCTGGCCACACCTGGCCTTGAACCTGCTCCCGCCGCTGCTGACGGTCGCGGCCAGCCGGGTGGGCTTCCTGCTGGGCGGGCTGGTGGTGGTGGAGAAGGCGCTGCTGCTGGGCGGGGCCGGCTCCCTGCTGTGGGACGCGGCGCTGGGGCGGGACTACCCGCTGGCCCTGGGGCTGGGGCTGCTGAGCGCGGTGACGGTGGCGAGCGCGCGCCTGGTGGCAGAGCTGCTGCGGCACCTGCTGGATCCGCGGCTGCGCGAGGGGGGCGCGTGAGGCGGGGGGCGGCGGCCATCCTCCTGGTCTTTGGCCTGCTCTGGGCCTGGGCGCTGGTCTCGGGCTACGACCCGGTGGCCGACGTGAACCCCGCCGCCGCCAGCCTGGGGCCCTCGCTGACCCATCTCCTGGGTACGGATCACCTGGGCCGGGACGTGCTCTCGCGCGTGGCGCTGGCGGTGGGGGGCTTCGCCGGGCCGGGGATGGTGGCGGCGCTGCTGTCCGCGCTCGTGGGCGTGCCGCTGGGGGCGCTGATCGGGGCGGCGGACGGCGTGATCTCCGGGGCGGCGCGGCTCTTGATGGGGGCCCTGGCCAGCGTGCCCGGCTTCGTGCTGGCCCTGCTCATGGCGACCGTCTGGGGGGCGAGCCCAGGCGTGCTGGCGCTCTCGATCGGCCTGGCCTACGCGCCCGCTCTGGCCGAGGAGGTCGGCGCGCGCCTTCAGGGCCTGTATCGCGCGGAATTCGTGCTTGCCCTCCGCGCCCACGGCCACGGCGAGGCCCGCATCCTGCTGTGGCACCTGCTCTGGCTCAACGCCCGCGCGCTCACGCTGCGCCACGCGCTCCAGGTCTTCGCGTTCACGCTGGCGACCGAGACCACGCTCTCCTACCTGGGCGGCTACGGGGTGGCCGAGCCCCAGCCCTCCTGGGGCAACATGCTGAGCCTCTCCTTCGGCCGCCAGGACAACCCCCTGGCCGCGCTGGCCCCGGCCCTCTGCCTGTGGGCGGCCAGCCTCGCCCTCGCCCTGCTGGCCGGCGGGGTGGTGGAGCGGCGCCATGGGCGCTGATCGCCTGATCGCGGAGGGGCTCCGCGTGCGCGCGGGCGAGCGGGAGCTGCTGCGGGGCGTGTCGCTGACCCTGCGTGCGGGCGAGCTCACCCTGCTGGTGGGGCCCAGCGGGGCGGGAAAATCGCAGCTCTGCCGCGCGCTGGTGGGCCTGGTGCGCGCGCGCCCGGGGCTGGTCGCGGGGAGCGTGACCCTCTTCTTGGACGGCCAGGAGCGGCGCGTATTCGAGCCCGGACGGGACGCCTCCGCCGAATTCCGGGGCTCTACCCTCGCCTGGCTCCCCCAGCACGGACAGGGGGCGCTGGATCCGCTGCTGCGGGCGCGGCGGCAGCTCGCCCAGGCGGCGGCCCCGGGCGAGGGCGAGGCGGCCATCCTGGACGCGCTGCGGGCGGCCGGCTTCGAGCGGCCGGGGGAGGTGCTGGACCGCTACCCCCACCAGCTCTCCGGCGGCATGGCCCAGCGGGTGGCCCTGGCCCGCGCCCTGCTGCGGCGGGCCCGCTTCCTGCTGGTGGACGAGCCCACCACCGGCCTCGACCCCAGCGCCGCCGCCGCCGTGCTCCAGACCCTGGCCCGCCTGCGGGATCAGGGGGCGGGGATCCTGCTGGTGAGCCACGATCTGCGCCTGGCGCCGCGGGTGGCGGACCGGGTGAGCTTCCTCTCCGAGGGGCGGATCGTCGAGGAGCTCCCGGCGTCTGCGCTGCGGGAGGCGGCCTCGGACGAGGCCCGGGCGCTGCTCGAGGCCACGGCCCGGGTGGCGGGAGGCGCGCTGTGAGCGGCCCGGATCTCGCCCTCGAGCTCCGCGGGCTCACCGTGCGCTATCGGGGCCCGCTGTGGGGTCCGCGCCCGGCCCCGGCGGTGGACGGCGTGGACCTGCAGCTCCGACGCGGGGAGACGCTGGCCCTGGTGGGCGAGAGCGGATCGGGGAAGACCAGCCTGGCCCGAGCCTCCCTCGGGCTGCTCCCCGTGGAGCGCGGCGAGGTGCGCGTGCTGGGCGAGGACTGGCTCAGCCTCTCGCGCGAGGAGCGGCGTCGGCGACGGGGCCGGGCCCAGCTCCTGCTCCAGAGCGCGGACGCCAGCCTGAACCCCAACCTGCGCGTCGGCGAGCAGCTCCGGGAGTCCGCCCGCCTGCACCGCCCCGACCAGGATCCTGGGGTGGCGGCCCAGGAGGCTCTGGAGCGGGTGGGCCTCACCTCGCGCGAGCGCGCCTGGCCGCACGAGCTCTCCGGCGGTGAGAAGCGGCGGGTGGGGGTGGCGATGGCCCTGCTGCCCGATCCGACCCTCCTCATCGCCGATGAGCCCACCAGCGGGCTCGACGCCAGCCTGAAGGCCAGCCTGCTCGACCACATCACCGCGCGGCGGGCCGAGGGGCGCGCGCTCCTGCTCATCACCCACGATCTCCCCGCGGCGCTCTACGTCGCCGACCGGGTCGCCGTCATGCACGGCGGGCGGATCCTGGAGGAATTCGCGCCCGCGGACCTCTTGAAGGGCCCGCACCACCCCTATACGTGGTCTCTCATGGCCGCCTCCGCGCTGTCCACGCTGTTGGGATCATGATCGCGCTGCTCTTGCTGGGCGCGGCGCTGGCGGGCGATCCGGCGCAGGAGCTGGCGGGGCACAAGGACCAGGCCGCCTTCTTCGTGCGCCGGGGCTGGTGGCGGGACGCCGAGCTGGAGGTCGCCGCCGCCCTGGCCCTGCCCGGCGGCCCCCAGGACCCGGACCTGCTCTGGCTCGGGGCGCGGGTAGCCTACGAGAACGTGGACGTGGGGCTGGCCCTCAGCCGGGCGGAGGCGGCGCTGGCGCTGCTGCCCGAGGGGGACGCGCGCGATCTGGTGGACGCCTGGGCCGCGCGCATCCGGGACGGCTACGGCTTCGTGCGCGTGGACACCCCCCAGGCGGGCGTGGTCTCGCGCCTGCAGATCGAGCCCCAGACCGAGCTCTTCGACCCCGAGGACCAGCGCTTCGCCAGCCGGGCGGCGCTCTTCTGGCGCGATCTCACGCCCCTGCCCGCCACCCTCTCCCTGCCCGTGGGGCTCTGGCTGGTCAACGGCCAGCCCGTGCAGGTGCAGGCGGCGAGCACCAACGAGCTCAGCCTCCCCCTGCGGCTGGCCGGGCGCGGCGCCCTCTCCGCCCTGCAGGTCACCCGCCTGGAGGGGGCGCTGGGTGTGGGGGCCTGGGTGGGCGAGGACACGGCCAACCTCGGCCCCGGCCTGCGCGGCCAGCTCGCCCTGGTGCAGCCAGTGGGGCCCCTGCTGATCGGAATCACGGGAGAGCTGACGTTACAGCCATGGTACACCTCGGGCCACCAGGCCCGGCTGGGCCCGCTGGCTACGGGTCTGGGCGGCAAGGTGGGCGGGGAGATCTTCCTCGGCGGCCCGCTGGCGCTCCGACCCTCGGCCACCCTGCGCTGGGTGCAGCTCCCGGGGCTGACGTTGATGTGTGAGGACGGAGAGATCTGGAGCTGTAACGCCGATGGACCAGCGAGCGGCCCGGCTCATCAGGTCTACACGCAGGCCAGCGGGCTGGCGCCTGGGCTAGAGCTATTAGTTGAATACCGCGAGGCCGGGCGCACCACGGCCCTGGGGACGGGCGTGAAGCTGAGCGCGGAGCGGGTCTTCGGCCAGGTCCCGGAGCAGGGCGAGGCGAGCCTGGAGGACGGAGGGGCGCAGGGCTGGCGGAGCGATGGGGCGAGCTGGGTGGCGACAGGGCTGGGGATGATGGCGAGCGTGGGGGTGGCGTTTTGAGCGCCGTGTAGGAGTTTCGCCGCTGACACGGGCCGACTCCGCTACGCGCCCCGGAGCCACAAGCTCCGTCCGCCCACCTCCAGGTCCACCCGCTGCAGAGAGCCCATGAACGCGATGTGCGGCACCGCCTCCAGCCAGCCCCGGTCGGCGTGCTCCGCGTCGCCTTCCGAGGCGTTGGAGGTGCCGCTTGTGACCGCGTGCGCTCCGTTGGCGAGGACCCGGCGCGCAGGATACATCCTGAGCATGTCCGCCGACGACACGCACCCCGACGCTCGCGCCGCCCGGATCCGCTGGCTCAGGGGACGCTCGGAGGAGGAGCGTCTCCGAATGGCCATTCAGCTCTCCGAGGAGGTCCGCGAGCTGAGCCGCTGCGGCATCCGGTCGCGGCATGGGAACTACAGCCCGGAGCAGGTCGAGTGGGCGCTGCGCCGGCTGGTGCTCGGCGACGAGCTTTTCCGCGCCGCCTGGCCTCACGCGCCCCTGCTCGCGTCATGAGCCTGCCCGGTCTGCTCGCGCGGCTCGCCGCGACGCTGGAGGCGGCCGAGGTTCCATACATGCTCACAGGCTCGCTGGCCAGCACGCTGCATGGGGAGCCCCGGAGCACTCAGGATGTGGACGTGGTCGTGGTGCTCACCGGCAGCTCGCTCGCCGCGCTGCTCCGCGCCCTGCCCGAAGACCAGTACTACGTCAGCGAGGACGCCGCGCGCGAGGCCCTGCGACGACAGGGGCAGTTCAACGTCATCGACCTGGAGACCGGCTGGAAGGTGGACCTCATCCTGCGCAAACGCCGGCCGTTCAGCGTGGCGGAGTTCGAGCGGCGGGAGACGCGGGAGCTGCTGGGGGTGCGTGTACCCGTCTGTACGGCGGAGGACAGCGTCCTGTCCAAGCTGGAGTGGGCGAAGTTGGGTGGGGGATCGGAGCGGCAGCTCCGCGATGTGCGGGGGGTGGTCGAGCGGCGGCGGGGGGAGCTGGATCTGGAGTACATCGAGCGCTGGGCGGAGGAGCTGGGTGAAGGGGGGGGTAGGGCGGGATCAGGGGGGTAGGGCGGGATCGGAGGTCGTCGGGGAGCCATCACAGGCGGGGCGCGTTAGAAAAACGCGCTTTGCGCTTGATGGCTCCCCTGCCGCGCCTCACCCCTCCGGCGGCGGCTCCACCATCGGCTCGCCGCTGCGGATCTTCGCCCGCAGCGCATCCCGGAGCGTCGCCAGCTCCGTGTCGTTCAGCAGGCCGTCGCTGTCGGCGTCGTAGCTCTCCATGCCGGGCGGCACCTCGCGGGAGCCGGGCTCGGGGGGGCCGGGGGGCGGGCCGAGCTCGCCGCGCTCCTCGGCCATGCGCTCCTCCATCTCGGCGTGGGCGGCGTCGCGCTCCGCGGAGAGCGTAGACTCGGCGGTGGCGAGCTCTTCGTCGGAGAGGGCGCCGTCGCCGTCGGCGTCGAACTCGGCGAGCACCATGGCGTGCAGGGCCTCGCAGCGGGCGGTGAAGTCCTCGTAGAGCGGCGCCTTCTCCGCGTCGGACAGGCTGCCGTCCTCGCCGGTGTCGTAGATGAGGCCGAGCATGGCCATGCGCATGCGCGCGCTGCGCTCTTCCATGTCGTCGCGGCCGGCGTGGGCGTCCTGGCAGTCGCCCTGCTCCTCGGACGAGAGACCGCCGTCCTGGTCGCGGTCGTAGCCCTCACGGATGCCGGTGAAGGTCCACTCGGCGTCGCACTCGCGGAAGAGGGGCGGCTGGTCAGGGTCCTCGGTGGGGCTGAGCGCGCCGAGGGCCGCGCGCGAGGCCAGGGCCTCCTCCGCTCCACTGGTGGTGGAGAGGAGCATCTCCTGCTCGGCGGTGAGCGTGTCGCCGAGGCTGGAGCAGGCAGAGAGGGCGAGGAAGATGAAGAGAGGGGACGAACGCATGTGAGGTCTCCTGTGCAGGTTGATCGGCATGCTCGCGATCCTGCACCCTGGCAAACGTCCGTCCCCTCCAGACCTGGACTGGATCAGGAGCCTTTTTTCCCGAGATCGAAGGTGCTGCCGACGACCAGCGAGATCCAGGGCTGGATCCCGCCGTCCAGGCCGCGCGAGGCCTGGGTGCCGAGGTCGAGACGCACGCGATCGGCCTCCTCCCCGCCCCAGGAGAGCCCGACCTTGGCCCCGGTCATGGGCACCAGGGCGAGCTCCGATGAGCTGAGCTCGGGCGGAAGCGGACGGTCAGGATCGGGCTCGACCTCAGGCTCCCGCGAGGGCAGCACGAGGCGGGCGGTGGCGGTCCAGGCGGGCTCGACGCGGAGGCGCCCGCGCCCGAAGGTGTAGCCGAGCTCCGCGCCCAGGCCCAGCGACCAGCGCCCCACCGGCGCCGCCGAGATGAGGGTGACGTCCGTCTGCCCGCCCAGGGTCAGCCCGCGGCCCTCCTCGCCGAAGCGTCGCAGGCTGGCCGAGCCGGTCATGCCGCCCGCGGCGCCGGGGAGGATCAGGGCGCCCGCGCCCACGCTGCCCTGCAGGCGACGGCGCGCGGGGGCCTCCAGGATGGCGACCGGATCGGGCTCCTGCTCCTCCTGCGGGGAGGGCTCGCGGCGGGGGCGCTCGGCGGCGGCGCTGGCCTCGGGCGTGGGGGCCTCCGGGGCGCGCCGGGCGGGGAGCATCTCGTCGATGGCCGCGAGATCTTCCTCTTGTAACGTCTGTGACAGCTCGTGTGCCAGCGCGGGCTCCGGGCAGGCGACGCCCACCGCACCCTCGGGCGGGAGGGACTCGGGAGGGGCCGCGGCCGTGAGCTCGCCCAGAGGCGCCTCGGCGCCCCCGCGAGCGGAGCTCCCCGACGACCGGGCGACCGCGACCGGAGCCCTGCTCACCCGCGCTGATCCGGCCGGCGCGGGGCTCTCCAGCACGGGAGCCTCGGGCGGGGGCGGCGCCTCCACGGGCGTGAGCGCGCTCGGGAGCGCCGCGCTCAGGGCCTCGGGCGCCCGTGCGGGCTCACCCTCGCCGTCGCGCACCAGCAGCCCGGCCAGGAAGCCGCCGCCGATGGCCACGGTCAGGACCGCCGCCAGCTTCCAGCCCGCCAGCCCGGCCGGGGCCGGGGCCAGCAGGGCCGCCCGCCCCAGGATCTCCGCCGGGCTCGCCTCAGGCTTCGCCAGCTCGGGCGTGCCCAGCGCGCCCAGCATCGCGTCCAGCTCCTCGTCGCGCTCGGGCCAGCCGCCCGGCCCGCTCCCGTTGGATCGGGTCATCGCGCCTCCTTCCGCCGGGCCGCCGGCGCCTCGAGCAGCTCGCGCAGCTTCTTGCGCGCGTACGAGAGCTGAGAGTGTATCTGATCTTCGCGCACCCCCAGCGTGCTGGCGCACTCGGCCGCGCTGAGCCCGTGGACCACGCGCAGCAGCAGCACCTCGCGGTGCTCCGTGGGAAGCGCGGCCATGGCCTGCTCCAGGCGGGCGGCCTGCTCTCCCATCAGGGCGCTGGCCTCCGGCGAGGGCGGCACGCTCCAGCTTGCGCTCATGTCCAGCACGCCCGGCTGCGCCCGGCGCTCGGTGGCGCGGCGGCGCAGGATGTCCAGGCAGAGGCGGTGGGCGATGGTGAAGAGCCAGCTCCGCACCGTGCCGCGATCTTCCCAGGTCCCCCGGGCCACGGCCACGCGCAGGAAGGTCTCGGCGTAGACCTCCTCGGCCTGCTCCGGGCTGTGGAGCATGCGCAGGGCGTAGCCCTTGATGCTGGGGCCGTGGCGGCGCACCAGCTCTTCGAAAGCGGACTCCCGCCCTCGGGAGAAGAGCGCCAGGAGCTGAGGATCGGAGAGCGGTTCCATGGGGGGCCCGTGTGATGACTGCGATAACGTCCCGCCCTTCAATTCCTGGAAGACCTTTTTCGAGCTGAGCGACCTCTCCGCCCGGGGCGATGTCACAACTCGCTGTAACAGGTGGTTTCAAGCGGACCGCCGCGTGAGGATGGGCCTGGAGGTTCCCCCCATGAAGAAGATCCTGAAGCTCGCCCTCGCCCTGGTCGCGGTCGGCGCCGTCGGCGTCGTCGCGGTCGCGTCCACCCAGCCCGACACCTTCCACGTCGAGCGCAGCGTCGCCGTGGCCGCCGCGCCCGCCGACGCCTTCCCCTACGTCAACGACTTCACGAAGTGGGTCACCTGGAACCCCTGGCAGAACCTCGATCCCAACCAGGTGACCGAGACCAGCGACCCGCCCGCGGGCAAGGGCGCCTGGACCTCCTGGAAGGGCAACCAGGACGTCGGCGCGGGCAAGATGACCATCGCCGAGAGTGTGCCGGACCAGAAGGTCGTCCACGACATGCACTTCCTCGAGCCGATGGAGGATCACGCCACCGTGACGTTCACGCTCAGCCCGGACGGCGAGCAGACGCAGGTGACCTGGGCCATGGACGGCGAGATGAACCTCATGGGCAAGGTCATGTGCCTGTTCATGGGCGATATGGAGGCGATGATCGCCCCGAACTTCGAGCAGGGCCTGGCCACGCTGAAGCCGCTGGTGGAGGCGGACGCCGCGAACCGGATCGCCGCGGAGAAGGCGGCGGAGGAGGCCGCGCAGGCGGCGGCCCAGGCCGCGGCGGAGGCCCCCGAGGGGGCGGCGACCACCACGGCCCAGTGATGATCTGACCGGGCGGCGTGTTTCGGGGATAAGGATCACCCATGCTCCTCCTCCTCTTCGCCGCCGCCCTGGCCGGGGCTCGCCCGCTCAGCCCGCTCTACGAGGCGAACTGCCAGGCCCCCCAGTGGAGCCCCGATGGCTCGAAGCTGGCCTGGGAGGTCAATGATCACGAGAAACGGACGATCACGCTCTACGTCCACACCCCGGGCCAGCCCCAGCCCAGGAAGGTGATCGTGCCGCGCTCGTCCAGCACCTCGCTGACGGGCGGCTTCACGACGAGCTCGGGCGGGGAGAGCGTGACCCACGAGCTCTCCTGGGCGCCGAACGCGCCGGGGCGCTTCGTCTACAGCGCGTCCACCGGGGCGCGCGACTACGACCTCTTCCTGGACTCGGGGACCCCGGTCGCCCAGAGCCCGGCGGTGGACGGAGGGGCGGCCTGGTCGCCGGACGGGCGCTGGATCGTGTTCAGCAGCAGCCGCACGGGCCAGGGCGACCTCTACCTGCTCGACGCCGCCAGCCTGAGCGGTCAGCCCCGCCTGCTGGCGAGCTCGCCGGACGCCTCGGAGCTCTACGCCGCCTGGTCCCCCGACAGCAAGGCCGTCGCCTACGTGAGCCACACGGACAACGGCGACCAGATCATGGTCATCCAGGAGCTGGCGACGCCCCGACCGCGGGCGCTGACCGACTGGTCGCACACGCAGACCCGGCCGCGCTTCAGCCCCGACGGCCAGCGCGTGGCGTTCTACTCGAACCACGACAAGCCCGATCGCTTCGACCTCTGGGTGGCCCCGCTCTCGGGCGGCGCGCCGCGCCTGGTCGCCCAGGGGGTGGTGCTGAACGCGCGGGGGCCGACCTGGACCCCCGACGGGCGGCTGATCTACGTGTCGGACGACGACAACCGGCTGGATCCGGTGATGATCGCCACCCTGG
Organism: uncultured Enterobacterales bacterium; assembly: GCA_964615375.1. Classification (GTDB taxonomy): domain Bacteria; phylum Myxococcota_A; class UBA796; order UBA796; family CAZKWG01; genus CAZKWG01. Next base: position 228,221 of record CAZTOW010000004.1, read on the forward strand.
GCGACAACGTGGCGCTGAAGACGCTGGCCACCGCCACCCTGGGCAACGGCGACCTGGACGTGGCCCGCGGCACCGACGGGAAGACCTGGCTGGCCATCGCCGCGCAGGGGCGGGAGGGTGACCTGACGCGGACCTACAAGCGAATCTACGTGATGGAGCTCCCCTGAGCGCGCTCATTCTGCTCATTGGTCTGGCCTGCGCTGGAGGGCGGCGCGGCGCGGAGAAGGTCCCGGCGGAGGACGGCACCCCGCTGTACACGGTCTGGTCCGTGCCCGAAGGGACAGGCCCCTTCCCCACCGTCGTCACGCGGGTCCCCTACCCCATGGACCCGGTGTTGGACTGGCAGTGCGGAGAGCTGCGCGAGCGCGGCTGGGCCTGCGTCTACCAGCACACCCGCGGCCAGGGGCGCTCGGGTGGGGAGTGGGAGCCCTTCGTGAACGAGGCCAGCGACGGCCAGGACCTGCTGGCCTGGGTGCGCGCCCAGCCCTGGTCGGACGGCACGGTGGCCTGGATCGGGGACTCCTACCTGGCGGCCACGGGCTGGACCGTGCTGGCGGCGGACGGGGCTGCGTTCTCGGCCATCATCTCGCGGGTCTTCGCGCCCTCGCTCTACGACACGGCCTACGAGGACGGCCTGCTGCGGCACGAGCTGGTGACGGCCTGGATGACGCTGATGCCCGACACCGACGCCGGAATGCTGGCGGGCGGGCGATATCACCGCGCGCTGGAGCACCGGCCGCGGATGACCATGGACATGGTGGGGGCCGGGCACGAGGTCCCCTGGTTCCGCGAGTGGCTCTCCGGCGAAGATCCGAGCTCCTCCATCTGGGATCGCAGCGACGCCGTGGCCTTCAACGGCGTGGTGCCGCGCACGCAGGTGCCGGTGATGTTCGTGGGCGGCTGGTCGGACGCCTTCATCGAGCCTCAGGTGAAGGCCTGGGCCCAGCTCCCCGACCGCTCCAAGAGCCTGTTTGTCATCGGGCCCTGGGATCACCTGGGGAATTCGCCGGCGGACATCCCGCTGGACGAGCTCTCCTCGCCGGGCGGGGGGCGCCTGTTCACCCAGATCCCGCTGGCCCTGGACTGGCTGGACGCGGTGGTGCGCGGCGCGGAGCTGAAGCCAGAGCTCACCGGCGTGCTGAGCTACGTCGTCGGCGGAGATCGCTGGGAGCACCGCCCCGACTGGCCTCCCCCCACGGTGGAGCGGCGCCTGCACGCAGGGGGCGCGACCGGGCGCTGCGACGGGCGGCTGAGCGAGGCCGAAGCGGGCCTCGAAGCTCCCCTCACCTACACCTACGACCCCGAGGATCCGCTGCCCAGCCACGGCGGCGCGGGCCTGCTGGCCGGGGTGGTGCCGTTGATGCGCGGTGTGCCCCCGGGCTTCCTCGAGGCCGGGGTGAATTGCGACGGGCGAGAGGATGTTCTATCATTCGTCTCAGATCCACTGAAACAGACCTTACACCTTGCGGGCACGCTGAAGGTGGAGCTGGAGGTCGCCTCGGACGCGCCGGACACCGCCTTCGGCTTCCGCCTGCTGGAGCGCCGCGCGAAGGGCCCGGAGATCCTCCTGCGCGAGGGCTTCGCCACCCTGGCCCTCCGCGAGGGCCCGCCGCGCAAGCCCTACACGCCCGGCGAGCGCGTCACCCTCGTCCCCGACGGCGCCCCCCTGGAGGCCGAGCTGCACGCGGGCTCCGAGCTGGTCCTCGTGCTGACCAGCAGCAGCTTCCCGGCGGTTGAGGCCCACCCGAACGTGGCGGGCCTGCTGGCGGACGCCGCGGAGACCCGGTCGGCGGCGCAGACGGTGTACGCGGCGACGCTGGTGATCCCCGAGGTGGTGGACGCCCCCTGAGGCCCGTCTGAGGCGACGCAGCCCCAGACAGGACCTGTAACGTCGGCTCCCACCGATCGCGCCCGCCATGCCCTCTGCGCTCTCTGCGAGCTCAGCGCGCTCTGCGCTGACTCACCAGCTTTGGCGCGGGATCACGTCGCGTCTCCAGGCCGCGACGCGAGGCCGGGAAGCAGGGGCCCTGGCAGGCTGGTGGCCCGCTCGACTTGACCATGTCCTGGCAGCCCGCGCCCCGAAGCGAGCCCGGACAACGCTAAGATCCCGCTCATGCTCCCCGCCCCGCTCCTGACCCTGCTCCTCGCCTGCGACCCGCCGCCGCGGCCCAGCGTGCTCCTCATCACGCTGGACACGACGCGCGCCGACCACCTCGGCCCCTACGGCTACGCCGCCGCGCAGACGCCGACCTATGACCGCCTCGCGGCCGAAGGGACGGTCTTCACCCGCGCCTACAGCACGGCGCCGCTGACCATCGTGAGCCACTCTACGATCCTGACCGGGCTGAACCCGCCCACCCACGGCGTGCGGGACAACGGCGACTTCGTGCTGGGCGACGAGCACGTCACGCTGACCGAGCGCCTCCGCGACGCGGGCTACGCCACCGCGGCCTTCACCAGCGCCTTCCCCACCCAGGCCCGCTGGGGCTTCGGCCAGGGCTTCCAGATCTACCACGACCCGCTGGAGCGCCTGCCCACCCAGCTGGACTGGAGCGACCAGCGGACCGCGGACACGGTCATCGACGACGCCATCCAGACCCTATCCGAGCTGGACCCGGACCAGCCAGCCTTCGTCTGGGTCCACCTCTTCGACGCCCACTGGCCCTACGCCCCGCCCGAGCCCTACAAGAGCCGGTTGAAGGGCTCGCCTTACGACGGAGAGATCGCGTTCACCAGCGATCAGGTGGGGCGGCTGCTGGACTGGTGGGACGCCCGATACGGGGAGAGCGTGGTCCTGATAACGTCCGACCACGGCGAGGGCCTGGGCGACGGCGGCGAGCTGACCCACAGCTTCCTGCTCCACGACGCGACCATCCGCGTCCCCCTGATCCTCCGCGGTCGAGGCCAGCTGGCCGCGAAGATCGCCCCCGGCGCGCGGATCGACGACCCCGTCGGGCACGTCGACATCGCCCCCACCCTGCTCCAGCTCGCGGGCGTCGAGGCCAAGGCGGAGGAGATGCAGGGTCGGGACCTGCTGGCCGGGGGCTCCGAGGCTCTCTACAGCGAGGCCAAGACACCCCAGTACAACCTCGGCCTCGCGCCTCTCTACGCGCTCACCGAGCGGGAGGGTCGGTACACCGAGGGCGCGTATGGGGCCTGGTACCCGACGGAGGGTGAGCGCGTGTCCCTGAAGGGCGACCGCGACGGCGACTGGAGCGCGGCGGAGGCCCGGCTGAGCGCGCTGCGGGACGCGCTGGGCGATCACGCGGCGCCGGTCGCCGCCATGGACGCCGCCGCCATGGAGCAGCTCCAGGCGCTGGGCTACATCGGGGGCGACGTGACGGCGGAGGCCGGCGACATCGATCCCCGCGACGTGATCCGGGTGGTGCCGCTGACCTGGCGCGTCAAGGAGCCCATGCGCCGCGGGCAGCACGCCCAGGTGGACAACATGCTCGCCGAGCTGGAGGAGGCCATGCCCGGGGCCTGGGGCGTCGACCTGCTCCGCGCCCAGGCCCTGCGCGCCCGGGGCGAGCTCCCCGAGGCCCTTCAGCGCTTCACCGACCTCTACCAGCGCAGCCCCAGCCCCACGACCGCGCTCCAGGTGGCCGAGCTCTGGCGCTCGCTCGGCGAGGCGGAGGAGGCGGAGAGCTGGTACCGCGAGACCCTCGCCCTGCAGCCGGCCAGCCCGGAGGCCATGCTGGGCCTGGTGCTCTCCCTGCGCACCCAGGATCGTCAGGCAGAGTCCGCCTCCCTGGCTGAGGAATTCCTGGTGGCCTACCCCGACCACGCCGAGCTGGTCCTGGCCCGCGCCAGCATCCTGCTGGACGACGGCCGCGTGGAGGAGGCCGCCGACGAGGCGCTCTGGGCGCTGCAGCGCCTGCCGCGCAACATCATGGCCTACATCGTCAGCAGCGAGGCCCTCTGGCAGCTCGGCGAGGCGGACGAGGCCATCGAGCTGCTCCGCGCGGCGCTGGACATGGAGCGCCGGGCCCTGGACCTGCGCCTGACCCTGGTGGACTGGCTGATGGAGGTCGGGCGCGTGGCCGAGGCCCGGCGCACCCTGCTGCCCGTCTGGCGTCTGGAGCCCGATCTCCCCGGGGTCGGCGAGCGCGCGGAGATGCTCGGCCTCCACCCCAGGGAGTGAGCCGGGCCAGCCCCCTACTCCACCTCCAGGCGATGAACCACGCCCTCCCCGCCCGCGCGCAGGCCCGTCCAGGCGTACACGCCGGGCGCGTCCCAGGCCCCGTGCATCCCGCCGCTGCCCACGTTCTCGCCGATGCCCTCGCTCGAGCTGTCCGCCTCGGCGCGGGCCACGTCGTAGAGCAGCAGCTGGCTCTTCCCCTCCGCGCCGATGCTGGAGATCAGGACCACGGCCCCGTCGGCGCTCAGCGCCACCCCGCAGGGGCTCCCCGCCTCGAAGCCGTCCAGGACCCGCCGGGCCTCGCCGCCCTCCACCCGGATCAGCGCGCCCGAGCCGTCCGCCCCCGCCGCGCCGTCGCACACCCAGGCCACCTCGCCCGCCGCGTCCACCACCACCCCCTGCGGGGAGTAGAAGGGGCTGCCCTCGGCCACGGTCTCCACCGCTCCCCCGTCCGCGGGCAGGCGGTGGAGACCGATGGCCCCGCCGCCCTCCGGGTCGAGCCCGGTCAGGTAGAGCCAGCGCGCCGCGCCGTCCTCGTGGAGGTGCAGGCCCTCGGGGCTCATCCCCTCGGTCTCGGGGATCAGCGCGGGCTCGCCCCCGTCCACCGGGAGCGTGCTCACGCCCGCGCCGTCGGAGACCCACAGCGTCTCGCCCTCGGGGTCGACCACCACGTTGCGCGGGGCCGTGAAGTCCGCGAGCTGCTCGGCGCCCCCAGACCCGTCGAAAAAACTCGACCAGAGCCCCCAGGGCCCCCCGGTCAGGTAGAACACCCGGCTCGCGTCGGGCGAGGGCACCGCGTCCGACACGAAGCCCAGCCCCGTGACCGCCGCCGAGATCGTGGCCACCTCGGCGCCCTCGCCCTCGCCCTCGCTCGCGCCAGTCTCCCCTTTGTCCCCACCGCAGGCCAGCAGCGCCCAGAACAGCATCGTCCCCTCGCCTCTCACGCACCCGTGCATACTACACAGGCCCGGCGCCCGGCGCGCGCGATACATTGAGCCGCAGCCCTGCGCGCGGCGGGGCAGGACGAGGACCCGTGAGAGCGCAGCTTCAGTACGAGCACGATGGGAAGACCCGCAGCTTCCGCCTCAGCGGCGACGAGCTCACCATCGGGCGCACCGAAGAGAACGACCTCATGATCCCCGACGGCTCGATCTCCCGCCGCCATGCCCGGCTCTCGCGCAAGGACGGCGTCTGGTACGCCAGCGACCTGGGCAGCAAGAACGGGACCTTCCAGGGCGAGATCGGCCGCCCGCCGGGTGAGCTGCGGCACGGCGACACGCTCATCCTCGGGCAGCTCCGCTTGCGCTACCTGGAGGACGACAGCGAGGCCCCCGGCGAGTCGGTGGAGTCGGGCACGACGATGGTGCGCCACGCCATCGACTTCAAGGCCCTGGCGAAGGGCGGCTCCCGCGCGCCCGGGGAGGCCCAGCAGGCCGAGCTGGACCGCACGCGGCGCCTGCTCTCGGTCGTCACGCGCGTCTCCGAGGCCCTGCTGGCCAGCCGCCCGCTGGACGAGACGCTACAAGTGGTGCTGGATCTCGTCTTCGATCACCTGCTGGTGGAGCGCGGGGCCATCCTGCTGCGCGACGAGGCGGGGCAGCTCCAGCAGCGGGCCAGCCGGCAGCGCGCCGGGGGTGGCCGACAGCTCCGGGCGCTCACCGTCTCGCGCACCATCGCCGAGAAGGTCACCCGCGAGCGCGTCAGCGTCATGACCGTGGACGCCCAGGCCGATCCGCGCTTCGCCGGCGGGCTGTCCATCGTGCTCCAGGGCATCCGCTCGGCCATGGCCGCGCCGCTGTGGGTGGGCGACCGGGTGGACGGCCTCATCTACGTGGACACCACCTTTCACGTCCAGGCCTTCGACGAATTCGACCTGGACCTGCTGAGCGCGCTGGCCAACCACGCCGCCATCGCGATCGAGACCGCGCGCCTGCAGGACAGCGTGCTGGGCGAGCGCATGCGGCGGGAGCGCCTGGAGCGCTACCACTCCCCCGCCGTCATCGAGCGCATCCGCCAGGCGGGCCAGGCCGGCGAGGCCTTTGCCGCCGACGAGCGCGAGGTCACCGTGCTCTTCGCCGACGTGGTCGGGTTCACCAACCGCTGCGAGCGGCTGGAGGCCCGGGAGGTCGCGCGCATCCTGAACCGCTGCTTCAGCCGCATGTCCGAGGCCATCTTCCAGTGGGACGGCACCCTGGACAAGTTCATCGGCGACTGCCTGATGGCGGTCTTCGGCGCGCCCCTGCCCATGGAGGACCACGCCGCCCGCGCCGCCCAGGCCGCGCTGGACATGCGCCGCGCCCTGGACGAGCTGAACCAGGAGATGCCGGAGAGCGAGCGCCTGCAGTTCCGGGTGGGCATGAGCTCCGGCCGCGTGGTGGCGGGCGACATCGGGAGCGTCCGGCGCAGCGACTTCACCGTGCTGGGGGCGACCGTCAACCTGGCCGCGCGCCTGGAGAGCATCGCCAACCCGGGCCAGATCCTGATGAGCGACGTCACCGAGGCCGCCCTGCGCGGGCGCTTCGTCACCACCTTCGCGCTGGAGGCGAAGCCCAAGGGGATCAGCCGGGTGGTGCGGTGCTATGAGCTGATCGGCGCGCTGCCCCAGACGGAGGAGCTCGTGCCAGGGGCCCCGCGTTGAGCCCGCTCGCGATCCTGCTGGACGCGATCCTCCTCCCCGCCCTCGCCGCCGCCCTCGCCCTGCTCCTGCTCCGCGGGCGGCTGGCCTCGCTCGCGGGAGCCCTGGCGGTCGCGGCGCCGCTCCTGGTGGGGGCGAGCCGGGCGGGTCTGGCCGTGCTGCCGCCGAAGGAGGCGCTCGGCTGGCTGGGCTGGTGCGCGCTGGCGGCGGGGCTGGCGGGCGGGTGGATCCTGCGCTCCCAGGCCGGGTGGAGGCGCTGGCTCGCCCTCTTCGGCCTCTGCGCGGCGCTCACCTGGCGCGCGCTCTCCGTCGCCATCACCAACCACGGCGGGCTGGTCGTGGCCCTGCCCTGGCTCGCCCCCGCCGCGCTCCTGGGGACGGCGGCCCTGGGCCTCGGGGCGAGGCCGGGTCCGCGCGGGATCTGGATCCAGTGCGCCGCGGCCTGGGTCGCCGCGATCCTCCTCGGCGCCACCGGCAGCGTGAAGCTCGGGCTGCTGGGGGTGAGCCTGGGCTCCGGGCTGCTCGCCGCCGGTCTGCTGGGCCGACGAGCCCCCCCCGCCTGGACCGCCAGCGCCGCCCCGGCCGCCCTGGGAGCGCTGGGGCTGCTGCTGCTGCTCGGGGTGCGGCTCTCGGCGACGCCGGGCTGGCTGGGGGTGGCGGGGCTGGTCGGGGTGAGCCTCACCCTCCGCGCGGCGTCCCGATCAGGTAGGTCGCGTGCGCCGGGGCCTCCCCCAGCTTGATGGTCCCGATCTCCCAGTCCCAGTCGGGCGCGTCGATGCCCGCCACCAGCTCGCGGAGCTCGGGCACGCTGTAGATGCGCAGCCAGGAGACGATCCCGTCCCAGAGCACGAAGGGCTGCATGAGGGGCAGCACCCAGGTCAGCAGGATCCAGGGCCAGCGGAAAGGGCGCCAGAGCGGCATGCTGAGGGTGACCGAGATCGGCGTCATCAGCATGGCCAGCAGGAAGAGCGGCTCGCGGCTGACCACCTCGAAGACGGCGATGGGCTGGCGCTTCTGGGCGGCGTCGGCCAGGATGCCGCGGGCGGCCTCGGGCGGGAAGTGGTGGAAGGCGTTGAAGATGGTGCGGAAGCCGGGCAGGCCCGCGGGCACCGCCGTCGCGTCCACGGGCTCGGGGTGGCCGCGCAGGCGCCCGCCGCTCAGCGCCGAGGCGTGGGCGTAGGCCGCCGCGTTCGGGTAGCGGTCGGTCAGCAGGACCTCGACCGGGTAGCCGCCCTCGGCCATGGCCTCGGTGACCGCGCGCACGGGCCCGCCCGCGCCCGAGCAGAGGTCCAGGACCTGGGTGTGCCCGGTGCGCCGCAGCGCGCGCTCCAGCGTGGGGGCCAGCATGCGCGCGTGCCCGCTCATGCGCTCGGCGGTCTCCAGGAAGGCCGTCCCGCCGTCGCGCATGATCGCGGGGAACCAGGGGAGATCCTCGAGCTCGATGAGCTGCATCCGCCTCATGCCATGCTCCTGGGCGGCGTACCGCCGTGATCCTGGATGACGCGCTCGATGACGGCGTCGAGGGGGTAGCCCGCCGGGTCGAGCACGTAGTGTTGGAAGAGGCCGTCCAGGGTGGCGAAGAGCACCCGCGCCTCGATCTCGGGATCGGGCCGCCCCAGCTCGGCGAACAGGGCCGAGAACAGGCTCACGTACAGCGCGCTCTGGGCGGCGGCGCCCTCGGCCAGGGCGGCGATGACCCCGTGCTGCATGCGCACGCCGTAGGAGACGCGGAAGAAGTCCTCGTGCTCGCGGACCAGGGCCGCGCTGACCCGCAGCAGGGCGCCCAGGCGCGCGCGGGGCTCGGGCTCGGCGGCGGCGGTCGCGAAGGCCTCCATCACCACGGCGGCGCTGCGCTCGAAGAGGGCCTGAAGCACGGCCTCCTTGCTGGGGAAGTAGTGGTAGAGCAGGCCGGGGGCGACCTCGGCCTCGGCGGCGATGTCGCGCACGCTGGCGCCGTCGTAGCCGTGGCGGGCGAAGGCCCTCAGCGCGGCGTCCAGGAGCTGGACGCGGACGTCACCGGGGCGGGGGTGGGCGCGACGAGGGGGCACGGCGCTCCTTGATTGAACGTTCAATCAATAGCGCGAGGCCCCCCGGGACGCAAGGGTCATCGGCATCCCGCCCTTCGGCCTCAGCGTGAACAGGCTCTCCACCTCGATCTTGTGATCCTGTGGCAGGATGGCGCGCCAGCGACGGCCCAGCGCGGCCAGGGCGAGCGTCCCCTCCGCCCAGGCGAAGGTCTCGCCGATGCAGGTGCGGGCGCCGCCGCCGAAGGGGTAGAAGGCGAAGCGCGGGCGGGCGGCGCGGGCCTCGGGCGTCCAGCGCTCGAGCTGGAAGCGGAGCGGATCGGGCCACCAGCGGGCGTCGCGGTGGGTGCACCAGCTCGAGGCCATCACGATGTCGCCCTTCTGGAGCTCGACCTCGCCCAGGTGCACGGGCTCGACGGCCTGGCGCGGGAGGGCGTTGGCGGGAGGGTAGAGGCGCAGGGTCTCGGCGAAGGCGGACTCAGCCAGGCGCAGCTTGGGGAGATCTTCTACCTGTAACGTCCTGTTACAGGCGATCTCCTCCGCCTCCCGCGCCACGCGCTCGGCCGCGTCCGGGCTCTGCGCCAGGAGGTACCAGGCCCAGCAGAGGGTGGCGGCGGTGGTCTCGTGCCCGGCGACCAGCAGGCCCACCGCCTCGTCCTGCAGGAGCTCCTCGGAGAGCCCGGCGCCGTCGCCCTCGGTGTCCCGGGCGAAGACCAGGCGGGAGAGGATGTCGCCCGAGTCGCCCGAGGCGCGCTTGCTCTGGATCATGCGCCGCAGCACCTCGGTGAGCCCGCGCCGACCGGCCTTGAAGCGGCGGCTCGCCTCGGTGGGCAGGACCTGGAGCAGAGGGCCGAGGGGGTGCGTGCTCTGGTGGTACCAGAGGGCGAAGGCGCTCATGGCCTCGCGCACGGCGGCGGTCTCCTCCTCGGAGATGCCGGTGCCGAAGAGGGTGCGCGCGGCGATGTTCAGCGCGAGCAGGTTCATCTCCTCGGCCATGTCCACCCGCGCCCCGTCCTGCCAGCGGGCGTCGAGCGCGGCGATCTCCTGGAGCATGACCTCGGCGTAGCGCAGGACGGGCTCGCGGTGGAAGAGGGGCTGCATCATGCGGCGCTGGCGGCGGTGGCGATCCCCCTCGGCCAGGAAGAGGCCGTCGCCCACCAGGGGCCGGAAGCCCTCCAGCGCCATGCCCTTGACGAAGCTGGCCTGGCGCTCGACGAGGACGGCGCGGACGTGGTCGGGGTGGACCACCTGCCAGCAGCGCAGGTTCAGGAAGCGGAAGCGGGTCAGATCGCCCAGCGCCGCGTTGCGCTCCATGAAGGCGAGCGGGTCCTCGTGGAACTCCATGAGGTTTCCGAGGAGGAGGCTGCCCTTCGGGCCGGGGACGGAGGCGGTGGCGGGGGTGGCGCTGTCCATGGGGGCTCCTGAACGAGAGTATTTGCTCTCGTTTAGCCCCTCCTCAAGACGCGAGCAAGTGTTCGCGTCTCAGCCCCCCGGCTGCACCAGCAGGATGCTCTCCCCGAAGGGCACGGCCGTGAGGCCCTTGGACTGGAGGATCGCCGCCAGGGCCATGTCCCAGGGCACGTCCAGCATGCGGGCGGTCACGGTGCCCTTGACGGCGTCGTCCACCACGAAGTTCAGGCCGGAGACGCTGGCCACCAGGCGCAGCACGTCGCGGATGTCGGCGTTGACCACGTCGATGTCGATGTGGGCGGCCTCGGAGACGGGCGCCGGGGCGCTGAGCGTGGTCCCCCCCGAGCTGGACGTGGGCAGAGGAGCGCTCCCGCCCTCCCGGATGAGCACCGCCCCGCCGTCGAGCGGGACGACGACGGGCGCGGCGTCACCGCCCAGCGTGAGCCACAGGAGGATCGCGCTCTGCATGCCCCTACAGTACCAGCTCCGCGGCGCGCCCGACAGCGGCGTCCGCGCTGCTGAGCTTCGCCCAGGCCACCGGGTCCGAGCGCTTGACGCTGTCCAGGAGCTGGCCGAGCCCGCGGATGGAGCCGTAGTAGTTGCTCATGTCGTGGTCGGCGTCCGTGATGCAGGCGCGGACCACGCTGCGCGAGATCTCGGGGAAGCCCAGCGCCTGGAGCGCCGCGCTCCACAGACCGTCCAGGCGGTTCTGGTCGGCGGGGAACTCCAACAGCCCGGCCAGGGTGAGCAGCACGGCACCCCGCCGCCCCTCGGGCGAGAGCAGCCTGCTGTCTCCCTTGAGGATCCCGAGGTCCAGCGCGCGGGTCATGGCGTCGGCCGCCACCAGCAGGCGCTTGAGCTCCTTGGGGGCGTGGCTGAGCCAGGCGTGCATGAGCACCTCGGCCCGCAGCGCGCTGGCGTCGCCGCCCTGCTCGTAGCGCACGATGGCGGGCAGGCGCCCCGGATCGCGGCGGTCACCCGAGCCGGCGTGCACGTCGCGCGGCGGCTCCCGGTGGCTGTAGAAGCCCCCCGCGTGGAAGGCGTAGAGGCCCTCGCTCTCGCCGGGCAGGCCCGCCCAGATGTCCGAGTACTGGGTGACCCGGTTCATGCTCCCCGCGGCCCAGCCGAGGCCGTTGGCCGCCTCGCCGCTGACCTGGGTGGCGCTCACGCCCGGGTCGCGCGGGGTCATCGCGGCGTGGATGTCCTCGGCGATGGCCTTGAGCTCAAAGTCCATGAAGCCGTCGTAGAGGTCGGCGCGGCCGTCCTGGTTGACGTCGCTGAAGCGGGCCACGACCAGCGGGTGCGCGGGGCCGACGAACTGCGAGAAGTCCGCCACCGCCGTCGCCTGCGGGTGGCGCCACTGGACGCGACGCATGCGCCGGTCCAGGGAGGCGTGGTCCTCTCCGCGGGACATCCCCTCCAGGAGGGCGTAGAAGCAGTCCAGGCCCTCTGACGCGATGACCTTGTGGCCCTCGAAGTCCTTGCGGAAGTAGGTCGAGTCCCAGGAGGAGTAGATGTCGGCGTCGGGGAACATGCGGCCGATGGCGAAGCGCGTCGTGAGGCCGGCGCACTGCGAGTTCATCATCAGCTTGTAGCCGCGCTGCTGCACCGAGACGCTGGACGCGCGCATGTCGAAGGAGCCGAGCTGCGCGTGCCGGTTGATGAGCACGCCGGTGAAATACTCGCTCCCCATCTCGTGGTTCTCGTCCGTGGGCTGGGCGGAGCGGGCGAAGACGCGGATGGGCTGGCCGTGGACGCTCTTGAATGGGGCCTCGAAGACGCGGTAGGAGCGCCAGGAGCTGGGGGCCGAGGGCGCGTCGGCGGGCTTGTCGATCTCGCGAAAGCGGAACTTCTCCACGAGGATGTCGCACTCGCCCTCGTGGAACTCGTCGGCGGAGCACATGGCGAAGCTCCAGGGGCCGCGGAGCTCGGCGTAGGGCGGGGCGGCCCGGACCAGGCTCTGGACCAGGACCCGCGCGCGGTCACGGTCGGACGCGCCGAGGGCGGGGGCGCGCATCTGGAGGAGCCCGATGATGTGGGCGCGCAGGGCGGGCCGGGCCTTGGCCCCCTGCTCGGCGTCCACCATGGCGAAGAGGGCGCGCGCGGCCTCATCGGCGGGGGCGCGGAAGCCGGGGTCGTGCAGGGCGGTGGCCACGACGTGGGAGAGGATGGTGGCGCAGGCGGAGCGGATCTGCGCGGCCTGGGTGGCGTCGGAGGCCGCCGCGGCGCCCCCGGGGGCGGCGTAGGCGAGGGCCTCGCTCACCTGCGCCATCGTGCCGCGCGCCTGATCGACGCTGAGGCGCTCGGCGCGCCGAGGGAGGTCCGGGTGGAAGGCGCTCGGCGGGAAGAGGGACTCGAACGCGGTCTTGCGGCGCGTGGACACCCAGCGGGCGGCGGTGATGAGCGCGCGGTACCCCTCGCCCGCGCCCTCCGCGCCCGCGGGCGAGGACGAGAACCGGCCGCTGGAGAGCAGCCACAGCGGCGCCGCGCCCTCCCGGCCCTCGGTGAGATCGAGCGCAGGGCCCGCCTCGACGGGGCGCTCCGGCTGGGTGGGCGTGGTGGGCTGCGCCGCCTGCACGGAGAGCTTCGCCAGCACGCGCCGGACCGTGCCGCGCCCCGGGAAGCTGAGGAAGACCCCCTTCCCCTCGCGCGCGCGCAGGAGCGTGAGCTGCTCCTGAGAGGGGCCGGAGAGCTGCACCGCGTAGTCGCGATCCCCGGTCAGCAGCAGCGCGACACCCTCCCGGGCCGAGGCCTGCTGGAAGGCCGACGCCGCGTCCTCCCCCGCGCCGATCAGGGCGCCGGAGAGGCTGACGACTCGATAAGCGTTGAGCAGGCGCACGAAGACAGGCACAGCAGGCATGGGCCCTCCTGGCGCTCCTGGTAGCCCAGCGGGGGAGACCGGGCGAGCGCGCGCCACCACATCCGCGAGGGCCAAAGGCCGACGGCCCGCAATTACACAAAATTGGATGACCATATACGCATTTGGAATGCCAGGATGGGGCTCGACTCTATTGACATCGAATCATCACAACCTAAATAGATTCTTTCACTGACCTCCCAAGGCTCCGCAGACCCTGCAATGATCTTGGTTGGCGGAGCGCTTCAAATGACATCCACGGCTCAGGAGATCGGCGTCAACGCCGATGAGCTCCTCGTACGCTCTCTCGACGAAGGCTTCACCGGCTCCCTGGAGGGCGAGCACCCTGAGCTGGGCCTCATCACGCTGCGCCTCTCGGCGGGCGAGATCGTGTCGGCCCACGGCGATGACGACGACGATGCGCTGCTGCGCGTGGCGGAGTGTGCGGGTCTCCTGGACGCGGCTCAGACCCTGGAGCTCCGGGGGCGGCTGGTCGCCGAGGGCGGCGCATCCCAGCTCCTCGCCGAGCTCCTGCCCGCGGAGGTCCTGGAGGATCTGCTCTGGGAGCGCTTTCGGGAGAACCTCTGCAGCTTCCTGAGGCTCCCGGAGCCCCCCGTCCGCGAGGAGCTGGACACCGTGCTCGCGGGCGACCTGCAGGTGGGGGTGCGCTCACGCGAGCTGGTCGGCGAGCTCCGCGCGCAGCTCAAGCTGGTCGCCGGGCTGGAGCAGCAGCTCAGCACGAGCCTCTCGCCCTGGGTGGGTGAGCCCGAGTCCGAGTCGCAACGCCGAATCATCGAGCTCTGCACGCCGCGCATGACGATCTGGGGTCTGCTGGCGAAGAGCCCCTGGGAGCGCACCCGGACGCTGGCGCTGGTGCGCGGGATGCTGGCCGCGGGCCTGATCCAGAGCGACTCGCACGTGGACGACAGCGGGCGGGCGCCCGGGGTCGGAGGTGCCCGCCCCCTGCGCCCTCAGGACCGCGCTCGGAGGCGTCACCTCAGCGCGACGGGCTCCGCCACCCCCGCGGAGCCGCGCCCGGAGCGCAAGGGGCCGCGGGGCCCGGTGCCGCTGCGCAGGGTCGGCGTGGACGGGAACAAGATCATCACGCTCGTCCCGCTGGACGACATCAGCGGGGTCCACTCCACCAGCCAGCTCCCCCAGGCCGCGGCGGTGTCACGCCCCCCGACGCCGGCGCCCCTCGCGCCGCCCCCTGCCTCGGGCCCCCCGGTCAGCCAGGGGGCGCCCGCGCCGACCCACGGAGGCCCACCGCCCCCCGCGGCGCCGCCGCCCCGGAACCAGAACCTGATCATCGCGGCGTTGCTCCTGTGCATCGTGGTCATGGCCTTCCTGCTGGGGACGCGCTGGAACACGCCGGGAGGCGCCAACCCGCCGCCGGCCGCCCCCGCGGTGACCGCCGCTCCCCTGCTGACCGCGCCACCCGAGGCCCAGCCCGCCGCGCCCCCGGAGCCCGTGACGAGCCCGACCACGCCCGCCGTCCCCCCGGCCTCTACGACGATCGCGAGCCCGGCCCCTGAGGCCAGCGCCTCTGAGCGAGAGCCCGACCGCGCGCTCCAGGCCGAACGGGCCGCCCGCGCCGACGCGGAGGCCAGGGCCGCCGCCGAGGCGAAGGCCCGCGCCGAGGCCGAGGCCAGGGCCACCGCCGAACAGAAGGCCAGGAGCGAAGCCGAGACACGGGCCGCCGCCGAGGCGAAGGCCCGCGCCGAGGCCGAGGCCAGGGCCGCCGCCCCGAAGCCCGTCGCCGCGGCCACCACCCCGAAGCCCGTCGCAGCGGCCGTCGCCCCCAGGCCCGCCGCCAGCGCCCCGGCCACCCCCAGCGCCGCGCCCGAGTCCAGCGCCGCCAGCCACCTCGAGGATCTCTCCGTGGACGTCAGCGGCGGGAAGGTCATCCTGCGCGGGAAGGTCGGCGGAAAAGGCCAGCGCGCGCTCGGGCTCCTGACCGAGGACGGGGAGCGCTGCGAGTACGGGCTGCGCCTGCCGTCCACCGACTCCCAGGTCGGCCTCAGCCGCGTGCCGGTCGCCTCGCCCCTGGCCAGCCAGGTCACCATCAGCCAGAGCGGGACGACCCTGCTCGTCCGCGTCACCTGCAAGCCTGAGGCGGTCGCGCCGACGTTGAGCGCGAACGACACGGGCTTCACGCTCACGCTCAGCCAGAAACCCTGATCTTCGGCCCACTGCCGATCTTTCGCTCCGAGAGGGGAGACGCATGCTCACGCTGCTCGCAGGCATCACGTTCACCGGCGTCGCGCTGGCCCAGGAGGGAGATCCAGCCTCCCAGGGGACCGCTCCTCGAGAGGAGGAGCTCCAGGCCCTGCGCGAGCGCGTCCGCATCCTGGAGAAGGCGGTCGACGACCTCCGGGGCGCGGACAGCGTGGTCCAGGAGGAGATCCCGCTCGACCTGGAGACCCGAATCCACGGCTACGCGGCCCTCAACCTGAACTACCTCGAAGAGCGCAAGGTGCTGGGCTTCGCGGTCGACGAGATGATGTTCCAGTACACCGCGAACCTCGACCGGAAGATGACGGTCAACACCGAATTCTCGCTCGAGCCCGAGGAGCACGGGGTGGACGTGGGCATCGAGGCGATGGAGCTCTCCATCAACGCCCGCCCGGCGGCGCAACTCGCGGCCGGGGCCTTCCACCTCCCGATCTCGCCCTGGGCGGTCACGGCGAGCCAGGGCTCCTACCGCTACCTGCCCACGGCGGTGCCCGAGGCGCTCGAGGAGGAGGCCGGCGAGGAGTACCTGCCCATCGATCAGGTGGGCGTGCAGCTTCGCGGCACGATCGCCCTCGGCTTCTGGCAGCTCAGCTATGTGGGCGCGGTGGCCAACGGGCGGGCAGCGGACGCGGGCGCCTCGCCGCAGTGGCTGGACTACGACAACGAGAAGGCGTGGATGGGGCGCGTCGCACTGCAGGCGCCGAACGGCCTGCAGGTGGGCGTCGGCGGCTACTACGACCTCATGGACGTCCACGACGAGAGCATGACGCTGGCGGAGGGCGAGGAGGCGGACGACTTCTTCGACTACAAGACCCTCTATGATGGCGTCCCCGAGCTCATCGCCACGGCCAGCGTGGTGTGGCAGGGCGGGCCGGTGGAGCTCCACTCCGAGCTGTACACGACGCTGCACGAGGTCGAGGGTCAGCGCTACCAGAGCTACTGCGGCTTCGTCGTGGTCGGGCTCCCCCTGGACAAGACCACGCCCTTCCTCATGGGCGACATCGTGCTGGTGGACCCGGACGATCCCGTCTACCAGAT
This sequence comes from uncultured Enterobacterales bacterium, assembly GCA_964615375.1. Taxonomy (GTDB): domain Bacteria; phylum Myxococcota_A; class UBA796; order UBA796; family CAZKWG01; genus CAZKWG01. Next base: position 244,561 of record CAZTOW010000004.1, read on the forward strand.
CTTCGACGGCACGGGCCCCGAGCTGGAGATCCTCCCCGGCGTCCGCTACGACGTGGGACTGCACCTCGCCTTCAAGGCCCAGGCGGAGATCGCCTACGAGTTCGACAGCGACTCCTTCGGCTGGGGCCTGCAGGCCCAGCTCGCGGCGGGGTTCTGATCATGATGCGCCGTGAGCTCCTCCTGTCCATCCTCTCGCTGCTCACCACCCCGCTCTTCGCCCAGGAGCCGACGCCCGCCGCGCCGGAGCCCGCGCCAGAGCCCGCCCCGCCCCCGCCTCCCGACGTGGCGCTGCTCATCGGGAACGTCAAGGCGGCCTACACCCCGCCCCTGGAGAAGAAGGCGATACAGGTCCTCTTCCGCGGGATGAACGTCACGACGCCCGGCGGCGCCCGCCTGATGGTCTACCTGCCGCCCGCGCACGACCCGGCCCTGGTGGCCACGCTGGACCTGCTGGGCTGGAGCGAGACCACCTTCGAGCGCCTGCGCCTGCAGGTGGACAGCCAGGTGGGTCGCCCCTACTTCAAGCAGCTCTCCAGCAACCAGGAGGTGGTGAGCGCCGTGGGCGCCGATCCGGGCGGCCTGGGCGTGGTGCAGGGCTCCGCGCTGCTGGACGAGCGGGTGGTGGTGCTCTGGCGCTCGGGCGGGGGTGCGCCATGATCAGCCGGCGCTCCCTGCTGGGCGGCGCGCTCGCCGTGGCCCTGCTCCCCCGCCTAGCCCGCGCGGAGAAGCCCGTGGTCCTGATCCTGAGCTCGGACGAGAGCCCGCGCACCACCACGATCATGGAGACCTTCAAGGCGAAGATCGAGGGGACGACCCGGATCAGCTACCAGCTCGGCGGCGAGGCCGACGCGGCGGCCTTCCTGGCGGACAACATCCGCGACCTGCGGATCGACGTGGTCTTCGCGCTGGGAGATCGCGCCTTCGCCGCCGCCGCGCGCGAGTTCACGACCACCCCGGTGGTCTACGCCGACGTGCTGGACACCTCCCCCGCCGAGGGGCGGACCAACGTGGTCGGCCTGCCCCTCCGGGTGGAACCTGGGCTGGTGATCTCGCGCATGAAGACCCTGCTCCCCCAGCTCCGCACGCTGGGCGCGGTGCGCAGCGCGCGCGACCGGGAGGATCGCTGGTGGACCCGGCTGGAGGAGGGCTGCGCAGCGCAGGGGCTGAAGCTGGCGGTGCAGCGCGCCTCGGCCACCGGAGACCTCACCAACGCCATCCAGGTGCTGCTGGCCGACGCCCAGCTCCTCTGGCTCCTCCCCGACCCGGGCCTCTGGACGCCCGCCGCCGTCAGCCGCGCGCTCAAGGACGCCCAGCTCCAGAAGCGGCCGGTGATCGGCTTCGACCGGAGCTGGCTCAGCGCGGCGAACCCCGCGCCCATCGTCGTGGAGAGCAGCGCGGCGGGCCTGGGGGAGGCGGCGGCGCGCCCGGTGCTCTCCGCGGTGGGCCTGAAGGCGGGGGACGCGCTCTCGGAGTTCCCTGCGCCCTGGCTGCTCGGCGGACGGGCGGCCTTCCGCGCGCTCGGAATCAACCTGAAGAGAGAGACCGCCGCGCTGATCGACGAGTGGGTAGCCTGAAGGCAGGCGAGCGCGTGAGCCCTCGCCAGCGCTCCCCGCGCTGTGATACGAGGGAGCGGAGATGTCTTCTTCCTCCGGGACCACCGCCACCCGAAGCGCCCATGGAGCCGCCGACCTGCTCCTGGACGCGCTGGAGGACGGTTTTCAAGGGGTCCTGGAGGGCGAATCGCCGGAGTGTGGCTTCGTCTCGATCTACGTCTCCCAGGGTCGGGTGGTCGCCGCGCAGAGCGACGAGGACATCCTGGCCCTGCTGCGCGTCGCCGAGGCCGCCGGCCACCTGCACGCCTCGCGCGTCGCCGAGCTGCGCGCCGCCGCCACCGCGGACCTGAGCCCGGTCGCGCTGCTGGAGCCGCTCCTGCCCGCCGCCCTGCTGGAGGTCCTGCTCCGCGAGCGCGCCCGGGAGAACCTCTTCGCCTACCTCCGCCTCCCGCTCACCCCGCAGCGCGAGCCGATGGAGGCGCTCGAGATGAGCGGAGAGTCGCCCTTCTCAGCGGATCTCGCCCAGGTTCAGGAGATGATCGGGCTGGTCCGCCTCCTCGATCCCCTGGAGCGCCAGCTCGCCTGCGGCCTGAGCTCGGCGGGGGGGCGCCCGGCGACGGTGGAGGAGGGCCGCATCCTGGCCCTGGTGACGCCCAGCGCCGAGGTGGACGGGCTCTCCCCGCGGACCACGCTGCTGGGCCTGCTCTCGCGCAGCCCCTGGGAGCGCACGCGCACCCTGACCCTGGTGCGGACCCTGCTGGAGGCGGACCTGCTGGAGAGCGACTCCGATCTGCCGGTGCCGGGGATGGTGCCCCCCCGGCGGCTGCACGGCAAGCCCTCCCCGACGGCCTCACGCTCCGGACGGCGGCGCCACATCGACGCCTTCGGGACCCGGATCAAGCCCCCCCGCGCCGAGAAGGCGCCGAAGGGGCCCATGAAGCTGCGGCGCGTGGACAAGGACGGCTTCCGCGCCCGCACCCTGGCGCCCGCCGAGGACACCAGCGGCACCTGGAGCATCCAGGACACGGCCCGCGCCGTGAGCGGAGACCAGCCTCCGCCGCCTCTGGGCTCGGCCACGGCGCGCGCGCCCGAGCCGCCGCCCCCTCCCGCCTCCGCGCCCGCGCCCGCGCCCGCGCCCGCGCCCGCGCCCACGACGGAGCGCCGCAGCCGCGTCCTCCCCTACGTCCTCGCGGCGCTGGTGATGATGGGCCTCGCCTTCGCGCTGGGCACGCTCTGGGGCTGAGCCCCGGTCACCCCGCCAGCACCTGCGCCAGCACCTCCGCCAGCCGCTCGTACTGAGAGACCCGGTTGTAGCGCTGACCGGAGATGCGCACCCAGGTCCGGCCTCCCCAGGGGACGATCGGCACCTCGATCTGGTGCTGCTCGATGAGGAGGTCGTGGAGCAGCCGAGCGGCGGCCGGGTCGCCCGCGCCCTCGCGCACGGGCAGGCGCACCGTGGCCATGGCGGCGTAGAGGCTCGGATCGTCGGGGTGGGCCTCCTCCACCCCCAGCCGCTCGGCGAGGATCCGGCGTCCCGCGCGGACCTTCTCGTGGTTCTCCGCCATGAGGGCGGGCCCGCCGAGCGCGTCGTGGACCTGGAAGCCCAGGGGGGCGGCGAGCCAGGGGGCCGGGTCGAAGGTGCCGGTCCAGTGAAAAGCCTTGTGGAAGGTGAAGTAATGGCTGGGGACCGGAGGCCGCGTGCGCTCCTGGAGCTCGGGCCGCACCCAGAGCACCGCCGTCGCGCGCGGGGCGAAGGCCCACTTGTGCAGGTTCCCCGTCCACCAGTCGGCGCCCAGGCTCCCCAGGTCCACCGCCAGCTGCCCCGGGACGTGCGCCCCGTCCACCAGCACCCGCGCCCCCGCCTCGTGGCCGAGCCGGATGAGGCGCTCGACCGGGTAGATCAGCGCCGTGGGGCTGGTGATGTGGTCGAGGACCAGCAGGCGCGTGCGATCCGTGATCTGGCGGGCCACGGCGTCCACGATCTCGTCCGCCGAGCCGAGGGGGAAGGGCACCGCCGCCCGCACCACGCGCGCCCCCCGCTCGGCCGCCACCGCCTGCATCGCGTTCCACACCGCCTCGTAGCGGTGATCCGTGCAGAGGATCTCGTCCCCCGGCCCGAGCCCGGCCGAGCGCAGCGCGGTGATCACGCCGTAGGTGGCGTTGGGCACGAAGACCAGGTCCTCGCCGCGCGCCCCGAGCCGGGGCCCCACCTGCGCCAGCGCCTGCTCCAGCAGCCCGAACAGACTGCCGTCGAGCAGCGAGACCGGCTGCCGCTCGATCTCCATCTGCCAGCGCGCACGCTCCTCGGCCACCCGCACGGGCAGGGCGCCGAAGGAGCCGTGGTTCAGAAAATCAATGGTCGGGTCGAGCAGAAACCGATCCACCTGCGCCTGCCTCCGCGCCGCTCTCCGCGAGAGACCGTAGAATGGCCCCTCGCCCTGGAGCGCGCCCCTGTTCGCTAACCTGCCCGACGGCTTCACCCCCCTGCCCGCGGACGAGACCGGGGCCCGCGGCTACCGCCTGGGCCCGCGGCGCCCTGGGCTGCCGCTGCTGCTGCTGCCGGGGATCGAGGGAGACTCGCGGGTCTTCGCCAACCAGAGCCCGCTGGCCCGGGATCGCACGGTGCTGGCCTTCGACCTGCCGAACGGCTGCGCCAACCTCATGACCATGGCGGAGGTCGTGCTGGACCGCCTGGACCAGATCTGGGAGAGCGTGTCCCCCCGACCCGGGGCGCGACCGCGGATCGCCGTGGCCGGGCTCAGCCTGGGCGGGCTGGTGGGTCGGGCCATGGCCGCGCGCGCTCCGGAGAAGATCGCCGCGCTCATCACGCTCGGCACGCTCCCCGCCCCCGCCCTGGTCCCCCCGAACATCCGGCGTGGGCGCCTGCGCGCCGGGACCCTGCCGGCCCCGATCTTCGACCTGCTCTACGGGGCGCGCATCAAGCACCGGTTGACCGAGGAGGGCGTGGACCCGCTCATCACCACGCAGCTCGTCTCGGAGCTCCCCGACAAGGCCGAGGTCGTGCGCCGCCTGGACGCCGTGCTCTCCTGGGGCCTGCCCGAGGACCTCGGGGTGCCCTCGCTTTGGCTGCTGGGCCAGGTGGACGCCGAGGCGCCCTGGACCCCGGCCGACATCCTGCGCTACGTGCCCGGCGCCAGCGTGGAGGTCGTCCCCGGAGGGCACCGCGCTCCCCTCACCCACCCGCTGGCCTTCCACGAAGCCGTGCAGCGCTTCCTGGAGAGGCGAATCTAGTTCGTTTAGCCAATCAGCGCGTTGAGCGCGGCCCGGATCTGGGCGGGATCGGCCGTGTCCGCCAGGTAGCCCAGCGGCGCGTAGCGCCCCTCGAGGTTGCGGTAGCGGCGCGGCTCGCCGTCGAAGTCGTAGCTGAAGAGCACGGGCTCGGCGTGCCCGGCCTCGCGCAGGGCGGCCAGCACGTAGGCGCCCTGGTTGTCGATGAGGAAGCGGCGCGCGCGATCCTCATCGCCGACGAAGCGCTCGACGAGGGCGCCGAGATCGCCCAGCAGCCGCGGGGCGCGGTCGAACTTCATGTCCAGGAAGATGGCGTCGAAGCGCCCGGTACCGAGCTGGTCCAGCGCGTCCTGGCCGTCGCCCGCCCGCACGAAGTCGAAGTCCTCGCCCAGGAAGCGCGTGAGGTTCTGGACGTACTCGCTGCCGTCCTCGATGACCAGGATCCGGGGTCGCCTCATCCGCCTCCCTCTCCGGCCAAGGATAAACCACGCGGGCCGCCCGCGCCGGGCAGCGTGCTCTCGGGGTCGGAGCCGTCGGGCGTCTCGGCGCGCGGGAGGCGGACCACCACCGCCTTGGCCCAGCCGCGCTCCGGCTCAACGGAGACGCTGCCGTCGTGGCGCGTCGCCAGATCCACCACCAGCCCGAGCCCCCGCCCCAGGCTGCGGCTGCGGATCATCGCGGTGGTGAGCTGCCCCGGGGCGTTGTCGCGGAAGCGCAGCACCACGCTCTCCAGCCCGGTGACCAGATCCTCCTCCTCCTCCATGCCCAGCCCCACGCGGCGCTGGCCTGGCGGCAGGCCCTCTCCCACCGCGCGGTAGGCGTTGCGCAGGAGGTTGGCCACGATGTCCTCCAGGTCGCCGCGCAGGATGCGCGCGGGGAGCCCGCCCTCGGGCACGTCCAGCTCCAGATCGGGGAGGGCCTGCCCGGAGAAGGCCGGCTCGGCGCGCACGCGGTCGTCCACCCCGCGCAGCAGCTCGTGATCGACGCGCAGCGTGCTCATCTCGCGCAGGAAGCGGCCCAGGGCGCGGTAGCAGTCCTCGTTCAGCAGCGTGGAGAGCGCGCGCAGCTCGCCGGAGAGGCCGCGCCGGGGTCGCCAGGGGCGCCGCAGGTCGGGCTCCAGGCGCATCAGCCGGCGCATCCCGGCGTACATCGGCGCGATCACCGGGTCCTTGCGGGCCAGATCCAGGCGCACGCGGTGGCGGCCCCCCAGGCGCTCCAGGCTCTGGATGTAGGCGTGGAAGCGGGCGACGATCCCGCCGTCTCCCGAGCCCGGCTCGCCGAAGAGGCGATCGGCGGCGAAGGCCACGGCCTGGTGGTCCCCCCGCTCCAGCGCGCTGGCCACCTCGCCCAGCAGGGTCGTGTTGTGCTTGAGCACCTCGTGCCTCAGCGCGGAGAGCACGCTGGCCAGGTCGTGGACGCTCTCCGGGGCGCGGGCGACGAGCTGCCGCAGGGTGGAGCCGCTGGTCCGCCAGAGCAGGCCGCCGAGGCCGAGACCCAGGGCCAGGCTCAGCCCCAGCCCGATGGAGAGGCGCCGCTGCCGCTCCCGGGCCTCGAGCTGACGGCGCAGCGCGAGGGCGGGCTCGGCGTTGAGGCCGCCGGAGGAGGCGGAGAAGTAGGCGTCCAGGCGGGTCGTGGCCAGATCGTACTGCTCGGCGGCGAAGGCGATCTCGGCCAGGAAGTACCAGGCGTCCCCGGAGCCGGCGTCGGCGGCCTCCTGGAAGAGCTCGGCCGCCTCCTGACCCCGCCCCTGGCGCCGTGCCTGCTCGCCCAGGGCCAGCAGGACCTGGGGCTGGTCGGGATCGGCCTCGATGGAGCGCCTCCAGGCGGAGACCGCCTCGGCCGTGCGCCCCTGGGCCAGCTCGAGGGCGGCCAGCAGGTTGAGCGCCGCCGACCAGCGCGGGGCCTCGCTCAGCACCGGGTCCAGCTCGGCGCGGGCGGCCGGGTAGTCGCCCCGGTCCTGGTAGACGCGGGCCACGCGGTAGCGGTCGCAGAGGGCGGCGGCGATGCTGGACGGGCAGCTCCCCGCCACCTGGCGGTCGGGGGGCTCCGGCGCCACCCGGGTCAGGGCCTCCAGGCGGCGGCGGGCGTCCTCGGCGAATTTCGCGCCCGGCTCGGCGCTGAGCGCGTCCTGCAGGGCGCGGGTGGCGGGGTCCCAGTCCCCGAGGCCCTGGAGCACGCACCCATACTGGTACTGGATCTCGGGCCAGCTGGGGCGCAGGGCCAGGGCGCGGGCCAGGCTCTCGGCGGCCTCGCGGTGGCGGCGCCCGCCATAGGCCTCGGCCAGCAGCAGCCCCAGCCGCGCGTGCCAGGCGGCCTCGTCCGGGGCCAGCGCCACGGCCCAGCCGAAGGCCAGCTCCGCCTGGTCCAGCCGCCCCGCCGCCTGGTGGACGTCCCCCAGCGCGCCCCAGCCCTCGGCCGAGCGCGGGTAGACGCGCACGACTTCGCGCAGCAGCGAGAGCGCCTCCTCCCCCTGCCCGCGGGCGAAGCGACGCCGCGCCTCCTCCACCCGGGCCCGCGCCTCGTGTGGCAGGGGCTCGCCGCCGCCGATGGCCAGCGTGCGCGCCGCGTGCTCCACCGCCCAGCGCTCCATCCGCCCCCGCGCCTCGGGCACGGCCCCGCCCTCCGGCCACTCCCGCTGGTAGCGGTCCAGCAGGGCCAGGGCCTCCGCCTCGTGTCCGGACTCCTCCAGCGCCACCGCCAGCGCCACCAGCGCCTCCCCCTCCGGCTCCACCGCGCCCAGCAGGCCCAGGTAGGTCTCGAAGGAGGCCAGGGCCGTCATGGGATCGCTGCCGGAGAGCGCGCGGGCCTCGAACAGGTAGGGCCAGGGCTCGCCGAGGCGCAGGGTCTGGAGCCTCCGGTAGAGCTCGGCGGCGCGCTCGGGGTGCTCGCGCTCGACCAGGCGGGCCAGGGCCTCCACCGCGTCGGCGTCGTTGGGCAGGCGCTCGTAGGTCGCCTCCGCCTCCTCTGGCAGGCCCATGGCCTCCTGGGCGGCCCCCAGCCCGAGGATCGCGGGCGTGAACGTCGGATCCTGCGTGAGCACCAGCAGGTAGCCCGCCGCCGCCCGCCGCGCGTCCCCCGCCTCGCGTGAGCGCTCCGCCGCCTCGAACATGTTCCGCAACGCCGGGTCGAGCGCGTCCATCGGCGCGGCCAGGGCGCGGCAGAGCAGCAGCAGGAGCACGAGCAGGCGCACGTCGTCTTCCGGGATCGGGGCCAGATGGCTCTCTATCTCGCGCGGCGCGCGCCCCCTACTCCTGGCCAGCCCCGTCCAGCTCCGCCCGCCACCAGGCCTGGCCGCCCGTGCCGTCGCGCAGGACGGCGTAGAGCCCGAGGTCGGAGAGCTCCTCCGGCGCGTTGAATTCGACCGGGAGATCGCCCGCCTCGGACGCGATGAGCTCGTCGTCGAAGGTCCCGGCCGTGCTGTAGGGCGAGAGGATCAGCGTGGGCAGGCCGTCGGTGCTGTCGCTGTCCCCGATGGAGAAGATGAGCTCCTCGGTCTCCCCAGCCACCAGCGAGAGGTCGTCCGGCCCGAAGAGCACGGGGTTGTGCTCGCGCTCCTCCTCGGGGCGCAGGGAGATCACCAGCTCGCGGGTGCCCAGGCAGGCCTGGTCCATGGCCAGCCCGCTGACCAGGCCCTCGGGGTCGCCCAGCAGCTCGGCCACCGCCTCGAATTCGGCGCTCCCCGCGACCGGGTCCTCGGCCACCGCGTCCAGCAGGGGGCAGGCCCCGGGCGCGCAGGCCAGCACGTAGAGCGGCAGCTCCAGCTCCTCCAGGCCCTCGGCGAAGACGGCCGAGAGCACCTCGGGCACGGTGAAGCTGGCCTCGAAGGTCTCGTCCTCGACGGGTCCCAGCATGGCCCACTCGCTCGCCCGCGTCGCCAGCAGGGCCTCCGCGCAGCCCTCGCCCAGGTCCGTGCAGGTCCAGGCCAGGGCGCGCTCCACGCCCAGCCCGTCGGGGTCCACGATCAGCGCGCTCAGGCTCACGGCCTCGCCGGGGCTGGCCTCGGCCGGCTCCAGCGCGGCGGAGAGCACCGTGAGATCCCCGATCAACGTGCGCGGGCTCTGATCCAGCCCGCAGCCGCAGAGCCCTACCAGGAGGCCTGCAACCCGAAGACCGGCAGGATGGGCAGGCCGGTGATGGGGCGCTCGGCGGAGTAGTCCCAGGTCCACGTCATCACCTCCACGTTCTGGCGGTTGGTCGCGTTCTGCAGGTCCAGCCAGGCGTCGAGCTTCACGCGGCGGAGCTCGAAGCTGCGGTCCACGCGCAGGTCCAGGGTCCAGTAGGCCGGGAGGCGGTCGCTGTTCTCCTCGCCCCAGATGCCGTCATAGTCGCCGTCGTCCAGGTCGAAGCTGCGCCCGATGACCGGCGTGTAGGGGTTGCCCGAGCCGTAGCGCAGGCGAGCCCCCAGGCGCCAGCGCTCCCCGAGCTCGCGGCTGGCCAGCGCCGTGAGCACGATGGGCTGGTCATAGTCGTAGCGCAGGTAGGGCTCGCCCGCGGCGTCGGCCCGCAGCGAGCGGCTCCAGGTCAGCGCCAGCCAGCCGAAGCCGCGCTCGCCCTCGGCCTTCAGCAGCCCCTCCACCCCGTAGACGCGGCCCAGGCCGACGTTGGCCCGCTCGCCCTCGGACGCGATGCCCTCGCTGCGGTCGCGCTTGACTAAATCATATAGTTGATACCAGAATCCGGTCAGATCCGCGGTCCAGATGCTCCCGAAGCTCCGCTCGCCGCCCAGGCTGGCCTGGATCGCGTGCTCCGGCCCCACGTCGGGGTCCCCGCCCAGCTCGTCGAGCACCTGCTCGATCGCCGCCGGCTGCGAGTGCTGACCCAGGCCCGCCTTCAGCACGGTCCCGTCCGGGAGCGCCCAGCGCGCGCCGACCCGCGGGTCCACCGAGAGCGCGGCGTAGCCCTCGGTGAGGAAGGGGTCCAGGCGCAGGCCCGGCGTGAGGCTGAGCGCGCCGAGCTGCAGGCTGAGCTCGGCGTAGGGCGCCGGTGACCAGCTCCAGGCGGTGGCGTCCAGGCTGAAGCCGAAGTCGGTCAGGTCATAGACGTAGCGCTCGCGCACCGCCAGGAGATCCGCCCCGAAGCGCCACAGCGCGCGACCGCCCAGGGAGGGGGCGCGGGTGGCTTCGGCGCGCAGGACGACGTGGAAGGGGCTCTCGCGCACCTCGCCATCGAAGACCGCGATCTTCTGCGTCTCCGGCCCCACCAGCAGCGTCATCTCGGCCCGCCAGCGGTCCCCGAAGCCCTGCTCCCAGCGCAGCATGAGCTTCTGGAAGCGGATGTAGAGGCCCAGCGCGACCTCGTCCGCCGCCTCCTCGTCGCCCGAGATGGTGAAGCGGTCGTCGCTCGCCAGCCCCAGCACGGTGAGCGAGCCGTCCGGGATCCGGTGGAGCAGGCGCGCCTGCAGGTCCCAGTAGCGCGGCGCCCGCACCGCCCCCGCGCCCATGCGGTCCAGCACGGGGTCCAGGATGACGTCGATGTAGGAGCGACGCCCGGAGAGGAAGAGGGAGGTGTCCTCGCCCAGCCGGCGCTCGACCAGCGCGGCGCTCTGGTAGAGGTCCACCGAGAGGGAGGCGCGGGCGCGCTCGGGCAGCTCCGGGTCCGTGCGCAGGTCGATCACCCCGCCCAGCGTGCGGCCGTAGCGCACCCCGTAGCTGCCGGGCAGGTAGAGCACCTCGTCCAGCAGCTCCGAGCTCAGCACCGTGTTGAGCCCGCCGAAGTGGAAGACCAGCGGGATGCGCGCGCCGTCCAGGTAGAAGGCCGAGTCCTCCGGCCCGGTCCCGCGGATGACCAGCTGGCCGATGCCGAAGGGCGCGCGGGCCACACCCGGCAGGCTCTGCACCGCCTTGATCGCGTCCCCGCCGGAGCCGGGGAGCACGCGCAGCTCCTCCAGCGGCAGGGAGCGGGCGGTCACCGGCGGGGTCCCGCGCCGCTCCTCGACGATCAGGACCTCGCCGTCTTCGTCGGGCTCAGCCTCCTCCTCGGGCTCGCCGTCCGCCTCGGGCGCCTCCTCCACCGCGGGCGGCGGATCCTCGGCGTGCGCGGTCCCGTTCAGCGAGGTGAGCGCGACGAGCAGGGCCAGGTGGTGGACCATCGGGTCATCTTAGCCGCGTGTGGACCTACCCGCCGCCGTAGTAGGCGGCGTTCACGGTCCCCGCGGCGTCCACGCCCAGGGCGCCCAGCAGCACCTCGCTGGCCTCGCCCAGATCGTTGCTCTCCAGGTCGATCTCCAGGGCCCACAGATCGGCGCCGGAGTAGTCCTCGCTGGGGCCCATCGAGATCATGTCCTGGGGGCCGAAGCCCTTCCCCGTGACCGGGTTGCAGGCCACGGTGCTCATGCCGGCCACCTCTCCGGTGTTCGTCGCCACCTCGAACCCGAAGTCCCCGCCGTCCAGGCTGCCCCAGCCCGCGCCGGAGGCCGCGCCGCGCGCGCCCATGCCGCTGAGCACGCCCAGGCTCTCGCCCAGCATCGGGGCGAAGATCCAGCCGATCTGGAGCTCGGCGTCACAGGAGAAGCCGGTCTCGCTCGAGGGGAGCTCGCCGGTGAACAGCCCGGTCCCGTCGTCGGTCAGGGCCGTCGCCGAGCCCAGGACGCCCGTCTGCTGGTCCCAGGGCAGCACCCACACGGCGTCGGCCAGCACGTCGCCGCGCGAGGCGTCTCCTTCGAAGCTCCAGATCCCGGCCTCGCAGTCCGCGTCGGGGAAGAAGAGCTCCAGGTCCGGCTCGCGCGCGCTCACGGCTCCGATGGCGTCGGTCAGGCCGGTGCAGGCGTAGCCATCGGACGGCTCGCCCGTCTCTCCGGTGTGGGCGGTGTCGACAGGGCCGCTGTCGTCGGTCGAGGACTTGTCTTCACAGGCGATGGTCAGGGCGCACAGCAGGGCTCCGAGTCTCACAGGTCACCTCCGCGCGCAGCTTAGCGCGGCCCGGACGACAGGTGACGGAGGTCGACCGGAGCCCTCGTGAACACGACCTACGCCCCGCGCGCGCCCGCGTACGGACCCCTACCTGAGCTACTCGCGCCAGCGCTGGCTCCACGGGGCTCCCGCACACCTGACCGAAGCCGAGATCAAGGCCATCAACCCTTGATCTCACCGCTCGGACCCCTAACCCACCTGCTCCTTCAGCTCCCGCACCTTCAGCCCCAGCTGGTTGAAGCGGAGCTGGATCTTCCGCGCCCCGTCCGTGTCCCCCAGCAGCACGGTGGCCATCGCCGCAAAATCACCCTTCTCCTGAAGGTACAGCCGCGTGAAGAACTGGCGCTCCACGTCCTGGGCCACGCGGTTGAGCGTCTCGTGGGGGCGGATGCGGACCTCCACCTTCCAGCCCTCGGCGCTCTCCTCGTCGTCGTCGGCCAGGCGACCGGCCAGGAGCAGGTCGCGGACCAGCTTGGGGCGGACCTGCACCACGTCGCCGCGCCCGCCGCCGCCGCCCGAGCGCCCCGCCCCCACCGCCTCGGCCAGGGTGAGCGTGACGGCGTTCTCCACCGCCATGGTGAACTCGCGCAGGTTGCCCGGCCAGCGGTGGCGCCGCAGCAGCTCCAGCGTGCGGTCGGGGAAGAGCAGCACCACCACGCCCGGCGCCGGCTCGGGCAGGTCCTCGTCGGCCACCACCCGCACGCCCACCCCCAGGCCGCTGCCCTCGGGGGCCTCGCCCAGGCTGGCGCGGGCCCGGTAGTCGGACAACAGCTCCTGGACGTAGCGGTCCTGCACCACGCGCTCGACCGTGAACTCCAGCAGGCGCTCCAGATCCATGCTGCGCTCGCGCAGCGCGGGCAGCTCGACGGTGCAGGCCGGGTTCAGGCGCATGTAGAGGTCGGCGCGGAAGCGCCCCTGCCGCACCAGCTCGCCCATGTCCTCGTTGGTCGCCACCACCAGCTTGACGTCGACCGCCCGCTCGCGGCTGTCCCCGATGCGCACGACCGCCCCCTCCTGGAGCACGGTCAGCAGCATCTTCTGGGTGTCCTCGCTCAGGTTGCCGATCTCGTCGAGGAAGAGCGTCCCCTGGTCGGCCTCTTCGAAGGCCCCGCGCCGGTCGGCGACCGAGCCGGTGTAGGCGCCCTTGACCGAGCCGAACAGGTGCGCGCCCACCAGGTCCTTGGGGAGCGTGCTGAGATCCACCGCGACGAACTTGCCCTTCCGGCCGCTGCGCGCGTGGATGAAGTGCCGGGCGATGAGCGACTTGCCGGTCCCGGTGGGCCCCGACAGGATGACGGGGAGCCGGCCGCGGGCCAGCGTGATCAGCCGCTGCCGGATGCGCCGCATGGCCAGCGAGCGCCCCCAGTAGATGGGGCCCTCCCACTCCGTGCCGCGCCGGGCCGCCAGGATCCCCTGGACCTGGGCGCGCAGGCTGCGCGCGTCGATGTCCTCGTCGTCGAGGAAGTAGGTGTACTCCTCGGCGTCGTGGCGGTCGGCCTCGCGCTCCAGCGGGACCTCGCCGCGCGCCGTCATGAGCACGACGGGCAGGTCGGGGAGGTTGCGCCGCAGGGCCGCCAGGATCTCCACGCCCTGCCGGCGCTTCGCCCGGTCGACGTCCTTCGGCGTGGGCTCCGGCGGCAGCCCGAGGAGCTGGTCGGCCGGCACGTCGAAGTGGATGTCCAGCAGCACCAGCTCGACCTTGCGCCGCAGGGTCTTGAGCTGCTCGTGCGCCTCCGCCCAGTTGTGCGCGGGGCCGTGCCAGCTGTGCTCGGGCATCACCCGCCGGCACAGGTCCAGGGTGCGGTCCTGGTCGTCGATGACGAGGATGTCAGCCATCGGCGCCCTCCAGCGCCCGCGCCCGCTGCTGGAGGCGCCGCGTGGCCTCCGCCACCGCCGCCGTCAACGCCGCCGCCCGGCGCAGCTCCGGCTCCGGTCCGCCCAGGTCCACCCCGGCCAGCGCCGCCATGGCCGCGTCGATGGCCGAGACGTCCGGGTCTCCCTCCAGCTCGGCGGGCCGCATGCGCGCCCACACGGCCTGCGCGCCCTCGACCTCGTCCCCGCGCCGACGCGTCGCCAGCAGGTCGGCCCGCAGCGCCGCCCGCAGCGCCTCCACGTCCCCCCCGCTCTCGACGAAGCGGGTCTCGAAGCGGACGTACTTCCCCAGATCGTGGCGGAGGTCCGAGAGCCGGTCCACCATCCCCTCGCGCGCCTCGGGCCCCAGGGACTCCAGCTTCAACGCCGCCCTCGACGCTTGCGCGCACCCTCGGCGCGCTGCAGCTCAGGGGCCCGCGAGGGCACCGCGATGGGCTCGACGTCGAACTCCCAGGTGATCCCGATCTTCTGCGGGGTGGCGATCCGCAGGGTCACCGCGAGCGCCCCCTTCCGGCTGGTCGCCCCGCGCACCTGCACGGGCTGGTCCACCTTCGCCGCCCCCAGGTCCACGCCGTCCCCGCCCTTGACCTCCACCTCCGCCGCGATCCAGTCCAGCGGCGGGTAGAGCGTGATGACGAAGGTGCCGTCGGGGGCGCGGATGGCCTCGGCGCGCGGCACGTCGGGCATGGGGGGCAGCTCCGCGCCGGCGCTCGCGGGCGAGCACAGCAGGGCGGCCAGGAGCAGGAGGCGAGAGAGCCGGGCGTCCATCGCCCTTGACGTAGCACGGCGGGGCCCGGCGCGCCCAGGGGCTCAGGCGGGAGGCTTCGACCAGCTCCGCACCAGCCCCAGGTAGTCGGCGCCGGTCGGGGGGAGCTCCACCACGGGCGGGGCCAGCGGCCCGAGGTGCCGCAGCGCCCGCGCCACCGCCCCCCGGACCTCGGGCGCGCCCACCAGCTCGGGGATGACCTCCGCCGGCAGGTGCCCGCGCCGCGCGAGATCCTGGGCCATGCCCGCCGCCGCCCAGGCCAGCTCGCCCGAGCCCGCCAGGCTCTCGGCCAGCACGTCGTCGGCGACGCTGGAGGGGACGTGGCCCAGCCAGGCCAGGACCAGCGCCGCCTGCCACCAGGAGTGGATGGGGACCAGGCGGCTGCCCAGCGGGGCGAAGCGCTCGGGCGGCGCGCCCTGGGCGAGGCGGATGAAGATCCGGTCCACCACCGGGCCCTGGGGCAGGCGCGAGAGCGACTCCAGCGCGGCGTCGATGGCGTCAGGGTAGGCGCCGGAGAGCTCCAGCACGCGGCTCAGGTCGGCCGGCGTCACGCGCCCGATCAGGGCGTCCGCGTAGATCGAGTAGACCAGCGCGTCCACCTCGGCGTCGTCCCCGAACAGGGTCTCCCCGACCCCCGGCCCCACGCCGACCCGCGACTGCAGCAGCGTGGGGAGCTTGTAGCCCAGCTGGCCGCGGATGGCGCGGATGCGCCCGCGCTTGAGGTTGCCCAGGTTGTCCTTGAGGATGAAGCCGTCGTACTGAACGCCGTCCAGCCTCAGCTTCTCCTCCAGGACCTCGCGCATCTGCGTGGGCGAGCCCGACAGGATGAAGACCCGGCAGCCCGGCCGCGCCCCCAGGGCCCGCACCAGCGCCGTGGCCCCCGGGACCGCGCGCTTCTGCGCCGCGGGCTCCGTCGCCGAGCGCACCAGCCCGCGCAGCGAGTGGAAGTCCGTCTCCAGATAGGTCTTGTCGAGATCCCAGCGGTAGACGTGCATGCTACTGCAGTCGGTAGATCGTGCTCCCAGGCTCCGCCGCCAGGAGCTGCTCGGCCGCCGCGCGGCGCACCGCGACCGGATCCTCGCGGAGGCGCCGGATCTCGTCGCGGAGCTGCGCGTTCTCCCCCTCGATGACCTGGACCCGCTCCTCCATGCGGTGGAGGCGCTGCTTCAGCGCGTGGCGCTCCAGCAGCCCGTCGTCGCCGAAGACCACCCCCCAGACGCCTGCCAGCACGATGGACGCGGGGATGAGGCTCCACAGCAGGCGGCGCCCCAGCGAGCTCAGCAGCGCGCGCGCGGCAGGGCTCACACCCCCACGCGGGCGGGCGCGCCCGGGGAGCTGCTGGATTTCCTGCTGTGGATCGCGCGTCGTGGGGCGCTGTTGACGTGGCAAGAGGGACCCGCCGCTGATTCAGCTACACACTATCAGACCGGGACCTTGTTGTCACTGCCTGCCGCGCGGAAAACCCGGGGGCGCCACAACCCGTGGACAGGGCAGGCTCGCGTCCCGGATCTGGCTTGCGGTCTGCTCACAGGAGGAGCGCACCCGGTCGGCGCCGGCGCAGGCGGGCCCCCCGTAGCAGGCCAGGTTCACCCCCAGCGCGTAGCCCACCCGCTCGGGGAAGGCCGTCTCGACGCTGGCCAGGCGCGCCGCCTCCGCCGGGACCGGCCGCGCCGTGGCCCAGCGCTCCAGGGCGTGGACGGCGCAGTCCTCGGCGAACTGCCCGGCCACGCTGGCGCACAGCGCGAGCTGTCGGGTCACGTCCGGCTCCGGCCGCGCCTCGAGCAGCTCGAAGACGCAGTCGTCGCTCCCCGCGCAGACCTGCACCAGCGCGTCCGTGGAGAAGCCGAGCCCAGGGTTCGCCCGGGACTGTGTCCAGGCGCGACGGCACTCGGTCTCCAGGGCGCCGGACAGCGGGCAGACGCGCTCCACGTCCGCGGGCGAGGGCAGGTTGGCCGCCTGCTTCACCACACAGTAGGCCAGCGTGTTGCTCGAGCGCGCGTAGGGCGCGCAGGGGCCCAGCTCGGGCGGCAGCGAGGCACCCGGCGGGCTCCCCCCGCACGCGGCGAGGATCAACGCCGCAGATGCACCTGCGAGAGCTTTCGCGTACACGTCTCGCGCTCCTGTCCCATGAGCAGCCCGCACAGAGCCTGCCCGGCCTTCGGGTCGATCTCGCGGTTGTGTTGGATCACCCAGGTGAACACGGCGGCCCCGCGCACCACGGGGTCCTGGATCTGCCGCGCGAGGGCCAGCGCGTCGGCGTGCTGCTCACCGGGGAGGGCCATGATCCGGTCGTGCAGACAGAGGTCCCGGTCCATGCCCGGCGCCATGCGCTCGCAGCTCGCGCCCGCCCCGCAGCCCGCGCCGTAGCCCAGCACGAGCGCCGACAGCAGGGAGACCTGCGCGAGCACCAGCACCGACCTCCCGAGCATCCGTTCACCTCCGCGCCGAGCATACCCGACACGCCCGGCGTGGCCCCGGCCGCCTGACGCGATAGTGGATCCGCTCACGGAGGTTCCATGTCCTCGCCCAGATTTCCCGAGCCGCCGCCCGCCGTCCCCGCGACCCCCATCCCCGAGGTCGACGCCATCGTCGCGCGCGTGGCCTCGCGCAAGGCCGCCTGGGTGGCGGTGGACCTGGGCCGGCGCACCGCCCTGCTCCAGCGCTGCATGGACGATCTGCTCAAGGTCTCCGACGAGTGGGTGGACGCCGCCTGCAAGGCCAAGGGCATCGACCCCAGCTCCTCCCTGGCGGGCCAGGAGTGGCTGGGCGGGCCGATGTCGGTGATGCGCAACCTGCGCCTGCTCAAGGAGTCGCTCGAGCAGGGCGGACAGCCCACAGTGCCCGGCAAGCACACCCGCCCGGACGGCCAGGTCGTCCTGGACGTCTTCCCGGCCAACCTCATCGATCGGCTGCTGTACACGGGCTTCCGCGCGGAGATCTGGATCGAGCCGGGCAAGCCCGACAGCCAGGGCCGCATCTACCGCGAGAAGGCGGCGGGCAAGGCCTCCGCGGGCGGGCTCTCCCTGGTGCTGGGCGCGGGGAACGTGAGCTCGATCGGCGCGATGGACGCGATCTACAAGCTCTTCGTGGAGGACGAGGTCTGCGTCGTCAAGACGAACCCCGTCAACGCCTACATCGGCCGCTTCTACGAGCGCGCCCTGGCCTGCCTCGTGGACGAGGGCTTCTTCGCCGTCGTCCACGGGGGCGCCGAGGTGGGCAAGCACCTCTGCCAGCACCCCCAGGTGGACAGCGTCCACATCACCGGCTCCGACCGCACCCACGACGCCATCGTGTGGGGCGCCGACCCGGCCGAGGCCGCGCGCCGCAAAGCCGAGCACGATCCGCTCCTGCGGAAGCCCATCAGCTCGGAGCTCGGCTGCGTGACGCCGGTCATGATCGTGCCCGGCGACTGGTCGGACGACGACCTGCGCTTCCAGGCGCGCCAGGTCGCCTCCATGGTGGAGAACAACGGCAGCTTCAACTGCAACGCCGCGAAGATCCTGGTCACGGCGAAGGGCTGGGCGCAGCGCGACCGCTTCCTGCAGCTCGTCCACGAGTCCCTGGCCGCGACCCCCGCGCGCAAGGCCTACTACCCGGGCGCGCTGGACCGCTACCAGGCCTTCCTGGACCACTACCCCCAGGCGAAGCGCCTCGTCTCGGGCGGCGAGGGCGTGGTGCCCTGGACGGTCATCCCCGACGTCCCGGCAAAGAAGGGCGAGTACGCGCTGACCAACGAGGCCTTCTGCGGCGTGCTGGCCGAGGTCGGGCTGGATGCGGCCGACGCGGCGGCCTTCCTCGATCGCGCCCTGGACTTCGCCAACGACGTCTGCTGGGGCACGCTCTCCTGCTGCCTCATCATCGACGACCGGACGGCGAAGCAGCAGGCCTCCGCGCTCGACCGGACCATCGCCGGGCTGCGCTTCGGCGGGGTGGCGGTGAACGCCTGGGCGGCCATGAACTACGCCCTCTCCGTCACCACCTGGGGTGCCTTCCCCGGCCACACGCTGGAGGACATCCAGAGCGGCATCGGGGTGGTCCACAACACCTGGCTGGTGGACCACCCGCAGAAGTCCGTGGTCTACGCGCCCTTCCGCATCAAGCCCACGCCCGCCTGGTTCTCCGACCACAGGAACCTGAGGGTGCTGGGCGAGCGCATGACCCGCTTCGAGGCGAAGCCGAGCCTGCTGGGCGTGCCCAACGTCGCGCTGGCCGCCCTGAAGGGCTAGGCTCACCAGCTCCGCTTCGGGCGACGCCCGCGGCGAGGCGGCTCCCCGGTCGAGGCCGCGCTGGGGCTCGGGGCGCGGACGCGGGCCAGCAGGGCCTCCGCCGGCCCGCGGACCTCCGGCGCCAGCCGCTCCAGGCGCCGCGCGTCCCCGCTGGCCGCCAGCAGCGCCTCGGTGAGCGGCCTCCAGGCGCGCGCCAGCCCCGCCTCCTCCAGGAGCGTCGCGGCCTCCGCCGCGTGCCCGGCCCGCGCGCCCTCCAGCAGCCAGCCCAGCACGACGTGGAAGGTCCCCTCCGTCCAGGGCCCCACGCCCAGCAGGCGCCGCAGAGAGGGCACGGCCTCGGCCCAGGCCCCTCGACGCAGGCGCGCCCCGATCAGGACCGCCTGCGGCCCCGCCGAGGACACCCTCCGGGCCAGCTCGCCCGCCCGCGCCTCCGCCTCCTCCGGGGCGCGCCCGGTCGCCAGCAGGAACCAGGCCAGCCCCAGCTCCGCGCTCATCTCCGCCGGCCCGCGGGGCGCGGCCTCCAGGGCCTGGCGCAGCGCGCTCTCCGCCTCCGCCAGCCGGGCCTCGTTGGCGGACAGCAGCTCACCCAGCGCCCGCCAGGCGACGTGGGAGCGCGCGCGCAGCCCGATCGCCCGCCGCAGCGCACGCTCCGCCGCCGTCGCCATCCCGCGCCGCGCCAGGAAGAGGCCGAGCCCCGTGCTCGCGTCCGGGTCCTCCGGCCCGCGCCGCACCGCCTCCCGCCAGGCCTGCTCCACCCCGCTGGCCGGGCCGTGCTCCTCGCGCAGCCGCGCCAGGGCCCGCCACAGCACCGGGTCGCTGGGGTCCCGCGCCAGCGCCTCCTCCAGCGCCTGCGCCGCCTCCCGCCCGCGCCCCTGGAGCGCCAGCAGCTCGGCCAGGCTGGCCCAGCTCTCCGCCCGCCCCATGTCCAGGGCCAGCGCGCGCCGCACCGCCTGCTCGCCCTCCTCCGGCCTCCCGGCCTCCGCCCCCAGCACGTTGCCCAGGTTCAGCCAGGCCACCGCCAGCCCTGGGTTCGCGCCGATGGCCCCGCGATAGGCCGCCTCCGCCGCGTCCGGCCGCAGGAATTCGCGGCGCAGCAGGTTGCCCAGGTTGTTCCACACCCACCCCAGAGAGCGGTCCAGGCCCAGCGCGCGCTGGTAGGCCTCCTCGGCCTCGGCGAAGTGCCGCAGCGTGTTCTTGCGCAGGTCGCCGAGCCGCCCCCACTGCGGCGCCGCCGTGGGATCCAGCGGCGGGAGCGCCCGGGGGAGCGGCGGATCGGCCTCCATCCCCGAGGGCGCGTCCACCGCCCGGGAGAGCGCGCCCCAGCCGATGGCCTCCGGCCACTCCTCGATGGCCCAGGCCGCCGGCACCCGCCTCCCCTGCCTCAGCTCTCCGGACTCCGCGCCGTAGAGCAGCGCCAGGAAGCGCACGCGCTCCTTCAGCTCCCGCAGCCCCTCGGCCGAGACCCGGGCCCGCAGCCAGGCGTCGAAGCGCCGATCGGCGAGGAGGAAGCCCGTCCGCCCGCTGTCGGGCAGATCCTGGCGCGCCACCGCCGAGAGCCTGCCCAGCCGGCTGAGCTGCGAGGACACCGCGTTCACGTCCAGGTCGAGCTCCTGCGAGAGCTCCGCCGCCGAGCTGGGATCTCCACGGCGCGCCAGCCCCAGCGCCACCCTGCGGGCCTGGTGGGCCAGCGCCCCGAGGCGCAGCGTGTAGTCCGGGGTGGCGCGGTCCAGCCAGCGCTCGGCCACGGCCCCCAGGTCCTCCGCGTCCCCCAGCGCCAGCACCTCGAAGAGCTGCACCAGCGCCCGCGGGCTCCCCTCCGCCATCGCCAGGAGCGCGCGCGAGCGGCCGGGATCGCTCATCACCTCGGCCACCCCGCTCAGCCCCCGGGGCGTGGCGAGCCGCGTGACCAGCTCCCGCGCCACGGCGTCCGAGAGCGGCGGGAGCTCCAGCACGGAGAGCGCCCCGATCGCCAGATCCTCGGCCCGCCGCGCCGCGCCGACCAGCGTGATCCCGGGGGAGCTCGCCAGCGCGTGCGCGAAGCCCCGCCCCCCGTCGTCCAGGGCCATCAGCCCCTCGTCCAGCGCGTCCACCAGCAGCACCAGCCCGCGCGCCTCCAGCCGCGTCCACTCCCGCAGCAGCTCCCAGCTCTCCGCCCCACGTCCGGCGCGCAGGCTCTCGGCCCGCGCGTGGTTCCCGCGACGGTGCTCCAGCTCGGCCAGCGCGGCCGCCGCCGCCTGCCCCACGCCCTCGGTCCCGGCCAGGAAGGCCAGATCGTCCAGCCGCACCACGCCGAAGCGCGAGGCCAGCTCCGGCTCCTCCGCCAACGCCAGGGCGAGCCGGGCCAGGAGGAAGCTCCGACCCGAGCCCGGGGGTCCCGTCAGGATCAGGCGCTGCGCCCGCTCGCTCAGCAGGTTGTCCCGGAGCCAGCGCAGCTCGTCTCCCCGCCCCGCGCAGAGGGCGCGGAGCTCATCGGGGGTGAGGAGCCAGGGAGAACCGGAGACGGGAGCGGGGGGGCGTGGCATTCGGGCCTCGATAAAACACGCTCGTTTTACAGCAAGCGCGTTTGATCTACAAGCCCGTTCAGCGCACCGAGCAGGTCTTCGGGCCCTTCGCGCAGACGATCTGCACGGTCTCCCCGGCGTTCACCGCCACCCGACCGCCGGTCTGGATGGCCTGCCCCGGGAAGTTGTACTCCAGGATGTAGATGCCCGGCTGCACCGCGCTGCCCGGCGCGACGGAGGAGCCGCCCTTGCGCAGCCGCACCCTCGCGTCGCCCACCACCACCACCTTGCCCGTCTTGGGCTTGGACACGGTCTTCTCGTCCGTGGACTTCTCGTCCGTGGACTTCTCGTCGCTCGCGTCCGCCGTGGCCGTCGTCGTGGTCGTCTTCTCGTCCGTGGACTTCTCGTCCGTGGACTTCTCGTCCGTGGACTTCTCGTCGCTCGCGTCGGCGGTGGTCGTCGTCGTCGTGGTCGTCTTCTCGTCGCTCGCGTCCGCCGTGGTCGTCGTCGTGGTCGTCGTGGTCGTCGTCGGATCGCCGCTGGTCGTCGTCTTCTCGTCCGGGGTCTTCTCGTCTGGCGTCTTCTCGTCGCCAGCCTCGTCGCCGCCCTCGTCGCCGCCCTCGTCCCCGTCGGTGCTCACCAGGTCCGAGCCGCCCATGCGGGTCCAGTAGTACCAGCCGCCCACGCCGGCCACGGCCGCGATGCCCACAAAGACCAGCAGGGCCAGCGCGATCCAGATCCCGGAGCCACCCTTCTTGGGCGGAGGCATCGGGTCGTCGTAAGCGGACTCATCGTGCATGGGAGGCTCCGGGTTCGGGGGTTTGACCTGTGCGACAGGGGGCGGACTCGCGCTGGAGATCGGCGGCGGAGGCGGCACCTCCAGCTTCTCCGTCGGGTAGGGGATCGCGCCCGAGCGGATGTTCTCCGTCAGCTTGCGGCTGGCCAGATCGCCCGGCGCCTTCTCCTCCTCGGTCTGGGTGATGGTCGGCAGGACCGCCTCCACCCAGTCGCGGAGGGTCTGATCGCCCATCGTGCGCCAGAGCTCCAGGCAGCGCCGCTCGACCTCGCGGGCGGTCGGCCGCGCGGCGGGGTCGAAGGCGAGCATGGCGCCCACGAAGCGCACCACCTCCTCCGAGCGCCCCTGCGTGGCCTGCCAGAGCTTGTCCAGGGCCGCCATCACGCGCGCGTCGTGCCGCTCCTGGGCCGGGCTGGTCTGCCCGAAGTGCTCGCCCGTCAGCATCTCGTAGAGCAGCACGCCCACCGCGTAGACGTCGCCCTCCGGCCCGTCGATGAACTCGAAGCGCTCGGGCGCCATGTAGTCCGGCGTCCCGAAGGACAGCGAGCGCGTCTTCGCCTCGCGCGCCTGGAAGTCGGCGCGGGCGATGCCGAAGTCCAGCAGCTTCACCTCGCCCACCGGCGTGATGCGCACGTTGCCCGGCTTGATGTCGCGGTGGACCAGCTTCAGGGGCTGGCTGTCCGGCCCCGCCGCGTTGAACGCGAAGTCGAGCGCGCTGCCCAGCTCCCGCGTGATCTCCAGCGCCGGCCCCAGCGGCACCGCGCCCTTGTTCAGCAGGCTCTTGACGTCCGAGCCCTCCACGTACTCCATCACGACGGTCCACTTCCCGTCGAGGAGCACGAGGGCGTCCACCTGCACGATGGCGCGGTGGTTGACCATGCCCAGCAGCCGCGCCTCGTCGCGCATGCGCATGGCCATCTCGGCCATGCCCTCCATGTCCGGGTTCAGGACCTTGAGCGCGACCAGCTTGCTGAAGCCGCCCTCGGTGGAGAGCTTTGCGCGGTAGACGGTGCCGAAGCCGCCGCGCCCCAGCACCGAGAGAACCTGATAATGTCGGCCTTCACTCGACATGGGCGAGCCACTCCACACCTGGACGGGTGAGCGTAATTCGGGCCGCGCCGCCGCGCATCGTGTCGGCCCGCGCGCAGTTGTCTGGACGGGGCCCGTTGGATATTCCTGAGCGCTCACGGAGGTCCACGATGAGCTACGCCCGCGTCCAGGAAGTGCTCGGTCCCGAAGCCGAGAGTCTGCTCGGTCACACCTGCACGACCATCGCGAAGGAGCGCCTGCACCTGCCGGGCCCCGACTTCGTCGAGCGCGTCTGGATCCAGTCGGATCGCAAGAACACCGTCCTGCGCAGCATGCAGGCCATCCACGATCACGGGCGCCTGGGCGGCACGGGCTACCTCTCCATCCTGCCCGTGGACCAGGGCATCGAGCACTCCGGCGGCGCCAGCTTCGCGCGCAACCCCGACTGCTTCGACCCGGAGCACATCGTCAAGCTGGCCATCGAGGGCGGCTGCAACGCCGTGGCCTCGACGCTGGGCGTGCTGGGCATGGTCTCCCGTCGCTACGCCCACCGCATCCCCTTCATCGTCAAGATCAACCACAACGAGCTGCTGACCTACCCGAACAAGTTCGACCAGATCATGTTCTCCACGGTCCAGCAGGCCGCGGACATGGGCGCGCTCGCGGTGGGCGCGACCATCTACTTCGGCTCCGAGGAGTCCGGCCGGCAGATCGTGGAGGTCAGCCAGGCCTTCGAGGTCGCCCACCAGCTCGGGCTGGCCACGGTGCTGTGGTGCTACCTGCGGAACCCGGCCTTCAAGCAGGGCGGCAAGGACTACCACGTCTCGGCGGACCTCACGGGCCAGGCCAACCACCTGGGCGTGACCATCCAGGCGGACATCATCAAGCAGAAGCTGCCGGAGAACAACGGCGGCTACGACGTGCTGAAGACCGTGGCCGGCGACTACGGCAAGACCGACAAGCGGGTCTACACGCAGCTCACGACCGACCACCCCATCGACCTGGTCCGCTATCAGGTGGCGAACTGCTTCATGGGGCGCGCCGGGCTCATCAACTCGGGCGGGGCGTCGGGCAACAACGACCTCTTCGACGCGGTGCGCACGGCCGTCATCAACAAGCGCGGCGGCGGCATGGGCCTCATCAGCGGGCGCAAGGCCTTCCAGAAGCCGCTGGCCGAGGGCTTGGCGCTGCTGAACGCGATCCAGGACGTCTATCTGGCGCCGGAGATCACCGTCGCGTAAGCTCGTGTAAGGAACCCGGCCCGACCGGCGTTGTCCGGTCCAACGCACGGGAGTCTTCATGCAGCGCGCGACGCTCACCCTCCTCCTCGGCGGCGCCTCGGCGCTCACGGTCTTCGTCTACCCGGGGCTCACCTCCGTCGAGGAGCTCTGGCGCGATGAGCGTGAGCTGCACATCAGCGATCTCGACCTCCCCGTGGACCCACCCCGCTCGAGCGGCGGGGGCATCCGGCTCAGCGCGACGCTGGATCGCGACGAGCTGGAGCTGGGCGGCGAGGGTGAAGCCTGGCTGGTCATCGAGATCGCGGGCACCCCGAAGGTGGAGCGGCGCAGGCCCCTGGCCGTGGCGCTGGTGATGGACACGTCGGGATCGATGGCCGAGAAGGGGCGCATCGAGGACGCGCGCGAGGCCGCCCGGACGCTCACCCAGCGCCTCGGCGCCAACGACGAGCTCGCGCTGGTGAGCTTCGACGACCAGCCATGGCTGCGCATCCCGATGAGCCCCGCCGGCGACCCGGCGCGCTTCCAGGAGGCGATCTCGTCGCTCTCGCCGGGAGGGGGCACGAACCTCTACGCTGGCCTCGACTGGGGCATCTCTGAGCTCTCGCGGAGCTCGCCCGAGCACCTGAAGCGGGTCGTGCTCATCTCGGACGGCGCCGCGAACATCGGCGTCACCGACCACGCCACCATCGTCCAGCGCGTCCGGGAGATGCGGCGACGGGGGATCGGGCTCTCCGCGCTGGGGGTCGGGCTGGACTTCGACGAGTCCCTGCTGGACGCGCTCGCGGACGCGGGCGGCGGGACCTGGCGCTTCGCGGATGAGCCCGGCGCCATCCCGGCCCTGCTGAGCGAGGAGCTGGACCGCTTCGCCCGCACCCTGGGCTACGACGCGATGTTGGAGCTCGAACCCGGGCAGGGAGCGAGCCTGGAGCGGGTCCTGGGGCGCCCCGACGGCGGAGCTCCCCAGCAGACCTACGTGAACCTCGGCGATCTCTTCGCCGGTGAGTCACGGAAGGTGATCGCGCGGGTGCGCCTGCCCACGGACAGAGAGGGCCCGGTCGAGTATTCGGACATCCGGCTGAACTTCTCCGCCCCCGACGGGGAGCCGATCCACCTCGAGGTGCCGGTGCGCGCCTACGTCAGGCGCGACGCCGAGCCCGCGGAGGACCTGGAGCCCGCGCTCAGCCGGAAGATCGCGGAGGCCCTGGCCGCCGACGCGATGCGGCGCAGCGTGGACGCCTGGGCCAGCGAGGGACAGGCGCGCGCCCGGGAGCAGCTCCAGACGGTGGAGACGGAGCTGGACACGCTGGGCGCGGCGCCCTCCAGCATCCCAGAGCTCAGCACCTGGCTGGACGCGGTGAACACGCCCATGGCCGAGCGCGAGGAGCGGCGGGCGATGAAGCAGATGAGCGAGGTGGCCCGTGACATCGCCCGCTGAGCCCAGACTCCCCCGCGTGATCCGCGCGAGCCTCCCCCGCGCCGCGCGCCGACAGGCCCTGGTCCTCGGTCTGCTGTGGGCCGGGATCGGAGCCACCGTGGGCGCGCTCCTGGGGGCGTTCATCCCCTCCGCCCACCCCTTCCTGCTCTTCGGCTGCGCCGCCGCCGCCGGGCTGCCCCTCGCCGCGCGGCGGGTCGGCTGGGGTCTGCTCGCCGCGCTCGCGCTCTTCGCGCTGGGCATGGCCATCTCCGTGGCCCGGTGGAGCCCCTTCCTGATCGCGGGCTCCGCCCTGGGCGTGCTGCTGGTCCTGCTGAGGCAGGGCCCCGGCTTCGCGGTGACGCTTCAGGGCGCGCTGGCTGGCGCGACCCTCTCCACCGTGGCCGCCGCGTTGAGCGCGCGCCTGCTCGAGGTGGGGCTCCCCGCCACGCTGACCGGCGGCCTGCAAGGCGCGCTGGTGGGGATCAGCTTCGCGCCGCTGCTCTGGCTCGCCTCCGTGGAGTGGAAGAGCGCCGTGCGCGCCCCGCCCCCGCGGATCATCCAGGCAACCCTCCCCGCCGAGCACCGGGAGCCCTGCGTCAAGGCCTGGGAGCTCGATCAGGCCCTGGCGGCCCAGACGTCTGAGACCGAGACCCGCGACGGGCTCGGCGAGGTGGCGGCCTGGGTCTACCGGCTGTCCTGGTCGCAGGCCGCGCTCTCCCGGGAGCTTCAGAACATCGACGCCGAGCGCCTGGAGGGCCGGCTCAGCGAGGCCCGGAAGGCCGCCGCGGAGGCCGGGGACGCGCTGACCCGCGAGCCGCGCGAGGCCACCGTGCGGCACCTGGAGCAGCTCTCCTCACACCGCGACGCGCTGATCCTGGAGCAGCAGCGCACGGGCGCCCTCATCGACTACGCGCTGGCCTTCCTGGAGCAGGCGCGGGCCGGTCTCGCGCTGGCGCGGGTGCGGCCGGGCGAGGGCATGCCCGAGCGCCTGGGCGACGTGCTCACCCGCCTGCGCTCGCAGACCGCGGAGGGGGACGCGCGACGCCAGACGGCGCGGCAGCTCACCCCGCTGGCGTAGCGCCCGGGCCCAGCGCCTCCATCAGCGCGACCTCGTCTCGGATCAGCGGGAGCTCGGCGCGCGCCTGGGGGGAGATGAGGACGGTCCTCGGCCCCAGCAGGCCACCCCGCCACTCGATCCGCGTCGCCTGAGGCCCCTGCCCCAGGACGGCGACGATCCGCGCGCGCAGCCCGGGCTCCTCCAGCACGAAGCCGCGCGCCTGGGCCGCGGCCAGCGCGGGCCCGACCTCCTCGGCCAGGCTCTGCTGCCAGAGGCGGTTCATCAGGTACACCGCCCAGCACGCGGCCAGCGCGACCAGCAGACCTGCCAGCACGCTGTTGATCCCGGAGACGTCGATCCAGGTCTCTACCCCTCGAGGTCCACGTCTCCCCCCTGAGCCGCGCTCACCGTCGGCTCCTCCCCGCTCAGGTCCACCGTCATCCCCTCGCGGGCCAGGAAGACAGGAATTGCCTGGTGTTCCGCCCAGCGCGCGGCGAGGCGGTCCAGATCGTCGTCCGAGGCGTCGGGCGCGTGGTGGAAGAGGCACATGCGCTTCGCGCCCGCCACCTCCCCCAGCTTCACCGCGTACTCGGGATAGGCGTGACCCCAGGTCATCTTGGTGAGGTACTCGTCCCAGGTGAACATGGTGTCCATGATCACCAGATCGGCGCCCTCCATGACCTCGATGACCCGGCGCTCCAAGGCCGGCGGGGACTTCCCGGCGCACACGCCCTCATCGGGGCGGGCCAGCGGCGCCGTGTCCGTGAGGTGGACCACGGTCTTTCCGCCCCAGCGCACCCGGTATCCGCAGGAGCCGCCGGGGTGATTGAGCGGCACGCCCAGCACCTCGTAGGGCCCCACCTGCATCTCCTTGCCCGAGCGCAGCCCGTCGAAGCGGATGCGGGCGGCGATGTCGTTCAGCCGCAGCGGGTGGTAGACGCCGTTGAGGTAGCGCCCCAGCTTGTCCTGGGCGTCCGCGTCCCCATAGGCCGGCACGCCCACGTTCACCCGCATGTTCGGCGCGAAGATCGGGCCGAAGAAGGGGAAGCCGAAGAGGTGGTCCATGTGGAAGTGCGTGAACAGCACCTCCACCTCGGAGGCGTGGCGCAGGACCAGCTCGCGACCCAGGGCCCGAGCGCCCGTCCCGCAGTCCAGCACGAGCGGGTGGCCTGGATCGCCCGTGATCTCCAGGCAGGAGGTGTTTCCACCGTATCGGGACGTCTCCGCGCCCGGTACGGGGATCGAACCTCGCACGCCCCAGAACCGGACCTTCAACCCGTCACCACCTGTGCTCTGTTGAGGTGCGGCCCTGCGCAGGCGCGGGTCGCTCGCGCAGCCTAACACGGCTCAAACGATCCGTGTGAGAAAGCGTCGAGGTGGTGCGCGGTACAGGATTCGAACCTGTGGCCTTTGGCTCCGGAGGCCAACGCTCTATCCAGCTGAGCTAACCGCGCGGCTCACACCCTCGAGGCGTTGCCTCTCTATCCGCCGACATCGTGGGGGTCAAGCTCCGACCCCGAATCCGCCCCTCCGAGGCCCCCGAGCCCGATCGCCGCCCAGGCGCGCATGGCCGGGAGGTGCACGGTGCCCCACTCCGGGCTGGCCCGCTCCTCGGCGAAGCGCCGGTAGAGGGCCCGGATCACGAAGAAGAGGTCCTCGTAGAGGAACATGCGCTCATACAGCACCTCGTCCTCGCCGCCCTTGCACTCGGTGGGCAGCTTCGCCGCGGCCACGTCCAGGTGCGGACCACGCAGGATCGCGGCGTACTCCCGGCCCTCCCGGCGGATGCCGATCTGGAGGTCCTGGACCACCTTGCCCCCGGCGATGGCGGCGCGGGCCTCCAGCGCGGCGGAGGGGTTCTCGCCGGTCAGCACGGCGCGGGCGCGGTCCTCGCCGGGGCCGCGGAAGCTCAGGCGCTGGTCCACCCAGAAGTCGACGATCCCGCCCTCCTCGCCGAGATCGACGCGGCCCTCCTCCCGCTCGGAGGCGTACCAGAACCACTGGAGGAATTCGGTCGTCAGGTGGGGCAGCGCGGGGCGCTCGACTTCGCTCATGGGCGATCCTCTGGGGCGGGGCGCAGGTCGGAGAGGCCGGTGATCTCGAGGGCCTGGGAGAGCTCAGGCCGATCCTCGAGCATGTCCATCGGCGAGAACGGCGTGAGGCCGAGGCCGAAGGTGTCCCGGAAGCGCCGCTTGAAGCGGTCGTTGGGGCCGTCCGACGTGTTGAAGTAGATCACCCAGTTCTCGACCAGGTTCCAGCAGAACTCGAAGACGGCGACGCGCGGCAGGGTGCGCGCGTAGAGCTCGTCCTCCAGGAGCTCCTTCAGCTCGGTGCGCACGGAGGCGGGGGCGCGCTCACGCCGGTGCTCCTCACACCAGGCCTGGATACGCTTCTCCAGCATGGCCTTGACCAGGCGGGAGGGCAGCGTCTTCTTGTCCACGCGCAGCGCGGCGGCGAGGTACTGGTTGTACAACCAGCGGTCGAGGTTGGTGAAGTCCGTGTCCAGCAGGTTCTGGGTCAGCACCCAGCCCTCGATCTCCTCGGAGCGCGTGAGCCCCATCGGCTCGTGGAAGGCGCGCTCCTGGAGGAGCTGGGGGTAGAGCGTGCGGAAGTCCTCGGGCGGAGCTCCCTCCACGCGGTAGCGGCGCACGGTCAGCGCGCCCTTGAACAGGCTCATCGGGCCTCCGTCAGATCTGCGAGCGCGTGCCGCCACACCACGACGGGGGTGTCCTGGCGGTCAATCTTCAGGCTGAACTCCCACCGGCTCATCCAGCCCACCTTCCCCGTGAGGACCTCGCCCTCCAGCGTGGTGGCGGAGACGCTGATCCCGCTGTCCAGGTAGCGGAACAGGCGGCGGTCGGAGCAGCCGTAGCGGTCCTGCGGCCGCAGGATGGGGTCCACCGGGCCCTTGCGGCTGGCGTCGTGCTTCATGACCTTGCGGACCTGCTTGTAGTTCGCCGGGTCGTAGGCGTACTTCATCTGCACCTTGGGCAGGCGGAGCTCCTGACCGTCCTCCAGCACCAGGAGGGCGTCGTAGACCTCCACCGCCGTGACGCGCCCGCGCAGGATCTTGCCGCCATGCACCGCGATCGCGATGGCGCTCCCCTTGGTGAGCGCCTCCGTGAGCGCGCTGCGGTCCCGGTGGATGGCCATGTACTCGGCCTGGCGCTGCTTGCGCAGCACCTCGTCGAGCTTGACCTCCCCGCGGGCGACCTGCATCGCCAGGGCCCGGTTGAGCCCGTGCCGCGCCATCAGGCGCTCCACCTCGGCCTCGCGCGCCATCTGGAGGACGACGTCGTTCAGCGTGCGCTGGCCGCGGGCGACCTGGAGCGCGAGCGCGAGCGGGATGTTGGAGGTGCGGACGATCTCCTCGGCGCGCACGCGGGCCTCGTCCTGGGCGCGACGCTCGCGCGCAGCATCGTCGGCGGCGGGGGGACCCGGCTGACGGCGTCGCGGGCCGCGTGACCGATCCACCGGCGGTTGGCGTTCCTGTGACACGGGCTCCCTCCAGGGCATTGAGCGGGCTACCGCATCACGTAACGCACACCCCTCGCGCGCGCCCGGCATTCAGAGCGGCGCTCCCTCCAAGAGGAGCGCGAGGACGACGATCCCGTTGTTGGCCGCATGCAGGAGGAGCGGCGGGAGCAGCGAGCCGGAGCGGAGGCGCAGCCAGGCGAGCCCGAGGCCCAGGGCGAAGAGGGGCGGCACGGCCTGGGGATCCGCGCCGTGCAGCACCCCGAAGAGGAGGGCCGTCAGGAGCGCCGCGCCCGCAGTTCCGAGCCGGGGCCTCAGGGCCGCCAGCCCGAGCCCGCGGAAGAGGAGCTCCTCGAAGACCGGCGCGCCGACGAGCGCATAAGCCAGGGCGAGCGCCCCCGCCCAGGTCCCCGAGAGCTCTCGAAGGAGGCCCACGAGCTCCTGCTCCTCCAGGCTCACCCCGGCCTGCTCCAGCCCGAGCCCCCAGAGCTGCCCGAGCACGAGGAAGACCGGCAACGCCACCAGCGCCCGCACCATCCAGCCCGCGCTCGCCCCGCGCAGCCCGAGCGCTGACGCGGGCGCGCGCACGAGGGCCACCAGGGCCGCGAAGCCCGCCCCGACCCCCGAACCGAGGAGGAGGGCCTGGTCCGAGGGGGGCTGCCCGGCCGGCGCCTCCCCTCCCCCACCCTGCGCCAGGAGCACCACGACGCCAGATCCCCAGAAGAGCGCCACGAAGGCGAGGAAGAGGTCCACCCAGGAGAGCTGATCGGGGCAGCGCCGACGCCGGAAGGCGGCGACGCCCAGGAGCGAGAGCGCCCCCGCCAGCAGCGCGAGCCCCAGGCCCACGGCGCTCAGTCGCGGGTGAGCAGGAGCCGGCGGAAGGGGCCGTGGCGCCCGTCCTCTCCCCCGCCGAAGGGGCTGGCGCGGACCCGCTCCTTGATCTGCTCCCAACCCAGGGCGTCCACGCCCTGGCGTTTGAACAGGGCGATCAGCGCGCGGTCGGGCAGCCAGGGCCCCGGTGAGCGCAGCCACCCGGGCGGGAGCTCGGTCAGCTCGGCGTCGAACTCGTAGAGGTGCAGGCGCGCGCCGGGCCGCAGCACGCGGTGGATCTCGACGAGGGCGGCGTCAGGATCCGCCCAACGCCGAAAGGAGCTCATGGCCGCAGCGGCGTGGAAGGTCTGGTCTGGGTAGACGATGCGCTCCGGCGCCATGAGCCGCAGGGTCACGTTCAGGCGCGTGCCCTTGTTGCGCTCGCCGATGCCCAGGGCCAGCTCGTCCGTGTCGATCCCCACGGCGTCGAGCTCGGGCTTGCCGCTCGCCACGTAGAGCGCCAGCCAGCCCGCGCCGCAGCCCACGTCCAGGAAGGCGCCGCGCTCGAGCCCGATGGCCTCCGCGACGTTGCGCCAGGCGGGCTGCATGACCCAGGCGGGTCCGCGCTGGTTCGCCCAGACCAGGGCCGCCTGCCCCCCCACACGCAGCAGGTGGCCGGGAGAGAGCTTCAGGGCCAACGGATACTCCGGGAGCACAGAGGAATTCGCGGCGAGCGGACTCGCCCCGAAGGATACGTCCTTTGGTCTCTATCACAGACTTTCACGGGAGCAAGCCAGCTTGCACAAGCCTTGCGGCTGATGTAAGGTCCCGTCACCGGAGAGTAGATACCCATGCAGAAGCTGTTCCCCTGGACCACGGCCCTCCTTCTCGCGGCGGGAGCTTCCCCGGCGATGGCGCAGGACGTGGACTCGTTCGGGTTCTCGGGCTCGATGTTCGACCGTCAGGGTACACTCCAGCTCGCGCACCCGCACCTGGGGAAGGCGGGCACCTATTACGCAGGCCTCGGCGTGGTCTATGCCGACAGCCCCCTCGTCGCGCTCTATGAGAGCGGGCGGGAGGAGGAGGTTGTCGCCACCCAGATCTCGACGCGGCTGGCCGCCGGCTACAACCTGGGCAGCCGCGTGCGCTTCGACCTCGAGGTGCCCGTCTACCCCTCGGTGCGGGTGGCGGACACCGTCGGGGAGGGCACCCAGACCTTCTCCTCGATGTTCGCGATGGGCAACATCCGCCTCGGCGCGCTGCTGCCGCTGCTGGCCTACGAGAAGGAGGGGATCGGCGTCGCCGCGGCCCCCTACATGGAGATCCCGACCGGCTCCAAGGAGGCCTACCTCTCCAACGGGGGCGTGGCCGGCGGGCTCACCGCCTCGGCGGGCGGGCAGCACGGCGCCTTCGGCTGGGTCTTCAACGCGGGCGTGGGGCTGATGCGCGCGTCGAGCCTGGACGAGACGCTGACGCTCGGGAACAACGTCAACGGCGGCCTGGGCCTGCACTACAACCTGGGGGATCAGTTCCTGGTGGGCGCCGAGGGCACGACCATCCTGCCCTTCGTGGACGGCTTCGACCCCTGGAACAAGCGCAACGTCGAGGCCCACGGCTACTTCAGCCACACGGGCGAGACCGGGCTGGTGGCGACGCTGGCGGCGGGGACGGGCGTGCTGGCGGGCGTCGGCGCGCCGGACTTCCGCGTGGCGCTGGCGGTGGCCTACCGCAGCCCCGAGGGCCCCGGAGACCGCGACGGGGACGGGATCACGGACGACAAGGACCAGTGCCCGGACAACCCCGAGGACAAGGACGGCTTCCAGGACCAGGACGGCTGCCCCGATCCCGACAACGACAAGGACGGCATCCTGGACGTGGGCGACTCCTGCCCGAACGACCCGGAGGACAAGGACGGCTTCGAGGACCAGAACGGCTGCCCCGATCCCGACAACGACAAGGACGGCATCCTGGACACGGACGACGCCTGCCCGCTCGAGCCCGGCCCGGTCAAGACCCAGGGCTGCCCGGATCGCGACGGCGACACGGTGATCGACAAGGTGGACGAGTGCCCGAACGAGCCCGGCCCGGTCGAGACCAAGGGCTGCCCGGACAGCGACGGCGACCTGGTGCCCGACTTCCGCGACAAGTGCCCGAACCAGCCGGTGGATCGCCGCGCGGATCCCGCGAAGTCGGATGGCTGCCCGACCAAGGTCATCGTGACCAAGGCGCAGATCGTCATCCTCGACAAGATCTACTTCGACTTCAACAAGGCCACGATCAAGCCCGTGTCCTTCCCGCTGCTCGCGGAGATCGCGCAGGTCATCAACAGCAACCCGCAGATCAAGCTGATCGAGGTGGGCGGGCACACGGACAACATCGGCAGCGACGACTACAACC
Source organism: uncultured Enterobacterales bacterium (assembly GCA_964615375.1). Classification (GTDB taxonomy): domain Bacteria; phylum Myxococcota_A; class UBA796; order UBA796; family CAZKWG01; genus CAZKWG01. Next base: position 277,854 of record CAZTOW010000004.1, read on the forward strand.
TCAAGCTGTCGCAGGCTCGCGTGGACGCCGTGGTCAAGCACCTCATCAAGTACGGGAAGGTCGACGCGGCTCGCCTGACCGCCGTAGGCTACGGCGAGACCAAGCCGATCGACTCGAACGACACCGAGGAAGGCCGCGCGATGAACCGCCGCGTCGAGTTCAACATCCTCAAGCAGGACTGATTCGGCTATCCTACATCCGACGCGGAGGGGGCTGCGCCCATCTGGCGCTCCCCCCGCTCCGCTACTGATCCGTCGCCAGGAGGAGACCATGTTCCAGAGACGCCACGTGCACGCCGGCGCAGCGCTCGCGCTCCTGCTCCCCTCGGCGGCAGGCGCAGCGACCACCGTCGCGGGCACCTACCTCGAGGTGAACTACTCCGACGACGGGCTGCCCTTCGATCCGGGCGCCGCGCAGGGGATCCAGGGGTACATCGGCAGCTCGCCGAGCTGGTACGAGTTCACCTACTACGACGGGGCGACGACGATCGACCCCTTCGTGGGGAGCTCCTTCGCCTACGACCTGGGCGGAGACACCGCGGAGTACGCCGGCTACGTCAAGGGGCTCGACTCGGCCGACTACGTGGTGGACTGGACCACGGAGTCCGAGGCGGACATCAGCACCGCCTCCGTCATCGGGACCGAGTATGTCTGGACGGTGGGGGACCTGCTGGTCACCAAGACCGAGACCTGGGACGTGGACGCCTACGCGCTCTTCGTCCACTTCCAGGTCGAGAACCTCTCGGGCGAGGCGATCGAGAACTTCCGCTACCTCCACCTGGTGGACCCGGCGGACACGACCTCGGCCAGGAATTCCACCAACACTCGCAATGACATGCTGGACATCGACGGCGACGGGAAGAAGGAGTGGGCGCAGGCCCAGGGTCGCTCAACGACGACCGGCTCCAACAACCGCGCGATCGGCTTCGGCTTCTGCGATCCCGACTTCGAGCAGGTCAACTTCAAGGACGGCGTCGAGATCTACTTCAGCGACGTGGACGACGTCGGCTTCGAGGGGGATCCGGGAGGCTCGTCCTCCAACTTCCAGATGATCTACATCCACGAGCAGGACGAGATCGCGCCGGACGACACGATCATGTTCGGCTTCGTGCTCGCCGTCGGCACCAACGACACGAACGCGAAGACGGCCTACGCCGACGCGCTGGAGAACTGCTACGACCTGGACGGCGACGGATTCCTGGCGGAGAAGTTCGGCGGTGACGACTGCGATGACTACAACGCGGACGTGAACGGCGACGCCGAGGAGACCTGGTACAACGGCATCGACGAGGACTGCGGCGACGACGACGACTACGATCAGGACGGCGACGGCTTCGTGCCCGACGAGTACGAGGGCCTGGAGACCGTCGATCCGCGCTCCGGCGAGGTGGTCGAGGGCACGGGTGAGCTCCCCGGCGGGGACTGCGACGACACCAACGACGCCGTCAGCCCGGGCAGCGAGGAGGACTGGTACAACGGCCTCGACGAGGACTGCGCGGGCGACAACGACTACGACCAGGACCAGGACGGGTACGTCGAGGACGACTACGTGGGCCTGGAGACCCTCGATCCGTTCACGGGCGAGGTCGTGGACGACGGCAGCGGCGTCGAGGGCGGGGACTGCGACGACACCGACGACACCATCTACGCCGGCGCCGAGGAGACCTGGTACGACGGCTACGACCAGGACTGCGGCGAGGACGACGACTACGACCAGGACCAGGACGGATACGCCGACTCCGGCCACGCCGACGAGTACGGTCCAACCTACGATCCGGGCACGGACGAGCCCATCGAGGGCACGGGCGAGCTCGACGCCACCGACTGCAACGACAACGACGACACGGTCTACGAGGGCGCCGAGGAGATCTGGTACGACAGCTACGACCAGGACTGCGCGGGCGACAACGACTTCGACCAGGATCACGACGGCTACCTGGCCCAGGGCTACGACGACTACACGACCTACGATCCGGGGACGGGCGAGGTCGTGAGCGACGGCTCCGAGCTGGAAGAGGGCGACTGCGACGACCAGGACGAGAACACGAGCCCGGCCAGCGAGGAGGAGTGGTACAACGGCCTCGACGAGGACTGCGGCGGCGACGACGACTACGATCAGGACAAGGACGGCTTCGCCGACGCCGAGCACGCCGACGACTACGGCCCGACCACGGACACGGCGGGCAACGAGATCGACGGCACGGGCGAGCTCGACGCCACCGACTGCGACGATGAGGACGAGGACATCAACCCCGACGCCGAAGAGGTCTGGTACAACGACGTCGACGAGAACTGCGACGACAACAAGTACGACCAGGACGAGGACGGCTACCCGGCCGACGGCTACGACACGAACGGCGACGGGGAGATCGACGAGCGCGACGGCGGGGACTGCGACGACACCGACGACGAGGTGAACCCCGGCGCGGACGAGACCTGGTACAACGGCCTCGACGAGGACTGCGGCGAGGACAGCGACTACGACCAGGACGGTGACGGCCACGAGGACAGCGGCTACCCGGAGGACTCCGAGACCGTGAACCCCGGGGACGGCGAGGTGGTCGACGACGGATCGCTGCCCAACGACGACTGCGACGACACCGACGCCAGCATCCACCCCGACGCCGACGAGACCTGGTACGACGGCACCGACTCGGACTGCGCGGGCGACGACGACTATGACCAGGACGGCGACGGCCACGCCACCGACGACGTCGAGTACGGCCCCACCTACACCGACTCGGGCCACACCGAGGAGGTCCCGGGCACGGGCGAGCTCACCCCCGACGACTGCGACGACACCGACCCGGACGTCTTCGAGTGCGAGGAGGTCCCGATGTACAAGGGCGGCGGCGGCTGCGCGGGCTGCGCGGCGGCGCCGGCCGAGGGTGGTCGCGGTCTCGCCGGCCTCGCCGGGATGCTCGCCGTCCTCGGCGGGCTGTGGCGTCGGCGCCGCCAGGGCTGAGCGTCAGGAGCCTCTCGGGCCCCCCGGCCCGGGAGCTCCCTACCCCAGCGCGTCGGCGACCTGGAGCAGCATGCGCGCGATCCCCCGATGCGGGACGCGCAGCACGCGACCTTCGCCGCGCCCGTAGAGCTCGCTGGTGCTGTGGTCCAGCAGGGTGGCGCCCCAGAGGATCACCAGATCGGCCCCTGCCTCGTCCGCTTTGGCCTGCTGGAGGTTGCGCCGACGGTCGCCCGGGACGAGGTTGAGGCGCAGCCGCGGCTCGTTCACGAGCGCGCGGAGCTGGCGGTGGTACTGGGGCGAGCCGCCCACGATGACCACGCGGGAGAGCCCGTTGAGCAGGGCGGCGTCCTGGAAGCGCCGGACCGCGCGACGCACGTCCGAGCCGCCGCACACGTCGCAGCGCGCGGGCGCCACGCGCAGCACCGCCCGACCGGGGGCCGCCGCGCAGAGCGGATCCCCGCAGAGCAGGGCCACCCGATCCTCCAGCAGCGCCTCCAGGGCGGCCGGGTCGGAGACCTCCAGCAGATCGATCAGGGCCCCGCCTTCGCGCTGCTCCCCGAGGCCGCGCAGGACGACGTCGATCTCGGACGCCCCCATCAGCCCGCGGCTCTCGAAGATCGCCCGCGCGCGGACCGGCGGCGGCGGCGGCGCCCCCTGAGCCTCGGCCAGCGCGCGCTGCAGGGTGCGGCGGTGCTGGTCCGTCTCCTGGAGCTCGGCCTCGCGCGCGGACAGGCGCTCGCGGACCTCGCGCAGCTCCAGCTCCAGCCCGGCGCGCGCGCCCTGCGCCGTCTCCAGCTCCGTCTGCGCCGCTCCCCTCGCCTGCCGCTCCAGCTCCAGCGCGGCCCGGAGCTCGCGGAGCTCCCGATCCTTGCGCTCCAGCTCCGCGCGCTGCCGCTCCAGCTCGGCCCAGAGCTCGGCGCGACCCTCGCCCCCGCCAGCCTTCGCCAGGACCGGGGCCGCGGTTGGCGCGGGCGGACGGACCGGGGCAGGCGCGGCCGGCGCGGCGGCCGGGCGGGCGGGCTGAGCGAGGCGAGGCTCGGGCTTCTTCGCCTTCGGAGCCCCTCCTCGCTCGCCCAGGGGCCGGACCCCGCTCCGAGACATGAGCTCGTCGAAGCTGAGCCCGAGCTCGCTCAACGCGGGATCGGCGTCTGGCTTTCGGCGGTCGATGGCGGCTCCCTTCCTGCGCTCAGGACGGCGTCCCGGCGATGCGGATGAGGAGCTCCTGGGCGTGGACCAGCGGGTAGGCGCGCACGGTGAGCACGACCCCGTGCCGCTCGGCCCGCACCTCATAGAGCAATTCGCCGCCCAAAGGATCATGGACGCGGCCCAGGAGGTGGCCCACGTCCACCCGATCGCCCACGCGCACCTCGGGGACGAAGAATCCACCCGTGCTGGAGCGGTGCGTCTCGATGTCGGCGTGCGTGACCTCGGCCACCGTCTCCCCCTCCCCGCGCGCCGGGCCCATGCCCAGGTGCGCCAGCAGGCGGGAGAGCCCGTTGGCCAGCGTGGTCGAGTGTGAGGTGTCCAGCGTGATCCCGCGCCCGCCCACGACGTGGAGCGCGTGACGCCCCGCCGCCCGCCAGGCGCCCACCAGGCCCACGACCTCCAGCCGATCCTCCGGCCTGCGCCAGACCACCGGCAGGGCCATGGCCCGCGCCAGCTCCAGCTCCGGTCCGCCCATCGGCACGCGCACCTGCGGGAGCTCCCGCACCATGGGCGCGCCCGAGTGGACGTCCACGCAGATCTCGGCGTCGGACGCCTCCAACAGCGCATGCGCGATGCGCTGCACCGGGTTGCCGTTGGGGTCGCCCGGGAAGGCCTTGTTGATGTCCAGCTCGTCGAAGGGCCAGCGCTTGTGGGCCTCGTCCGCGCCAAAGGTGTTGACCAGCGGGAAGAGGTGGACCGTCCCGCGGGGCCGCACGATGCGCAGCGTGCTGATGAGCAGGTTGACCGCGTGGATCCCGTTGAGCTCGTTGCCGTGCAGCCCGGCCACGATGGCCACCGTGGGCTTGCCGCTCCCGAAGGTGAGGCGATGGAGCTCGTAAGTGCCCCGGTAGGGGGCCTCCAGCTTGAAGACCACGCTCATGTCAGCACCAGCCGCGCCACCATGCTCCCCGGGAAGACCGCGGGCTGCTCCCGCAAGGCCAGCAGGCGCCCGCCGGCCGGCGAGCTGAGCCGCTCCAGCACCTCTCCGCTGGCCGGGTCGATGACCGTGCCCAGCAGATCACCCTCGCTGACCTCCAACCAGGGCGCGCCCTCCGGCATGAACAGCCCCCCGCGGGTGGCCCGGATGCGCAGCACCCGGTCGTCGGTCACCCGCAGCGGCCGCTGGAGCCCCGCCCAGTGGAAGGGCAGCGCGCTCTCCGCGAGGATGCCCATCGTGGCGAGCATGTTGAGCACCCCGTCGGTCAGATCCCGCCCCACCCCGTAGGAGAGCCGGTTGCCCGCCCCACCCTCGAGCACGATGGTGCCCGGGAACTGGTGGGCGAAGGTGGACGGCGCCGCGGGCCCAGGCGTGCGCGCCCAGACCACCGCCACGTTCGCGTTCATCGCCAGATCCGCGGACGCCGTGTCCCGGGCCCGGACGTGGGCCTGCGGGGCCTCCCGGAAGGCCGGGCGCGCGCCGCGCACCTCGATGATCTGGTCGCTCCCGGCGACGCTCTGGCAGAGCGCGTGGGCGACGCGATCGGGGGGGTGCCCCTCGGCCCGCCCCGGGAAGAGCCGGTTCAGGTCCACGTCGAAGAAGGGCCAGAGCCGCGTTCCCCGGTGCGCGCCCAGCGGGTTCATGCAGGGGTAGATGTCCACCACCCCCTGAAGATCCGCCTCGCGCTGCTCCAGAAAGGACGCGACCTGGTGCGCGACGCGGATGCCCTCCGGCGCGTCCCCGCGTATCCCGGCCACGATGGCCACACGGCGGGTAGACCCGTCCTTGACGTCGCCACCCATAAAGCGGCGTCGGACGATGGGAATTTCTCCCCCGGAGGGGAGATCGACCTGGATGACGGTGGATAGCTCGGACACCTTGACGATTCTACTACGACTTCCGGGCAGACGGGTGGCGCAGATCTACGATCGAGCGATGAAAGATTCGGGGGGCCTCGCGCGTAGGATGGGGAGGAGGTCCTGATGCCTTTGGTCCGCCCGGCGCTCGCGCCCCTGTTCCTGCTCAGCGCCTGCTCGATGATGTCCGCCTCTGAGGCGCCCTCTCCTCGGATCGAGGCGCGCGGGTCGGGGCCGGGGACGCTGGTGGTGGACCTCGTGGACGGGACCAGCATCGAGGCGGCGCGCGCGGGGACCGGCCTGCCGCTCTCCTGGGCCAGCTCGGTGAGCGCGGACGAGGCGCTGGCCGTGGCGCAGGTCGAGGATCTCGCGGCGGCGGACGCGGCGCTCGACGGCAACCCGCTGGTGGAGGTGGCCGAGCCCTCGGTGACGATGGAGGCCTTCGGCTGGCCCGACGACCCGCTCTACCCGCGCCAGTGGCACCTGCAGCGCGTGGGCGCCGAGACCGGCTGGCGCCTGGGCGGCGGCAAGGGGGTGATTGTCGCCGTCATCGACACCGGCGTGGGGCCGGTGCCGGACCTGGACGCGGCGCGCGTGCTGCCCGGCCTGAGCCTGGTCCCCGGCGTGTCCAAGGCGGCGGACGACATGGGCCACGGCACCCACGTCGCCGGCACCATCGCCCAGAGCACGAACAACGCCCTGGGCGCGGCGGGCATGGCGCCGGGCGCGATCATCCTGCCCCTCAAGGCGCTGAGCGCGCGCGGCATGGGCTCCAGCGAGCAGATCGCCGCCGCCATCGACGAGGCCGTGGACCAGGGCGCGCAGGTCATCAACCTGAGCCTGGGCGGCGGCCACGCCGAGGTGCTGGACCTCGCGGTGGAGAAGGCCACCCGGGCGGGCGTGCTGGTGGTCGCGGCGGCGGGCAACGACGGCGTCGAGGGCGTCCACTGCCCGGCCCACGCCCCCGGGGCCATCGCCGTGAGCGCCACCGGGCCCGACGACGCCCTCGCCCCCTACTCCAGCTTCGGGGCCGAGGTCGCGCTGGCCGCCCCCGGCGGCGACAAGCGCCAGAGCGGCGGGGGCGTGCTCCAGGACACCGTCGCCGCGGGCGGGCACGAGTTCAAGGAGCTCCAGGGTACGAGCATGGCGACGCCGCACGTCTCCGGCGCGCTCGCGGTGCTCCTCGGCCTGGGCCTCACCCCGGAGGAGGCGCGGGCACGCCTGGAGCAGAGCGCGCTCGACCTCGGCGATCCCGGCTTCGATCCCCGCTACGGCCACGGCCGCATGGATCTGGCGGCGGCCCTGCGCGCGCAGCTCGTCAACACCAGCGGGGGGCGCTTCGGGCTGGGCCTCGGCCTCGGCCTCGCCTTCGCCGCGGCGGCGGGGCTCCGGCGTCGCGCCCTGCTCGGGCTCTGCGCCGCGCTCGCCGCCAGCGGGCTCTTTGTCCTGCCCCTGCTCCCCCTCCCCCCCGGCGCCGCCCTCGACCTGCTCGCCCGCCCCCTGATGGAGTGGCCCACCGCGCTGGGCTACGCCGAGATCTCCCACTTCCCGCTCTGGATCTCGGCCCTGCCGCCCCTGGTCCTGGTCTTCGTGCTCGGCCCCACGCGCACGCTCGGTCCGCTGATCGGGGCCATCGTCGCCGGGATGGCGGCGTATCAGATCCACGGGGGCCTGACCTCCAGCGCCCTGCCCTCGCTCCTGCCCCAGGACTGGGGGAGGACGTGGATGATCGTCAACGGCGCGCTGGTGGCCCTGGGCGCGCTGGCGGTGGCGGGGGTGCAGCGCACGCTGCGGACGAGCGGGCTGCCGGCGAGGCGCGCTTAGAACTCCCAGCCCACCGAGAACGCCCCGCCGCCCTCCAACGGCACGAAGGCCAGGCCCACGCCTGTCGCCACCAGGACCGCGCCCGCGGCGTAGGCGCCGTGCGTCCACATCTGGTTGCGCTGGTAGAGGATGTAGGCCTCCGGCCCCTCGCAGAGGGCCTGACCGTCGCCGACCTCGCAGAGCTCGCGGCCGTGGAGGTTGCCGTAGACGCCCAGACCGCCCGCCACCAGGGCGCCGGCGCCGATGAGGCCGAAGGAGAGCGGGCCGCCAAAGGCCACCTCCCGCCGCCCGTCCACGTTCTCCTCCCGGAGGCGCTCGGAGAGCGAGCCCCGACCGCCGGCCCGGCTGATGACGAGGTTGGGGTCGTAGCCGCCCGCCTCCGCGGGGTGGGCGCTCTCCTTGCTCTCGCGCGCCACGCTGCTGAGGAGCTGGCGGTGGAGCTCGGCGGCGCTCACCTGCTGGTCGTCGTTGGCGTCGGCCTTGCCCTGGAGCGCGCCGAGCAGCAGCGGCAGGAAGACGCCGTCCTGGGAGGTCTCCCGCGGCCCGGTCGCCGAGAGCGCGAAGAAATTGCCCGGGAGATCGGCGAGGCTCTTGGCGTTGGGCCCCAGCAGGGCCACGCCATCCAGCTCACCCGGGTGGGCCGCGTCGGTGACGACGACCAGGTTCACACCGGGAGTGCGCCGGACGAGATCCCGGGTGAAGCTGTAGAAGTCGATGGTGCTGGTGGTGTCGTCCACCGTGGAGTCGTGCAGCAGAAGGTAGGGGTTGCCGAAGTCCCCCCCGAAGCCCTGGCCGGCGAAGATCCATACCAGGGTGTCCCCGGGGCGCATGGAGGGCGCCACCGTGTCCACCAGCACCGTGCGCACGGCCGAGCGCGTCGCCGCCTCGTCCATGAGCAGGTGGACCTTGTCGAAGCCCCCGCGCTGCTCCAGGTAGGAGGCCAGGGCCGGCAGGTCCGTGCGCGTCGCCGGCAGGTTCACGCTGTCCGGCAGGTTCGCGTAGTCGCTCACGCCCACCAGCACCGCCACGCGCTGGCCCTCCTCCGCCTGTGCGGCGGAGCCGAGCCCCCAGAGCAGCGGGATCAGGCGGGCGGGCGCGCGCATCGGCTCAGCTCAGGTTCCGCAGCGCGAGCGAGACCACGGTCTTGTCGTCGCCGCCCATGTTGAGGGTGAGCCCCCAGGCCATCTTCTTCTGCACCTGGTAGTCCCCGCAGCGCCCCTTCATCTGCCGGAAGATCTCCAGCGGCTGCTTGACGCCGGTGGCGCCGACCGGGTGCCCGAAGCCGATGAGCCCGCCGCCCGTGTTGATGGGCAGCCGCCCGTCGAGCGCGGTCTCCCCGGCGCGCACCATGTCCCTGGCCCGGCCGCGCGGCGCGAAGCCCGCCGCCTCCATCATCAGGAGCTCGGCCACGGTGAAGCAGTCGTGGACCTCCGCCACGTCGATGTCGCCCGGCCCGATGCCCGCGCCCGCGAGCGCGCGCCCGGCGGCGAGGGCCGAGGTGGAGAAGGCCGTGGGATCGCCGTCCTCGTACAGGCTCGCCACCGCGTGGCCGGCGCTCATGATCTCCACCGCGTCCGCCTCGCGCTTCCCGAGCTTGCGGAGCCCCTCCTCGCTCACGATCAGGGCCGCGGAGGCGCCGTCGCTCACCTGCGAGCAGTCGCTCATCTTCAGGTAGGGCTTCAGGTCCTCGTTGCCCAGGAAGCAGGGGTTCCGGTCGCTGGCCTCGCGGGCGAGCTCCAGCGGCATCTCCTTCGTGCGCATGTGGGCGTAGGGGTTCTTGTTGGCGTTGGCGTAAGCCTTCACCGCCACGTAGCCCAGGTCTTCGTCGGTGAGCCCGACCGCCTCGCGCAGGACCTTGATGCGCCGCGCGAAGAGCGCGGGGAAGGTGAAGTCGTCGATGGAGCGCTGACGCCGGTAGTGGGCCGCGCGGGCCAGATAGTCCGCGCCCACGCGGGCCGACTGCGAGGTCTGGATCTCTACGCCCGCCACCATCACCGTGTCCGCGCCCGCCGCCACCGCGTCCAGCGCGGAGAGCAGGGCGAGGCCGCCGGAGGCGCAGGCGCCCTCCAGCCGGGCCGCGGGCTTGCCGGCGAAGGCCGGGTGCGCGCCCACCATCGCCGCGCCGAGGTGCCCCTGGGCGCAGAAGAGCTCACCCACGAAGTTGCCCACGTAGAGCCGATCCACCGTCTCCGGGTCGAGCCCGGTGTCGTCGATGGCGGCGCGGACGGCCGTGGTCAGCATGTCCTCCAGCGTGGGGTTGTCGCGCTTCCCGAAGTCGGGGTGCCCCTTCCAGATGAAGTCGGGGTGCCCCTTGCCGATGAACGGTGTATGCGCGCCCCCCACGAGGAAGGTGCGACGAGCGAGGGCCATGGATCCTCCAGCGTGCGGAACGTGGACAGCAAGATATGTATCCACGCACCCCACCGCAAGCGAGGGAGGCTCAGACGTGCTCCTGCTGCTCTGGCTGGCCTGCCAGCCCGCCCCCAAGTGCCCCGAGCCCACCCCGGCCGACCGCGTGCTCTCCGAGCCCGAGGCGAAGCTCCTGGCCCCCTACCTGGCGGATCTGCGCCAGGGCGTCCGGCTCTTCGGAGAGCAGGGCTTCGGGGTCTGCCAGGGCAAGCGCACCTGCGACCAGTTCCTCGGCGCCGAGCCCACGCCGCTCGCCGCGGGCGACTACCTCATCCGGGCCGAGCTCTCCGTCCCCGAGCTCGGCGAGGGCTGGAAGGTCAAGTTCAAGATCGACTGCGAGCTGACCACCAGCGAGGGGCGCACCACCAACCAGTCGCACGAGAAGCTCTACGACGTGCGCCACGTCCGCAACGAGACCATGGGCTACCGCCTCCAGCCGCTGTGGATGATCCAGTCGCCGCACCCGAACGGGGCGCGCGCCTGCACCTACAGCCTGGCGCCGGTCGCGCCCGATGGCGCCGAGGGCAAGCCCTGGACCGGCAAGTACAGCACCCTGCCCCCCGCGGAGGCGGGCGAGGCTCCCGCGGCGACGCCCGCCGCGGCCGAGGCCCCGGCGAAGCGCTGAGCGCCGCCCCCGCCGGGTTCCTCCCCCGGCGCGGCCGTGCTATCGTGAGCGCCTGGAACCACCGACGGGGAGACTCATGTCGCGCGCCTTGATCTCGACGCTGCTCGGCCTGTCCGCCTGCACCTGGGTCAGCAAGCAGGACGTGGACGAGCGCGTCCCCCAGATGGACGACGATCAGGACGGCTACGCCGCGCAGGAGGACTGCGACGACGCCAACGGCGCGGTCTACCCGGGCGCCCCGGAGACCTGGTACGACGGCGTGGACGCCGACTGCGTGGGCGACGACGACTTCGACCAGGACAAGGACGGCGCGGGCCAGGAGACGGACTGCGACGACACCAACCCCAACGCGGTCCCCGGGGGCACGGAGACCTGGCACGACGGCGTGGACGGGGACTGCGGGGGCGAAGACGACTACGACGAGGATGGGGACGGCTACGTGGCCACCGCGGACGTAGGCAAGACCACGGCCTCGGTCGAGGGCAGCGGCGCCCTGCCCGGCGGGGACTGCGACGACGCCCTCGATCTGGTCAACCCGGGCGCCGAGGACACGCCCTACGACGGCGAGGACACCGACTGCGGGGGCGAGGACGACTACGATCAGGACGGCGACGGCTACGTCCCCAGCATCTACGAGACCCTGCTGACCGAGTATGTGGACGGGAGCGGGGAGCTGCCGGGCGGCGACTGCGACGACGCGGACCTGAGCATCTACCCGGGCGCCGCCGACGCCTGGTACGACGGGATCGACAGCGACTGCGCCGAGAACGACGACTACGACCAGGACGGGGACCTGCAGGCCTCCCTGGACGAGGGCGCGGGGCTCGACTGCGACGACCTCGACGCGACGGTCTACGACGGCGCCACTGAGGTGCTGGGCGACGGGGTGGATCGCGACTGTGACGGCGGCGAGGGCTCGTTCACCTTCGACGACCTCAACGTCAGCTCTACGCTGACCATCAACACGCCCATCGACGCGCGCCTCGCGGCCAACACCACCGACCTCTACCTCTCCTTCGCCGTGCAGGAGATCACCTTCTCCGATCTCGGCGTGGAGTCCACCTACTACAGCTCCGCCATCGCCTTCCGCTACGATCTGGCCAGCCTGCACGCCGAGCCGGAGCCCGAGGTGCTGCCCTGGGTGGCGACGACGACGCGGACGGCGGCCACGGCCACCGGCGGCCACGACATCCTGCTCACCGACTACGGGCTCATCGGCGCCATCGGGCTCACCAACAGCGGCTCCTCGCGGACCTTCCGCCTCGGCGGCTACGACGTGGGGCTGGCCGACATCTTCGGGCAGTCGTACTCGGTGGCCGACATCTCCGATCCGCTCACCGACGTCTCGCTGGCCCGGGACGGTGAGGGCAACGTCCACTTCGTGGGCTGCTCCGACGACGGCACGCTCATGTACCTGTGGATGGAGATGGCGGACTGCGACGAGGAGGGCACGCTCAACTGCTGGGGCCCCACCAACCAGAGCCAGGTGCTGGAGCTGCCCGCCTGGACCTGCGGCGTGGAGTTCGACACGGACCCGAGCGAGGGCCGCATCCACCTCGGCCAGGACGACGGCTACGCCATCGCCCGCTTCTCCATCGAGGACCCCGGCAAGTACACCTACGACGACGACGCCGAGGTCACGGAAGACGACTTCACCGACGCCTGGCTGCCCAGCTCGCTGCAGATCCTCCACGACCCGGACGGCGCGATGTACCGCGTCTTCTACGACGAGGCCTCCCAGCGCGTGCTGGCCCTGGACCCGGACGGCGTGGAGATCGAGATCGACGACACGGCCACCGAGAGCACGCCGGTGCGCGCGGCCTTCGACCCCGACGACGGGCGCCTGTTCGTGGCCTACCTCGTGGGCGGCGACGCCCGGCTGACCTACGGCACGCTGGAGGACGGCGTCTTCGAGGGCGCGACGACCTCGCTGCCGACGGACTTCGCCCCCGATCAGGTGGAGCTGTGGGTCGGCGACGCCACGGGCTCCGGTCAGACCGATCTGGTGGTCGCCCTGGGATCCGCGAACAGCCTCGCGCTGGGCTTCGCGCTCGTCGCTGACTGAGGCCTCACTCAGTCCCCGGAGCGCTGCGCCGCGCCATCCCCGCCTGGGACGCCGCGGATCATCAGCCGCGTCTCCGCCTCCGCGCCCTCCCAGTCGTGGGTGCGGGCCACCAGCACCACCGAGCCCTCGGGCAGCGTGAGCGGGACCTCCAGCCGCAGCCGGCGCCCGCCGCCCGTGGACCAGGCCACCTTCTCGCCGCCCTGCCAGAGGGTGAGGTCGGCCAGGCCCTGATCGTCCCGCGCCTCCACCAGCACCGTGAGCGGCCCCGGGAGCGCGGACAGCGGCGCGTCCAGGGTCAGCTCGGGGGGCTCCACCACGGTCGCCCGCCCGTCCCGGCCCAGCGCCAGCGGCAGGACCAGGGGATCGACGAGCTGCTCGGCGTCCAGGAGCAGCTCCAGCGCCAGCGGCCCTATCACCGCCTCGGACACGCGCACGGGCAGCCTCAGCTCACCCCGCTCCCCGGCCCCCAGCGCCGGGAGCCCCGCCTCGCGCGCCAGCAGCTCCACGCCCGCCGCCTCCGGCCAGCGCAGCCGCGCCCGCAGCCCGGTCAGCGTCCCCGGGCCCCGGTTCTCCACCGTCAGCAGCACCACCTGATGATCCGCGTCCGGCGCCAGCTTCGCCGTGGTCCGCACACGCGGCTCCGCGCGCTCCCCGATCTCCACCACCCGCGAGCCCAGCGATCGGGCGGGCGCCCCCTCCGACTCGTAGGTGAGCGCGATCACGTCCTCCCGCCGGGCCGATCCGAGCGGGATGGCCACGGTGGCCCAGACCTCGCGCTCCTCGCCGGGCTTCAGGTGCCCGATGGGCAGGATCACGTCGTCCCAGGGCAGGTCGCCCCGCGGCGTGCTCAGGCGGATCCGCGCGCGGCGGATCTCCTCGGGCCGCGTGGCCCGCACCCTGGCGAAGACGCGCACCTTGGAGCCCGGGACGGGCGGATCCTCGAAGCCCAGCTCCACGGAGACCGGCGCCTCCCCCACCTCGTAGACCGCGAGCGGCGCCGCCGGGGCCGCCCCCGCCCCCCAGTCCAGGCCGCGCGCGGAGAAGGCCTCGACCAGGCGCCGATCCTCCTCCTGGCGGGCCTCGGCCAGCACGCGCTCCAGGGCCGCCCGCATGGCCTCCGCCCCCGGACCCTCGGTGGTCCGCAGGAGCTCCGCCGCGAGATCACGCAGCGGATCGTCGCGGTGGGGCGGGGTCACCCCCTCGCGCCAGCCCGGCTGCTCGTCCACGAAGAGCACGCTGCGCTCGCCCGGCGGCCCCTCCTCGGGCAGGCTCACCCCGCCCGCCGAGAAGCTCGCGGTGCGCGCCCAGAGATCCGGCGCCAGCCCCACCTCGGCCACGGGCACGTCGCCCACGAGGCGGTACTCGGCCACCGTCAGCTTCAGGCGCACGGGATCCTCTCCCGCCCGCAGCGTGAAGATCTTCTGCACCGTGCCTTTCCCGTAGGTGCGGTCGCCCAGGAGCACCGCGCGCCCGTGGCTCTGGAGCGCGCCGGCCAGGATCTCGGAGGCCGAGGCCGAGTCCTGGTCCACCAGCACCACCAGCGGGAGCGCCGAGGCCCCGGGCCGCGCGCTGATCTCGTGCAGCAGGCCGTCCACGGGTGCCCCGCCCCGCCCCACGGTCCGCACCAGCAGGCCCTGGTCCAGGAACAGATCCGCCGCCCGCGCCGCCTGGATCATCGACCCGCCCGCGTTGCCCCGCAGGTCCAGGATGAGCCCGTCCAGCGGGCCCTCCGCGGCGAGCTCCTCCAGGCCGCGGCGCATCAGGCTCTCCGTGTGGTCGCTGAAGTGGTCGAGCCGCATCCAGCCGAGCGCGCCCTGGCGCTCCCACTCCACGTTGGGCAGCACCAGCTCCGCCCGCTGGAGCACGAAGCTGAGCTCGCGCGGCGCCCCGCCCTCGACCCGGCGGACCAGCAGGGTCACCGAGCTCCCCTCCGGGCCCCGGATGTGGTCCACCGCGCGGCTCACGGTCATGCCCAGGGTGGAGAGCCCGTCCACCCGCACGATCACGTCGCCCACCCGCAGACCCGCGCGCTCGGCCGGGCCGTCGTCGAAGAGGCTCTTGATGGTCAGCTCTCCGCCCACCAGCCCGATGCGCGCCCCCACGCCCGAGGTGGTCCCGCGGATACGCTCGTCGAAGCGGGTCAGCTTCTCGCCCGCCAGCACCACGCTCGGCCGATCCAGGGCCGAGGTCGCCCCGCGCAGCAGCTCCACCGAGAGCTCCACCGCCTCGGGCAGCGCCGTCCCCTCCCCCAGGATGGCGTCCTCCAGCGCGCCCAGCGCCGCGGGGAGCTCGGCCAGGGTCGCCGGGGGGCGCTCCAGGCGGGCAAAGGGCCCGGAGGCCCCGTGGCGCAGCTGGACCCCCTCGCCCAGCGGCTCGACGATGAGCCAGGGCACGGAGCCCTCCGCGGCGTCCGCCGCTCCCAGGAAGGCGGCGCGGGGGTCCACGGCCTCCAGCCGGAGGTACTGCCCCTCGATGAGGTGTACCGCCTGCTCGTACAGGGGGAGATCGGCGGCCAGGGCCAGCGGGGCGAGCAGCAGCGCGAGCGTCATGCTCCCGTTGTAGCCTGCCCGCTGGCCAATGGCGCGGGTTCGGATACGACCGAGGTCCCGCGCTCCCGGAGGACGCTCCCGCATGGATCGGCATCGGCTCCAGACCCTGCTCCAGTCCCTCGTCTCGGGCGAGGTCTCGCTGGACGGCGCCGTGAACGCCATCGCCGAGCTCACCGGGGGCGAGCTCGGGTACGCCCACGTCGACCTGCACCGCTCCGTGCGCACGGGCCACCCGGAGGTCGTCTACGGCGCGGGCAAGGAGAGCGAGCAGATCGTGGGCATCCTCAGCCGCCTGCACGCCGCCGGGCAGGTGGGCCTGGTCACCCGCGTCTCGGCCGACAAGGCGGAGCGCGTGCGCGAGGCCCTGCCCGAGGTTGTCTGGCACCCCATCCCGCGCTGCCTGCACCTGCCCGCTGACCCGCCCCCGCCCCCCCCGCCCACGCTGGGGCCGGTGGCCGTCATCTGCGCGGGCACCAGCGACCTGCCCGTGGCGGAGGAGGCCGCGCTGGTGGCCGAGGTCATGGGCAACCCCGTCCTGCGCATCCACGACGTCGGGGTGGCCGGGCTGCACCGCCTCCTGGGCCACGTCCCGCGCCTGCGCGAGGCGAGCGTGCTCATCGTCGTCGCGGGCATGGAAGGCGCGCTCCCGAGCGTCGTGGCGGGCCTGGTGGAGCGCCCCCTGATCGCCGTGCCCACCTCGGTCGGCTATGGTGCCAGCATGGGTGGGCTGGCGGCCCTCTTCACGATGCTCAACAGCTGCTCCACGGGCATCAGCGTGGTCAACATCGACAACGGCTTTGGCGCGGCCATGGTGGCCTCGCGAATGAACCGCCTCCCGGTGGGGGCGCGGTCTTGAGCCGCCGCGTGCTGTGGGTGGACGCCTTCTCCGGG
Source organism: uncultured Enterobacterales bacterium (assembly GCA_964615375.1). Taxonomy (GTDB): domain Bacteria; phylum Myxococcota_A; class UBA796; order UBA796; family CAZKWG01; genus CAZKWG01. The sequence continues at coordinate 294,181 of CAZTOW010000004.1, forward strand.
CTGGCCGGGGACATGCTCTGCGCCGCCCTGCTGGATCTCGGCGGCGATCTGGACGCGCTGCGCTCGGCCCTGCGCGCCCTGCCCGTCCACGGCTATCAGCTCCGGGTGGAGCGCGTGCTCCGCGGCCCCTTCGCCGCCACCCGCTTCGTGGTCGAGCCCACCGAGGCCCCCGCCGAGGCCCTGCCCGCCGCGGACGCGCACGATCACGGCCACGGCCACGATCATGGACATGGTCACACACATGGTCATCTTCATGTCCATCTGGACCCCTGGCCGGGCCAGCCCCACCGATCCTGGGCCGACATCCGGGACATGCTCCGCGGGGCCGATCTCCCGCCCCGCGCCCGCGCCCGCGCGCTGGCCGTCTTCGAGCGCCTCGCCATCGCCGAGGCCCGGGTCCACGGCGTCCCGGTGGACGATGTCGGCTTCCACGAGGTCGGCGCGGTGGACTCCATCGTGGACATCGTGGGCGCATGCCTCCTGCTGGACCAGCTGGGGGTAGACCGGCTCGTCGCCAGCGCCCTCCCCACGGCCAGCGGCATGGCCCGCACCGCCCACGGCCTCATCCCGCTGCCGGCTCCCGCGACGCTCGAGCTGCTGCGCGGCTGGCCCCTCGTCCCCGGCCCCCCCGGGCGCGAGCACGTCACGCCCACGGGCGCGGCCATCCTCACCGCGCTGGCCGAGCACGGCCCCATGCCCGGCATGCTCCTGGACCGCGTGGGCTACGGCGCCGGCACCCGGGATCCCGCGGACCTCCCCAACGTCGTGCGCGTGGCGCTGGGCGAGGAGCAGCGCCCCAGCTCGCCCACGGAGGTCCTCGTGCTCGAGGCCCAGATGGACGACCTCCCCGGCGAGCACCTGCCCCCCCTCCTGGAGGCCCTGCTGGAGGCCGGCGCGCTGGACGCCTTCGCCGCCCCGGTGCTCATGAAGAAGGGGCGGAGCGGGCTCTGGGTCCAGGCCCTGGCCACCCCCGACCGCGTCGAGAGCGTCGAGCGCGCCCTGCTCCGCCACGGCTCCACCTTCGGCGTGCGCCGCCACGCCGCCAGCCGCCGCGTGCTGGACCGGCGCCACGTCCCGGTGAGCACGCCCTGGGGAGAGGTGCGGATCAAGCTCGGGATCCTCGACGGCGAGCTGCTGCACGCCGCGCCGGAGCACGAGGACGTGCGCGCCCTGGCCCGCGCCTCCGGCGTCCCGGTCCCCCAGATCCACGCCGCGGCCATCCGCGCCTTCGACGGGCAGATCCCGTGATCCGAGTGACGCTCCGCGGGGGGATGCCCAGCGCGGTGCGCCGCTCGCTGGAGCGGGCCGGCATGACCGTCGCCGACCCCGGGGACCTCATCATCGTCTGGTTCGACGGGGCCTCGCTCCGCGAGGACTCGGTGGACGAGCGCAACCTCTCGGCGCTCTCCACCCGCGACGAGCCCATCCTGGCCCTCGTGCCGCGCACCGACCTCGTCGAGCAGGCCCTCCGCGCCGGCGCCACCGAGGTGCTCACCAACCTGCCCCCGCCCGCCGAGCTGCTCGCCCGCTGCAGCGCGCTGGTGGCCTTCGCCGACCGCTGGCGCCACCGGGTGCGCAGCGCCGCACGAAAAGGGCAGAAGGTCGCGGATGATCTGGCCCGCGCCCGCGCCCTGCTGGACCGCCTCCTGGACTACTCGCCGAACCCCATCGTCACCTGCGACAGTCGGGGCAAGGTCCTGCGCCTCAACCCGGCGGCCGAGCGCATGTTCGGCTACCGCACCGAGGACGCCTCCCAGCACCTGCACGCGCCGGACCTCTACGCCGATCCCGGCGACGCCAGCCGGGTCATCGCCGAGATCCGCGTGGCGGAGGGCTCCGTCGTGGAGGTCTCCGAGATCCGCTTCCGCGCGCGCACCGGCGAGCACATCCTCGGGCGCCTGGTGGCCGGCGACGTCCTGGACGCCCAGGGCGAGCCCGAGGGCAGCTTCCTGATCATCGTGGACCTGCGGGAGACCCACGCGCTGCGGGCGCGGCTGGAGGAGACCGCCGAGCGCATCATCGAGAACGAGCGCCGCGTGGCCATGGTGCGGGCCGCCTCCTCGGTGGCCCACGAGCTCAACCAGCCGCTGACCGCCGTGATGGGCACCATCGAGATGATGGAGCTTCGCACGGACCTTCCTGAGGATCTCCCGCCGCGCCTGGAGCGGGTCTACGGGCAGCTGGAGCGCATGGCCCGCATCGTGCGCGAGCTGGGGCAGGTGACCCGGGCGCAGGATCCGCGGACCGAGGCCGAGGCGGCGGGCGGGCGAGGCGGCGCGACCGGAGGCCTGCGCTGAGCCGGCAGGATCTGGGGCTCGCCGGCGCCCTCTGCGCGCTGGGGCTGACCTTCGGCCTGCTGTGGCGGCGCGGCTGGGAGCTCTGGGGGGCGCTCGGCACGGACGCGGCCCTGTGGGGGCTCACCGCTCGGGATCTGGCGGCCGGGGCGCCTCCCCTGGTGCCGCCGGGCTACCCCGCCCTGGTCGCGGCGGTCACGGCGGCGGGCCTGCCCCTGGTGGAGGCGGGAGCCGCGGTCTCCCTGGTCTCTTACGCCCTGATCCCGGGCGCGGTGCTGCTGGCGGCGCGGGCGGCGGGGGCCTCGCGCGGGGCCAGCGTGTGCGCGGGGCTCGCCAGCCTGGCCTGCGCCGACCTGATGGGCCTCGCGCAGCAGCTCCAGCCGGACGCGAGCGCGGCCCTCGCGGCCGTCGCGCTGGGTGGGCTGCTGGCCGCGGGCGCGAGCGGGGATCGCCGGGCGATCTGGGCGGCGGCGGCGGTGGGCGGCCTCTCCCCCCTCCTGCGGGAGCACGGGCTGGTGCTCGCCGGGATCACGGTGTTCACGCTCTTCTTCCTCCCGGGCGGGCGGGCCGCCGCGCTGGCGACCCTGGCCGTGTTCTGGGCGGGGCCGCTGCTGGTGGGCGTGATCCCGGGGCTCAGCCCGCTGGACACGCACTGGGGCGCGCGACCGGGGGGAGCCCTCGGCGCGCTGCTCGATCCGAGCCTCGATCAGGTCCCCTACGCGCGGACGCTCCCCCCGGGTCCACGCGCCACCTACCTGGGGATGGTGGAGCAGGCGGACTCGCTCGGCCTCCTCCAATTCCACGCCGCCCGCTCCCTGCACCTGGCCTGGGATGGCTGGTTGCTGCTCGGGGCGGCGCTGCTGGCGGCGCTGCTCGCGAGGCGGCGGGCGGAGCTCGCGCTCGCCCTCCCGGTCCTGGCGGCGGCGCCCGCGCTGCTCATCTGGTCGCAGCGGCGCCACGTCCTCGTGCTGCTCCCGGTCGCCCTGGCCGCCCTGGCCGCGAGCCGCTGGACCTGGCCGCGCGCCGAGCGCGCCCGCCTCGTGGGCCTGGTGGCGCTGGCGCTCACGCTGGCCCAGCCCTGGGCCCGATCCTGGTCCGCCCTCGGCCCGGCCCAGCGCACCGAGGCCCCCCGCGCCCGCACCTACGCCACCATCGCCCGGTGGATCACCGAGCACGGCCCCCCCGGGGCGCTCCTGGGCGGCGTGTTCCAGGACATCGGTCTCTACGCTCGCCTCCCGCGCCACGACCCGGACGGCTCGCCCGCCGACTGGCTCACCTTCGTGGTCAGCGACCTCCCCCTCTCCAACCCAGGGTGGGAGAAGGTCTCCCCAGGGTCCAGCGGCATGGGCATCTACCAGCTCGAGCCCGAGCGCTCCCCTCGCCCCTGCGCCGGCGCCCGCCCGGCCCCCGACACCCCGCACATCGCCGTCGCCGCCGCCCACGCCGAGCTCATCGACGTGGACGCCGCCTGCGTGGAGGCGAGGTCGCGCTGAGCGGGATAAGCGACCTCGGATGCGCGTCGCCATCGCCCTGAACAACGTCCAGCAGGTCGAGCGGACCTGGACCACGCTGCACCTGGCCCACCGCGCGCTGGAGCAGGGCCACGCCGTCCGCTTCATCGAGCCGCGGGACTACGAGATCACCTCGCGCGGACAGCTGGTGGCGCGGGCCTACGTGGCCGACCCTCCCTCCCCGGGCCATGACGCGCTGGGCCAGGCCCTGTCCGAGCGCGCCCTCCCCCGCCGGTACACGACCCTGGAGAGCTGCGACATCCTCCTGCTGCGCGTGAACCCCCTGACCGAGGCCATGCTCAACCTGGCCCTGGTGGCCCAGGAGCTCGGGGTGATGGTGGTCAACGACCCCACGGGGATCGCGCGCACCCGCTCCAAGCTCTGGCTGGCGGGGCTCTCCGAGGTCCCACGCCCGCTCACGCTGGTCACGCAGAGCCGGGGCTCGGCGAGCCTGTTCGCGCGGAACCTGGACGTGCCCGTCGTGGTCAAGCCGTCTACCAGCAGCGGCGGGCGGGCCGTCTCGCTGGTCCCCCCCGAGCGCCTGGACCTGCTGGAGGCCGCGATGGATCAGGCGCAGAGCGCGGACTCGGGGCCGGTGGTCGTGCAGGCCTACATCGGCGCCGCCAGCGAGGGCGAGAAGCGGCTCGTGTGGATGGACGGCGACATCCTGGGCGGCTACCTGCGCCGCCGCTCCGAGGGCGAATTCCGACACAACCTGCGCTGCGGCTCCACCCCGCTGCCCTGCGAGATCACCGCGGCGGACCGCGCGCTCGGTGAGGCCCTCACCCCCCATCTGCGTCGAAACGGGATACGAATCGCCGGCCTCGACGTGATAGGTGACCTGCTCGTCGAGGTGAACACGCTGAACCCCGGCGGCGTCCACTACGCTGAGCTGCTCTCCGGCTCCCCCGCGACCGCGGGCGTCGGCCACGAGATCATCCGACGTCTGGGCATGATCCGCTCGAACCCCCGCGAGGCAAGCAGCGCATGAGCAGGAAGGCTCCCCATCTGGACAACGACGATCTCGGCGGGTCGCCCGAGACGCTCACCCGCAAGCAGGTGGTCGAGGCGCTGCGCAAGGGCCAGCCGCTGACCGAGGCCGACATGCGGGGCACCGACCTGTCCGGCCTGTGCTTCGACAACGCCGACCTGCGGAACGCGAAGCTGGCGGACGCGAACCTGAACAACGCGACCTTCCGCAACGCCAACCTCTCCGGCGCCAGCCTCTGGCACGCCAGCCTCAAGGACGCCGTGATGGACGGGGCGAACCTGGAGGAGGCGGACCTGGACTTCGCCAACCTCGACGGCGTCACCCTGCGGGGGGCCAAGATCAAGAAGGCCATCTTCCCGCTCAAGCGCCTGTCCGTGGATGACCTGCGCGAGGCCGTGCGCACCGGGCGGCGGCTGTCGATGGAGGGGACGCCCCTGGAAGACGACGAGTAGCGCGGATGTTCCTCGCCCTCTTCGCCGCGACGGACGAGGAGCTGGTGCGCCGCTTCAAGGGCGGGGACCGCAACGCATTCTCCGATCTGGTCCAGCGCTACCAGGATCGCGTGTTCACGCTCTGCCTGCGCTGGCTCGGGGACCGGGAGGCGGCCGAGGAGACCACCCAGGACGTCTTCCTGGCCTTGTACCGCTCCCTTCACGAGTTCCGCGGCGACTCGCAGCTGTCTACCTGGATCTTCCGGGTCGCGACGAACCACTGCAAGAACCGGCGCATGTACCGGTTCCGGCGCGCCCACGACCGGCACGAGCCCCTGGAGGGCCCGGAGACGGACGACGCGCCCCCTCGTCAAATTCCTGACGCGGGACCGGGAACCGACGCGCGCCTGCACAGGTCTGAAGCAGAGGAGATCCTGAACCGGGGGCTCGCTCAGCTCGACGAGACCCACCGCAGCATCCTCGTGCTGCGCGACGTCGAGGATCTTTCGTACGAGGAGATCGCTGACATCCTCTCCCTTCCGCGGGGTACAGTAAAGAGCAGGCTGCACCGGGCGCGCGCCGAGCTGGCGCGGGTCCTGGGTCGCTGGCTCGGCCCCGGAGACGTGCTCGACTAGGGACCACCACCCATGGACGCCTTCTTCGCCAGAAACCGCCTCTCGGCCTACCTGGACGGCTCGCTCAGCGAGAGCGAGGCCAGCGAGGTCGAGGACGCGCTGCAGAGCGACCCCGACCTGCGCGCGGACTTCGAGGCCATGAAGCGCGCGGTCGGGCTGCTGCGCGATGTGGGGCCCGTGCGCGCCCCGCCCGACCTGCACGCGAAGATCATGGCCCGCGTCGCCAGCGAGCCCGCCCCCGGCGGGACCCTCCACTGGCTGCGCCGCCCCCTCCAGCGCCTCCCGATGGAGGGCCTCGCGCTCGCCGCCGCCGCGCTGCTGGTCGTGCTGGCCATCCAGTGGAAGCCCGACGAGCCCAGGCCTACGCCCCCGCCCGAGGCCGAGGCGGTGGCCAGCGTCAACGACGCTCCACAGCAGCCGGCGCCCACCCCGACCACGAGCCCCTCGCCCGTCCCCGACTCCGGCGCGCAGAAGTCGCTGAGCCTCGGCCGCACGCTCCCCGTCCCCACCAAGGGGGCCCCGACCCCGGACACGCGCGCGACGACCGCGCCCGACGAGCCCTATGTCCCCGAGTGGGAGCGCCAGGGCAGCGGCAGCGAGCCCTCCGACGACATGGTGGAGGGCTCCGTGGGGCTGGAGGACGCGCTCACCCGCGGCGTGGACCAGCGCACCGCCATCTACTACCGGCTCACCACCGTGGACCCGGCGGCCCTCGAGGCCCTCGCCGAGATCGCCGAGCGCGTGGGCGGGCGCATGCTCGACGCGCAGGGCCAGATCAGCACGACCGCCGGGACGCTCAGCGACGAGGACAACCTGAGCACGGTCTCGCTGGTCATCCCGCCGGGGAGCCTGAGCGAGGTCAACGGCGCGCTCAAGCAGCTCGGCGCCCAGACCAGCACCCCGCCCGCCTCGGGCCCCCTGCACCCGGCGGACCAGGTCGTCATCGTGCTGGACGTGCTCTACAAGCCCTGACCGTCGACCACTGTCGGTCGACCGTCGACCTCGGGCGCGCTCGAAGGCTCGTTTCTCACGCGCACGAATCTTGCATGCCCCTCCGCCGGGAGGTCGCATGCGCCCGAGAGAACGCTACACCCTGCTCGGCCCCGAGCAGTCCACCGACGCCGAGCTGCTCGCCCTGATCCTGGGCGTGGGCGCGGCAGGAAAGAGCACCCTGGAGCTCGGACAGAGCCTGCTGGAGCGCTTCGGCGATCTGCCGGGGGTCTCGCGCGCCCCCGTCGAGGCCCTGCGACGCGTCCCCGGGGTCGGCCCGGCCCGCGCCGTCCGGCTCCACGCGGCCCTGCAGGCGGGGCGACGGGCGACCCGGGGCGCCCACCGCCCCCCCGAGCTGGTCCGCACCCCCGACCAGGCCTTCGAGATGCTGCGCCATGGCCTGGAGGACCGCGACACCGAGGAGCTGCACGCCCTCTACCTGGACCGCAAGGGCAGGGTGAGCGCGCTGATCATGCTCTCCCGCGGCAGCGAGGGCGCCACGGTGGCCGATCCCACCCAGGTCTTCCGCCCCGCCGTGCAGTGTGGGGCCCAGGCCGTCATCCTCGCGCACAACCACCCGAGCGGGGACCTGGCGCCCTCGGACGCGGATCTGATGGTGACGCGCCGGCTGCTGGCGGCGGGCCGGCTGCTGGGCATCGAGCTGACCGACCACCTGATCATCGGCCGGGGCTGCTACGTCTCGCTGAGGAACGAGGGCCACCTCACCTGAGCGCGGCGCGCGCGCGACGTATCCTCGTGCGCCGGGAGGGCCCTTGCCCACGCTGCTCTACGCGCCGGACTCCTACGGCGGCTTCCTGTCGGCCCCCGCCGCCTGCGCCGTGCTGCGCCGCCGGCTGGGCTGGGGGCCGGATCGCCTGCTGCTGCACCCCATGGCCGACGGGGGGGAGGGCCTGCTGCTGTCGCTGGCCTGGCACATCCCCCTGCGCATCCGGGCGACCCAGGTGCTGGGGCCTTACGGCGAGAGCGCGGTGGCGGAGTGGGGCTTCACCGAGGGGCTGGCGGTGCTGGAGGCCGCGCAGGCGGTCGGGCTGCAGCTCACCGGGCAGCGGGCGCCGCTCGCGGCCACCAGCCACGGGCTGGGCGAGCTCATCCGGGTGGTGGCGGCGGAGCGCGAGGAGCCCCTGTGGATCGGGCTCGGCGGGAGCGCCACGGTGGACGGCGGGATCGGGCTGGCCGCGGCCCTCGGGCTCACCCTGGAGGACGGCCAGGGTCACCGGCTGGCGCCCCCGCTGGTGGCGGCCGATCTCGCCCGGGTGAGGCGGATTCATGGGGACCGGCCGCTCGCGGGCCGGGAGATGCGGGTGGGGGTGGACGTGCGCACGCCGCTCCTGGAGGCCCCGGCGCGCTTCGGCCCGCAGAAGGGGCTGAGGCACGAGGAGGCGGCGCCGCTGGCGGACTTTCTCGGGCAGTGGGCGGACATCCTGGACGCCTGGCGGGCCGGGCAGGGCCTCCCCGAGCTCTCGCGGGAGCTGTGGGGCGGCGGGGCGGCGGGCGGGCTCGGCTACGGGCTCCGGGCCCTGCTGGACGCGCCGGTGGAGCTGGGCGCGCGGGTCTTCGCCGAGGTGAGCGGGCTCGACCGGGCGCTGGACGCGGCCGGGCTCGTGGTGCTGGGCGAGGGGCGGCTGGACCCGAGCTCGTTCGAGGGGAAGGTGGGGGGCGAGGTGCTCTCCCGGGCGCGGGCGCGCGGGCTCCCCGTGGCGGCGCTGGTGGGGGCGGTGCGCGGGGCCCCGGGCGCGCCGAGAGGGCCGGATCGGGTCTTCGCCGCGGGTGAGGTGCCCAGCCGCGCCGCCGCCTTCGTCACCGCAATCGACGCGCTGGGGGCCTGGGCTCAGGGCCTCTGAGGCCCTCGATGCTCTGGCCGAGGGTGGTCACGCCCTCCGGCTTGCCCACCACGATCACGACGTCGTTGACCTGGAGCGTGTCTTCGGCGCCGGGCACGGCCACGAAGGTCCCGTCGGCGCGCCGGATGGCGACCACGCTGACGTTGTGGACCTCGCGGATGCGCAGCTCGCGGCAGGTCTTCCCGGCGACCTCGCTCCCCTGGGGCACGAGGAACTCCTCCAGGATGATGTCCTCGTGCGCGGACAGCGTGGCGAGATCCAGGAAGTGTGAGGCGTTGGGGCGCAGCAGCCCGTGGGCCATGCGCCAGCCGCCGATGCCGTAGGGGCTCACCACCGCGTCCGCCCCGGCGCGACGGGCCTTGGCCAGCTCCGCGGTGGTCTCGGCCCGGGTCACGATGTAGGCCTGCGGGTTGAGCTGACGCGCCGAGAGGGTGGCGAAGATGCTCTCCGCGCCCATCCCCGCCGCCACCGCCACGCCCCGGGCCTTGAGGATGCCCGCGCTGCGCAGCACCTCGTCGTCCGAGCCGTCGCCCGGGACCACCGGCACCTTCAGGTGCTCCTCAGCCTCGGCGATCTTGGCCGGGTCGCGCTCGATGACGCAGAAGGGCACGCCCGCGTCCCGCAGCTCCATCGCCACCGCGCGCCCCAGCCTCCCGAAGCCGATCACGATGAAGTGGTCGTTCAAACGTTCCATCTGCCGAAGCCTCCTGCGCCGCCGGACCTGGGCGACCAGCTCGCCCTCCAGCAGCGCCCGGGTGAACGCCGAGATCGCGTAGGCCCCGATGCTGACCCCGCAGACGATCAGGCCGATGGTGAAGACCCGCCCCGCCGGGCTGAGCGGGTGGATCTCCCCGAAGCCGATGGTGGTGAGCGTGATCAGCACCATCCACAGGGAGTCGAGCAGGCTCCACCGCTCGATCCACATGTAGCCGATGGTCCCCGCAACCAGGACCAGCAGCAGCGCGGCGAGCGAGGTGGCGACCGGCCTCTGCAGCAAGCTCTCCCCCGAGGAGGAATCTATCCTCAGTGGCCCTCGGAGACCTCGTTGCGCTTCCAGCTCGGGATCTCGATCTCGACGTCCTCCGACCCGTCGGGCACGCACTGGCAGGCCAGGCGCGAGTCCGCCCCCAGGGCTGGGGCGAAGTCGAGCATGTCCTCCTCCTCCTCCACCGGGGGCGGCGCGGTGTCCCCGCCGCGCTTGACGTAGACGTGGCAGGTCGAGCAGGCCACGACGCCGCCGCAGGAGTGGTCGATCTCCACCCCGTGCGCGAGCAGCGTCCCGAGCACGCTCCCCAGCTGGCCGTCATAGCCGGCGGGGAGGCGTTCGGGGTCCACCAGGAAGATCTCGCCCGTGTTGCGGAGCGTGAGCTTGTATGCGCGCTTGGGGGGCGGCGGCGCGCCATCGTCGATGAAGGGGTTCTTTCCCACCGGGCTCTCCAGAGCGCACAACGTAGCCCAGCAGGATCGCCGCGCCAGTCCGGGCTCAGCCCGGCGGGCCGCGCCCGATGTTCCGCGCCAGCGGCGGCTTGCAGACCTCCGGGATCTCCCCTCCCCCACCCTCGGGGATGGCCCAGCCGGCCAGGCGGTCGTTGTTGATCCGGGGCGGCCCGAGCAGGGCCTCGATCCCGCTCTGGACCGTCTCCACATAGGCGAGCGGGATCCGTCGCTTCTGGAGGACGACGGCGCCGAAGCCCGCGGCCCTCAGGCGCGCCACCTCCGAGCTGCTGCAGACGTCCTGGATGGGCTGCATCCCGATGGCGACGCTCGTGGCCAGCACGCTGTAGTGGTAGGCCTCCGACAGCGTGGGCGAGGGCACCTCGCTGGTGGGGCGCTCGTGCTGGAGCTGCCAGAGCAGCGAGAAGTCCTCCCACACGGCGTACTCGGGGAGCTGATCGTTGTCGACCGGCAGCTCCAGGATCGCGCCGTCGGGCAGGTCGGCGAGGGCGTCGGCCTCGTCCTGGGGGATGCGCAGGTCGAAGGCCGGCTCCGTGTGCGGGGGAGCCCAGGTAGTGTGGTCCAGCACGATCCCGCCGGCCAGGACGCCGATGATCAGGAGGTGCTGACGCGGGCGCCGTCGCCCCGTGATCGCCACGCCCCAGGCCGCCGCCACGCCCAGGGGGGCGCCGAGCAGACAGGCGATGCGCGGCCAGTTCTGGATGGCGTTGATCTGCGGGAGGGCGGCCTGCAGCCAGGCCACGGGCGCGTACCCGCGCCACACCCAGCCGGTGGGCCCGGCGATCTGGATCTCCGGCCCCAGCGCCAGCAACACCACGGCGAGCGCCAGCAGGGCCCAGGGCAGCGGGCGCCGCCCGAAGCGCCAGAGGGCCGCGAGGATCAGCAGCGGCGCGATGGTCCCGGGGTAGGGCGCGGCCTCCAGCCCGCCGCCCACCGCGTACTGGGTGAGGAAGCGGGTGAGGTTCTGGAGCGGCATGACCAGCACGACCGGCATGTTGTGACCGGGCTCGAGCCGGGAGAGCCACCAGGGGTCCAGCCACAGCACCGCGCCCAGGAAGGGCAGCGTGAGCAGCACGCTGGGGACGGCGACCTGGGCCAGGCGCCGCAGGCGCTCGCGCGGGTCGGCGAGCTGGCGCGCGAAGAGCAGGGAGAAGGGGATCTCCAGCGCCGCCACCCACAGGGCGAGGGTCCAGCCGGAGTGGGCCAGCCCGACCAGGGTGGCGATGGCGCCCAGCGTGTCCTGCCGCCGCCGGTCGGGCCCCAGGTGCGCGTGCAGGAAGGCGAGATGGAGCGGGAACCAGGCCCCCGCGAGGTACTCGCTGCGCCCGAGCTGGGCGCTGGCCATGAGGTAGGGGGCGGAGGCGCAGACCGCCGTGCAGATGACGGCCGCCGCTGGATCCGGCACCAGCCGCCGCGCCAGGCGCCAGCCCCCGAGCCCCGCCAGCAGCACCGTGACGAGGTGGAGCGCGTTCCAGCCCACCACGGCGCCCAGCGGACCGGCCCCGAAGAGCAGCCAGACCGGCGTGAAGACCACCAGGCTGACCGGGTCCATGAGGTCGGAGAGGAACTGACCGGGGTGGTTCAGCTCACCCGAGCGGAAGAAGGGCCCCGAACTGAACAAATGTTCCGAGGTCGTCCAGAGCCCCCACAGGTGAGCGGGGGCCTCGGAGACGCGATCTCCGAAGGCGAGCCGACCCGGATTCGACCATACAGACCGAAGAAACAGAATCGCCGTCGAGATGGTGATCCCGACGGCGATCTTGCGAGCGGCTCCGAGGTCTTCTCCGGTGATCTGCGCCGGCGGAGGGGTCCTCCCGGTCACGTCCGGTCCTCGGGGGTTTGGCACGGGCGGAGGGACTTGAACCCCCAACCACCTGATTTGGAATCAGGGACTCTACCATTGAGCTACGCCCGTAGCGCCCGACAGACTATGACGTCGGGGTCCACCCGTCAACCTCATTTCGCATTCTAGGGCTTGGGACGCTTCGTCTCGATAAACGCGATCAGGTCCACCACATCCTGCTCGGTGAGCGCGGGGAAGCCCATCATCGCCGTGCCGGGCGCCCCGGTGCGGATGGCGGTGCGGATGCGGTCGGAGCTCATGCCGTCCCAGAACTCGGGCGCCACGAAAGAGCGGGGCGGGGGCTTCAGCGCGCGGGCGGCGGGGCCGTCACCGGCGCCGTCCTTGCCGTGGCAGGCCATGCAGTTGGCCATGTAGACCGTGCCGCCGCGGGCCGCGTCGCCCGTGGGAGCGGCCATCGCGACGCCGAGCAGGCCGAAGAAGAGGATCAGGGAGCGCATGGTCACCTCGGGGGGGATGTGAGCTCGATAGCTCCCGCCCGAGCCGGGCGCAAGCGATCACTGGACCCGCGAAAGGGCCCGCTCAGTCCCCTCCCCCGCCGCCGGCCTCCTCCGGCTCCGGGTCCTGATCGGCCTCCTCCTTCTTCGGAGGCTTGTCGTCCGCCGGATCGTGGGGCTTCTCCGGGTCCAGGGTCGCCAGCCAGACCAGGATGCGGCGGGCGTCGTGGCGGTCCATCACCTGCGCGTAGGCGGGCATGTCGCCCTTGCCCTCGAGGATCAACGCCACCAGCTCGTCGTAGCGCGCCTCCGGGAGGCGCCCGGCCAGGGCCGGCGAGGGCGTGGGCAGCAGCGCGGCCACGGGGCCGTTCCCCTCCCCTGTCCAGCCGTGGCAGCTCCAGCAGTTGTCGCGGTAGAGCTGCCGGCCGCGCTCCGGGTCGGGCGGGCGCTTGGTCGGCACGCCCGCCAGGGCGACCCCGCCCAGCGCGAGCGTCACCATCAGGGCTGGGAGCCACGCGCGCACGCCTGTCATCGGACCTCCGCGGAGCACATATCCCAAAACGAAGACGCCCGGAGAGGGTCACTCTCCGGGCGTCTTGATGTGGCGGGGTGGACGGGGCTCGAACCCGCGACCTCCAACGTGACAGGCTGGCGTTCTAACCGGCTGAACTACCACCCCAGCGAATCGAACGAAAGACCTGGCGAGCTCTCCGGGTGGTGGGCGGAACAGGGTTCGAACCTGCGACCCGTAGCTTGTAAGGCTACTGCTCTCCCGACTGAGCTATCCGCCCAGTCTCCCAGAGGGCTCTCCCGGACGGCCTCTCGGGGGCTCGCCGCGGCGCCCGGCACTGCCGGAGCTCACAGCACGCTTCCCGCGAAGCGCCCTTTGTTTAACGGGTCCATGAGACCTGTCAAGGGCAGCATTCAATGCTGAGCCGGAGAAGGCTCCACGACCAGCAGATCATCGTCGTTCTCCGCCGATGCTGGCAGAGCCTTGCGGCTCTCCCAACGAAGCGCGCGGTCCAGCACCTCGTCCATGTGGCGGACGAGGACGATCTCCAGAGCGTCCCGCACCGGGCCGGGGATCTCCTGGAGATCCTTGCCGTTCTGGTGGGGGACCAGCACCAGGGTCGCCCCCGCGCGGTGCGCGGCGAGGGTCTTCTCCTTGAGCCCGCCGATGGGCAGCACCCGGCCGCGCAGCGAGACCTCGCCGGTCATGGCGACCTCGCGGCGCACGGGGGCCCCGGTGAGCGCGCTGGCCATGGCCGTCGCCATCGCGATGCCCGCGGAGGGGCCGTCGGTCTTCAGGCTGTTGCCCGGGTAGTGGATGTGGAAGTCGTACTTCTCGTGGAAGTCGCGGTCGAGCGCCAGCGCGTCGGCGCGGGAGCGCACGTAGGAGAAGGCCGCGGTGGCGCTCTCCTTGAGCCAGTCCCCCAGCAGGCCGGTGAGGATGAGCTTGCCCTTGCCCGGGACCACCGCCACCTCGATGTCCAGGACCTCGCCGCCCCAGGGGGTGACGGCCAGCCCGCGGACGAGCCCGACCTGATCCGCCTCTTCCGCCGGGTTTCGCTGGAAGCGGGGCACGCCGAGGAGCTGGCCCACGTTCTCGCTGGTGACGCGGACGCTGACGTCGCGCCCCTTCCACACCACGCGGCGGGCGACCTTGCGGCAGACGCTGGAGAGCTCGCGCTCCAGGTTGCGGACGCCGGCCTCGCGCGTGTAGTCGTGGATGATCTTCTCCACCGCCTGCCGGCTGATCGTGATGTTCTCGGGCGTGAGCCCCGCCCCGGAGATGGTCTTGGGGATGAGGTGACGCCGGGCGATGGCCAGCTTCTCGCGCTCGGTGTAGCCGGGGAGCCGGATGATCTCCAGGCGGTCCTGGAGCGGCTCGGGGATGCCCTGCAGGCTGTTGGCGGTGCAGAGGAACATCACCCGCGAGAGGTCGTAGTCCAGGTCCAGGTAGTGGTCCACGAAGGTGTGATTCTGCTCGGGGTCGAGGACCTCCAGCAGGGCCGCCGAGGGATCTCCCCGGAAGTCCGTGGACATCTTGTCGATCTCGTCCAGCAGGAAAACAGGATTGTTTGTCCCCGCCTTCTTCAAGGACTGGATGATCTTGCCGGGCAGCGCGCCGATGTAGGTGCGGCGGTGGCCGCGGATCTCCGCCTCGTCGCGCACGCCGCCGAGGGCCTGGCGCACGAAGCCGCGGCCGGTGCAGCGGGCGATGGAGCGGGCCAGCGAGGTCTTGCCCACGCCGGGCGGGCCCACGAAGCAGAGGATGGGGCCCTGGTTCTTCTCCACGAGGCGGCTGACCGCCAGGTGCTCCAGGATGCGGTCCTTGATGGTGCGCAGCCCGTAGTGGTCCTCGTCCAGCACGCGCGCGGCATGCTCGAGGTCCAGCTGCTCCTCGCTGTTCTCGTCCCAGGGCAGCGCCAGGATCCAGTCCAGGTAGTTGCGCACCACCGTGGCCTCGGCGCTCATCGGGCTCATCATCTTGAGCTTGCGCAGCTCGCGGTTGGCGCGGTCGCGGGCCTCCTCGGTGAGCTTCTTGGCGGCGAGGCGGGCCTCCAGCTCCTGGAGCTCGCTCTTGAACTCGTCCTTCTCGCCGAGCTCCTTCTGGATCGCCTGCATCTGCTCGTTGAGGTAGTACTCCTTCTGCGACTTCTCCATCTGCTTCTTGACGCGGCTCTTGATCTTGCGCTCGACCTGCAGGATCTCGCTCTCCGCCTGGATGTGGCGGAGGATCTGCTCGAGCCGCGCGGCGGGGTCCTCGGTCTCCAGGAGCTCCTGCCGCTCCTCCAGCCGGAATCCCAGGTGACCGACCAGCGTGTCGGCGAGCCGCGAGGGCTGCTCGATCGCGTTGATGGTCAGCACCATCTCCGGCGGGAGGTTCTTGTTCAGCTTCACGTACTGCTCGAAGCCCATGCGCACGCTGCGCACGAGGGCCTCGAGCTCGATGTCGGAGCCCTCGCGGTCGGGGACGTCGGAGACCTCCACCCGGAGGCAGCTCTCGTTGTCCACGAAGCGCGTGATGCGCCCGCGCGAGCGCCCCTCCACCAGGACCTTGAGGTTGTCGTCGGGCAACCTCAGCATCTGGAGGATGGTGGCGACCGTCCCGACCCGATAGAGGTCGTCCTCGTTGGGGTCGGCGATGCGCCCGGCCTTCTGCGCGACGAGGAAGATCTCCTTGTTCCCGCGGTGCGCGAGGCTGAGGGCGTTCCTCGATTTCTGGCGCCCCACGATGAGCGGGACGACCATGTGGGGGAAGACGACGAGGTCCCGCAGCGGCAGCACCGGGAGCTGTCTGGAGCGCTCAGGAGAGGGGACCTTCCGGTCCTTGAAGAACACGCCGCCTTCCTCCGTCCAGAGGTCAGAGCAGGGTCAGGCCCACTCCGCCTCGTTCTCGTATACCAGAATCGGGTCCTTCTTCCGCTGGACGACCTCTTCGGAGATGATGACCTCCTTGATGTTGTCCTTGCTGGGGAGATCGTACATCACGTCCAGCATGATCTCCTCCATGATCGCGCGGAGCCCGCGGGCGCCGGTCTTGCGCTGGATGGCCTCGCGCGCGATGGCGTTCATGCTGCTGTCGGTGAACTTGAGGTGGACGTTCTCCATCTCGAAGAGCTTCTGGTACTGACGGACCAGCGCGTTGCGCGGGCGGGTCAGGATGTCGATGAGCGCGCGCTCGTCGAGCTCGTCGAGGGTGGCGATGACCGGGAGGCGCCCGACGAATTCGGGGATGAGGCCGAAGCGCAGGAAGTCCTCCGGCTCCGTGAGCGCCAGCAGCTCGCTGGTCGAGCGCTTCTGCTTGGACTTCTGCGTGCTGCCGAAGCCCACGCCGCTCTTGTTCAGCCGCTCCTCGACGATCTTGTCGAGGCCCACGAAGGCGCCGCCGCAGATGAACAGGATGTTCGTCGTGTCGATCTGCAGAAACTCCTGCTGGGGGTGCTTGCGCCCGCCCTTGGGCGGGACGTTGGCCACCGTGCCCTCGATGATCTTCAGGAGGGCCTGCTGCACGCCCTCGCCGGAGACGTCGCGGGTGATCGACGGGTTCTCGCCCTTGCGCGCGATCTTGTCGATCTCGTCCACGTAGATGATGCCCTTCGTGGCGCGCTCGACGTTGTAGTCCGCCGCCTGGAAGAGCGAGAGGATGATGTTCTCGACGTCCTCTCCGACGTATCCGGCCTCCGTGAGGCTGGTCGCGTCGGCGATGCAGAAGGGCACGTTCAGAAAGCGCGCCAGCGTCTGGGCCAGCAGCGTCTTGCCCGTGCCCGTGGGGCCCACCAGCAGGATGTTCGACTTCTGGAGGTCCACGTCGTCGTGGCTCGCCCGGCTGTCGATGCGCTTGTAGTGATTGTGGACCGCCACGCTCAGGATCTTCTTGGCGCGCTCCTGGCCGATGACGTACTCATCGAGGTGCGACTTGATCTCCTTGGGCTTCGGCACGAGCGCCCGGCTGGCGTAGTAGTCCTCGCGCTCGTACTCCTCGGTGATGATGTCGTTGCAGAGCTCGACGCACTCATCGCAGATGTAGACCGAGGGGCCGGCGATGAGCTTGCGCACCTCCCGCTGCGACTTCCCGCAGAAGGAGCACGACAGGTTCCGGCTGCTCTGTTTCCGCTGCACGTAGCACACCCGCCCGGGGGGACCCCCCGCGTTCAAGGATGAATCGAGCCCCGCGCGTCGTCAACGGGCGACGCGCGGGGGACCACACGCTAGGCCTTCTCCGGCCCCGGGGTGCGGGTGATGATCTCGTCAATAATCCCGTAGGCGAGCGACTCTTCGGGCGACAGAATGTAGTCGCGCTCCGTGTCGCCCTTGATGCGCTCCACCGGCTGGCCCGTGTGTCCCGCCAGGATCTGGTTGAGCTGCTCGCGCATGCGGAGGATCTCGCGCGCGTGGATCTCGATGTCCGTCGCCTGTCCGCGCGTGCCGCCCGCCGGCTGGTGGATGAGCACCCGCGCGTGCGGCAGCGCCCGCCGCTTGCCCTTGGCGCCCGCCGCCAGCAGCACCGCCGCCATCGACGCCGCCTGTCCCATGCAGATCGTCGCCACGTCGTTCCCGATGAACTGCATCGTGTCGTAGATCGCCAGCCCCGCCGTGATCACACCGCCCGGGCTGTTGATGTACAGGAAGATGTCCTTCTCCGGATCCTGGCTCTGCAGGAACAGGAGCTGCGCGATGATCGCGTTCGCCACCGCGTCATTGATCTCGGTGCCGAGGAACACGATGCGATCCATCAGCAGCCGCGAGTAGATGTCGTACGCGCGCTCACCACGGTGCGTCTGTTCGATGACCGTGGGCAGGTACCAGGAGGCGCGAGGGAGGTCGTCCATGAGGTCTCCAGAAAGAATCGTGGGCACCCCCACCTAACCCACCCAGCCCACCATGCTCACCCAGATCCGGGGTACGAGATCGGTCTGGGCCGGCGACAGGATCGGGCCTGCACCGGCGGCTGGGCCTCGAGGGCCGGGGGACCGGGACCGCGAGGGGTCGAGGGGGCGGGCTCGCGACCGGGTGTTCCTCGCTGTCGCTCGGCCACCCTGCGCACTCGGGGCGCGTAACTGATCATGTCAGCTTGGCGCGCCCCTCCGTGAGCTCGCTCGCCCGCCCCCTCGACCCCTCGCGGCAGGATCTCCGGCCCTGCTACGGCTGGGTCGCCGCCGGCTCCGACCGCCGCTATCGATGGCCCGCAATCATCGGCCCGGACCCGTCCGGCGTTCCTGCGGCGGCTGACCCAGCGTAAGCGAGCCGTCGCGCCCCGGAGCGCCGACCGGGTTGGAGGGGGCCTCAGGGGCAGCTC
>CAZTOW010000005.1:0-118837 GCA_964615375.1 uncultured Enterobacterales bacterium
CATGTCGGACAGAAATTGTCCGAGCAATGCGGTGGACTCATGGAATGGAAGATCCTCCTGAACCCGACGAGCTGGCGAGGCTCCAGCCCCCCGGGCCCCGTGGCCCTGCGCAACCTCGGTCTGGCCCTCGACGGGCCCCCGCTCGCCCAGAGCGCGCTGGCGGAGCGTCTTCAGGCCGGTCTCCGCGCGCGCTGGGCCCGCGAGGACGCGCCGAGCGCCGAGGAGAAGGCCGCGTGGGAGATCCAGCTCGCGCTGGCCCAGCCGGTCGTTCAGACCTACACCGAGAAGACCCGGGTGGTCCGGCAGCCGGTCTCCCAGGCCGCGCCGGTCTCCTGCCTCTCCTTCAATTCGGGCACGACCACCGCCTCCAAGGTCACCGTGCCCGGCAGCAAGAGCTGGGACCTCGGCCGGGACTTCAGCGTCGAGTTCATGTGCCGCCCCACGCGCGTCGATGCCGACGTGAAGTGGAGCATCATCCTGACCAAAGCGACGCAGGACAAGACCAAGGGCCTCAACGTCTTCCAGGTGGGGGCCGACCTGTACTGCGACTGCTTCCGGATCGTCGGCGGCGCAAAGCCACGCACCTGGCGCGTGAGCGCGGCGGGCGTGCTGGCGGCGGGCACCTGGGTCCACGTCGCCCTGGTGCGGGACGCGACGAACCAGAACCTGCAATTGTACATCAACGGGCGGCTGGTGAAGAGCCAGGGCGCCAACCTGCAGGCGGGCGAGTCGCTCGAGCTGAACGCGAACATCAGCGACCTGACCCTGGGCAACGTGGGCAATCAGCTCAACTCGACGCCGTTTCAGGGCGAGCTGTGCGAGCTGCGCCTGTGGGGGCGCGCTCGCAGCGGCGACGAGGTCGCCCGCGACTGTACGGTCCGCCTCGGGGACGCGGCGACGGGGCAGGAGGCGCTCACCGGCTACTGGCCGCTGGGCAAGCCCGAGGCCGCCGAGCTGGTGAAGGACCTGGGCCCCGCCCAGCGCCACGGCACCGCGGCCAGCGTGCGCGCCCTCGAAGATGGCCCTGCGCTGACCGAGACGGTGATGCGTGACGTCACGGAGTCCTACCTGGTCCCGGACCCCCTGCCGGCCCGCCCCCAGCCCGTGGTGTTCGACCCGGACGCCGCGCTGATCGCGCTCGTCGATCCGACGCTCTGCGCCGAGCCTCTCGCTGATGAGAGCATCGAAGGACTCAGGCTGAGGCGCACGAGCGCCCTGGCCGAGGAGCGCGCCCGCCTGGCCGCCGCGGCCAGCCTGATCTCCTCCACGCCGGTGCTCGCGCGGGTGCTCACCGCCGCCGGCCTGGGCCTGGACACGACCGGCAAGCGGGGCGTCGCCTTGCCCCACGCCCTCGATCCCCGCCGGGTGCTCGCGGCCCTGCACGCCGACGACGAGCGCTGGAGAGAGGCGGGCCTTCGCCGGGACGAGCTGCGCTGGCTGGTCGACCTCGTCGCGCGGGTCGAGGCGGGAGGCGCCCTGCTGCCCGATGATCTGGCCGACCTGCTCGACCTGCTGCTCGGCCGCTTCCGGCGCGCTGCTGCCCTGAGCTGGCGGGCCGAGGAGCGCGACCTGGGGATCGTCGCGCTGAGCCCCGATCTCTTCGCCGAGGCCGAGGCCGATCTCGAGGCGCGCCTGGCGGCGCTGCGGCGATGGGAGCTGGACGCCGACGCGCTCATCGACCGGGAGATGAAGCTCGCCGCCCGGCGGGTGGAGCTCGACGCCAGCGCCGCGCGCCTGTCCGCCGCCCAGGAGGCCGCCGAGGGTGTCCTGGCCGTCGCGCTGCGCCGGGCGTGGATCGACGCGCTGCGCTCCCAGGGGGACGCGCGCGCCCTGGGACGACAACTGTGGGTGGATCTGGAGGAGCGGGGTGACGATCACACCACCCCGCTGGAGCAGGCCGTGCTGCGCCTCGGCGCCCTGGTCCGCGCGCTGTGCGAGGTTCGGGACGCGCCCCTGCAACAGCCGCTCAAGCCGGCGGCCCTCCCGGTCCTGTCGCCCGTGGTCGGTGCCCGCGCCCCCGCGCTGGGCCGCTGGCTGGGCACCTATGAGGCCTGGACCGGCGAGCGCGCCGCCAGCCTCTACCCCGAGCGGCTGCTGGGTCTGAGCCTTCGCCCCGACGCCACCGACGCCCTCGGCGCCGTGATGGAGGGCCTGGAGCGCGACCCCGGCGCCGATCCCCTGATCCTGGCCCGGGAGGCCTTCGCCGAGGTGGTGGGGGGCACCATCGACGATCTGCGCCTGGTCGAGGCGCCGCTGGCTGGGTGGACGGGCCAGACCGCCACACGCGACAGCACCATCGGCCTGTACCTGTTCGGGCGCTCCGAGGGGCGCCTGAAGTGGCGGAGGACGGAGGGCTGGGACGATTCGGGACAGGCGCGGCTGGAAGACTGGAAGACCCTGGACACCGGCGAGGGCCAGGTCACCCGGGTCGGCGGCGCCACCTTCGTGGACCCGTCGGGTGGCACCCGCGATCACACGGTGATCGTGGTCGTCGAGCGCCTGGTGGACGCGCTGCGCTCGCTGCAGCTCTGGCGCTACGAGATCGCCCGCGACGCCTGGGAGAGCGTCGAGCTGCCGCTGCCCGAAGGGGTCGCCGCCACCAGCTCCGCCTGGCGCTGCTGGCTGGCCCAGGACATCGCGCTCAGGGCCCCGGCCAACCTGCTGATCGAGACCTGGGACACCTCGGGTGGTGGGCTGCTCTACCACGCCGCCGTGTGGCCGGGCCCAGGCGCAGGCACCAGCCCGGACTGGCAGATCGCGTGCGGGGACAGGCCCGCGCCCCTGGTCGCCGCGGTGATGGAGGGCGCCGCGATGGTGGTCTTCGCGAGAGACGCCAACGGAGGCTACACGTACGCGCGCCGCCTGCTGGACCTGAGCGAGCCGCGCTGGATCAGGGAGCTGCCGGACGCGGGGCCGGTCCCGGCCGTCGGCGCGATCTACGAGACCACCGGGAAAGGAGGCTTCTCCCAGGTCGCGGCGCTGTATCCGGGCAAGGACGCCCAGGGGCGCGCCGCGCTGCACCGGGTGAGGCCGCCGGCGCCGAAGTGGACCCGGGGATCGATCACACGAATCCCGCAGCTCGCGCCTGCGGATTGGGGACTCAAGGCGCAGGATTTTGGCCTGAACGTCTCGGACAAGGTGCTGGGCGCCATCCGGTCCATGTCGGGGCTGCCCGTCAGCGAGCTCACGAGCGTTCGGCTCGGTGTGGGCTCGCAGGAGGCGGAGATTGGTCAGGTGCACGCGGAGGCCAGGGATGCGCTGAACGCCGTCGTGATGGCGTATAGTGATAGGAGGGCGCAGCCACTTCTCGCCTTCCCGCCGGCGCTCGAAGACGCCAACACAAAAGCGTCTGCGCTGCTCATCGAAATGGACAGGCTCTCCGACCTCACTATCGGCACGGGGGATGTCTTCCTCGCGACGATGACCGTCAGGCACTGGGGGGCCTGGCTCTATCAGGCGCTCAAGGCTGTCAAGTTGGCCTTGGACCCGATGAATGGCGATGGTGTAAGTGGTACGGCAGAGAAGTTGCAAGACAAGCTGCACGAGGTCATGGCCGAGGTAGAGCAGATTGTCGAGAGGTACATGACCGATCTCGAGCAGTGTCTGGCAGATCACGTCCTTGCTGACCCGCGCATGCGCTTCGCCCAGAGACAGCTCCTGAGCGCCACCCAGTACACGCTGTTCAATCTGGCGAACAACCTGAGCTGGCCTGCGGACCCTGGGGCGCCGTTCTCGGTGGCGCTCGACCTGGACGACACCGAGGAGCGCCGGCCCTGGAGCCCGCCGCAGATCCTGCCCATGGGCGCCGAGGTCTCGGCGGCGCACACAGCGGGGCCTTGTTGGGATCCATCCAAGCGGTACCTGGTGTTGCAGACAGGCGCCTCCTGGCTGGTCAGGATGGGCGCCGACCAGCTGCAGACCGCCCGTTCGCTGGGGTTGCCGTCGCGGAGCTCGCCGTACGCCGCGGGCGCGCAGCTCGACGTGGCCAGCCTGTCGGAACGCCGGGCCGCCGATCTGGGCGCCTCGTTCGGGGAGGTCCTGTTGACCCAGGAGACGCAGACGCGGACCCCGGTCGGGATCGACCCCCGATCGATCGAAGATGCCTATATCTACCTTCCTTTCGCGGTGGCGAGCTGGCTGGTCCGCCAGGGCCGGCACGAGGAGGCGTTGCCCTGGTACCGTCGGGTCTGGGACGAGCGCACGGGCGTGGCCCTGTGGAGCGCCGCGCCCCTGAGCGGAGAGTCCGCCGACCCCGGCGCGGCGCCCACCTCCGAGGCCGCGCTCAACGGCGCCCCGCTGCCCGATCCCTGGACCTCCGCCCTCTCCCGCCAGGGCACCGTCGCGCGCGCGGTCCGCCTGGGGCTGGCCGGCAGCCTGTTCGCCCTGGGAGATCGCGCCTACGCGCTGGACACCGCCGAGCACGTGGCCCGCGCCGCCGAGCGCTACCGCGGGGCCCTGGCGGCCCTGTGGCCCGAGCAGGACCTGGACCTGCTGGTCGGGCAGATCACCCTCGCCCCGGGCTCCGCGCTGGGCCGATGCCCGCAGGAGCTGTCACCTCCCCCCGAGCTGGCGGCGCTGCTGGGTCGCATCCAGGGTCGGCTGCGGCAGATCCACGAGGGCCGCAACCTGGGCGGTCTGCGCCGCGAGCTGGACGGTTACGTCGCCTCCTCCGAGGCCACGGGTCTGGCCGGCGTCACCGCGGCCTGGCGCCAGCCGCCGACGATCTGGCGCTGGCGCACCCTGCTGAGCCGCGCCAAAGAGCTGGCCGAGCAGGCGCGCGCGGTCGAGGGCGCCCTGATGTCGGCGATCCAGGCCGGGGACGCCTCGGCCCTGGAGATCCTGCGCAGCCAGCAGGACATCGCCACCCAGCGCGCCCTGCTGCGCCTCCGTGACGAGGGCGTCACCCAGGCGGAACGGGGCGTGGCGGTGGCGCGGGCTCAGCAGGCGCGCGGGCGGATCCAGCTCCAGGAGATGCGCAGGAGGATCGCGGCGGGGATGAACGATCATGAGCGGTCGATGTTGCGGGCGCAGCGGAGCGCGTCGGAATTTCGGCGGGCGAGCTCGAGGGTGGCGTCCGCGATCAGCAGTTACGATTATGCCGGGCGAGCCCTAGGCGAACAGAGCATTGTGGAGTTCTTCGACAGCTTCGGGAGCAACCTCGGCGCGGCCGCCAATTTCTCAATTGCCGCCGGCCTGAGCCTCACCCGCGGCGAACTCGACGATCAGGCCCTCTCCTCCGAAGCCGAAGCCCATACCGCCTCCTTCTACGCCTCCCATGAGCGACGCGTCGAGGAGTGGCAGCTCGCCGCTGCCCTGGGTGAGGCCGATCTCTCCGTCGGCGCCCTCCAGATCGACATCGCCCGCGGCCAGGTCGGCCTGGCCCGCGCCGAGCGCCGGCTCACCGCCCTCAGCGCGTCCCACACCGAGGCCATCGCGCGCTTCCTGGCCGATCGCCAGCTGTCTCCGGCCCTCTTCCGCTTCGTGGCGGGCCAGCTCCGCAGCGCGCTGGCCACCTGGCTGGACGCCGCTGTGAGCACCGCGCGCCTCGCCGAGGCCGCCCTGGCCTTCGAGCGCCTGGAGGCCCCAGGCCGCTTCATCGCCCTGGACTACGGCGCGCCCAACCGCGCGGCGGGTGTTGACGATCACTGGACGGCCGCCACCCGTCTGCTCACCGACCTGGCGCGCCTGGAGCAGCACGCCCTCCTCGACGAGCGGCGCCGGGCGCAGCTCACGCGCACGTTCTCCCTCGCCCAGCTCGACCCCGCCGCGCTCGACCAGCTGCGCGAGCGTGGATCGGCCCTCATCGAGCTGCCGATGGCGCTGTTCGACCAGGACTTCCCCGGCCACGTACAGCGCCGCATCCGGCGGGTGCGCCTGTCGGTGCTGGCGCTGATCCCACCGGGGGAGGGGATCAAGGCCACCCTGTCGGCCCCCGGCTCCTCCTGGGTCGTGCCCGGCTTCGGCGTGCACGATCCGGTCGCGCTGATCGCGCCGGACGAGCCCGTCGCCCTGTGTTCCCCTGTCAACGCCACGGGGCTGTTCGAGCTGGAGCCCGCGTCGGATCAGCGCTTCCCCTTCGAGGGGCGCGGGGTGGCCGGCACCTTCCACCTGCACCTGCCGAAGCCGGCCAACCGCTTCGACTACCAGAGCCTCTTCGACGTGAGCCTGACCCTCGACTACACGGCGCTGGACGACCCGGAGCACCGGGAGCGGACGCTCGCCCGCCTGGGACGTCGGGTCAGCCTGCGGCGCGGCTTCAGCGTCCGCGACGACTTCCCGGATCTCTGGTACGACCTCCTCGCCGCGACCGGGCCCTTCGAGGGTGGCTTCGTGGTCCGCCGCGCCGACTTCCCGCCCAACCTGGAGTCCCTGACTCTGGTGGGCGAGGCCAGCGTCGCGCGGGCCGACACCCTGGTGGGCGCGGGCGTCACCGTGCGCGCTCCGGCCAGCGGCGCGCCGGTGGGGCGCTGGACGCTGCGGGTGGACGAGCCGGCCGAGCTGCGGGAGGCGGCCCGCGCGGATCCCACCCTGGACCTGCTCCTGACCCTGGTGGCCGTTGGCCGGACCCCGCCCTGGGGCTTCTGATGGCTCGCTCCCCGGTGCTCCTGGAGATCGTGCGCGCGCGGGCCGGCGGCCACAGCTTCGCCTACCAGGCAGGCCCCCAGACCTATCTGGCGCGGACCCCGGGCGGAGGCTTTCGAGAGATTCACTTTGACTGGAATGATTCGCTGCTGAACGGTCTGTCGAAGCTCGCTGGATTCCGCCCCGATCCCCTGGCGGCGGCGGAGATGGGGGAGCGCCTGCGCGCCTTCCTGCACGACAGCCCACTGGCCGCCCACGAGCGCGCGCTGGGCGAGGGAGAGCCGGGCTGGCTCTCGCTCCGCTTCGCGGCGGCCGAGCTCTACGCCCTGCCCTGGGAGCTCCTGACCCTGCGGCCCTCGGGCCTGAGCCTGGGGCAGCTCCCGGACCTGCTGCTCACCTTCAGCTGGCCCGAGGCCCGGGCCAGGCCGGCGCCCATCGAGCCCCGGCCGGAGGGCGGTCGCCTGCTGTTCGCCTGGTCGGAGGCGGGCGGGCGGGTGCCGCACGCGGCGCACCAGGCGGCCATCGCGGCCTCCGCGGGCCCCTGGCGGGCGTGGAGCGCGGACCAGGACGTGCTGGCGGAGGCGTCCCTGGCCAGCGTGAGCGGCAGGCTGCGCGACGCCCGCGACGCGGGGCGCCCCTACACGGCGCTGCACGTGCTCACCCACGGCGTCGCAGGCCCGGACGGGGGGGCGCTGCTCCTGAGCGGGCCCACGGGCGCTCACCGCGTCGATCCCGCCAGCCTGCGCGGCGCGCTCGCCCCGCACCTCGACACCCTGAGGCTGGTGGTGCTCTCCGCCTGCCAGTCCGCGGCGGTGGGCGCGCCCGGAGGCGCCCTGGGCGGCGCGGCGCTGGCCCTGCACCGGGCGGGGGCCGAGGCGGTGCTCGGCGCGAGGCTGCCGCTGGGTGTCGCCGCCTCCATCCGCCTGACCGAAACGTTCTATCATGAAATATTTGAACAAAGTCAATCCGTAGAGCAAGCCTTCCTCGTGGCTCGTCGAGCGATCCAGGACGCAGGGCTGGGCGCCTCCGGCCTCCAGCTCTGGACCCACGCGGACGAGGGCGGCGACTCTCGTCCCTTCGTGATGCGCCCCTACCGGGGCCTGCTGGCCTTCGAGGGCGTGGACCAGGCCTTCTACTTCGGGCGCGAGGCCGAGCGGGACCTGCTGCTGCGCCGCGTGCGCAGCGCCGCCGAGGGGCGGGCTCCGCGCTTCCAGGTGCTGTGCGGGGCCACCGGCGCGGGCAAGACCTCGCTGCTGCGGGCGGGGCTGATCCCGGCGCTGCGGGCCGCGGGCTGGCGGGTCCTGAGGGCGCGTCCCGCGGGCGCGGTGGCCGCGGTCGAGGCCGCGCGGACGGAGCTCGGGCCCGGGGACCGACTCCTGGTGGTGGTGGATCCGCTCCAGGAGCTGTTCACCGCCATCGACGAGCCGGCGCAGCGGGAGGCCGTAGCCGCGGCGCTCTGGCGCGCGTCACAGGACCCGCGGCTCGTGGTGCTGGCGGCGGTGCGCGTGGACTACCTCGGTCGATGCGAGGAGATCCACCTGTCGCCAGAGGGCCCCCGGCTGGACACCCTGGTCTACGACGAGGCCCACCGGCTCTTCCTCGCGGCGCCGGAGCCCGAGGCGCTGCGGCGCGTCTCCGAGGGGCCGCTCCATCGTGTGGGGCTGGAGTTCGAGCCCGGCCTGCTGGATCTGCTCCTGGCGGAGGCCGGCACCGAGGCCGGCGCGCTGCCGGCGCTGCAGCACACCCTGGACCGCCTCTGGACCCGCCGGGAGGGTCGGCGCCTGACCCACCGGGGCTACCGGGCGCTGGGCGGACTGTCGGGCGCCCTGGCGACCACCGCGGACGAGGTGATCGACGGGCTCGACGCCGAGGAGCGGGCCTCCGCCCGCCAGCTCCTGGTGGCGCTGGTGGCCGTCGGCGAGGACGGGCGCCTGTCGGGGCGGCGGGCGGCGGCCCTGGACGCGCTCCTTCCCGCGTCTCCCGAGGCGCGCGCCCAGACCGAGGCAGCGTTGGAGCGACTCATCCAGGCGAGGCTGGTGTTCGTGACCGGGCAGGCGGGCGCCAGGGGAGTGGAGATCGCCCACGAGGCGCTGATCACGCGCTGGGAGCGCCTGCGGACCTGGGTGGAGGAGGATCTGGACCTCCACCGGCGGCGGGCCGCGCTCGAGCGCCTGGCGGAGGAGTGGCGGGCCCACCGATCCGAGCCCGACGGCGGCGCGCCCTACCTGCTGCGCGGGACCCGGCTGGGCTACGCACGGGAGGTGGTCGGCGCGGCGCCGACGGCGCTGGTGGCGGCGCTGCTGTCGGCCAGCGTGGAGGCGGAGGCGCTCGCGGAGGGCGCGCGCCTGGCGGAGCTCGCCGAGCGGGAGCGTCTGGCGGCCCTGGCCCTGGAGGCGGCCCGACGCGCCCGCGACGCGGCCCTCCTGGCCACCGCGCGCGCCCGGCGCGAGGCCGATCCCACCCTGGCGCTGCAGCTCCTGCGCGAGGTGCAAGGGGCGTGGCAGCCCCTCGAGTGGATCCGCGAGGCCTGGGAGGTCTTGAACCTGCCCTGCTGCGTGGGCGCCTGGCCTCGGGATCAGGCCCCGGTGGAGTCCCTGGCGGTTCAGGCCGTGGTTCGGACCGGAGGCGGCCTGCGGTGCCCCTCTCCGGACGGGCGCTGGACCGCTCTGGGGGGGGCGGACGGCCGGATCCGCGTGCTCGACGCCGAGGGTGCCGTGGCGCAGACCTTTCGCGGCCACGTGGGCGCCATCCTGGACCTGGCGTGGACCGCCGACGGCCGCCGCCTGTGCAGCGCCTCCGAGGATCAAAGCGCCCGTGTCTGGGAGCTCGACGTCGGGCCGTGCGCGGTGTTTCGCGGGGCCCAGGGCCCTGTGACCGGCGTGCGCCCCTCGGCGGATGGGGGGCGGCTGGCGACGGTCAGCCGGGACGGCACCCTGCGCCTGTGGCGCATGGAGGACGGGCGTGAGCTCGGCCGCCGAGACCTCGGCGCCCCCGCCCTCTGCCTGAGCTGGGGCCCCGCGCTGCTCGTGGGGGACGCCCTCGGGCGGGTCCTCGTGCTCGATCCCGACGGGCCTCCGTTGGCGTTGGCGGGCCACCGGGGTCCGGTCGTCGCCGTGGCCTGGGACGCCGACGGGATCGCCTTGAGCGCGTCGGAGGACGGCATGGTTCGGGCCTGGCGCCCGTCGCCCTCGCTCCAGGTGCCGCGGACGCTGCCCCTCGCCGTGCGTCGCACCGGCTCCCTGGCCTTCTGCCCCGACGGTGACGTTCTTGCCTGCGGTGGCGTCGAGGATCTGGCCGTGATCCTGGACCCTGAGCGGCCCGAGCGGCCGCTCCTGTCCCTCGCAGGCCACCGGGACGGTGTGCGGGCGCTGGACTGGAGCCCCGACGGTGAGACCCTGGCCACCGGGGGCAGCGACGGGATCGTGAGGCTCTGGCGGCGGGACGGCGGGCAGGTCCGCGCGCTCTCGGGCCATGGCGCACCGGTGCTCGCGCTCGCCTGGGGGGCCGGCGGTCGCCTGGCCAGCGGGGACCTGGACGGCGGCGTGCGCCTCTGGGCCGAGGAGGGCCAGGCATCCGATGACCTCGAGACCGACCACGGCAACGAGGTCCGGCTGCTGCGCTTCTCGGCCGACGGGCGCTGGCTGCTCTCGGTCTCCGCCGATCGGACCGCGGCGATCACGCCGACCCAGGGCGGGGCCCCATGGCGCCACGGCGTGGCCTTGACGCGCAGCCGGGGTGCGGTCGAGGGCCTCGCGGTGCGCGCCGCCGTCTGGACGGGCGGGCGGGTGATCCTCGGTGGCCACGGAGGCGAGCTGATCGCGCTCGACCCCGAGAGTCGGGCCGTCATCCCGATCGGCTGTCTGCCTGGACCGGTGCGCGCGCTCTGCGCCAGTGA
The DNA here is from genome assembly GCA_964615375.1 of uncultured Enterobacterales bacterium. Lineage (GTDB taxonomy): Bacteria > Myxococcota_A > UBA796 > UBA796 > CAZKWG01 > CAZKWG01. The sequence goes on from CAZTOW010000005.1 coordinate 10,478, forward strand.
CGGTCGGGTGATCGCCGAAATTGAGGATGGACAACTCTTTCGGGTGGATGGTGGGGCGCTGGCGCCGCTCACAGGGCCGGGCCCCCAGACCGTGCAGCTTCTGGCGCAGCCCGAGGGGGGGCTGCTGCTGGGCCTCGAGGGCTCGGGGCGCCTGTGGGCCATGGACCTCGACGGCGTGCTGGAGCGGGTTCCCCTCGTCGAGCCCGCGCGTGCCAGGCTGGTCGCGCTCTCACCCAAGGGTGACCTGCTGGCGGCGGCCGGCCTGGATGATCGGCTGCGCGTGTGGCCGCTCAGCGTGCGCCGTCTGCTGGCCCTCCTGGACCGCGCGTCCGGCGCCAGACTGAGCCCCGAAGAGCGGCGGCGATATCTGGGAGAGTAGAGCGGACTTCACCTTCCTGCTCAACAAGGTCCCACGCGCTACACCGCTTCGGAGGTGGTCCTCGCTGAGCTGTATCGCGTGCTGTAGGTTCCGAAAAATCTGACCGCCCCCGTTCCGGAAATTCTGGCCGGTTCCCGGAACGGACGCGCGCGTGAATCCCCTCGATCCTCTTCCTCCTGCTCCTCCCGTCGTCGTCGGCTTTCGTCGTGGTATGGGCAACCCCGAAGGGGTTGTCCAAGGCCTGCGGAGAAGCCGGATGGCTTCTCCCGGGGAGCCTGTGTACGCGCGGATGACGGCCGCGGATGGCCTGCCCTGGCGTACGCTCGCCGAGCTGACCGCAGCCGCGCAGGCGTTCCTGGATCCTGTCCTGGTGGGGGCGGGTGCGACCTGGGACGCGAGCGGTTGGAGGTGGAAGCCTGAGAAGGACTGAACGGTCCCACAGTACGGCGACCTGGACTCGAACCGAATTCGAGGCGAATTGCCGTAGAAATGCAAAAACGCCAATCTCAGCTTTCGCGAAGACTGGCGTTGAATGCCTGCATTTTGAGTGGTCGGCCTTAGTGAACGTAACTCGAACTTTTTCCAGCGCGCCCGACCCGGGGGTCAGGGGGGCGATGGGCGGGGTTCGGGGCGTACTTGCTGGCTGATCATCTCTTCAGGCTCGAAAACGCCGTGGGGCTCAGTAGTGGCCGGGCCCACGGAGGGCCCGTTGAGGTCAGGGTAGAGGATCTCGGGGGTGATGTCCACCATTGTCGTCTCGGGCCTGCGCCTGCGCATTGCGGCGTAGATCATGCCGAGGCCGCTGATCGGCGCGCTCGACGACCGTGCCGTCCTGGTCGGGCACCCCGGCTGGCGGGGCTCGAACACCTTCGTGTTGTTGTCGCTTCTACTCGCGGTCGGCCGCATCCGAGATGGGCTGAGGGATGCAGGCGGCATAGGCATCCGTCGACCATCGCAGGCACGGGTAAGGCCAGGACCTTTTTTTCAGATCCAGATGCGTGCGAACTACCACGATGAGGGTTGTCCGACTTCGCTGAGGACTACGCTGGCCCCAGCACGGCGGGTTATACAGCCGCGTGCCCGAGAGCCTGACCGATACCCTCGCACTGTTCGCTGGCGGTACTCCCGCCGAGCGACATCAAGCGTTTCAGGTTCTGCTCGCCGCCAAGCAGCACCACGAGGCCGCCAAGCGCGAGGAGTTCGAACAAGGAGTGCGGGCTCTTCTATCCACGGCCGCAGGCGGCGAGCCGATTGACCGGTTGCTTGCCGTTGCAACGATGGGGAAGGTGGCCGCTGTAGTCAAGCGGCTTCGCCCCCTGGTACAGGAGGGGGTGAGCACAGCATTGACGGAACCATTGCCGGAACTTCGGTCGCTTCGAGATCCCGATGATCGCGTGTATGTCGCCGAGGTATTGAGCTGGGCAGTGTCACCGTGGGTGGCCGACTATGCAAGCTCTTCGGCTATCCACGAGGAGTCGGCCGAGGAGGCGCGAGTTGCCCTTGTGGAGGCTACCTTTCGGGCATCAGGGAACATCGCTGGTGGTCTTGGCTACCTCGCCGCTTCCCTTGAGAAGTGGCGGCCGGACACCATCGCCCCGCAGAAGAGCGCGGCTCGACGACTCCGCCGGGTGCTTGAGGCGGTTTGTAAGGTGGTGGCCTCGGACGCGCACCGTGAAGTTGGTGACCGACCGGGACAACAGCTTGCCGGGCTCGTGCGGGCGGCGTTCGCGGGCATTGGCCTTCCTTCCGATCCCGATGTCGCTGGCGAGGCAGCGGGCGCAGTGGCCAGCGCTGTGCATGAGCTTGTCAGGCTGAGTTTCTCGTTGGCCACTCAGTCGGAGACCTACGAAGCGCTGGCTCTCGCACGTTCATGGTTCACTGATGCGAGGTGGGAGACCCTCGCGAGCGGATCGCCGGCGGTGTCGCTTGTGGGTAGAGACATCCGTGAGGCGCTCTTGATCCTCGCACGACAGGGCATCGCCGACGACGGGCTGGCCTCACAACTTCAGGTCGCGGCTGGTTCACAGCGGCGGGCAAGGTCAGCTATGGCCGCGCTCGGTCGGCTGCCTGGCGTCCCGGACGATCTGCGGGTGTGGCTTGTTGAAGGCCGGAGGTCTGCCGCGGGCAAGCCGGGCGTTGGCGAGAGCGAGACGGCGACCCTTCACCTAACGGAACTTCTTGCCGATGTGCTGGTCGATGGACAACGGTTCCGAGCTACGGAAGCAGCCCTCCGCAATGACGTTCTTCCTGAACTCGGCGCGCTTGAGCCTCGTGCCGCCCGACAGGTCGAGCGAGCACTGAACTTCGGTCTGGCCGTGTGTGATGGCGTGGACCAACTCGCACGACGTAGGCGCCTCCGGCTGCGTGGCGCACCAGGTGATGCCGAGGATTACTCGCCCATCGAGCATGAGCTCACTGACGGTGGTGCGGCCGCGCGACGCGTTCGCGTGGTGAGGCCAGTTGTCGAGGCATCGCGAGAGGATGGAACCACGTTTGTTGCTCGGAAGGGCATCGCTGAGCGACTTAGCTAGAGTCACTAGGAGGTCAGAGTGAACCGAGATGTCGCTACCGTGCTGCTTCGCAGCCTCCTCGGTCGCGTTGCGGCGGACCCAGGCACTGGAGTGCTGGCGCTGGGCTCAGTCTCGGCGCTTGAGCGCGAGGCACTTGAGGAGGCGCTACTTGCCCTCGGTGGCGACGCGCTACGAGTCGCGCCACCCGCTCCTCCCACTCAACCTCCGGCGCCCTTGCCCGAAAAAGCGCCCCCGCCTGTCGTTGGAGAGCCACCACGAGTGGCGTCCGTCGCGCTCTGCTTGGACTCGCTCGCCGCTCACGACATAGGGGATCCCTCAGTTCTGCTATGCTTGGACTTCGGCACGGCGATGTCCAAGGCGTACGCGACGGTCATCGAAGATGGAGACGCAACTGAGCAGCTACCGCTTCGCCTTGGAGAGCGCGCCAAAGCCGCCGGGGGCGTCATCTACCCTGTGCCGTCCTCATTCTGGATCGCAGACGATGGCAAGATCTACCTGGGCCCCCAGGCGATTGCGCTCTCCACCCTGAACGACGGTGCGAATGGTAGGCAGCGGTTCGATTCGCTCAAGCGAGAGTTGACACAGGGTCTCACTGCCGCTTCCCTGGACCATGTGACTTTGGATCGGAGTATCAACCCGACCTCCACGGCGCTCAGTCAGGCGGATGCCCTCACGCTGTTTCTCGCGTACCTGACGGACCTCGCCTGCTCGGAGCTCGGCGAAAGGTACGGCAAATCTCGCTTTGTGAAGCGCCGCTTCGCGCTGCCTTCGTGGGACGAGGAGCGTCGCAAGTGGGGCGAACAGACGCTCCGCGACCTGCTCGCACGCGCGCAGGTGGTTGCCGACACGTTCCACGGCCTGTGGGACCGGGGCATCGATGTGCGCGTTGCCAAGGCGGTGCTGGATGAGGTTCGCGGGATGCAACGGCTGCCCTTGCACCTGGTAGCGGAAGGGGTCGCAGAGCCGCTTGCCGCCGGGGCGAGTCGGTTGCGGAATGACGAGCCTACCCGCAGTTGGGCGATGGTGGTGGACGTCGGAGCAGGAACGAGCGACTTCGCGCTCTTCGTGGTCTCGGAGGACCCTGATCGTGGCATCTTCCGTGCTTGGCCGGTGAAGGCATGCAGCGGTGCGCTCCAGATGGCGGGAGACACGTTGGACAAGGCGCTGCGGTCTGCGATCATGGAGCACGCCCGGGTGTCGTCCGAAGACTCAGACTACCGGCACGTCGTCACGAGTCTCAACCAGCGCGTTCGAGGGTGGAAGGAAGACTTGTTCCGCGACGGGTTCTGCACCTACACCCTCACTAACGGCGCACGCGGGACGATCGACCTGCAGGACTTCTTGGCACGCGATGCTGTCGGGCAGTTTGGCGCGCGCCTTCGCGAGACGTTTCTTGAGACGCTGCATCGGGCGGACGCATCCTTCCCTGCAGCTCTGGCTCCGCAAGGCATCAGGCTGCTGCTGACCGGTGGCGGCGCGAACCTCCCAATGGTGAAGTCTCTGGGGAGTCTGCCTATCCGCTTACACGGCTACGACGTGGAGTGCCGCGGCGCAGCCCTCGTTCCAGATGCCTACTCCGGCGACGAGGAGATGACTCTGGCCTACCCGCAGCTCGCCGTCGCCATCGGTGGGGCGATGCCTGACGTGATCGACGAAGGGCGGGCTCTCGACAAGATGCCGGACGTAGCAGAGAGGCGCTTCACGGCACAGCGCTTCCAGGTGACGGGAACGTAGGTTTGCAGTAGGACGATACGAAGTCCGATACTCAAGTTCATATCGCCGAGGCTGCCGAGTCTGGCATCTGAGCCCCGGGGGGGAGTGTAGTTCTGCATGATCACCACCGCACTGCCGATGGACGTCTCCGGTCGGCGGAGCGCGCTTGATGTGCCGCCAACCGTTCCCTGAGGTAGATCGCCAGCATGAACCCCTTCTCCCTCCTCCTGGACCGGGGCGCGATCTGCCTGGAGTGGCCCGCGACGCTTGGGCTGGACCTGCCGCCGCTCACGCTCGTCTTCGAGGACGAGGGCGACGATCTCGACGACGAGGATCGCGCGGCGCTCTACGCGGCCATTGATCGGTCGATAGAGCAGCTTGAGCGCGGGGAGAGTGTCCCGGCCGAGGAGGTGCTCCGCAAGCTGGATCTGCGGAGCGGCTCGCGCCGCGCCAGGCGCAGCCCCCGACCAGATCCGGCCGCCGTCGAGGCACGCTTCGGGCCGACGCTGCTGGCGCTCTCGGGCGGCGAGACCATCCACGTCTACGAGGGGCACTTCGTACTCCTGGAGCCAGAGGAGGACGTCGCCGACATGGAGCCCAGGCCCATGGTGCTCTGCGACGAGTCGGACACCTTGTCGCCCGAGGCGTTGGCAGAGGTGTCGGTCATGGTCCTCCGGGCGTTCTCGGCGCACAGCCTCAGCGCGAGCTGATCGGTGCGGTCTCCGTCCTGCCCGCGGTCAGCGTTCAGCAGCGCCTGCTGATGGAGATCCGTGCTGGGACGCTGGAGGAGGTGGTCATCGCCCACCGCTTCAACGGGCACGCGGGCGGGCGCACGGTTGTGGCGGCGTGTCGGAGACGGGGCGTGCGCTACACATACCGGTAACGGTGCGGGGGCCTCCATGGGCTCCGTCCTCGACGCGCGGAGCCCATGGCGCCCAGAAATGGTGGGGCGTTCATAAAATGGGGCGGGCGCCCATGGGCGGCGCCCATTCAGCCTGAAACCTGGATGGTCAGGCATTTATGGGCACCCACGGAGCCCATGGCGCCCACGGGCACCACTTCATCACGCGGGTGCGCCCACGGGCGGCGCCCATGTCGTGAACGCCTCGTTACTCACCATCCTCGACCGGGCGAGGATCCTCGGGCAGCGGCTCCGCGCCACGCCGCCGGTACCGCTCCTGGAACGTGGTCAGCGCGCGGACCTCCAGCTCGTCGGACAGATCCGGCGGCGCGAGCGCGACGCGCAGCTCGGCGAGGTGGGCGGCCTCGGAGTCGGCGCGCTCGGCGAGCTGGTCGAGCAGGGCTTCGAGCTGACCGCGCGTGCGCAGAAGTCCCGAGGGATCGGGTGTGCCGCCATCGGCGACATCCCGCAAGAAGGCGAAGGTGCTCATCGCGTGCGCGTCCGCGGCGACGTGCAGGTCGGCTGCGCTCTGACGCAGGTCATCGGCGGTCTCCCAGAGCAGGCTCAAGGCTGTTCCTTGCTCCAGGCGGATCGGGGGCGTGTCGGACATCGGGATCTCCGAGATCGGGTTGTTTCGTGTAGACAGGACAAACCACTCCGAGCACCGCGAAGAACGCGGTGCTCGGAGGGCCGTCGCCGCCCGCTTGGGGCGGCTCCTTGTATTGGACATAATTCGGAGCGCCGCGCAAGCCGCCAGGACAAGATAGTGGGCCCTGGTCCAAGAATGCACGAATTACGGGTCAGTCGCGCTCGCACACATGCGCGTCCTGAGGTCGCAGCTGATGGTGACGCGCCCGGTGGCCGGGACAGTGACGTTTCCAGCAGGCTCGGGCTTCTCTTCGAAGGTCGCCAGGATCAGGTATTTCCCCGGCGTGATCGCCCCTGGTACCGCGATCTCGCGACCTTGAACGTCCAACGCGACGGGCACCGCCCCCCGGACCAGGACGTTCGGGGTCGCGCCGACGCGGGCGGCGCTTGTCGTGCTCGACGACAGCGTCGGCGGATCTGCGCGACGGGGAGATGTCATCACAGAGCCGATCTGCCTGGTTGTCGCGGCCTCCGGTTCGACGGCCTCCTCGGCGCGCGGCTGCAATGGCTCGTCCTCCATCAACGAAGCCTCATCGCCCGCAGGCGCCGAGACCACGTCAGCGGCCTGCGACGAAGCATGAGCAGGCTCCGACGGATCGCTCATCCAACTGACGCCGACCCACGCTGCCGCCGCGAGCGAGATCACGCCGAAGGCGCCCGCGATCACCGCCCCCCGAGGCCGGGCGCGTGGCTCTTCCACCTGCGCCAGCACCTGTCCAGGCAGGGGCGCTGTCTCGTCCAGCTCCAGCTTGACGATCTGTGGCGGCGGCCCCTGCCTCGTCGCCGGCCTCGGTGCCGCTGCTGGCAACTCGGCGGACTCGGCAGACGCAACGCCCACAGCGCCTCGCGACGCCGCGGTCTCTGCGGGGGGTTGCACGACCGAGCCTGACGACACCTCCATGGCGCCTTCGAGCTCCTCGCGCAGCACGCTGCCGATCTCAGCCGACGGCTTCGCCCGCTGCTCGCTCCGCAGTCTCGGCACGGTCTCCCGCGCGAAGGCCCGCAACGACGGCGCGGGCAGGCTCTCCGCCAGCGTGAGACACTGCGAGGCCAGGACGCCGGCCGTCGGTCGCTCGTCCGGGTCGAAGGCCAGCAACTCGGCGAGCAGGCTGAGCGCCTCGACCGGCACGTCCGGCCTCGCGGCGTGCAGCTCGTCCATGCGCTCGTTCCGGTGGTGGGTGTGCGGGCGCATGGACAGCCCGGCGCGGCCGTAGGGCTCGCCCTTGAGCAGCGCGAACAGAACGCAGCCGAGCGAGTATACGTCGCCCTCATGGACCTCGACGCCACGCAGACGCTCGGGCGCCATGTAGGTCGGGGTGCCGAAGCTGACGTCCTCGGTCACGGCCTCGCGCGCGGCGAATTCGGCGCGGGCGATGCCGAGATCGAGCACCTTGACCAGGCCGTCCGCGGTCAGCAGGAAGTTGCCCGGCTTGATGTCGCGGTGCAACATGCGCAGCGCGTGGCCCTCAGGGCCTGGGACGTGCCAGGCGTGATCCAACACATCGGCGATCTCGTGGATGATCTCGAAGGCGGGGCGAGCCGGCATGGGACCGGCGCCGATCAGGCGCTCTCCATCGACGCCCGCGACGTACTCCATGACGACCGACCACTCGCCGTCGATGATCGCGAGGCGATCCACGGCGACCAACGCCCGGTGTTGCAACAAGCCAAGAAGGCGAGCCTCGTCGCGCAGGCGCCGCAGGGCCTCGGCGTTGCGCTCGGTGTTGGAGGACGGCAGGAGCAGCTTGATCGCGACCTGCCGGGTGAAGCCGCGCGGGCCGTCGAATCGGGCGCGCACCACCTTGCCGAAGCCGCCGCGGCCCAGGACTTCGAGGACGGTGTACTGCCTCACCACCGCACCAGCAACGCCGCGCCGCCTGATCCGACCGCGAGCCCCGCCGCCGCGAGCGCCGTCCCGTGCAGAGACGCAGCCAGGGGTGTCGAGAGGCTGGCAGGCTCGGTCTCGGTGCCGCGCGTGGTCCAGACGGCGGTCTCCAGACCCGCCGCGACCAGCGTGCTCGCGCTCGCGACCACCGCGAGACGCCGGGAGATGCGCACGCGGCGGTCTCGCTCCGCCAGTGCAGGGCCGAGCTCGGGCATGGCCTCGGTGGGCAGCGCCTCGCCCGGATCGAGGACGCCGGTCCACACGACGCCCGCGGGCCAGACCTGCACCTGAAAGACGGCGGGGCGGTCGAGCGGCCGATCCTCCTGCTCCTCCCCGTTGATGTACAGCTCCAGCCCTCGCGGCAGGTCCATGGGCGCGCGCTCCGTGGACTTGGGCGCGGCGTGCGCGTCCTCGTAGAGCAAGCTCAGGCTGTTGCCGGTGGGGATCAGATCGTCGGGGAAGTGGTAATCGGGCCACGCCGCCGTCGCGCCGATGAACCAGACCCGCGCCTCGTCGCGCTGGCCGTCGCGGAACGCCACCATGCCTTGAAGGCGCAGCCAGCCGGCGGCGGTCTCGGCGTCGACGATCTCCTCCATGCAGCCGAAGGTGGCGTTGGCCTTGAGCAGGGCCTCGTCGAGCTTGGTCGGGTTCACCGAGGCCCAGGCGCCCAGCGCGGTGCCTTGATCGGCGGCGAGGCTGGCGTTCGTCCCTGGACATCCGGCCAGAGTTGGTCTTGATGCGAACAGGTACAACAGACAGACTGATATTGGCGTGAAAGACGCCTTGGAGGCTCGAAAACGGGTCTCAAGGTGAAAAGGTCTCACGCCGACGTGCTCCAGAGAGCCATGCGTATACGCCGCGGGGCCTGTACGGCAAGCGGATCGGCCCTGAAAGGCGCTCTCCAGGGTGGAAATCGTCGGTCATGGAGCAGGCTCGTGCGGGAATTCTGGCGCGCGCCTCAATCGCGTGGCGCGAACATTGATGCCTGCGCGCGCGTTATGCTGGCATCGAAGGATTCGTGCTGATGCCGCGCTCCCACCGCCATGTCTTGCTGCTGCTGCCGCTCGGGTTGATGGGCTGCTTCGGGCCCCTCTTCGACGACTACGACCGGGAGCGGGACTGGGACCAGGATGGGGTCGAGGCTGGCGCGGATTGTGATGACGAGGACAGCCAGGTCACCCAGCTCACGTTCTGGTCCGACAACGACCGGGACGGGTACGGCGCCGATGGCGTCGTAGTCTACGGCTGCGCGCCGCCCGATGGCTACGCCGACAACGACGACGACTGCGACGACAACGACGCGAACGCATACCGGGAGGCGGCCTGGTACGAAGATCTCGACATCGACGGCTTCGGTGTCGGCGAGCCTGAGATCCGCTGCGCCGGCTACGGCACCTCCGAGATCGACGGCGACTGCGACGACGCGAGGTCCGACGTGTACCCGGGTGCCATGCCGGTCTGTGGAAACGGGGTGGATGACGACTGCGATGGGCTCGGGGAGTGCGGTGGCCTCTCGGAGAGCGACGAGAGCGCGGCCATGGACGGCACCTACAGCGGGACGGAGGGATCCGAGCTGGGGGCGAGTCTGGCCGGCGTGGGCGACGTCAACGGCGATGGCAACGCGGACATCCTGTTCGGCGCGCCGGGTGTAACAGACGAGGAGGGAGAGTCGGTCGGCGCCGCGGTGCTGATGTATGGCCCTGCGCCAGCCGGCTACGCCTACGGCGCGAGCGTCGCCGGCGTCGTGAGCCTGCTCGGCACCGCGTCCGAGGGGAGGGCGGGCGAGGCGGTCTCGGGCGCGGGCGATCTGGACGGCGACGGCTACGACGATCTGCTCATCGGCGCTCCGATGGCGGGCTCCAGCGCGGGTGACGGCGGCTGGGGCGGGTTCGGAGGCGGAATGCCCATGGCCTTCGGGCCGGGTGACGGCGGTGGAATTCCTGGTGACATCGGCGATGGGATCTTCGACGATGAAGGCGCGGGCTACGTCTACGTGGTGCTCGGTCCCGTCATGGACCAGGAGGCGCGCCTGGGGGAAAACATCCGAACCGGCGTGCTCAAGGGGTCCGAGGGCGGGGGGCAGGCGGGCGCCGCGCTGGCCTCACTCGGGGACGTGACCGGCGACGGCTTCGATGACTTCCTTGTCGGCGCACCTGTGGCGGGGACCGACTCCCTGGACGAGTCCGGCACGGTCTGGCTGGTGCCAGGGCCTTTCACCGAGGACACGACGCTCAGCAGCGCAGCGCTGTGGACGCTGACAGGCGCGGAGGAGGGGGATCGCTTCGGGACCTCTGTGGCCGCCCTCGGAGATCTGGATGGCGATGGTCAGCAAGACTTCGCGGTCGGGGCTCCGACGGACGCGCTGAACGGACTGGACGCCGAGCCGGACAGCGATTCTGGCCTGGGAAGGGTATTTTTCTACCTTGACCTTCGCAGCAGCGCCGATGACGCAGACATCACGGACCTCATGCTGGTGGGTTCGTGGGGCGCCGCGTTCGGGGTTGTGGTGGCCGGTGTCGGCGATGTCAATGGCGATGGAACCCCGGATGTGGCCGTTGGATCGCCCGGCTTCACAGGGGTCGGCGAGGCGTCGGGAGCGATCTTCGTGTACTCGGGCGCGGACATCATCGACGCCGGGGAGGCTGGAGGCGACCCGATGGACGCGCAGATCGCGCAGATCGACGGATCCCTGGCGCTGGAGAGCATGGGGAGCGTGCTCTGCGGCCCCGGGGATCTGGACGGCGATGACCTCGATGACTTGGTCATCGGCACCCCGGAGTCCGATGAAGGCCACGGCGCGGTCGCGATCTACTACGGACCGCTGAGCGTGACGGCTACGCTGGAGGACGCTGACTTCCTGCTCACCGGATCCTACAGCGGCACGCGCCTCGGGCATGCAGTGGCAGGGGCGGGCGACGCCAACGGCCTCGGTCGGTCAGACCTGATCTTCAGCGCGCTGGGGCAGGACTCCGACGGCGCCTACGGCGCTGGAGCAGCCTACTTCCTCGCCAGCGACGGCTTCTAACCCATGCGTGCAGGTGTTCACTTGAACGTGAACCTCAGACTTCACCGGAGGACCGGATGCGTAGCCCCTCGTTGCTGATCTTCCTCATCGCCTGCGGCGGGCGCGGTTGCGGCGATGGCTGTGGCCGCGACGACACAGGCAATACGGGCGATCCCTGCACCGACGAGGAGATGTCCACCTGGTTCACGGACCTCGATGGCGACGGGCATGGCGACGCCACTTCGACAGTCGAGGGGTGCGAGCAGCCGGATGGCGCGGTCGCGACGGACGATGACTGCGACGACGCGGACGGCACTGTCTGGAGTGAGGGCGTCGTCTACGTGGACGGCGACGACGATGCGTTTGGAGCGGGTGACGCCGTGGACCAGTGCGGCGTGCCCAATGGCTACGCGGTCGTGGACGGGGACTGCGACGACGAGGACGCGGCGGTACACCCTGAAGCGGCGGTAGTCTGCGGCAACGGCACCGACGACGACTGCGATGGCCTGAGCGACTGCGCAGATCCGACGGAGGCTTCACAGGCCGACCTGGTCCTCGCGCGCATCGCAGGTTTGGGTGGCGCTTTCGGGTCTGCCGTGGACATCGCAGACGACATCGACAGCGATGGGCTCGCGGACCTCTCGGTCGGAGCGCCGGAGGCCGACGGCCCAGGCGCAGCCTACCTCTTCACGGGCCCGGTGGGCGAGCTGGGAAGCGCGTCAAACGCGGTCGCGGAGGCGGTCGGACTGACCGATGGCATCTTCGCTGGGAACGGCATTGGCTTCGGCGATCTGAATGGCGACGGCGTCCTGGACTGGGTCGTGGCCGCCTCCGAAGGGATGCATATCGAAGGCGGCTCTTCGATCTACGTGCTCTTCGGCCCGTCCGCGGGCACCCGGATTCTTCAGGAGGGCGAGGGGGTGAGCGTCATGAAGGCGGCTTCCGGGTGGTCCCTGGACGGCACAACGGACCTCCAAGGTGGGGATGTCGCTGACCTGTTGATCGCAAACGGAAGCACTGTCGACCTCCTGCTCGGGCCCATCGAGGAGGGCGTCGAGTTCGAGGATGACCTGGCCTACGGAGGGTTCACCGCCACCTCTGACGGCAACGGCGTGCGCGCCATCGTTGCCGGTGACGTGACCGGCGACGGCGTCACCGATGTCTTCATCGGTTCGCCAGGCGGCGAGTACGGCGACGAGGACGATGAGCGTGCCACCGCCGGGAACGCCTACCTGATCGACGAGATCCGCGACTTCCGCGAGGCGGGTGGTGACGAGCACGTCTCGGGCTACGCGCGTGTCGCGATCCTCGGCGAGTACGAGGACTCGGCCTTCGGAGCCAGCCTGAGCCCAGCCGGCGACATCGATCAGGATGGCTATGCGGACGTGCTGGTCGGCTCACCTGCGTATCCCATTGCTTACGCAAAAGGCGCCGCCTACCTCTACTCCGGCGCTGACCTGACCGCGATGGACGAGGGTGACGTGCTCTTCGCCGAAGAGAGCGCAGCACAATTCCATGGAGATCTGGACGACCAGCAACTCGGCTACAGCCTCGCGGGCGGCGCCGATCTCGACGGCGATGGCACCCCCGACGTCGTCGTGGGCGTGCCCGGCTACGACGGCGACCAGGGGCTGGCGTTGGTCTGGTTCGGTCCGGTGCGCAACGACCAGGACATCGAGGACGCCGACCTCATCCTCACCGGCGAGGCTGTGGGCGACCGCTTCGGGCAGGCCATGGACGCGGGCGGCGACGTCAACGGCTATGGCTGGGACGATCTGGTGGTCGGTGCGCCGGGCGCCAGCGGCGGGGACGGTGAGGTCACCGTCTTTGCGTTCGACCGGCTGTAGGTGGTCGCGCGCTGACTACGAAGGTCCCGGATCGAGATGCTCGTCGATGATTACGTCGTCAGAGTCGTCGGCGACGACCTGTTGGACGACGCGCCCGGTCCCGTCGGGTCGGATGAGCGTCCAGGCTGCGTAGGTGTCGGGCTGCTCAGCCAGCGCATCCATGCCAGTCGCCTGCGCCAGGGCGCGCGCGAGCTGGAGGTCCGTGCCAACGATGGAGGACGGGTCAACCTCGCCATACACCGTGATGTAGCTGCGGAAGCCCCGGTCCATCGCCTGGAGCTCGACGCGGAAGCGCGGCGCGTCGTCGGTCGCCTCCAGTAACGGGCGTACCTCCCGCGGCCCGACGCCGAGCAGGCGAGCGAGGCTGGCCAGCAGCAGGTCGGGCTCGATGAGGCCGCGCAGGAGGCAGGAGGTGATGGTGTGCTTCTTGGACATCGGCTGCCGACTCCTCCACCTGGCCCCCGCTCCAGACAGCCAAAAGCGCGCCTTCGGCCTAAAAGTATTGGATGTGAAGTGCGTCGCTGGCCTGGATGCCCTCGCGGATGAACGCCACCAGCTCGTCGAGGATCTTGCGCTCCTGTTCAGGAAGGTCGGCCCGATCGAGGCCATCGAGCTGGGTGAGCGCCTCCTCGGGATCGGAGACCCGCCAGTCATTGTCCTCGTTCCACCCCGTGTCCAGGTGATAGTGCAGCGCGAGCCCGCTCCAGCCTTCCGGGCCAGGCTGGATCAGCTCGATGATGCGCCCGAAGTGCCCGTCCCAAAGGGCGAAGGCCAGCTCGTCGCCGATCTTGTCCTTGCGGACGAAGGTGATCTCGGGCTCGCCTTCGAAGCCGGAGTAGTAGTCGTGTACCACCTTGCGCATGATGATCCTCCTATTCTGCTGCGTAGTGACCGGCTGCAAGCATGGCTTCTTGCTCCGGGGTAGCGGTTCCGGCCTTGCGTGCATCAATGGCGTTTCGCCATGCCTGCTTCGAGACCCACTGGTCCTCGCCGACCAGGATCTGCTTGGCACCGCGTTGACCCTGGGCATTGCCGTGAATCTTGCGCTCTACCACCCAGGTGTCGCCCTGGCCTGCGGGCGCGCCCGGCGTGCGTGTGTGCCAGCGCGCCTCGTACTTCGCGACGCCATCGTCCCAGGTGAACTTGATCTGCTCGTAGCCTGCGTCCTTGGTCTGCTGGTTGATCGCCGCGTTGTCCGGGATGGCGATGGGGCTCCCTCCGCGTACCTCGTCGGGCGTCGGGATCTTCCGCGTCAGATCCGCGGCTTCATCGGCCTTCTTTGCTCCTTGCTCCGCGAGCTCGTCGCCGTGCCTGCCGGCCCGCTCTGCGGCCTCCTTCGCCAGGCGCTCGGACATCTCGGTCGTCATGTGCCGGAGCCGGCCTGCCGGGTTCAGGATGCCAGTGACCATGTCCACCGCGAGGCCGATGGTCTTCGCGGAGTCGGGATCCGCGCCCATCGCCATGGCCGCGTCGGTGGCGACGGTCTGGGTGACGGTCTCGGTCGGCTCGCCCGTGACCAGGGTCTGGAGCCCCGCCTGGAGATCGTCGAGGCCGCGCAGGCCCGCGCCCGCGGCGGCGACCTTGGTGAGGACGGGCTCTGGCGCGAACAGCAACGGGATCGCCACCGTGAGATCTGCGGCGCCGCCCGCGACCTGCATGGCGGCGCCGAGGCGGGTGAGCACGTCGTAGTCGGCGTCGATGCCAGCGACCGTGGCGAGCCAGCTCTTCTCCTCGGGCTGTGCGTCGGCTTCGAGCTCAGGTACCGGCTCGGGCGCGAACAGGGCCTCGATGGGCTGGTTCGAGAGGCCGGAGATGTAGGTGCCATCGGCGTCGATGTAGAGGAGCCGCGAGGTGGTCTCGCCGGTCAGCGGGTCGGTGCTGACCCGGAGCGAGAGCGTGTAGTCGCTCTCTTCCAGCAGAATCTCCTGCTCGGTCCCGTCGGGGCTCGTTGCGTCGGACAGGCCAATCGGCGCAGGCCCCAGCGCGACGCAGGCAGTCTCGTCGCCGCCGGTGCAGGCGAGCATCCCGTCCAGCCGCCCGATGGCGTGGGCCATGCGCGCCTGGGCCTCGTCGTCGAGGTTCTCGGGGCCGATCCCGAAGTTGGCGAGCACGCCGACCTGCCGACTCGACAAGGTCGAGGCGTCGGGCTCTGTGGCCTCAACGCCGCCCAGATCGACCAGCGTGTCCTGGGTCGCGCTGTTGCTCTCCACGGCGCTGGTCGCGGTTGAGCTCGCCGAGGACGTGGCCGTGCCAGTCGCTGGGGTCGAGGTGGTCTCGCGCGTGACACGGTCGAAGTCCATGACAGCTCCGGGGGACGGCTGTCACTCAAGCAAGGTTCGTGCCAACAGGCGAAGGCGGACAATTGCGAGGAGCGTCGACGACTCCTGTCACCCCTCCGTGGCGTCCGATTCGTGAAAATCTTAACTACTACAGTCATAATTCCACCTGACGAAAGGGGTGTCGAAGCTGTCGGACAGTTCGCCACCCCCACAAGAACCGTGCCAACCCTCAGGCCGCCTGCGGCGCCCCGCTGTCCCCGCCTGACGACCTCCGCGCCGCGAGCCGCAAGAGCTGCGCCAGCTCCTTCGTCGTGTGCTCGTCCTTGAGCAGCGCCCGCACGTCGGGGTCGCGCAGGGTCTCGGCCAGTTCGGGGCTGCCCGAGACCAGCTCGCTCAGCTCGGCCAGCTCTGGCGCCACACCGGCGCGGCTGGTCACGAGCACGCGGCCGAGCGTGCCGAGCTCGCTCAGGAAGGTCTTGCCGAGCTCCTCGCGGACCCGAAGCTGGCTCTCGTCGGCGCGGGTCTCAGCGTCATCGCGCTCTTGGACCCGCCGCGCCGCGAGGAGCTGGCCGGCGAGGTTCTCCACGAGCCGCTGGCTGCGGTCGAGCTGCTCGGACTGGTGCAGCACGGTGCGCGCCTGGAGCTCGATGATGCCGCTGTAGGTCCGCCCGACGGTGACCAGCAGCTCTTCGGTGGCCTTGCCGAGCGCGCGCCAGACGCGGGCCTCGGGGATCGTGTCAGGATCGAGGAAGACGAGCTGACCGTGGCCATCGCCGCCGAGCGCGATGGCGAAGCCGGGGGCGACCGGCGGCGGGGGCGTCGTGGCCGGAGGTGCAGGCTTGGGCGGCACGAGAGCGGGAAGCGCGAGGGCCGTTGAGGGCGCAGGCGACGACGGCGCTGGGACTGGCGGCATCGGCAGAGCGGGCTCAGACTCCTCGTCCGGCGCTGGGACACGACCCGGGCGGGTCGCCTGGAAGTTCTTGGACGTCAGGTAGCCGCCCTTCGGCTCGTAGAGGCTCAGCTTGAAGGTCTGCTGCGCGCGGTCGCCGAGCAGGCGGTCGACCTCATCGGGCAGCCAGCGGAGCAGCGCGCGGCAGAGCGTGGCGGTCTCCGCGTCGAGATCGACGTCCTCGGGCGGATCGTTCTCGGGCGCTTCCTCATCCTCCAACGTCAGGTCGTCGAGATCCTCCTCCTCATCGAGGTGCTCGGCGAGCGCCTCGGGCGTCAGATCCATGCGCGCCACCGCGCGGCGCTTCTTGCGGTTCAGTACCTCGTCGATGACGATGTATCCGAGCCTGCTTCCGCGGCGGTAGACCAGCTCGCGCAGCACCTCGATGGGCTCGATGATCAACTCCTCGGACATGGCTCACCCCTCCTGGTACGGACGTGGTTCACGCGGTTGTCGCGATCCGAACCTACCCAACGCGGCGCGCATCGGGGCGTGTATTCGCTTGCCGCACTGGTGATTCGATTTGTTTCGTCGCGGAGGATCGGGCAGACGCGCCGTGCGCCGCCGAGGGTTTGGTTTGGGTGACCGGCGGAGGGTCGTAACTGTTTCCGTGCGCAGGACGGAACAGGAGTCGTGGGGTTGCGAGGCGTGCTTCGAGGTCTGGCACGAGCCGCGCTTCGACGACGGCTGACGAAGGCGGCCTCTTGCACGGGAGGGCAGGGGTGGCGCGACGTCGCAGCGGGGCCCGAGGTGCCGGCCCTGTGCTCGGTCTCCATCGCCCGGCTCCCGGGCAGCCGCTCTGACGGGCCTGCGCGCAGGGCTACAGGTCGTGCTCAGGCCGAGCCGCCGTGCCACTGCCGTCTCACATCGGCGCGACATCCGGTAAGTCGTCGGCACCTCGCGCGAAAAGTACGGTTGGTCGTACTTCGGCAGTGCCCCGGAAGTGAGACGGGAGCGCGGTGGGACGGCAGCGGCACGGGAGTGGCCCTGGAGCAGCTCAGCAGCAGACCGCAAGCGCGGCGGCTGGTCGAGCGGCGGCACGCCCGCGTCGAGCGCGGCGTGTGGGCTCTGCCTCGGGCCGGCAGCGCGGCGCTCACGGCGGCTGTCGCCCTCCCATGCCCCAGCAACGCTCCGCTCAACGCGCGCCTCGACGCCTTGGACGCGCTCGGAGGCCGCAGACCACGCTCACCGCGCTCCGTGACGGGCCTGATCACCGCGCTCACCAGCTCACGCAACGCGGTGCTCAATGCGGATCGCAAGCTGCTCAACGCGGTCGGTGTCGGGTACAACGCGCCCCTCAACGCGCGCGTCGCGGTCTCCGATGCGCGGCGCGACGGGCACAACGCGGTCGACGACGGGCTCAACGCGCTGCTCAACGCGGATCGAGACCGGCCCAACGCGGTCGCCATGGGCTACAACGCGCCCCCAACGCACCCGGCGTGACCCTCAACGCGCAGAGCGACGCGCACAGCGCGGTCAGCCCCAGGGGGCAACGCGCTGCCCGCCGCATCGGCCTGCTCCTCAACGCGCCTCTGGTGAGACCTGCCAGAGACATTCACTCGGCCGATGCGGGGCTGTCACGAGGTGCCACTCGTACAGGACTGCCAGCTCGGGATCGCGTAGGTCGAACGCCTACAATGCGCCAGTCGCGCCCGTGTTGGATGCGCGTTCTCAGCGCAGCCGCGCTCGCGCCACACCGCTCGATGCGCCAACCCCTCCCCGACCCGTGTCGCGGCCTCCTCTCGCGAATTGATCAGGAAGGACTTAGGTCCTTGCTTTTCGTGATGCGGACATTTTTTGGCCTTGTGCTCTGGACGAGATCGTGCTTTGGCGCGATCCTGTTCGCGCACCCTACCCGCCCACGACGCACCTGGAGCTCACCATGGTCACGGCCCCTGCCCGCTCTGCCCCGTCGCCTCGCCCCCAGCACAGCCTGGTCTCCGCGGACGGCCACGCCTGGATCTGGCGCTTCAGCGAAGGGTTCGGGGCGTGGCTCCGCGATCTGCGGACGACCCATGGCCTCACACTGCGCGAGGTGGCAAAGGTTCTTGGCATCTCGTTCACGCGACTCCACAAGCTGGAGACCGGCGGCCGGGTCAGGCCACCGTCGATGGAGGTGCTCGCGCGCGCTGCAACGCTGTTCGGGCTCCCCTACGAGCAGGTCCTCGCCCGCGCGGGGTTCAAGATGGAGGTCCCTGACGAGCTCCGCGACGCGGCGCGCTGCGACGAAGCCTTCTCGGCCCTGGCGCTGCACCCGGCGCTCCGGCCCGCCTGCATGGACGAGCGTTGGGCCGAGGCGTTCTCCCGGCTCCAGAAGGCCCAGTGGATCCAGTTCGCCCAGAACCTGGAGGCCCATGTGCTGGGTGGCGGAGCGCGCATCGCGGACCTGATGCGCGCTGCGGACGTGGAGATTCCGAAGCTGCGCTGACCGCGAGGGCACCCGCACCACGGCCATCGAGCGGTGCTATCCTCGTGTCCGGGGGGTACGGACATGCCAGTGCTTGCCGATCTGGCCGAGGGCCAACCAGGCTGGGTCCATCCAGGGGCCGCGCCGCTCGCCGCCGAGCATGCCAGCCTCGGTGGGGGCCTCGTCAACGTCACCGAGACGTACTTCGGCATCGCCTCGGGAGAATTCCGCTTTCAGGAGTCGGCCGGCGCGCTCGCCCGAGGCACCTGGGCCCCCGTCGACCGGCTGCTCGTGACCGGCGCGGGCGGCGTGCTGCTGCTCGACCTGGAGTACCCGATCCCCTTCGGCGTGCTCGGGCTGCGCTGGAACCTGATCGAGGGAGAACGCTGGAACCTCGGCCTCTTCGCCGACGGAGGCGTCGGCCCGCGCCCGCAGTGGGCGGTCGCCGCGGGCGTCATGGTGGAGGGCGGCGGCGAGCGCGTGCGCGTGGACGCCTCGATCCCGCTGACCGCGCTGTGGCGCGGACCCACGGCGAAGTGTGGGAGCTGCGACCCTTGGGACAACTACGCCTTCTTCCCGCCCTGGCACGCGCCGCTGCTCGGGGAAGCCGGCGTCTCGATCGCGCTCGGCGAGCAGGACGCGATCCGGCTCGGCTCGGTATCCATGCTGCCCAACCTGCGTTGGCGGCACGCATGGGAGGACTGGTATCTGGACAGCGCACTGGGGATCGCGCCGGGCTACCGCTTCTCTGAGGTGTTGCTCGTCGAGGGCGGGAGGCGCTGGTAGGCACCAGGGGAGCCCGGCAGCCGTTCGTTCTCTCGATCCTACCCTCTGCGACAAAGATCAAGGGCGAACGGCCTGCTGAATCCACGCCCACGCAGTGACGACTCTCGGCAACCAGGTGACGGCGATCTCGCCTATCTCCGCCACGGACTTGCCCCTGGTCAGTCCCTCCCGGATCGCCTCGACCGCTCGGCTCGTCGTGGCCAACGACTCGTACACACGCTCCACGCTCTCAAGCGCGGTCACGGCCCGCGCCACTCGGGCTTTCCGTATGGCCTCGTCGCACTCGGATGAGACTGCATTTTCGAGCGCCTGCGCCTGTTCGTCGCTCAGGTCGGGTGGACGCATCACCGCAGCATCAGCGCCCCGCCGATGGGTGAAGAAGGAGTGCCCCCTTGCGAAACTGAGCTCGCGCCTGAAGACGACCCCCTCGCAGATCGCCTTCCAGTCGAAATCATGCTGGGTCACCGGCTCGGAGACGTGGATAGTGAGGATCATCGCGTTCAGCAGGCACCTCTCGGCGCCCATATAGCGAAGGCAATGGGTGATGTCAGGTCCGAGCCAGCGCAGTCGCGACCCGCGAAGGCCCCCTCCGGTCCTGATTTCCGCCGCGCTCCAGCCAGTGTCGCTGGACCGATGCGCTCGGACGCGTTCTACATGAGCGAAGACGCCGTCCGCGCCCGACGGGATCGACAGGGATTGGCGACGTTGAAGCTGAGTATGCGGATCATCCGGCGCTGCGCTGATGTAGAATTGTCTCATGTCCACCCCCATCCCCCTGCGCCGCCGCCGCTCCGACCTCGACGCCACCGACCCCGAGGCCGTGCGCGAGGCCATCCTCGAAGAGGTCCAGAACGAGATCGTCCTCGCGGGCGAGCCCCGCCCCAGGATCGTGCTCGTCGGCGA
Source organism: uncultured Enterobacterales bacterium (assembly GCA_964615375.1). Lineage (GTDB taxonomy): Bacteria > Myxococcota_A > UBA796 > UBA796 > CAZKWG01 > CAZKWG01. The sequence continues at coordinate 30,710 of CAZTOW010000005.1, forward strand.
CGAGTTCACCGAGACGCTCGACCTCACCACCGTCTCCAGGTCCGACCCGGGCGCGGACATCGGCGCCACGTTCCAGGCCCTCGCTGAGCGCCCAGGCGTAGAGCACCGGATCCTGATCTTCCGCCTCCAATTCTCGGACGGCCAGCGCGACCATCAGGCGGCGATGGTCGTCCACGTCCACGACGACGAGCTGCTGGGCGCCATCCTCATGTACCAGACCGACCCGCGCACGGGCCTCGGCCAGCCCGACGCCGCGTGGCGCGTCGGTGATCGCGAGGGACTCGGCCCCTTCTGGCAGGCGGTACAACCCCTGGTGGAGCCAGCCCCCGACGGTCGCCCCGCCATCGTCGTCCCCGCAGGGCGCCCCGCGCCGGAGCTCTACGCCTGCTTCGGCGAGATCCCGCCCGACAAGCCGCTGCCGGAGAACGTCCAGCAGCTCGCCGACCTCGCCGGGCTCATTTCGCGCAACCGCATCCTGGCCGAGGGTCTGAAGGGACCGCAGGTCGTGCGCTTCGCCGGACGCGTCTGGGAGGCGTACATGCTGGGCGCGGATCTCCCGTCCGACCTCGACGACATGATCCGCTACCTCTGCGCGCGCGACCCGAAGGCGGACGGCGTGGCGCTGCTCCAGATCGCGCTGTTCCCAAGCGAGGGGCCGCCGCAGCCGGGCCTCCAGATCGTGGCGGAGCAGGCCGGTCGGCGCTTCGAGCTCTGGGGCTTTCTGGAGTTCCCCGAGGGACCATCGGGCAAGAAGCAGCTCGGACGCGCTGTCGGCCGCGAGGTCCAGCACCCGGGCGAGGGCGACGGCTGGCTCGGCGTGGACGTGGACCTCGGCTGGGAGCTGACGCCGCTCGGGGGCGTGGAGTGACCACGACGGACGCAGGTGACCGATGTCGTTCCTGCTGATCCGACATGCGGAGGCCACGGGTCAGGCCCCCGAGGCGCCGCTCTCCGCGCGAGGCCACGCGGACGCGGTCACGCTTGGGGAGAGGCTGTGCGCGCTCGGCGTCTCCCGCGTGGTTTCGAGCCCGTACCGCCGGGCGCTGGAGACGGTCGCGCCCTTCGCGACGTCGGCGGGCCTCCCCATCCTGGAAGATCCGCGACTGGTGGAGTTCAAGCTGGCAGGTGTGTCCCGACCGGACTGGCGTGAGGATCTTCGCCGAGCCTTCGGGGATCCCGAGCTCGCGCTGCCGGGAGGCGAGTCGGTCCTCGCGGCGCGCTCCAGGGCGAACGCGGCGATAGACCAGGCGCTCGCAGAGGCACCCGGGCGGGTCGCGATCTGCACGCACGGCGCCCTGGCCGCGATCCTGCTCGGCGCCTTCGACGACCGGGCGGGCTTCGAGATCTGGGCCGCGCTGCGCACGCCGGACCTGTTCGAGGTGGGCATCACCGGCTTCGAGCGCATCATCGGGTAGAACTCAGAGTCAGTCGCGCCGCGCGTTGACCAGCGTCGCGGTGTCGCCCACGAACTGCACGTTGGCGATCCACGCGCGATCCACGTTCTTCCTATCGTTCACGGTGATCTCGAAGCCCCAGTCCGAGGGCGAGCTCTCCGGCTGGAACGCGATCTGCTGGACGAAGGCGCCGCCGCGCAGCTCCTCGACGCTCGCGTAGCCGAGCTTCTTCAACCCTTGGAGCTTCGCGAGCGCGACCGCGAGCAGCTCGCCCGAGCGCCCACGGATCAACTCGAAGCTCGCGCGTTGCTTGTCGGTGGGGCCCTCCAGATCCGCGAACACCGTCAACGTGACGGCCTGGCCTTCGAGGACGTACTCCCCCTTCCAATACCCGTGCTCGTTGAAGCGGATCGGCCCGAAGCTGGGGTCGCGCTGGCCGAACAGGCTGGCGAAGGCTTTCCGCAGGAACCGCATGACCGAGCCTCGAATAGGGACGCCGCGCCGTATCACGGGCGCCCCATCGCTGGAATAGAAGCCAACTCTGGAGGAGTGATGACGACGAGGATCTCCCTGGTCCTGCTGCTCAGTAGCGTTCGCGCCGCTCATCGCTACGTGCGTGGGCGCGCTGTCGCCGTCCAGCGGCTCGTGGTGCGCCGTGGGCAGGCAAGCACGACGCCCGCCTGGTCCTCGACCCGGATCTCCTCGGACTCGTCCCAGCCCCAGCTCGCGTGGATCACCGCGATGGCCATGGCGACGCGGATCCTGGCCTCGTCGCTGCCGGCCGGCGTGAGCGGGCTCTGTCGGGACCAGCCGGTGTCCCACTCGTCCACCAGCGAGATCAGCGCGTCCGTCCCGAAGCGCGCGCGCAGCGCCTGGAGCGCAATGGCCTGCTGCTCAGGAGGGCGCGAGGGATACGCCTTGCAGATCACGACCAGCGCGCGATCCACCCAGCACTCCGCCACCTGGAAGTCCGGCCTCAACCCGTCGAACCCGTCGGGCTTCGGATCGCCGAGCCACCAGCGAAAGCAGACGCCTCGGGCCACGTCCACCCACCACATCGCCGGGATCTCGACCGGGACCGGCTCCATGGACCACTCATACCCTGCGGCTGGCTGATCCTCTCGGGGGCCAGGCCCTCAAGCGATCAGTGCCAGGCCGTCCACGCCCTCACCACCGAGCCGGCGAGCATCCAGACGATGATCCCGTAGCAGGGGAAGGTGACGAAGGCGACGCGCCGGGGTTGCATCTGCTCGATGCGTGGACCGAGCAGGAACGGGTAGATGGCGCGCAGCGCGACGTAGGCGCAGCCGAGGCTCGCGGCGACCCCCGGCGAGACGAAGAGCGCGTACATCCACATCGACACCAGGAAGGGCACCATCTGCTCGTGTGTGTTCTGCACGGCGCGGTCGGCCTTGAGCATCTCTGGATCGAAGGACCGGTAGCGGTCGAACACCTGGCCGCGCGCGGCGTACTCACGGCGAAGCCGGTACTTCGTGCGGGTCTGGAGCCCGAACAGCAAGGCGTACCAGAGCAAGAAGTACAGCGCGGTGACGGTGATGGGGCCGCGCAGCGCGGCGACGTCGTTGTAGGACACGCGGATCTCCTGTCGTCACGCCGGCGCCCGGCTGGCTGCGAACCATTCACCCCCCGCCATGGCGGCCTCTCGGGATCGGACCATAATGGGGGTTGTAGCATCCCTCGGGGGCGATGGGCTCGCCCAGCTCGACGCGGACGATGCCGCCGTCCTCGAAGAAGCCATGGGCGACGCTGACCACCCTCCGGCGGTAGATGTCGAGCACGTTGACCGAGTCCTCGCCCTCCCTGGGAAGCTCCGCGACCTGGCGGACGACCAGCGAGAGGCCAGGAGCCGTGAAGAGCACGTCCCACACCAGGATCTCGCGGATCCTCGGGGCGTGCTTCGCGACGGCGTCGAGGAGCTCCTTCCTGGCCTCCGCCTCGCCCGGCGAGTTGCCGCCGGTGTGTCCTTCGGCCGTCGGCGCTTTCATCGCCGAGAACCTCCAGACCTTCGGGTCAGTGCGCCAGCAAGTCCCGATGACCGTCCCATCTGGTGAGCCCATCGGCACGCCGTCCGGGTCGTAGACAACGGCGATCAGGTCGATTCCACCAGAGCCCTTGCGTGCTCGCCACCGGGCGTCGCTGAGGAGGCCGTCTCGTCCGTCCGCCAGGAACACGGGAACAGTGGGCGTGCGCGCCCTGGCGATCCCTCCCCATCTGGCTTCCAGTGCGGCCCTGGAGTCGCCGTCGATCTTCTGCGGCGCTGGGGGCACCAGCAAACCTCCAGGTGTCTCCACGTCGAGGGAGCGCTCGATCTGCCGAGGCGGAGGAGGCGGAGCGAAGTCCTTGATCCACAGGCTTGCGACGGGGACGATGTCCGCCGCTCGCCTACGGCGGGCCTGGACCAGCGCGGCGAAGAACGGCTCGTCGAGCATGCCGCGCGCACCCAGCGCGACGACGGCGAGGTGTGCGAACTCGTTGATGGGCGCGCTCGGACCTGGGATGGACTCCAGGATGTCGCGGCCGTCCTCGTGGCGGTGGAGGAAGCGATGCAGCTCCCCGGGGAGCGGGAACAGGCTCCTGAGCAGGTCTTCGAGCTGAGCATCCCTGGTCGTCATCGCCATGACCTATCCCTGCATCGCCACCCCGGCAGCCCGCGCGCCACGCCCCTGTCCAGAAGGGTCATTCGCGAACAATTGGCCTCGGACTTAGGTCCCAGGTTTTTCGCGAAGCGGACATTTTCTGGTCGCCCGGTTTGCACCGTCCGCAGAATCAAAGGATCCTGCGGGGCGGGAAGTACGCGCCCGTCCTTGTCGCCAGGAGCCCCACCATGGAACCCGAGTCCCGCCCTCCTTCCTCGACTCCCGCCCAGCCCGTGGGCAGCATCGGCCCCGACGGCGCCGCCTGGACCTGGCGCTACCGCCGCGACTTCGGGCCCTGGCTGCGCGACCTCCGCAAGGTCGCCCGCATGACCCTTCGCGACGCGGCACGCCCCCTGGGGATCTCGTTCTCGAAGCTCCAGAAGCTGGAGGTCGGCGCACGAGCCCGCCCACCCTCGCTGGAGGTCATCGCGCGCCTGGCCGTCCTGTTCGGCAAAGAGCTGGACCTGATGCTCACCCGGGCCGGCTTCAAGATGGAGGTCCCGCTCGACCTGCGCGACGCCATCGTCTGCGACGACGCCTTCGCCAACCTCATGCTGCACCCCAGCCTGCGGCCCTCGGCCATGGACGAGCGCTGGCTGGAGGCGTTCTCGCGCATCCAAAAGGCGCAGATTCTGGAGTTCGCCCGCAAGCTCGAAGCGCACTTTCGCGAGGGCGGCCCCATCGTAGACGAGCTGATCCGCGAGGCGCGCGACGAGGATCGCGCCGACGACGAGGCGTGAGATGGCCGCCTCGATCCCCGCCCGAGCGCCCCGCGCCGCGCTCTATGCTCGCGTCAGCACCCTTCGACACGGCCAGGACGTGGGGCTCCAGCTCGACGAGCTGCGCCAGGTCGCCCAGCAGCGCGGCTACACCGTCTCGGCCGAGTACATCGACGAGGGCGTCAGCGGCAGCAAGGCCAGCCGCCCGGCGTTGAACCGGCTGATGGCCGACGTGCAGGCCGGGCGCGTGGACCTCCTGCTGGTCTGGAAGCTCGACCGGCTGGGGCGCAGCCTCCAGCACGTTCTCACGACCTTGGACACCCTCGCGTCGGCCGGGGTCGGCTTCGCGTCGCTCCACGATCCGGGCATCGACACAACCAGCCCAACGGGGCGACTGCTTCTACAATTGCTCGCCTGCTTTGCCGAGTTTGAGAAGGCGATCATCCAAGAGCGCGTTCGCGCCGGGGTCCGCCGCGCCCAGGCCGCCGGCAAGCACTGCGGGCGCCCCCGGGTGGACCTGGACCTGCGCCCGGCGCTGGCCCTGCTCAACGAGGGCCGCGATCTCAAGGACACCGCCCGGATCCTCAACCTCTCGCGCAGCACCCTGCGCCGCCGTCTCACCGAGGCGGGCCACTGGCCGCAACCGACTCCCCCAGCTCACCCCGAGGACGCCCATGTCTGAACAGCCCAGTCACTCCATCGAACCTATCATCCACGGTACTTCACAGGCCCTGCGCGAGGCCCTCGACGAGGCCCGCGCCCGCGCGCCCGGCCTCGCGCCCGTGCTCATCCTCGCCGAGCAGGGCCTCGAGGTGCCCGAGCTCGCCGCGCTCATCCACGCGGCGAGCGGGCGCGCCGGGCCCCTCGTGCGCCTCTACGCCCCCGAGCTGATCTCGCACTACGACCGCGCCGACATCCTCCCGACGCTGCGCGACGTCATCGCGCGCGCCCAGGGCGGCACGCTGCTCATCGAGGAGGTCTACGAGCTGCCGCTCTACGGCCAGGCCATCATCGAGGATCTGCTGAACCAGCAGGTGCGCAGCCCGGCCAGCGCGGACGTGCGCCTGCTCGTCAGCACCTCGATGGACCTCGCCGAGCAGGTCGCAGAGGGAGAGTTCCGCAGCGGCCTGCTACAGCGGCTGATGTTCGGCAGCGTGGCTCTGCCGCCGCTCTGCGAGCGCGGCCTCGACGTGGGCCTGCTCGCCGAGCGCATCCTGCGCGAGCACCCCTACCTCACGAGCCGCGCCGTCACGGGCCTCGAACCGGCGGCCGTCGCGACTCTGCTCGACCACGACTGGCCCGACAACCTGCCCGAGCTGGAGGCCGTCATCGTGCGCGCCACGCTGTACGCGAGCGGCGAGCGGCTGGACGACGTGGACATCGAGCGCGCGTTCGCGGGCATCGCCTGCGCGTTCTCCTGCCTGGGGCCGGACACCGAGGGCTATGTCCGCTCGCGACCGGTGGTGCCGGGCTTCAATGAGCCGGACGACGATGGGGACGCGGACCAGGCCGAGATGCCCGGTATCGCGACCTCGCGCCGCCCCATCCCCGCCTACGACCTCGCCGAGCAGAACGTGATCGACCGCGCCTTCGGTCCCCTGTCCGCTGTCGAGCTGAGCCCGGAGCACATCAAGGCGCAGCTCACCATGGTCGTCGAGCACGGGTTCCGGCGTCTGCTGTACCGGATCGACGGGGATGGCCCGGTCAACCTGGAGCAGGCGAGGGCGGAGCTGCACCTCCCCAAGCGACACGCGCGGCGTCTGCTCGCGGTCCTAGTCGAGGACGGAATGCTCGCGGTCAGTGGAGTCAAGGGCCAGGAGACCTGGTCCCGGCCGATGGAGGCGTGAGCGGGCGGTGATCCTGGGCGCGCGGCCGAGGGCCTCGGCGGGATAGGAGGCCCTCGGAGCGCCGTGCATGGACTGGAGCCGCCGGGAGACGCTGCTGGGCCTGGGCGCCGCGCTGGCGACAGGGTGCGCCCGATCCCGATGGCGTGCGGGGCTGATCCACTTGCTCCGTATCTTCTCCGCACAAGGAAGCCAGCTTGAAAACGTATTAGAATGACTGTTTCTACTGACAAGGTGCTACTCGGGCTGCAACCACAATGCTTCAACCTTCTGCGCGATTGAGCGTCGATGTTGCGCGCAATTTCTCTACTTCCTCGCGGACAGGAAAGGAATCCTCCCAGAGCAATTCATCCTCTTCAAATGACTCCTCGTAGGTGTCCGGGCTCACCCAATGCATCGGTGAGGAATATCCGAGGCCGGGGTAGACAGGCTCGTAGTAACCGCCGCTCTGCTCGACCTGTCGAGTCTTGGTCACCGTTACCATACGTTGAATGGGATTTCCACGGGATGGGTCCATCGAGGCAGCGCTCAACACCCGCTCGTTCGCGCGGAATCGGCTCAACAGCGATTTCTTGACGGCAACATCCCCGGGCATCGAGAACGCTGCCGCGATCATGTCGTCCCCTGGTACCGTTTCCGACCCGAGAAGTCCCAATAGTGCCCTCTTGGCGGCGAGTTCGCGGGCGACATGACGCTCACGCTGATTGATGTTCTCGTCTTCCATCCTAACTATCAGCGAGGCACGCTCGACTAGACTGTCGCCTCCGACCCCGAAGACGAACGCCGCGATGCGTGACGCCGTAGTGGCGCAGAGGAGCAGTCCAACGGAAATGCTTGCGGTCCTCGCTGAGAATGAGAGCCAGTCAGCCCAGGCGCAGAGCGCCAGAACTGGAGCGACGAAGAACACGAGGCCAATGACCGAGGCTTCAGCGAGCGCACGAACTTCACGGGCGAACTCGTCCCTGACGATGATTGCGGCACTCTCCAGGACCCTGGCGTGCCGGACGAATCGGCTCATTCCTACCTCCCATGGTCGTTGATCAGTGTGATGAGCGCCATCGCCACCAGTTTCGCCAGCCCCAGAAGTATAAGATCACAACCGAGGTTCACGACGACCCAGGGCAGCCATGGCGGCCTCTCGCACAGGGAAGAGGGTGACACTCCGCGGAATGGTGACTCGCACGGTCTCTATGGTCGTTGTCTCCCAACTCGGCTGGATCATCGCACTCGATGAATAGTCGCTCTTGATTGAACACGAACCGCTCGTCGTGCTGACCTCCTCGTCGATGTCCTCATACACTGTGTCCTCCACGGCTGTGGAGTCAAGCGCGAGGTAGGTCAAGATCGCGAGCGGAGTCCCTGGGTTTTCACACACGGCCCGTCGGACCTTCCAGTCACCATCCTTCGCCAGTGTCGTGAGGGTGCCTTCGGACAGCGGGGCATGAGCTGCGAAGGCCGGCTTCAGCGAGGCACTGGCGCCGATGAGCAGGCTCTCCGCATCTGCCGGATCCACCCTAGCCAATACCACGGGCAGGATGGCCTTCCCAGTTGGAAGGAAACCCCGTGGGAGCGTGCCCTCAGTGAGCGCGATGAGCGCCTCGGCCCTGCCAGGCCACTCGTTGGTCACGGCGGCCCGCAGAAGCTCGACCACCACTTGGTCTCGATCTGCTCTGCGAGCGGCCGCGCAGAGCCGCAGAAGGACCCGGACAGCTGGGGCCCATGACCACTCCCCGGTCACGGCGTCCGGTTCCACCGAGTCGTTCACTACGGAGTTCAGGACGCGCTCCCGCTCGGCGGGCACCCATGTTGAAAGGCGGGTTCGGATTAGGACGGGCGTGGTGAGCGACGGGAACGCGCAGACGAGCGCTGCCAAGAGATCGGGGCCTCCCTTCTCGACGAGCGAAACTGCAACATCCAGCTGGAGGGCCGACAGGGTGCCCCGAGCCGTTAGTTCTACGATCGCCTTGGCGTCGCCACGGAGGCACACCGCGAGTACCACAGGCGGCGGAAGGCCCGGGAGGCGGGCCATGGCGGAGAGCGCCGCCGCGTCGCCATTTTGCGCCACGGCAAGCTGACCGTCAAACGTTAGGAGTTCCCCGCGCTCAAGGGCTCCCTGTGCCACAGCTGCGTCGCGCGACAGCGCCAACGGCAAGCGCTCCTCTGGTGTCCATGCCGCATCCGATGCCGCAAGCCGTCGGACCCGGGGATCCTCAGCACGAAGCAAACTCGCGAGTATGCTTGGACGGTCCACATTGGACTCCAGGAGCTTGCGCGCCGCTTCCTCTGCGATCGCGCCCGTTGCAGACATCGCCCGCCATCTGAGCCAGATGTGTGTTGGCCACATCATCACATGCCTCCCTGGAGACGCAGATCTCGTCTACGAATCACACCGGCCTCTCGAATGTCGCGGACACTATTGAGCCGCGACGCAACATCGCTGAGTTCGCACACAGCCGTTGCGGGGTTGGCACCCCGGCAGGGTCCACCGCACGCGCCGCGGACTGGACACCGATTGCAGGGCTCGAGTGCAGGAAGCCCTGAGTCTGCGATCAATTGCCTCCAGCCCGCGACTACTTGATCTACGAATTGGAGCGTTGGCGGGCCGAGCCGGCGGCAGGCGGGGTGCTGCACGCAAGCGAACACCCCGTCCGGGGCCAAGCGCAGGATGTGCGCCGATCCACACCCCTGCATCCAACCCCGGGCTGCCGGAAAGTCCATCTGACCGCGAGCCATGAGTTCCACCGCTGCTGCCGCTAGGCGACGATGCTGCTGCGCACTCGGCTTTGCCTGCGTCGCTCCCCGTCCGGCCGCGTTGTTGCTCGCCCAGCGCACGCGCCCTGGCTTCGAGTGGCGCTCTGCAAACTCCACGATGCCATCGGCGATGTCATCCGCATTGGCCCGCAGGAGGACGAACGCCAGATCTATCGGTATGTGTGGCAATGCGACGCGCAAAATCGCCAGCCCCCGCATTGCCGCATGAAAGTACCCAGGGCCGCGGATCGCATCGGCCACCTCAGGCGTGACACCGTCGATTGATACCTGGATCCGGTCAAGCGCCCCGAGTAGACCGACGGTCTCCTGGGTGACGAGCGTCGCGTTAGTGAAGAGGCGCACGCGCAGACCTTGGGCGGCTTCCATCACCTGCTGGAGGTGGGGAAACAGCAGCGGTTCGCCGCCGGACACATGGAGCACACCATTCGGAAATGCATTCTTGAATCCGGCAATCCCGGCCAGAACCGCCTCCAGCGGAACGGTCTCGTCATGGGTCGGTGCACCCCCGACTAGGCAGTGCACGCAGCTGCGGTTGCACCGGTAGGACGGCGTTACCACGAACTGGGGAGGATCGGCGGCGGCACCCTCTCCAAACCCGTACTCCTGCGCGAGCCGCGCAAGAAGCCAGGCCATTCCGGGGCCGGGTACCTGATTGAGATCAATGAGCGCGTCTGCCTCCGGCTCGCGGAGGCTGCAAGCCCGACCGAGGCCATCGCATAGAAGGTGCGATCCGTCCTTCACCCGCACGACGCCGCCGATGCATGCGCCCGGATCGGCGCGTGCGATTGCGGCGCGAGCCGCAGGCGTGATCTGCGAGACCGTCGGCGGTGTGAAGAACATGGGCATCTCCGGGATTCCGAGTCTTCAGAGGCACCACGACCAGACGTTAGTCTCATCTCTGAGCGGCGTCAAGATGCTGCGAGATTTTATTTGCTCATCTGGTATTGGCGTCATCCTGTCTAGACAACTATAGTATAATGTACAGGTGAGGCACACATGGACGACGCATCGGACTACGGCATCGGCTCACTGCGCAGGCGCCCTGGCGCAGGGGCCGACCTGCTCTACGGTATCTTGCGACGGAGGATCGAGCTGGAGGAACCACGATTTACACTTGGTGAGATTCTCCATGCCAGCCGCATTTCAGAAGAAACCGAGCTTGCCCGTGCAACGACGACTAAAGCCCTTGCGCGGCTGACTTTGGACGGATTCCTCCGCTCGGACCGTGGCCGTGGCTATGAGGTCGTTAGTGCCACCAGCGTCGGTAAAGCGACGACGCTCCTCTCAATCACGCGGTTCGCCGAAGAGAATGGGTATGATCTGGTGAGCCAGATCGACGCTGAGTCCACTCGGATTGCGGCTGTCCGTGGGCTATCGCGCGCCAAGGAGGTAGGTTCAAGCTTGCAGATCGGAGATGGAGAACACGTAATTGTCCTACGGCGCGCGCGCGGCTTGCGCCGCCGGCGCGCGGGCGGGCCGCCGGTGTGGGCGATCCTCGAAACGGCCTACCTTGTAGCGGCGCTTTTCCCAGAGCTCGGCCAGGATGAGGTACGCAGGCTACTCCCTAGCATCGGCACCTCGGAGGGGTTCGGGAACTTCAGCCTCCACCGCTACTTCGAGACACGCGGTGTACATCCATGGAAGTCCGAGTATCGGCTCGACTTAGCAGAGTCGCTTGGTGAGGGTGAGCAACGCGCCTGGGAGGCGCTTGTGCCCCCCCCCGCGCACCCCGCGGGCCGCCCCTTCTACCGCCTGTCCTCCGTCACCTTTAGCAAGGATGCCGTGCGCATGGAGTACAGCGTCTCCATGTTCGTCCCGAGTGTATTCTCCTTCGCAATGTCTGGATTCCGGCTTGAGGCTCCCGGCCTATAGTCTGCCTCCCAGGCCCGCTCGTGCGCGTCTACGCCCCCGAGCTGACCTCGCACCACGAGCGCGCCGGGATCCTCCCGGAGCTGCGCGACGCCATCGCGCGTGCCCAGGGCGGCACCCTGCTCGTCGAGGAGGTCTACGAGCTGCCGCTCGTCGAGCAGGCCATCGTCGAGGACCTGCTGAACCAGCAGGTGCGCGGCCAGGCCAGCGCGGACGTGCGCCTGCTCGTGAGCACCTCGCTGGACCTCGCCGAGCTGGCCGCCGAGGGCGAGTTCCGGTCGGGCCTGCTCCAGCGGTTGATGTTCGGCAGCGTGGCCCTGCCGCCGCTCCGGGAGCGTGGCCTCGACGTGGGGCTGCTCGCCGAGCGCGTCCTGCGCGAGCACCCCTACCCCACGAGCCGTGCCGTCGCGGGCCTCGAAGCGGCGGCCGTCGCGACCCTGATCGACCACGACTGGCCCGACAACCTGCCCGAGCTGGAGGCGGTCATCGTGCGCGCCGCGCTGCACGCGAGCGGTGAGCGGCTGGACGACGTGGACATCGAGCGCGCGTTCGCGGGCATCGCCTGCGCGTTCTCCTGCCTGGGGCCGGACACCGAGGGCTATGTCCGCTCGCGACCGGTGGTGCCGGGCTTCAATGAGCCGGACGACGATGGGGACGCGGACCAGGCCGAGATGCCCGGTATCGCGACCTCGCGCCGCCCCATCCCCGCCTACGACCTCGCCGAGCAGAACGTGATCGACCGCGCCTTCGGTCCCCTGTCCGCTGTCGAGCTGAGCCCGGAGCACATCAAGGCGCAGCTCACCATGGTCGTCGAGCACGGGTTCCGGCGTCTGCTGTACCGGATCGACGGGGATGGCCCGGTCAACCTGGAGCAGGCGAGGGCGGAGCTGCACCTCCCCAAGCGGCACGCGCGGCGTCTGCTCGCGGTCCTCGTCGAGGACGGTATGTTGGCGGTCAGCGGCGCCAAGGGCCACGAGACCTGGTCCCGGCCGATGGAGGCGTGAGCGGGCGGTGATCCTGAGCGCGCGGCCGAGGGCCTCGGCGGGATAGGAGGCCCTCGGAGCGCCACGCATGGACTGGAGCCGCCGGGAGACGCTGCTGGGCCTCGGCGCCGCGCTGGCGACGGGGTGCGCGGGGCGGCGCGCGGCCGAGGTCGTCGTCAACGACAACGTCGCCATGGATGGGCCGCTCCACTGGTACGGCGAGCTGTTCGATCTGCTCGTCGAGCACGCGCGCCGGTATCCGAGGATGGAGCCCCAGGACGCCTACAAGCTCTGTCATCACAAGGCGATGGGGCCGGGGCACCTGGTCGCTGCGGGGGACGCGCTCGCCTGGCTCCAGCGCGAGACCGCCGAGCTCGCCCCTCTGCCGGCCGGCGTCGAGCAGGTGGACGTGGAGCTGCTCGACCCGGGCCGTGGGCTCGCGCGCGTCCATCTGCGGCCCTGGCTGGCCCGGCGACGGAGCCTGAAGGCGCTGGCCACCGCGTTCGCCGAGACCGCCGCGCGCTGGACCCCCGCGCCGGGGGTGCTCGCGGTCGAGCTGGACGTGGTCGGCGTCCTGCTGGAACAGGGCTCGCTCCCGCTGGCCTTCGACCAGGTCGCCTGGAAGGCGTTCACGGCGCCGCTGGTCGAGCAGGGCCTGCCGGCGGTGCATCACTCGGAGGTCTACCGTGCGAGCTACGCGCCGGCCTACCGCGTTGTACTGGTCGAGCTGATCGCGGGCGGCGGGTGAGGGCGACGGGTGTCCAGAAGTCGGCGCCGAGGCGGGGGCTGGGGAGGCGGGATCGCGGGGGCCAGAAGGTAGGTCCAGATGGTGGCCGGAAGGAGATGGATGTGGTCACGCCTACTGAAGCTGATCTATGCCCATGCGCGAGAGCGCGTCGCCCGGTGACTAGGCTGCCCGCCCCGGAGCCTTGAACACCTGGTCTCGGTGCCAGCGCGCGAAGCGAAGGTCCACGGAGGGCTGCCCATGCAGCGGCCCAATAAGCGCGCGTCGATGAAAGCGCCCGATGTGGGCCTCGACGACCTCGCCGCCGTGCAGCCGGGAGGAGACGACGACCTCGCGCCGCTCGCTCACGGTGAGCAGACCGAGGTCCAGGGCCTTGTGGTGCAGCGGACACAGGCACAGGCCGTTCTCCACCACGTCGGGTCCGCGGTGGGCGTGCCAGTGCAGGTGCGCGGCCTCCAGCCCGATGGCTGAGCCATCCAGCCGGGTGTCCAGCCCGCACACCGCGCACTGGTAGCCGTAGGCGCGCAGCACCAGCTCGCGAAAGCCCCGGTCGCGCGCACGCCGCTCGCTGGTGACCCTGGGCGGCTCCAAGTCCAGGTCCACGGCAGACAGGATGTTCTCGTGAATGCTCGGAGGGAAGTGCGCGTCCAGGACCGCGTGGGCCAGCTCGCGCACCAGCTCGGGATCGTCGCGGAGCGCGCCGTCGATCTCCGACGGCAGGCCGCCCGAGGCCGTGCGCAGCGCCGTGCGCGTGGGCGCCGTGCTGCCCTTGCGTCGGGTCAGCAGCTCGCCCCCCGGGATCTCCCAGAGCCCATCGGTCTGCAACCACCAGAAGGGCAACTCCGGCTGGTAGTTCTCGGTGCGGCCGAACTCGATCAGGAGCTGTTTGAGCGGGGCCTCGGCGTCGGCGAAGGCCAGCAGGCGTGGCTCGCCGTGCTGCACCCGGGACAGGGCCATCAGCAGGAGCAGGGGCTTGTGCGGCGCGCGCTGGTCTCCGCGGCTCCAGGTGCGGATCGCGTCCACGGCTGCTCGGAGGTCGGCCCGGCTCGGCATGGCCTCAATCTCTCCCGTTCGGGCCGCTCCGGCCAGCAGGCTGGCCATCGGGGCCTCGAATCCGGCAGTGGCCGTGATAGGCTCAGCGGGTCGCCTTCTGGCTGGATCTCGCCCCGCATGGACCTCCCCGTCATCGAGCGCCACCGCACCGCCATCGGCCGCGCCGGGCTGTCCCGACCGATGCGCCTGGCGCTGGAGCATGGCGTCCTCGACGCCGGCATGACGGTCATGGACTACGGCTGCGGGCGCGGCGACGACGTGGCCCGGCTGAGCGCCAACGGGTTCGAGGTCGCGGCCTGGGATCCCCACTACCGGCCCGAAGGCGCTCGCGTTGAGAGCGACGTGGTGAACCTCGGCTACGTGCTCAACGTCATCGAGTCCCCGGCCGAGCGCTCCGAGGTGCTGCGCCTGGCCTGGGCGCTGGCCCGGCGCGTGCTGGTGGTCGCCGCCCAGGTCTGGATCCACGACCAGGCCCGCCACAAGGTCCCCTTTGGCGATGGCATCATCACCGGCCGCAACACGTTCCAGCGGTACTTCGATCAGGACGAGCTCGCCGAGCTGATCAAGGGCGTGATCGGCGAGGAGCCGGTGCCCGCGGGGCTTGGCATCTTCTACGTGTTCCGCGATCCAGGCGAGGCCATGCGCTTCCGCGTGGGCTTCCTCCGCCGCCGCTTCGCGTTGGTCGAGCCCGAGCGCGCACCACGTCTACCGCGCGAGGAGCGAGTCCGCGCGCCGCGCGCCCCGCGAGAGGACCCCCGGCTGCCGCTGCTGGCGCCCATCCTGGCCTTCATGGAGGCCCACGGGCGGGAACCCGAAGGAGATGAGCTCACGGAGGCCGGGGCCATTGCCGAGGCGTTCGGCAGCCTCGGCCGCGCTGTCGGGCGGGTGCGGCGCGCGATCAGCGAGGAGGCGTGGGCGCGCTACCAGTCGGAGCGCCGCGACGACCTGCTCGTCTACCTGGCTCTGGCGCAGTTCAAGGGTCGGCCGAAGTTCGGCGCTCTGCCAGCCGACATGCAGCGCGACGTGCGCACGCTACTCGGCTCGTACCCTAAGGCGTGCGAGCAGGCCGACGCTCTCCTGTTCTCGCTCCGTGACTACGCGCAGGTGCGCGCGGTCGCGGCGAAGAGCGCGGTGGGCAAGCGCCTCCCCGATGCTCTGTACGTTCATCCGGCCGGACTCGCCGACCTGCACGTCCTGCTTCGCCTAGTCGAGGGCTGTGCCCGCGCCTTTGTGGGTGAGGTAGAGGACGCGAACTTGATCAAGTTGCACCTAATCCGCCCGGCGGTGGGCTATCTGAGCTACCCCGACTTTGACGCTGACCCGCACCCAGCGCTCACCCGCGCCGTAGACGTGGACCTGGCGGCGCGGAGTGTGCGGGTGACCGACTACAGCGCACGGGCGAACCCGCCGATCCTCCATCGGCGCGAGCTGTTCGTGCCAGAGGGGTATCCGGGTAGAGCGGGCATGGCTGAAATTACTAGACGGGAAGAGGATATTGGCCTCTACCTGAATGGAACTTCCGAAATCGGGACCAGGGATGGCTGGAAGGCAACCATCGCTCGGCATGGCGTGGTTGAGGTTCCCCTAGGACAGTCCGATCCAGGGTGCGAGAGTATCCCAAGCAAATCCGAGTAGGTTCTTGGACCGCTTGTCAATGAACGCCACATCCCAGGTGTTGCCCTCTTCGAGGGTAGCGACACTGCGGAGGTGTGGCAGATACCTGGCCGAGGCGGTGAGGCGACTCTCTCGGGCATCCGAGATGTCTACACCTCGTCCCTTTGCGTCGAGTATGATGGCGTCGCTCTCCGCATGCGTCTCGGTACTCAGAACACGATAGTAGAGCCGCTTTATTGCCCACCCACGATTGCTGACCGAGGCATTCTCAGGTCCCGGAAGGAGTAGAAGGTTACCTATGCAGTCGACTCTCGCCTTGGCATAGATGTCTTGGTCCCAGGCGACAGAAGAGTCCTTTCTCGGCGCTACGTGCTCGACTTGGAAGCCCGCTTGCCACTTCTCGAGTGAAAGCATCGGTGCGCAGCCGCGCTTGCCGCGAACTGGGAATCCGGGAGTTGCCGCATTGGGGGCAGCATCTTCGGCGGTCGCCAGCAGAAGGAGCTTTGTAAGGGGAACTGACTGCCGGTACACATCGATCGTTGCAGCGCGCTCCGTCCAGGACTCCCGGGAGTCACAACCGCTGTGGCTGAGTTGGTTACGGAGAATTTCTTTCAGCACCACAGACCCCGGAAGCACTTTCGCGGCACGGTGGAACTCAGGAAAGGTTCTTCCTCCATCGGCTTCGATCAGTCCCTGCATCGTGCGCCGATAGACGGCATCAATATTGTCAGTTCCCACGCGCGACCCACGCCAGAGCGCGTAGAACGCAGTGACGGCAGACACCGCCTCGACGAACTCCTTTCCGGCCGCCGCTTTGCCTTCGGCCGGGGCTTCGACTACTGCTTCGTAGAAGCGTGCGAGCAGTGCAATAGTCACCTCGTGCTTGGCATCTCGAAGTACAGTGAGACAGAAACGAATGCGTTCCATCTCTGTCGGCGTCACCGCCTTGGCGAACTCTGTCAGCGAGTGCTCGGTCTCGCCCTCAGGCCAGCAAGATCGGAGGAAGTCTGCGACGATTGCCATGCCACGGAGAAAGTCGCGCTTGTCATCGAGGGAGGACCTCTCCTTGCCGGATCCGCCCTCGAAGCGGGAGCGGAGCCAGTTACGTTGGTCGCGCAGGCCCTTGCCCAACTTCTTGCCGTGAGAGAATAGAGCGAAGGGTATCAGCAACTTGTCGGATGCCTCACGCCGACGCTCACCAAGACTAGTGAGGAACGCTTCGACGCGCTCAACGTAGGCAGCCGAAGGTGACTTCTGGAATCCTTCTAACGACTCAGACTTGATTACCAGCGGCTTAAAGGTTTCGAAGGCTGTAAGCGGTTCGCCAGTTGTGTTCAGCGCCTCGAAGAGGTCAAATGCGTAGTCCTCCTTCTTCACCAGAACCTGAGTTACGGCCACCCTGTTGAGGAAGTAGCCGCTGAACAGAAAGATGCGCGACAACTCGCTGATGCGGCGTTCGTTTATTCCCAGTTCTGTTTTGGTCCAGACCTCACGAACTGCCGTCGGAACCTCTCCGGCGAAGTAGCGCTCCAGAACTTCTGAGTCTAGGGCGGCCACCGCCGCGAGGTCTGGAAGGTGGTCATCGTCGTCGGTTCGACGACCTTTTGCCTGGAACAAGGCTGAAAGAGTCTGTCGAATTGCCTTATAGTTCTCCGCGAACTGAATACTCAATTCGTCGGTGCCAGGAGAGAACTTGAACTCCTGCGGATCCGAACTCTTCTCATGAGCCACCCAGTGCTCGATGTATTGGCGAAGAATCCGCGCCACAGGCGACTCGTAGCGCGCCTTGCCTTGGCGATTACTCCACGAGTCGACATGAGCTCTGATGAGGCGTGGATAGTAGCGTAGGCTATCGTCGCCATAACCGATGTCCTTATCGAGTGCGAACATCCGCTCCAGGCGTTTCTTCAGGCCAAGCTGCTGTGCCTTGACCCACTCCCCGACCTCGGGTGACTCGAATTTGGTTTTTGAAGCCACCACCGAGACAAGGTCATGAATGGCGATGGCCATCATCGATACCGTCGAGAGGCGCTGCTGCCCATCGATCACGAGGTATACGGCAGCAGGGAGATCATGCCGGACTTGCGGTTCCACTGTAGCATAGGCTTTGTCATGTACGAAGATGAACGTGCCAATGAAGGTAATGGCGTCGTCCATGTCAGCCAGAGCACCCACGCCGTCGCAGATGCTGGAAATTAGGGCGCGGGCCTGATCCTTCCTCCAAGCATACTGACGTTGGTAGGACGGGATGTACAGCCCTCGACCGGGCTCACGCAGCACCGCTTCAATCGAGACTGCTTGTGCGTCGAATACGTCCTTCGGGTCCACGAGTCACTCCATTGCGAGGGCTGGGGTTCGCACCTGCGGATCGGGCACATAATGCATCTACAGCGTACACACCATGCACGGCGCCTCGTCGTTTTCATCATCTAGCACATCTTCGAGTACATCCATGAGACGTCGGCTTTTCGTGCGCAGTTGTTCCCGGCGCATCGCCTGGGCGTGACGCGCCGCGACTTCCGCTGCACGCGCAGGATCCTCCAGATCTGCCAGGGACTCGCCCTGCGACCAGGTGTACCCGGGCTCGCCGGCAGGCCCCTCTTTTTCGAAGGCCTTCGCCTTCTCGTACAGCTCGGGATGTCGCTCCTTGAGGCCGAGCCACTCGGCCTTGCGCTGGAAGAAGCAGAAGTAGCAACCGGATCGGCTACGCCATTCGTAGTAGCTCGGAATGCCGACGCCGCTCTCCGCAAGGATGCGGAAGACGTCGTCCTTGGTGATGCCGGCCTCCTTGAACGGGAATACCGCCTGGATGTTTGGCTTGGTCGAGACGTAGCCTGTACGATCCTCGTCGGCCCTGATACCGACATATGAGACGGCGGGGGCGTCGCCGAGCCAGTTCTCGAAGGGCCGAATTTTCAGCTGCCGGGTGCACCATCTCATCTGGGGTGAGGGCAGGTAGCCGCCATAGATCTTGCGCCAGTGATCGAAGCCCTTGTCAGAGTTGAGGCGGGCGATGGGCTTACCCAGATAGGACTCCAGGCGCAGCAGGTAGTCGTAGGTCTCGGGCAACTCCTCACCGGTGTCGGAGAAGAAGTATTCCATCTCGGGCACGCGGTCGCGCATGTAGATCGCGAGCGCTGAGCTGTCCTTTCCACCGGACAGCCCCAGAACGTGCCGGACGCGATCTTCACTCATCGTGCGAACCCTCCTGAACCGCTCTCTCGAACACCTCCATCATATCGGCGATGACGGCGTATGCCAGCTCTCGCGTCCCCAAATCGTACTTCTGAGCGAGCCTTCGGACCTCGGCGCTGAAATCAGCGACCCGGCCGGCGTCTTCCTGCCTCAGCATCGCAACGCCGCTCTGATCCCGACCCTCGGAGTCGAGCACCGAGACTCGGATCATGCGGAAGCTGCCTTTTCCATATCGTCCGCGCTCCAAGGCCAGCTCTTCGGCCGCGAGGTAGGTCCGGCAGAGCTCCATCGCACCCGCGGCGAAGCGGTTGGCTTCACTGTCACCCCAGAGTGGAGGAGCCTTGCCGATGACCATGGTGCCGATCCCCATGAGCCACTGGTTTCGATCCTGGGCGTTGTCCGGGTCCATTGCCCTAGTCAGGTCCACCCACTGCTGCACCCGTGTAGGGAGCTCAGGTGATTCGGCGAGCCGGTGCGCACGGGCGACGAGGACGGCGTAGAAGGACATCCCCTCCTCGTCCACCCGGAGGAGGTCGCGGAGCGTGCGTTCGATCCGTTGGAGGAGGACCCGGTCAGCGCCTTGTAGCTCGGCTAGCGCCTGGACGAGTCCGTCGGCGAAGCGCTCAGCCGCTCCGGGTTGGGACATCTCCGGCTGGTCGAAGCTCTGGAAGTTCAACGCGATGGGTAGGTCGGTCCACAGCAGCCGAACCGGGTCCTTCGCGGACTTCACGGCGCTGCGTACGACCCGTGCGGGCTGACCCAATTCCTGGGTCTGCGCAGCATAGGGACTCAGACGCCGAATGACGGTGATGATACCTCTGACGACGTCGAAGAGGCCCTCGCCACGACCCTTGCTCCGCTTCACGGCCAAGCGCTGCGCCAGAAGCGTCACAGCTTCGTCCGCGCCCCGGCTCCCGGTGGGAAGCTGCAATGTGATCAACTCCGGGACACGAAGCAGGCGCTGGATCAAGTCTTCAGACACCACCGGAACAAGCCCGCCGTCCTCGTAGAGGAACAGCCGGTCCTCGTTCAGCAGGTACCACGCGAAGATCAGAATGAGCGAAACGCCCGGACGAACGCCATAGGGTGGGGCGCGAAGCTCCTGCATCAGGTCTGCGAAGCTGAGTTGCTTCCCTGGTTTTCTGCCGATTAGCTGCTCCAGGTGTTCGAAGAGCTTCCGCAGCAACGGCTCGGATGGCTCGGTAAGCTGCCATTGACCTTCGACTTCTCGATGTAGGCGTGTAGCCGATAGCACCGAGCGGTACAGGCTGAGCTCGGGAGGATGGCCATCGATGCCTAGCTGTTCCTGGTCAGACGAGGTCAGCATGAGCTTCATCAGCGTGTGACGCGCCGCTGCCGCCGCAGACGAGAGTTCCTCGCGATTGACCAGTTCATTCAGGATTTTGGGAGCTTGCTTGTAGACCTCGTCGAAGATAGCGGATGCTGCCGCCGAAGGGCGCCCTGCTACGGACCGAACCTCTCCGTTGTAGAACCAACGGACTCCACTGCCAGCGCGGTCACTTCCAAACGAGCGTGCTATGGCGCTGCTGAGGGCATCGGCTGCATTGTTTCGACGCACCTCCAGTTCACGCCTGGCGACAGGGTCGCCGTCGAGCTCGGGGGTGTTCTTGAGGGCGTGGTCGATGGCGAGCACATCAACCACGCCGTCTAGCAGAGCACCAACGGTGCCGGGAAGAGCCACAACCGTCGGGCGGGCACGACGAGGTGCCTTCTGCGCGGGCAGGCGAAGCTCGATATCGCGGAGTTGGTCCTCCCGATCTGGCAGGACCAAGAGTAGCGATCCGTCGCCAGCAGCGGGCCCATCGATGGGCGAGCCGACCTGATCAGGGCTCACGTAGCGGGCGTCAAGGAAGCGCAGTGTGCCCGTGTGATGGTAGTGCCGGGAGGCTACGACAGGAAATGCCGGATACAGTCGCTGAATCTGGGCCGCAAACCCTCCACCAGATCGCACCGTCTCGGCCGAGCGCTCGATGATCTGGTCGATGTCCAGGTCACTACCATCCCAGACCTGATAGCCCTGTTTGTACTTTCGATATACGAGGAGCGATGCCTCCTTGAGGCGGTCCACCCTCCGACCCACCTTGTCGGCGCTCTCGGTGAGACCAAGGCTGAGCACCTCCTTGCTCGCGCTCAGGCCTGCTGCGTCGGCGGTCGCCGCCAACACCGCCAGCGCCTTCAGTATGCGCTCGTCGAGTGCCTCTGCGTCCTTGGGGAGGCGCGCGATGGCTTCCTCGGTTGCGGCCCAAATGCGCGCCCGTCCACCACCTCCTGCCCGCGCCGTAGTATTGTCCACCACATAGTCGTAGAGATGATCGAGACAGTATGGGCGCTCTTCCGTACGGTCGCCCGCATGCTTCAGATAGGACTGGAATCCGCCGGGCTCATTTGAGGCCAGGAACGAGAAGAGAGACCGCTCGTTTTGGCCGAGGCGGAGGCGAAACAGCGGTCCCACGCAGAGCGCGACAACGGGATTCAGTGGGAAGCAAGCTTCCAGGTGCTTCGCGCGCTCTGGGTCATCGCCTCGGGCGAGGCGGCTGACCGACTCAGCGCGTTCGTGAACTTGGTTCGCGCGGAACAGCGTCGTCTGACTGTAGCCTGCACGATGATCGATGGCCCGAGCCATGAGTTTGAGCAGGTGTGCGGGGGACTCAAGGAATGTAATTGTCTCGTATCGGCCCCGAACTTTGGCCCACTCGGCCTGAGCGACTGCAGGGAGGCTGCCGGCGTATTCTTCGAAGTCCTGGTGAAGGACCGTGAGCAGCGAGAGGCCGGGGCCGGGGACGCGTCCTGCGACCTCGGCGAGCTGCTGGAGGAGATAGATGTCCGTAGCTGATGGGTTCTGCGCGGCGTATTCGAGGAACTTCCCCATCTCGTCGATGAAGAGGACCACACCGACTGAACGTCGCCTCGCGGCTCGCACCTGTTCGGCGAACGCGGCCACGAGATCGACGATCCTGTTGGTATCGGACACGATCTCGCTAGACGCGGCGGCGGTCGAGAGCTGCTCTACTATAGGAGGTGCAGCCGACCTGGCCCAGAATCGCTCAGCGGCTTGAAGAACTCCCTTGAGCACGGCCGATCCCAGCGGAGATCGCGAGCCGGTGATCACGACGGGGACGAGATGCCCCTCCAGCTTAGACCAGGGCCTGATCGCATCGATCGCTCCCACCTTCCACTGCTGGGCGAGGAGCGTGCTGGCCGCGACATGCAACTTCTCCTCAGAGAGAAATGACGCCAGAAAAGTTAGGAATGAGGACTTCCCACTGCCGTAGGGGCCGACCAGCGACCAGGCCCGGTTGCCTCCAGGGGTCGCCAGGTCACGACAGATTCGCGTGGTCACCTCGCCAGCAAGCGGTGACACGATGTAGTCCGCGAGTAGCTCCACCCGGCCATAGTCCAGCTCTAGGCTCGCCGACCTACGAAAGCGGGCAGCGACCGAGACGAATTCAGTTGCGGGCACAGTGGACATCAGGCGGCCTCCGTGTCCGGCGTGCGCTGGTAGTGGTCGTCAAGCGCGGTAGTCCAGTTCGGTAACTCCGAAGTCACCAGGACCTGCCGCAGACCTGCGGTTTCGTCAAAGCGCAGGTACGCTTGCCCTTGTTGCACGGCGAGATGAAGTCGATCCATCAAGGCCGCTTCGGTCAGGCGAAAGACGCGGCCTGGCGAGCCCATGCCATAGAGCAGTTCGTCAAAGGAGATGGCCCGATCCTTGCCGTCGGCCTTACGGGCACACCAGTCGAGTAACGCGCCCCTGAAGATGCCATTGGGCAGGGTCGGGTGAGAGGCGAGCGGCGCGACGAACGTGCTTCGCTGCCCTTCCACGGGGCGGACAAGCCCAAGTGCCATCAGCGGGCTGTTGATGGTGTCTTCGGCGTCTTCGCCTCGCTCGCCACGCGCTCGGGTGTAGCACCGGATCAGCACGTCCACGTCGCGCTTGATGGTCGATTCTGGGACGGCGCGCCCACCATCGGCGGCATGAGCGATCTCGCGCAGCTCACCCTCCAGCTCCTCCTTTGTGAAACTCCCAGGTTTCTGTCTGGAGAACAGCCACCAGAACGACGTCGCACTCTCAGGGTCGCGGGTTAGCAGCCAGTGGAGGAGCCAGATGGTGCCCACCTCATCCATGAAGGGATCCCAGCCATCAGGCCCGAGCAGGGCGTCCCCCAGAGCCGTCGGCGCCAGATCCCGGCCCCGAGTCTCTGGTCGCGCGTCCCAGAGGCCGCAGACCACCCCCCAGTGCCGGATGGACCTCACCATGTTCTTGCCCACGCCGAGGTCCGTCATGGCGCCCTCCTGGCTGAACACGGCTGCGTCGCGCTTCAGCGCGTCATAGCCCTTCTTCAGCCATGCGTACCTCAGTGGGAAGGACTCATGACCAGAGAAACTCGGTTTTTTTACGACGGGTAGCCTCAGCATGCGGAACGACGATCTCGAAGAGAAGTGGAGCCCCTGGGATAACCGCTCTCCAGCCAAGAGGCAGCACCGTCGCGGCTATCCACCGCCGCACGGCCTGGCTGTGGCGGTCCCTAAGCCGCGCCGATCACTCCCTAGCGAGCCGGCGCAGCACGCGAGTCAGGTCCAGGCGAGTCTCCATCAGCTTGTCGCGTCGCGCGGGTGTACCGGCCTCAACCTCAAGAATGGCCCAGGCGGTGAGGAACGCCTCAGCAGCCGGCTGGAGGAGGTTCGACCCGTCCGAGCGTAGAAGCAGCTCCGCGGCAGCATGGTCTGCGTTGACGATGACCTCGACGTCGCACCCGCAAACAACGACCCGCAGGAGGTCGTCGCCCCCCCGTCGCAGGGCCACCCGCACGCGCTGGCCGCTGTTAACAGCAGTGGGCAGGAGACTGTCAGGTCCTAGCGGGTGGACGCCCGAGGGTGCGAGGTCGATCGGGGGTGGGGAGGGGCCAATCGCTGGTCCAGACTTGAGGAGCGTGATCGCCCGTTTGATTTCGGCGCGAGCCTCGCGCATCTTTCGGCTATCTTCCGGGAGAACTTCCAGCAGCCGTTCGAGCTGGCCACGTTCGCCTGTGGCCAGGGCGCTTCGGACTTCTCCCAGCAGATTCTTCCGCTTCTCCGTGTCGGTAGGCATGGCCGCCATCTCAGAAGTTCCCGGGCTCAGTCATCCCGGAAGAACTGGCGCGCCACCCGGCCCCAGTCCTGCCGAGCATCCTGGGCCTTCTCTTTCCTGGGCCCGTCCGTCAACTCATCCTCGTAGCGGGCCCACGCCTCTAGCAGGAGCTTTAGGCCCTCATATGAACGTCGGAGTCGCTGCCGCAGCTTCTCGACGTCTGCCTCCCCATCAGAGTGCTCTAAGACGGTGACGAGCTTGTCGTAGGCCGGATGGTTGGTGTTCAGGCCGATCAGCAGCGCGCCACCTCTCTTGCGGACCGTGAAGAACTCGGGACCCTGGATGTCAAGGGGTTGGAAGTCGAATTTCAGTCGATGATCGACGATGCCCTCGGCTCGCGACCTAGCCTCGTCAGGGTCGACACCTTGGTCCATCAGCTCCTGCTTGATGGCCTCCTTACGCTGCTCAGGCGGAAGAGCCTCGTCCTTGTCGCTCTCGCCGACGTGTCCTTCTTGCTTTCTTTTCTCAATGGCCTTTGTCCCCAGCACTTCAGCTGAGCCCGGTTCGTGGCGGGTCTTCGTCCGGCCGCCTGCTGTCTGCGCCTTAAGGGTCGCCCTGATAGTGCTCAGATTGGACTCGATGGACTGCTTGACGTGCAGCAACAGCAGGCGAGCGTCACGGTCCTCCGTCCATGCCGTGATCAGCTCCTGCTCGGTGGTGTGGCCCTCGCGCTCCGCGAGCTGAACTGTTGTGAGCGTAGCGAACTCGGCAAGCGCTCTGGCGCTTTGTTTGTTGTTTGTCACACCGAATAGTTCGTCGAGGGTCGGAGGAAATTCCACCTCGACGCCCCACCAGCGCTCGACAGGGTCATACCCATTGCACCACGCTGTCTGGAGCTCCAGCTCCCGATCAGCGCGAATGACAGATACTCCCATGTTATTGCTCGCGTGGCGTCCATGTTCTGCGGCGCCTGGGTTGTGGCCAGCCCTTGCTTCTGGTTTTGCGATAGAATATCGAATTGTCACGGTATGGGTCGTGCCATTACCATCCTTGTATGTCATCTCAGCCGGCTGACCGAATGCCGCGAACATCGGCGAGTTGGTCCACGGCTGCGGGCAGGAGGTGTTGGACATCAAGTACATTGGGTCATTCGGGACGGCTTGATCATCGATGTGGGGCAGCAGTTGGCCTTCCTCGAAGGCCGCCATGCGGATCCTCACCTTGCCGCTGCTGAGAAGGCGCCGGTAGATCCGACCTACGGTGTATTCGGAGTTCTTGAAAATCGCGAGTGCCGTCTTCCAGTCGCACCGGTCCAGGTGGCTCCAGACCACAATTGTCCCGGAAGAACTCGCCCTCATCGTGGTGCTACGAGCCAGATAGTCTTGTGGCGGACGCTTTGGCTGAGGCACCGGCACCTCTCGCATATGGCCCGTCCGAATCTCATTCAGGTCCAGGTACGAGTACAGCGCGTTGGCGACACCGTTTGTCCAGGACCAGACTTCGACCCGTTTTGCCTGGGACATGGAGGAATTCGGGAGTCCCATCCCAAATCGACCGATGCCGGTTCTATCTTCGAGGCGGGTACCGTTGCCGAACTGTAGCGCCTGCCGCAGATTGGTCAGGTCCATCCCATGTCCGTTGTCGATGACGGCGATCTCGTGAACCCGTCGCCGTGAACGCTGCTGGACGAGCTCCTGTTGCTCCTTGCAGAGGATCTCGATTACGGAGGCTTCAGCTTGGACGGCGTTGTCCACTAGCTCTGCGATGGCATACGCGGCGTTCTTGTAGCCACTGTCGCGTAAGGCGGTGACGATGAGGTGGGGTGGTACGATTTCATATTGGTTCACCAGACGTCCTCCCAGTTCGTGAATGCCTGACTCATGTCGCCGAAGCCTTGCAGTGATGTGTCGACGACTGTAACGATTTCGGCTGCTGCGTTGCCGCCAGCCCGAGTACCGCGTGTGGCGCGCCCTACCATCTGGCTGAACAAGACCAGGGACTTCGTTGGCCGAGCGATCAGGGCTGCGCTAGTCTTCGGTGCATCGAAGCCTGTCGTAAGAACCCCAAAGTTGGTCAGCACCCGTGTCTCGTCCTGTACTGCCCTGTACCAGGCGATCGACTCAGTCCTGTCCGCGTGACTGCTTCTTGACGTAACGCTGCGTGCAGCGAGTCCGCGAGCTTGTAGCACGGCTGCGAGGAGCTCGGCGTGATCTACCGTTGTGGCAAACACGAGAATTCGTCGATGCCGAGCGCCAAGGCGCTCGACTTCTACAGCGATGCGAAGGTTCCGCATCTCGTCGTCGGCCAGTTTCTCCAGGATCGACTCAGGGACGTCGAGGTCCTGCGCCAAGGCGCGTTGATCCGCCTGAGTGAGTCTGGCGCAGTGATGCAGCAGCGGGACAAAACTCGGCCTCGCCAGATAGCCCTCCGAGATGAGGTACTCCACGGGGTTCGGATACCCCGACACCTGCAGCGAGACCTTCTGTCGCGCGAAGTAGTCCGCCAACTCCTCGTCTGCCGTCATGTCGTTCCAGGTTCGTCCGGGAGTTGCGGTTAGTCCCACTAGTCTGGAATCGGGGCGCCGTGCCTTGAAGGTGTCTAAGACCAGTCGATAGGTGGGCGCAATCGCCTGGTGGGCTTCGTCCATAACGATCAACGAGGTTTTGTCTCCTGCCCATGCTGCCCAGGTCCCCGTGTTGATCTGGCGACGGTGAGCAGTCGCGAGACTGGCAATAACGAGACCGTCCGTGGCTGAGCGTGGGTCGAAGTCGCGCCCTCCCCAGGCGCGATAAACCTTCAGAGGGCGGTTGCCGATCGCCTTCCAGGCCCTTGTGAACTCGTCATCAGCTTGATCGCAGAGTTCCTCAGTTGTGGCGAACCAGAATGCCAGAGTGGGCTCACGCTCACGGAGGTGCTCTGCGACTAGGTTCATTGCCGTGCGCGTCTTTCCTGAGCCAGTTGGCATGTGCAGTACGGCGCGGTGAGGTGACTGGCTGAGGGCCTGCCGAAGATCGCGAAGCGCCACTCGTTGGTGATCGAATAGCCCATAGCCTACTGCGATCTCTGTCTCAGCGGGCGCCTTTTCCTCTGGCATGGTCGCGACGTAGGGGAGTTGGAAGAAGGCCAGCAGCTGAAGGAGGCGATCAGACCCGGGCCTGATCTGCATGGAGCGCAGAACGTCAAAGCTGTCGCTCCCGCCTTCAACTGATAGTTGAAAGCGGAGTTCGTCGGCCTCGCTGCGGTGCAGCAGGTCTATGAGCAGCGTCCGAGTGCGTCGATCTTCGAGCAGACCCTGAGGCGTCCGTAGCCTCAGCAGGAGGGCGCGCAGCTCCGACATGCGCACGTTACCTGGGTCCAGCGCCTGGAGCAGTCTGACTGCTGGGGTGCCAAGTAGATCCTGCAACAGGCTTGTGTCGGCGCGGGTCAGCAGATTCTGAAAGGGGAGCATCTCGCGAAAGCACCAGGACCGCAGGTGGAGTTGAATTATACAAGGCGAGACGGGTTGAATGGCCTTGTGGGACCTACGGTCGTTAAAGTGACCGGCGAAGTTTACATAAGGCGCGCGGATGCGTCAGGGTGAGCCACACCTTCCGGTCTTGCCGTGGCGCGGATGGCTCAGCGCGGGGGCGCGCTTGGCCCTCGCGTTCGCAGTTTCTTGTTGGCCGCTGTGCTGGTCTAGTACCCCGGCTCGGTCCCCACCCCATCCCCGGCCAGTCCCCGGCCCACCGGGGACCAGATTCCCTGCCTCCACCGCACCCCTTCGACCGAAGTCCCCGGCGTCCCCGGCTCCCCGCGCCGCCCATGCGCTTGAGGCCCAGGAAGAAATTCGCGATCTCGCCCCCGCCCGTCCTCGGCCCGAGATCCACGCGATCCGCTCTCCCCCTCCAAGCGCACCCGCCGCGCCGCCAGCCGGGGACTCCGGGGACCTCCGTCGATCCCCCGCCTCCACCCACGACAACCCGGTCCCCGGCGCTCCGGGGACCAGCCGGGGTTCGCACCCCAGCTCCGGGGACGCCCACGCCTACTCCGCCCCCGCTACGGCCTCGATCGCCTCGCGCTTGAGCACGAAGCACCTGGACTTCCGCGTGCCGACCATGACCTTGCGTGTCTGGTGCTCCTCCTCGACCAGCAGCCAGCTCCGGTCGCGCCAGCTCCGCAGGACGGCCTCGGCGTCGTAGCCCTGCCGGCCCAGGAAGCCCTTGAGCTCGCTCGGCAGGATGGCCAGGGACTTCCAGTCCACCTTGTTCGCCCAGGCCCCCAGCCAGCCGGCCGAGGGCGGCTGGTCCGTCCCGGTGTCGTGCTCGATGCGCCCGTAGAAGCGGTGCTGCTGGCTCGCCGCCCAGGACAGGACCTCGCGCAGCGCGTCGGTGGCCCGGTCGCTCTCGGAGGCCCCGGTCTTCACGGCCTCCCAGGCGTCCAGCAGCGGATCGCGGACGGGCAGGGGCAGGCGCAGGACCCCGTGGAGCAGCCGCTTCGCGACGGCCATCGCGGCAATGTAGCGGCTGGCGCGCCCGGCGACGGGGTTGCCACCTGAGCGGCCGACCCAGACGGCGTGCTGGCGCTCCAGCTCGTCGGCGAGGCCGGCGCGGACCTCGGGGTGGTCGAGCAGGTAGCGGACGATCTCTGGCCCAAGCGGCCGTCGCACGGTGGCCGTGGTGCTGGAGCATGGCGCTCTGGACCTGGGCCACGGCGCGCTCGGCGGCGGGGCCGGTGCCCTCGAAGGGGCGCCCCGGGCGTCGCACGCCACAGGCAGATGGTCCGCGCCCGGGTGCCGCCGTCGTTGGTGAAGCTGGTCGCGGGGGCCTCGCCGGTGCTGAGCAGGACGCCGTGCGATCGGCTGACGCGCTGGAGCCCGGTCAGGCTGCCGCGCCCTCGGCCGATGCCGCTGGCGAAGTCAAACAGGGTCTTGCCGACGTCCTCGGGCCGGCGCGCGCGCTTGGTGTCGTCGAGGAACACGGGGAGGTAGTCGAGCAGCGCCGCGGCCCGCTCGACGAAGACGCGGCTGGAGTCCCAGCTATGGAGCAGCCCGCCACCGCGCTCGTCGGGGCTGCCCCAGAGGCTCGCGGCCAGGCGTAGCAGGGTGGTCTTGCCCAGGCTCGTCTCCCCGCAGATGTCGAGGATGAAGTTGGGCAGGTTGGGCATGAAGCGCATGAGCGCCGGGACCAGGGCGGCGTAGAGCCCGAGCCAGATCCGGGGGTAGGGCAGGAGCGCCCGCACGGCGTCGCGCCAGCCGTCCAGCGTGCCGGCGGTTCGGAAGGCGTCGGCGAGCGCCCGCATCCCGAGGTCGGGCGTGAGGAGCTGGAGCTGCCCCGTCTGCCAGCGCGCCGGCGCGCGCTCGTCGGTGGGCGCCGCCAGGTCCAGGGCGCCGCGCCGAAGCACGGTGCGCCCCCAGAGGAAGTGGAGCTCCGCGCCGTCGCCGTGCCAGCCCATGTGGCTGGAGACGCGCGACTGGGGCATGTGCTCTGCATTCTGGCTCTCGAAGTCGGCGATGAAGTTGACGATCTGGCCCACGTTGCTCGTGTTGATGGGCGCGTCCTGGAGCGCCAGCCCCACGAGCTGCCGCGCGTCGGCGACCTGTAGCCGCGGCACGACCTGCGTGGTCCAGCCGCCCTGCGCCCCGGGCCAGCCGAGCACGAGGTGGATCGCGCCGTCGTCCACGTCGCGCAGCCGCCCCTCGACGACGATCGGCCGGTGCGCGACCACGATCTCCTCGGTGTCGTCGGTCTCCGGGTTCACCCGGAGCTGGCTCAGGCTGGTCGGCGTCAGCTCCCACCCGGGCGGGCAGCGCAGGCCGGGCGGCAGCGGGTGACCGTCCAGGCAGCGGCGCAGATCCTCGGCTACGGTCGCGGCGCTGGCCTGCCCGAGCGAGTGCTGCCAGCGGGCGTCGGCCTCGGCGCGGCCCTGGCGCTCGGCGGCGTCGCGGATCACGCGCTCCAGCTTCGCGGCCCGCTGTTGCAGCCCGCGCACGGCGCCCAGGCGCATGATCAGCGCGGTCATGCCGGCGGGATCGAGGCGCCAGGCCGTCGCCAGCTCGCGCACGGCCTCGGGGCTGGCCATCAGGTCGGCGACCCGGTTCGCGGCCTCACGGGGCTCGGCGGCCTCGGCCTCCTTCACCACCGCGAGCAGCCGGGCGCGGCCGGGTCCAGCGTCGGGCACGGCGGGGGTCACGCCCGCCACGGTCGAGGTCCAGTCAGGCACAGCTCGCCCCCGCGCCGTCCAGCAGGTCCTCCAGCCGCCCCCACCATCCGCAGGAGTTGCGGTGGTTGCAGCGCGCGGTCTTCATCACGCTCGGGTCGATCCAGAACCACACCGAGGGTCGCCCGCACTTCGGGCAGGCGATGCGCTCGGCGCGGGTCTCGCGCACGGTCGCCTGCAGGTGCTCGGCGGCGCGACGGCGCACGTCGGGGTCGTTGCTCAGGCGGCGCGCCGCGACCGCGTAGGCCAGCTCGGGCGGTACGGTGACGGGCTCGCTCGGCGGGCGGCGAGGCGGCTGAACCAGGCGCAGCGCGTCCACCAGCAGCGCGTCCGGGTCCAGCAGCGGCACCTCGTCCCACGCCTTCGCCCCGGCCCGTCGGCCATCCGGGCGCCGGGCCGGCAGGAACAGCGCGCGGGCGAGATCCTTGGTCTGCCCGTCCACGTTCCCGCCCAGCCGCCGCGCCAGCACCGCCCAGAGCAGCTTGTACTCGGTCGGACTCACGTCGCGGGCCAGCGGCAGGACCAGCCGGAAGCGGTGCTCCTCGCGCGAGTGCTTCCAACTCGTATAGATGACGTGAAAGAGGTCGAGAAAACGGCCATGCGCATCCCAGGTCGTGATCCCGGTGTCCACGTCCAGCGCCACCACGCTCGCCGCCTCGAAGGCGTCGTTGCTGCGCTCCTGATCGCGCAGTCGGCCGGCGACGAAGTAGGGGCAGGCGTACTTGCCCGGCGCCGGCACCGGTGTCGTGAGCAGCGCGACCAGCGCAGCGGCGTCCCCCTCCCAGAGCCGGCCGTGCTTCGGCCAGAACACCCCATCAGCCCGGTCGGGATCGCCGCCGGGGCGCACCGTGGGCGCGGGGAAGAGCGTGAGCCGGAAGCGGCGGGTGGCGCTCATGGTGTGCCCTCCAGCCCGTCCGGCGACGGCGAGGTCTGGCCTGCCGCCGCGCGCTCCAATCGGCGCAGCACGCCGAAGAAGCCTGTCAGGTTGGTGAGGATCTCCCGAGCGTCCTCCCGCGTCAGCTCGGCGCAGTAGCGTCCGCTGTAAAGCTGCTGGGTCCGGTCGAGCAGAGCCCCATCCTGGGCGGGCAAGAGTCGTTGGTGTGGGTCGCGTGGCATGGCGAATTCATCGCCGGTGACGCCTGTCTTGACCGGATCAGTTCTCTGAACTTCTGTTCGGTGCTCAAAACGGGCGCCCCCGAATGCGCGGCGGCGGAGGCCCGCTCTTTGGGGTGCCACAGATCAGTTCTTATTTTGCGTGTCACTTCTCTGAAGCCCGCCATTGAGGCCGTCTCTCCAGGGGTGGCTCTCGCGAGAATTTCGACCCCTGGTCCTTGTCGTGCTCCGCGTCACCGCCGTGGTACAGTCCGGGCAATGAGCGATGACATCCGCCAGCAGGCCGACAGCAGCGTTCAACGGGACATTGCCGCGAGCGTGATCGAGCGCCTCGCGGCCGAGCTGGGCGCGGCCCGCACCTGGCTCAACCGGCGCCTGCCCGTCGGGGGAGATCAGCTCGTCGAGGTCAACGGCTGCCTGGTCCTGCCGACCGGCGCCATGGTCGCCATCGAGACTTACATCTCGCTCGGCCCCTTGCGCTCGGCCCAGCAGTCCGGCCTTCGAGAGGACATCCTGAAGCTCGCGCTGCTCGGTCAGCGACACCCGCACCGGCCCCGCGGCCTGATCGTCGTCACGTCGCGAGAGGCCGAGGCGTGGCTCCGCAAGGGGTGGGTCTCCCAGGCCATCAAGACCTTTGAGATCGAGGTGCGACGCATGACGCTCAGCGCCCCGGAGCTGGCCCGGCTGGAGTCA
This sequence comes from uncultured Enterobacterales bacterium, assembly GCA_964615375.1. Classification (GTDB taxonomy): domain Bacteria; phylum Myxococcota_A; class UBA796; order UBA796; family CAZKWG01; genus CAZKWG01. Next base: position 62,645 of record CAZTOW010000005.1, read on the forward strand.
ATCCGGGCGGGGCAGGCGCGCGCCAACGTCGCGAAGGCGTAGGGCCTCAGCCCCGCCGCCGCCAGCCGCCGAGAGTCTCCGCAGACAGGTCGGGGGCGAGCTCGACACCGACCGCCAGGCGCCAGCCGGCCCCGTGCCGCTCGATGAGGTCGAGCGGCGCCCAGCCCTTTCCCACCAGCGCGGTCCGGGTGGCCTCGTTGATCCGGCGGATCTGGAGGCGCACGTCCGCGTCGGTCAGGTGCAGGCCGGCGAGGCTGCACTCGGCGACGAGCCGGGGGCTGGTGTGGGCCTTTCGCTCGGCGCGTCGGGCGCGCGCGTCCTCCTGGGCCAGGTGGACGAAGATCGCCAGCAGGGCGCGTTGCGCGTTCGCCTGCGTGGCCAGCACGCGCACGGGGCCGAGGTGGACCGCTCGCCCCTGCTGGGACAACACGCGGGTCGGCGAGGCTCCGGCGTCTGCTGCGCGAGGCGGCTCCGGCACGTCCCGAGGCCCCCGCGCCCGGGTCGCCGGCCCCTCGCCGAGCGCTGGCATCCCCCAGGCGCTGCCCAGCACGGACGGATCCGCCAGCACCTGTGACACGGACACGCCGGACACCTCGTCGCCGTCCAGCGTCACCCATGCGGTGCGCCTCGGCAGGCCCGCGCCCGGGGCGAAGCTGGACGTGTCCCGCAGCAGCGGCGCGAAGGCCACGAAGTAGCGTCCAGTGTCGCTGCGCACCTCGATGACCCCGGGCTCGCCCTCGAAGGGCTCGGCGCGGGCGACGCTGGCGACCGCGCGGAGCACATGCAGGCCGAGCTCATCGAGGTCGATCTCCACGCGCACACGTTCTACCAGCGGCAGGCGGTAGGCGCCGGGTCGCCACACCCGATCACAGACCGGGCAGATGGCCTCCGCGCCGGGGAGCTGCCTCAGGGGATCGCCAGGGTCGGCCTCGCCCCAGGGCAGCTCGATCTCTCCGTCGCAGTCGTGCTCGTCGAGCCCGCAGGCGCGCGCGTCCACGTAGGGGGTGCCGCAGCTCATGGCGGCGGAGCGACGGAGCGCCACCAGCCCCTCGGTCTCGAACTCGGCCCAGGCGGCGCGCATCCACGGCGCGGGCGCGTCCACGACCGGCGAGAGCAGCGCCCGCCACCACGCGACGGTACCCTTCGGCGGCGCCTTGTCGGCGTCCAGCGCTGGCCGCCGCGCGAAGGGGCGTGGAACCACGCTCACGCCGAAAGTACGGCGAACATGCTCCTCGAAGCGCCGGGCCACATCCTTGTTTCGCTCCCGGTCTGAGTACCAGAGCGCGAGGCTCCCGGCCTCCTCGCCCGGCTCCATTGTAAAGCGGTAGCGCCCCTCGAAGCCCACCTTGAGCGTGATCACGTCGCGCCAGTCCAGCGCGAGCGGGATCGCCTGGCGCAGATGGGCCAGCGTAGGCTCGGCGCGCGACTGGCCGGGCCCGGTGACGGTGAGCACCACCCGGTCGGTGCGCCCCGGCGCGCGGGCGCTCAGCGCCAGCAGCGGCAGGCGATCATCAGTGGGGTCGCAGGCTGCGCTCAGGATGGTCTTCATCTGCCCTTCGTCGAGCGCGTCCTGCGCGGGGACGAACGAGACCTCCCCGCCTCGGGTCGCGCGCAGCAGGCGCGTCGCGAAGGCCACGCCGCGGGCAGGCTCGTGATCGCAGACGTCCAGGCGGGATCCATCGCTGTGGAGCGACACCAGCAACCATCCCGACATGCGCCCGCTGACCAGCGCGCCGTCATCGGCCTCCAGCGCGGCGCGGTGCGCCGGCTCGCGCAGCCCGAACAACAGCTCGCCCGTATCTTCCCGTCTCAGCACGGCTCGAAGCTGCACCTCCTGGAAGGTCGTCGCGCCGCGCAGCTCGGCCGTCACCGCCTCGGCGATCTCGCGCCAGGTCTCCGGCTCCAGGTCGGGCAGGTGGCGGTGGCGGCCGTCGAGGCGCCAGCTCACCCGGCGTCGGCTGTGCCAGCGGTCCCAGAGCATGAGCGCGAGCAGGTGCTCGGGGGCCTGCGCGTAGAGCAGCAGCGCGAGGTACAGGCGATGCAGCCGGCCGCCCGGAGTGCGAAGCCCCTCCACGACATCCTCTCGCAGGTTCGCGCGGGCCACGATCTCCAGGGCCACCGTCTTCTTCTGCTCCAGGAACTGAGCCACGAGGAGCAGATGCCGCAGCGTCTCGCGGGTCGTCGCAGGACCGTTGAGCAGCTCGCGCAAGGCGCCCGGCCGGGGCAGCTCCCTCCCATGTTCGGCGAGCGCTTCGGCGAGCGCGCCCTCGTCCATGGCGAGCACCTCGTCAAAGGACTCCTGCCGTAGATCGCCGAGCCAGAGGTCGCGATCGGGCGGGTGTTGAAGGTGCGAAGAACGGAGAGCATCGAGGGGGACGGGCAGGTGGGCTGGAAGCAACGATCCTCCAGGTAAAGGCGGGCCAGGCCGTGACACGAGGAGTCGCGACGGCGGGAAAGGACAGGTGGGGCGGGCAGGCACTGTCGGTGGACATTCAGTAAAGGGTGGTGTCTTCAGATGCAAACATACGCGGACATAATATGTCCGCTTATTGTGGCGCTTGTCTGCCGGTCATGGTTAGTGTGGGCTCCTCCTGTCAGGCACCTGCCTGAGGGGCTGGACAGGTACTCCATATTATGTCAAGTTAAAACTGCACTATTCAACGGAGAGCCCTCATGCCACCACGCCCCCGCCCAAACGTCAGGCTCATCAGACAGACCGCGCTCACAGGTGAGGAGGCCCCACGTCCTCGCGCCGGCACCGGCCCCTCGCTGACGGTCCTCCCCAACCTGGTCCCCGCCGTGATCTACAGCCGGGTCTCGTCGAAGGACCAGGAGAAGGAGGGCTTCTCCATCCCGGCGCAGCAGCGCCTGCTCCGCGACTACGCGGCGTCCAAGGGCTTCCGCGTGGACGCCGAGTTCATCGACATCGAGACCGCCAAGCGCGCCGGCCGCCAGCAGTTCGGGCAGATGATCGCGTGGCTCAAGAAGCACAAGACCTGCCGCGCGATCCTGGTCGAGAAGACCGACCGGCTCTACCGCAACATGAAGGACTACGTGCTGCTCGACGAGCTGGAACTGGAGATTCACCTCGTCAAAGAGGGCTCGGTGATCAGCGAGGAGAGCCGGTCCTCGGACAAATTCATGCACGGGATCAAGGTCGTCATGGCCAAGAACTACGTGGACAACCTCTCGGAAGAAGCTCGAAAAGGCATGGCGGAAAAGGCTGAACAGGGGATCTGGCCCACCAAGTCACCGATCGGCTATCGCAATGTCACCCTGCCCGGCGGCAAGCGGGTCATCGAGATCGACCCGACCTTGGGCCCGATCATCGCGCGCATGTTCGAGCTGTACGCCGCGGGCGACATGGGCCTGCGCGAGCTGTCCCGCTGGGTCCGCGCCCAGGGGGCGCTGTCTCCACGGGGCAAGTACGCTTTCCCCATCTCAAAGGTCCACCAGATCCTCACGACCCTGATCTACACCGGTGACTTCGTCTACAAGGGCCGCGTCCACAAGGGCGTCCATGAGCCGCTCATCACCCGCGAGCTCTGGGACCGCGTACAGGAGCGCCTGGAGGACCGGAGCTGCCACGCCCCCAAGGATCAGAGGCACGACTTCACCTTCACCGGCCTCGTGCTCTGCGGCGCCTGTATCGAACGCGGCGAGGAGCGGCGATACCTCGTCGGCGAGATCAAGAAGGAGAAGTACATCTACTACCGCTGCGAGGGCTGTCGGCTGCGCAAGGAGGTCGAGTACGTGCCCGAGCGCCTGCTCCACGCCGGCATCACGCGCGCCCTGGCGGCGCTTCAACTCGACGAGGACACCCTCACCCTGGTCCGCGACGCCCTGCGCGCCAGCCACGCCGACATGGAGCGCCAGCACACCGAGGCCCTCGACAAGCTCCGCAAGCAGTACGAGAACCTTCAGCGCCGGCTGGACACCGCCTACGACGACCGGCTCGACGGTCGGATCAGCGTAGAGATGTACGAGCGCAAGGCCAACGAGTGGCGCACGGACCAGGCCCGCGTGCTCCGCGAGATCGAGGTCCACACCAACGCCAACCGGTCCTACATGGAGGACGGCATCGCGCTGGTCGAGCTGGCCGGGCGGGCGGGCGTCCTGTACGCATCCGCCGAGGTTCCGGCCCGTCGCCAGCTGCTGAATTTCGTGACATCGAACTCAGTGTGGCGAGGTGACAATCTCGAAGTGCGGTGGCGGAGACCCTTCGATCTCCTTGCACAATCGCTGACCGAGGCCAGAAAAAACGATGCCCCCGGAGAACCCTCCGGGGGCAAGCGTTCATTATGGTCGGGGTGAGTGGATTCGAACCACCGACTTTCTGGTCCCGAACCAGACGCGCTAACCAGGCTGCGCTACACCCCGAGCGCCATCACAGGTAATGGCTCCCTCCCCCGGCGTCAAGCGCGCTCCCTCCGGCGCGCAGGCTTTACCGTTTCCTGGCTGCTGCCCCGGGGCGCCAGGGGTAGAGGATCAGGGAGACCTGCCCCCATGACCCACGCCGCCCGCGCCCTCCTGTCCCTGCTCCTGCTCCTGCTCCTGGCCGCCTGCGTGGGGGGCGACAAGACCCCGGCGGAGAGCGGGGAGACGGGGGACACCGGCGAGACCGGACAGCCCGTCCTCGACGCCGACGAGGACGGCGTGCCCGCCGATCAGGACTGCGACGACACCGACCCGAAGGGCGGGCTCCCGGGCGGGGTGCACGTGGGCGGGGTGGCCTCGGAGTGGGAGAGCTTCTGCGCGAACGGGTGCTGGACCAGCATCCAGGGGACCCTGAGCCTCAGCGGGGCCAGCGCCGAGCAGATCGCCACGCTCGGGTGCCTGGAGCGCATCGACGGAGACCTGAAGCTCGCCGACAACTACACGGTGCCAGACCTCGTGGGGCTCGAGGGGATCACCGAGGTCACGGGGACGGTGGAGGTCACGGGCAACGACAGCCTGGGCTCGCTCCGCGGGCTCGACAACCTCGTCGCCATCGGCGCCACGCTGGAGCTGCGCTCGAACAACAGCATCACCAGCCTCGGCGGGCTCGAGCGGCTGGAGACGGTGGGGGTGGACCTGCTGGTGAAGGGGGCGGAGCGGCTCACGGACCTCGGGGCGCTCTCCTCGCTGCGCGCGGTGGGCGGCGACCTCGTGGTGCGCGGCGCGGTGAGCATCACCTCGCTCTCCGGGCTGGAGCAGGTGGAGAGCGTGGGCGGCTACCTGGACGTCTCCTACAACGACGCGATCGTGAGCCTCGAGGGCCTGGACGCCCTCCAGACCATCGGAGGCGGGCTGGAGCTCGAGGAGAACGACGCGCTCACCTCCCTGGACGGGGCCCCGGCGCTCACGGAGATCGGAGACCGGCTCTACATCTACAAGAACCGCTCGCTGTCCAGCGTGAGCGGGCTCTACGGGCTCAACCGGCTGGGCGGGGATCTGACGATCACGAGCAACCGCTGCGTGAGCACCGAGGACGCCCAGCTCCTGGCGGACAACATCGAGGAGATCGGCGGGGTGGTGCTGATCGAGTCCAACGGGGAGGGCTGCCCCAGCGCCGAGTGATTGAGGGGCCACGGGGGTAGACCGGAGCGCCCCGCATGGAGTAGAAAACCCGGGCCCCTCCTCTCCTTCGAGGTCCGCCCGTGAGCAACGAGAAGCCCGCCGCGCCCCCTGCCGAGCCGCGCGACGAAGGCAAGACCCTCTTCGGCATCCGGCCCATCAAGATCCTCTTCGCGGCCGAGTATGTGCTGCAGGGGCTCGCCAACCCCTTCCAGGGCATCACCTACCAGCCCTTCTTCAGCCACTTCCGCTTCCACTACGGGATGGAGGAGGCGGCGGTCCAGGGGCTCTTCGCCCGCTCCTATCTGGCCTGGAGCTTCAAGCCGATCCTGGGCTTCATCATCGACGCCATCGGCAAGACGCGGTCCTCGCTGATCCTGCTGCTGGGCGGCGCGACCATCTTCTTCCTGCTGGCGCCCTTCATCGATCTGAGCGCCAACGTCTTCTTCTGGACCATGTTCATCCTCTCGGTGGTCATGGCCTGCACGGACGTCGTGGTGGATCGCGCCACGGTCGTGGATGGGGACGAGGAGTCCCAGTCCTCGGGCAAGTCCAAGGCGGCCACGGTGGGCCTGAACCAGGCCATCTGCTGGATCGCCATCTACGGGACCAGCATCCTGTCCGCCTTCTTCGGCGGCTACATCGCCGAGAGCGCGAAGATCAACTACCTGCTGTGGGGGCTCGCGGCGGCGCCCTTCCTGGTGCTCCTGGTCGCGCTGCGCCTGCCCAAGGACAAGGCCCACAGCATCCCGCTCACCAGCTCGGTCACCAACTTCTGGAACGGGCTCAACACCGGCCCCATCCTCTGGGTGGTGGTGTTCTACTTCCTCTTCCACTTCCAGCCCCAGGCCGGCGCGCTCTGGAACAACTACCTGATCGAGGAGCTGAAGTTCGAGCAGTCCCAGATCGGGATGGCCGACAGCGCCAGCTACGTGGGCTACTTCTTCGGGACGCTGGCGTTCGCGCGCTGGGGCATCCGCTGGCAGGACGCTTACGGCCTCAAGCGACTGTTCATGTTCTTCATCCCGCTCTCGGCGCTGGTCAGCTTGACCCAGTACCTGATGGTGGACCCGCTGTTCTCGCAGATCACGGACGGGCTGCACACGCTCCCGGGCCTGAACGGGCTGGATCGCGAGGAGGTGCGCCTCGGCTTCCTGGCCTCGTACCAGGCGGTCCTCTACTTCGTCAACGGCTTCATCCGCATGTGCACCTTCAGCCTCGTGGGCGTCGTCATCCCGGCCACGGCCGCGGGCTCGCTCTTCGCCGGCTTCATGAGCGTGGCCAACATCGCCTACTCGTTCTCGTACTCCACGGGCTCCTGGCTGTACACGCACGGGCTCAACTACGGCGTCCTGCGCGACGTGCAGAGCACTGTCTTCGGCGTGCCCGGGAAGGCGGGGGATGACCTGCACATCTCCATGCTCGTGCTCATCGGCTCGCTGGCCTACCTGCTGAGCTTCGCCGCGGTCCAGAAGCTGCCCGACCGCCGCGCGACGCTGTCCACCGAGGACGTGACGACGACGATGATCGGGCCCGAGCACTTCAAGGAGCTCGGCGCGGAGCGGCTCTCCACGATCAACATCGGGACCGGGGTGGCCATGGTGGCCGCGTTCCTGCTGCTCTTCCTCGTGATGGGCCAGGACCCCATCGCCAGCGTGCTGCTCAGCTTCTTCGGCGTCGCCTTCCTGCGCAAGGCCTACCTGGACAGCGCCTACGACGCCCTGAAGCGCCGCTGAGCCTTCCCGCCCGCCGCCGCGCGCCCTCAGCGCGTGCGGCGGGAGCGGCGGCGAAGCGCGGCGAGGAGCGCGAGCCCGGCGACCCCGAGCGTGGGGGCCTGACCGGCGCTCGCGCAGCCCGCGCAGCCGGTCCCGGTCTTGCCGCCGTCGGCGTCGACCTCCTCGCCGTCGTCCTCGATCACGGGCCCGTCGGGGTCCTCGGTCACGGGATCATCCTGCGGATCAGGGTCCGCGCCGTCCTCGAGCTGACCCTCGGTCTCGCTGGGCTCGGGCGTGAGCGCGTCCTCGCCGTCGGTGACGGGGGAGCCCTCCTCCGCGTCCTCACCACCGTGGGTCGCGGGGCTGCCCTCCTCGACGGGCGTGACCTCCTCCTCGGCGGGCTCCTCGGTCACGGGCTCCTCGGTGGAGGTGGGCTCCTCCGCGGGCTCCTCCTCCTCGGCGGGCTCCTCCGCGGGCTCTTCGGAGGAGGCGGGCTCCTCCTCGGGCTCCTCGGTGGAGCTGCCCGAGCTGCCCGGCTCCTCCTCCGAGGACGAGCTGCCCGGCTCCTCGGAGGACGAGCTGCCCGTCGATCCCTCCGCGGGTTCTTCGGAGCCCTCGGACTCCTCAATCTCTTCGCTCCCTGAGCTCTCTGAGCTCTCTGAGCTCTCCGCCGGGGCGGGCTCCTCCTCCTCCTCGACGTCCTTCTCGTGGCTCGGCATCTCCACGGAGGTGTCCGCGCGGCCGGTGCCCGTGGTGCAGAGCTCGTCCACGCCGTCGCAGTCCTGATCGACGCCGTCCGCGCACGCCTCCGCCGCGCCGGGGAAGACCAGATCGGCGGTGTCGTCGCAGTCCTCTGTCAGGCCGTAGCCGTCGCCGTCCTGATCGTCGTCGTTGCCGTCGCAGTCCTGGTCGATGTCGTCGTACCAGATCTCCGCGGCGTCGGGCGAGACCCCCTCGTCGGCGTCGTCGCAGTCGTCCGCCAGCAGGAAGCCGTCCTGGTCCTGGTCGTCGTCGTTGCCGTCGCAGTCCTGGTCGATGTCGTCGTACCAGACCTCCGCGGCCTCCGGGTAGACGGTGTCGTCGGTGTCGTCGCAGTCCGCTCCGAGCGCGTAGCCGTCCCGGTCCTGGTCGTCGTCGTTGCCGTCGCAGTCCTGGTCGAGGCCGTCGTACCAGATCTCCGTGGCGCCCGGGTGGGCCTCGGCGGAGGTGTCGTCGCAGTCGTCCACCAGCGTGTAGCCGTCTCCGTCCTGGTCGTCATCCCGCCCGTCGCAGTCCTGGTCGAGGCCGTCGTACCAGACCTCGGTGCCGCCCGGATGCGCGCCGCTCTCGGTGTCGTCGCAGTCGTCCGCGAGCGTGTAGCCGTCCTGGTCCTGGTCGTCGTCGTTGCCGTCGCAGTCCTGGTCGAGACCGTCGTACCAGATCTCGACCTCGCCAGGGTTCACGGTCGCGTCGTCGTCGTCGCAGTCGTCGGCGAGCGCGTAGCCGTCCTCGTCCTGGTCGTCGTCGTTGCCGTCGCAGTCCTGGTCGAGGCCGTCGTACCAGATCTCCCCCGCGTCCGGGTAGACCTCGGCGTCCGTGTCGTCGCAGTCCTGGTCCAGCCCGTAGCCGTCCCGGTCCTGGTCGTCGTCGTTGCCGTCGCAGTCCCCGTCCACGCCGTCGTACCAGATCTCCCCCGCGCCCGGATAGACCTCGGGGAGGGTGTCGTCGCAGTCATCGGCGAGCCCGTAGCCGTCGCCGTCCTGGTCGTCGTCGTTGCCGTCGCAGTCCTGATCGGCGTCGTCGTACCAGACCTCCTCCGCCCCGGGGTAGGTGGAGGGGTCCACGTCGTCACAGTCCGAGTCGCGGGCGAAGCCGTCCTCGTCCTGGTCGTCGTCGTTGCCGTCGCAGTCCTGGTCGAGGCCGTCGTACCAGATCTCGTCGGCCAGCGGAGAGACCTCCGCGTCCCCGTCGTCGCAGTCCCCGTCCGCCCAGGCCACCCCGTCCTGGTCCAGGTCGGGCTCGACCTCCGAGATCCAGCTCGGGCTGACCCAGATCCACTCCGTCCCGTCCGGGCCGCCGTCTTCGCAGTACCCCTCGCCGTAGTAGTCTTCGCCGTCGATCGAGATGGCGACGTAGACCCAGGCGGGCAGATCCTCGAAGGCGTAGGTGTGGATCCAGCGAGCGTCCTCGTCGAACTCCATCGCCTCCATGCCCGACGGGGTCACGAGGTTCACGTCGATGATGTACTCCACCCACTCCTCAGGGACGCGGACCTCGATGTCCAGGTCCTGGTCCGTGGGGACGCCCGCCTCGCCGCCCAGGGTGGCGACGGTCACGCCGCCCGAGCTGTACTCCACCATGAGCGGCATGCTCGGGCCGGTCGTGGCGTAGGTGCGGTGCTCGACGATGGCGTCGTACAGCGAGCTGCGGTTGAAGCTCTCCGAGGAGTCCAGCACGGCGACCGTGTGACCGCCGCCGTAGGGGTGGGAGATGTGGACCGTGTCGATCTGGCAGATCTTCCCCGGTCGGGTGTCGTGGCTGTCGGAGCCGGCCATGAAGCCGAGCTCGAGGCCGAGCCCGCTCGGGTCCAGGGCGTAGTGGACCGTGCCCGTGGACACCGGCCCGCTCCACATCGGGTCGAAGCCGTCGGTGTCGTCGGTCAGGCTCTGACCGTGCTCCGAGTAGATCTCCACCGCCGGTTGATACTCGGAGAAGTGGCAGGTCCAGTCCACCGCCATGGGGCGCCTGGCCGCCGGGTGGTGCGGGATCGCCAGCACGCGGCCGAAGGTGCCCGACACGTTGTCGAGCCACTCGCCGTAGGCGTCGCAGCTCTCGATCCCGATGCCGGTGTCCCCCGAGGGCTGAAGGTCGGTGATCTCCAGCCCCTCGATCTCCTCGTTCTCCCCGAACATGAGCAGGGAGACGTGGCCCAGGTCCGAGCTCGAGCCCACGCGGGCCCAGACCTCGGCCGCGGGCAGGGTGACGAAGCCCCCGTCCGGGTCGTAGGCGTCCAGGGCCATCTGTGTGAGGTAGGCGTAGCCGTCCGCGTCCCCGGTGGGGCTCCCCTTGTCCCCGTTGGCGTGGTCGGTCACGGCCATCCAGTCCAGGCCCTGCGCGCGCCCGTCCTCGAAGACCGTGTAGAAGCTCCCGCACTTCCCCTTGCAGGTGCCGTAGTCCGAGGAGCCGCCATCCTGCGAGAGCCCCGTATGAACGTGGGGATCTCCCGTGTAATATGCCCAGTCCTCGAACGTGTCGTAAGCCCGCGCGCTCTGCGAGAGGACACCGAGGCTGAGGAGAGCGAGCCAGCGCACAGGACACCCTTGCCGGAGATGCCGGATGAGAGTCTTGTCGGGACGGAGACGTCCTCCCCAGAGCCACACGCCCTGGAGCGGGACAATGATGATCATACACGCGAGGGCCCTGAACATCCAGGGGGTGCAATTCCCTCTCGGCGTGGCGCCGCGCGTTTGTTGGGCTCCCTCGCCAACCTTTGTCGAGGTGGTCACGCCGGGCGCCGCCGCCTACTCCCAGTAGGAGAGCGCGCGCAGCGCCTCCGCCGCCGCGGCGCGTCGGTGCTCTCCCTCGGGTGGAGAGGGGGCCAGCGCGTCCCAGGTGTCGATTCGCTGCGCGGGCCCGCCGAGCAGGAGCTCGCCGCGCTGGTCTCGCGCCGCGGGGAGATCGAGCAGTCCGAGCAGGGTCGGTGCCACGTCCACCAGCTCCCTGCGCCCGAGCACCCGCCCGGCAGGGATCCGCCACCCGCGGGCCACCATCCAGCCCCGATCCGAGACCACCACCACCCGCGTCCGCGGCCCGAGCGCGCCCACCAGCTCGGCCAGCAGCCCGTCCGCCTGCGCGAGCGCGAAGCCCCGGGCCAGGGGGCTCGCCTGGGCGGGCGCAGAGAGGACCAGACCCGCGAGATCGGGCCGCTCCGACCGAAGCAGCGAGAGGAAGACGTCACGCTCCAGCCGCGCGCGGATCAACGGACGATCCAACACAGGGTCCAGATCCTCCGGGCTCAGCCGTCGCTTCAGGACGTGGAGAGCCCCGTCGCGCAACGTTGACCAACGGAGACCCAGCGGGAGCACATCCAGGATGGCGGGCACAGGCGCGGGGGTCGTGTCGTCGGCGTCCAGCAGGGCGCGGACCAGATCGGGCATGGCCTGGGCGCTCTGCGGCCAGGCGGAGGGGGCGAGCCCGGGAGCGATCAGGAAGCCCCCGGCGGCGGGCGGGCGAGCGGGCGCGGTCACCGGCCAGCCCAGGAGCCCCACCGAGAGGCCCTCGTGGGCGGCGACCTCCCAGATCCGCGCCACCTGGAGCCGGTCCGCCGTCGGGCGCTCGCCCGTCCAGGGTCGTCCCTGGGTGGAGATCCCGCTGTCCAGCGTGATCCAGTCGTCCAGCCCCCCCTCCATCGCCGGCAGCGTCGCCCAGGCCCCCTCCCGGGCCAGACCCAGGACAGCGCTCATGGGGGCGCGCTCCACCTCCGCCCAGCTCACGCTGGGGATCGCCACGACCAGCAGGGCGGGCTCGACGGGCGCGAGCGCCTCGGGCGCCCGAGCGATCTCCAGGGTCGCCAGCGCCGCTCCGAGCAGCGCCACCCCTCCCACCGCCAGCACCGCGCGCCCCTGGGGCGCCAGCGCCCCGCCGAGCAGGGCGCCCAGGAGCTGGACCGGCAGGAACACCGTGAGCAGCAGGCTGGGGAGGTGGTCGGCGAAGGCGGGATCCTGGCCCGCCACCCACAGCAGCAGCAGGGCCGGGGCCAGCGAGCCCAGGCCGAGGCCCAGCGTCACGCCCGGGAGCCGGCGCCTCATCCCGTGGCCTCCAGGAGCCCGCCCGGGTGGAAGCCGTCCCAGAAGAGCCAGTCTCCCGGCCAGGCCCGCAGCGTGTCGTCCAGGTAGCGGGCCAGCGCGGCCACGCCGAGCTCCAGGGCGCGCTCACGTCCCTGGTCCCGGGGAAACACCAGCTCCGGGCCGATCTCCGCCACCCAGGGAGGCCCCTCGGTCGTGGCCCTCCGCGTGTGGACCGTCAGCAGCGGCGCTCCGCTCTTCCACGCCAGCCAGACCGGCCCCACCGGCAGCGGCATGCGCTGGCCCAGCACCACGCCCGCGATCCGGCGCCCCAGCTCCTCGCCCCCGCCGGTGGCGTCGCAGGCGGTCATGAGCACCTCGCCCTCGTCCAGCGCGCGCAGCGCCGGGCGGAGGAAGCGGCGCCCGTCGTGCAGCGTGACCGGCATGCGCCGCTCCAGCCGCGCGCGGGTCTCCGCCGCCCAGCGCCCCGTCTCCGACAGCTCCACCCGCGTCACCCGCCCCCCGCCGATCTGGTGCATCTTCCAGCCCAGCACCCCCAGCACATGGAGGGGGAGCTGCGCCGGTCCCATGTGCGGGTGGGTCAGCACCACCCCGCGCCCCCGGGCCCAGGCCTCCTGCAGCCGCGCCAGGCCCTCCAGGTGGAGGTAGCGCGGCCAGCGGCGGGCGTCGCACTTGGGGAAGGAGAAGCTGACGTACTGGTTGGCCAGGTGGGCCTGGAAGGCCCGCGCCGCGATCTCGTCCAGCGCCGCCTCGGGGCGCTCGGGGAAGGCCAGGGAGAGGTTCTCCCGCAGGCCATGGCGTCGGCGGGAGAGGGCCCTCGCCGCCGCCCGCCCGCCCGCGTGGATCAGGCGCATCTCCCAGGGCGCGGGCAGGCGCTCCAGGATCTCCCGCCCCGGCCCCCAGAGCGCGCGCCGGTAGAGGTCCTTCAACGGGTGTTCGCCGACGATCATTCGTCCACGTAGCCCAGCGCGCGCAGGCGCTCCTCCGTCGCCGCGTCCAGGGCGTCGGCGGCGGGGCGATCCTGACCCGCCATCAGCGCCTCCGCCGAGGCCCGCAGCGCGCCGGCCAGCGCCTCGGGCACGGGCGCGCGCGCCGACTCGTCGGGGGCGGCGATCAGGTCGTACCAGCTCTCGCCCTCGCCGGGCGCCTCTCGCAGCAGGTAGCGCCCCTCCGCCGTGCGCAGGGCCACCATCCGGTACTGGGGTCGCTCGATCTCCCCCCGAGACCGGGCCGCCACGTTGGCGGGCCGGTCGTAGCTGAAGCTGCGGGCGAAGAGGTGGGGCGGCTCCTCGGGCGGCGTCGCCGAGAGCCAGGGGGCCAGGGAGCGCCCCTCCATCCCCTGCGGCGCGTCCACGCCCAGCAGCGCGAGCGCCGTGGGCCCCAGGTCGGTGAGCTCCACCGGGCTGCTCAACGACAGGCCCGCGGGGATCTTCCCCTTCATCCGCAGCACCAGCGGGACGCGCGTGGAGGGCTCGAAGAGGTCGTCCCCGTGGTTGAACCACACCCCGTGCTCTCCCAGGCTCTCCCCGTGGTCTCCCGCCACCACCACCAGGGCGTCCGGGCGGTTCTCGTCCAGCCATCCGAGGAGCCGCCCGAGCTGCTCATCGGCGTAGGACACCTCGCCCGCGTACTGCGCCAGCGGCCAGTCGAGGTCCGTGATCCCCTGGAGCGAGGGCAGCAGGTAGGGCGCCACCCCCTGGACCCCGCGCATCGTGTCCCTGGCGGGATCCCGGGGGTCTCCGGTGTAGTAGGCCCGATCCCAGGGGGAGGGGGGCGCATAGGGGCCGTGGGGATCGAAGACGTGGACCCAGAGGAAGAAGGGGGCGTCCGCCCGCGCGGCCTGCTCGCGGCGGAGCCAGCCGAGCGCGTGGTCCACCGTCTGCCCCGCCGAGCGCTCGACGACCAGATCCGGGTTCAGGTGCCGCCCCAAGGCGTCCACCAGCCGCCCGGGCAGGGTCTCCGCCCAGCCCTGGACGCGCCCGAAGTCGTCGTCGTAGGCCTCGAAGCCTCGCGCGAAGCCGAAGTCGCCCTCCAGCACGTAGGCGCTGACGAAGGCCCCCGTCCGGTATCCCTGGGCCCGCAAGACCTCGGTGATCAGCGCCCGGTCCTCGGGGATGGGGTGACCGTTCAACAGCACCCCGTGGGACCAGGGGCCCTGCCCGCTGAGCATGGTCGTGTGGCTCGGGCCCGTCACCGGGATCTGGGAGATCGCCAGCTCGAAGCGGGCCCCATCCCGCGCCAGCGCGTCCAGGGTCGGCGTGCGGGAGTGAGGGTTGGCGCGGCCGACGTGGTCGTCCCGCGTGGTGTCCATGGTGATCAGGACGAGGGAGGGGGCACCCGGCGCGGCGGTCCCCAGCGGCGGCAGCGCGCGCGCCGGCCGGAACAGGCTCAGCGCCGCCAGCCCGAGGCCCAGCGGCAGGGCCAGCCGGCCCAGGCGTGGGACCCGCGAGAAGCGCGCCAGCGCCAGCACCCCGAGCAGCACGCCCAGGAGGGTCAGGGCCAGCAGCGCCGGGTGCGCCTGCAGGAGCGTGGGCTCGGTGAAGGGCGGCGGATCGCGGAGCGCGCGCTCCGTCCAGTCCAGGCCGAGCGTCAGGCCCACCCCCAGGAGCGGCCCCAGCGCCGGACCTCCCAGCCGGGCCCCCCACGGCGCCCTCCTCAGCAGCGCGAGCAGGGGCGCGACCAGCAGCGCCGCCGCGATCCCCAGCGCAAGCGCCTCCAGCGTGAGCAGGAGCCCCACCTGCGCCGCGGTCCCGGGGAGGCTGTCCGCGCGCGCCGTCATCGCCGCGTCGATCGCGCCCGTGGCCGCCGCCCCCAGCCCCGCGCCGAGGATCGCCCCCGGCTCCCTCGCCGCGCCTGGCCCGCTCACGTCTCTGCCTCCCAGGGTGCACGGTAACCTGCCTCGTTGACGTTCGGGCCGCGCCCAGTGACGTTCCCTCTGGAGTCCAGGATGGCCAGTCGCAAGGAGAGGTCGATCTCGCTCCCGATCACGGTGGCCAGCGTGACGGTCGCGCTGAGCATCGCCATGCTCATCGGCTGGGCGGTCGAGTTCTCCCGCCGCATGTCCGAGCCCGAGGAGATCGCCGCCGGCACCAGCCTGCTGCTCCCCGGCGCGCTCACGCTGCTGGTCAGCACGGTCGTCCTCATCATGTTCAGCGTCTTCCTGGTCCGGGAGATCCTCGAGGTGCGCCGCCAGACGCGCTTCATCGACTCCGTGACCCACGAGCTGAAGAGCCCGCTGGCCTCCATCCGCCTCTGCCTGGAGACCCTGGGCCGCCCCGAGCTCAGCGACGCCCAGCGGGCCTCGCTGCACGAGATGGCGCTCGCCGACGTCGAGCGCCTCTCCACCTTCATCGACGACGTGCTCGAGGCCAACCGCGTGGCCCACGGCCGGACCCAGGTGATCTCCGAGGTAGACCTGCGCGAGCTCATCGAGAGCTGCGCGGAGAGCCTGCGGGCCCGCTACCGGCTGGAGCCCGGACGCCTCACCGTGGACGCCCCCGGCGCCCTGCTGCTGCTGGTGGACCGTACGGCGCTGGAGACGACGCTCAAGAACCTCATCGACAACGCCATCAAGTACTCGGACCCGCCCGTGGACGTGCGCGTCCGCGCCGTGCTCCGGGACAAGGACACGGTCACCGTCGAGGTCCGGGACCAGGGGATCGGCATCGCCCGCACGGACCTGCTGCGCATCTTCGAGCGCTTCTACCGCGTCCCCACCGAGCGCGTCCGCGCCCGCTCCGGCACCGGGCTCGGCCTCTGGGTGGTGTCCGCGCTGGCGCGCAGCATGGGCGGGCGGGTCGAGGTGCGCTCGGAGGGGCCTGGACAGGGGACGACGGCTCTGCTCACGATCCCCACCACCGCGCGGAGCGTCCTCCGCGCCACCCGAGGAGCCTGACGTGCCGCCTGAGAGCCGTGGAGCCCGAATGCTGGTCGTCGAGGATGAACATCACCTCGCCGCAGGCTTGAAGCTGAACCTGGAGCTCGAGGGCTATCAGGTGGACGTCGTCGGTACGGGCCGCGCGGCCGCAGAGCGCCTGGCGCGCGCGGAGGACTATGACGCCATTGTGCTCGACGTCATGCTGCCCGATATCGACGGATTCGAGCTCTGTCGCCGCGTGCGGGACTCGGGCAACCTCACCCCGGTCCTCATGCTCACTGCCCGTGGCGCGGCCGAAGACCGGGTGGAGGGGTTGGACGCGGGGGCCGATGACTACCTCGCCAAGCCCTTCCAGCTCGCTGAGCTGCTCGCGCGGGTGCGCTCGCTCCTGCGTCGGCGTCGCTGGGACACCGGGGGGGCTCCCCCGCACGAGGTCCTCGTCTTCGGAGAGGCGCGCGTGGACTTCAGCACCCACGAGGCCAACTGCCGCGGGCGCCCGGTCGAGCTCACCCGGCTGGAGGTGGATCTCGTGCGCTACTTCGCCGCCAACGCCGGGCGGGTGATCTCCCGCGAGGAGCTGCTGGAGCAGGTCTGGAAGCTCCGCAACTACCCGAACACCCGCACGGTGGACAACTTCATCGTGCGGCTGCGTCGCCACTTCGAGCCCGACCCCGCCGAGCCCGTCCACTTCCTCAGCGTGCGCGGCTCGGGCTACCGCTTCCTGCCCGAACCTGGCGGCCGCTAACACGCTTCGGCGATCCGCCCTTCCATCGGCGATGCTCCTCCAGCCCTGGAGGCGTGACCAAAGAATTACCCTTTGCGACGGTCTCGTGGTGGCGTTTCGGCACCCGCTCGGAGAGACTGCGAGCCCCGCGTACACGGGAGCGAAGGAGGAGCGCCATGGAGACCATCGTAGGGGGGGTGCCGGTCGAGGTGCAGGAGCGGAGCGCGCGCACGCCGCGGGCCTGGGAGCTCCGGGACGCGGGCGGCGTGGTGCTGGTCCACCTCGGCGCGCTCTGCGCGCTGTGGACCGGAGCCAGCGCCGAGACCCTCGCCGTCTGCGCCGTCGCCTACGTCGTCCGCATGTTCGGCGTCACGGCGGGCTACCACCGCTACTTCGCCCACCGGGCCTACAAGACCAGCAGGGCCTTCCAGTTCGTCCTCGCCCTGCTCGCCGAGACCAGCGGCCAGAAGGGCGTGCTGTGGTGGGCGGCCCACCACCGCGACCACCACCGCCTCTCGGATCAGCCCGGGGACGTCCACTCTCCGCGCCTGGACGGCTTCCTCTACGCCCACATGGGCTGGATCTTCAACGGGACCCGTCAGACGAAGCTGGAGCGCATCCGCGACTTCGCCCGTTTCCCCGAGCTGGTGTGGCTGAACCGCCACGAGCGGAAGGTGACCTGGGGCTTCGCCACCCTCATCTGGCTCATCTGGAGCTGGGAGGGCCTCTGCGTCGGCTTCTTCCTCAGCACGGTGCTGGTCTGGCACGCCACCTTCTGCATCAACTCGCTGGCGCACGTCCTCGGGACGCAGCCTTACGACACCGGGGACGACAGTCGGAACAACGCCGTGCTGGCCCTGCTGACCCTGGGCGAGGGCTGGCACAACAACCACCACTACCACCAGAGCTCGGCGCGGCAGGGCTTCCTCTGGTGGCAGGTGGACATCACCTACATGATCCTCAAGGCCCTCTCCTGGATCGGTGTGGTCTGGGACCTGAAGGAGCCTCCGGCCCGAGTGTTCGAGGCCGCGAGGCACTGAACGCTCTTTCGGGGGCGTAAGATTTCGGCCGCCAAGCGCGTTCACCCTGGTGCACAGCGAGCCCTCGCTGTGCTAAAATCGTGGTTCGTCCCGCTCGCGCCCCTTCCCGGCGCGGCACCAAGGTGTACACATGCGCGGTACCTCCTGGATGGTCCTGGCGGCCGGAATGGCCTTCTCTGGCTCAGCTCTCGCCAAGGACGCCCTGGTCCCTCCCCTCCTCTCCAAGGGCGTGGACCCCCTGGTCGTCCTGAACCTCACGAGCCTCATCGCGTCCGAGCTCGACTTCCAGGGCGGCTTCGACAACGTCACCCAGCTCGACAAGACGCCCGCGGGGATGAACGCCGCCTGCGTGACCTCCGCCACCTGCCTCAAGGGCATCGCCACCGCCAACAAGGCGAACGTCATCGTCGGCGGCACCGTCTCGCTCGTGTCCAGCAAGTACGAGTTCAACCTCTTCCTCTTCGACGCCGACCAGAACCGGGTGCTGCGCACCAAGACGTTCACGCTGCCGAACGTCCCCTCGGTCATCGCCGACTCCATGGGCGGCTACGTCAAGGAGCTGACCACCGGCAAGTCCCAGGCCGCCGCCGCCGCCGAGACCTCCATGGGGGACATGGACAGCGTCAGCGCCACCGACCTCTTCGCCGAGGAGGAGGACGACAGCGACGACTTCGGCGCGGGCGTGGCCCCGAGCCGCCGCCCCACGGCCGCCGCCGAGGAGGACGAGGAGGACGTCGGCGGTCTGGACGCCCTGCCGGAGGAGGAGGACCCCGAGGAGGAGCGCGCCGCCGCGGAGGCCGCCGCCGCCGCCGAGGCGAAGCGCGCCGCGGAGGAGGCCGCGAAGGCCAAGGCCGCGGCGGACGCGAAGGCCAGGGCGGACGCCGCGGCGAAGGCCAAGGCGGAGGCCGAGGCGAAGGCCAAGGCCGAGGCCGAGGCGAAGGCCAGGGCCGAGGCGAAGGCCAGGGCCGAGGCGGAGGCGAAGCGCGCCGCGGAGGAGGCCTCCCGCCTCGCCGCCGAGGCGAAGCGCAAGGCCGAGGAGGCCGCCCGCCTCGCCGCCGCCGCCGAGTCGGGGGACGACATCGAGTTCGGCAAGCCCGCCGAGGGCGACATCCAGATGGAGGAGATCAGCTTCTCCAGCGCCGCCGGCCTCATCCAGATGGACGGCGGGGACGACGACGAGGAGCCCGTGGTCGCCGAGCGCGAGGAGGAGGACGACTACACGCCGCCGCCGCGCACCAGCTCGCGCACGCCCTCCCTCTCCGATGACGACGAGACCAGCACCACGCGCAAGCCCAGCACACGCACGCCCTCTCTCTCCGACGACGAGGACGAGGAGCCCGCGCCGGCGCGCAAGCCGACCACGCGGACGGTCTCCGCGGACGAGGACGAGGACGAGGACAGCCGCGCGCCGACCAGCCGCAGCTCCAGCAGCAGCCGCAGCTCCAGCCAGGACGAGGACGAAGACGAGGACACCCGCACGAGCAGCCGGAGCTCCAGCAGCAGCCGGAGCTCCAGCGGCAGCCGCTCGGCGCTGGACGATCTGGAGGAGGAGGAGGACAGCCGCCCCAGCCGCTCCAAGAGCTACGACGAGGACGATCTCGACCTCGACCGCGACAGCTCCACCCGCAAGGGAGGGGGCGCGCCGGACAGCCGGGTCGGGGTGGCGGCGCGCGTCGGCTACGCGGGCTTCCAGGGCCTGAACTTCATCACCTACGGGGCGGAGCTCGGGATCTCCGTCACCTCCAGCTTCGGGCTCAACCTGGGCTTCGACGCGCACTCCGTCCAGCGCGCGGTCCCCGACGTCCTCCAGGCCGAGGGCTACCCGGCGACGGCCTGGAACACCATCCTGCCGCTGCACGCGGGCGTGGCGCTGCGTCTGGGCGAGGGCGGGGTCAAGCCCTACCTGGGCGCGGATCTCGTGGTGATCCCCTCGGCGGTGAAGGGCACCCTGCCCGACAGCGGCGAGCCCGAGGAGCCCAACTCCAGCGCGTTTGGCGGGCGGGCTCGGGCGGGCCTGGACATCATGCTCAGCGACAGCTTCGGCCTGAACCTGGACGCCTCCGCCGGCGCGTGGAAGGCCGACGCCTTCACCACCGCCGAGAAGGACATGAAGAGCAGCGGCTTCGTCCCCACCATCTCGGCGGGGACCGTGCTGCGGTTCTGAGCGGATGGGCTCTGCGGTCGGCGTCCTGAACCTGCTGGTCGGCGGGTTGTGGGCCGCCGCCGCGTTGTGGCTGGTCGGGGCCTGGCCCGTGGCCGGGGTCCTGGCCGCGCTGGTAGCGCTGGCGCAGGTGCTCGGCGGGGCCGCGCTGCTCCTCGGCCGGGGCCACCGCCCCGCGCGCCTCGCCTCCGCGCTGACGCTGGTGGTCGCGGCGCTCCTGATCGGCCTGTACGCGCACGCCACCTACGAGATCGCCTCCCGCTTCGGCGCGGAGGCCAGGGACGTCGCGCTCACCGGGCTCGGGTCCGCCGCCGGCGCGCTGCCCTGGCTCGTGTTCTTCCCCCTCTGGCAGGTCTTCTCCTCGCGGGAGCGCGGCCTCCCCTCGGGGATCTCGACCCTGGGCGTCGCGCTCCTGGCCGGCGGGCTGGCCTTCGGCGGGCGGGCGATGGCCTCGCGGCCCGCGGAGCGCTGGGCGGCGCAGCCCGCGCTCGAGGAGGCCGGTCGGGTCGCGTTCGCGCGCTGGACCGGCGCGGACCCGACCGCGGCGCTCCCCGAGGGGGCGGGGCCCGCGCTGGTCCTGCTCACGCCCTGGATCGAGGGTGAGCCCGGGGGCAGCGTCCGCGGGGAGGGCCCCAGCCTGGGCGCGGCCCTCTCGGCCGCCCTGGACCGGCTGCCCCCGCCCGCCTCGGCCACGCGCCGCGCCCTGGTCCTCGATCTCGCGCGGGAGCGCTGGGACGAGGCCACGCCGCTCGGGCCGGACGCGGGCGCCCTCCTGGAGCGCGGCGGGCGATCCCCCAGCGCGCTCTGGCGCCCGCGATCGGTGGAGCGCGCCGCGCTCTTCCCTGGGATCTTCGGCCCGCGCGCCGAGGCGGAGGGTGATCCCGCGCGCTTCGACAGCGTCCTGGTGGACGAGTCAGGGCCCCGGTCGCTGGTCTTCGGCTGGACGGAGGCCCCCGCGCTCAGCGCCGAGGCTGTCCGCGAGGCCGCCCTGGCCGGGGGTCGGATGCTGGCCCGCCACCAGGACGAGCAGGGGCGCTACGCCTACACCATCGCCGGCCCCAGCGGTCGCGAGCTGGGCGGCTACAATTTCCCCCGGCACGCAGGCGTGACCTGGTACCTGGCCCGCCTCGTCGAGCGCTCGGGGGACCCCGGGCTGCGCGCGGCGACGGAGCGTGGGCTCGGCTACCTGGAGAAGACCTCCACCGAGTCCCCGGTCGGCGGCGCCTACGTGCGCGACCCCGAGCGGAGCGACCGCAAGGTCTGGGTGGGGACCACCGCGCTGGCCGCGCTGGCCGCCGTCTCGGCCGGGCACCCCATGGCCCTCCCCTGGGGGCGCTTCGTGGCCGCGAGCGTGGACGAGGAGGGTCAGGTCCGCGGGGACATGGATCTGGACCAGGGGGGCTTCCCCGCGCAGCCGCGCAACGCCTACGGTCAGGGCCAGGCCATGCTCGCGCTGGCCGCGCTCGTGCGGGCGGGGCACGCCGAGTTCGAGGCGCCGCTCCGGCGCGCGCAGCGCTACGTGGACGGGGCCTACGCCCGCGGCGGGGCCGGGCGCCTCATCGTGCTGGACGAGCACTGGGCCTGCCTCGCCGCGCTCGCCGGGCGCGAGGCCACGGGCGAGACCGCCGGCTGGGAGATCTGCCGGGCCTACGTCCACGACGCCTGGAGCAGCACGCCCACGCCTGGGGCCGCCGTCCACCTGAGCACCGGCGCGGCCGGCGGGCTCGCCGAGGCGGTGGTGGCGGCGGCCTGGCTGGACCCGGACGGGCCCTGGACCGCGCGCGCCCTCGACTTCGCCCGCCTCTTCCTGGAGAGCGCCTACAAGCCCGGGGACGCGCCCCTGCTCGGTCGGCCCGAGGCCCTGCTCGGGGGATTCCGGGACACGGCGGGCGACTGGGACGTGCGCATGGACGCCGTCCAGCACATCGGCTGCGCCCTGCTCGGGGTGGAGGCCCTGCTGGACGCCCGCGCGCCGGGGAGCCTGCCCTGAGCCAGCGCGCCGAGCGCGCCCTCTGGCTGCTCCTCAGCCTCGCCCTCGTCCTCGCCCTCTACGGCTCCGCGCTCAGCTACGGTTTTGTCCACGATGATCGTGTGCTCCTGGAGCACAGCGCCCGCCTCGCCGACCTGAGCACGCTGCCCGAGGCCCTGCGGCGCGACCTGTTCTGGCTCGCCGACGGCGCGGTGCGACCCTCCCCCTACTGGCGACCCGTCGTGGTCCTGCTCTACTACCTGGAGCGGGCGCTGGGCGGCGCGCCCTGGATCTTCCACGCCACCAACCTCCTGCTGCTGGCGGCGCTCGGGGCGCTGGCGGTGGACGGGATCGCCGAGCGCTCCCGGAGGGCGGGGGCGCTCCTCCTGGTTCTGGCCCACCCCATGCAGACCGAGGTGGCGCTGAACATCACGGCGCGCACGGACCTGCTGGCGGCGATCTTCGGGCTCCTGGCGACCCGGGCCGCGGGCCCTGGGGGCGCCGCGCTCACGCTGCTGGCGCTGGGGTCCAAGGAGAGCGCCGTCGTCGTGCCCCTGATCGCCTGGCTCACCGCGCGGGCGGAGGGGGACGGTCGGCGCGCGCGATGGCTCCCGCACCTGGGCGCGCTCGGGCTGTGGGCGCTGGTCCGCACCCTGCTGGTCTCTACCTGGGGGGTGGCGGCGGAGGATCGGGGGGCGCCCACGCTGGAGGCCGCGCTCGCCGCCCCCGCGCGGATCCTGTTCTACCTCGGCCGCCTGCTCTGGCCGATCCACCCCACCGCCGCCCTCGCGCTCCCCGCGCCGGGGGCGGGCGAGGTGCTCGCCGGGCTCGGGATCCTGGCGGTGGCGGCGATCTGGTTGACCCGCGGCGGGCGCAGGTGGGGGGCGGAGCTCGGGGCGCTGCTGCTGCCGCTCCTGCCGGTGAGCGGGCTCCTGGCCAGCCCGGTGCGCTACGCCGAGGGCTTCCTCTGCTGGCCGGTCCTCGGGCTGGCGCGCGGGCTGGGGCGGGCGGCTCCTCCCTGGCTCCCGCTGGCGCTGGCCCTCCCCTGCCTCTGGATCAGCGTGGGCAGGGTCCCCGACTGGCAGGACGAGCGCGCCCTCTGGGGGGACGCCCGCGCCGCCTGGCCGGCGGATCCGCTGGTCGCTGGCAAGTACGGGCGGGCCATCTACGACCAGGACCCCGTCGCCGCCGCGAAGGCGCTCCGGCAGGCGCTCCGGGGGGAGGAGGACCCCAGGCGTCGCCGCGAGATCCAGGCCCTGCTGGCGCAGCAGCTCGTGGGCGCGGGCCGCTGGCGCGAGGCGGTGCCCCTGCTGCGGGCCGCCGCGCGCCCGGAGGATCCCGAGCTCTCCTGGCCCCTGGCCTCGCGCTGTCAGGTCGAGGCCGGAGAGCGCCTCCCCGAGGAGCCAGGGGTCCCCGAGCTCCGCGCGGTCTGCGCGGAGGCGGCGCGGCGCTTCCCCGAGGACCCGGACCTGTGGAACGCCGTGGGCGTCGAGGCCGCCACCCGCGGGTCGCTGGAGGAGGCCGCCGCCGCCTTCCGTCGCGCGGTCGCCCTCGCGCCCGAGCGGCAGGATCTCCGGGAGAACCTGCGCCGGGCGGAGGGGACCCCCTGACTCAGGGCTCCACGCTCGGGCTCGCGGGCGCGGGCTCGGCCGCGGGCAGCTCCACGGTGTCCTCCTCGTCCGCGCCCCCGCGCACGAAGGTGGGGAAGACGCCCACCACGGTCTCCTCGTCCAGCATCGCCTTCGCCGCGCGCATCAGCGCCCGGTAGGCGCGGTCGAAGGCGTCCTTGGACATGGTCAGCGCGGCGCCCGCCACCCGCAGCTCCCGGGCCGCCCCGTCCTGGTCGCCCACCGCGAGCTCCAGCGCCGCCGTGCTGAGGCGCAGCGTGTCGGCCCGCGTCGCGTCCCAGCTCATCCCGGCGCGCTCCCCGAGCCGGCGCAGCAGCCCGTTGGTCCGCTGCACCTTCTCGCGGTTGGTGCGATCCATGAGCTCCGAGGGCGTCATCCCGCCCAGCAGGTCGGAGAGCACGCGGGGCGCCGACCGGCCCGCCTCGTCCCGGACGGAGGCGCTGAACAGGCGAAGGTCGCGCTCGAACTCGCCCGCCAGGACCTCGACCTTGCCGCTGTGGGTGCGCGTGGCGGCCAGCGCGGCGTCGTAGCGGTCGCGGGCGGAGATGTAGTCGGTCCGCGCGCTGCTGAACACCGCGGACTCGATGGCGATGAACGTGGGGTTGACGCTGGAGGACTCGAGGTAGCTGACGACGGCGTGGATGACCGCCTCACGCTCGTGGTTGTTCTGGGGGACACAATCCGTGCTCATGGAGCACCTCCATCTGGACGGGGGAAGTGAATCCGTCTCGCCCGGGTGAGATGCACGGTTCGTGCCTCAATGAATTCAGGTACTTGTGAGTTGACGGACGACTGTCAGTCGACGGACTTCCGTCAGTCGAGGGGTCCTCCGCGCCGGGGAGGTGGCGCCCAACTTCTTGGCGCGGGGTACCCGACGTCGGGGAGGCGGCGCCCAACTTCTTGGCGCGGGGTACCCGCCGTCGGGGAGGTGGCGCCCAACTTCTTGGCGCGGGGTACCCGACGTCGGGGAGGTGGCGCCCAACTTCTTGGCGCGGGGTACCCGACGTCGGGGAGGCGGCGCCCAACTTCTTGGTGCGGGATACCCGACGTCGGGGAGGTGGCGCCCAACTTCTTGGCGCGGGGTACCCGACGTCGGGGAGGCGGCGCCCAACTTCTTGGCGCGGGGTACCCGACGTCGGGGAGGTGACGCCCAACTTCTTGGCGCGGGGTACCCGACCTCCTCGCCCCCACGGCCCGCCGCTCGCCCTTCCCCAACCCGCCCCATCCACCAGGAAGATCGGTTATCCTGGACGCTCTCCGCCTGGGAGCTCTTGTGGACACCCCCTACCAGCCCCCCTCCTCGCCCCTCGAGCAGCCCGCCCCGGACATGCTCTCTCTGGAGTGGGTGCGCTACACCCGCTGGGTCCTCTGGTTCTGCGGCGCCGCGTACTTCCTGATGGGCCTCTTCATGGGGCCCGTCTTCGCCTGGCTGTCCAGCCTGGACGCGCCCGGCGAGCGGATGCCGCCCGCGGTCATGACCATGATGACGATCATCATCTTCATCTTCTCCGGGGGCTTCGCCGCCCTCAACTTCATCGCCGCCTGGGGACTCGGCCAGGGCCGCAAGTGGGCGTGGGTCATGGGCGTCTGCATCGGCGGGATCTACGCCCCCTCGGGGTGCCTGCCCTTCGGCGGCCTCATCCTGTACGGGCTGCTGAACGACCGCGTCCGCAAGGCCTACCTGGGTTGACCCGTGCCTGAGCTGCCCGAGGTCGAGGGCGCCGCCGCCCACCTCCGCCGATGGACGGCGGGGCGCGCCGTCGTGGCCTTCGAGGTCCTGGACCCGACGCTGCTGGTGGAGGACGCGGGCGACGGCTCCGCGATCGGGGCCCGCCCCGTCGAGGTCGGGCGCCGCGCCAAGCACCTGCTCTTCGGGGCCGGCGCCGAGCGGTGGTGGCTGCACCTGCGCATGACCGGAGAGCTCGTCCGCGGCGCGAGAGGGGGCCGAGCCCGCTGGGTCCTGGACGACGGGAGCTGGTTCTCGCTCCTGGATCCGCGACGCATGGCCGAGCTGCGCCGGGTGCTGGCCGTGACGCTGCCCGCCCGCTTCGCCGCCCTCGGGCTGGGGCCGGAGCCCTGGCCCGAGGCGCGGGACGGGGCCTGGTGGGGCGAGCGCCTGGCCGGGGCGAAGGGCGCCTTGAAGCCCGTCCTGATGGATCAGTCCCGGGTCGCGGGGCTCGGCAACATCGCGGCGGCCGAGATCTGCTGGGAGGCCGGGCTGTCCCCGCTGCGCCCCGCGGGAGCGCTCACGCCGGGTGAGCTCTCCCGCCTCGCGTCGTGCGCGCGGCGCTTCCTCGACGCTCAGGTCGAGGCCTGCTCCGCCGAGCCCGTGGTCTACGTGAACCGGGGCGGGCCCAACCCGTTCGCGGTCTACCAGCAGGATCGCTGCCCGCGCTGTCGGGGCCCGGTCGCGCGCCTCCCCCAGGGAGGGCGCACGACCTGGTGGTGCCCGAGCTGTCAGCGCTGAGCGGCGGCCTACCAGCCGACCGCGCTCACCGTCGCCACCACCCCGGGGCTCCCGTCCTCCATGGCGCCGGGCGCGACCAGCACGCCCCAGGTCCCCGGGAGATCGACCGACGGGAGCCGGGGCCCCAGGCTGGCCCGCGGGCCGCGCTCGGGCATCAACCCCACCACCAGCCCGCCGCCGACAAGCCCCACCGTGCTGCCGACCACGGCCCCGCGGGCCACGGCGGCGCCGTCCGGGCTGGACAGGGCCAGGGCGAGCGCGCCGAGCGTGGCTCCGCTCACCCCCGCGAGCTGCGGGATCACCGTGCGGCGCGGGTTCAGGTTCAGCGTGGCCTCGGGCAGGGCCAGCCCGCCGAAGAGCAGGAAGGCGTCGCCCACGAGCATGCTGGAGAGGATCAGGTCGGCCTCGTCTCCCTCCAGCTCCAGGGCCACCGGGGTCAGGAGCCCGTACCAGACACCCCAGGCCGCGGCGGACCCAAGGAAGAGCATGTCCTCCGTCTTCGGCTCGGCGGGCACGGTGAGCCCGGTGAGGCCGACGCCCACCAGGGCCGGGAAGCTCAGGCTCAGACCCGCGGCGCGCGTCTCGTCGATCGCGTCACGATCCACGAGCACCGCGCTCATCGCCGCCCCCTGGGCCGCCGCCAGCGGGACGCCGACGCCGAGCATGGCGAGATCCCCGCCGTGCATCTCCAGTGAGGGCGCCAGCAGGGTCCCCGCGGTGACGCCGCCCAGGCCCATCGGGATCATCACGGCGGCGTTCACCTGATCATCATCGGAGCCCGCCAGCATGGGGAGCCCCGCGCCGAGCGCGTTGCCCAGCACGCCGCCCCAGCCGGCCAGCGCGGCGCGCCCAGGCGAGGGCTCCAGCAGGTGCGCCGCCGCCAGCCCCAGGGCGCCGCCGCCGTGGAAGCCGAGCCGGAAGTTCCCATCCGGCTCGCCCGTCCCCAGCGCCTCGGGCAGCCAGAGGCCCACCCAGCCGAGCTCCAGGGCCGAGACCGCGCCGAATCCGAGCTGCCCGGCGTCCGGGCTCCAGCCGCCCGAGACCAGGGCGCCTGTGCCCAGCCCCGCGGCCATGCCGCCCAGGCCCGCCCAGGATCGCGCCTTCACCGAGCGGATGAAGGTGTCGCACTGCACGTCGGCGTAGCTGTAGCCCAGCTCGTCCCAGAGGTAGTCGCAGCCCGTCCGCCGGCCGTTGGCCAGGTCGGCCACTCCGAGCCCCATCTGGAGCCCGAGGTAGCCCGCCAGATCCACCTCCAGCGGATCGGCCGGGTCCGGGTCCTGCCGCATCCAGACGTAGCCCGCCGCCGCGCCTCCGAGGGTCCCCGCCAGGCGGGCCCCCGCTGCCCCGTTCCGCCAGCGCCGCGTGGCCTCCTGCTCCGCCAGGGTGTCCTCGTACCAGGTGTAGTCGATGCGCCCGGTGCGCGGCCCCATCAGCGCGTTCGAGGCGTAGAGGGAGCCCACGAAGCCCCAGGAGGCCCCGCTGGTGTAGGCGAGCCCCTGACCCAGCGTGGACCGCTGCGTGGCGCCGTAGAGCGCGCCCGTCCCCACGCCGATGATCCCGCCCCCGATCCCGCCGATGACGGCGGCGCCCTCGTTCTGCCCCCAGGTCCCCACCGCGCTGAGCATGACCGCTCCGGCCAGCCCGTTGCCCGCGGACCCCACCAGCACGCCGAGGGTGCTCCCGACGTCGGCCGGTCTGCCGCGCTCCGCCAGCAGCGCGGGGTAGGCGCGCTCCAGCTCTTCGCGCGCGGCCCGGCGCAGCTCGTCGGGCAGCGCGGGGTCGCTCGACGCGGTCCAGAGGGCCTCTCCACCCTCGGGGGTCCCGATCTGACCGATCGCCGTCACCGCCGCCAACCGGACCTCCTCCACGTAGGCGGGGTTGCGCAGGGCGCCGAGCGTCACCCGGAGGGCCTCCGGCCCGGGGATGGTGGCGAAGGCGGCGAGCGCCGCGCGCTGGATCACCGGGCTGCGCGCGTCCACCGCCGCCTCCAGGAGGTCCAGGGCCGCCGGGTCGCCGCTCTGGGCCAGCGCGCTCGCCGCGCTCCGCCGGTCAGCCTCCGCGGTGTCCGTCGAGAGCAGCCGGTCGGCCGCGTCCAGCAGGGCGCGGGCGTTGGAGGCCTGCAGCGCGCTCAGCGCGGAGGTGAGCTCAGGCGGCGGCGCGGGCGGCGCCGGCTCGGCTGGCAGAGGTGGCTCCGCCGCGGGGACGGGATCCACCGGGGGCGCGGGCTCCTGCGCGCGGGCGACGAGAGAGAGCAGAAGCAGGGCGGACGCGGTCATGGGACCTCCGGACTCAGGTGGCCTCCACGGCCTTCACCCCTGGTCTGTCGTCGCTGTACAGGTACACCGGGGCCGCGCCGAGCAGGATGTCACCGGAGACCTCGTAGAGCATGAATTCCCTCAGGTGTGTGGTATGACACATGACCTGTGGGGACCATGGCCCGATCTGCGGGTCCAGGGGCCCCTCACCCGGGGAATTTAGCAAGAACCGTGCCAGCGGGCCTCAGCCGCCCGTACAGACGTTCTCGGCGCAGGCGAAGCTGTAGCCGGCGCTGGCCTCGTAGCTCTGGCCGCCCGCCTCGCTGTAGTCGGCGGCGAAGATGTCCTGGGGGTCGTTGCCGTCGAAGTCGCAGTCGGTCCCGCTCACGTCCGACTCGTAGTAGACGAAGAGCCCGCCGCCGCGGACGGCGCTGTTGCCCTCGAAGCGCACGCGCTCGAGGGTGGTCGTCCCGTAGGCGTAGAGGCCGCCCCCGTCCCCACCGCCGTTCTGGTTCCCGCTGAAGGTGGTGTCGGACATGGTCAGCGTGCTGTTGTAGAGCCAGAGCCCGCCCGCGTACATCGACGAGGTGTTGTCCTGGAAGGTCGCGTCCGAGATGGTGACGGCGCTGTAGAAGGCGGCCATGGCCCCGCCGTCCAGCCCCACGTTGTCCTGGAAGGTCGCGTCGCTCATGGTCAGCGTGGAGAACCACACCGTCAGCGCGCCGCCGTCGTCCTCGCTGAGGTTGTCCACGAAGCGGACCCCGGACAGGTCTACCTCACAGTCCTCGGTGTAGAGCCCGGCGCCGTCGTTGGCGAAGTTGTTGGAGAAGATCACGTCGCTGACGGTCACGACGCCGAAGGAGGCGCAGTACAGCCCGCCGCCGCCCGAGTTGTGCTCCTCGTTCAGACCGGCCCCGCGATCCAGCGTGAGGTTGTGGACGCCCACGTTGACCTTGGGTCCGCTCACGTCCAGGATGGTCCCGACCTCGCCCGCGGAGAGCACCGTCTCCTCGGGGCTCGCGCCCAGGCCCTCGATCTCCACGTCCGCCCGGAGCAGCAGGCGGGCGAACCAGGTGCCCGGACAGACCAGCAGGCGCCCGGGGCTGTCGAGGGTGACGTACTCGCCGGTCAGCAGGGCCTCGCTGAGATCCTGCACAGAGCCGTCGAGGCCCTCGAAGGTCACCGTGCTCTCGGGGCAGAGGTCCACCTGACCGGTCTCGCCGGTCTCGCCGGTCTCGCCGGTGTGGCCCGTCTCTTCGGTGTTGGTGTCGCCGGTCTCCCCGGACTCCCCTGTCTCGGAGCAGCCGTCCTTGCAGACGTCGTCACCTCCGTCGCAGGCGGGGAGGAGGGGGAGGAGCAGGAGCGTGACGGTGAGGAGGGCGCGATCAGGCATCACAGTCGGTCGCCATCAGGTAGTCGATGCGCACGGTGGCGCCGGGCTCGGGGTAGTGCTCGTCGTCGAAGACGATGGCCTGCTCGGCCTCATCATAGGTCCAGCCCTCCAGGTACAGCTCTCCGTCCACGTAGACCTCGATGCTCCAGGCGGCGGGCTCTCCGGTCAGCACGAAGGCCTCCGCCTCGCCGACGGCGTTGACGGCGATGTCCTCCAGGTAGGTCGTCCACTCGTCGGCGCAGAAGGAGTAGAGGGTGCCCCCCGTCTCCACGGTGGCGTTGTAGAGCAGCTCGGCCGGCTCCGCGCCCGTGCACCCGCGCGGGAAGTCGCCGGTGATCGCCGAGACCACGATGTCCTCGGGGTCCTCTTTGTAGGCCAGGTATCGGTTCACGTAGTAGGTGGCGTTGCCCGAGCTCTGCTCCACGTCGCTGTTGATCGCGACCATGGTGAGCCGCGACTCCTCCCAGATGTCGCCGTCGTCCAGGAGCCAGTCCCGGTTCGCCGGGATGGCCATGTCGAAGGTGGCCAGCAGGTAGTCGTTGTCGGCGATGCTCGCCTCGATCATGCCGTCGAAGGCCTCCAGGGCCTCGTCGGTGCTGAAGCTGTCGTCGATGTAGGGGATGTCCCCGTAGACCTCGCCGCTGGAGTTCTCGATGAAGGTGACCCGATACTGCACCCGCTCGTCGTTGAGGATGTCGAAGAAGGCCACGAGACCGTCCAAGAGGTACTCGCTCTGCGCGTAGAAATCGAGGGTGGCGACCTCGTTCATCGCGAACAGGACGGTGATGGCGCGCTGCTCTCCTACCTCGTAGGTGATGCTGTTCTCCGCCTCGATGTTCCCCTCCCCGCGGATGGGGAGCTCGCGGACAGGGCTCTGCGGATCGTTCGAGGAGACCTGGAGCGCGTCCTCCACCACCAGGCTCTCCATGGGGGTGAAGGTGATCCGCAGGGCCTGGCTGGCCCCGGGCGTGAGGGTCCAGGGGAAGGCCGGGAGCTCCGCGTCTACGCCGCTCAGCGTGAAGCGCTCGCCCGTGGCCAGGGAGATCCCGTCTACGACCAGATCCTCCGTCCCCGCGTTGACCAGGTTG
The DNA here is from genome assembly GCA_964615375.1 of uncultured Enterobacterales bacterium. Lineage (GTDB taxonomy): Bacteria > Myxococcota_A > UBA796 > UBA796 > CAZKWG01 > CAZKWG01. The sequence goes on from CAZTOW010000005.1 coordinate 93,302, forward strand.
AAGTCCTTGGACTCGTCGCAGCCCACGTTGAGCACGCTGAACGTCACGTCGTCCACGTCGAAGCCGACCACCGGCCAGCTGGCCGTGCCCGTGACGGGGATGCTGAGGTCGGCGTCGCCGCCCTCGGAGCCTCTGCCCAGGATGCTCAGGCTGGTGGAGAGCTCCTCGGGGGCCAGCGGGCTCCAGGTGACGTCGAGGTCCACCGAGCCGCCGGGCGGGATCTCCAGATCGCCGAGCGTGACCTCCACCTCGGTGGAGAGGGCCTCCGCTCCGAGCAGGGTCACGTCCTCGTCGCCCGTGTTCAGGAGGGAGATCGAGGTCGCGCTGGCCCCGCCGACCACGCCGAACTCCAGCATGCTCGGGTCGGAGGCGAGCAGGGACTCTCCCTGCTCGATCTCCTGCTGCTCAGGGATCCCGGTCTCTGGCGACTTCGAGCCAGCGCAAGCCACGAGAAGGATCAGCATCATCACCACCTCCACAGGGACCACCCACCCACTTCACTACTCTGCACAGGGTCGCGGGCGACGTCCATGACCGTCGCTTACTCGCAGATCTGCATCTCCTCGTTGCACTCCAGACCCTCGGGGCACTCGGCGTCCGACAGGCACGGGGTGTAGCCGATGACGTCCACGTTGACGGAGCGGGGCGCGCCCACGATCAGATCCATGCAGCCCGAGCCGGCGGCCCCGCTGTCCGCGGTCCGGCGCTCGAGGGTGCCCATGGGGAAGCCGGAGACGCCCTCGTCGAGGAGGGCCGAGATCATCGTCCCGGGCACGGTGCCCTCACCGTCGTCGTCGAAGGTGCAGCGGAGCGTGCTGGGGGTCACGCCGTGCTGGTGGATCATGATCTCCACCACGATCTCGGAGCGCACCACGGAGATCGTGGGGGCCGGCCAGGTGATGGGGAGGTCCACGGCGTCCTCCACGTTCCACTGGGCGTCGCTCACGTCGACGGCCTCCACGCCCACGCCGTAGAGGTCCAGCGGCCCGTACACGCCCTCGGGCATGGAGAGGTGGATGAGCTCGCCGCCGCTCATGGCCGGGAAGGGGAGCGTGGTGTCGTAGTAGGTGTTGCCGGGGAAGACCGGCTCCATCACCGAGTCCTGGACCAGCCCGCTGAGCGTGACGACGCCCAGGTCCTGGTTCGAGGGGTAGGGCAGGCACTCACCCTCGAAGTCGCAGACCTCTCCCGCGTCGCAGCTCGGGTCGCAGAAGGGGTTGTTGCGCCGCAGGATGACACAGTCCCCCTCGGCGCCGAGCTGCTCGAGCACGCTGGCCGGGACGACCCCGTCGGCGACGCTGCCGGACACGTCGGTGCTGTCCTCGGAGGCGGAGACCACGAAGCCTCCCTGGTCGGTCTCCATCGGGCAGGACCCGGCGAGCGGGACCGTGGCCGGATCGAGATCGGGCTCGGCGGACTCCTGGGGGGTGGCGCTCTCCTGCGGTTCCTTGTCGTCCCCGTGGCAGGCGCAGAGAGAGAGGGCGAGCAGGGCGGCGTGACGAAGCGGCGACATTCCAGCGTCCAGTCAGTGGAGACATGGTAGCCGGACCTCACTCCGCACGCGCGACAAAGTATGGTCAGGTCTGGCGTGACCCCTCGGAGAGCTCGACCCTGGCGCGCTCCTCGGCGTGCGGCGCGCGGCCCCGGTCACCCTCATGATAAGGTGCGTCATAACTCGGAGGGATCGCGATGACGTTCAAGATGGGGCTGCGCGCGGGGCTGTACGCGAGCCTGTGCGCTGGTCTGTGCGTGCTCGGGACGGGGACTGTGGCCTGTGGCGGCAAGGACAAAGGCGACGAGGAGGATCACGGCAGGCCCTCGCTCATCATCAGCTCCCCGGAGGACGGCGGCACCTTCGTCGAGGGGGAGGTGGTGAACCTGGAGGTGGAGGCGGTCTACGAGGACGGGACGGACGCCACCATCACGGGCGCGACCTGGACCGCGGGGGACTGGAGCGGGCAGGGCGCCTCGCTCTCCGTCTCTGATCTCCCCGTGGGCGAGCTGAGCATCCAGGTCGAGGCCATGGTGGACGAGAAGCTGCTGGAGAGCAGCGTCAGCGTCACGATCACCGCCTCTGGCGGCGAGGGCGAGGGCGAGGGCGAGGGCGAAGGGGAGGGTGAAGGCGAGGGCGAGGGCGAGGCGCCGGTGGACTTCCGCGGCCCGCTCAGCGCGACCGTCACCATCGTCGAGTACGACTTCGACGTGGACTGCCCCGGCTCGGTGACCTTCACCATCGCGGCCGGCGCCCTGACGGGCTCGGGCATGTGCACCGTGGACGTGGAGGGCTACACCTCGGACCTGCCCTTCGACCTGGTGGGGACGGAGGACCGCGGGACGCTGAGCGGCGACCTCATCATGTACGGGGACGACGGGACGCCCTACTACACGCCGTTCTCGGGCGCGCGCGACGAGGCCGATCACGTGACCGCGACCTTCTCGGGCGAGTTCAGCTCCTCGGACGGCACGCTGGTCATCGCCGGGGACTTCATCGCCGATCCGGTGGGGGGCTGAGCGCGGCGGGAGGGCCGGGGCGCTGGCCAGCAGCGCGCCGCGCCGCTACATCCTGTCGATGAGCGCGCTCACCCTCCTCTGCCTCGCCGGGCTCGCCCGCGCGCAGGACGCCGACCCGAGCCCGCCTCCCGAGGACGCGGAGGAGGCGGGCGAGGTCATGGTGGTGACGGGGACCAAGACCCCGCACCGCCTCTCTGACGCCACCGTGGCCACCGAGGTCGTCACCCGCGAGGAGATCGAGGCCTCGGGCGCCCGGGACGCCGCGGACGTGCTGCGCATGCATGCTGGCATCGACGTGGCGGGCTCCTTCCGGGGGGCCGCGGCGGAGCTGCGCGGGCTCGACCCCAAGTACGTCCTGGTGATCGTGGACGGGGTGCGGGTGGCGGGCAAGAGCGACGGCGCGGTGGACCTGAGCCGGTTCTCGGCCGAGGACATCGAGCAGATCGAGATCGTGAAGGGGCCGGCGTCGGCGCTCTACGGGGCGGACGCCCTGGGCGGCGTCATCCACATCCGCACCCGGCGCGCCCGGGAGCCGGTGGAGGCGAGCCTGCGCGTCCGCGGCGGCTCGCGGGCGCTGAGCGCGAGCCCGGCGGTGGAGGAGGTGCCCACCGACGGCCTCTTCCCGGTGGGCCTCCCCGCGCTGGACGCCACGGATCTGGAGGCGCGGCTCGGGCTGCGCGGGGACCGGCTCTCCACCCGCGCCGCGCTGGGGAGCCGGGCGAGCTCGGCCTATGACCTGGACCCCTCCGACGAGGACACCTCGGGCAGCGCCTGGCGTGAGCTCAGCGCCAGCGACCGCTCGGAGCTGCGGCTGGGGGACGTGGGGAGCGTGGCCCTGGACGTGGGCTACCGCCAGCGCGAGACGCGGGGCATCGACCCCGGCGCGGGCGGGGCGGTCTATGACCTGACCAACCTGACCGAGGACTTCCGCGCGGGCCTGGCCCCGGATCTGCTCCTGGGGGCGGACACGCGGCTCGTGCTCGGTGGGCAGTACGCGCTCTACCGGGACCAGTTCCTCCAGGATCAGCGCCTGTCGGACGAGCTCGATCTGTACACCGACGCTCGGGATCACCTGGGCGAGCTGAACGTCCAGGCCATCCGGGTCTGGGGTGACCGCCACACCAGCACCGCGGGCGTGGACGGGCTCCTGGAGCGCCTCCAGTCCGACCGGATCTCGGTGGAGGACGCCGCGCGCGAGCGCGGGGCGATCTACGCCCAGCACGAGTGGACCCTGCTCCGGGACCAGGGGGTGAGCCGGCTGGTGCTGCTCCCTGGGCTGCGCTGGGACCTGGACACGCAGTTCGGGCAGGCCCTCTCCCCCAAGCTGGCGCTGCGCCTGGATCCGGTGGCCCCGCTGATCCTGCGGGCCAGCTACGGCTGGGGCTACCGGGCGCCGGACTTCAAGGAGCTCTACCTGTACTTCGAGAACCCGACGGCGGGCTATCTGGTGGAGGGCAACCCCGAGCTCCGGCCCGAGCACTCCCGGAGCCTGGACCTCAGCGTGACCTGGGAGCCCTCGCGGAGCGCGCGGGTGGGGCTCGCGGCCTTCCGCAACGACGTCGAGGATCTCATCGAGCCGACGCTGGTGGCCGACGACCCGGACGAGACGGACGGGATCAGCCCCTACCGCATGGAGAACGTGGCCAGCGCGGTGACGCAGGGCCTGGAGCTGAGCGCCTCGGCGCGGGCGCGGGAGCGGCTGACCCTGGACGCGGGCTACACCTTCCTGGACACCCGGAACAACGATCTCGACCTGCCCCTGGAGGGGCGGCCCGCGCACCGGGTCACGCTGGAGCTCATGAGCCCGGCGCTCCCGCTCGGGCTCGAGGGGACCCTGCGCGGGGCGGCCTGCAGCCGGCAGCCCTACTACGCCGATGACGACGGGGACGGGGAGATCGAGCTGGCCTGGGTGGACGGCTTCGTGGACCTCGGCGCGCGGCTGGCGAGGCCCCTGGGCGAGGTCTGGACCCTCTCGCTCGGCGCGGACAACCTGATCGACGCGGGCGACGCGACCTACAACCGGCTGCCCCCGCGGATGGTCTGGCTCGCCGTAGACGCCGACTGGCCCGGCAAGGAGGACTGATGCTGCTCACGCTGCTCGCCCTGGGCTGCGCGCCCTGTCTGCTCGAGCGCACAGGCCGGAGCTGCGAGGACTGGCCCCCCGTAGAAGAGACGGGAGGCGAGGAGACGGCCGACACCGCGCCGCCGGAGCCGAAGGTCCTGAGCACGGACCTGGGCGGCGGGGTGACGGAGACCTGGGTGGACGCGACCGCCTACCTGGAGTTCGTCTACCTCTCCCTGGAGACGGGCGAGGAGGTCGCCGTGACCGATCCGCTCGCGCAGACCGACTGGGACCTCGGCTTCGAGCGCTACCTGGCGCCCAGCAACGGCGGGGTGAGCGGGCCGGGCGGGCTCGAGGCGGTGGCCTTGGAGGGGGAGGACTTCGACGCGCTCAGCCAGGCGCCGGCCGAGGGCTACGTGAGCGACGCGGCCGACGACGAGGACGAGAACGACACCCCGGAGTACGCCCTCGGCGAGTGGTTCGACTACACCACGGAGAACCACACGCTCACGCCCAGGGACGTGGTCTACGTGCTCCATGTGCGGGACCTCTACTACAAGCTCCGCTTCGTGGACTACTACGACGAGGCGGGCTCCCCGGCCTACATCACGCTCCACTGGGCGGTGATCTCCGGGCCGTGATCCGGGCCGTGTGCAGACGATAATGCGCCACCTACAGGCACAGTGTCGAATTCACAGGCTGCACCCTTGATCGGGGTTGACCAGGCGCGCTACAGTGAAGTCTGGCGAAGACTGGCCCGCGCGCGGCCCCTCCAGGCTCCCTGCCGCGCGCTCGAGGCCGGACCCTGAGGAGAGCGCTCCATGCCTGACTATCAGCAGGTCCCCGTCCAGGCCCCCCCGGAGCAGGAGAGCTCCAGCTTCGATCCCCTGAGCATGGTGGGCCCGATGGCCATGACCGGGCTCAGCGGGCTGCTCGGACCGCTGGGCCCGGCGGCCACGATGGGGATGCAGGCCGCCATGGGCAACAGCGCGGTCAGCGGGATGATCTCGGGGGCGGGGCAGGCCGCGGGCGGGATCCTGGACACCGTGGGCGGGTGGGCGTCGGGCGCCTGGGACACGGTGAGCGGCGCGGCCTCGGGCGCCTGGGACGCGGTGAGCGGCGCGGCGTCCAACGCCTGGGACACGGTGAGCGGCTGGGGCAGCCAGGCCATGGACTGGGCCGGCAACAAGGCCAGCGAGATCGGCCAGTGGGGGAGCGACTTCGCGAACGGCGTGGGCCGGGAGGGCTGGACCTCCATCTTCGATCCGATGGGCACGGCCGACCGGGAGGCGGCGCACCGCGAGCTGGCGGACCGCTTCTCGGTGGTGGGCGACGACTTCGTGGGGCCGCGGCTGCCGAACCAGGTGACCCAGAGCGAGTACGATCGCATCTGTCGCACCTACAGCGACATCCGTCTGGGCCGCGGCGATCTGACCATCGACCCGAGCGCGCTGGGGACGGACGCGGAGCGCGACGCCTACCGCCAGGGGGCGATGGGGGACATCGCCAACCTGCTCCAGACGGAGAGCGGGCGGCAGATGGTCTACCAGCTCCACAACAACACGCCCCAGACCGACGCGGACGGGAACCCCGTCCACCGCCACACGACCATGGTCCCGCTGCTGGCGGCGGACGGCACCCTGGACCGCACCAACGGCTACGCCGCGCCGGACGGGCCGGGCTCGACGTACACGGAGAACGCCGACGGCACGCGCACGCCGGGCTCGGGTACCGACGTCCACATCCGCTACAACCCGGGCGTGAACATCGGGGACGCCTACCCGACGCTGACGGGGACCAACCCCTGGCTCGGCGACTTCCGCTCGGACGTGCTGCTGATGCACGAGATGAACCACGCCATGAACCAGACGGCGGGGACGGGCGACGGGCGCGCCATCCAGGCCACGGACAACCCGGCCAACGCCTCGGACCCGGAGACGGCCTACGACGCCGCCAACGGCATCCGCCGCATCGAGCACCAGGCGGCCGGTCTGGGCATGTACTCCAACGATCCGCTGACGGAGAACCGCTACCGCGCCGAGCGCCGGACCATCGGCACCACGGGCGCGCCGGGGGCGCGGGCGGGCGACGCGACGATGAACCAGCGGACGAGTTATGTGCCCCACAATCCGCCGGCCACGGCCCCTGGCTCGACCGGCGTGACCCCGGGGCTGCCGCCCTTCGTGCACCGGCATGACCACGGCGACCACGACCACGACCACGACTGAAGGGCGGAATGAGGCGAGGCGGACCCGGGCTCCTGGTGACCCTGCTCGGGTGCAGCCCCGGTGAGCTCCCCGCGAGCCCCGCGCCCGCCGAGGCGCAGGCCGCGCCCTCGGAGCCCCCCGCCGCGCCCGCCGCTCCCCAGGAGGCCCCCGTGTCCGACCCTGCCCGACTGGACTGGGCGCTGAGCCTCGCGCCCGCAGGCGACGCGCTGCTGGTGCAGTACACCGTCACCAACACCTCCCAGCAGACGATCTACCTGTCGGATCTCCTGCCCATCTCCGGGCAGGGCGGCTTCCTGTACGGGGAGAGCTTCATCAACGTGGCCGGCTCCGGCGAGCCGGGCCTGGTGCGGCTGGTGCGGGGTCGCCTGGACAGCGTGGCCCCCGTGCCCATCCCCCTGGACCCGGGGGCCCGCGCGCTGGAGCCGGGGAAGAGCGCGAGCGGGAGCGCGACCGTCAAGCTGCCCATCACCCCGGCCCACTACCACGGCAAGGCCGCGCCCCTGGTGGGGACGCCCGAGCGCGCGGTGCTGGAGATCGGCTACCTTCAAGGCGAGGTCCACTGGACCGCGCTGTCCCTGGCCGACGGGCGCGGGCTCACCACCAGCCTGCCCATGGACACCATGCGCTTCCTGCGCGCCGGCCCCCTCGCCATCCCTACGAAGTAGAGGTCCCCCATGTCCGAGACCCCCAGCGCGGAGATGACCAGCGTCGACGCGCTCTACGACGAGGCCCAGCGCCGCTACCTGGACGGCGACTTCCTCGGCGCGCTCCAGGGCTGGCAGGCGGCCGAGCTGCTGGCGCCCGAGGACGCGGAGATCAAGAAGAAGATCGTGCAGAGCTACTTCGCGCTCGGGGACTCCGCCGGGGGCGAGGCCGCGCTCAACGCGCTCCGCGAGAGCTGGCGGGCCAGCAAGGACGCGGCGGTGCGCGCCTGGGCGGAGGTGGTGATCGACCAGCTCCAGGTGGGCGGGCAGCGGGTCTGGGCCTACGAGACGCTGCGCCCCCAGAGCGAGGATCTCTACTACGCCCTGGTCTGGCGGGTCCTGGACGCCAAGGGCCGCGTGACCATGACCGTGCAGCTGGAGAGCAGCGCGTATGGGCGCGAGCGCGGCGTGCCCTACGTGTTCGGCAACAACACGGCCAAGGGCCACGCGACCACCGGCCCCATGTTCAAGGAGCGCCCGCCCTACGTGGTCCTGCGCGAGCTGGCGGTGCAGCAGATCCAGCGGCTCATGGGCCTGGCGGGCTGAGCGGTCGCGGGACGCGATAAGGGGCGCCGATGCGCGTCACCCTGGTCCTCCCGCCGCTCTGCCAGCTCAACACGCCCTACCCCGCGACCGCGTTTCTGGCGCGGGCCCTGCGGGAGCGCGGGCACGAGGTCCGCCAGCGGGACCTGGGCCTGGAGCTCATGCTGCGGGTGCTGAGCCCGGACGGCCTCGGCGCCATCTTCGACCGGGTGGCGGCCCTGGCCGAGGACGAGGAGCTGCCCGAGCCCGCCTGGCGCGCGCTCTCCCTGCGCGAGCGGCACCTCGCCGTGGTGGGGCCGGTGGTGCGCTTCCTCCAGGGGCGGGATCGCACGCTGGCCAGCCGCATCCTGGAGACGCCCTTCCTGCCGCTGGGCCCGCGCCTGGAGGGGGCCGATCTCTCCAATTTCGGGGACGCCTCGGTGGAGGACGCGGCGCGGAGGCTGGCCACCCTCTACGTGGAGGACCTCTGCGATCTGGTGACGAGCTGCGTGGACGAGGGCTTCGGGCTCTCCCGCTACCAGCAGCAGCTGGCCCAGGGGCCGGTCTCCTATGATCCCATCGCCGAGCGCCTCGCCGGGGCCACGCTGCTGGACGGCTGGCTGGACGCGCTGGCGGGCTCGGTGGCCGACGCGGGCCCCGAGCTGGTGGGGATCTCCGTGCCCTTCCCCGGCACGCTTTACGGGGGGCTGCGGGTGGGCCGGGCCCTGCGACGCCGCGGGATCCCGGTGGTGATGGGCGGGGGCTACGTCAACACCGAGCTGCGGGAGGTGGACGAGCCCCGGCTGTGGGAGGCGGTGGACGCGCTCACCTACGACGCGGGGGAGGGGCCGCTCCTGGCCATCCTGGAGCGGCTCTCGGGCGGCCCGGACCGACGCCACCGCACCCGCGACGCCGCCGGGCTCCACCAGCACCCCGCCCCCGCGCAGCCGGTGACCACCGCCGCCTGGTACGGGGACCTGCCGCTGGACCGCTATCTGCAGCTGGTGGACGCGGAGAACCCCGCCCACCGGCTCTGGGGGGACGGGCGCTGGAACAAGGTGCTGGTGGCGCACGGCTGCTACTGGAAGAAGTGCGCGTTCTGCGACGTGAGCCTGGACTACATCGCCCGCTTCGAGCCCGCGCGAATCTCCGCGCTGGTGGACCAGATGCAGGAGCTCGTCGAGCAGACCGGGGTGAGCGGCTTCCACCTCGTAGACGAGGCGGCTCCCCCGCGCCTGCTGCGCGACCTCGCCCTCGAATTGCTGCGGCGCAACATGGCCGTGAGCTGGTGGGGGAACATCCGCTTCGAGCGCGCGTTCACGCCTGACCTCTGCCGCCTGCTGGCCGCGAGCGGCTGCGTGATGGTCACGGGCGGGCTGGAGGTGGCCAGCGACCGCCTCCTGAAGCTGATGGACAAGGGCATCACCATCGAGCAGGCCGCCCGCGCCGCGGGGAACCTCCGCAAGGCCGGGGTGCTGGTCCACGCCTACCTGATGTACGGCTTCCCCACGCAGAGCGTGCAGGAGACGGTGGACGCCCTGGAGATCGTGCGTCAGCTCTTCGCCGAGGACGCGCTGTCGAGCGCCTTCTGGCACCGCTTCGTGTTGACCCGGCACTCACCGGTCTACGCCGACCCGGCCCGCTTCAAGGTGCGCTATCAGGCCCCCGCGGGCGTGTTCGCCCAGAACGACCTGCCCCACGAGGACCCCACGGGCGCCGACCACGACCGCTTCGACGATCCCCTGGTGGGGGCCCTGGAGAGCTGGATGCACGGCCGCGAGCTGGAGCGGCCCCTGGAGGGCTGGTTCTCCACGCGCGTCCCGAAGAGCCGCGAGCCCCGCGATCGGGTGCGCCGCGCGCTGGCCACCCCGCCCGGCCCGCCGGGGCCCGAGGACCGCCTCGTCTGGCTGGGCGGCGAGCCGCTCTCCGGGGAGGAGGGGCTCGTGCTGCACGGGGTGGACGGGAGCGTGGAGATCCAGGCCGCCCCCGCCGAGCTGGACTGGATCGCCAGCGTGCTCTCGGCGGCGCATCCGGGCGGGGATGTGGTCACCTACGCGGCGGCGACAGCGGCCTTCCCGGGGGAGTGGCGGCGCTTCGAGCGGACCTTCGCCCGGGTGCGGGAGGCGGGGCTGGTGATCGTCTGAGCCCTGCCAGCGGCTCCCCGCTCTGGCTGAGCCTACACAATTCTCACGATCGTTGGCGTCCGCGCGTCGGTCTCCGCAACACCTCATCTCCCGGGAGCGCCCTTCGGCCCCCCTTGGCTCCACCTTCCCCGCCGGGCTACGCTCCACCCATGCCCGCTGTCGCCCAGCCCCTCGCTTCCCCCCTGCCGATCACGCCCTCTGCTGAGGACTGGCGCGCGATGTCGCCGCAGGAGCGGGAGCGCCTGGTGGACGCGGCGATCGAGGCCCTGAAGCAGGAATCGCTGATGGCGCCGGAGGGTCGCCCGCACAGCACGGCTCGCCAGCGCGTGATGACCCGGCTGGGCAGCTACATCCAGGCGAGCGGCCGACCGCTCTACCTCGCCAGTGAGCTGCCCGTGCTCTACCCGGGCGAGCCCCCCTTCGCCCCCGACGTGCTCGCCATCCAGGACGTCCCGGATCCGGGCGAGGACGACACCCGCTCGTCTTGGAGCGTCGCGCAGGAGGGCCGTGGCCTCGACTTCGTGCTCGAGATCACCTGGGGCGGGGACCGGGACAAGGATCTCGTCAGCAACGTCGCCCGCTACGCCCGCCTGGGCATCCCCGAGTACTTCGTCTACGACCGCCGACGGCAGCGCCTGTATGGCTATCGGCTCGGCTTTGGCGCGCGCGGCTACAGCTCCCTCACTCCGGTGGAGGGGCTGTTGCGCTCCGCGGTGCTCGGGCTCGAGCTCGGCGTCGCGCGCGGGCGGCTGCGCTTCTACTACGCCGGTGGCGCCGAGATCCCAGACCCGGACGAGCGCATCGCCCGCCTGGATGGCCTGATCCTGGAACGCGAGACCCGCATTGAGGATGAGATCGCGCTGCGCCTCGCCGAGACCGCCCGCGCCGACGCCGAGACCGCCCGCGCCGACGCCGAGGCCGCCCGCGCGGACGCGCTCGCTGCCCAGGTCGCTGAGCTTCAGGCCCGCCTGCGGGAGCGCACCTAGGGATCGCCGTCGCCAAGACGCGCCCCCGGTCGCGCCTTGGCGAGGCGGGGCTGATGGTGGTCGGAGCGGGGGCGATCCATTCGCTCTGCTGCCTCGTACCTCCCTGACAGAGGAGGTCAGGAGGGATGCGCGTCGCGCTCGTCTCCATGCCGTGGGCCGCGCATGCGCGCCCGTCGGCCGCGCTCGGCGCGTTGCAGGCCTGGCTTCAGCGGGAGCGTCCCGAGCTGTCGCTGATCCCGCGCTCTGAGCACATCCGGGTCGCCGCCGCGTTGGGTTTCGACCGCTACGCGCTCGTCGAGAACAACGCCTACTCGCTGGGCGAGCTGCTCTACCAGGCGCTGCTCTTCCCCGAGCGGCGGGAGGCGGCCCGAGCCTTCGCCGCCGAGCTCGCGCTGGCCCGGGTGCCGCTGGAGGACGCTCCTCCGCCTCCCGAGACCCCAGACGCCCGGGTGGCGCTGCTGGACGGCCTCATCGCCGACCTGGAGCCGCTCCTGGACGAGCAGGTGGAGGAGTGGGCGGAGGAGGCTCCGGATGTCCTGGCGCTGACCACCTGCTTCGGCCAGACCTTCGCCAACCTGGCGCTGTCCCAGCGGCTGAAGGCGCTGCTCCCGGAGCTGGTGGTCGTGATGGGCGGGTCGACGCTCTCAGCGCGGGTGGGGCCGTCCGTGTTGCGCGCCTTCCCCTGGGTGGATCACGTCGTGCAGGGCGAGGGCGAGCTCCCCCTGCGGGCGCTCCTCGACGCGCTCGCCGCCGGACGGAGGCCGGCGGGGCTGCGCGGGGTGCTCTCCCAGGGCGCGACCGCGCCGGCCCCGCTGTGGGAGGTCTCCGACCTCGACGCGCTCCCGGCCCCCGACTTCGACGAGTACGCCGCGCTGGCGGACCATGTGGGCATCGACTGGGCGCTGCCGCTGGAGGGGAGCCGGGGCTGCTGGTGGGACCGGACGCGCAAGACCGGGAACCCGCGGGCTACCTGCCACTTCTGCAACCTCAACGTGCAGTGGTCGGGCTACCGGGAGAAGTCGGCGGCGCGCGTCGTGGCCGAGGTGGCGGCGCTCACGGAGCGCTACGACAACACGCGCGTCTACTTCCTGGACAACATCCTCCGGGCGCGCGGCGTCGAGGCGCTGGGGCGCGAGCTCGCGGCTCTGGGGCTGGACCTCGACCTCTTCTACGAGATGCGCGCCCACATGCGCCCCTGGGAGATCCTGGCGATGTGGGAGGCGGGGCTGCGCAGCGCGCAGTTCGGCATCGAGGCGCTCTCCGACAGCCTGCTGCGGCGCGTCGGCAAGGGCACCACGGTCATCCAGAACCTGGAGGTCATGAAGACCTGCGCGGAGCTGGAGATCCACAACTACGCGAACCTGATCACGGACTTCCCGGGCTCCACCCAGACGGAGGTGGAGGAGACGCTGCGCTGCATCGAGCGCGCCGCGGGGCTCTACGGGCCCTGCCAGTCGTCGACCTTCAAGCTGGGGGTGGGCTCCACGGTGGAGCAGCTCCCCCAGGACTACGGGATCACGAGCATCCACACCGCGGCGCGCGCTCGGGCGGGGCTCCCGGAGGATCTGGCCGAGCGCCTGGACCTGTTGGATCTGGACTACGAGGCCCCGGGCCCGCGGGCGGACTGGGATCCCGTTCGCCGCGCGCTCTCCGCCTGGGAGGCGCGGCATCGCGGCCGGCGCGAGCGCCTCCTGGAGCAGCGCGAGGGCGGCGCCTTCCTGCTGCTGCACGACCGTCGCGAGGAGCTGACCCGCGTGGTGCTGCGCGAGGCCACGGCCGAGATCTACCGCGCCTTCGCCGCCGTTCGCCCCCTCGAGGCCGTGGCGGAGGCGCTGAGGCTGAGCCGATCCGAGGTGGAGGACACCGTGGACCGCCTCTGCGAGCAGCGGCTGATGTGGCGGGAGGGCGCGCGCGCGCTGGCCCTGGCCATGGCCCCCGACGCGGCCTCCGCCGCCCGAAGAATCCGCGCGATGGCCCCGGTCGCCGCGCGGTGTGTGAGCCCCGCGCCCCAGGGGCAGTCTCGCCCCGGGGCGCTCCATCCACCAACCGCAGGAGAACCGCCATGAACGAGAAGACCACCCGCCGCCTCCCCCGCGTCGAGGTTCAGGATCGCATCGCCCGTCACGCCGAGCAGAAGCTCCAGCTCGTGCGCTCCGGCGTCCGCGCCGGCGTCGCCATGTACGGCGTGGCCGAGGATCGCTGAGCCTGAGCCTCTGAACGCAACACGTTGAACCCAAGCCGCGCGCGATCCTGCACACAGGGTCGCGCGCGCCTCGCGGAGTCGCCATGGCCAGCGTACAAGACACGGTGGAGCGCATCGCCTACCAACGCAGCGCGTACGCGGTGTGGGAGCTCACGCTGCGCTGCAACCTCTCCTGTGTGCACTGCGGCTCCCGCGCGGGCGCCCCGCGCGCAGACGAGCTCGACACGGCCGAGGCCCTCGATCTGGTGGAGCAGCTCGCGGAGGTGGGGATCACCGACGTCACGCTGGAGGGCGGCGAGGCCTTCCTGCGCAAGGACGTCTACGAGATCGTCTCGGCCATCCGCGCCCACGGGATGGGCTGCAGCCTGCTGACCGGGGGCTACGGCGTCACGCGGAAGATGGCGGAGCGGCTCCGGGAGGCCGGCGTGCGCTGGGCGGCCTGCTCGCTCGATGGGCTCGAGGCCACGCACGACCGGATCCGCGGCCGGCAGGGCTCCTATCGGCGGGTGCTGGAGACGCTGGGGCACTTCCAGGCGGCCGGGATCAGGTTCGGGTGCAACACGCAGGTCAACCGTCTCAGCGCGCCCGAGCTGCCGGAGCTCTACGAGGTCATCCGCGACGCGGGCGCCCGCACCTGGCAGGTGCAGCTCACGCTCCCCATGGGCAACGCCGCCGACAACTGGCAGCTCATCCACCAGCCCTATGAGCTGCCCGAGCTCTACCCCGTGCTGGCCCGCGTCTTCGCCCGCGCCAACCGGGAGGGGGTGAAGGTCACCCCCGGCAACAACATCGGCTACTTCGGCCCCTACGAGGAGATCCTGCGCGAGGCCGTGCCGGAGGGCGCGGAGTGGTCGGGCTGCCAGGCGGGCCTCTTCGTGGTGGGGGTGCATGCCAACGGGGAGATCAAGGCCTGCCCCACGCTACCGGCGGCCTTCGTGGGCGGGAACGTGCGCGAGGCGCGCCTCTCCCAGATCCTGGAGCGGCCCGTGATGACCTTCAACGAGGACGCCGGGACGGACGAGGGCGCCGCCCACCTCTCGGGCTTCTGCGCGAGCTGCCGCTGGGCTCCGGTCTGCCGAGGGGGCTGCACGGCGGTCGGCCACAACCTGCTGGGCCAGCGCGGGAACAACCCCTGGTGCCATCACCGCTCGCTGGAGCATGCCGCCCGTGGCCTGCGGGAGCGCGTGCAGCAGGTGGAGCGTGCCCCGGGGACCCCGTTTGACTCGGCGCGCTTCGAGATCCAGGTCGAGCCCCTGGACGCCCCGACCGAGCCGACGCCCTATCCGCCCTTCGCGGCGGGGGCGGTGCGCTGGCCGGAGGGCTGGGAGCGGTGGCCGCTGCGCGAGATCGCGTCGTAGAATCGCTCCCTACCAGCGGCTCCCCGCACCGCCGCCGCCCGAGCGCCCGCCGCCGAAGCTCCCGCCCCGGCTGCCACCGCTGAAGCCTCCGCCGCTCCGGCTGCTGCTGAAGCCGCCGCTGGATCCGGTGGAGGAGCGCTGCAGTCGAGCGGTGTTGTAGGTGCGGCGCGTGCTGTGGTTGCAGTTCACGCAGTTGGTGGTGACCTCGACCAGCCCGCCCTCGGTGTAGGAGGCGTGACGGAGCGTGTTGCGCTGGCTGCGGCTGGTCTTGAAGCCGCACTTCTCGCATTTGTCGTAGCCGGAGAACCACTTGTTGTCGTCGAAGATGTGGACCTCCTGGCAGCTCGGGCAGACGCGGACCACCCAGTCCACGGACTCGACCATCTCCTCGGTCTTCTGGCCCTCGCTCAGGTGCGCGTCGTCGGAGTCCTCGTCGAGCTCTTCGAGGCGGGTCCCGCACTTCCGGCAGGTCCACTTCTTCTTGCGGTTCCGCGCCGCCAGGAACACGATGAGCGCCCCCGCGCCCGAGGTCCCCAGCACGCCCAGGCCCGCCGTCGTGGCGTCCATGCGCGGCCCCTCCGGGTCAGCCACGGGCATCTCCCGCCCGCCCCCCGCGTCGCCCACCGGCCCGCGCGTCCCCTCCCGCGCCTCCTCCGGCCGCGCGCGGATCCGCTCGTCGATGGCGGTGAGCCCGGCCTCCATGCCACCGCCGAAGTCGCCCTCCTTGAAGCGCGGGACCATGGTGCTGGCCTGCATGGAGCCGAGCCAGCCGTCGGGCAGCACCGGCTCGAGGCCGTAGCCGGTCTCCATCTCCAGCGCGCGCTGGCCCATGACCAGCAGCACCAGGAGCCCGTTGTTGGCGTTGGCGTCGCCCACGCCCCAGCGGTTGAAGAGATCGGTGGCGAAGCCCTTGGGGTCTCCGGGCACGTCGTCCACCGTGACCACCGTGATCTCCACGTCGGTGGCCTGGTGCAGCGCCTCGATGCGCGCCTCCATGCGCGCCTCGGCGTCATCGGCGATGACCCCAGCTTGATCGGTGATCCAGCGCGACTCGGCGCGCGGGTTGGGGACGCTGTCGAGCGTGGCGGCCAGGGAGGCCGGGATCAGGAGCCACATGGATCACTCTCCCCCGTGAAGGATATCGGTATCGTACCGCTCTCCACGAGGCACCCATGAGCATCCGAGACGAGCTCCTCCGCCGCGGCCAGGTCCCCGCCAGTGAGGTCGATGACGTCATCGCCGAGGCCGGGCGCATGCAGGAGCACGACCGCGCCCTGGAAGAGCACCGCGCCACCCGGGACGAGCTGGACCGCGTGGCCAGCGAGCTGGACATCTCGCCGGAGTACGTGGAGCGCGCGCTGAAGAAGCGGGAGGAGGACCGGAAGGCGGCCGAGGTGGAGGCGGCGGCTGCCGCGGCGGAGGCGAAGGCGGCGGCGGCGCGGCGGCGGACGATGACGCTGGGGGCGCTGGGGCTGGTGGGGGCGCTGGGCCTCGGGGCGCTGGGGCTGGGGGCGCTGGGCGCGGGCGCGGTCTCGGGGGCGGCGGACGACGCGGCGCAGGCGGAGGCGCAGCTGACGACGGTGCTGGAGCGGCAGGCGAGCCTGGCCCCGCAGCTCGTGGGGCTGGCGGGCGGCGATCCGGGCGAGCTCTCCTCGCTGGCGTCCAAGGTGCGCGAGGCGGACGACATGGCGGAGCGGCTCTCTGCCAGCGACGCGCTATCGGTGGAGATGGCGACGACGCTGGGCGCGCTGCCGCCCCCGGAGAACGACGCCTCGGCCCAGCTCCGCCTGAACCTCCAGTACGAGGTGACGGGCTCGCAGAACCGCATCACGGTGGAGGCCCGCCGCTACAAGGAGGCCGTGGCCCGCTGGGAGCAGGCCGCGGACAGCCTCACGGGCGGGCTGGCGGTGAGCCTGGGGCTGGCCGAGGGGCCGGAGTAATCACTCGCCGACGATCTGCCAGGCCAGGCCGTAGACGCCGTAGGTCACGAGGTAGCTGAGGGTGTGCTGGGGGTAGGCGGCCTCGGCGTCCGCGGTGATCGCCGCGTAGTGCGCGCCGGCCTCGTCGCCGGAGAGCGCCGCCGCCGGGTCCTCGAGCCCGCCCAGGTAGTCGCGCACGAGGGTCTCCATGCCGTCCAGGTAGGCCACCTGCTCGTCCACGGCGGTCTGCACGGCCAGGGTCTCGCCGCGGCCGGGGTAGAGGTCGCCCGAGCCGAGCGCGGGGAGCTCGTCCAAGGCGGCGCGCCAGCCGTCGAGGTCGGGGGTGGCGACGCCGTCCACGATCCCGCCCTCCAGCCAGGCGTGGGCCCGCCCGGCGACCAGATCGCCGACGATGAGGTCCTCGCCGACCACGGCCACCGTCTGGGTGGTGGTCACGCCCGCGCGCTCCAGCTCCACCAGGGTCACGTCGCCCAGGGCCAGCTCGCCGTCGAAGGTCTGGTCCACCGTAGGCTCGGCTGGGAAGCTCTCGTCGGTGAACATGCCGGCGCCCACGAAGTAGGCCTTCTTGTAGGCCCAGACCCCCGGGATGGCGTCGGCGGTGGCCGAGCTGGCGATCAGCTCCGCGCCCGCGTCCTGGAAGACCGGGGCGCCCAGGAACTTGTCCGGGTTCGGGTGGGTGACGACCACCGCGCCGATGGGGGTCTCCGTCTGGGACTGGATGTCGGCCAGGAGCTGCTCGGCCAGGTCGGGGGTGAACTGGGCGTCGAAGACGATGACCTGCTCGCCGTCGTCCACCCAGTAGGAGTGGGTGTCGAAGCCGTCCGCGCCCGAGCTCCAGCGGTGGATCTCGAGGGGCTCGGACGTGCAGGCGACGAGGAGGGCGGCGAGGGGGGCGATACGAGCGAACATGGCGTTCTCCTGTGGGTCCGGTGGGGTTCGGCACCGTTCTGATGGTCTGAATGTACCGGCTCCCCCGGTGGCGTGACTTGCGTGATACGACAGAGAATTGATGAAATCCGCCACACCCACCCTCGACCCCGACGCCCTCCCCCACCCCTTCGGGCTGGCCGAGGATCTCCCGGCCCTCCTCTCGGACTGGCACCGCCACGCCCGGCCCCAGCTCCTCTACGCGAGCGAGGGGGCCCTGCGCCTTCAGGCGGCGGACCGGCTGGTGCTGCTCCCGCCCGAGCGCGCCGCCTGGATCGGCGCCGGACTGCTGCACCGGGTGGAGGCCCGGAGGCCCGTCCACCTGCGCACGGTCTACCTGATGCCCGAGGACGACCCGGCCCCCGGCGCGCTGACGGTCTTCCAGGCCCCGCCCCTGCTCCGGGAGATGGCGAAGCATGCCGGGGCCTGGGGGCCCCACCCGCCGGATCTGCCCGAGGTGCGGCCCTTCTTCCAGGTCTTCGCCGCCCTGGCCGCGCGCTGGCGCTCGGAGCCCCTGGCCCTGGAGCTGCCCGCGGCCCGCTCGCCGGAGCTGGCCCGCGCCCTCGATCACCTGCTCGCCCGCCTGGACCGGCCGGTGGGGGTGGAGGACGCCGCCCGCGCTGGCGGCCTGAGCGAGCGCACGCTCCAGCGCCGCTGCCAGGAGGAGCTGGGGATGGGGCTGAAGCGCTGGCTCACCCAGGCGCGGCTGCTGCGCGCGCTCGAGCTGCTGGCGGATCCCACGCTGAGCGTGGGCGAGGTGGCCTGGAGCTCCGGCTACCAGAGCCTCGCCGCCTTCAGCCGGGCCTTCTCCGAGGCGCTGGGCAGCCCGCCGAGCGCCTGGCGCGGCGCGCACGGCTGAGCTTCAGGCGTGCTCCAGCGGCAGGCGCACCGTGACCGTCGTCCCCTGCCCGCCCTCCAGCGTGACCTCGCCCCCCAGCGCGAGGACCCGCTGCTGGATGCCGAGGAGCCCGAAGCGGCTGCGGTTCGCCGAGGGCGTGGCGGGGAGGCCGACGCCGTCGTCGGAGACGCGGAGCCAGAGGGCGCCGTCCCGCACCTGGAGCTCCACCCGGACCTCCCGGGCCGAGGCGTGGCGGACCACGTTGGAGAGCGCCTCCTGCGCGACCCGGAAGGCGGCGACGGCCACCGGGGTCGGCGGAGGGCGCGTGAGCGGGTCGAGCTCGATGACCGCGCGGAGCCCGGCGCGGGCGGCGGTCTCCTCCACCATGCCGCGGATGGCGACGACGAGGCCGTGCTCCTCGAGCGCCGCGGGGGCCAGATCGTGGACCGCCTGCCGCAGGCTCTGGGTGGAGCGCCCCAGCAGGCCCGCGAGCTCAGCGAGGCCAGCGCGCGCCTCCTCGGGGAGCGGACCCGCCATCAGGGCGCCCGCCACCAGCCGGGTGCCGGTCAGCTCCTGGCCCAGGCCGTCGTGCAGATCCCGGGCGATGCGGGCCCGCTCCCGCTGGCGCGCCGTGGCCGCCTGACCGTTCAGGTCCAGCAGCAGGGTGGCCTGCTCGGCGACGCGCTCCTCCAGGCCCGCCGCGAGCTGGCTGAGCTCGGCCTCCCGCGCCGCGAGCCGCCGCTCCAGCAGGTGCTGGTGCTGGAGCAGCTTGTAGAGGACGTCGCCCATCGCCACGCCCAGCACGACCGTGAACCCGAGGAAGCTGAGCTGGTCCCAGCTCTGGGGGGCCGCGGGGGCCCCGCCGGGGTGCGCGCTCAGCCAGGCGGCGGCGCCGGTGAGGGTGGCCCAGCCGGCCCGCGCCCGCAGCGGCACCAGCATGGGGATGGTCAGCAGCGGCGTGGGGTAGAGGAAGGGGAAGAGCCGATCGACGTGGCCCTCGGGCAGGCCCATGTTCAGGCCGATCCAGCCCGAGCAGGCCAGGATGCCCAGCCCGACCACGGCCTCGGGGTGCCGGCGGAACAGGGCCACCCGCGGCCCCAGGAGCGCCAGCGGCACGCACAGCGCCACCACCCCGAGCCGCATCCGCACGTAAGCGGCCTGGATGAGGGGCTCGCCCGCGTAGAGGATCAGATCGGTGGGCCACCAGAGGATGGCCACGGCCGAGGCCCCCAGGGCCAGCCGCGGCCACCAGGCGATCGTCGCCGCGCGGGCGGCCTCCCGGAAGGCGGCGCGCTCGGCGGCGCTGGGGGCCAGATCCCCGAGCAGGGGCGCCGGAGCGGGGGGCAGCACGCTCAGCGCTCGCGATCGAAGACGTGCAGCTCGGCCTCGTAACGTCCGGGCTCGGCGGGGCGCAGCCAGACGAAGCCGTTGAGCCCCACGGGCACCGTGCACTCCAGATCCCGCCAGGCGGGCGCCCAGTGGCCGGTGTTCAGGTACTCCACGCCCTGCACCACGTCCCGGCGCAGGATGTGGGTGTGGCCCATGACCACGCGACGCGCCCCGCAGAGCATGGCGAGCTGGGCTGCACCGGCGCGCATCTCGGCGTAGGACTCGGCGACGTTGGAGCGCACCGACCAGGCGTAGAGAAGGAAGGGCGGCATCAGCACCGCCAGCGCGACCAGCGCCCCGATCTTCCCTGCGTCGGCCACGAAGTGCAGCGCGCTGCCCACCTGCCAGGCCAGGAAGAAGACGAGCACGAAGAGCAGGAGCCGGTCGAGCCACAGCTCGCGGGCCAGCTTCCAGGGGCTGAAGACCGCCGAGTGTACGCTCGCCGCCTGCAGCGCCCGCAGGACGGCCGGGCTCACGCGGGCCTTGCGCGCCTCATCCTCCTCCCGCGCCACCAGCGTGCGCGGGTCGCGGAGCGCCGGGCGGAAGCCCTCGTCCAAGGTGACGAAGAGGGTGGCGGTGGCCCCCCACAGCCAGCTCCACAGCACGAAGGGCTGGGTGCGGGCGATGTGCTGGAAGAAGAAGCGCAGGTACTCCAGCGGGGGCTTGATGAAGCTGTCGTCGACGTGCGGGTTGAAGAGGCCCATGCCGTTGAGGATGAGCTTGCCCGCCAGGTTCCCAAACGGCGAGCGCACCCGGGGCACCCCGCGCACGGCCACGAAGGGGTGCAGCGGGTCCTGACACACGCAGTAGTCGTCGAGCTGGTTGCCGTGGGTGACCAGCGTGTCCCCGCAGCGGATGAACCAGGCGCAGACGCGCACGGCGTCGGGCTCGGGGCCGGGGATGGCGTCCAGCAGGATGCGCTGGGCGGACGGCCAGTGCAGCTCGAGGTCGTGGTTGCCGATGATGAAGACCAGGGTGTTGCCGTCGCGCACCCAGGCGCGCAGCCCGTCCAGCAGGGCCAGGTGGCTCTCCAGGATGCGGTGCAGCTTCCAGCAGCTCTTGGCCTCCTCCGGGGCCAGCCCGCGGGCGCGCTCCAGCCAGGAGGTGCGCCAGAGCTTCTCCGCCGGGCGCACCAGCACCGAGTCGAAGTCGAAGACGTCGCCGTTCAAGATGAGCTCGGCCGGGCGGCCGGCGGCCAGCTCGCGAAAGTGGGCCAGCAGCTTCAGAAGGCGCGCGTCGGGGTGGGCCCCGGGCTGCTTGTAGCGCCGCCACAGGGGACGGCGTGGGTCTTCGGCCTCCACATCCGAGATGTGGAGGTCGGAGAGCACGAAGGTCTGCCGCGTCGACGTTGCGTCCGTCACACGCCGAGCTTATCCGGGCGTGGTGGCTCTGGCGCGAAGCTCGCGTGACGAGGGCCTCAGGATTCGCGCGTGGCCGAGATCAGCCTCATCGCCTCCCCGTCGAGCTGGATCGAGGGCGAGGCCGTCCGTCAGCTCGAGCGCGCCGCCGAGCTCCCCGGCATGCGCCGCGCCGTCGGCATGCCCGACCTGCACCCCGGCAAGGGCCACCCCATCGGCGCCGCCTTCCTCAGCGAGGGCGTCATCTACCC
The DNA here is from genome assembly GCA_964615375.1 of uncultured Enterobacterales bacterium. Taxonomy (GTDB): domain Bacteria; phylum Myxococcota_A; class UBA796; order UBA796; family CAZKWG01; genus CAZKWG01. The sequence continues at coordinate 114,723 of CAZTOW010000005.1, forward strand.
GCACCTCGTGGGCGGCGACATCGGCTGCGGCATGGGGCTGTGGCGGACGGACGCGAAGGTCCGCAAGCTGAAGGTCGAGCGCCTGGCCGAGCGCGTCTCGGGGATGGAGGGGCCCTGGGACGGGGACACGGAGCGCTGGCTGGCCGAGGACGGGGTGGCCCCCAGCGGCTACGAGGAGAGCCTGGGCACCGTGGGCGGGGGCAACCACTTCGCCGAGCTCCAGAAGATCGAGGAGGTGCGGGAGGTCTCGGAGCTAGATAAACTAGCCTTGGACCCCGAGCGCGCCCTGCTGCTGGTCCACTCCGGCTCCCGCGGCTTCGGCGAGCGCGTGCTGCGCACCCACACCGACGTGCGCGGGGCCGAGGGCCTGACCATCGGCGGCCCCGAGGCCGACGCCTACCTGGCCCGCCACGACCACGCCGTGCGCTGGGGGCGGAGCAACCGCCGCCTCGTCGCCGCCCGCATGCTGGAGGCCGTGGGCGCCGAGGGCGAGCGCGTCCTGGACCTCTGCCACAACAGCGTCACGCCTCAGACTTCCGGTGGCTGCACCTGCTGGCTCCACCGCAAGGGCGCCGCCCCCGCCAACCAGGGGCCCGTGGTCATCCCCGGCTCGCGCGGGGCGATGAGCTACCTCGTGGCACCGGCGGGCGACCCGGCGGTGGGGGGCTGGTCCCTGGCCCACGGCGCCGGCCGCAAGTGGGGGCGATCCGACGCCCGGGAGCGGCTGCGGGCGCGCCTGAGCGTGGAGCAGCTCCAGCGGAGCCCGCTGGGGAACCCCGTGATCTGCGAGGACAAGGACCTGCTCTACGAGGAGGCGCCGCAGGCGTACAAGGACGTGGATCGGGTGGTGCAGGACCTGGTGGACGCGGGGCTGGCGCGGGTGATCGCGGTGCTGCGGCCGATGCTGACGTACAAGGTGCGGCGGCGGGGGTGAGGCCGGTCCGGCTGCCGCCCTCGATGTCGACTTGACATTCGGACACCATTCGGACATAAGAGACCCACGAGGTCTCGCCATGCCCTTGATGCCCCCCGATGTCCGCCGCTCGCTGGAGCGCCTCCGCCCCCACCTCTCGCAGACCGAGCACGGGCGGGTCGGCACCGTCGTCGCCGCGCTCGATCCCGCCTCCGGCCGCGCGCCGATGGCGGCGGCGCTGGAGGCGACCTTCCCCGGCGTGGATCGCGAGGCCCAGAACAAGGCGCTCACCCGCCTCCGCGACCGGATCGCCGAGGCCGCGACGGAGGCGGGCCTCCGCTTCGCCCTCGTCTCCACCAGCGCCAAGGCCGGCGGGGCCGCCGCGCGCGAGGTCTGGTTCGAGGGCGACGCGCTCCTGAACGTGGACCACAGCACGCCGGAGCTGGACCGGGCGGGCGAGCGGCTGGTCGCCGACACCCGCGCCCTCCCCATCACCGAGCCCCGGGTGCGGCTGACCGAGCGGCGGGACGGCAAGCCGGTGGTGCGCTGGTTCTTCAGCTACGCCCACGCCGACGGCGCGTTGGCGGACCAGCTCTACAAGGAGCTCGAGCTCCGCCTGCGGACCGCGCGGGACTACGCCTTCGAGCCCTGGCGGGACACCGGGATCCTGGTCGGTGAGGACTGGGACGCGCAGATCAAGGGCGGGCTGGCCGGGGCTCACATCGGCGTGCTGGCGGTGAGCTACCACCTGCTGGCCAGCGCCTACATCACCCGACACGAGCTGCCCGCCTTCGTGCGCGGCGACGGCGCCGGGGTGGAGGGCCGGCGGGTGGTGCCGGTGGCGCTGGAGCAGCTCGACTTCAAGACCACCGACCTCAAGGGCCTGGGTGAGCGCCAGATCTGGCGCGACGGGGAGAACAAGACCTTCGCCCAGCGCACCGGACACCGTCGAAAGGAGTGGGTCAGCGCCCTCGTGGACCAGATCGTCGCGCTGCTCAAGAAGTACGCCGACGGCCCCGACACGCCTCCCCCGGGCGACGGCCCCCGGCCCGGCCCCCCCGCGCCCGGCTGCCCGCCCCGGCGCCACGCCCACGCCACCCGCGACTTCGAGGCGATCGAGGCTCTCATCGAGGAGCCCTTCGCCACGCCGGCCTCGCTCTCCCGGCAGGACCTGGAGGGCGCGGCGAAGGAGGACGCCCGGGCGGTGCCCGCGCTGGGCTACCTGCTGGACTGGCTGGCCGAGCCGGCGGCCCCCCCGGTCTTCGCGCTCCTGGGCGAGTACGGCATGGGCAAGACCGTGAGCTGCCAGCGCCTCATCCGCGAGCTGGAGGCCCGCCGCGCGAACGGGGAGGTGCTGCCCGCCCCGCTTTACCTCGACCTGCGCAGCCTGACCGGCCTGCGTGAGCGCCCCACCCCCCGGCTGGCCGAGATCATCGACGAGTGCATCGCCCGCGGGTGGGAGCCGCCGATCGACGGCCCGCACCCCACCGCGCTGGAGCTGATCCGGCGGGCCCGGACGGAGCCGCTGCTGTTCGTCTTCGACGGCCTGGACGAGGCGCTGGTCCACCTGACCGAGGTGGACGGGCAGGCGTTCACCCGCGAGATCCTCAAGCTGCGCCCGACCCCCGGATCGGCCGCCCCCACCCGCCTGCTGCTGTCCTGCCGCACGCACTACTTCCGCACCTTGCAGGACCAGAAGAGCCACTTCACCGGCAACGATCGCGGCAGCACCGAGGCCGAGCACTACCGGGCGATGGTGCTGCTGCCGCTGGGCGAGGATCAGATCCGCGGCTACTTCGCCCGCGCGCTGCCGGGGACGGACGTGGACCGCACGCTGGAGCTGGTCCGCAGCGTCCACAACCTGAGCGAGCTGGCCTGCCGGCCCTACACGCTCCGGCTGGTCACCGAGCTGCTGCCGGAGATCGAGCAGCTCCGCGCCCGGGGGAGGCCCGTGTACGGCGTGACCCTCTACCGGGCGATGGTGAGCCGCTGGATGTCGCGCGACAACGGCAAGCACCACCTCCAGCCCGACCACAAGCTGCGCCTGATGACGCACCTCTCCGCCTGGATGTGGGCGCGGGGCCAGCGGGTGATCGCGGCGAAGGAGCTGGAGCCCTGGTTCCACGCCTGGCTGGACGGCCAGCCCGATCTGCTGCGCTACCGCGGCTTCTCCGTGGACAAGCTGGAGGAGGACCTGCGCACCGCCACCTTCCTGGTCCGCGAGGACGACGGCGAGGGCGGGGGCGGCTTCCGCTTCGCCCACAGCTCGATGGCGGAGTTCTTCCTGGCGCGGCACCTCTTCGAGAGCCTGCGGGACGGGCGTCGGGAGGGCTGGGCCATGCCCCGGGTCAGCCCGGAGACGCGCGACTTCTTCGCCCAGCACCTGCTGGAGGCGGCCGATCTCGCGCTCCTGGCCCGCCTGGGCGACTGGCGGGCGCCCTACCTCGCCATGGCCAGCGAGCAGTGGCTCGCCTACGTCGTGGACGCCGCCGCGCGCGGGTGGCCCCGGCCGACGACGGCGGGCGCGGACCTCTCGGGCGCGGATCTCCAGGGCTGGTCTCTGGCGGGGACGGCAGAGGCCCCGCTGGATCTGGCGGGCTCAGTCTGGGCCGGGGCCAACCTTCGGGAGACGCGCTGGCGGCAGGTCCGTCTGGCGCGGGCGGACCTGTCCGGGGCGGATCTTCGGCGGGCGGAGCTGGTGGACGTGGACGCGCGGGGGGCGCGCCTGGTCGGGGCCGCGGCGGATGGGGCCACCTTCCGGCGGGCGGAGCTGGAGGGGGCGGACTGGAGCGAGGCCAGGACACACGGGGCCTGGTTTGCGCTGTCGGGGTCCGTTGCCCGCTCTCAGCCGTCTGCATCGTACACCCTGGCTGAGGGCCGCGGCCACACGAATGGGGTCACCGCCTGCGCCTTCGCTCCCGATGGCACTACCGCACTTTCTGCCAGCGACGACAACACTCTCCGGCTCTGGGACACTCGCACTGGGCGAACCCTCACCACCTGGACCGGGCACACACAAAGGGTCACCGCCTGCGCATTCGCTCCCGACGGCGCGACCGCGCTCTCTGCGAGCTGGGATCACACCCTCCGGCTCTGGGACACCCGCACTGGACGTACCCTCGCCATCTGGACTGGACACAAACATAAGGTCACCGCCTGCGCATTCGCTCCCGACGGCGCGACCGCGCTCTCTGCGAGCTGG
>CAZTOW010000005.1:118937-211322 GCA_964615375.1 uncultured Enterobacterales bacterium
ACACCCTCCGGCTCTGGGACACCCGCACTGGACGTACCCTCGCCATCTGGACTGGGCACACTAACTGGGTCACCACCTGCGCCTTCGCCCCTGATGGCGCCACTGCGCTTTCCGCAAGCTTGGACAACACCTTCCGCCTCTGGGACACCCGCACTGGACGTACCCTCGCCACCTGGACCGGGCACACCAGCACCGTCACAGCCTGCACCTTCGCCCCGGACGGCGCTACCGCCCTTTCCGCCAGCGACGACACCACCCTTCGTCTTTGGGATACCCGCACTGGACATACCCTCGCCACCTGGAAAGGGCACGCTAGATCTGTCGACGCATGCGCCTTCGCCCCGGACGGCGCGACTGCACTCTCCGCGAGCTGGGACAACACTCTCCGTCTTTGGGATACCCGCACTGGACGTACCCTCGCCACCTGGGCCGGGCACGCCAACACCGTCACGGCCATCGCCTTCGCCCCGGACGGCGCGACTGCACTCTCCGCGAGCTGGGACAACGCTCTCCGTCTATGGGACACCCGCACTGGACGTACCCTCGCCACCTGGACCGGGCACACCAGCACCGTCACGGCCATCGCCTTCGCCCCGGACAGCGCGACTGTACTCTCCGCGAGCTGGGACAACACTCTCCGTCTATGGGACGCCCGCACTGGAACTGCTCTTGCTACGTGGAATGGGCACACTAACACCGTCACTGCGTGCGTCTTTGCCCCGGACGGCGCGACTGCACTCTCTGCGAGTTGGGACAGCACCCTTCGACTCTGGGATACCCGCACTGGAGGAACCCTCTCCATCTGGACCGGGCACACGAGTGCGGTCACCGCGTGCGCCTTCGCACCAGACGGCACCACCGCGCTCTCCGCCAGCGACGACCACACCCTCCGACTCTGGGATACCCGCACTGGAGGAACCCTCTCCATCTGGACTGGGCACACGAGCACAGTCACCGCGTGCGCCTTCGCACCAGACGGCACCACCGCGCTCTCCGCAGGCTGGGACAACACCCTCCGCCTCTGGAACTCCCGGTCTGGACGTACCCTTGCCACTTGGAGCGGGCACACCAGCCCCGTCATCGGCTGTGCCTTTGCTCCCGACGGAGATGTCGCACTCTCCGCAGGCTGGGACAACACCCTCCGCTTCTGGGACATCCGGTCTGGACAACCCCTCGCCACCTGGACCGAGCACACTGGCCCCGTCAACGCCAGCGCCTTCGCCCCAGACGGCGCCACTGTACTCTCCGCCAGCTCCGACAACACCCTCCGACTCTGGGACACACGCACCGGGCGCTGCCTCCGCGTCACCCGCGTCTCCGACGGTGATCACGCCGTCTGGATCCCCGCCACCGACCGCTCCCGCGAGCAATTCATCGAGGCCAGCGACGGCGCGTGGCGCTGGCTCGCCTGGCAGGCCCGCGATGCGTCCGGCGTCGTCGTGGACGTCCTCCCGGTCGAGGCCTTCGGGCCGCTCCCCGCGCCGCTCGCCTCCTCCACCTGACGCCCCCGCCCTCACTCCATCTGCGACGCCACGATCGGGTCCTCCGCCCCCGTCCGCCACTCCAGCTCCGGCCACCACCGCTCCACCGCCGGCCGCTCCATCGGCTCCACCGGCTCCCCCGGCCGCGGGGCGATCAGCGTGGCCCCCACCCGATCCCCCTCGGCCAGCGCGCGCTCCACGGGCTCGGTCCAGGCGTGGTAGGCCAGCGCAAACAGCCCCCAGTGGACGGGCAACATCACGCGACCGCCCACCATCTGGTGCGCCTGGACCGCCTGCTCGGGCCCCAGGTGCCAGTCGGGCCAGGCCTGGTGGTACTGGCCGACCTCGATCATGGTCAGATCGAAGGGACCCAACCTGGACCCGATCTCGCGCATCGCCGGGAACAGACCCGTGTCTCCCGAATACCAGACGCGATGGTTCGCCCCGACCAGGGCGTAGCCGGCCCAGAGCTTCGCGTCGTTGTCCAGCAGCACGCGCCCGGAGGCATGCCGGGCGGGGGTCGCCACGATCTCCAGGCCATCGCCGATGGGGGTCCGCTCCCACCAGTCCAGCTCGACGATCTTCGCCTCGGGCACGCCCCAGGAGGCGAGGTGGGCGCCGACGCCCAGGGGGACGACGAAGGTGGTGTCCCATTCGCGCATGGATCGAATCGTTCGATGGTCGAGATGATCATAATGATCGTGAGAGATGACCACCGCGTCGGGCACGGGCAGCTCGGCCAGCGCGATGAGGGGAGCGAACCAGCGGACGGGGCCCGCCCAGTCCACGGGGCCGACGCGGGCGCTCCAGACGGGGTCGGTCAGCACGCGGTGGCCGTCGATCTCGACGAGCGTGGTGGAGTGCCCGAGCCAGGTGACGCGCAGGCCGCTGGGGGGCGCGAGGTCGAGGGCGGCGCGCCTCAGGGGCAGGACCGCGGGGGAGCCGCTGGGGCTGACGTCGGGGCTCATGTCCGAGGCGCCGGTCAGCGAGCCCCAGAGATCGTTGATCAGGGGCTGGGGGTTGACGAAGTGGCCGTCCTCCCACTGGGGCGAGGCCTCCATGCGCGCCCGCCGGGCCCCGGTCGCCCGCGCGCCGAAGCCCTCCCATCCGTCCGCCAGGACGAAGGCCAGGAGCATCAGCAGGATCAGGCCCGTGCCCTTCGCGCCCCGGACGATCAGGCTCCGGCGCGCGCCGGTGGGGTGTTCCTCGCTCATCCTCGCCCGACCTCCCGTCATACCGTCAGCGCCCGCGCCCGCTCCGCCCGCCGCCGCGAGAGCTCCACGCCCACCGCGTCGAGCCCGTGACGGTTCGCCACCGCGAGCATGGTGCCCACGCCGCAGAAGGGGTCTACCACGACCCGGCAGGACGTGTGCTTGAGCAGCCAGCGGGCCACGAAGTCGCAGACGTCCACGCCCATGGCCCGGGGCCAGGGCATGGCGCCGGTCCCGGGGAGCACGTCGGGGCTGGACTGGCCGGGCGTGAGCCGAAGCCCGGCGCTGAACGCCAGCAGGTGGGCGTAGGCGGGGCGGCCGAAGGTGGTGGCGCCTGGGGCCGCGCGCAGCACGAGCTTGTGCCACAGCAGCCCCACGCCCGCCGCCTCGGCGCCGCGCTGGACGAGGTGCGCCTTGTCGATCCACAGGCCCTGGTGCTTGATGTCGGTCTGGTAGAAGACGGCCACGCTCTCCGGGGCGACGGCGCGGCAGGCGGCGGCGGCGGCGTCCACGAACCAGCCCCGCCAGGCCTCCAGACGCAGGGGCGAGAGCTCGCTCAGGTCCGGGAGCGAGGTGACCAGGGCGTGGTCGGGCGGCAGCGGGCTGGCCGCCAGCCAGGCGAGGCCGTCGGTCTGGTGGACGACGCGGGAGGGCATGCGCCTCTCCTATCGCCGATGTGCCGCCCCTTCAGCCGTCCACCGGCACGCACATCACCACGCGCTGCACGACCCGGTCGGCGGGCTCCTCCCCCGCCTCGAGCTCGGGCCGCTCCAGGGTCACGCAGGAGCGCGCGGACTCGGGCTCCGCCTCCATGGCCAGCGCGAAGAAATGGTCGATGTACGCGCGCTGGAGCTCCGGGCGTCGCCCCTCGGGCAGCCACAGCGCCGTGGCGCTGATCGTCGTGTGGGGATCGCGGGCCAGGGCCGACTCCTGTGCCAGATCCCAGGCGGAGGCGAAGATGGCCCGGGGGATGGGCTCGGGCGCGTGGCGGCGCTCCGCCACGTCGGCCGTCGGCCACTTCCGTCCCTCTCTCTCGACGACCAGCCCCATCTCGGAGAGGTCCTGCAACGAAGCCTTGACCGCGGTGGCGCTGATCCGCCGGCGGAGGCAGGCGGCGAGGGCGGCGGCGGTGAGGGGCGCCGCGGGGCAGCAGAGCAGGGCATAGAGCGCGCTCGTCACCCAGATCCGCGCGTAGGCGCCCTGCTGCATGGCCTCGATGTGCTTCACTCGCGCGGCGCGCACCTCAGCCGGGATGCGCCCCCTCCGGCCCGGCTGCAGGAGCCGCGCCTGGAGCTCGTCCAGCTCCTGGGTCAGGGGCGCGCGCGCCCCGGGAGAGCCCGCCTCCTCCAGGAGGACCAGCAGCACGAAGTAGCGGTGCCGCTCGCCCTCGAGCCCCAGGGCCACCGCCAGGTCCGCCGCCAGGGCGGGCTCCAGGTCCCGCCGGCCGGCGATGACGTTGGAGAGGTGGCCCGTGCTGATCCCGATGGCCGCGGCCAGCGAGCGGTGCCCCGGGAGCTTGTGGTGCGCGCGCAGGAAGTCCGCGCGATCCCGGAGCCACTCCCGATAGTCGCGGTAGCGCACCACGTCGGGCGGCAGGGTCGGCAGCTCAGGGGGACGTCGAGGCACTCCCCGATGCTCTCAACCCCTGCTGGAGCTTGCGAGCCCCCCGCGGTGTCCACCGAAAACTTCGACAGAGAGAGCGCCGGTCCCAGGCTCGGAATCCGCCCGATAATCGCCTCACTCCACAGGCGCGCTCTGGGCCAGGATCCCGTCCTCCAGCCACACCTGTAGCGCGCGCTCGCCCACGGGCAGCGTCGACGCCTCAGGCAGGTCCAGCCAGAGATCCTGGTCCGGCCCGCCGACCACGGGCTCATCGAGCACCACCGTCAGGCGCTCCAGGGTCAGCGCCTCCGTCCTGCCTCCCGCCACGGCCAGCTCGCCCTCCAGGAGCAGGCTCAGCTCCACCCACTCCCCGGGGGGGCAGGGGACGCTCTCCAGCGCGTCCAGCGGGCGCGGCGCGTCGAAGAGGACGGTGAAGCTGCGGCCGTGGCGACCGCCCCAGACCACGCCGCCCGCTGCGCCCGAGAGCCGGGGCGCGCTGCCCAGCCGCGTCGCCGAGCCCGTCAGACCCTGGCGACCCCAGCCCGAGGCCACGGAGCTCGCGTCGCGGCCGGCGCCCTGCCCCACCTTCGGCATCTCCGATCTCAGGCCGTCGGTGAGCTTGGCGGTGCCGCCGATGACAAAGGTACCTGCCCAGGCCGCGCCGAGCCCCGCGAGCGCGAGGAGGACGAGAGAGGTTCTGCGCATCAGGGCTCCAGCTTCGCGGAGAGGGTGGTGTGGGTCAGCAGGAGGACGGGCCGCGACAGCCCCGGGGAGGTGGGCGGCGAGCCGGCCGCGACGTGCATGGCGTCCAGGTCGTGCATCCGCCGCGCGGCCCCTGCCTCAGACCGGGCGGAATGGCTCATCTCATGCCCCCCATCATCCGGCCGCCGAGCCAGAGAGCGCTTCCCCACCTCGATCATCGTGTCGACCAGCAGCAGCGTGGGGAGATCCGCGTCCGGCCCCGCCGTGGCCGTGTCCGGCGGGAGCTGATCCGGTCGGAGCCAGCGCAGATCCTCGAGGATCTTCTTCGCCTCGTCCAGCGGGATCCCAAGCCCCGTCGCCAGATCCTGGGCCTCGCGCACCGCCCCGCAGCGCACGCCGGCGATCGCGTAGCGGTGCTTCCAGCGATACCAGACCCGGAAGCGCGCGCCCTGGCCCGCGCGCTCCGCCCGCTTCTCCAGGACCTCCACCAGCCCCGTCAGCGCCTTCCGCCGCTCCAGGGCGTCCGGCCCCTGCCAGTGCGTCAGCAGCAGCGCGAAGTAGCGCGCGTCGTTCAGATCGTGGCCCAGGTGCTTGGAGAGCGCCGCGACGTCGTCGGAGAGGAGGGGCGCGCGCCGGACCAGGCTGCCCCGCAGCCGGCCGTAGGGCACCCGCGCCGACCTCGCCAGGGTCGCCAGGGATCCTGCCAGCCCGGCCGCGCGCCGCGCCGCCAGCACCCCCTCCAGGTAGCCACCGAAGCTGTGAGCGGCGTAGAGATCGGGGAGCAGGATGCGACGCGCCATCGGTGAGCCTCTGCTTTCATCCTACCCTCACGCGAATTCGCCTGTCAAGGGCGCGCCCGCGTGGGCATGCGCCTTCCTGTCGGGCGCCCCCCCAGAGCGGCCTGGCGCGGCCAGGGGTGTGTGAGCCTACACACCTGATCGGGGGATCCCGCACAGGCGCGGCGCCTGGGAGCTTCCCGAAGTCTGGGAGGAGGCCGGTGGGATCCGCCCGCCGCGGCCCGTCAAACGCCACGTATCGCGGCTGGTCGGTCGAAGAGGCGGGCAAGGGAGAGCCCGCCCCACGCGCCTGAACGGTTGGTACAATTCTTGCACAAACAGAAACATGGTCGGCCTGTCCAACACAGGTCGCGCCCGCGCTCGCGCGGGCCAACAAGGGGGGAATCATGGCAAGCGTCAAGATCCCATGGCAGATCGCCACCAACATCCTCGACCGCAGGACCTGGATCATGTACCTCCAGATTCGGGACATGCTGCATGCCGACTGGGAGAAGGCGATTGAGGTCGCGCCGGACTCTGCGTTCTACGAGAAGACCCAGGCCCACGTGAAGGCCTACCTGGACAAGGGCGTCGCCCCGCCCAAGGAGATCGCGGTGCCCATCCTGAACATCGCGGACGACGTCGCGGGCGGGCGGGAGGTCACCATCCGCACGGGTGACTACGTCGCCCTCCAGACCTTCTACCGTCAGCACCACGCCAGCGCGTAGACCGTTCACGCCCTGAGGAGGCTACCGTGGGCTTCATCGGCTTTCCGCACATCATCGGTTGGGAGCTGACGCTCTCGTGCAACATCCGCTGCGGGCACTGCGCCACCAGCGCGGGGCACCGACGACCCGGAGAGCTGAGTGAGGCTGAGGCCCTCGCCCTCTGTGACCAGTTCCCGGACCTGCTGGTCCGGGAGGTGGACTTCACGGGGGGCGAGCCGCTCCTGTGCGCCTACTGGGAGCCCCTGGCCCGCCGCCTCGGCGCGCTGGGGATCACCACGCGGATCCTCACCAACGGGCGCGTGCTCAACCCCGAGTTGATCGACCGGATCAAGGCCGCGGGCATGGACGGGCTGGCCATGAGCCTGGACGGCCTCGCACCGCACCACGACGCGCTGCGCGGCTCGCCGGGGCTCTTCGACAAGGTGCTCCGCAGCGTCGATCAGGCGCGCGCGGTGGGTCTGCGGGTCGGCATCATCACCACGGTCACGGCCGCCAACATCGGCGACCTGCCCGAGCTGCTGGAGCTGCTCATCACCCACGGCGTGAACAACTGGCAGCTCCAGCCCATCTTCCCGCAGGGCCGCGGTCGCGGGGGTGAGCTGCTGCTGAGCCCGGAGCAGTACCTCTCGCTGGACGGCTTCTTCGTGGCCCACCACGTCGCCGCGCGCGATCGGGGGCTGCTGATGATCCCGGCTGACGGCCTGGGCTACTACGGCGCGCTGGACGAGCTCTTCCCGAGCTGGCGCGGCTGTGGGGCGGGCCTGCTGTCCTGCGGCATCATGAGCGACGGCCGGGTCAAGGGCTGCCTGTCCCTGCCCGACGAGCTCGTGGAGGGCAACCTGCGCGAGCGGAGCCTGTGGGACATCTGGTTCGATCCGGCCAGCTTCCAGCTCACGCGCGGCTTCCGCGGATGCCAGGATCTCGGCGCGAACTGCGCGGGCTGCGAGAAGGGCGAGCAGTGTCGGGGCGGCTGCTCGGTGGTCTCCTACAGCGCCACCGGGCAGCTCCACAACAACCCCTACTGCTTCACCGGGATCCGGCGCGCCGCGGGCCTGAGCCCGGCGGCCGGCTGAGCGCGCAGCCTGTCTGAGCGCCCCAGGGTCTTTACACGCGTGGTCCAGAGGGCTAGCTCCCAGGACGCGAAGGAGCTCCCGCTGTCCGAGCCGGCCCTCCCCAACCACGACGCCCTCCCCCCGCTCCCCCGCCTCCGCGAGCTCGTCCCGCGCCTGCTGGCCGGGCTGGCGCTGCTCCTGGCCGTGGTGGTCGGGCTGGCCACGCTGCTGCGCGTGCCGATCACGACCTTCTCCACCTGGCTGATCGGCGCCGCGGGCTGGCCCGGCCTCACGCTCAGCTTCGCGATGACCGATCTGGTGCCGGTGCTGACGCACAGCGCGGTGCTGCTGGTGGGGCACGCGGGCGGGCTCGGGCTGTGGACGGCCTTCCTCGCCGCCTGCGTCGGCGCCTTCCTGGGCGTGCTCCTCGCCTGGAGCGTGGGCCGGCTCTTCGGGCAGAGCTCGTGGATTCAGCGCCTGCTGGAGCGCTACTGGATCGGGCCTTTTCTGCGCCGTTATGGGATCCTGGCGGTGGCCATCGCCAGCCTCACGCCCATCCCCGACAGCCTCTGCGTCATCGGCACCGGGGCGGCGCGCCTGCCGCTGTGGCACCCGATGGTGGGGGCGCTGGTGCGCGTGCCCAAGATCCTGGTCTACCTGGTGGTCATCCGCGCGGGCTGGTCGCTCGGGGCCTGAGCGGCTACGGACCTTGCGGGAGGCCCCGTGAACGACAGTGATCTCCGTGTCCAAGACCGCGACGGCGTCCGCTGGATCGTGCTCGCCCGACCGCAGACGAAGAACGCGCTGACCGTCTCCCTGGTGGAGCGCCTGGCCGCGGCCTTCGCCGAGGCGGCCGACCCCGCCGTGCGCGTGGTGGTGGTCAGCGGCGAGGGCGGGGCCTTCTGCTCGGGCCTGGATCTGAAGGCGGCGATGATGGAGCCGCTGGACCCGGTCGTCTCCATCGGCCACTTCCACGCCCTCGCCCGCAACCTGCGCGGGCTGCTCAAGCCCACCATCGCCGCGATGGACGGGGCCGCCGCGGGCTTCGGGGCGGACATGGCGCTGGCCTGCGACATCCGGCTCGCCAGCGAGCGCGTGAGCCTGGGCGAGCGCTTCGTGCGCATCGGCCTGATGCCCGACGGGGGCGGGACCTTCTACCTCCCGCGCCTGGTGGGCACGGGCAAGGCCATGGAGCTGCTCTACGAGGGGCGCATGGTGGAGGCGAAGGAGGCGCTGGAGCTCGGGCTGGTCAACCGCGTGCTGCCGACCGAGGGCTTCCTGGAGGCCGTCCACGCCTACGCCGCCGAGCTCGCCAAGGGCCCGCCGCTCTCCTACGCGAAGATCAAGGCGGCCGTGCTGGCCACGCAGGGTGACTTCGAGGCCGCGCTGGGCGCCGAGCGCGCTGGCCAGCTCCAGCTCGTGCAGAGCGAGGACTTCGCCGAGGGCGTGCAGAGCTTCCTCACGCGCCGCCCGCCGGAGTTCAAGGGTCGCTAGTCTTCTCGCGTGCTACAACAGGCGAGCATGCTTCAAGCAGGTGACCGGATCGGCGACTGGATCATCGTGCAGCCCCTCGGCGCGGGCGGCATGGGCTCCATCTTCCTGGCGCGCAGCGTGCTCTCGGAGCGCGTGCGGGCGGCCTGCAAGGTCATGCATGCCCGCAACGATTTCGCCACGCGGGAGCGCTTCATCCGCGAGGTGGACACGCTGGCCTCGCTGAACCACCCCGCCGTCGTGCGGGTGCTCTCGGGCGGGGACGATCCGGCCCGCGGGATCCTCTATCTGTTCATGGAGTACCTGGAGGGCGAGGACCTTCGCCGCCGGCTCTCGCGCGGGCCGCTCTCGCCGTCGGAGGCCTACAACGTCTTCCGTCAGGTGGGCAGCGGGCTCCAGCACGCGCACAGCAAGGGGGTCACGCACCGGGACCTCAAGCCGGCCAACATCATGCTGGGCACGGACGGATCGGCGCGGCTGGTGGACTTCGGCATCGCCGCCGCCGAGGGCCGCACCAGCCTGACCCGCGAGGGCACGCTGCCGGGCACCCTGCCCTACATCGACCCGATGGCGTTCGCCGGGTCGAAGCCGGACTTCCGGCTGGCGGACATCTACGCGCTGGGGCTGGTGCTGTGGGAGAGCCTGACGGGGCGCATGGCCTTCCCCGAGGAGAGCGACTCCAGCGCCGGTCAGCAGATGGTCCGCATGATGCGGCTCAAGCTGGAGAGCGAGGCGCTCGACCCCGGGCCCGCCTTCCCCGACCCGCTGCGCCGCCTGGTCATGCGCGCCACCGAGCCCGAGGGCGAGCGCCGGCTGGCCTCCATGGAGGAGTTCCTCGCCCAGCTCGCCGCCAGCTTCACCGGTCGCCCCGAGCTCAGCCCGCAGAGCACGGGCGGGGCGAACTCGGTGATCCCGGTGGTGGGCGGTACCGGGGGGCCCGCCTCGGGCGGCGGCCCCTCCACCAGCGGCCCCTCCACCAGCGGCAAGGGCTTCGGATCGCCGGCCTCGGTGGCGGATCTCTGGCGCCCCAAGACCGGGACCACCGGGGTCCAGAGCCTGCCGTCGACCGGCGGCGGCCCGGCCAGCGGCCCCGCCGTGACCCAGACCGTCCCGCTCAGCGGCCCCCAGCCGGTCCCGCCGACCAGCCCGCCGCCCCCGACCAGCCCGCCGCCGGTCCCGCCCCCGACCAGCCCGCCGCCGGTCAGCCCTCCCCCGCGCTCCGGCGGCCAGAGCCTCCCGTCCAGCACCGCCGCGACCGCGAGACCCGGGGGCAGGAGCGCGCTCATCTGGGGTCTGGTCGCCATGATCGGGCTCATGAGCTGCGCCGGGATGGGCGCCTTGATGCTGATGATCGGCAGCCTCAGCGAGGACGACACCGGGACCCCGCCGCCCGACGTGGACGGCGACAACGGCGCCTTCAACCCCTTCCAGGTGGACGTCAACATCCCGAACCCGGTGGTCACCACCACCACGACCGACGCCAGCGCCGCCGCCCAGACCGCGCGCATCGGCGACACGACGACGTTCGGGCCGTACAAAATCAAGGTCAAGGGCGTGCGCCGCGCCCGCACCCTCAGCCACGAGGTCTTCCGCCACCAGGCGCAGGACGGCTGGGACCTGCTGCTGGTCGCGCTGAGCCTGGAGAACACCGCCCCCGGCGACGTCTCCCTGATGAGCCCGTTCACCCTGCTGGACAGCCACCCCTACCAGTTCAACCAGAGCGTGGCCTGCCAGCTCGCCTTGGAGGACGGGCTGGAGACCATCCTCTCCGTGCCCGGCCGCGGCAAGGTGGACGGCGAGGTCTGCTTCGAGATCGCCCGCGATGCCCGGGGCCTGAAGCTGCGCTTCCAGCCGGACATGATGAACACGAGCTGGAACCTGCAGGTGGGGCTGGATAAGTGAGGAGGGGACAGCCGCCGGTCAGCGCAGCACGAGGGAGACGCGGGAGCTCGCTTGCAGATTCGGTCCTATCAGTACTCTGACCATCTCTGGCGTTTCGACACCGCCTCGCTCGGTCGGTTGAACCTCGTCGTCGGTGACTCTGCTTCGGGAAAGACGAGGTTCTTGAACACGATCTTCAGCCTGGGCCTGTCGGTGGTTCGACCTGGAGATCTCATCACAGGGCGCTGGGATGTGCGGTTGCAGCAGGGCGCACACTCCTGGCTGTGGCAGTTGGAGGTCGGTCAGGACAAGCAGGTGGTCCGCGAGCGGATCAGTCGCATCGAGGATGGTCGGGAGGTTGATCTCGTCAGGCGAACACCGAAGTCCTTCAAGTTCCAGCGGCGTACGCTCCCGAAGATGTCAAGGGCCAGCAGCGCGATCCACCTCCTGGGCGACGAGGAGGCCCTGGCCCCGCTCCGCACGGGCTTCCGCGCGCTCCGCAGGGACTTCGCGGGTGGTGCGTTCACCAACCCTTTTCTGGCCACGCCGCTCCTGATCGGTGAGCAGGAGCTCTGCGCCAGAGGCCGTGAGGCCCTCTACACGCAGGAGCTCCCGGTTCACGTCCTGGCGCTGTGGTTGAGAGGGGCCGCTCCTGAGCTCTTTCATCGCCTTCAGATGGCCTTCTGCTCGGCCTTCCCCTTCGTGCGCGAGCTCGTGCTGTCCGACCTGAGCGCGCTGCAGCCCGCGTGGAGCGTGCTTGGGCCGACACCCGTGCTCTGCGTCCGAGAGAAGGGTATCGATGGACTCATCCCCTGCCAGGAGCTCAGCAGCGGGATGAAGAAGGTGCTGTTGCTCTTGATGGACCTCTGCACCATCCCGGACGGTTGGACTTACCTCATCGACGAGTATGAGAACTCCCTCGGGATCAGCGCCATTGACGCGTTCCCGGCCTTCCTGACTGATCTCGATCGCGACCTTCAGATCATCCTGACCAGCCACCACCCGTACATCATCAACCAGATCCCTGTCGAACACTGGCTCGTCTTCAGCCGTCGCGGTGGACAGGTCTCGATTCGTGGAGGGGAGGAGAACCTCAAGCGCTATGGCCGCTCGAGGCAACAGCGCTTCGCCCAGCTCATCAACGACCCCTTCTATCGTGGAGAGGAGGAATGAAGCTGGGGGTTGTGGTCGAGGGGAGGAGGTCCGAGCACGCCGTTTACAGGAGCTGGATCCCGCTCCTGAATCCGGCGCTGCGCTTTCGAAGCTACACCTCCTTCCACGATCTCGAGTCTGGGGAGTTCACGTTGATCAGCGGCGAAGGGTATCCGCAGTATCTCGAGATCATCCGGGACGCTGCGATCGAGGCGGACGAGGTAGGGGACCTGGATCGGCTGGTTGTCGCTGTGGACTCCGAGACCATGAGCCTGGAGGAGAAGCGAGAGGAGATGGTCTCCTTCCTGGGCACGCTGGGGACCATCAGGACGCCGGTGCGCCTCATCATCCAGCACTTCTGCCTGGAGTGCTGGGCATTGGGGAACCGCAAGATCGTGCGCAGGAGCCCGCTCAGCGCTGAGGTCCGACGCTTTCGAAAGATCCACGACGTCCTGCAACTGGATCCAGCAGATCTGCCCCCGATTCCTCCCCGAAACCGCGCCCAGCTCGCCGAGGTCTACCTCCGTGCCTTGTTACTCGAGCGCTACCGGAACCTCTCCTACTCCAAGCGAGACCCCGGGCCGGTCGCTACCGAGGCGTGGCTGACACAGCTTCGCCTGCGCTGGGAGGAGACGGGGCACATCGCGAGCATCCGAGACCTGTTCGACGCCTTTCGCTGAGCCTGTCTCCCCACCCCGCCCTCATCCGTACTTTCTGAGGGCAGGTGCGTCATGTGGATCCTCCTCTCCCTCCTGGTGGGCTGCGAGCGCCCCGTCTCCAGCGAGCTCACGCTGGAGGGCGCGCTGCTCTGTGACGAGGGCGAGGACGAGATCCTCCTGCTGAGCGGCTCCGCCCTCGACCCGAGCGTGGTGGACGCGCTCTCCGAGGAGCCGCGGCTGGCCTGGCCTGTGCTGCGGCTGGAGCCGGTCTCGGGGCTGGCGGAGGGCTCCGAGCCGCTGACCACGCGCGCGCTGACGGTGGAGATCGGCGGCGCTCACGCGACCTGGACCGGCTCGGGGGCGGTGGAGCTGCGGGTGGACGCGGCGCTGGGGCTGACGCCGGGGAGCTGGGACGTGGTGGCGGAGCGGCCGGACGGGGAGGAGATCCGCGTCTCCCCCGGGCTGCTGGTCGCCGGGCCGCCCGTGATCACCGCGCTGGACCCCTCCGAGCTCTGCCACGGCGCGCTGGCGGAGCTCACCCTGTCTGGGGAGGGGCTGCTGGTGGTGGACGGGGTCGCGCCCGCCGTGACCGTGGGCGGCCTCCAGGCCACCGTGGTCTCCACCGTGGGTTGTAGCCCGCTGGCCGCGCCGGGCGAGGGCGAGGTCTGCGACGGGCTCGTGGTCAGCGTGGACACCAGCGCGGCCTCCTTCGGCGAGGCAGGGCTCAGCGTCACCAACCCCGACCCGGCCGCCTGCACTTCCGAGCAGCCCGCGGCCCTGACCGTGAACCCGCCCCCGGAGATCAGCGCGGTCAGCCCGGAGGCCGTGTGCCGGACGGGCGGCGAGATCGTAGTCAGCGGCGAGGAATTCACCGCGGACATGGTGGTGACGGTGGACGGCGAGGCGGTGGAGACCACCTTCGTCGACGAGAACACGCTCCTGGCCACGCTCGGCGAGGCGGCCGAGGCCGGGGTCGTGGACGTGGGCGTCTACGCCGCCGGGGCCTGCGAGGACACGCTGGCCGCCGCGCTCACCGTCGCGCCCGAGCCCATCGTCTTCGCCCTCGACCCGCCCTCCGTCTGGAGCGGCGCCGACATGGAGGTGGTGGCCTGGGTCTCCGACGTCATCGGCGAGATCACCCAGGTCTGGCTGAGCGACGAGTCGGGCGCGGTGGTTGACGTGGCCTGGAGCTGGGACGCGGCCACGCCCGGACAGATCACGCTCACCGTGCCCGCCGGGCTGGCGGCCGGGGCCTACACGCTACAGGTGGTGCAGGACGAGAGCTGCCCCGCGCAGGCCAGCGCCACCCTGGACGTGCTCGACCAGACCACCATCGCGCTGGAGGGCGCCGACCCGGCCTACGCCTGGACCTGGACCTGGACCCCGGTGACCCTCAGCACCGCGGACCCCATCCCGTCGGGCGAGGAGGGCTTCGAGGAGACCCCCCGCGTCTACCTGGTGGGCGAGGACGGCAGCTCCACCCGACTGCTGAGCGTGGACCTCCAGGACGAGCACACGCTGAGCGCCATCGTGCCCGACCAGGTGCCGGTGGGCGCCTACGACGTCCTGGTGGTGAACCCCTCGGGAGCGCTGGGTGTGCTGGCCGACGGCATCACGGTCACCGAGCAGGCCCCGCCCTCCGTGCGCGCCATCACCCCAGCCAGCGTGCCCCACACCGGCAGCACCACGATCTCCGTGCTGGGCAAGGACTTCCGCGACCCGAGCGTCTCGCTCACCTGCCTGGAGGACGGGGTCGAGAGCACGCAGACCCCCACCGTCACCGACTGGGACTACAACGAGATCACCGCCACGCTCACGCCCAGCGGGGTGAGCCAGGCCGTCTGCGTGGTGACCGTGGAGAACGCCGACGGCACGGCCACCCGCTGGTCGGCGATCTCCATCACCAACCCGTCTCAGAACCTCTTCCCCTGGACCGCAGGCTCCGACCTCAGCGTGGCCCGCCGGGCGCCGGCCGCGGCCAGCGGGCGCACCACCGCGGTGGACCGCTACGTCTACGCCATCGGCGGCGACGCGGGCGACAGCACGAGCGCGCTCAGCTCGGTGGAGGTGGCCAGCGTGGGCGTGTACGGGAGCATGGGCGACTGGAGCACCCTGGTCGATCCCCTGCCCGAGCCGCGCACCCTGGCGGCGGCGATCACACTAGGAAGATTTGTTTATGTGCTGGGCGGCAACGACGGCGCCGGCCCGGTCCAGAGCGCGCTGCGCGCCATGATCCTGGACCCGCTGGACGTCCCGCGCCTGGAGGGCGTCTCGGTGATGACCGTGGACGAGGGCGGGCTCTCGGCGGGGACCTGGACCTGGCGGGTGAGCGCGCTCTACCCGACCAGCGACGAGGCCAACCCGGGCGGCGAGAGCCTGCCCGGCGACCCGGTGCCGATCACGCTCCCCGACGTGGGGCTCTCGTTCTCGCCCACGCTCTCCTGGACCGAGGTGGAGGGGGCCTCGGGCTACCGCATCTACCGCTCGCTGTCCGCGGACGACGCCACGCTGGGCTGGGTGGCCGACGTGGACGGGGTCACCGCGTACACCGACGCGGGCGAGGTCGCCGACGGCGCGCTCACCCCGCTGGAGGAGGGCGCGCTGGGGGCCTGGGCCGAGCTCGCCGAGCTCTCCGTCCCGCGCGAGTCGCCCTGCGCCGCCTGGGGGCCGGACCCGGAGACCGACCCCGAGATCGTCTACCTGTACGTGGCGGGCGGGCTGGACGCTGACGGCGAGGCGCTGGACTCCGTCGAGGTGCTGGCGGTCACGGTGGTCTCCGACGACCTGCAGACCGCGGGGGACTGGGAGACGCTGGACGTCTCGCTGTCCAAGGGGCGCTACCGCTGCGGGGGCTTCACCGCCGACGACAGCCTGCACCCCTCCGTGCCCGAGGGCGAGACCTGGGTGTATTTCGCGGGCGGGGAGACCAGCTCGCGGACCACAGGGGTCGTGGACGCCGGTCGCGTGGAGATCGGCGGCGCGCTGGACGACTGGCAGACGGTGGACAGCATGTCCCCCGCCCGCGCCGGCTTCGGCTACGCCGCGGCCAGCGACTTCCTCTACGTCTTCGGCGGCTCCCAGGGCGAGGCCAGCGCGTCCGGCGCGTCCGGCGAGCTGGTCTCCGACGAGCTGCCCGAGGTGGACAACTGGAACAGCCTCGGCACGTCCATGTCCGCCGCCCGCCTGCTGCCGGGATCCGCTCAGGAGTCGGCCGTGATCTTCATCCTGGGCGGCGTCGATGACAGCGGCGTCGCGCTGTCGTCCACCGACGTCACGAATTTCTGAGGGCGTCCATGTCGGTCCTGCTCACGCTCTGGCTGCTCGGCGCGCCCATCTGTCGCGCGCAGGGAGAAGAGGACGCTCCGGAGGAGGAGCGCCCCGACGAGCCCGTGGATCTGGCGAGCGCGCCCGCGCTCCGCGAGGAGGTCCGCTGGAAGCTGTGGATCTCGCCGGAGCTCGGCCTCGCCCTGCCCCTGGGGCACCCGGGCCTGGGCAGCGGCCTCACGGTGGGGGTGGGGGCGCGCCCGCCCTGGCTGGAGGGGCGCCTGCTGCCCGGCTTCCAGGCCGGGATCTCCGCCTGGGGGGTGAACGACCAGATCAGGGACGCCGCTCTGGAGCAGCCCTATGACTGGCACCTCTCCGTGCGCCGCCTGACGCTGGCGCCGGTGATGCGCGCGCGCCTGCGGCCGGCGGGCCTGCTGAGCCCCGAGATGGGCCTGGGGTTGGAGCTTCACCGCGGCGTCTTCAAGGCGGAGGGCAGCGTGGACGGCGCGGCCCTGGGCGGCTCCTGGGAGCAGGCGAGCTGGGCCGGCTGGCTCTGCGAGCTCGGCGTGGCCGGGCCCGTGCGCCTCGGAGAGCTACGGGTGAGCGCGGGCTGGCACGGCGAGCGCCTGGGCGCGGCCTCGACCGGGGACGTGGCCGTGAGCACGCTGGTCTTCGCGCTCGGGATGCGGGTGATGCCGTGAGGGCCGCGCTGCTGCTGCTGGCGATGGGCTGCCAGGACTACGGCTTCACCGTGAAGTCCACCACGGACGGCGGCACCGACGGCGAGCCCCTCATCGAGGTGGACCCCCTCGCCCTGGACTTCTGGGAGGCCGCGCTGGGCGAGACCGTCGAGCTCTCGTTCACGGTGCGCAGCGTGGGCACGGCCCCGCTCACGGTGCAGGAGATCACGCTGGCCAGCGGCGTGGACTTCGCGCTGCTGGACACGCCGGACATGCTCTCGCTCGAGCCGGGGGACGCGGCGGACTTCCGCGTGAGCTTCTCGCCTACGGCCAGCGGGGAGCTCACCGACCTGGCCACGGTGTACTCCAACGACGCCGAGCAGCCCACCGTGGACGTGACGCTCTCCGGGACCGGGCTCGTGCCCTGGCTGGAGATCACCCCCGCCGAGCACGACTTCGGCGCGATCACCGTGCCCTGCGAGGACGCCGTCGAGCTCACGCTGCAGAACGTGGGCACCGACGATCTGGTGCTGACCGACGTGGTCATGACGGGAGACGAGCAGCTCTCCCTCCGGGAGGCGCCCGAGCTCCCGCGCTCGCTCTCGCCCGGCGCCTACACGACGGTCTGGGTGGACCTGGCTCCGGCCACGGAGGGCGAGGTCGCGGGCGCGCTGCAGGTGAGCTCCAATGACCCGCGCGGCGTGCTGGAGGCCCCGCTCAGCGCCACCCTCAGCTACGGGCCCAGCGCCAGCGACACCTTCTCCGTGCCCTCCGACCCGCCCGTGGACATCCTGTTCGCGGTGGACCAGTCGGGCTCCATGGACGACGACGCCGAGGCCCTCGCCGCCAATTTCGGCGCCTTCATCGGCGCCTTGGAGGAGCGCACGGAGGGCTGGCAGGTCGGCGTCGTCACCTATGACGGCGGCTGCCTGAACGAGGGCGTGCTGGACACCGACACGCCCGGCGCGGCGTCCCTGTTCACGGCGGCGGTGGCCGAGGGCGAGGACGAGGACATCGAGGACGACGAGGCCCTCTTCCAGATCCTGGACCGCGCGCTCTCGCAGACGGACGCCGACGGCTGCAACGCCGGGCTGCTGCGCGAGGGCGCCCCCCTGCACGTCATCGTGGTCACCGACGAGCCGGAGCGCTCCACGGAGGAGGCCAGCGCCTGGACCTGGGACTGGTTCCTGGACCGATACCAGGGATACGTGGAGAGCTCCACCCTGCTCCTGTTCAGCGGCGTGGTGGACCGGGACGGCTGCAACGAGGGCGCCGACGGCTACGCGCAGATGATCGAGGCCACCGGCGGCGAGCTGCTGAGCATCTGCGACAGCGACTGGTCGGACGACGCGCTCGCGCTCGCCGAGGCGTCCACGTCCTTCCTCTACACGTTCACGCTCTCGGAGACGGCGGTGGAGAGCTCGATCGTGGTGACCCTCGACGGGGAGCCGGCCACGGAGGGCTGGAGATTCGACGCGGCGGGCAACGCCGTCGTCCTGGAGGACCCGCCGGAGGGGGCGGAGGTCGTCGTGGATTACGCGGTGGCGTCGAGCTGTCCTTGAGGTCGGTTGGGCGCTGACGGCTCAGCCCAGAGCACCCTGTACCTCCAACTCGGGGATAGTGGCCCGACACCGCGCGTTGACCTCTTCGTCCAGCGTAAACAGAGGCGCCCTCCGCGCGAGCGCGAGCGCCACGTACACGGCGTCGTAGGCGCGAAGGCGCGCTGTGCGGGCGACGTCCAGGGACAGCCGCAGCAGGTCTTCGTCCAGCGAGCAGACGTAGAACCGGGGCCCGCGGATGAGCGCGTCCACGACGTCCAGGAGATCGGAGGGCTCTCCGCGCCTCGCGAGCGCCGCGATGACCTCTACCTGGAACAGGCCGGGGACCAGGTAAGGCGCGGTGTCCGGGTGGCTGTCGAAGAGGCGCCGCGCGGCGAGGTGCCCCCGCTCCCTTGGGGAGATGGCCGCGACGAACACAGATGCGTCGAGGACCGGGTTCACCGGCGCCCCTCGCCGATCAACTGGACGGCGTCGAACTCGCTCTCGACCCGCGCGATCCGGCTCAGGCTGGCCAGGAGCGCGCGCGCCGTCGACACCTCGGCCGCGGTCAACGCGCGCGGCGCGGGCTCGACGGGCACGAGCCGCGCCGCGGGCTCACCGTCCACGGTGATGATCATCTCCTCACGCCGGTTTCGGACGCTTCGGACGACCTCGGAGAGATGAGCCTTGGCGTCGGTGAGTGAGATGACGGCGCCCATGTGGACCTCTCGGACCAGTATAGTCAGTTATGGTCTCTCCCTCAAGCGCCGAGGTGCCCATGACCCAGCCCCCCTGGTCCGAGCGCGTCCTCCCGGACGAGGCCGCGCGCTTCGAGAAGCTCGCCATCCAGCTCCGCGCGCTCCAACACCATCGCGCCGCGGGGGGCTCCCCCTCCCGGGGCCTGCACGCCAAGGCCAACGCCGCCGCGCGCGCCACGCTCAGCACCCTGCCCGATCTGCCCGACTGGGCGCGGGTGGGGATCTTCGCCCAGCCCACCACGCTGCCCGCGCTGGTACGCTTCTCCAACGGCAGCGGCACGCGCGGCCACGACCGGGTGGGCGACGTGCGCGGGATCGCGGTCAAGGTGGTGGGCGTTCCCGGCGCCAAGCTCATCCCCGGGCTGGAGCAGGCGAAGACCCAGGACTTCCTGGGTATCCTGGCCCCCTCCCTGCCCTTCCGCACCCCGGACGCCTTCGTGGGCCTGGTCCTGGCGCTGGGCGGCCCGAAGATCCTCGCGCTCCCGCGGCTCATCGCCGCGCTGGGGTGGAGCGGACTCCTGCCCACCCTGGGCAAGCTCCAGGAGGGCATGAAGCGGCCCACGCCCCCGCTGGCCGAGGCCACCTACTTCTCGGCCCTGCCCATCCGCTGGGGTGAGGCCGCCGTGAAGTTCTCGCTGGCCCCGCGGCCGTCGAAGGCGCCCACCGTGCTGGCGCCCAAGGACGACCCTGACGCGCTGGGCACCGATCTCATCCACCGGCTGAGCGAGCAGGATCTGTGCTGGGACCTGCGGATTCAGCGCTACGTGGACGAGGCGCGCACCCCCATCGAGGACGTCACCGTGGAGTGGGACCCCGCCGTCGCGCCCTGGGTGACGGTGGCCCGGCTCACGCTCCCGCGCCAGAACCTGCGGAGCCCGGAGGCGAGCGACCGCGCCCGCCGCGTCGAGCGCCTCTCCTTCGACCCCTGGCACGCGCCCGTGGAGTTCCGGCCGCTGGGCGCCTTCATGCGCGCGCGGGCCGTGGCCTACCGGGAGAGCGTCCTGGAGCGCGGTGTGGACGCCGAGCCAGAAGGTGGGGAGATCTGGCTCAGTAATGGATAATCGATAAGGGTTGTCACGACCGGGAGGCCGCCATGCTCCAGCTCGCCGGGATCGCCGTGGACGCCATCAGCGTCGGGGGGCTGGAGACCTGCATCCAGCTCCCGGGCCTCGATCTGTGCTTCGACATCGGCCGCTGCCCGCGCAGCGCGGTGGGCCGGAGCATGGTGCTGTTCACCCACGCCCACATTGACCACCTCGGCGCCATCGCGAGCCACGCGGCCACCCGGGACATGATGGGGATGAGCCCGCCCACCTATGTGCTCCCCCCGCCGCTGGTGGACGACGTGGAGGCGCTGCTGGGCTGCTGGCGGCGCCTGGACCGCTCGGACCTGCCCTGCAAGCTGGTCGGGCTCGGGCCGGGGGAGAGCCTGCCCGTGCGCAAGGGCCTGGTGGCCCGCCCCTTCCGGTCGCTGCACCGCGTGCTGTGCCAGGGCTACGTGCTCTGGCGGGAGAACCGGCGGCTGCGGCCGGATCTGGCGGGCCTGCCCGAGCAGGAGATCCGGGCGCGTCGCCTCGCCGGCGAGCCGGTGACCATCCAGGAGGAGGTGCCGGAGGTGGCGTTCACCGGGGACACGCTGGTGGACGTGCTGGACCGCGAGCCCGCGCTCTACCACGCCCGGCTGCTGATCCTGGAGGTCACCTTCATGGACGACCGGGTCAGCGTCGAGCAGACCCGGTCCAAGGGGCACATCCACCTGGACGAGATCGTCGAGCGCGCCGATCGCTTCCGCAACGAGGCCATCCTGATGACGCACCTGTCCGCGCGCCACAGCGCCGAGGAGGCAGAGCGCATCCTGGACGCGCGCCTGCCGCCGGAGCTGCGGGCGCGGGTGACGCTGCTCCACCCGCCCGCCGCGGGCTGAGCGGGCTCAGTCGACGGAGCAGCCGTCGTTGCTCGCGTACGTGATGTCGGACCAGAGCACCGCGTCGTCGTCGACGCAGCTCAGGTCAGCGTCCCGGGAGCTCAGGAAGGTGCTGTCGGAGACCTCGATGTCGGCGTCGCAGGCGATGGTCAGCCCGACCTCGGCGTAGCTCACCTGGAGCCCGCTCAGCGAGGAGTCCTCACAGTCGCGCTCGAAGACGAGCCCGCCCCAGTCGCCGGGCAGGGTGGTGGGCATCCGCGAGGTGAGGGTCACCGGCGCGTCCGCGCTGCCCTCGACGACGAGGGCGCCGGGCGCGTCGTCGCCGACCAGGAGGCTGCCGTCGCTGAGCTTGATCGTGACGCCTTCCTCGAGCGTGAGCGTGGGGCTGTCCTCGCCGCCCACGGAGATCCCGCTGCTCGCGGCGTAATAGTCCGCGTCCAGCGCCTGCCAGGTGGCGGAGCGCGTGACGTCGTCGGTCACGAGCTCGATCTGATCGATGTCGTTGCCGGAGAAGGTGCTGCTCGCGTCCAGCTCACCCACCGAGTCCGCCGTCAACGAGAGGGTATAGGTGTTCCCGCTCAGCACGTTGTCGGCGAAGGACCCGCCCTCGCTGCTCGGCGCCAGGGTGTCGTTCCCGTACCCGGCGCAGGTGGTCCTCAAGGCGTAGTCGCCGCTGTTGGAGATGGTGGTCCCATGGACGCTCAATAGAACGCCGCAGCCCAGGCTGATCCCGTTGGTCACGGCCCCGTCGATGACGCAGTCCTCGATCTCCAGGGTCACGATCTCCAGGATGATCTCTGGATCCCCGACGTAGAGGGCCCCGGACCCGCTGGCCCCCGCGTCCAGGAGGGTGAGCCCCCTCAGCACGCTCTCGCCCCCGAGCTGCTCCATGCGCAGGCCGTCCCAGCCGCTGCCGGTCAGCTCGCGCAAGGTGACCCCCAGCTCGTCCCCCTCGACGACCAGATCGCCGGCGAGCACGCCCTTGCCGATCTGGATCCCGTGCTCGTTGGCGATCTTCATCTCCACGCCGTCACTCAGCGTGAGGACCGGCGATTCTACGCCCCAGACCTCGATGTCCTCCGTGACCGCGTAGGGGCGGCCCGCCGAGACGACGCGGATGGACTCGGAGATCACGCCGCCGCGCAGCTCGATCAGGTCGGAGTCGCCGTCCACCTCCTCGATGGTGTTGCTGTCGTCGAGCTCCGTGGCCTGGAAGGCCGCCATGCTCATGACGTAGTCCCCGTTGTCGTGGAGCGAGCTGCCGGTCACCCGGGGCGGGAGCGCCTCGGCCTCGATGTAGACGCCGTAGCTGAGGTTGTCCGCGATCTCCGAGTCGCTCAGCCTGAGCGCCGCGCCGTAGTTCGCGCGGACGCCTACGGTGCCGCTGGCGTAGACGCCCACGCGGTCCAGCCCGATCTCGGTGCGGGCGTCCAGCGCGAACTCGCCGCCCTCCACCTCGATCGCCGCCGACGCGAGGTCGTCCTCGTCCTCGCCCGCGCCGCCGGCGTACCAGACCTGGAGCCCGCGGATCGTGGTCCCGTCCATGCCCGCGCTCAGCACCACGCCGCGCCAGTCGCCGGGCGCGGGGGTCTGGGAGGGGTCCAGCCGCCCCACGGCGGAGGTGAAGATCACGGGGGCGTCGGCCGCGTCGATGGCCAGCGCGCCGGTCCCGAACTCGCCCACCTCCAGGCCCGCGCCGGGGGCGAACCAGAGCGTCGTCCCGGGCTCGACGGTCAGCGTGGCGGCGACGTCGATCTCGCAGCTCACGTAGTAGCCGTCCTCGCTCGCCGGCCAGACGGTGTCCTCGCGGATGTCCCCGCAGACCTCGGTGGGGCAGCCGCCGTCCCCGTCGCCCTCGCAGTCCTGGTCCACGCCGTCGTAGCAGTACTCCGGCGCGCCGGGGAAGCGGAGCGGCTCGTCGTCGTCGCAGTCGCCGGCCAGCTCGGCGAAGCCCCAGGCCCCCGCGCAGCCGAAGGTCTCCGTGCCGTCCACGCCGAAGCCGTCCATGTCCTCGTCCTCGTACAGGACCACCCCGTCCTCGGCGCCCGCGTCCACGGTGCCGTCGCAGTCGTTGTCCACGCCGTCGCAGATCTCCTCAGCCTCCGGGTGGATGGCCGGATCGTCCGCCTGGCAGTCGCCGCCCTCCAGCACGCCGAGCGCATAGGGCGAGCTGCAGGCCTCCACCGCCGTCCGGCCGGGGCCGTAGCCGTCCCCGTCCAGATCCTCGTACCAGAAGCTCCGGGTGCTCACGTCCAGGTCCGGGTCGGCCTCGTCGGCGAGCCCGTCGCAGTCGTCGTCGAGGCCGTTGCAGACCTCGGCGGCGGCGCAGGGATCCGCGGGCGAGCCCGTCTCCTCCGCGACCTTGTCCGTCTCACACGCCAACAGGAGGAGCAGCGAGGCGGGGGCGAACCTGAACATCATCACCTCTGTCCTGGGATGTGTTCAGCATAGGCCTGCTCCCCCGCAGCGTCCACAGGACACGCAGGACGCGCGCCACCATGCTGGGGGAGAGCAGCGCCGCCGGTCCGTCCACCATCTGCGCCACCCGGTAGAAGGTCTCGGTGACCCGCCAGTCGTGCAGAGAGGCGAGCTGGACGCGGTCCACCCAGGCGCTCAGCACGCGGTCGGCCAGACCGACCCGCCCCTGGTTCTCGGGGATGGGCCAGCGCAGATCCTCGCTGGTCGCCATCTGCCAGGGCAGCGCGATCACCTTCGTCAGCTTCTTCTGGAACTCGGCGCTGACGCCCGCGACGCGGACGCCCTCGGCCGTGCGCCGTTGGCCCACCACCTCGCCCAGCGCCAGCGCGGCCATGCTCGCCACCGTCATGCCCTGCCCGTAGACCGGGTTCAGCGCGTAGACCGCGTCGCCCAGGGCCACCAGCCCGTCCAGGGTGCGCGGCAGCCGGTCGTAGTGGCGCAGGCGGTTCTCGGCGCCTGCGAAGCGGACGATGGGGCTCACCGGGGTCGCGCGCTCCAGGGTCTCGGCGATGACGGGGGTGGGCAGGCTGCGGGCGAAGCTCAGGAAGCCCGCCTCGTCCGTGGGAGGATGATCCCCGGCCATGCCGATCAGCGTGACCATGAAGAGATCGTCCTCCATCGCCGCGATGATGGCGCCGCGGGTGCCGCCACCCACCGAGGGCTGCACGTAGCAGACCTTCCAGTGGCGGTCGGGGTCCGGGGCCAGGCGCACCGCGCAGGAGGCGTAGCCCGCCTTGGACGTCACCACGGTCTCCGCGGGCGCCGGCAGGCCGAGGGCCTCCAGCAGGCGGGGGGTGCGCGAGCCGCGGCCCGAGGCGTCCACCACCAGCGAGGCCAGGATCTCCCGCTCGGCGCCCTCGCCCCCGCTCTCGCGGCAGCGCACGCCCAGCACCCGCGACCGGCCCTCGTCGCTCAGGTAGCCCACGAGGTCGAGCCCGCTCCGCAGCTCGATCTTCGGGTTCTGGAGGGCGAAGATGCGGATCCCGCGCTCCAGCAGCGGCCGGCTGATCCCGAGCGAGGTCACCCCGGACAGGTAGCGGGGGCGGAAGCCGCCCAGCAGCCACCAGTGGCCCTCGTCGCCGATGTTCACCATCGCCGCGCCCTGGTCCAGGCACCACTGCACCAGCCCGGGGAAGAGCCGCTCCAGGTTGGTCTGGCCGCGGGCCAGCAGCGCATGCACGTGGCGACCCTGGGGCACGCCCCGGCGGAAGGTGGTGTCCTCGTCGATGCGGTCGCGCTCGACCACGATGACGCGGTCCATCTCGACGGCGAGCGCGGCGGCGGCGCAGAGGCCGGCGACGCTGGCGCCGATGACGACGGCGGTGCGCTCGGGGCTCGGGGAGGCGGAGGGGGTCGGGGCGCGCATGTCGGCTCCTGCTTGGGGGGAGACGGGGGCCAGGAGTGCAAGCGGCGTGCCCTGTGTCTCCCGCGCGCGCCGACGGGAGGAGGCCGGTTCTCGCGCGACTGTGCGGATGCGCGCGCATGCGTGGCGATGCGCGCGCACCGACACGAGACGTGTCATAGTTCCCCATGCTCCTCGCCCTGGTCCTCGCCGCCTGCGCTCCCACCCCGCCGCCGCCGCCACGAAAGCCCGACATCGTGCTGATCGTCGTGGACACGCTGCGGGCCGACCACCTCGGCGCCTACGGCTACGCCCGCCCCACCTCGCCGAACCTCGACGCGCTCGCGCAGCGCGGCGCCCTCTTCGAGCGCGCCTACAGCCACGCCGGCTGGACCCTCGCCAGCTTCGGCAGCCTGCTCACCGGCCTCTACCCGCACGAGCACCACGCCGTGCGCGACCCGCAGGGCCCGGCCCGCTACGGCGCCGTCGAGGACCGCTTCACCCTGCTGGCCGAGAGCCTGAAGGAGGCCGGCTACGCCACCGCCGCCGTCATGAACAACGCCTTCATGGCGCCGGAGCACGGGCTCGCCCAGGGCTTCGACACCTACGACTTCCAGGGCGTCCAGAACCTGCGCAACCGCAGCGCCGAGGAGACGGTCCAGACTGGCGCCGCCTGGCTGGCGAGCCAGGACAAGCCCGCCTTCCTCCTCCTGCATTTCATGGAGCCCCACCTGCCCTACGGCGCCCCCCGCGATCTGCGCGGCACGTTCGCGCCCAAGGACAACCCGCCCGTGCCCGTGCCCTACATGGGCCTCGGGCTCCAGCGCTCCGGGCCCGAGCCGGAGCCCACCATCCGCGACTACGTCGTCGGCCTCTACGACGAGGAGGTGCTCGCCGCCGACCGGGCCGTCGGCCAGATGGTCAAGCAAATTGACGATTCCGGCGCCTGGGGCGAGACCCTGCTGGTCGTGACCGCCGACCACGGCGAGGAATTCTGGGACCACGGCGGCTTCGAGCACGGCCACACGCTCTACGGCGAGCTGCTGCGCGTGCCGCTGGTCATCGCCGGGGCGGGGGCGCCCAGCGGGCGCATCGACACCCTCGTCCAGCACGTCGATCTCTACCAGGGCCTGCTGGCGCGGGCGGGGGCGAAGGCGCCCGAGGGCACGCGCGGGACCGATCTCTGGAGCCTCATCAGCGCGAGCAACACGGGCCGCGTCGCCTTCGCCGAGAGCGTGGCCCACGGGGACAACCTGGCCAGCGTCGTGGACGAGCGCGCCCGCCTCGTGGTCGGCCTGAAGAACCGGAGCATGGAGGCCTTCTGGGTCGCCGCGGACAAGAGCGAGCGCCAGGAGGTGGACGGGCTCGAGCAGGACGCCGTGGGTCGCCCGCTCTTCCGCTCCCTCTTCGACCTCCGCGGCGGCCTCGGCCCCCTCGAGGTCCACCTCGGCCCGGTGCCCCAGCGCATGGACGTCCAGGACCAGCTCCGCGCGCTCGGCTATCTCGACGATCAGAGCCCGGCGCCGGGTGGGGCGGGGGAGTAGCGGGGCTGGGGGAGGCTCGCTGCTCAGTAGGGTGGGCAGAAGCCCGAAGCGTCGAGACAGGGGGAGAACGTGCCGGGCTCCAAGATGCGCTCGCATGCGCTCTGCAGCTCGCCTTGCACGACCTTGCAGTAGGTCGTTGACACCTCATCGGAGTATCGAGACAGCCAGTCGTTGAGCCACCAGGCTTCACTGCCGACCGTTCCGTCTGGGTCTTCGTCACACTGCCACAGGTACTCATCATTGATCAGGAATGGACACTGGACATGCCCGGGAGCGGCAGAGTGGCCAGCCTCGTGAACCAGATAGGAGGCCAGCTCCGTCGGCTGTTCGGCGAGGTGTCCATCGTACATCATGTGTTCACCCACAATCAGGGTGCCTGCATCGCCGTAGCGAAACAGGTACTGTCCAGACGCATCCAATTGAGTGGAGATCAACTTGGACGTGACGACATGCCACCAGAAGGCTCCAGCGGGGTCGTCTCCAGACAGATCATCCCCCAGCGCCACCACCTCGTCCGTCAGCCAGGCGGGAAGGTCATCGGCCTCTTCGATGCTCCCGTAGGTCCCCACATCCGGCGCGATGAGGCTGAACAGCCCCGCGACGACCCCCTCATCCGCCGTGGTCGCGATCGAGATGGCGTGGGGCTCCGCGTCGAACTCCTCCCACTGCAACCCGAGGGCGTCTCCCAGGGACTCGGCGCAAACCTCCGTGATGAGGAACTCGGGGTGGTTCCCATCGTCGGAGCCATAGGGATAGGTGCTCGGGTCGAGCCCACAGGTCTCGCGGATGTCCCAGTAGTCCGCGAGCGGGTCCTCGGCGCAGCCGGCCAGGCTGGCGGAGATGGCCAGGGTCGCCAGGGAGGGACGCAGGTGCATCACCGCTCCAGGACCATCTGCCCGCCCCCCGAAGCCCCCGAGGCTGAAGCGGGTTATAGGTGCGGGCCGCGCCTCTGGAGCCTCCCTCATGGACGACATCGCACGCACGCTGATCCCCATCGACATCGAAGACGAGATGAGGTCATCGTACCTCGACTACTCGATGTCGGTCATCGTGGGGCGCGCGCTCCCGGACGTGCGCGACGGCCTCAAGCCCGTCCACCGCCGCATCCTCTACGCGATGTTCCGCGAGGGAAACCTCTCCAGCCGCCGCTACTCGAAGTGCGCCGGCGTCGTCGGTGAGGTGCTGAAGAAGTACCACCCGCACGGCGACACCGCGGTCTACGACGCCCTCGTGCGCATGGCCCAGCCCTGGAACATGCGCTACCTGCTGGTAGACGGACAGGGCAACTTCGGCAGCGTGGACGGGGATCCGGCCGCCGCCTACCGCTACACCGAGTCGCGCATGACCCGGCTGGCGGAGGAGCTGCTGGCCGACATCGACAAGGACACGGTGAATTTCGGGCCGAACTTCGACGGCTCGCACGAGGAGCCGCTGGTGCTGCCGGCGGCCTTCCCGAACCTGCTGGTCAACGGCTCCGACGGCATCGCCGTGGGCATGGCGACCAAGATCCCGCCGCACAACCTCGGCGAGGTCATCGACGGCGTGGTCGCGCTCATCGACAACCCGAGCCTGACCCTGCGCGAGCTGATGCGGCTCATCCCCGGCCCGGACTTCCCCACGGCGGCGACCATCTACGGCACGCGCGGCGTGCGCGAGGCCTACGAGACCGGCCGCGGGCGCATCATCGTGCGGGGCAAGGCGCAGTTCGAGGAGCTGGACAACGGCCGCACCGCCATCATCATCGACGAGCTGCCCTTCCAGGTCAACAAGGCCCGGATGATCGAGGACATCGCCGATCACGTCAAGAACAAGCGCATCGAGGGCATCCACGCGCTGCGCGACGAGAGCGACCGCCAGGGGATGCGGGTCGTCATCGAGCTGAAGCGCGACGTGGTGGGCGAGGTGGTGCTGAACCAGCTCTACAAGCACACCGACCTTCAGACCACGTTTGGCGTCATCCTGCTCAGCATCGTGCAGGGCCGCCCGCTGGTGCTCACGCTCATCGAGATGCTCCAGTACTACCTGGCGCATCGCCGCGACGTCACCCTGCGACGCTGCCGGCACGATCTGGAGAAGGCGCTCGCCCGCCAGCACATCTTGGAGGGCTACCTCCGCGCGCTCGACCACCTCGACGCCGTCATCGCCCTCATCCGGGCCAGCCAGACGCCGGAGGAGGCCCGCGGCGGGCTCCAGGGCCAGTTCGGCTTCTCCGAGGTGCAGGCCCAGGCCATCCTGGACCTCCGCCTGCAGCGCCTCACCGGGATGGAGCGCCAGAAGATCCTGGACGAGTACGGCGAGATCGAGAAGGTCATCGCCTACCTGCGCGAGATCCTGGGCAGCGAGCGCCGGCTGCTCGAGGTCATCCGCGAGGAGCTGCTGCTGGTCAAGGAGAAGTACGCCGACGAGCGCCGCACCCGCATCGTGGAGAGCACCGCCGAGCTGAGCCTGCACGACCTCATCGCCGAGGAGGAGCAGGTCATCACGCTCACGGTCAACGGCTACATCAAGCGCAGCAGCCTCGCCGAGTTCCGCCAGCAGCGGCGCGGCGGCTTCGGCACGCGCGGCATGCGCACCCGCGGCGAGGACTCCGTCAAGGAGATCTTCATCGGCAACACGCACTCCCAGCTCCTGGTCTTCACCAAGCAGGGCCAGGTCTTCGGCGTGCCGGTCCACCAGATCCCCGAGACCAGCCGCGACGCCACGGGCACCCCCATCGTCAACCTGGTCCAGCTCGACCCGAACGACGCCATCGCCAGCGTCGTCACCATCAAGAGCTTCAAGGACGAGCTCGACCTGCTCTTCTGCAGCAAGAAGGGCCTGGTCAAGCGCACGCGCCTCGAGGAGTACGCCAACCTCCGCGCCGCCGGGCTCCGCGCCTACGACTGCGCCGAGGGCGACGAGCTCTTCGCCGTCACGCTGGCGAAGACCACCCAGCACGTCCTCATCGCGACCCGCGACGGCATGGCCATCCGCTTCCGCGGCGTCAACGAGGACGGCGAGCTGGAGGTCCGCCACACCGGCCGCGTCGCCCGCGGCGTGCGGGGCATGGACCTGGAGGAGGGCGACGAGATCGCCGGCATGATCGTGCTCGACGATGATCCCAACCTGGAGATCCTCACGATCACGGAGAAAGGCTTCGGCAAGCGCACCTCCGTCGAGGAGTACCGGGTGCAGGGCCGCGGCGGCAAGGGCGTCATCAACATCGGCGTGGACGATCGCAACGGCCGCGTGGTCGGCAGCCTCGGTGTGCACGAGGGCGACAGCGTCATGCTGATCACCAACACGGGCCGCGTCATCAAGATCCACGTCTCCGGCATCCGCCGCACCGAGACCCGCTCCGCCCGCGGCGTCACGCTGATGAAGGTGGAGAGCGAGCAGGGCGAGCGCATCGTCAGCGTGGCCCGCGTCATCGAGACCGAGGACGCGGAGAGCGACGAGGGCGCGGACGTCGTGGACGGCGAGGCGGTCGAGGGCGGCGAGGGCGGCGAGAGCTGAGCGCTCCCCGCCGCGCGGCTCAGTGATCGAAGTAGTCGATCACGGCGTCTGAGCTGCGGAAGAGCTTCATGGCCTCGAGGTCCAGCAGGTGCTCGATCGAGGTGTGGATGTTCTTCCAGGCCGTCGTCCAGTTCTGCCAGGCGTTGGCCGGATTCAGCTTCAGCGAGGTCGCGAAGGCCTGATCGCCCAGCTTCGTCTCCAGGTTGTCCTGCATCTGGATGTTGCGGGAGTTGACGATCTTGTCCACCAGGGTCACCACCATCGTCCGATGCTGCCCGGAGACGTTCAGCTCACGCGGCGCGCCCTTCTTGATGTAGTTCTCGTAGCGGTCGAAGGCGTCGCGCATCGTCTGGGGGACGGGCGTGTGGAGGAGGTAGTAGGAGACGCTCTCGCTGATCTGGGCCTTCTCTCCAAAGCTCTGGAGCATGGACCTCAGACGCTGGTCGTTGGCGACCTCGGCCAGGCTGAGCCGGGAGGCGGTCATCAGCGCGCGGCGGCGCCGGTCGAAGCGCGCGCGGACCTTCGCCGGCATGTCCTGCGTCTGCCTCATCAGGTCGCGGACCAGCCCGGCGGCGGCGCCCTTCATCGTCTCCAGGTTCTTCTTCATCTCCGCGCTGGTCAGCTTCGAGCTGCCCAGCTTCGCGCTCACCTCGCCGATCATCCGCAGCGTCTCGTTGGCCTCCTTCAACAGCCCCTGGAGGTCGCGATCCAGCTCCTGCTTGATCGCCTGCTCCAGCCGGTTGATGGCCTCCTCCGACGTGGCGTCCGAGATCCGCTGGCTGGCCTGCGTCACCACGGTCAGATCCACCTGCTCCGCCGCCTGCGCGAGCTCCGTGAGCTGCCCGCTCATCCCCGAGTGCTGGTTCAGGTGGTCGAGGAAGCCCTTGGCGTTCCGCCAGTGGGCGACGGTCAGGCTGGGGGGGAGCGCGTAGGGCATGGAGGTCTCCGAGGAGGGGGTATGTCTCCTTGGACACCTGGCCGGCGCGGGCGGGCAATTTGTTCAGCGGGGGGGGCGCGTCGTCGTCGGCTCCGTCATCTGGCCCGGCCCGCCATAGCGGGAGGACAGGACCCCTTGCGCGTCCAGGATGCCGATGCGCTGCAGCTCCGCCACCTGCTCCGCGCGCGGCATGGCCTGGAAGTGGTCCATCGCGCGCTGCGTTGCCTCCAGGATCTCGCGCTCGCGGGCCTCGCTCATGGATCGCCTCCTCCTTCAGCATAGCCGGATGGGCGGAAGGTTCCAAGGATGCATGCGGGGTTGCGCACCGCGACCTGAACGTGGGTCTTCGTGAAGATCCGGGCTCCAGGGTAGGCCTCTTCGCCCTCCAGGAACACGCCGCGCACGGTGTCGTAGCGGATCCCCTCCCGCTCGAGCTGCGCGAGCCCGTAGTTGAGCACCGCGCAGTCCAGCCGGCGCAGGACCAGATCCGGGTCCCGGGGGCCCGCGCCGCGGTTCTCCGGGATCGGCTGACCCGCCGCCTGGAGCCAGCCGGTCAGGCCCGCGTAGAACTGCTGGAGCTGGCGGGTGGCGTGGGTGTCCGTGAGATCGAAGCACAACCCCAGGAGGATGTAGGCGCCCAGCACGAAGGGCTCCTCCAGCTCACCGCGGGCCTGCTTCCAGCGGGCGAAGTCCATCGCGCGGCGGGGGCCGTGCTCCCAGAAGTAGATCCCCTCCCCCAGCCAGTCCCAGGGGTTCGACGAGGGCCGCAGCGGAGCGCCGCGCATCAGCACGTCCTCGGCGACGGCGCGATCACAGCCGTGGTAGCCGACGACCAGTCGGTGGTAGGCGAAGGGTGGGGTCATTCGTCTGGGGCCAAGCCGTTGGCGTGGGCGGCGAAGAGCGCGGCCTGACGCTGGTGGAGGATCCCGGCGTTGGCGATGGCGCGGCGGGTGGCGTCGTCGTCGGGGAGCTCGCCGGTGGAGACGGCGTGGTGGAGATCGGAGACGAGGGTGGCGAGGGGGATGCGACGCTGCGTACGGAATCGTCGCAGGTGAGCGTTTGACAGCCACCTGTCGGGTGTATTGTCGATCTCCGTGCATGAGAGCTGAAGGAGTACGAATTTCAGGCTTTCCAGCGAGCTCAGAGAACTGAGTGCCCTCGCATAGCTGACCTCCAAAGCGAGACCAAGACGGCATAGCGGCCAGAACTCTCTGAGTTGGCTCATGAGGCGCTCCTGCGTTGAGGTGGCCAACTCGACGATAGGTCCGATTGCCCAGCTCGCGGCGACTATCACACGATCTTGCGACTCTTCGTTTGGCTGTAGGGAGGCAAGATTTCTAAGCGCAGATGTCCATTGGGGGTGC
The DNA here is from genome assembly GCA_964615375.1 of uncultured Enterobacterales bacterium. Lineage (GTDB taxonomy): Bacteria > Myxococcota_A > UBA796 > UBA796 > CAZKWG01 > CAZKWG01. The sequence goes on from CAZTOW010000005.1 coordinate 150,997, forward strand.
GAGGGCATCGATGTCGCGACGAGCCACCATACTTCTGGAGACTTGGACACCGCTGGATCGAGATACTGTAGAACATCCGTCAGATCGCGAAGGCTGAGTCGGCGCAATGCAAATGTGCTTAAGTTTCTTCCTGAGATTGTTCGCAACAAGCGATGTGGTGTTCGCGCTCTTTCGCCGAGTTCACAGACAAAGTTCGCTTCACCCCCCCCAGCCGCCATCCCCGACAGCCGAGCCATCCAGAATCGCCACTGATCCCTCGTACTTCGATCCTCCTGATCACTCATCAGCCCTATCGCCAGCTCGCTGGCCCGCTCGACATCCCCGTCCCTGCCTAACTCCTCCAGGAAACCCTCCAACTCGACGGGAGGCGCAAGCCCCGCCCATAGAAAGGTCACCACATTCCAGCGGTCCTCGTAACGGTGTCGGAACAGCCGCATGCGATCCATTCGCTTGCCGTGGTGGTCGCGAACCGTCCCGTCTACAATAGCCTCGGCTACAAGAAATTCGGCCACGCTCTTGTGCGAGAAGGTCCAGATTCCTGGGCCCACGATCAACCCCGTGCGCTCCCGCAACACGTCCAGCGCTTCCGTTGGGGAGCAGCTCAGCCGCAGTCGCTCGAGAGTGCTCGCGACGATCGCCTCAACGGCGGTGTCCTCGAGCTGATCGACCTCCTCCAGGAACATGCGCAACGCCAGATCGCGCAAAATCTCCCGCTTCTGTCCTGTGGTCAATGCGACCATGGACGCCGGCCGCTGTTGACGCTGGTCCCATACTCCCAACATTCCCTCGACATAGCGTTGATACAGCTTCGCGCGACCCGCGGGCAGGCTGCCATCCAGAGCGTGGACCAGCAGCAGCGTGGCCAGCAGGAGCGGGTTGCCGGTGAGGGGCCCGATGGTTGGATCCTGACGCCAGGTGGATGCCAGCGCGGTGGCGTCCACGTTGCGATCTACCTCGGGTGGTAGCGCGACATGGGAATACCAACGTTGAATGTAATCCAGCACACGCCCCTTGTCGAAGGGGTTCACGGTCCAGGTGCTCCAGGGTGAGCCGAGCGACTCCAGGTGGTCCGTGGTCAGGGGACGCGAGGTGAGGACGAGCGGACAGCGACCCAGCGCCTCGGAGAGCCCGATGAGCCAGCCTTTGACCTCGCCACGCCGATCAGCGGGCACCTCGTCAAAGCCGTCCACCAGGAAGCAGAGGGCGCCTCCATCTCGCCAGCGCTTCGCGGTCGGTGCATCGATCTCTTCCTTCAGGTGGGCCCCTGCCGCCTGTTGGAGGGCCGCTATCCAGGTGGGGAGCTCACTCCCGCGCAGCAGCTCGCGGAGGGTGAGCCGCACGATGACCCCGCCCCAGCCGGCTTCGCTGCCTGCCCGCTCCAGCCAGAGCAGGAGGGTCGACTTTCCAGCCCCCGGGCCACCGAGAATCACGGAGCGCGCGCTCGCCGCGAGGAGCAGGTGGATCGCCTCTTCGCCGCTCCGGATCACCCGGGCTTTCGGGCGGCGGTTGTCTTCCAGCTCAGGATGGACGAACAGCGCCTCGAAGCCGCAGCTCATCGCGGACTCGGCTCGAAGGCCCGTGAGATCCATCAACCCCGAGCGCTGGAGAATGGTCCTGCGCGCCCGCCTCAACAGCTCGTCCGCCTCACCTGCCGTTCGCGCCGCGTCCGCGTCCAGGCGACCGAGCACGCCACGGAGCTGCTCCACAATCTCATCCAGTCGCCGGTAATTCTCCTTCCATCCCTCCAGCTCCCACTTCTCGATCACGGGTAGCAGTCGGCAAAGAACCGCCGCCATGCGCGGCACGAGGAGCTCAAAGACGCCCTCCAACCCCTCTTCCCGGATCTCCTGCGGCAGCCCGGTCTCCCCGTAAAGCTGCTGGAATATCTTCGAACCGTCCAGGGAGCCCCGGAACAGGGCCGCGGGCTCCTTCACCAGGGGCTCGAGGGCAGCCTCCGCGGTGGAGACCAGGAGCTCGAACTTCTCCTCTCTCACCCCCTCCTTGCCGAGAAAGTCCGCGAGCGGCTCCGTGACCTCGATCACCGCCTTATCGACGGCGTTCTTGATCTTCCAATACCTGAGGGTCCCCTTGAGCTGGTCCAGCGCGCCTTGAGAGAGCGCCTTCTTCACCAACTCCATCATCGCCTTCAGGATGAGCTCGCCGACCACGCTCGCCATTCCCGCTCCCACAACCCAGACTCGTCGAGGACCTGTACCTCGACCGAGGTATCCGGTCCCCGCACCCCCGACGAGCCCCCCCTCCTACCTCGCCCGCGCGTTCCGCGGGTTGTGCTCCACCTCCGCCAGGCCCAGCACCTCCAGCACCGGCGGCACGTACACCCGCACGGTGTGGCGAACCTCCTTCACCGCTGCTCCCAGCTCTGCTCGGCCAGGGCGGCGAAGCGGTCCAGCGCGAGCGGCCAGAGCGTGTCCAGCCAGCCCCGCGCCGCGTCCAGCCCTGCGGGGTTCAGCGTGTAGAGGTTGCTGCGCCCGTTGGCCTCGAAGCACACGAGGCGCGCGGCCTCCAGCACGCGGAGCTGCTGGGAGATGGCGGGGCGGCTCACGCCCAGCGGCCCGGCGAGCGCGCCCACGGGCAGGGGCCCGCTGGCGAGCAGGCGCAGCACGCCCCGGCGTGTGGAGCCCCCGAGGGCATCGAGCGCGAGATCGGCAGGTGTCATGGGCGGTATCCGATAGGTAAGAGAATACTTACCAACGGCGACGCTGAGGCGCAAGGGGGCTCCCACACCGGACCTCCGCGCCCCGCCGAAGTTCGCGTTTCCCGGCTCACCGAGCGGGGCCCGAGGTTACTCAAGACGCTCCCCCACCCCAAGGACGCCACGCCGATGTCCAAGCCCGTCACGCTCTACCACCACCCCTACTCGCGCGCCGCGAGCGTCGTCTGGATGCTGGAGGAGGTGGGCGTCCCCTACACGCTGGAGTTCGTCGATCTGATGGCGGGTCAGCAGAAGACCGAGCAGGTGCGCGGCCTCAACGGCATGGGCAAGCTGCCGGTGCTGGTGGACGGCGAGGCCGTGGTGGCGGAGACCGCGGCCATCGGCCTCTACCTCGCGGATCGCTACGCGCCCGGTCGGCTGGCCCCGGCGGTCGATGATCCGGCGCGTGGACCCTACCTGCGCTGGTCCTTCTTCTCACCGTCCGTCATCGAGCCGGGCTGCGCGGCCCACGCCGCGAAGTGGGAGTTCCGGCCGAGCGCGGTCGGCTGGGGCAGCTACGAGTCCATGGTGGAGACCCTGGACGGCGCCCTCCAGACCGGCCCCTGGCTGCTGGGCGAGCGCTTCAGCATGGCCGACGTCATCCTGGGCGCGACGCTGCGCTGGATGCTGCGCTTCAAGATGATCGACACGCTGCCCTCGTTCACGGCCTACGTCGATCGGCTGAACGCGCGCCCGGCGCTCCAGGCGGCCGACGCGCGGAACGCCGCGGTGATGGCGGAGCATGGCCTGAACCGCTGAGCCCCGGGCCGGGGTCAGCCCTGCCGCAGCGCCTCGATCGGGTCCATCCGCGCCGCCCGCGCCGCCGGCACCCAGCCGAAGATCACGCCGACCCCCACCGAAAACCCCAGGGCCACCGAGAGCGTGTCCCAGGTCACGACCGTGGCCCAGCCGGTGAGCCGGCCCAGCAGGACGGTGCCGCCCACCCCCAGCGCCGCGCCCAGCAGCCCGCCCAGCCCGCTCAGCACCACGCTCTCCACCAGGAACTGCGCCAGCACGTCCCGCCGCCGCGCCCCCACCGCGCGCCGGATGCCGATCTCCCGCGTCCGCTCGGTCACGCTGACCAGCATGATGTTCATGATGCCGATGCCGCCCACCAGCAGCGAGACGCTGGCGATGACCAGGAGCAGGGTCGTCATCACGCGGGTCGTCGCGCTGGCGGCCTCGGCCAGCGCCCGCTGGTCCTTGACCTCGAAGTCGTCGGGCTCCCAGGACGAGAGGCGGTGGCGGTCGCGCAGGATGGCCTTCACCTCCGTCATCGCCGCGGGGAGCTGCGGCTCGCTCACGGCGCGACCCAGGATCTGACCTAAGAATTGCATCCCGGAGAGCCGCGTCTTGACCGTGGTGTAGGGCAGCAGGATCACGTCGTCCTGATCCGAGCCCTCCGCCGTCTGCCCCTTGGGCGCCAGCACGCCGATGATCTCCATCGGCACGCCGCGCAGGCGCAGGGTCTGGCCCAGCGGGTCGTCCTCGCCGTACAGGATAGTCGCGACCGTGTTGCCCAGCAGGCAGACCTTCCGGGCGCCCTGGATGTCCTCGGGCTCCAGGAAGCGCCCGCTGCGGACGGTCCAGCCCCGGATCTCGGCGGCGCTGCTGTCCACGCCTTGGAGGTTGGTGCGCCAGTTGGCCCGCGGGGTGATCGCGGTGGAGCGCGTGAAGATGACCGGCGTGATCGCCAGGAGCAGCGTGCTCTCGCGCTGGAGCGCCTCGACGTCGTCGAGGGTCAGGCTGTTCATGGAGCCCGAGCCCCCGCTCACCCCCGCCGTCGTCGTCGAGCCCGGCGTGATCACCACGAGGTTGGTGCCCAGGCTGTCGATGCGCGCCTCGATCTGCGCCTGCGCCCCGTGGCCGAGCGCGATCATCACCACCACCGAGCTCACGCCGATCACGACGCCCAGCACCGTCAGTAGCGAGCGCCCCGGGCTGCGCAGCAGGCTGCTCAGCGCCAGCGAGAGCAGGCGGCGGGGGCTCACGCCTCACCTCGGAGCCGCGCGAGCTCGTGGGCGGCCTCGCCCGGGGTCTGGGTCCGGTCGGAGACGATGCGCCCGTCGCGCAGGGTGACGGCCCGCGTGCACCAGGCCGCCACCTCCAGCTCGTGCGTGACCATGACGATGGTCAGCCCGCCGCGGTGGAGCTCCTGTAGCAGGGCCATGATCTCGGCGGTGGTGAGCGTGTCCAGGTTCCCGGTGGGCTCATCCGCCAGCAGGAGCGCCGGCCGCGTCACCAGCGCGCGGGCGATGGCCACCCGCTGCTGCTGCCCGCCGGAGAGCGCCTCGGGCGGGTGCTTGAGCCGGTCCCCCAGGCCCACCCGGCGCAGCGCCTCCGCCGCCGCCGCCTCCGGGTCGGGGAAGCGCCCGGCCCGGTCGTAGAGCAGGGGCAGGGCCACGTTCTCCAGCGCGCTGGTCCGCGAGAGCAGGTTGAAGCCCTGGAACACGAAGCCGATGCGCCGGTTGCGCAGGTCGGCCAGGCGGTCGTCGTCCAGCGCCTCGACCCGCTCGCCGTCCAGCAGGTACTCCCCGCGCGTGGGGCGGTCCAGGCAGCCGAGGCAGCTCATCAGCGTGCTCTTGCCCGAGCCCGAGGGCCCCAGCACCGCCACCATCTCGCCGGCCTGCACCACCAGATCCACGCCGCGCAGCGCGTGGACCACCTCGCCGCCCAGCGTGTGGTCCTTGCACAGCCCGCGCACCTCGACCACCGGCGCCATCAGAAGCCCCCGGGCCTCGGCCCGCGCCAGCCGCCGCTCTGCTGCTGCTGGAAGGGTGAGCTCGAGCCCGTGGTCGGCGCGACGCTCAGCACGCCCACCACGATCTCCATCCCCTCGGCCAGCCCGTCGCCGCTCACCTCGGTGCAGGTGCTCCCCACGAGCCCGGTCTGCACCTCGACCGGCGCCAGCAGCCCGGCCTCGCCCACCTGCCAGAGCCGCTTCGGACCGCCCTTTCCGCCCCGCCCGCCGCGGCCTCCACCCATCGGTCCGCCCCTGGCCGCCGGGCTCTCCTCCTCGCGCGCCGAGGGCACCCGGAGCGCCTGGTCGGGCGAGAGGCGCAGGGCGGCGTTGGGCGCGCAGAGCACGCCCGCGGCCTCCTCGACCACGATCTCCACGGTCGCCGTCATGCCCGGCAGCAGCGTGAGGTCGGCGTTGTCCACCCACACATCGACCGTATACGTCACCACGCTCTCCACCGTGGCCGACTGGAGCCGCACCTCCTCCACCCGCCCCTCGAAGCGGCGCTCGCCGAAGGCCGGCACGGTGAAGCGCACCTTCTGGTCCCGCTTCACCCGGCCGATGTCCGCCTCGTCCACCGCCACCAGGATGCGCATCTGCGTCAGATCGCCCGCGATCACGAAGAGCGTGGGCGCGGACATGCCGGCGTTGACCGTCTGGCCCTGGTCCACGTCGCGGCGGACCACCACCCCGTCCACCGGGCTCTGGATGCTGGCGTAACCCAGGTTCGCCCTGGCCCGTGACAGGCTCACCTGGGCGGCGTCCGCCTCGGCCTTCGCCACCCGCGCCGCCGTCTCCGCCGCCAGCAGCTCCTCCGGCGTCGCGCTCTGCCGCTCGCTCAGCGCCCGCACCCGCGCCAGCGTGGCCTCCGCCTCCGCCGCCTGGGCCCGCCGCACCTCCAGCGCCGCCGCCGCGCTGGCCACGTCCGCCGCCAGCAGCGAGGTGTCGATGCGCGCCACCACCTGCCCCGCTCGCACCGGATCGTTGAAGTCCACCAGCAGCTCGGCGACGATGCCCGAGACCTGCGTGCCCACCTCGACCGTGGTCCGCGCCTCCAGCGTGCCCGTGGCCGTCACCACCGCGCTCACGTCCTGGCGGGCGAGCACCTCGGTGCGGAGCTGGGGAGGCTCGGTCTGGTCGCGCGTGAGCCACCAGCCGAGGCCACCGGCGAGCGCGAGGACGGGGATCAGGGCGAGCCAGCGGCGGCTCATCAGGACCTCAGGAGGTGCCTCCCTCCATAGCCCCCTGGAGGGCGTCCCGCCGCTGGCGGAGCTGGATGGCGCGGACGCCGCTCCAGTGGACGCGCTCGGACAGGGTCACGCCGGCGTCGTAGTACTGGAAGGCCACGTCGCGGAAGCGGGCGCTCTGCTCGCGGACCAGGGTGGTGTACTGGTCCAGCAGCTCCGGGCTGGCGGAGATCTCCGGCGGGGGAGGCGCGGCGTTGACGTCCTCGTAGAGCTTCAGGCTGGCGTCGCCGATGCGCAGCAGGGCCTCCAGCACGTACTCGGGCTCCCCCAGGGCGGCGATGGCGGCGCGCTGCTGCTCCGCGTCGGTGATCAGCGCCCGGCGCTCCAGCACGGCGTCGTCGGCGCGCTCGGGGTCGTCGAGGGCGATGGCGTCGGCCCGCTGGAGCTGGACCCGCAGCAGGGCCGCCCGCCCGCGCGCCCGCATCCACCGGGCGTCGTCCGAGCCCTCCAGCGCGTCCAGCGCCCCCTGCACATGGCGGATCCCCCGCCGCGTCCGCCCGTACCCGAGCTCGGCCACCCCGCGCTCGATCTGCAGCGACAGCGCGTCCGCGCCCTCGTAGTGGCCCGTCCGCCGCAGCGCGCGCAGCGCCGCCAGCGCCTCGCGGTGACGGCCGAGATCATCGAGCACCAGCGCCTCGCGGAAGCGCGCGTCCTCGGCCTCGGGGCTGTCCGGGTGCTTCGCGATCACGTCCCGATAGCCCGCCAGCGCCTCCGGGTAGCGCTCGCGCATCTCGGCGAGGATGGCGAGCTGGTAGCCGACCGCCGGCCCGAGCTCGTCCCGCGTCGCCAGCGCGCGCAGCCGCGCCTCCGCCCCCGACCAGTCCCCCTGCTCGCGGTGGAGCACGGCCTCGTTCAGCACCGCGTCCGCGGGCAGCGTCGCCCAGACGTCCTCCAGGCGCTGTGGTGGGGCCTCGACCGGAGGCGCGCTCTCGACGGGGGGAGCGGCCTCGGCCGGCGGGGCCTCCGAGGGAAGGTTCTGAGCGAGGGCGAGCCCGAGCAGGAGCGTGACGAGTCCCATGGAGCCTCCGATACCACGGACATCAGGCCTCGTCCCGGGTTCCCGTCGCCGGAAGGATCAGGAGCCAGGCCGTGAGCGCGCGGACGACCTCCAGATCTCCGAGGGTGTCCTGGGTGAGCCCGCCCACCAGCAGCCCGGCCAGCGCGGCCCGCCCCGCGGCGCCCGTCCGCCGCCAGAGCGCGATCAGCAGCCAGGCCCAGGCGATCCAGGCGCCGAAGCCCGCCACCGCCGCCCGCTGGAGCGCCGCGTCGTGGGCGTGCAGCGGGAAGTAGTAGCCCGCCTGGAGCGCGTCCTGGACCGGGGCCACCGCCTCGCGGAAGCCCGCCGCCCCCGTGCCCAGCGGCTCGCGCAGCGCCAGCGCCGCGCCCGAGGTCCAGAGGATCGCGCGCTCCCCCAGGGCCGGGTCCGCCCGCAGCGTGTAGACCAGCCCCAGCGCCGCCACCGCGCCCCCCGCCAGCGCCCTCCCCGGCCCCAGCGCCAGCCCCGCCACCGCCACCGCCACCGCCAGCAGCGGCCCGCTGCTCCAGCTCGCCGCGATCCCCGCCCCCAGGCCCAGAGCCGCCAGCCAGGCCCTCCGCTCCAGCGCCACGCACAGCGGCGGCAGCAGCGCGTAGCCGAGCGTGAGGTGGTGGGAGAACAGCCCCCGCGCCGGGCTCTCCCAGGGCGCCGGACCCATCCCCAGGGCCAGCCCCAGCGCCCCCGCCCCCACCAGCGCCCCCACGCCCAGGCCCACGCGCGCGCACCGCTCCCGGTCCGCCTCTGCGAGCGGCAGCGCCGGCAGCGCCATCACCAGGATCAAGGCCCAGAGCGGGCTCAACGCCGCCCGCAGCGCCGGCCCCGCCGGCTCCGCCCTCCCCCACGCCGCCGCCAGCATCCCCGCCGTGATCAGCAGGACCGCGCCACCCAGATCCCTCTCCGGCCCGCGCCGCGCCCCCACCATCACCCCGAGCGCCACCGCCACCACCAGCCCCGTCGCGATCTCCAGCGGCGCGCTCCCCAGCGGCAGCGCCACCAGGAGCAGCCCCACGACCAGGGGCGCCAGGCGTGCAGGGAGACCTCGCGTCGACAAGCTCTCCTTGTTGGTCTCCCTCTTCATGGGGACGGGAGGCGCCAGAGGCGCTCAGCCGGCGGTGAGCCGGCTGCCGGGGGGCGCTGGCGGACGCGAAGCGGCGGCGGCAGCCGCCGCGAGTGACCGCCAGCGGGGGGCAGCGCCCCCAAAAAAAAACGACGCGTTTGCGTGTCTCCCGCCCCGGGCGCGGGAGACACGCAAACCTCCCGCCGTGGCCGTGTGACCACGAGGTCGACCCCCTTCCGTATGGAAAGGGGGCCTCGGTGTCGTCGCTTCGGGCTTCCTTTGCAGAAAGGCATGCGCACCCACGACGAGAGTAGAGTCCCGATGAGACTACTCGAGGGGGTCGAACATGTGTGGTCGAAGCACGAACCCGACAGGAGGCTCATATCTTAACCCGGCGGGCGGCCCTGTGTCGCGCCCAGGGCCTGCTCGTAGACGGCGAGCGTGCGCCGGGCCACCTCGTCCCAGCCGAAGCGCTCGCGCACCAGGGTCCGCCCGGCCTCGCCCACCGCGGCGCGCGTGGCCGGATCGAGGCTCGCCGCCACGCGCAGCGCCTCCTCCCACGCGCCCTCGGGCACGCGCCAGCCCGGCCCCTCCAACGTGAGTGCGTCCACGGGCGAGGCCAGCCCTCCGGTGAGGATCTCGCGGTGCGGCGGGATGTCGCTCAGGAAGACGGGGAGCCCGGACGCCATCGCCTCCAGCGGGGCCAGCGGCATCCCCTCCACGCGGCTCGCGTAGACGAAGGCGCGGGCGTGGGCCAGCAGCGCGTCGCGCGCGGCCTCGTAGCGCGGGCCGGGGAAGATCACGCCGGGCGGGGCGTCGCTCTTGAGCCGCTCCACGTACTCGCTGGAGTAGGTCCCGCCGCCCACCACCACCAGCGGCATGCTCACGCCCGAGCCGCGCCAGGCCTCGATCAGCCGCGCGAGCCCCTTCTCCGGCACCAGCCGCCCCACGAAGAGCAGGTAGCCCCCCGGCGTGAGCCCCGGCACCCCCGAGACGTCCAGCGCGGGCGAGCGGATCTCGCCCACCCCGTTGGGCACGAAGACCGAGTCCCGGTGGTAGCGGTCGCGGTAGTGCTCCTCCAGGTGGTGGCCGACGACGATGACCCGATGCGGGAAGCTGGCGGCGGCCCAGGCTCCGCCGCGCAGCGCCATGCGCGCGATCCACCCCCACTTGTCGCGCTGCCAGTCCAGGCCGTGGACCGTGACCACCGTGGCCCGGCCGGCGAGGCGGGGGAGCCAGGAGAGCAGCGCCGGCCCGGTCGCGTGCAGGTGGACCACGTCCGCCTCGGCGATGGCGGAAGGCAGCGCGCGGGCGGTGTGGACGATGGCCTCCAGGTGCTTGGTGTAGACGGTGTCCACGTCCACCAGGCGCACCCCCTCGTGCATGCCCGGCCCCAGCGCGTTGTAGCGGCTGCGGCAGTAGACCGTGACCTCGCAGCCCAGGCGGGCCAGGCGCGGGGCGAGCTCGGCCACGGACTGCTCCACCCCGCCCTCGGTGCCCCAGGGCGCGCGGAGGCCCACCATCGCGACGCGGATCTTCCGGCTCACGCGGCGTCCTCGGGAGAGCGGACGGCGGGCTCCAGCCCCTCCTCGCGCATCCGCGTCGAGACCTCCGACAGCACGTAGTCCTGGAAGTCGTGCAGGTGGTTCGTGGCGATCTCGTCGCGGCGCTTGAAGCGCTGGGAGCGCACCTCGGGCGCCAGCCAGCCGTACTTGCGGTCCCAGTAGCGCTCCCACAGCGCGCGGCTCTGGCGCTCCAGCGCGGCCGTCAGCGCGGCGGGAGGGTGGACGAAGTGCGGCGGGGCCGGGAGCGGCAGGGCGTGGGTGGCCCGCTCGCGCGACCAGGGCAGGCCGGGCACGAAGCGGGCGGCCCAGGGGTTCGCGTCCAGCAGCGCCGTGCAGCTCTCGGGGCCGGCGACGGGGACGGCGGTGGCCAGCTCGACGGCGGTGAACAGGTTGCGGTCGTCCAGCAGCAGGTGGTCGGTGTCCAGCAGGTAATTCGTGCAGAAGCGCTCGCGCACGGCCTCGGGCAGCGCCCGCCGGAAGACCTGGAGCAGGCTCTTGAGCGACCAGACCCGACCGGGCTCGACGAGGATCAGCCAGTCCACGTCCCCGTCGGCGCTCGCGCTGTTCTTGGAGAGGCTGCCGGTGACCAGCAGGCCCCGCACGTAGGGGAAGCGCGCCAGCACGCTCGCGGCGCGGCGGGCGGCGGGCCAGGTGCGCTCGGCCCGGCGCGAGCGCTCCCGGCGTCGCTCCACCGTCTCCTCGCGCCCACGGCGGAAGCGGTAGACGCCCTGGCCCCCCAGGCGCCGCGCGTCCATGAGCCGGGCGCAGGCGCGCTCGACCTCCTCCTCCTGCCCGGGGGCCACCAGCCGCGTCAGCTCCGCCAGGGTCAGCGGGTGCCGGAACACGTCGAAGTACAGCACCATCCTCAGGATGTCTCGCTCCAGATCCGGGATCGGCGGGGGCGAGGTCGAGGGGGGGGAGGAGAGCAAGGGCGAGCGCTCCGGTAGGAATTTCGGGTGTAGCAGAATACGGACCGAGGCGCGACGTCCGAATCTGTACGGGCGTCGCGGGAGGTCCCGATGCTGCTGCCCGATCTCCGCCAGCGTGGCTGGAGCCGGCTCCGCGAGGCCTGGCCCGAGGAGGGCTGGATCGCGGTCTTCCGCACGATCGCCGCGCGACACGGCCTGCCCGAGGCCCCGCCGGTGATCTACCCGACCGGCTCGGCGGTCGTCGCGCGCCTGGGCGAGGTGGTGATCAAGCTCGACGAGCCCCGCTGGCGCCTCGAGCAGGCCGCCGAGGCCGCCATGCTGGCCCGCGCCCAGGGGCGCCTCCCGGTGAGCACGCCCGACCTGCTCTTCCACGAGGAGATCGAGGGCTGGCCCTACGTGATCATGAGCGTGGTCCAGGGCCTGCCCCTGGTCGAGGTCTGGCCGGCGCTCTCGCGGGAGGAGCGGACGCGGCTGGCGGGCGCCTTCGGCGAGCTGATCCGGGCCCTGGGCGAGCTGCCGGTGGAGGAGGCCGATCGCGCCTCCTGGGAGCCCTTCCTGGACCGCATGCGCTCCGGCGCCCAGGCCCGCCTGGCCTCGCGCAGGGACGCGCCGGACGCGGGCTGGCTCGAGGCGATCCCGGCCTTCCTGGAGGCGCACCCGCCGTCCGAGCGCCCGCTCCAGTGGATGCACACCGAGCTGATGGGGGATCACGTCCTGGTGGCGCGCCGGGGCGGGCGCTGGGAGCTGTCCGCGCTGCTGGACTTCGCCGACGCGCGCGTGGGCCACCCCTTCTACGAGCTCCCCGCGCTGGCCGAGTTCTGCTACCAGGGGGAGCCCGGCCTCGCCCGGGAGACCCTGCTGGCCATGGGCCTGACCGAGGGGGAGCTGGGAGGGGCGCTCAGCGCGGAGCTCGGCGGGTGGTCGCTGCTCCACCAGTTCGGCAGCGTGACCCGCATGCTGGGGGCAATTTCAGGCGCGCCACCATCGAGTTTTGCCGAACTCTCCCAGCGACTCTATCCACTTTGATCAGGTTCATGTCACGCGAGGAGGGGTAGCCTCGTAATTCCACAGCAGGGGTACTGCAGAACATGCCGCGACCGCTCCGAGTGGACTATCCCGACGCCTGGCACCACGTCTCCAACCACGGAGCGCGTGAGCAGGTGCTGTTCGCCGACGATCAGGACCACCGCCTCTTCCTCGACCTGCTGGGAGACATGTCCCGGCGCTTCGGCGTCGAGGTCCACGCCTACGTCCTGCTGCCCGACCAGTTCCAGGTCCTGGTGCGCTCCCGTCAGGGACGGCTCAGCGCCGCCATGCGCGACCTCCAGCAGACCTGGTCGCAGGTGGTCAACCGTCGGCACGGCTGGGACGGCCCGCTCTTCCGCGGGCGCTTCAAGAGCCGGATCATCGAGGACCAGCGCCACCTGCTGACGCTTCTGGCCTACATCCACCTCAGCCCGGTGCGCGCCGGGCTGGCGGCCTCGGCGGTGGAGGCGAGCTGGACCAGCCACCCGGCCTACCTGGGGCTGGAGGCGGGGCCGAGCTGGCTCCACCGCGACGCGCTGCTGACGGCGGCGGGCGGGCCGCGCGGGGTCTCGGCCCTGCTGAGCTCCATCGAGGCGCTGCCGCGGGGGCTCGACGAGGAGCTGCTGGCTGGCGTGCAGCGCGGCGGCCGCCAGGGTGGCGGCGAGGGTGCCGACGGCGCGGAGGGCGGGCGGCGGGCGGCGGAGCCCGTGCTCAACGCCATCGCCGTTCACACCGGCACCCCCGTGGACCAGATCCGCCGGGCGGAGGCCGGGCCTCGGGCCAACCCGGCGCGGCGCTTCGCCGTCTGGGCCCTGCGGAACACCAGCTCGCTGAGCCAGGCCGAGGTCGGGCGCCTCCTGGACATGAGCCTGCGGCAGGTCCAGAACGTCGAACAGCGCCTCAAGCGCGACGCGAAGGAGCCCATCCGCGGGTGGATGGCGACCTGGGAGCGCAGCGACCAGCCGCGCTGAGCGTGCGCGAGCGCGCAGCCGGGGTGTGTGATTTCACACGATCGGGCGGCGAGGCGGGTCTATAAACTGGCAGGTTTCCGACCAGTTTAGACTGGCCCGCTTCTTGCAACCCTCTGGAGCCGAGCGCGAGGAGGGAGCATGCGCCGGTTCCTGCCCCGAGAGCACGGCCTGATCGCCTGGGTGACCCTGCCCCTGCTGGCCGCCGTCGTCGAGGCGCCTCGGGCGCTGCCGGCGGCGCTGGCGGTGCTGGCGGGCTTCGGGGCCTTCAACGCGGCCCGACGGGGGGAGCGGCGCGCGGGCCTGGGGGCCCTGGCCCTGGGGGCGGCGCTGGCGCTCCTGGCCCTCCTCCAGAGCCCGGAGCCCTGGGCGCTGGTGCTGACGCTCGGGCTGGCCAGCCTGGGCGCCGTGCTGGCCCTGGCGGGGCTCGGGGGGCGGGCGACGCATGCGCCGGCGCTGGAGGTGGGCGCGCTGGCCGGGCTGGGCGCGCTGGGCGTGGGCGTGGCCCTGAGCGCGGGGGGGCAGCTGGAGCGGACCCTGACCGTGGCGCTGATGCTGCTGGCCTGGCAGGTCACGGGGCTGTGGTGGGTGCGGCGATCGATGGCGGCGGTGCTGCCGCGGCGCGCGCCCTGGCGCGAGGGGCTGGGGGTGGCGCTCCTGCTGGCGGGCTCGGCGGTGGCGGCGGGCTGCTGGTACGGGATGCTGGCGATCCCGGCGGTGCTCCTGCTCTATCCTCTGCGCATGGCGCTCCATAGCGGGCCGCGCGGGCCGCAGGACGCGGCGCGGATCGGGCTCACGGAGCTGGGCTGGTCGGTGCTGGCGGTGGCGCTGGCGACGCTGGCGGGGGGGCCCTCGTGAGCGCGGACTCGCTGTGGAAGGAGGGGTACCGGCCCTTCTTCCTGGTCTTCCCGGTGCTGGGCGCGCTGGCGCTGGGGGTCTGGGGCTGGGCGCTGGAGGGCGGGCCGGCGGTGCGCCCGGTGGACCACGCGGCGCTGATGATCTGGGGGGTGCTGGGGAGCGCCGTGCTGGGCTTCCTGTTGACGGCCTACCCGCGGCAGAACGAGGCGACGCCGCCCACGAAGGGCGCGCTCGCGGTGACGCTGGCCGGGCAGATCGGGCTGGTGGGCGCCTCCCTGGGGAGCTGGCTCGGGCTGCCGCTGGGCGGGCTCGCCACGCTGATGGGGGCGCTGGTGTGGGGCGGGGCGACGCTGTGGGCGGCGCGCATCGCCTGGCCCTCGCTGCGGCGGCGCTGGGACGATACGACGGCGGCGGTCCCGGTGGCGCTGGCGCTGGGGCTGGCGGGCTGGCTGCTGGCGCGGCTGGGCTCGGACCCGCGGATGGGGGTGGCGCTGGGGCTGCACGGCCTCCTGGTGGGGCTGGCGGTCTCCCTGCTGGATCGGCTGCTGCCCTTCTTCGCCTCCAAGGCGGTCCCCGGCTACGCCGGGCGGCGGGGGCCCTGGTTCGTGGGGCCGCTGCTGGGGGCGCTGACCCTGCGGGCCCTGGGGCTGGGGCCGGTGGCGGTGTGGGATCTCGTGATCCTCGCCTTGCTGGCGCGGCAGCTGGTCCGCTGGCGGGCGGATCAGTGCCTGCGGACGCCGCTCATCGCCGTGCTGCTGCTGGGGGTGGGCTGGCTGGCCGTGGGCTACGCGGCGGACGCGATCGGGGGGCAGGGGCCGCTGGCCACGCACCTCTGGACCATCGGCGGGCTCTGCACGCTGGTCCTGGGAATCGCGACGCGGGTGACGCGCGGGCACAGCGGGCTGCCGCTGGCCCTGGACGCCTGGGGGGCGGCGGCCATCGGGCTGGTGCAGGTGGCGGTGCTGCTGCGCGCGGTGATGCCCGCGGCCCTGGGCCTCGGGGGGGCGGCGCCGCTGGTGGGCGCGGCGGGGATCCTGGGGGCCGCGCTGGCGGTCTGGTGGATCCGGCACGCGCCGATGGTGTTTCGCGGATAGCGAACGAGGAGAGCCGATGTTCACGCTTCAGACCCGCATGTCCGACGCCCTGAGCGAGCGCCCCGAGCTGCGCGAGCTGCTGCCGGCCTTCCACCCGGCCTTCGGGAAGCTGGCCCACCCGGTGCTGGGCCGGGTGCTGCCGCGCCTGGTGACGGTGGCGGACGCGGCGAAGGTGGCGGGCGTGGAGCCGGACGCGCTGCTGGCGGTGATGAACCTGCCGGGCTCGGGGGGGCACCCGCCGGTCCCGGTGGAGCGCGTGCCCACGCCCGCGCCGACCTGGCTCAGCGCCGCGCGCCCGCAGACCCTGGACGCCCGTCCGCTGCTGGCGGCGGGGGAGGAGCCCTTCGGCGCGATCATGGGCCGCCTCCGCGAGCTTCGGCCGGGCGAGGTCCTGGTGGTGCAGGCCCCCTTCGAGCCCGCCCCGCTGATCCGGCTCATGGGCGAGCGGGGCTGGCGCACGCACGGGAGCTGGGAGGGAGACGCCTTCCACGCCGCCTTCGAGCGCCCGCTGGACCTGGGCGAGCTGCCCGCGGCTCCCCCGAAGGAGCGGCTCTCCCGCGGGCCGGACGGCCTCGTGCTGGACGTGCGCGGGCTCGAGCCGCCGGAGCCCATGCGCCTCGTGCTGGCCACCCTGGAGCAGCCCGACGCGCTGCCGCTCACCGTGCTGCACCACCGCGAGCCGGCGCTGCTCTTCCCGCGGCTGGCCGAGCGGGGGCTCCGCTGGGACGTGACGCGGCGCGGTGAGGACGTGGAGATCCGCGTTGATCGCTGACCAGAGCACGCTCGCTCCGCCGGGGCGCACGCTCCTGCCCCTGCTGCTGGGCGCCCTCTTCGAGCTGCTGGCGGCGGGCTTCGCGCTGGCGGCGCTGGAGCCGGGCTGGTACGGGCGGCCGGGGCTGCTGCGGGCCACCCACGCGCTGACGCTGGGGGCGCTGGCGCTCTCCATCGTGGGGGCGGGCTGGCAGCTGGTCCCGGTGATCACGGCGGCGCCCTGGCGGGCCCGGCTGGCGCCGGTGGTGAACGGGGCGCTGATCGTGGGCCTGGTCCTGATGCTCGTTGGCTTCGGCGCGCCGGGCTCGAGCTGGGGGCACGCGGGCGCGGGGCTGGCGTGCGGGGCGCTGATGCTGCGCTCGCTGGGGGTCACGCGGGCGCTGGGGAGGGCGCAGGGGCGCGTCGTGCCGCGGCTCTGGCTGGCGATGGCGGAGGCGACGCTCTGGCTCGGGCTGGCCTGGGGGCTGGCGCTGTGGGCGGGGCGGGCGGGCTTCCCCTTCGCGGGGGATCCGATCGCCGGGATCGGGCGACATGCCAGCTTCCTGCTGGTGGGCTGGGTGGGCGGCTGGATCGTGGGGACGGGCAGCCTGCTGCTGCCGATGTTCGCCGTGGGGCGCGAGCCGCCGGCCGCGTGGATGGGGCTGGCGGGGCTGGCCTGGGTGGCGGGCTTGCTGCTGGGCCTCCCCTGGCTGTGGGCGGCGGGGCTGGCGGGCGGGCTGCTGGGGCTGGTCAGCGTGCTGGTGCGTGGGGCGCGGCGCGGGCCCGCGCTGCTCCAGGCGGGGGCGGGGATCCTCGGGATGATCGCGGCGCTGGGGCTGGCGGCGGGCGGGCGGGCCGAGCTCGCGGTCACCGTGGGGCTCCTGCTGGGCGCGCTGCCGCTGCTGCGCGGGGTGGCTCAGCGGATCCTGCCCTTCCTGGCCTGGACCCACGTCTGGGGCGGGCGGCTGCGCGGGGCTCCCCCGGTCGCCGCGCTGGCCCCGGAGGGCCTGAGCTGGGCCCAGGGCGGGCTCGCGCTCCTGGGCGGCGGCCTGCTCGTCCTCGGGCGGGCCCTCGAGCAGACCACGCTGGCGCAGGTCGGCTGCGCGATCTGGGGGCTGAGCGCCCTCCTGCACACTGGCTTCCTCGGCCGCGCGCTCGCCCTCGCCGCGCTCGGCCACTTCCGCGGCCAGGCCCTGGCCGGCACGGAGCGACGATGAGCCTCTGGGACAAGCTCAGCCACTGGATCGGGGGAGAGCCGGCGCCGGCGCCGGTCGTCCACCAACATGAAGGGCCGCCGTACACGGCGGACGAGCTCCACGAGGCGCTGCGCCTGGTGGTGGACCCCGAGATCGGCATCGACATCGTGAGCATGGGCCTGATCCGCGAGGTCCGGGTGGAGGGGACGGAGGCCAGGATCCTCATGACCCTGTCCACCCCGGGTTGTCCCGTGGGGCCGATGATCGTGGACGAGGTGGAGGAGGTCGCCCGGCAGGGGGGGCTACAACCCAAGGTGGAGCTGAGCTTCGACCCGCCGTGGAGCCCGGACGACATCGATCCCGCGGCGCGGGGGCGGGTGGGGTGAGGGGGCGTCCCCACACGCACCCTGTGTGATTTGACACACCCCCCAACCCCACCCCCAACCCCACCCCCCGCCGAATTCCCCGCCTTCCAATCAGGCACGCCGTAGTCCCATTCAAACTGGCACGCCGCTTGCAAGTCCTCCGGGCTGTCCTTCAGCCATGAGCGAGGTCTCATGCGTGCGATCACCCTCCTGCCGCTGCTCGGGTGCCTGAGCTGCTCCGAGGACTACCCGGAGGGTAGGGCCTACGCCGCCGCCGCGCCGACCGCCGAGGCCCACTCCGTCACCGTCCACCGCCCGAGCGCGCTCGGCGTGCTGGACACGACGATCACCAACGCCCGGGGCGAGCCGGTGGGCGTGGGGTGCGCGACCTGCCACGACGCGGCCGAGGGGAGCACCGCCATCGCCGACGCGCCCGGGGAGCCCGAGAAGTTTCACGCCTCCGTCAAGCCGGAGCACGGGGCGCTGGCCTGCGACAGCTGCCACGACGCCGACCGCACGCGGCTCAAGCTCGCCGACGGCAGCCCGCTGGATCTCGGCGACGCGCTCCAGCTCTGCGCGCAGTGCCACGGCCCGCAGTACCGCGACTACAGCCACGGGGCCCACGGCGGCATGACGGGCTGCTGGGATCTCGAGCGCTGCGGGCGCGAGCGCAACCACTGCCTGGACTGCCACGGGGCGCACAACCCGAAGTACCCGACCTTCCTGCCGGTCTTCCCTCCGCGTGACCGGCACATGGGCGGGGAGGAGCACCCCTGATGAGCGAGCTCAACCGACGGGACGCCATGAAGGGCGGCGCCACGCTGCTGGGCCTGGGCGCCTTCGCGCACGCCATCGCGCCGCTCGCCGAGTGGACGGAGGACATGAGCTTCGATGACTTCCTCCAGAAGCACTACAAGGAGCTGACGCGGGCCGAGATGGACGCGATCCTCCGCCGCCTGGAGGAGCAGACGAAAGAGCAGTACGGCGCGGACGTCTCCATCGAGGACGTGCGGCCGCGCGAGGGTGTGCAGTTCGGCTACGCGCTGAACCTCTCGGTGTGCATCGGCTGTCGGCGCTGTGCGAAGGCCTGCCACGTCGAGAACAACCACGACCGCGACACGAACAACTCCTACATCCGCGTGCTGAAGCTCAAGAAGGGCAGCCTGAGCCTGGAGAACGCGACCGCCGAGTACGACGAGCCCGTCCCCGAGCCCGGCCACTTCTACATGCCGGTGCAGTGCCAGCACTGCGACAAGCCGCCCTGCACGGCGGTCTGCCCGGTGGAGGCCACCTGGAAGGAGCCCGACGGCATCGTCGTCGTGGACTACTCCTGGTGCATCGGCTGCCGCTACTGCGAGGCCGCCTGTCCCTACCACGCTCGCCGCTTCAACTGGAAGAAGCCCACGGTCCCCGCGGCCGAGGTCAACCCCGAGCAGGCCTACCTGAGCAACCGCATCCGGCCGCAGGGCGCGATGGAGAAGTGCACCTTCTGCCTGCATCGCACCCGCGAGGGGCGGCTGCCGGCCTGCCTGGAGGCCTGCCCCACCGGGGCGCGGGTCTTCGGCGACCTGGCCGACCCCAGCTCGGAGATCCGGTGGGTGCTGGAGAACAAGCGGGTGTTCGTGCTCAAAGAGGAGCTCGGGACGATGCCGCGCTTCTACTACTTCTTCGACAAGTAGGGGGGGATCATGCAGACCGACGGCGCCCCTCTTCCGAGCCACATCGAGACCTACCCGCGCTTCCTGCGCCGGGCCATCCGCGTCGCCACGGAAGGGAACCTGGCGTTCTACGCCTGGATGACGCTGCTGACGGCCGTGTTCCTGGTCGGGCTGCGGGCCTGGGCGCTGCAGCTCGCGCACGGCATGGACGTGACCGGGATGACCGACCAGGTGAGCTGGGGGCTCTACATCGCCAACTTCACCTTCGTCGTCGGGCTGGCGGCGGGCGCGGTGACGCTGGTGATCCCCGCCTACCTCTACCATGACCGCGAGATGCACGACGTCGTGATCGTGGGGGAGATCCTGGCCATCGCCGCGATCGTCATGGCGCTGTGCTTCGTGAACGTGGACCTGGGGCGGCCGGACCGCTTCTGGCACATGCTCCCCTGGGTGGGGCGCTTCCACTGGCCGGTGTCCATCCTGACCTGGGACGTCATCGCGCTGGGCGGCTACCTGCTCATCAACCTGCACGTCGCGGGCTACCTGCTCTATCAGCGCTTCCTGGGCCGCATGCCCGAGCAGCGCTGGTACGTGCCGGTGGTGATGGTCTCCATCGTGTGGGCGGTCTCCATCCACACGGTGACGGCCTTCCTCTACAGCGGGCTCGGCGGGCGTCCCTTCTGGAACACCGCCATCCTCGCGCCGCGCTTCATCGCGTCGGCCTTCGTCACCGGCCCGGCCTTCGTGATCCTCGCGCTCCAGGTGCTGAGGCGGCTGACCGGCTTCCACGTCGGCGACGGCGCCATCCACACGCTGCTGCGCATCCTGCGGGTCAGCGCGCTCCTGAACCTGTTCATGGTCATGAGCGAGGTGTTCACGGAGTTCTACGCGGGTGGATCGCACACGGCCTCGGCCCGCTACCTCTTCCTCGGGCTGCACGGCCACGACGCGCTGGTCCCCTGGATCTGGACCGCCATCGTGCTGAACGTGGGCGGGGCCATCGTCCTGCTGGCGGCGGACCCCACCCGGCACCTGCGGTGGATCGACGCGGCCTGCGTCGCGGTCTTCGTGGGCGTCTGGATCGAGAAGGGCATGGGCCTCATCGTCCCGGGCTTCATCCCCAGCACGCTGCACGAGATCGTCGAGTACACGCCCACGCTCATCGAGTGGCGCGTCACCGCCGGGGTCTGGGCGCTGGGGCTCATGATCTTCACGCTCGGGCTCAAGGTGGCCTCCAGCGTGCTGGTGCCCGGCCAGGACGCCGGACCGGAAAAGGAGGGTGCCTGATGCCTGTCGTCGGCGCGGTCTTCCACCTCAGCGCGGATCCTGCCCTGCGCGCCGAGGGTCTTCGCCAGCTCGAGGCGGACGCGCGCGTCACGCTCGGCGAGCTTCAGGGCCCCAACCTGCCGGTGGTGGTCGAGACGGCCAGCCAGCGGGAGGACGACCGCTTCTGGGAGGAGCTGGAGGCGGTCCCCGGTATCGATCAGATCGTGATCGCGTTCGCTGACGTCTCCGATGTCAGCGGTGCGCAAGCGCCCACGGAGGTCTGAGATGGAGCGCAGGTCCTTCCTCAAGATGGTCGCGATGGCCGCCGCCACGGCCGAGGCCGCCTCGCTGTCCCGCTGGTCCGAGGCCGCGCCCACCGGGCTCGACCCCGAGGTGCAGCGGCGCATGGGCTCGGGCGTGGACTGGCACAAGGCCCCCTGCCGCTTCTGCGGGACGGGCTGCCACGTCCAGGTGGGGGTCCAGGGCGGAAAGGTGGTGGCCATCGCCGGAGATCAGGCGGCTGAGGTCAACAAGGGCCTGCTCTGCGTGAAGGGCTACCACGTCGGCCTCGCCCTCTACGGGCCCGACCGGCTCAAGACCCCCCTGCTCCGCAAGAACGGCCAGCTCGTGCCGATCTCGTGGGAGGAGGCCATCCGCGTCATCGCCGACCGCGTCGAGCGCGACCCCAAGGGTTTCGCCATCTACGGCAGCGGCCAGTGGACCATCCCCGAGGGCTACGCCGCCCAGAAGTTCATGAAGGGCGGCCTGTCCAACAACCACATCGACCCCAACGCCCGGCTGTGCATGGCCAGCGCCGTCACCGGCTTCCTGTCCACCTATGGCGTGGACGAGCCCGCCGGCTGCTACGACGACCTGGACGAGGCCGACGTGATCCTCCTGTGGGGC
Organism: uncultured Enterobacterales bacterium; assembly: GCA_964615375.1. GTDB lineage: Bacteria > Myxococcota_A > UBA796 > UBA796 > CAZKWG01 > CAZKWG01. The sequence continues at coordinate 172,371 of CAZTOW010000005.1, forward strand.
AACAACCCCGCGGAGATGCACCCGGTCCTGTTCTCGCGCATCATCGATCGCCGGGTCCGCGGGGAGAAGGTCAAGATCATCGACATCGGCACGCGCCGCACGCGGTCCACCGCCCACGCCGACCACTACCTGCAGTTCAAGCCCCAATCTGACCTGGCCATCGCCAACGGCATCCTGAACCTGCTGGTGAGCAGCGGGCGCTACCACCAGGAGTTCGTCGAGAAGTTCTGCGCGTTCCGCGCCGACAGCGACCCGCCCGCCCTCAACGGCAAGGCGATCACCGCAGAGGAGTGGAAGGCCGGGATCGCGAAGTACACGCCCGAGGAGGTCGAGCGCATCTCCGGCGTCTCCGCGCGCGACATCCGCATGCTGGCCGACCTCTTCGCCGACCGCGAGCTGCGCATCACCAGCCTGTGGTGCATGGGCATGAACCAGCACACGCGCGGCACGGCCATCAACAACCTCGTCCACGCCGTCCACCTGCTGTCTGGCCACTTCGGTCGCCCCGGCGACGCGCCCACCAGCCTCACCGGCCAGCCCTCCGCCTGCGGCACCGTGCGCGAGGTCGGCACGCTCGCCCACGCCCTCCCCGGCGGGCGCGTGGTGGCGAAGCCCGAGCACCGCCAGCAGACCGAGAAGATGTGGAACCTGCCCGAGGGCCGGATCAACGAGAAGCCCGGCTACCACACCGTGCAGATGTGGGAGAAGTTCTCCACCCCGGCGGCCCAGGGCGGCGACATCCACACCATCTGGGTGCAGGTCACCAACCCCGCCCAGACCCTGCCGAACTCCCACAAGCTGGTGGACCCGGCAGCCACGGACCCCGACAAGTTCCTCATCGTCTCCGACGTCTACCCCACCGCCACCACGGCCATCGCCGATCTGGTCCTGCCCAGCGCCATGTGGGTGGAGAAGAACGGGATGTACGGCAACTCCGAGCGCCGCACCCAGCAGTGGTTCAAGCTGGTGCAGCCCCCCGGCGAGGCCCGCGACGACGTGTGGCAGATCATCGCCGTGGCCTATGAGCTCTACCGCCGCGGCCTGCCGGGCATGAAGGACAAGGACGGAAATTTCCTGTTCCAGATGAAGAACGCCGCCGGCCAGCCCGTCCCCGTCTGGGAGTGGCGCCGCTACTACGAGGTCAACGTAGACCGCGCGCTCTTCGAGGAGTACCGACCCTTCACCACGATGAAGCACAAGAACCTCGCGCCCTATGACGAGTACGTCCGGGCGCGCGGCATGCGCTGGCCCGTGCACGAGCAGCCCGACGGCACCTGGCGCGAGACCCGCTGGCGCTTCGCCGAGTTCGACGACCCCAACGTGAAGAAGGGCGCGGGCATCGAGTTCTACCACTCGGTCTCCGAGGACGGCCGCGCCCAGATCTGGCTGCGCCCCTACGAGGAGCCCCCGGAGAGCCCGGACAAGGACTTCCCCTTCTGGCTCTGCACCGGGCGCGTGCTGGAGCACTGGCACACCGGCACCATGACCCGGCGCGTCCCGCAGCTCGAGCGGTCCATGCCTCAGGCCTACGTGGAGCTGAACCGGGAGGACGCGCGGCGCCTCGGCATCAGCGACGGGGAGATCGTGGAGGTCTCCACGCGGCGCGGCGCGCTGAAGCTGCCCGCCTGGATCGACGGGCGCGGGAGCCCGCCCCCCGGCAGCCTCTTCATCCCCTTCTTCGACGAGCGCCTGCTGGTCAACCAGCTCACGCTCGACGCCCACGACCCCTTCTCCAAGCAGCCCGACTACAAGAAGTGCGCCGCAACGGTGCGCCGCGTGGGGGCGGATCATGCTTCCGGTTGACACCCGCGCGAGCGCCCTGCGACTCGGCCTCGCTGTGCTCATCGGCGTCGCGTTCACCGGCTTCTTCGTCGGCACCACCGACGAGGTGGCCCGCTCCGCGCCCACCCCGGACGTCGGACAGATCGCCCGGGAGGGGCTCCGCGAGGCGCCCTCGTACACCGAGCTCCGGCTCAGCGCGCGCGGGACCGGCCCCGGCTGGCCCGAGGAGCAGGCCCTCCTCGCCACCCTGAGCCCCACCCGCCTCGACCCGGTGGAGCGCGACGCGACGGGGCTCGAGGCCCTGCTGCTGGCCCGCGCCGACCGCCGCGCCTACGACGGCGCCCCGCCCACGGTCCCCCACCCCATCGAGCAGGGCGGCTACCCCGAGTGCCTGGCCTGCCACGAGGAGGGGCTGAAGATCCGCGACCGCACCGCGCCGGGCATGCCGCACGCCACGCTGACGAGCTGCACGCAGTGTCACGTGTCTACGGCCAGCGGCCCGCCCACCGGGGGCGTCGAGGGTCAAGGGGCGCTCTCGGCGGGCAATTCTTTCACCGGCCTCGCGGCCCCCGAGCGCGGCCCCCGCGCCTGGGACGTGGCGCCCCCGCAGATCCCGCACACCAGCCGCATGCGCGACCGTTGCCTCTCCTGTCACGGGGTCAATGGCGCCAGTCCCATGCGTTCTACGCACCCTTCTCGCGAGAGCTGTACGCAGTGCCACACCAGCTCGGCTGAGCAGGATCAGCGCCAGTGGCCGACGGACTGAGCAGTCGCGCGCCAGGTAGTCTGGCACCAAAAGGGGGCATCGAGATGGCGAAAGAAATTTTCTGTGGGCCGCCGACGCCGTCAATCACGAGCGACACGCAGGTCTCTGGCTTCAATCGATGTGCAACGCCTTGACCGCGGGCGCCGAACGGTTCAAATTGCCAGCGACTGCCCGAGGCGGGTGCGGCACACGCTCCTCGGGTGGTCTCGCCCCAACCTTCCATCCGCTCCGCGAGGGGCGGGAGGATGTCGGTGATGTACGACCTCCCGGAGCTCCGCCGGGCCGAGCTCGACACCCAGGCTTGCACGCGCCTCCTCGCGGAGATCGCTGAGCGCGCCCAGGTGCTCGAGGTGCGGGCGCGGCGGGGGGCCGGACAGAGCTCGGACGTCCTCGACCTCGAGGGAGCGCGGCGCGGCCTGGAGAGCGGGGAGCTTCGAGGCGTGCAGATCGTGTACGTCTGGGAGTCCGCGACCTGGGTCGACACCGTGCTGGCCGGGCCCGGAGGCTTCCGGGTGACGCGCATGCGGGCGAGCCCGTGAGATTCGCCGCGAGAGCGACGTTTCTCAGGGATGAAAGCACACTCCAAGGCAATCTCAAGAACTCTCGTTCCACGGGGAACTCCCACCCATGAACGTCGCCCTGCTCAAGCTCCCGCGCATGCAACGCTATGCGCTCGCCTCCATCTTCGCGCTCGCCCAGACGCCCAAGGACCGTCGGCCTACCTCCGACGAGCTCGCGGAGCGCACCGGCGCCCCGCGCCCCATGCTGACCAAGGTGCTCCGGCGCCTGGTCGTCGCGGGGCTCATCGAGGGCGAGCGCGGTCACCACGGCGGCTACCGCCTCCTCCGCGCGGCCGACACCATCCTGCTGGCCGAGGTCCTCAACGCCGTCACCGAGGAGTCCGACCCCCACGGCCCCCGTGAGTGCGCGCTGGCGGTCAAGGCCTGCGACGCCAACCACAAGTGCGCGCTCCACGACCGCTGGATGGCGGCCACCGAGCCCATCGCCAGCCTCGTCTCCGACGTCACGGTGACGCAGGTGCTCCGCGAGCAGGGCCTGGTGTAGCCTCGAGGTCTGTGTGATTTCGCACAGGCTGAGCCGGGGGCTTTCACCCAGGGGAGCCTCCGGCTGGCGGTCGTGATGCCTGTTCAAGCGGCATTTTCGCGGGTTCCTCCCGGCTCGCGGCGCCCCCTCTAACTGGCATGGATTTTGCTCTTTTCGCCTCCCCTGGACCGCAGCGGTCCACGAATGGAGGCCGTTCATGCTCAGCCTGCTCCTGCCCCTCTCCATCGCCCTGGCCGACGGGCCCGACGCCAACCCCTGGACGCTGAACCCGGTCCTGCAGGTCCGCCCCCGCCTGGAGCTCGACACGCTCCGCGACGGCAACGCCGAGACCGGCGAGTGGTTCGTCTCCCAGCGCAGCCGCGTGGGTGTGGCCGCCGAGTCCCCGCACTTCATGGCCCGGGTCGTGGTCCAGGACGTGCGCACCTGGGGCACCGAGACCGACACGCTCAAGGACCCGATCGCCGACGCCGTGGACTTCCACGAGGCCTGGGCGCGGTGGAAGTCCGGGGAGGGCTTCAACCTGACGGTGGGCCGCCAGGAGCTGAACTTCGATGAGCAGCGGCTCGTGGGCGCCGTGGACTGGGCGCAGCAGGGCCGCGCCTTCGACGCCCTGCGCCTCGCCGCGCGCAAGGGCCCCTGGAACGCGGAGCTGGCGGCGGCCATCCTCACCGAGGGCGCGCCGAACATCGCCACCGTGGGGGAGGACCAGGACAAGCTCGGCGTGCTGCTGCGCGCGGGCTGGAAGCCCATGAAGGAGGGCAGCACGGGCGTGGTGGACCTGGTCTCCATCACCGAGTCCGACGCGGCCACCGAGCAGCTCCGCGAGACCGTGGGCCTGTACGCCGCGGGCGGCACCGGCGGCCTCAGCGGTCGGCTCGAGGGCTACGCGCAGCTGGGCAGCCTGGGCGACTCGTCCTACAGCGCCTGGATGCTCGGGGTCTATGGCAGCTTCGCGCCGCAGATGGCGGGCAAGCCGAAGCTGACCCTGTGGTTCGACAACCTCACGGGGGACGAGGATCTGACGGACGACCAGATCACGGCCTTCCAGTCGCCCTTCGCCACGAACCACAAGTTCTACGGCATCATGGACGTGATGTGCTACACGCAGGGCTGCTGGGTGGACGGCCGCGGGCTGCGGGACGCGGCGCTGAAGGTGGACGTGACCCCCGTGGGCAAGACGAAGCTGAACCTGGACGTGCACTACTTCATGGCCGCGGCCAACCAGAGCTCGGACCAGGAGAGCACGCTCGGGCAGGAGGTCGACCTCTGGGCCAGCGGTCCCGTGGGCAAGAACGTCACGCTCTCGGGCGGCGGCGCCGTGCTGCTGCGGCCGGACCTGGACCCGGACCTCTGGGCCTTCGTGATGCTGGACCTGGCGCCCTGACCTGCATCGACAGGGGCGCCGGGGTGTGTTAGTATGCATGCTCACTCTCACATTGAGAGCGATCTCTTCGGAGTTCTGATGTCCGCGAAGACCGCCGAGCGCGTGGATGCGCTTGAGCAGGTGCAGGCTTCGACGCCTGAGATCTCCAGCGATGAGCGCCAGAGGCTTCGTGCTCAGCAGGTGGGCGCCGTGCTCCGGCACTCCCCACCTGTCGAGCAGGACGCGACGGGTGGTCACATGGGCGGTGCTCCGCGCTTCCCCTGGCACGACAAGACCAGGGCGGCGGAGGAGCGCGCCCGGCGCGAGCAGGAGCTGAAGCGTCTGTTCGGTGCCCCGAAGCGGGGAGATTCGGCCGTCTGAGCCTCGGTTGTGCTCAGGACGGGCTGAACATCACCTCTCGCAGCAGGATGGTCAGCTTGAGCATGTCCGCGCAGGCTTCGCTCCTGGCCTGGCGTTCCAGGCGTGCCCAGGTGGCGTCGAGCGCGGATCGGTCCATCCACCGCGTGAGGATGGTATCGGGCGTGTCCTCCTGGGGGGGGCTCGCGACACTCTCCCTGGGCATGTACCGGAGCTCACGCTGCACCGTTCGAAGCTCGGAGATCAGGTTCTGGACGGAGCCGAAGAGGTCCAGATCCTCGCGTCCTCGAAGGTAAACGTACACGTCCTCCGCGCGCCAGGGCCCCGGGTGAGACCTCAGGAACGTGGGCACCCAGCCGAGCGGGTGGTCGGCCCGCGTCAGCGCGCGTTCCCGGAGGAGCTCCTCCTGCCGCTCGAGGCGCGACAGGATCTCCTGCGCGGCCCCTTGGGGGGCGGCGAGGTCCCTCGACAGGCCAAGCTCTTCGATGACCCGCGCGCGCCGGACCTGCTCCACCATCGCGCGGAGCTCGTCATGCGCGCACCAGTCGGCGGGACCGAGCGGCGCGTCCTCCAGATCATCCGGCCACCAGTGCCCTGTCCACAGGAGGCGGGGCAGATGGGTGAACACCTGATGCTCGGGCGTGGGAAGCTCTGGGGGACGCTCCCGGGTGCGCTCCCACACGTGCACCTGAACGAGGAAGCGCAGCAGCTCCACGAGTCGATCCCGCCACAGGTCGTCCTCTGCGGCCGTGTCGCGTGCGGTCAGCCAGGAGGCTAGCGTGTGACGGGCACGCCCCTCGTCGAATCTCCTCCAGCGGATCACGCAGCGGTGAAGCCAGCTCAGCGCGCGCTTGAGCTCCCTGAGGGAGTCAAGCTGGAGGTCCTCGAAGAGCACGACCAGCTTCATCGAGAGGTGTCGCGCGCGCGCAGAGCGATCCTCGGCCAGCCCACCCTCGACGAGCCAGCGCTGCACCATCTGCTGGCGATTCTCTGCACGCAGGACAGGGACCGGGAGGTGCAGGTCGATGCGCTTGAGGAGATCGTCCTCCCAGCGCTCTGATCTCCGCTCGGTGGGCGCCCGCCGCCAAGGAGCGCGTGTCCAGTCGAGGAGCACCAGGGTTCGGTCGACGCGGCGCAGGTAGCTCAGCGCGTCCAAGAGGCGCCGCTGCTGGGGCTCACCAAGTCGGCCGACGTTTTCGATCTGTATGACCAGGCTCCAGGTCGGATCGGGTGGGCAGATCGGAGCGTCCCCCGCAAGGGGAGGCGTGTTGACGCGCTCCAGCACCGTCAGCAGCTCCCGCAAGCGATCCGCGAACTCTTCGCAGCTCACGGCCACCCGGTCCCCCACTCGGCGGTGCTCCCAGGGCATCGCGAGGCGTCCGGGTGGGGATGCCGCGCGCTGTCGCCCAGGTAGCTCCTCGCCCCGGTCCAGGAAGAGCTCCAGGCAGGGGTGCCAGGCGCCAAGCGAGCAGCCCTCGATGAAGAGCACCAACGCAAGCTCGAGCCAGCTCGCGCTGGGATCGAGGAAGGTGGACGCGGGGAGCTTCAAAGGAGCCGGTTGATCGGGGATGTGGAGCCACAACCACCCGCGGTCGGGACCGGCCGCAGCCCTCCGTTGAGTCTCGCGAGCCTGCGCGCGTAGGCGTTCGAAGACGGCGCGACCGATGCGCGGCGCGAGCGCCTCCCAGGGGCTTCCGCGATCCGGGGCGCTGAGCGCAGCGTCGAAGCGGACCAGCAATGGCTCGACCTGGCACCGCTCTCGGAGCTCGCCCACGATGAGGTTGATCAAGCTGGACTTGCCCATCCCCCAGCGCCCCTCTACCGTGGCGACGAAGGCCCTATGGCCCGAGCGCTCGGCCTCCGCGGGCTGGTTGAGCAGCTCGACCAGCTCGCGCGCCGTCTCCGTGAACTGGAGCTGGTCGAGCTCGGGATCGTCGATGGGCTGATCGGTGAGCCAGGGCAGGAGCGGGGAGGTCATGACCTGGGGGCCTCCCGCGTGTGCGTGATCGCGCGTTCGGCGCGCACCATCCAGTCGTAGAGCTCTGGATTCCAGTCGCTGAGCCGCACGCCCACGCGGACCACCTCGACCTCGTTCCGATCTGGGGAGATGTCGTGCCAGATCACCTCTCCCATGAGATGGTAGGAGGCTACCGAAGTGTTCGCCGTTGGGGCATGAAGAGCGAGCTGAAGGTCGAGGCGCTTCCCTTTCTTGAAGTGGCCCGCGTGGTGCGCTGGGAAGCGAAGGCCCAGCCCCTTGATGGACCAGTCCTGCAAGGCTCCGCTCGCCAGGAAGGCGGTGGATTCGTCTCGCGCCTCGACGATCACGTCGACCCGTGGTGTCTCCCGGTCGATCGTGTTCTTCCAGCGGCGAACCAGCCTCCCACGCACAAGCAGGTCGCGAAGCTGGCCGGCGCGTGCTCGGCAGGAGACGGACCACAGACATGCCAGGGAGGCCAACCTGCGCGTCTGCGCCTGGTCTCGCACCCAGGAGCCCAATGAGAAAACGCGGCCGCGAGGATCGGCGTAGACCCCTTCGATACGGTGAATCGAGGGGTGCTCGTCACTACCTCCATAATCCGCGAACTCGACTGAGCGCTGCATGTTGCTGAACTTGTAACCAGCGACCTCGGTCGCCCTGGGGTTCATTTCTCCCATCCCCAGGAGCTCGTTCCGCAGGCCGCGCCACACCGCCACCGAACGCGCTCCCCGCGAGAGCTCCTTGCAGAACTCACGCGGGATCACGGCCAGCACTTCTCGCGCTACCGCGAAGGCGCGCAGGCCAGGGAGCCCGTCGCGCTGGAGCAGGGACCAGGGAGGATCCTCAGGGATCTGCCCTCTTCGGATCTTCTTCTGAGCCCTCAGGATGTAGTTGGTGGTCTCCTCGTCGTCCGAGGTGGCCTGATCGATTTGCCGGTCGAGCTGCCTCAACTGGTCGATGAGTGCTTGCGTCTCTCGGCAGTATTGTGCTGCGAAGGTCGCGTATTCGTTCTCTTCTGCGGCCTTGCAGCCGTCGGACAGTGCCCTGATCGCGAACTCCAGCTCGGCCATGTACTGGAAGAGGTGCTCCATCAGCGCCTCGGTGGAGGTTGGTGTGACCACCTCTTCAGGGAGAACCGCGTTGCCTCGCCAGACGGACTGCTGAACCTCCGCACGCCAGAAGAGCTCGCTCTCACGGGTCAAGGTCCAGAGGTGACCCCTCGTGGACCCGTCCAATTCGACCGGGCTCCAGCTCGAGTCTGTCACCTCATCGATCTCTACGGCCACCTGCGCGAAGGTCTCTTCGACCGTGCAGGTCTCCAGGAGCTGTTGAATGCGGAGGTGCACAAGCGCGCGCGCCCAGGAGCTGTGGGCGTTCTGTGGGTTGGATGGACGGTTGTCCACGCGCACGCTCAGGGCCATGCAGGCCAGGAACTGCTCGCGAAAGCGCTCCCAACGCTCCATGCGCGAGATCCCCAGCTCGCGCCAGGCGGCATGCGCCAGCACGTCCTTGTAGAAGTTCTTCACCAGGGCGACGCGATACGCCTCCGCCTCCTCTTCGTTGGGGATAAAGAGCAGGATCTGCGTGAGGCTCTCCAGCGCTGCTTTCCACGACTGAGCGGACTCGCGGACGCTGGAGGGGGCGAGGCCGGGGAGGGCCCACCGCTCGACAACCCAGTGTCCAAGCTCGTGAAACAGCATGCAAAGCGCAATGGGACTCAGCGCGTGGCCCACACTAAGGCTCAGCACGACGACGTTGCCGGCCATTCGAACCGAGAGCCCCTCGTCGGGTCGGAAGACCACCAGGACCGCAGGTCGCACGTCCTCCGGTACCCCCGCCTCCTGATCCGTCGAAGGGTGGAAGGAGAGGTCTGCGATGGCGAAGATCGCATGCGCCAGCCCGGCGACCATGTTGGAGATCTGATTGACGCCGAAGGGCAACTCGCCGAGCAGCCGAGGCCCACCCAGCAGCACGGGCGAGAACTGGATACGCTGGTGATAGGCCGTCTGGCCGTCCAGCAGCCACAGCCGCACCGCGGCCTCGAGCCCCTCTCCCCCGTCGCGCACGCTCGGGTAGAGCAGCTCGGTCTCCACGACCAGCCGCACCGCCTCGAGGTCCAGCAGCGTGCCGAACATGTCGCGCTGTGAGATGGCATGTCGGATAGCGCCCATCCACTCCCGCACCGCCATCGCCTCGGTGATCCCCAGGAAGCGACTGGTCAGGAGATCATTGAGACCGTTCTCGTCGCCAGGATCCGGCTGGAATCGCAGCAGGTCGAAGCCGCGAACGCTGTCGACGCCCGTGGTCTGCCTCACGAGCGCATCGTGAGCCTCTTTCGCGCTCTTTGTGGACTCGACCTCCGTGTCGAAGGTCAGGTAGGACGTGACGTCGAGGATCTGGCGAGAGACCGCCTCGTCGGCCCGGAACCAGAGGCTCACGGCGGCCATCAGCAGCAGCACCTCCCGCGTGGGTGGGCCGTGCAGCACCAGTCGCAGCGTGGTCGTGTGCCCGTCCACGCCGCGCCGGACGCGACCGGCACCCTCGCCGTAGGCATCGCACCAGAGCTCGGCGATCTCGAGGACGAAGGGGATCAGCGCGGACTGGTGGCCCGGCTTCGCCAGCAAGGTGATGGACCACTGCGCCTTCGGCCCGCCCAGGGGCCCACGAGGCGCGGCCTCGATTTGGAGGGCCGACTGTATCGTCTCCCAGGTGCAGGCCTCCTGGCTCGTCTGCGCCTCCTCTTCACCCGACATCCGCGAGATGGAGCGTTGGAGGATGGTGCGGGCGAAACCTTCGGGTGCGCAGCGGGCGGAGGAGCGCAAGAGCCCATACTGTGTACGCACCGTCACGATGATGTGACGGCTCCTGGCGCTCTTCAAGACGCGCTCGGCGTCGTGCTCCGACCAGCGGTCGCGCTCCCTCCCTCCGCGTTCCTCTGCGCCCCGCTCCGGCCAGCGCCCTCGCTCCCAGGTGTCGAGGATGTCCAGCGTCAGCGCTGCCCCGCCCTCGATCGCGTCGCTGCCTACCCCGAGGACGCCCGCGACATCCGGCAGATCGCCGAGCATGATCTCCTCTACCTGGTCGAGGAGCTCGACGAGCCGGGTGATCTCATCGCTCATCCCGATGAGGAGCAGCTCCGGCCAGCTCCAGCAATTCAGGACGGCGACCTCGCAACCCCCTTTCGTAAAGAGGTCCTGTATGCGCCAGGCCACCGCCTCGCGCAGCCTGCGTCCGCCAAGCCCGAGGAGGTGATCACCGATCTTGATGGCGGAGACACACAGGAACGCGGGCGCGCTCACCCCCTCCGGGCTCTCGCCACGGAGCCAGTCGAGGACCTTCCAGGCACCCGGTGTTAGCTGGTCGGTGAGCGGCGCGAAGAGGAACTCCTGGGAGATCGCGCCGATGTGGCTGGATATGCGCGTGATATTGTCAAGATCATCTGCGAAATAGAATACCGCGATGTCGTAGATCCCGATCAGCGCCGCGACAGTCGGCTTGTACAGCTCGAGCTCGTACTTCTTGTTGAGGAAGGTGCGATTCAGGACCTCTCCTCTTCGGTCCTTCGGCACCACCTTCGTCAGCCGGTTCCCATAGGCTCGGACGCTCTGCACAAGGCCCCGCGCCACCGTCGGATCCGCGCCTGGGGACTGCTGGCTGAGCGCAACCACGAGAACGGGGCCGGCGAAAGCGGGCTCATGGTTGTTCAACGTCGTCTCTTCCATGGCCACGAGCCCCCAATCCGCAGTTGGACCGACACGTCGCCTCAATTACTGGACCGCAGCGGGATGTCAATGCGCCGTAGGCCCCAGGTAGGTTTCGAACGGTGCGCGCGCCTCGCAGCGGCAAGCTGCACGCTGCTCCTTCAGCATCCTGGACCTGGCGCCCTGATCGGCTAGTCCGCGCACTCCGAGCGCCAGACCACCCAGGTGTTGCGGCCGAGCCCATCCTCTTCGGTGGGCTCGCGCACGTACTCGTCCTCGTAGGTGACGACGACGTCGGGACCGCCGTCACCGTCGAGGTCCGTGAGCGCCCAGTTGAGCCCGTCGGTGTACGTGTCCGAGGTGGTCTTGTACCACTCGTCCCAGGAGTAGTCGTTGGTGGGCGCGCCGAAATTGGGCAGCGACCACTCCTCCATGTCGCCGGAGAAGCGGTCGCCCTCGTTCGGGTAGAGCATCCACACGTCGCGGCCCAGGCGCTCGGGGGCCTCGTCGCCGCCGGTGACGTACTCGTCGGTGTAGGTGACCACCAGATCGCTGGCGCCGTCGCCGTTCAGGTCGGCCAGCGCCCAGTTGAGGCCGTCGGTGTAGTAGTCCGAGGTGGTCTTGTACCACTCGTCCCAGGAGTAGTCGCGGTCGGGCTGGCCGAAGCCGGGGAGGTCCCACTCGGCGGCGGCGCTGGCGAAGCCGTCGCCCTGGTTCTCATAGACCATCCAGGTGTTCCGGCCGAGGCCGTCGGAGGCCTCGTCGCCGCCGGTGACGTACTCGTCGGTCCAGGTCACCACGAGATCGACCGCGCCGTCCCCGGTCAGGTCGGTCAAGGCCCAGTTGAGGCCGTCGGTGTAGTGATCGTAGCTGGTCTTGTACCACTCGTCCCAGGAGTAGTCGCGGTCGGGCTGACCGAAGCCGGGGAGGTCCCACTCGGTGGGGTCGCTGGCGAAGCCATCGCCCTTGTTCTCATAGACCATCCAGGTGTTCCGGCCGAGGCCGTCCGAGGCCTCGTCGCCGCCGGTGACGTACTCATCGGTCCAGGTCACCACGAGATCGACCGCGCCGTCTCCGGTCAGGTCCATCAAGGCCCAGTTGAGGCCGTCGGTGTAGTAGTCCGAGGAGGTCTTGTACCACTCGTCCCAGTCGTAGTCGCGGTCGGGCTCGCCGAAGCCGGGGAGATCCCAGGCGACGGGGTCGCTGGCGAAGCCGTCGCCCTGGTTCTCGTAGACCATCCAGGTGTTCCGGCCGAGGCCGTCGGGGGCCTCGTCGCCGCCGGTGACGTACTCGTCGATGTAGGTGACGACGAGATCGACCGCGCCGTCTCCAGTGAGGTCCATCAAGGCCCAGTTGAGGCCGTCGGTGTAGCTGTCGTAGGAGGTCTTGTACCACTCCTCCCAGGAGTAGTCGCGGTCGGGCTCGCCGAAGCCGGGGAGGTCCCAGGCGACGGGGTCGCTGGCGAAGCGGTCACCCTTGTTCTCGTAGACCATCCAGGTGTTCCGGCCGAGGCCGTCGGGGGCCTCGTCGCCGCCGGTGACGTACTCGTCGATGTAGGTCACGACGAGGTCGGGCGCGCCGTCGCCGGTGAGGTCCGTCAGCACCCAGTTGAGGCCGTCGGTGTAGCTGTCGTAGGAGGTCTTGTACCACTCGTCCCAGTCATAGTCGCGGCTGGGCTCGCCGAAGCCAGGGAGATCCCAGGCCGCGCCCTCGCTCTCGAGCCCGTCGAAGCGGGAGCAGCCGCTCTCGCCCTCGCCCTCGCCACCCTCGCCCTCGCCCTCGCCGCCTTCGCCCTCGCCTTCGCCCTCGCCCTCGCCGACGAGGACCCCGCCCTTGTCGCCGGTACAGGCGACCAGACCGAGGGCGAGCCACAGCACACCGAGCTCTGCACGCATCGAAGCTCCTCCGAATCCGCCGCTCAGGGGCGCAGGACGACCGCGTTGATGGTCCCGCGCTCCCCGGCGACGATGAATCGTTCCCCAGCGGCCTGCACCGCCAGCTGGGTGGACACCGCCCCGTCCAGGTTCAGGGCCTCCACCGCCGCGGTCTCGCGGATCAGGTACTCGGCCCAGACGCCCAGCGAGACGCCCTGGCCCGAGGTGTCGTCCAGGCGGACGCCGCCCGGCCCGCGGTCGACGCTGTCCTCTTCCGCGAGCGCCACCAGCCACAGCCGGTCCCGGCCCACCACCACCGCCGAGCGCGCCGCCAGCGGCCCCTCCCGGCGCTTGACCAGGCTCTGGCCGGCGTCCACCACGCGATCGATGGACTGAAGCGCCTCGGTGGGCCCGGGCTGCCAGGCGTCGCGGTGGACCACGCGCGGGCCGGTGGGTCCCATCAGGAACACGCCCGAGCCGCCGCCTTTGACGAAGGCGGAGCGCTCCTTCCCGCCGCTCACCACGAGGCCCATCGCGCGGCCCTCGGTGTCGTAGAAGCCGCCGTTGATCGCCGCCCAGGGCCCCGGATCCGCGGGGAGCAGGCCCTGGAAGTCCGCGACGGCCCCTTGAGAGGCGATGGACGCGCGGCCGGGCAGCGGTGTTGAGGCCCGCCAGGCCAGCCCGGAGATCGGCCCCCAGGTCCAGCGCTGCTCCTCCAGGCGGAGCCCGCCCTCCTCCAGCAGCACCGTCGCGGGCTCGACCCCCAGGGCCCACTCCGCGACCGGCGTCGCCGCGTCCGCCTCCTGGCGCCCACCGCACCCGGAGCCTGACGCGAGCAGCGCCACCATCGTCCACCGAGCGACCATCCCGACAGCATAACCCGCCCCGCCGGGATAGTCTGCGCCGATGTCCATCGCCTCGCTCGCCCCTTTCCCTGAGGGCTGGTACTGTCTCGGGCTCAGCGCGGAGCTCCCCGCCGGATCGGCGCGTCCGGTGCGGATCTGCGGCGAAGATCGCGTGCTCTTCCGCACGGCCTCCGGTCGCCCCGGCGTGCTGGACGCCTTCTGCCCGCACCTGGGGGCCCACCTGGGTCACGGCAGCCGGGTGGAGGGGGAGCAGCTCCGCTGCCCCATGCACGGCTTCTGCTTCGACGGGCAGGGCACCTGCGTGTCCACCCCCTACGGCTCGCGGCCGCCGCCCGCCGCTCGCGCCCGCGCCTGGCCGGTGATCGAGCGCCACGGGCTGCTGCTCACCTGGAGCGGCCCTCCCGACGTCGCGCCGCGCTGGGAGCCGCCCGCGCTCGACGACCAGGGCTGGCGCCCGCTGCGGATGCGCTGCCTGCCGCTCAAGACCCACGTTCAGGAGATCGCGGAGAACAGCGTCGATCTGGGGCACTTCCCCGAGGTCCACCACTACTGGGACGTCGAGGAGCTCGCCCCCGCGGAGGTCGAGGGCCCCATCCTCCGCGCCCGCTACGCCTTCTCCCGCGCCAACCCCTTCCTGGCCTCCCTGCCCGGCATCCGCACGGAGATCTCGGTGCAGGTCATCGGCTTCGGCCTGTCCGTGGTGGACGCGCACGTCCGGGATCTGGACGTCCGCGCGCGGCTCTTCGTGCTCCCCATGCCGGTGGACGTGGGCCAGAGCGAGCTGCGCGTGGCCGCCACCCTGCCCGTCGCGCCCCAGCCCATCCTGCCCCTGCGCCTGCTCCCCACGGCCCTGCTGCACGACATCATCTTCCGGGGCTACGTGGACGACGTGCTGCAGGACCGCCACATCTGGGAGAACAAGCGCTGGGTCTCCCCCCCGGCGCTGGCGCAGGGGGACGGGCCCATCGGCCGCTACCGGAGCTGGGCCCGCCAGTTCTACAAGCCGACCAGCGACGGATCCTCGATGAGCAGCGCCGCCACGACCACCTGAGCCACGTAGTCGTTGAGCAGCCCCTTCTCCTGGAGGGCGAAGACGTCGCGCGTCCCGCCCGCGCGGATGGCGGCGTCCACGGCGTTCGGCCCCTGGTTGTAGGCCGCGAGCGCCAGCCCCCAGTCCCCGTAGCGGGCGTGGTTGTCGCTGAGCAGGTCGATGGCGGCCTCGGTCTCCTTCGCCACGTCCAGGCGCTCGTCCACGCCGCCGTCGACCACCAGCCCGTACTCGCGGGCCGTGGACCGGATGAACATCCAGTAGCCGGCCCCGCGGCTCTGCTCGGGCACGCGCGCGTCCAGCTCGGCGCCGGTGAGGTTCTGGTAGCCGCTCTCGATCAGCGGGATGGCTGAGAGCGCCCGGGGGAGGCCGCGCGCGGCCAGGGCCTGCTCGAAGGCGGGGCCGTGCTCGGGGTAGCGGGCGAGCCCGGCCTGCACCCAGGCCCGCCCGCCCGGGGTGGCGATCAGGCGCTGGGCGGCCTCCACCACGGCGGCGTTGACAACCAAGGGAAATCCGCCCTCGGGCTCCATCTGGCGGGCGACCCGGATCAGCTCCGCGCTGGAGACCGTCCGCGTGGCCAGCGCGCGGTCGCCGGCCCAGGCGACGGAGAGGACGAGGGGCAGCCCGAGCAGGGCGAGCGCGCGGGACAGGGGAGAGCGGTTGGGCGTTGGGGGCTTCAGCACAGCTTCAATCCTCCTCTTCAGCAGGGATGGCCTCGGCGAGACGAGGCCGGGGAAGGCGAGCGGGGTGGCGCGGGCGGCCACGGCGTAGAGGGCCTCGGCGTAGCGTCGGGCGGACACCCCGCGGGCGAGCAGATCGCGGTCGCAGGCCAGCTCCTCGGCCTCGGCCAGCCGCCGACGCCACCAGGCCGCCGCGGGGTTGGCGAAGCTCAGCGCGCCAGTCAGCGCCAGCACCCAGGCGAAGCTGGCGTCCCCCGCGCGCAGGTGCTGGAGCTCGTGGCGGAGCGCCAGGAGCCGGAGCTCAGGATCGGCGAAGCTCGCCGGATCCAGGACGATGATGGAGCGACCCAGCCACAGCGTGCAGGGGGCGCTGGCGCCCGGCGAGACCCGGATCTCCACCCCGCGCGTCCGCCGCCACAGGACCGAGGGCGCCAGCAGGCGCCGCGCCCCCAGCGTGGCCCGCGCGAGGCCCACGCCCCCCGCCAGCCCCAGCGCGACCACCACGACCACCCCCGCCCCCAGCGTGGTCCGCGCGGGCAGCACCGTGGGCGTGGGCCGACCGGACGCGCCCACGGTCAGCACCGGACCGGGCTCCCGCCAGCTCCGCGCCGCCCAGAGCTGGGCTGGCGGGGTGTAGGGCGCGTCCACCGGCAGCAGCGGCGCCAGCAGCGGCGACAGCAGGGCCAGCAGCAGCAACCGGCGGCCCCAGCGCACGCGCTCTCCGGGATCCAGCCGCAGGGCGGCCCAGATCGCGGCCCCCGCCGCCAGCGCGAGCTGCAGGGTCAGCGCCGCGCGCAGCAGGCTCAAGGCCCCGGTCACGCCTGCTCCCCGTCCGGCCCCTTGTGGTCGAGCATGCGCCGGATCTCCTCGAGCTCGGCCTTGTCCACCTCGCCGGAGTCCAGCAGGCTGCGCACCAGGGCGCGGGGGTCGCCGCCGAAGATCCGGTGGACCAGGTCCGCCACCGCCGCCCGCTGCCAGCGCGGGCGCTCGGCCACCGGCGCGTAGACCAGTCGCCGCCCGTCGCGGTGGCTCTGGGCGAAGCCCTTGCTCTCCAGGATCTTCGCCAGCGTCGCGACGGTGGTGTACGCGCGCCCGTCGCCCAGGCGCTCGACCAGCTCGCCGACGTCCGCCTCTCCCGCCGCCCACAGGGCGTTCATGATCTCCAGCTCGGCGTCGGTCAGCCGGGGATCTCCCTCTTCGCGTGGTCTACGGCCCATGGGCCTCCCTTCGATCTCCTAATTACGAATTCTTTCGTAGTCTGTCAACGAAAGAATTCGTAGTTCTGCGGATCGCGGCAGGGGCGCTATCGTGGAGGGATCTCGGAGCGCCGAATGAACCTGCTGCTGATCATCCTGCTGGCCTGTGGTCGAGGAGACGACAAGGGCTCGAGCCCCGCCGAGGGCGAGGGCGAGGGCGAGGGTGAGGGGGAGGGGGAAGGCGAGGGAGAAGGCGAGGGCGAGGGCGAGACCGGCTCGACGGCCTTCGATCTCTGCACCTGGCTCGTAGAGAACACGCCGGAGGAGATCCCCGAGGGCGACGCGATCACGGTGCTGTGCTTCCCGTTGAACCTGGACTGCGAGAGCGGGATCCGCGTCACCACGACCCAGGCGATCATCGACCAGGGCGGTGAGATCTGCCGCGAGACGGAGGGCTCGCCCATCTTCCAGTACACGATGCAGATGTGCCAGGACCCGGAGGACGAGAGCGTGCGCCTGAACGGCGTGGCCTGCTCCTTCCTGGGCGGGGGTGGGGGTGGGGGGGGATAGCCCGCGCCAGGCCGAGGACTGGGATAAGCGAATTGGGGAGGTGTTGATGTCAGGAGAACTCCACCAGATCCGATTCGAACTGCAGCGCGACCCTGTCCACGGCCTCGATCCGAACGACATCGAGGGCGTTCGCGGCTGGCGGGTCCGCCTCGCCGAGTCCCAGATCGTCCTGACGGGACGCATGGAGTCTGCGGCGATCTACGTTGGGAAGGAGCAGGTCGAGCGTGGCTCGCTCCAGAACCTCGAGGAGCTCGGAAAAGAGGCCATGCTCGCGCTCATCTTCCGCGTCGGCGGGGATCGCGAGCACGTCGTCCGGTGTTTTCGCGAGGGCGAGGTGTGGATGGAGCTCGGAGACTCCAGGCGCCGCGCCGCCGGTCTGCTCGAGCTCGAGCGCGGGACCGAGCGCTGGTGGCTGGCCTGGCGCCTCTTCGGGCAGGGGGAAGCCGGGGTGGGCGTCTTTCATGGCGACTGGCAGATCCAGGAGGGCGAGGGGGTAGAGGCCCTGCCCGAGCCCTTCCGGGAGTGGATCGACACATCCAAGGTTGAGCTCCAGGAGAGCGCCTTCCAGGAGTCGCTCCAGGGCCCGGCGGAGGACATCCGTATGGGGGCCGTCGGCGTCCAGGGGGTCCTGCCCGGGCACCCCTGTCAGGTCGCTGCGGTGCTCGGCCAGATCACCGACCAGGAGCTGCTCGCGGCGCCTGTTCGCTGCATCTACGTCTTCGCCTTTCGCCCCGGCGTGCTCGAGCGCTTCGAGGTGCGTGGGAAGCTCCGCGTGCCGCTGGACGACCTGGTTCGAGCGATCGCCGGGCAGGGGCCCACCGAGGCGATGGCGGTCATCCATCCCGCGGTCATCGAGGTGGACGGCGTGAACCATCGCTGCGTGGCCACCGTGGTCGAGCGCAACGGACGGCGAGGTACCCGGCTGGTGCCGTTCCGGGTCGAGGGCGGGAGGCTGGTCCCGATGGACCCGGTCTTCAAGGACGAGGGCGAGGTCGGGGAGAAGGGGATGTGGATCGGCGTGGAGCCGACCATGCACGTAGGGCTCACGGCCCTGGGACCGCTCGGCTCGGAGTCCATGCCGGAGGGCTGACGAACGCCCTCGCTCAGCCCGCGTCGAGCGCGGCGCGCACCCGTGCGGCCAGATCGTCGAGACGTGCCGGTCCCCAGGTGTGCGGCGGGAGAGGAAGTTCGCGTGTCCGGCGCTCCAGGTAGCCTTCGTGGGCGTCGAGGAAGGACGCGAGCGCGATCCGCCGCCGCAGCCGGAGGCGCGGGTCCTCGGGTTCGACGCGCAGCCAGGCTTCGGCGAGGCGCGCGAGGCCCTGGCGCTCCCGGATCCGCCAGGTGTCGGGGTGGTCGAAGAGGGCGAGAGCCGCCTCGAGGTCGCCCCGCTCCAGAGCCTGGTCCGCCTGCAGGATCGTCTGAACCTGCCTGTGGAGGCGAATCTGCAGACAGCTCTGCCAGTCGTCCGACGCGACCGGGGCCGGCACGCCCTCCAGGGTCTCGACGAGCGTGAGCTCGAACAGGAGCGCGTCCTCACAAGCTCCACCGATACGCTGAGCCGCACGCAGCGCGCTCGCGCCGTCCCCGAGGCTCCCCGTGTGAAGCAGCGCCAGCCCACGGAGGTGGAGCGCGTGCTGAGCGAAAGCGGGCTCGAGGCGTGTGGTGTCGAGATCCTGGAGCTTCGCCTGCGCCTCCTCCCACAGGCCGTCTCGGCTGGCCAGGATCGCGGCGTACAGACGCGACCGGGGATGATCGGGGAAGCGCTCCCGTGTCTCCTCGACGATCGCCTCCCCCTCGACGCCGTGCTCGAGCACGAAGAGCGCCGCCGCGAGGTCGTAGAGGCCGGTTGGATCCTCCGCATGCATCACTCGGAGGGCCTCAATCTCGCGGTCACGGTCCGGCCGGGACATGGCCCCCAGCACACGGCGCAGGCGATCTCCGAGCGTCGTCAGGGTGTCGAGATCCACCTCGCACGATTGCCCGACGTCGAGCGCGTCCTCCGACCAGACCGTGCGGAGCCAGAGGAGGTCGAGCGCATGGACGTCCACCTCCTCGTCCGCCGCGTCGAAGGCGACGTAGCGGAGCCCCTCGGGGACCGTGGCGAGCGCGTGGACGTGGCGCGACCCCGCGTCCACGAAGAAGGTCGTCGTCGCGGGCACCCAGCTTCCTTTGGGCTCAGAGCCATCCATCCACTCGGTGAGGATCCGGCCGCTGGCGCCTGGGCTCATCTTGATGCGCACGCATCCCCGGGCACGATCGGTGCCGATCTGGCTGGGAGCGGACATGTCGGAGCCTCCGAAGAGGCGGATCTTGGAGGCGTCGGCGTCGGAGGAGGTCCGATAGAGGCCCACAGGGCGCGCCCGCACCTGCGGCTTGAACTCGGCCGACGCGGAGCGCAGGGCCGCCACACGGACCTCCTCGCTGGTGATCAGCCCCACCAGCGGCCGACCATCGGCGAGGACCGCGACGCGCTGGAACAGGTGGCCGTCGCTCGGCAACCGCTTCCCTGGGGGGGCGCCGGAAGGTCGGAACAGGGTGACACCCTCCCGCTCGCCCAGAACGGCCACGGTGGGGACCTCACATCCGATCAGCGGCGCGGGCCACCCTTCGAACTCACACACGCGACATCCCCACGGGTGGGGGTTCTCTCTGGAGGTGGGCGTGCTCGCCGGCCAGCGCTCCACGTCGTAGATCCGGACCTCCCAGCCGCTCCCGGTCCAATGTCGAAGCCACACGTAGCGCCCGCCAGGCGCCAGCACCGTGCCTTGGACGTGGGTCGGACTCTCCGGTGGCGTGAGCGGTCGGGGACGCCAGAGCAGCGGCTCGCCGTCGCTCCAGCGAAGCTTCAGCACAGCCCCGTAGACATCCACGATCGTCAGCGTCCCCTCCGAGAGGATCACGTACGCGGGCACCATCGACCCTGGGGCGCAGAGCGTGAGCACGCGGCGCACCTCGAGCGAAGGCAGCGCGATCTCTCGGACGAATACATACCTCGCGCGCACCTCGACATAGGCGAGCGCCTGGCCGTCGGGCGTGAGCCAGGGGAGCCCGTGGCGCCGCTCCCAGGGCAGGTCGACGTCCATCACCCCGATGTCCACGTCGTGGACCTCCACGCGCCACTGCAGCCGGATCCGCGCGGACAAGGCGCGGACGGCGTCGAGGTCGCCGGCCTGGGTAGCCTCGTCCCGGGCCATCAGCAGGTCACCCCTGCCTTCGGCCTCGACCGCCCGCCGCGCATGCTCCAGGCGCCGCAGCTCCACCTCGATCTCGGCCTCGACCGCCCGCCGCTCCGCCGAGGGCAGCTCGGCGGCGAGACGGAGCGCCCGCTCGTGCTCCCCGGCGCATCGGGCCTCGGCGACCGCGTCGCGCGCGACTGCCGCCTGCTGCTCGGCCCGCGCCGCCCGCGCGGCCTCGATCTCCGCAGACAGCGAACGGGCTGCTGGGAGGCGCCGCAGGGTGCGCTCGTGGCGCGCCAGGATCGAGGACGCGGCCTCGAGCTCCCCCTGGTCGAAGGCCTCCCTGGCTGCCTGCAGTGCGCACGCGGCGTCCACCCCCGCCTCGTCCGCGGGCAGGGCCTCCAGCCAGGTCATCTCGGGGAGCGGAGAGAGCTGCTGAATCGCGCGCCTCGCGGCGGCGGGCAGGGCCGTCCAGGTCAGCAGACCCGCCCGTCGGTCACCGGCGCTCAACATCATGGAGACGCGCTCCCTCGCGAGATCCTGCAGCCGCTCGCTCAGGCGCGTCTCCAGGGCGTCGAGCTCTCTCAGCAGCGAGGACTGCGACGCGCCGAGCGCCCGGGCCCTGCGGACCAGAGACGGTACCGCGGCGACCTCGCCCTGATCGAGCGCCGCTTGCGCGGCCTTCGCGAGCCGGAGGGCCTCCGCGTGGGCCCGAGCCTCCTCCATCCGAGCCTGAGCGCCCCGGGCAGCGGCGTTGCCTGGCCACTTCGCGAAGATCTCCGCCGTGATTCGCTCCACGAGCCCCCAGTCTTCTGCGGCGAGCGCGGCCGCGAGAGGCTCCTCCAGGGGTCGGCGACGCTCGGCCTCGAGGGTGGTGAGCGTGTCCTCCAGGCGGATCAGCGCCGGGTGTGTCGGGTCCAGCTCACGGCAGGACACGAGGTCCCGCTTCGCCTCTTCCAGGGCGCCCTCTCGAAGCGCGATCTCGGCGAGATACACGAGGGCCTCCAGGCTCGCCTCGCGGCTCGCGACCGACAGATGCCCCCGCGCCCGATTTCGCTCGCCGACCCGCGCAGCCGCGACGGCGAGGGTCCCCCGGACCTCCGGATCGGAGAGAGCCTGGCGTGAGAGTCGGCCCTCGAGCTCGAGCGCGGCCTGGTCTTCACACAGGTGGTTCACCAGCAGATCCAGCAAGGCCCGAGCCGCGGGGGGCGAGCCCATGCTCTCGTCGAACGCGGCCCCGAGCTGCTGGCGTGCCTCCTCGTAGTCGTAGGCGTCCAGCGCCTCCAGGCCCGCTCGCAGCCGGTCGTTCGATCGGGTGGAGCCTGGCGCAGACAGAGGCGTGAGGGGCGCGACAGTCGTCTGTTCCGAAGGCAGCAGCTCAGCCTCGACCCAGCGTCGGGCGTCCTCGTCGAGCGCGGCGACCACCGCGTGGCAGGCGTCCCGCCCGCTGCCTCGGTGGCGCAGCGTCACGACCCGCTCGTCCACCGCGTCCCGGTGAACCTCCAGCAGCTCCGGGTGTCGTCGCACGAGCAGGCTCTGGAGTCGGGCCTTGAGCGCGTAGTGCTCGGCTTGCTGGCGGGGCGACAGGCCGCGATCTGTGGGGTTGACGTCATGAATCAGCGCGAAGAGCTGCTCGACCGTGGCGCGGACCCGCCCCGCCAGGAGCTCGTCCGGCTCAGGGAGAGTGGGCC
Source organism: uncultured Enterobacterales bacterium (assembly GCA_964615375.1). GTDB lineage: Bacteria > Myxococcota_A > UBA796 > UBA796 > CAZKWG01 > CAZKWG01. Next base: position 194,505 of record CAZTOW010000005.1, read on the forward strand.
TTCGACTCATCTTCCATGGTCCACACCGGGCGCACGCCGTAGAGCCGCCCCTCGGCGATCTGGTTGATGTCCGGCCCCGGCGACACCCGGCGCATCCCGACGCCGCCAGACGTGCCCTGCGCGCTCCAGTAGATCATCCCGCGCAGGCTGCTGTCGCTGTTCCAGGTGTGGTTGATGAAGACGACGCTGTGGCCCTTGCCGCTGTTGCGCCAGAACTGCACGATGTCGCCCGGCTTCAGGTCGCCGAGGCCGCGCACGCGCTCGCCCAGGCCCGCGTCCACCAGCGCGCCCACGGGTCCGAGCTCGTTGCCGTCGCGCACGTACCAGGTCTCCTTGAGCGCCAGCAGGGTCTCGGCGTCGGGCCCCCGCTCCTGGCCGACGGCCCGCTCCAGCGCGCGGATGAAGACCTCGTAGGTGATGCCCGAGCAGTGGATCCCGCCGCCGGACTCCGGGGCCGCCAGCAGGGTGCCGCGCCAGAGGAGCTGGCGGGTCACGCCGTCGGTGTCCACCCCGCGCGACCAGACATAGGGCGGGGAGCCGTCCCGGCTGTACTCGCCCAGCAGGTCCAGGATGATCTCGTTGAGCGGCACCCGCACCTGGGGCGCGGCCTCCGGAGCCGGCGTCTTCGCGGGCGAGGAGACGCGGGCGACGGCGCTGGGGGCGGGGTCGGGCAGGGGCGCCGCCTGCGCGGATCCGAGGGAGCTCGTCCCCGGGCCGGACCCCAGCTCACAGGCCGCGAGCAGGGCGAGCAGGGGGAGGCAGAGCGGGCCGTGTGCGCGGGGCATGAGACCTCATCGTACAACGAGCGCGGCCCGTGTGCACCCCTCGCCCGCCACAAACTCCCCTCCAGGGGCCTCCGGGCGGGCGGGTCCGCGATCATCCTTTACCCCTGATCGTCGGCCCTGATTCTCAGCGTCGGCCGAGAGCGCCGGTGTCCGGTCGCTCATGGTGAGGGAGCTGAGGAGCTGGCCTTCACCCTGGAGGTGAAGCCTCGGAGCCTGCTCCACGCGCCGCGATAGAGCTTTTGTGGGGACGATCTTCGACATCGCGAACGGGGAAGTAGCCAGGCAGGCCGGGCGTGAGGAGCGCGTCGACGACGCGCAGATCGCGCCCCGTGATGGGTGCGTGGGAGGAAGTTGGCACTCCTGGGCACCGCACGATTGCGGGCTCCAGTAGGATGAAGTTGCGCATACAACCTACGGAGTGCCACCATGACCATAGCACAGGCGCTGCTTCCCTACCACATCGAGCTCGTCGATACGCCCGAGCTGGTGACCAGCCACGCGGCGCTGCCGCTGGTGCTGGAGGCGATGCGCGCGGTGATTCCGACGTCGCGATACCGCGATCTGCGGGATGCCTTGAAGTACACGGACTGGAAGACCGTTCAGGGCCACGTCGAGAGCCTCGTGCTGCTGGTCGTAGCGGGCGGCGAGCACACCAGCGACCTGGACGTGCTTCGCGCGGATCGCGGGCTGGAGAAGCTGCTCGGCCGGCGCATCTCCTGCCCGACCCAGGCCAAGGACCTGCTGTACCGTTTCCACCAGCACAAGGACGGTCGGCTGATCGAGCCCAAAGAAGACACCGAGCTCTCCGTGGCGGGAAAGGCCCAGATCCGCGACGAGGGGCCGGGCCTGGTCGCGTTGGAGCGCCTGGTGCTGGACGTGGTCGAGGCGCTGTCGGTGACGCGCCCGCGGGACACCGTGACGCTGGACGTCGACGCCACGATCCTGGAGGCTCACAAGAAGACCTCGTTGATCGCCTATGAAGGCACGCGCGGATACCAGCCGCAGATGGCCTTCTGGGCCGAGCAGGGGATCTGGGTCTGTGACCAGTTCCGCGACGGCAACGTGCCCGCCGCCTTCCAGGTCCGGGCCTTCCTGGAGCGCGCGTACGCCGCAGTGCCCGCCGGTCTCCAGCGCCGCCGGCTCCGCGCAGACTCGGCGTTGTACGACGAGGAGGCCCTGACCTGGGCGGACGACGTCGGAATCGACTTCGTCGTCTCCGCCGACATGAGCGAGGCGTTGCGGGCGAAGGTGGAGCGCATCCCCGAGCACGCGTGGAAGCCGTACAAGAGCCTGTCCGAGCGAGCCTCCACCCACGAGGAGCGCCAGTGGGCCGAGGTGATCGACTTCATCCCAGGCTGGAAGCGCAACCACAAGAAGACCGGCGAGGCGCTACGCTACGTCGCCGTCCGCGTCCGCCCTCGCCAGAAAGACCTCTTTGAAGGCGAGGCCTCGGCCTGGAGACACTTCGCCGTCGTCACCAACATGAACTGGCAGGGCGACCGCCTGTTGCGCTGGCATCGCGAGAAGCAGGGCACCGTCGAGCATGCCCACGGCGTGCTCAAGAACGACCTCGGCGGCGGCGTCCTGCCCACCGGCAAGTTCGGCGCCAATGCCGCCTGGTGGCGCATCAACGTGCTCGCCCACAATCTGCTGGAGCTGCTCAAGGCCAGCGCCCTGCCCGAGGCGCTGGCCGCCGCGCGTCCCAAGACCCTCCGCTTCCAGCTGCTGGCGCTGCCAGGCCGCCTCGTCCATCACGCCAGAGCCTGGATCCTCAAGATCTCCGCAGCATTTCCCCTCGCGAGCGCGTGTGTGGCTGCCCGCGAACGCCTCGCCCAGCTCGCGCGACGCCTCGGGCTCGCGCCCGCCTGAGCCGCCTGCTGCGGCCTGGCCGCCAATCCGCGGCCTCGGATAGATGCGCCTCGGAGCGCCATCCGGAGCGTTGTTCGGACCCTCCGGGCCGTTCATCGCCCGATGAGCCCTCCGCCGAGCCGCCTCGGCGCGCTCCCCGACCCCCGATCGGCCGCTGAACACCCCCACGCAAGACCTGTGCCAGACCCGGCCCAGAAAGGGCCCGACGATCTGGGCCTTTACGGCTTAGGATTGACCCCTGTGTGCGCGTCGATCTATGCTCCCTGTACATGCGATCTGTGCCCGGAGGTGCCCCGTGGCCTACGACTACCAGAAGCAACAGTGTGTCCCGGACACCGAGGCCCCCACCATCGACGAGATGTGCACGGCCTCGACCCCGCAGGACCTGCTCGGGAACCAGGCGCTGCAGGCTCTCTGTACCTTCAACGCCGGAGAGCAGCGGGCGACCAACCAGACGGGCCTGCTCGACGGGCTGTTCGGCGACGAGCGGCAGGTCGAGGGTCGGAACGTGGGCGAGGGCACCGACGGCCTCTTCGGGTCCATCGGCTCCATGATGCGCATGGCGGATCGGGCCGCGGCCAGCGTGGAGCTGCGCGACCGCTTCGACGTGGTGCCGGACGACTTCGTCGGCCCTCGCCTGCCCAATCAGGTGACGGAGTCCGAGTACAGCCAGATCGTCAACACCTACAGCGACATCCGCACCGGCAACTCCAACATCGGCTTCGACAGCAGCAACATGACCGGCGACGCGGCCACGAATTTCCGCGGCAACGTCATGAACGATCTGGCGTCGATGATGCAGACGCCGTCGGGCCGCGCCATGATCAGCGGCATGGCCTATGGTCGGAACGCGGACGGATCGGCCCACAGCACGACGATCCGTGGCATCACGAACCCAGGCGGCGCGCAGGCCATCCCAACCGTAGACGCCAACACGGGCAATGGCGTTGGCACCAACACCACGATCGAATACACACCGGGCGCCACGATCAACACCGCGCCGGGTGACTCGGTCTCCACCATCCGCTCGGACGTCGCGCTCTACCACGAGATGGTCCACGCCAACCACATGCGGAACGGGACCGAGGATCGCCGCGTGCTCGGCCAGGCGGGCAACCCCGCGCCTGTGCATGCTCGGGACAACGGGATAACGAGCTGGGAATACCAGGCGGTGGGGCTGGGGCACCATGCGAACCAACCGTATTCTGAGAACACATACCGATCCGAACGCACGGCCATGGGCGACACCATGCCGCAACGAACGCGGTATCGATAGGCTCTGGCGCTGTTTCGCGCTGGCGCTGGCCCTGGCCTGCGCCCCGGGCGCCCCGCAGACCCCCGCCGCCGCCGAAGCCCCCCGCCCTGCTCCCCAGGCCCTCGAGGAGAGCCCGATGAAGGACGTCGATCTGCGCTGGCAGCTCGCCCGCGACGAGGACGCGCTGCGCGTCACCTATACGATCCACAACCGCGGGAGCGCGGCCCTGTGGGTGCTCGATCAGGTGCTCGTCTTCGGCCCGACCGAGGGCTACGCGCTGGACGAGGGCGCGATCATGGCCTACGCCGACAGCCAGGATCCCACCCTGCTGCACCTGGTCCGGGGTCGCGTCGCACCCGCGGGCCGCGCCATGATCGAGCTGGTGCCGGGCGTGCGCGCCCTGCCCCCGGGCGGGGAGCTCTCGGGCAGCGCGCGGGTGCCGCTGCCGCTGCGATCCTGGCACCCCAACGACCGCTTCCGCGACCTGAGCGTGGCGCCGACGCGCGCGGTGCTGGAGCTGGGCGTCCTGCCGGGGGACGCCCCCACCGACGACTGGCCCTTGATCAGCGGCGGCGTGCAGCCCGTGGCCAGCCCGCCCGCGCCCCTGACCCAGCAGCAGCTCGTCCGCGGGGAGACCCTGAGCATCCCCTGAGGCCGCCCGAGCGGTTAAGCCCTCGGCCATGCCCATCGACGTCTCCCGCCACCTGCCCTCGGATGGCGCCGCCGCCGCGGCGCTCGCCGTCACCCCCGTCCTCAACTCGCTCCAGCCCTCCGCGATCCTCGCGCTGGCGGCCCAGGTCCGCAAGCTCAAGGCCGAGGGGCGGCAGATCTGCGATCTGACGGTGGGCGACTTCTCGTCCAAGCAGTTCCCCATCCCCGACGCGCTCCAGCAGGCGGTGGTGGAGGCGCTGCGGGCCGGGCACACGAACTACCCGCCCTCGGACGGCGTGCCCGAGCTGAAGGAGGCGGTGATCGAGCTGTTCCGGCGCGAGCTGGACCTGGACTACCCGGCGGGCAGCGTGGTCATCGCGGGCGGCGCGCGCCCCCTGCTCTACGCCTGCTGGCGCCTCTTCGTGGACCCGGGCGAGCGCAGCGTCAGCTTCGTCCCGTCCTGGAACAACGGCTACTATGCGCATCTGACGCAGGCCGACCACCACTTCGTGCGCACCCACGCCTCGGACGACTTCTTCCCCACGGTGGAGATGGTGCGCGAGGTGCTGCCGGGCACCCGCCTGCTGATGCTGAACTCGCCGCTCAACCCGACGGGCACGGCCATCGCGCCGGAGATCCTGCAGGGCATCGCCGAGGCCGTCGTCGAGGAGAACCGGCGTCGCAAGGGCGCTCGCCCGGTCATGCTCTGCTACGATCAGGTCTACTGGATGCTGCCGATGGGCCAGACCCGGCACTGCAACCCGGTGACCCTGGTGCCCGAGGTCGCGCCGTACACGATCCATGTGGACGCGCTCAGCAAGGCGTTCGCGGCCACGGGGCTGCGCGTGGGCTGGGGCGTTCTGCCGCCCTACCTGGCCAGCCGCATGTCCGGCTTCCTGGGCCACGTCGGCGCCTGGGCCCCGCGCGCCGAGCAGGTGGCCAGCGCCGTCCTGCTGCGCCGCCCGGATCTCATGGCCGAGTACCACCTGACCATGCGCGCCGGGGTCGAGGCCCGGCTGAACCGCCTCTACGAGGGCGTGCAGGCCATGAAGGCGCGCGGGCTCCCCGTGGACGCCATCCGGCCGCAGGGCGGGATCTACCTGAGCCTCTACGTGGGGCTGATCGGGCGGGGCTTCGCGACGAACCAGGCCATCGCCTCCTGGCTCATCGACGAGGCCGGCGTGGCGGTGGTCCCCTTCCAGGCCTTCGATCTCCTCGAAGAGAGCGGCTGGTTCCGCATGAGCGTGGGCGCCGTGGGGCTGGACGAGCTGGACGGCGCGCTGGCCCGCATGGAGGCCGCGCTCCTTCGACGCGGCGCCTGAGCGTGGTATCCTCCTAGCCCTCCCACCCCTGGAGTATCGGATGTCCTCCACCGACCTGTCCGACGAGCGCAGCTTCCGCGCGGAGGTCTCGCGCACGCTCGGCGCGCTGATCCGGCAGCTCGACGAGCTCGACACCGACGAGCTCGACGCCCGCCTCTCCGAGGGCAACCTGACCAGCACCTTCGAGGGCGGCGGCACCTTCATGCTCTCGCAGCAGACGCCCACCCGCGAGCTCTGGCTCTCGGCGAACCTCCGCGCCTGGCACTTCCGCTGGGCCGGCGCGGGCTGGGTGGAGCGGGACACGGGCGAGGCCCTCTCCGACGTGCTCGGCCACCTCTACACGGAGAAGCTCGGCTTTCCGGTGCAACTCGAGCTGTAGGTCGCCGTGATCCAGCTCCCCGTCGTCCCCGACCGTTACCGGCCCTTGCGGCTGCTCGGGGAGGGCGCCACCGGCTCGGTCTACGAGGCCAACGACCGGCTGCTGGGGCACAAGGTCGCGCTCAAGGTCGTGCGCGCCAACCTGGCCATCCACGCCCGCTTCCGCGCGCGCTTCGCCCACGAGGTCGCGCTCAGCGCGCGCGTGGTCCACCCCCGCCTGGTCCCGGTCTACGACTACGGCCGCCTGCCGGACGGGCGGCCCTTCGTCTCCATCGCGCTGGCCGACAAGGGGAGCCTGGACGACCTGCTGGACCAGCAGCCGCCGCTGAGCGAGGCGCTGCGGCTGGTGGATCAGATACTAGATGCATTAGGATACCTGCATGCCCGCGGCTACCTGCATCAGGATCTCAAGCCGGCCAACGTGCTCCTGCACAGCGGGCTCGGCGGGAGGCCCGACGCCTGGATCTCCGATCTGGGCGTGACGGAGGCGCTGAGCCTGCTGGCCATGGACCGGCGCGGCATCGCCGGGACCCCGGGCTGGATGGCGCCCGAGCAGCTCATGGGGCGGGCGGTCGAGCTGGGGCCGTGGACCGACCTCTACGCCGTGGGCCTGATGCTCTACGCCATGCTGGGCGGGAACATCCGCTCGGAGGGCGGGGAGGAGGCGCGGGCGGCCCTGCTCAAGGCGCGGCTCCAGCTCAAGATCAAGCTCAAGCCGGAGATCCCGCGGGCGCTGGGCGAGGTGGTGGCGAACCTGCTCGAGCCCGAGCCGCGGCAGCGCTACGACCGCGCCGCCGACGTGCGCCGGGCGCTCCAGCACGCCGTGGCGGACCTCTCCGCGGAGCTGGGGGCCGAGCGGGTCTCGCGCACGCGGACGCGCACGTCCACGACCACCTTCGCCGAGACCTTCCTGCCCGAGGGCGCGGCCGCCCTGGTGGCGCCGCGCTTCCAGGGTGATCCCCCCTCCGCCTACCGCTGGAACCGGGTGCAGCCGGACCCCATGCCCCAGCGCGCGCCGTCCGAGGCGGTGGGGGTGGCCTCGGGCCGGGCGAGCCTGGCCCTGATCGCCCTGCGCGACCCGCCGCTGGTGGGCCGGGCCGAGCAGCGCCAGCGCCTGTGGACCCTGGCCCGGGAGGTCACCCGCACCGGCCAGCCCCAGGTGGCCCTGATCGTGGGCGAGAGCGGCACGGGCAAGAGCCGGCTGGCGGCCAGCGTGGCGGAGGCGCTGGACCAGCACGGCGGCATGGAGACCGTGACCCTGCGCTATCGCCTGCCGCCCGGCGCGGACGACGGCTACCGGGGCGGGGTCAAGGAGCTGCTGGCGCCCTGGAACGACACGCGCACGGAGCTCGAGGAGCGGGTGAGCCGCTGGCTGGCGCGCGACTGGCAGGCCCCGCGGGAGAGCGTGGGCGAGGAGGCGTCCATCCTCGCCCGCTGGTGCGGGATGCTGCGCGACGACGAGACGCCCATCCACGTCGCCGCCGGCCTCGCCTACCTCTACCGGTGGATGGACGTGCATGCCTGGCGGGGCGGGACCTGCCTGGTGCTGGAGGACGCGCACCTGGCGCAGGCGGCGGGGGACGGGCTGCACATCTGCGAGGCCCTGCTGCGGCGCACCGTGGGCGAGCGGCCGGTGCTGGCCCTGGCCACCCTGAGCTCGGAGGCCCTCGCCTCGAACCCGGCCCTACAAGCCCAGGTGGACACGCTCCAGGGGCTCGGCGCGCTGCGGGTGGACGTGCCCCGGCTCTCCGACGAGGAGCTGCTGCACTTCCTGGCGGAGTGCTACCTCGTGGACCCGGCGCACGCGGGCGTGCTGGCGCCGATGTGCCAGGGCAGCCCGGCCTTCGCCACCCTGCTCATGCGCGATCTGGCGGCGCGGCGTCACCTGCTCCAGCGCAAGGACGGGCGCTTCGAGCTCGATCATCGGGTGCCGCTGGCCCGGGTGGTCCCCCGCGATCTGGAGACGCTCTGCGTGCGCCGGGTGGAGGGCGCCCTGGCCAGCACCGAGGACCCGGCCGCCGCCTCCGAGGCGCTGGCGGTCATCGCGCTGGCGGGCCAGGATCCACCCTCGCTGGTGGTCCGCACGGTGAGCTCGGGCGGGCTCGACGCGCTGCTGGCCACCGGGCTGGTGCGGCAGCGCGGCTGGGTGCTGGCCTTCGAGCACGGCGAGATCGCCCGCGCCGCCGCCTCCGTCGCCCACCGGGGCGGGGATCGCGCGGACCTGCACCGGCGCCTGGCCGACGCCTGGGCGGCGCTGGGGCGGCGCACCGGCGCGGACGTGGACCTGCCCCACGGCCTCCACCGCCTGCACGGGGACCAGCCGGAGCAGGCGCGGGAGCCGCTGGTGCGGGCGGCGCGCACGGCCCTGGCCGAGGGGAGGCCGGCGCTGGCCCTGGACGCGGCGCGCTTCGCGGCCCATGCGGCCGACCGGGTGGGGGCGCTCCAGGATCGGCTGGAGACGCGGGTTCAGCAGGCGGAGGCCCTGCTGGAGCTGGGGCGGGTGGAGGAGGCCATCCAGGTGGCCTCCGGCGCGAGGAAACTAGGAAAGCTAGCCGACCGCCAGAACGCGCGCCTCCAGGTGCTGCTGGCCCGCGCCGCGCTCCAGCAGGGCGCGCTGGAGCAGGCCGATCACCTGCTGGATCTGGCGGAGGGCGCCTACCAGGGCTCTCGCGAGGCCGCGGGCCTGGCGCCCATCCTGCTGACCCGCGGGCGGCTGTACCGCATCTTCGGCTACCCGGCGCACGCGGCCGACTGCTTCCGGCGCGTGCTGGACCTGGAGCCCGAGGAGGCCCGAGTGGAGGTGGAGGCGCTGCGCGAGCTCATCGAGTGCCGCATCGCCGCCTCGGACACGGTGGGGCTCGACCAGGACGTGGCGCTGCTGCACCGGGCGGCCTCGCGCTCGGGGGACACCGCGCTGCTCAGCCACGCGACCTACGCGGGCGGGCGGGTCCACCTGCTGGCGGGCCGGCTGGACGAGGCCGAGCGCCACTTCCGCACGGCGCAGGCGCTCGCCGCCACCCTGGGCACGGACGGGCTGGTCTTCCTCTGCCAGGCCCACCTGGGCGAGGTCTTCCGCAACCGCCAGCAGGACGCCATCGCCGCGAGCTATCTGGCCGCGGCGGCGGGCTTCGCCGAGGAGCGCGGCTGGCTGGACGAGGCCGCCACCACCCGGCTCTCCCAGGCCCTGGTCCTGCTGCGGAGCGGGGACGAGCTGCGGGCCTACCAGGAGGTGGATCGCGCGAGCCAGCACCTCGGCGAGCAGCCCCACCACTGGGCCTGGACCCTGGTGGGCCTGCTCCGGGCCCTGGCCGCCGCGCGGGTGGGCGACCCGCGGGCCTGCCGCGCCTGGTGGCAGGTGGCGCGCGACCGGGGGCTGGACCGCGTGCGCCAGAGCCCGGACCTGTGGCTGGCGCTCCAGCGCCTGGCCGCCGCCGCCGCGCCCCTCGGGCTGCTCGACATCGCTTCCGAGGCGTCCAACCTCGCCCACGTCCCGTCCCAGGCCAGCGCCGTGCTGCAGACCGAGCCGGAGGACGAGGACGATGACATAATTGAGCTCCCGCAGGAGGCGGCCTCGAGAGGACATGCCCCCCCTCCCGCTTCAGGAGCTTGGATGTCCGCCAACGACGCGCCCAAGAGCAAGCCTCCCGCCACCAGCACCTTCCTGCCGGAGGACGAGCCCACCCCTGTGCCGCGTCGGGCCAACGCCACCTTCCTGCCGGACGACGAGCCCACCCCGCGCCCGCTCGCCGCGCCCCCGCCCGCCGCGCGCCCCACGACGCTGCCGCCCAAGGCGCCGCCCTCCGGTCGGGCCGCCCCGACCTTCATCCCCGAGGACGACCCGCCACGGGCCAGCCAGACCTTCATGCCCGAGGACGAGACGGATCCGGGTGAGGAGATCCCGCGGCGGAGGAAGCGGCCCTGATCCGGGCCTACAGCGCCCCGCCGAAGAAGAGGCTGAGCGTGGTCCGCCCGTAGATGCTGACGCCGAGCTCCTCGTAGCCGTCGCCGTTCAGGTCTCCCACCCCGCCGACGTCATAGGCCAGGTAATCCCGCGACGAGTCTGTCGCTGTCCCCGCGATGGTCGCGTCGGCGTCGGTGTCGGCGTAGCTGCCGCTCTCGAAGGGCCCGTAGAAGAGGTGGACCGCGCCGCCGTAGCTCTCCGCCATGTAGTCGCCGGAGGCGACGTCGCTGGACCCGTCCCCGTCCAGGTCCGCCCCGGCGAGCTGCTGCGCGAAGCGCTCCGAGGTGTCGGTCCCGTAGAAGAAGACGTCGGCGCGGGCCGTGCTGACCGAGCCTGCGCCAGGGGGGGAGAGGAAGACGTAGCCTGTGCCCACGCTGGAGCCCGTCAGCGAGCTGTCGTACCAGGCGGCGATCCCGACGTCGTCGCGACCGTCGCCGTCCACGTCGCCCAGACCGGTCATCTCCGCGCCGCTGTACTGGTAGTTCGCGCTGCCGAAGATGATCAGGTCGGCGGAGCTGAGGCTGTAGGAGCCGCTGAGATCCCCGGAGAAGATCCCGGAGAGGCCGTTGTAGCTGTAGCCATAGCTGTAGTAGTAGCTGCCGAACCCGACGTCCTCCATGCCGTCGCCGTCCACGTCCCCGAGGTTGGCGATCTGCATCCCGAGGTAGGCGTAGGTCGCGTCCGACGAGATGCTGGCGACCGCGGCGCTCTTCAGCTCGGTGGTGCTCTCGTCCGGCGGGTCGGAGAGCACGTAGACCAGGCCCTCGTAGCTGTAGCTCCCCGTGTAGTAGGGGTCGCCCACCAGGAGCGAGGCGGCGCCGTCCCCGTCCATGTCCGCGCCCACGATCCAGCTCCGCTGGAGCGGCGGCGAGCTGCTGAGACCGCTGTAGGCCGCCGTCGCGCGGTCCACGCTGTCGCCCGCGGAGATGGGGCCGTCCACGACGACGACCATCGAGCTCCCCAGCGAGTAGCTGAAGAGGTCGTCGTAGCCGTCCCCGTCCAGGTCCGCCCCGTCGCCCACGCCGTAGCCCAGATATCCATAGGTGGTGGATCCGAAGAGCTGCATGGTGGCGAGGCTCTCCGAGCCCGAGTCCCCCGGAGCGAGCCCCTCGAAGAGGTAGACGACGCCCGCGTAGCTGCTGGCGTAGGGGGCGGAGGTGACGACCTCCTCCACCCCGTCGCCGTCCGTGTCCGCGTGGCGGACGTTGGCGCCGAAGTAGCTGCTGCTCCCCGTGATCAGGACGTCGGCGTCGGTGTAGGCGTAGGCGCCCTCCAGCGGGACGCAGCCGTTGGCCGTGCCGTCGCAGTCGTTGTCCCGCTCGTCCAGGCAGACCTCCTCGGCGCCCGGATAGATGTCGTTCGCGCCGTCGTCGCAGTCGTCCGAGCCGGCCACGTAGCCCTCCGGGGCCTCGCAGCTCTCGGTGGAGGCGCTGGCGTCGCCGAAGCCGTCCCCGTCTCCGTCGGCGTACCAGGTGAGCGAGCTCAGGACCGTGTCGTCGCCGTCATCGCAGTCCGAGCCGTCATCGACGTAGCCGTCGGGCTGCTCGCAGAAGCGGTAGCTGGGGCCCGCTCCGAGGCCGTCGCCGTCCTCGTCGAGGAACCAGCTCGTGAGCCCGCTGACGCTCGGGTCGTCGTCGTCGGTGAGCCCGTCGCAGTCCTCGTCCTCCCCGCCGCAGACCTCCTGGGCGTCGGGCGAGATCGCCTCGTCGTCGTCGTCGCAGTCCAGCGCCTCCTCGTAGTAGCCCTCGGGGGGCGCGCAGGCGATGACCCCGTCCTGGTCGCCGCCATAGCCGTCGCCGTCGCCGTCGGCGTACCACATCTGCGTGGGGGCGTCCTCGTCCACCTCCCCGTCGCAGTCGTTGTCCTCCCCGTCGCATGCGTCGGGGAGGCCCTCGCCCGCGCAGGGCTCCTGACCCTTGTCGTCCCCCTCGTCGCCGGGGCATCCCGCCCACACGATCGCCAGCAGGGGCAGCAGCCCGAGGTGCGCACGCATGCTCACTCCTCCCGAACAGGTGTTCGGGATGCTTACACGAGGTCGGCCCGATCGCACGCAACTTCCTGTCGCGGTTGTCTCGAGGGGGCGCGCAAGGCGCGATCCGCCGCGATAGAGTGGCGCGATGTCCGCGCCCGCCTGGCTCCTCGGCGATCCCTCCCGCGCGCCCTTCCTGGGGCATGCGCGCTTCGCCCTGGACACAGGGAAGGCCCGGCTCAGCGGGGCGGGCAGGCTGGCCCCGAAGGACGGGCTGGTCGGCGCCTACCGGGCGGCGCGGCGGCTGGAGCAGGTCATCCTGGAGGCCGCCGCGGGCCCCGGGGATCGCCACGCGCTGCTCTGGCGCGCCTGGGAGGCCCTCTTCGCGCTGCCCCTCGCCGAGCTGGGATCGGAGCAGGGCGCCGATCTCACCCTGCTGATGGTGGCGGAGGACGCGGGCGGGACCGGGGTGGCGGGCGTGGGCCTGAGCGCGGCGCTGGGCCTGGCCGGGGGGCGCCTGGTGCCGCTGGCCGAGGGCCGACACCCGCTGCTGAGCCCCCCGGGGCGCCCGGCGCGCACCCCCGGCGTGCTCACGCTCGAGCTGGAGGTGGAGGCCGTGGTCGGAATTCCATCCCACCTGGATGCTGCGCCGCCGCCGCTCGACCAGCTCCGCGCCCGCTGCGGGGTGCGCGCGTGAGCCCCGAGCGCATCGCCGCGCTGGACCCCCGGCGCGACCTCTACGAGATCCGCCGCGCCCTGGCGGAGATGATCGCCGCCGGGCAGTCGGTGGAGGCCCACTACGCCGCGCTGGGCGAGCGCGATCCGGTGGCGCTGACCGATCTGGTGGTGGGGCCGCAGGCGCTCCGCGGGGCGGGGGCGGTGGACGCGGCGCTCGGGCAGGCCGCGCGCCTGGAGAAGACGGTGGGGCCGACGGGCCTCTACCGGCGCCTGGTCGATCTGGGGCCGGAGCGGGGGCGCGCGGTGCTGGCCGTGGCCTGCGCGCGACACCCCACGGCCAGCTGGCTGGTGGCGCTCTCGGAGAAGGTGGAGGGCCCGGACGCCGGGCTCACGCACCTGCGGGCCACGCTCGCGCTCCCCTCGCTGGCCTGGGCCTGTCAGGTCCACGCCACGGCCGGGCATGCCCGCGGGCTCGCCCTGCTGGCCGGAGAGTCCGGTCGGGTAGAGCCGGCGCTGGCGCTGCTGCACGCGGGGCTCTACGAGGAGGCGGCGGAGGCGGCGGCGCGCGCGCTGGAGGCCGATCCGTCCGTGCCGGTGGTGGAGGCCTGCGCCGCGGTGTGGGGGCCGGACCTGGACCCGCTGCTGAGCCGCCTGCTGAGCCACCTGCGGCGGGCCGAAGCGGCGGACGCGCTGGCCGCGCATGCGGCGTACTTCCCTGGCTTCGGCGCGCGCCTCGCGGTCGTGCGCCGGGGCCTCACGCGGATGGGATGAGGAGGAGAGGGCTGTGGGACTCCGTGATCAGCTCAAGCGCAAGCTCGCGGAGGCCGTGGGCCTCGGCGCGCGCGCCGCCCCCCCGGCGCCCCGATCGAGCGCCACCTCCAGCCCGTCCCAGGTGGACGCGCAGGGCTTCCGGGCCGTCGCCGCCAGCGACGCTGTGGCCCCCGGGCGCGCCGGGACCTTCCAGGTCGGCGAGGACACGGTGGCGGTCTTTCGCGTCGAAGGCGGGCTCTTCGCCATCGACAGCGCCTGCGTCCACGAGGACGGGCCGCTGGGCGAGGGCGAGATCTCCGGGGCGGTGGTCTCCTGCCCCTACCACCACTGGCGCTACGACGTCCGCACCGGCGCCTGCCTGAGCGAGCCGAGCCGGGCCGTGGCCTGCTACGCCGTCAAGGAGCAGGGCGGGCTCATCTGGGTCGGCCGCCGCACCCGCGAGGGCTCGGGCGAGCGCGGGGGCGAGCACGACGACGGCCTGAAGACGCGCTGAGCCTGGAAGACGCGATCAGTCCCAGCCCCGCGGGCGGAAGAGGGCGATGCTGCTGGTGTAGGCGTGCAGGAAGCTGCGCTGGTGGACCGGCCCGATCTCGCCCCCGCAGAAGAAGCCCCCCGCGGGCACCGGGCCCAGGACCTCGCGCAGCACCCGGCTGTCGTGGTCAGGGACCCCGTAGAAGCCCGATCCGCGGCCCAGGCAGGAGAACATCAGCGCCCCCGCGGGCGCCTCCGCCCCCTGCTCGCGCTGGTAGCGGCCCAGCAGCTCGTGGAGCTCCTCGGAGGCCGCGGAGGCGTCCCGGGCGTGGAACTGCACCACCTGACCCGGGCGCAGCGTGGCGCCCACGCCCAGCACGCCCCGCTGGCGGTCCAGCCCCAGCAGGTTTCGGATGAGGAAGTCTCCGCTTCGGAAAGTCTCCTTCGCCGGATCGACGCCCACCCCCAGCAGCGGGCCGCGCTGGAAGAGCGCGCGATCCTCGGGGCTCAGGGTGGCGAAGAAGGTGTCCAGCACCTGCACCGCCGGCACGCCGTCGAGCTCGGAGATCAGGTGGCGGTCGCAGCGCGTGACCGTCATCGGCTCGCCGAGCGGGCGCGCGCCCTGGGCCACCACGGCGTCCATCCGCAGATCGCCCACCATCGCCACGCCCACCACGCCCGCGTCCACGAGCTCGTCGTCCAGGATCAGCGTGTTGCGCTCGGGCTGGCGCGCCCCGCTGGCCACACCGCCCACCTTGGGGGCGCCCGGGTAGGCGAGGTCCAGCGAGCTGATGAGGCGATCGATGTCGCAGCTCTGCGGCTCGGGGAGCAGCAGGAAGGCGGGCTGGTGCTCCGGGTCCACGCCCAGGCGCCGCCGCCAGCTCTCCGCGCTGAGCTTCGACGGGTCCATCTCCAGCGGCCCCAGCCGGAAGGTGGAGAGCTCCACCCCGGGCAGGCAGGCGCCGACCAGCGCCACCGCCGGCCTCTGCTCCACCTCCGAGCCCCCGCCGATCACCGCCCCGGCCGTACACCCCAGCACCGCAGCCTGGGGCAGCCGCTCGTAGATCCGCGCGCCGTGCTGCCGGACGGCCGCCGGGGCGTAGCCGCCCAGGAAGGCCAGCACGAGGTCGGGCGCGCGCCCGCCGAGCGCGCGATGAATGAGGTGGGTCGCCTCCTCGATGGCGCCCTCCAGCCCCCCTCGCTCCGAGATCACCGACGCCCACCGCATGCGCAGCCCCTTAACCTGTCGGAGCTCTCCCGCCCTCGCTCAGCGCTTCAGCCAGAGCCCGTTCTGCCAGAGCCACATCTGGTCGTAGGTCTCGTCGTCCTTCGTGGAGACGGCGCGCCGCACGCGGGTCCCCTCGACCTTCCACTGCTCGTCCAGCTTCCCGTCGCGGTCCAGGTCCAGCGTCACCCGCGTCACGGAGCCCGCCCCGTCCTCCTGGTAGAGGTTCGCGGCGAAGCCCTGGTCGGGCAGCACGTCCAGGGCCTCCGGGCCGCTGAGGCGCCGGCTCAGCAGGTCGTTCAGGATGAGCGTGTCGCGGCTGCTGGGCCCCAGCACCTCGCTCTGGTTGATGTGGACCTCGTGGCCCGAGGGCGCGCTGAAGGGGTCGTTGTGGACCTTGTGCGAGAGCGCGGCCTGGCGGACCGCGAGCCACTCGCCCACCCCCTGCTCGGCGCGCGCGGCCTCGTCCTCGGTCTCGCTCGCGCGCCACCACAACAGCCCGCCCACGCCACCCGCGCAGGCGCACAGCGCGATAAAGAGCGTGACAGCGCCCACGATCCATGGGAGCTTGGAGCGTTTCATGGCCTCGCTCACGGTAGCCTCCTGCGGTTCCCGGCAGTAGGTGGTGTAGCATGAGCGGGCCCTCCACTCGACCGGGCACTTCACACATGCTTCGACGCCTCCCCATCGTCGGCCTCCTTATCGGCAGCTTCCCGGCCGCTTACGCCGCGAACTGCCCGGACAAGGCCACGCTCTCCGAGCTCAACCGCTCGATGCAGCGCGCCGAGGACGCCTATCAGAACCTCGACCTCGACGGTTTCATGACCGCGTCCGAGATGCTGCGCAGCGATCTCGTCTGCCTGGGGGAGCCGATGACGCGGGTCGTCGCGGCGCGCATCCACCGGATGGAGGGGCTGCGCGGGCACCTGGACAACGACCGCCGGGCGTCCTCGCAGAGCTTCGCCGCGGCGCGCTCGCTGGATCCCGAGTTCAGCTTCCCGGAGGACATGATCCCGGAGGGCTCGCCCGAGCTCGAGCTCTACACGGCCATCGATCTGTCGCTGGGCTCCACCCAGAAGGTGGATCCGATGATCGACGGCTACGTCCTCATCGACGGCAAGGTCGGCACGGATCGGCCCACCGACTGGTCCACCATCGTCCAGGTGATCAACGAGGACGGGGACATCAACGTCACGGCCTACCTGCGGCCGGGTCAGCCCATGCCCTCCTACTACCCGGAGGCCTCGGAGCGCGCGGCGGCCCAGACGGTGGGCGCGAACACCTCCAAGAGCTTCCAGGAGAGCGCCGACGACGACCCCTTCGCCGAGGACCTGGACGAGGACGGTCCGACCGACTGGGGCAACCTGGCGACGGAGGACGAGGACGAGCCGGCCCCGCGCAGCACGGCGAGCACCACGGGCTCGCGCGCGACGACGGGCACCAGCGCGCCGAAGACGACGACGGGCACCTCCGCGCCGCGCAC
>CAZTOW010000005.1:211422-285006 GCA_964615375.1 uncultured Enterobacterales bacterium
CGACGACGGGCACCAGCGCGCCGAAGACGACGACGGGCACCTCCGCGCCGCGCACCAGCGGTACGCGGACCACGCCCAGCACGACCACCGTCCCGCGCAGCACCGTGGGCGGCGACGACGAGATCCCGACGCTGAAGAAGGAGCCGAAGAAGCACCCCGTCGGGCTGCTGACGTTCTCCCTGCTCAGCGCCGCCGCCTCGGGCGTCTCCTACGGCGTGGCCATGCACTCGGCGAACGCCTACCGGGCCCCGGAGACGACCTATGACCAGCTCGACACGCTGCGGGTCCAGGCCAACCTGTGGTCGGGGGTGGCGGCGGGGACGGGCGCCGTGGCGCTGGGCTCGATCATCGCGGTAGGAGTGTCCTGGTGAACGAAGCTCGTCGCTACCGCGTGCTGGAGACCCTCGGGAAGGGAGGCTTCGGGACCGTCTATCGGGCAGAGCTGCTGGGGAGCGGCGGCTTCGCCAAGCAGGTCGCGTTGAAGATCCTCAACGACGACGGCCAGCTGGAGATCGCTCACCGGCTGCGCGACGAGGCCCGCATCCTCGGGCTGCTGCACCACCGCGCCGTGGTCGGCGTGGACAACCTGGTGCGGCTGGAGCCCGGCTGGGCCGTGGTGATGGAGTACGTGGCCGGGGTCGACGCCACCTCTCTCATCCGCTACGGCCCCGGGCCGGTGCGCGCCATCCTGGAGATCGTCGAGGAGGTGGCCAGCGCGCTGCACGCCGCGTACGCCCAGCCCTCGGAGATGACGGGCAGGCCCCTCTACCTCATCCACCGGGACATCAAGCCGTCCAACATCCGCATCACGCCGCGGGGTGAGGTGAAGATCCTCGACTTCGGCGTGGCGCAGGCCAGCTTCAAGACCCGTGAGGCCCGCACCCGGGCCACCCTCTTCGGCTCCTTCCAGTACATGGCGCCGGAGCGCCTGGACGGCATCGACGGGCCCAAGGGCGACATCTACGCGCTGGGGCTCGTGCTGGCCCGGCTGCTGACCAGCGCGCGCTTCCCCGAGCCGCCCAAGCACCCGCGTCGGCACGCCACGTTCACCGAGCTCATCACGGCCCGCGTCCGCGAGGGTCTGGCCGACGCCGGCAACCAGGTGAACCCGGAGGCGCAGGAGGCGATCCTGGGGCTGGTCAGCTCCATGGTCAGCTTCGAGCCCACCGACCGGCCCTCCGCCCGCGACGTGGAGCGTTTCTGCCGCGAGTGGCGCTCGCCGCTCTCGGGGCCCTGGCTGCGGGACTGGGCCGAGCACGAGGTCCCCAAGCTCGCCTCGCGCGTCGCGCCACCCCAGGTGGAGGAGGCGCTCTCCGGCTCCATCTTCGTGGAGCTCGCGGGCGAAGAGTCGCTGCCCAACGCGCTCCCCCACGAGGACGAGACCTCCGAGACGGTGGCCATCGGCCCGTGGGAGGTCGCCGCGCTCGATCTGGCCATGGACGACGCGCGGGAGTCGAAGCTGGCCTCGCCCAGCCGCCCCGTCGAGGCTCCCCGCCCCGTCGAGGCTCCCCGCCCCGTTGAGGCTCCCCGCCCCGTCGAGCCGCCTCGCCCCGTCGAGCCGCCTCGCCCGGTGGAGGCCGCCCCGGTGGACGCCGCCGATCTCCCCGCGCCGCGCACCGCCCGTGATGTCGCCCCGGTGCGCATCGAGCAGCGCCGCGGGGCCGGTCTGCACGCCCATGTCGAGCAGCGGCCGGAGCCGGAGCCGCCTCGCCCCGCCGCCCTCGGGATGGTGCTCCCGGAGATCGAGGACGACGAGGGGCCCACCCAGTTCATGCCGGGCGCGCGGCCTCCTCGCCCTGCGCCGCCTCCGCCGGTCGCCGCGCCGGCTCCGGTCGCCGCACCCCCTCCCGTGGTCGCCGCGCCGCCGCCCGCGCCCCCGCCGCCCGCGCCCCCGCCACCCCCGGAGCCTGAGGCGCCCATCCGCACCACCCGGCCCGCGGAGCCGGCCCTCGCCGCCATCCCCTCGCCGGGGCTGCCTCCCGCCGCGCTGCTCGGCCGGGGGCCCGCCATCGACCTGCCTGTGGACATCCCGCCGCCGCCGCACATGATGGACGCGGAGGACGTGCCCGAGGCGCCCGCCCTGATCCGGCGGGAGCCGGAGGTGGCGGCGGAGGTCCCCACGGCCCTCTTCGGAGGTCCCGAGCTCATCCAGGCCGCGCTGGCCCAGGCCGGGCGCTCGCCGGGCATCGTCCCGCCGCACGCCATCGAGCAGCCCACGGCCGAGGTCCCCACGGTGGCGGTGCCCAGGGGTCGCTACCCGGACGAGGAGCCGTCCACGGTGCAGGCGCCGCGGACGGAGCCGTCCAGCGCCGAGGCCCAGCCCACCGAGCAGCTCGGGGCCGCGACCCTGGAGCACATCGCCGCGCGCGCCTCCAACGGACCGACCCTCGACCCGGCGATCACGGACCCCGCGCCCCTGCCCGACGTGGCGACCGAGGGCGTGGAGCTCCCGCCCGCGCCCGCGCCCGCGCCCGCACGCGCCCGGCCCTCGGACGCCCCGCCCACCCGCGCGCGCGCCGAGGTCCCGAACCCTCCCTCGGGGACCATCCGCACGGTGCGCCCCGCGGCGCCCCCGGCGGAGACCCTGCCGCCGCCGGAGCCTCGGAGGAGCAACACGGGCCTCATCGTGGGCGTCGTGACGGTGCTCCTGCTGGCCGGCGCCGCCTGGATCTTCGGGCCCGGCCTGAAGTCTCCGCCGACCCCCGCGGTGGAGCCCGCCGCGCCGACCACCACCGCGCCGTCGCAGCCCGCCGCGCCGACGCCTGCGGCCACGCCCGCGCCAGAGCCCACGCCCGAGCCCGCCACGCCCGCGCCGGAGCCCACGCCCGCGCCTTCGGCGGCGCCCGCCACGCCCGCGTCGACCTCCGCCGCCGCGAAGCCGGCCAGCGCGAGCGCGAAGCCCGCCTCCAGCGCGCGGAGCTCTCGGGAGCCGACGACCAGCGCCCGCACCGAGCCCGAGGACGTCTATCCGCCGCCCCAGCGCGTGGTCACCGCCGCGAGCTCCACGCCCGCGCCGACCCCGGCCCCCGAGCCGGAGCCCGAGCCGGAGCCCGAGCCCGCCTCCTCGGGAGGCTCGGGCGTGGTCCGGGTGACCGGGGACGCGAGCCAGGTCTGGCTGGTCTCTGACAGCGGCCAGCGCCTCTCGCCTGGCACGCTGCCCGCCGGGACCTACAAGATCATGGCTGTGTTCCCGGATCTCGGCGAGGTCTCCGCCGGGAAGGTGGACCTTCAGCCCAACCAGAGTGTCACGCTCAAGTGCGTCGCGAGTTTCAAACGGTGTACCCGGTCCTGAAGCCCTCCCTCCGCTTCCTGGTCGCGCTCGCCCTCCTGCCAGGGCTCGCGGGCTGTCCGCTCATCCTCGAGGCCGAGCATCAGGCTCGGGTTGACGCCGATGGTGATGGCTATCTGGCTGTCGGCTACAACGAGGGGGATGACTGCGACGACTCCAACGCCGAGGTGAACCCGGGGAACACCGAGGTCTGCGGCGACGGTCTGGACAACGACTGCAGCGGCGGCTCCAACAACTGTGGGTTGACCGGGACGATCGACATCGACAGCGCCGATCACCTGATCACGCCGACCGACGGCAGCCAGAAGGTCGGCTTCGGGGTGGCCAACGTGGGCGACGTGGACGGCAACGGGAACGACGACGTGCTGGTCGGCGCCCCGGGCTGGGACCAGAGCTTCCCCAACACGGGCGGCGCCTTCCTGTTCCTCGGCCCTCCGGGCAACGCGAAGAAGCTGGCGGTCAGCGAGGCGGATCTCAAGGTCTTCGGCTACAACGAGGACGAGCAGATCGGCATCGTCCTGGAGAAGGGCGGGGACATGGACGGCGACGGCTACGGCGACGTCCTGCTGGGGGCGCCGTACCTGGCCAGCTCGGGCGAGGAGAAGGCGGGCGCCTGGTACATCGTCATGGGCCCCGGCGGCCCGGCCATGTCCACCTCGGCCGCCTGGGGCAACGGGAAGGGCAGCGCGGCCAACGACCGGCTCGGCTACGCGGTCAGCTCGGGCGACCTGGACGGCTCCGGCCAGCTCGACTTCGCCGCGGGGGCGCCCCTGGCCAACCAGGACGGGGGCGACGCGGGGCATGTCTACATCCACTTCGGCCCGGTGCAGGGGTCGACGACCCCCGACCGCGCCTCGGTGGACCTCTACGGCGCGCCGGCGGACGAGGCGGGCTCCGCCGTGCTGGCGCGCGACTTCGACGGTGACGGCATCGACGACATCCTGGTCGGCGCGCCGGGCTTCGACGGGGCCGGGGAGAGCTCGGGCACGGCCTTCATGGTCGCCGGCCCGCTGAGCTCCGACGGGCTGCTGACCACGATGAACGACGCCTACCTGACCGGCCTGGCCGCTGGCGACGAGGCCGGAACCACGCTCGCCTCCGGGGACATGAACGGCGACGGCTACGAGGACGCGCTCATCGGCGCGCTGCTGGCCGAGGGCGTGGCCACCGACTCCGGGGCGGTGTTCATCCTGTTCGGGCCGCTGCGCGGGGCGATGAGCTCGTCCGCGGGGGCCAGCGGGCAGTCCGAGGGCGACTCGGCGGGCAGCGCCATCGCGGTGGGCGACGCCGACGGGGACGGCACCCAGGACCTGCTGGTGGGCGCCAACACGCGCGACGTGAGCGCCACGGACTCCGGGGCCGCCTACCTGCTCTACGGGCCGGTGGACGCCAACATCGCGCTCGGGCGGGCCAACGTCAAGATCGCCGGGGCGGCCGAGGACGACGTGGTGGGCGGCGCGCTCGCGCTGGCCGACTGGGACGGCAACGGCAGCGCGGACCTCTTCCTCGGCTCGCTGGGCCAGGACCAGGGCGGATCGGTCAACAACGGCGGGATGGTCTACGTCTTCCTGGAGGCGGGGCTCTGAGCGACCTGTGCGTTTTCGCACACCCCAGCCAGGGTGCCCTCCTGGTGGTGGAGGGCGCGCTGGAGGGGAGCTCCGCGGACGCGCTGGCCGAGGCCCTGGCGCAGGCCGAGCGCGAGATCCCGCCGGGGCCGTTGCGGCTCGACCTGGACGGGCTGGAGCTGCTGGACGGCGTGGCGACGGCGCGGGCGGTGACCGCGCTCCGCGCCCTGCTCGCCCGGCGCGGCGCGCTGGTGCTGGTGGCCCCGCCGCAGATGCTGGCCCACACGCTCTACCGGGTGGGCGCGCTGGAGGACGGGCGGCTCACGGTGGTGGACACGCGGAGCGAGGAGCCGACGACGGCGAATTGAGGCGCGCCCCCCCGGATCGCGCTACATCCCGGAGATGCTGCTGCTGAGCCTCCTCCTCGCCTGCGCCCCCGACCCCAAGCCCGAGGCTCCTCCCGAGGCGGTCTTCGTGGCCTCCGAGGAGTGGAAGGGCCCGGCCCTGGACTACCCCAAGCCCGACGCCAGCCTCGGTCCCCTGGCCTGCGCGACCGAGGACACGCTTCGCTGCCGGGCCGACCAGGACTGCGGCTGCGGGCGCGCGCTCTCCGACGGCGCCTGCGTCATCGGCACGGCGGCCTGCCTGGACCTCGAGGCCCCCTGCCCGGAGCTCTGCGGCCCGGAGAAGGGGCGGCTCACCTGCGTGGACGGGCGCTGCGTGCGCGCGGGGGGCTGAGGGTCAGCGCCCCAGCTTCAAGGACCCCTGGGGACCCCGAACACCCTCTTGAGCCAGCTGCCGGCTCCTCCGCGAGAACGCGGGCTGACGGGTCACGGGTCCCACGGCCAGCCAGTAGAGCCCGCGGAGCCTGCGGGCGAGCGGTGATCCTCGGATCAGTGAGCGAAGCCACCTCGCCTTGGCCACCACCTCATCCACGTGGCCCGGCGAGCTCGCAGAGTGGAGTTCGACCGCCCAGACCTCGGCGTCATAGGCGATCACGTAGTCCCATCGTGGATCATTGGGGAGCCGCCACCGCAGCCCCTCGTCCAGGTCGCAGCTCCCTTCGAGCCTTCGCGGGTCGTCTGGCGCGACGCGGCTCCGCTCGTTCCCGCCGAGCGCCTGGAGACCCTGTTCCGCGCGAAGGGAGGGGTCGATGGCCTGCAGGTCGTCGGAGAACCAGCTCAAAAGAGCACCGCCTCGCTCACGAGGGCGTTCGCCCGCTCGGCGAAGTCGGTGAGCCCACCCCAGTTCGCGACGTCCGGATCATCGGAGTCGGGGTCCAGCGTCGAGATGTCCTTCCCGACCACGCCGCTGGCGGTGTGCCCCATGTGGAAGACTCGCAGCTCTTTCTGGGCGATGGACTGACCGATCTCCTGGATTCCCGAGGTGGGCTTCATGTTGAAGAGCCTCGCCAGCAGGTCGGGGCGCGAAGACAGGGCGTGTCGAATCCGCGTCAGGGCCCAGACCAGCTCGAGCAGATGCGGCGAGTGCGTCGAGATGACGACCTTGTACCCTCGCTTCAAGAGGTCGAGCGCGACCATGGCGAACGCCGTGATCGCGCCAGGGTGCAGGCCCATCTCCGGCTCCTCGATGACCACCCACTCCAGCTTCCCCCGGCGCGGCCGGGCCTGTGTGGGTGTCAGCCAGTAGAGCCCGAGCATCAAAGGGATGAATTCTCGCTGCCCGGCCGACCAGCTCAGGAAGGGCAGCCTCTGGTCGTTCCCGACCTGAAGGACGATGCGCTTCCGAAGACGCGCGCTGTCCACGTGGACCTGCGCGTCATGGAAGACCGATGAGCCGACCAGCTCTCGAATCTCCTGTTTCCACCTTCTCTCTGCTGGGAAGAGGGTCAGGTCTTCGAGCCCTTCCTCCAGGAGCCGCCGCAGGTCCTCGCTGAACTGCTTGACGACGAACGGGGTCTCCACGTCAAAGGAGGTGAAGGGCCTGGGCCACCCCTCCTGCAGGGTCAGCACCCGCTGAGCGGGCACATAGAAGAGGCGAGCCCCACTTCGCCCGTGCTTGGACCAGGCCTCTCGCGCCGCCGAGACCGGATCCCAGGGGCGCCCGTCCACCTCCAGCGCGGTCCGCTCATCGACCAGGCTGCCCATGCCCTCCCCGAAGACCAGCTCGACGAAGTCGGCGGGCTTGTCGCCCCAGTGGTAGCCGTGCAGCTTCAGCGCCTCCACGATCGGGTCCGTGTCGATCACCGCCTTCAAGGTCTGAAGCAGGAGGGACTTGCCGCTGGCCTGAGGGCCCACCAGGATCGTGAGATCGCCAGGGGTGAAGTCCACGCTCTGGATGGGTCCCAGGTGCTGGATCCTCAAGCGGTTCACAGGGACTCCTCCTGGCCATGGCTCGGGTCGTGCTTGAGTTTAGCTCGCCGGCTCCGCCGAGGGCACCAGGGCCCGCCAGAGCGCGCTCATCGGGACCGCGGTGCGCTCGCGCTCCTCGATGGGCTCGGAGCCGCTGACCAGGGGCTCCTCCCGAAGATCGGGGTCGAAGGTGAAGCCCTGGTGGGGCTGCAGCGCGCGCACGTCCTCGCGCCAGCCGGACCAGCGGGCCAGCGTGTAGAAGCGGTCCAGGTCCGCGCTCAGCGTCCAGCGCACGAAGCCGGTGTAGCCGAGGCCGAGCTCCACCCAGGCGCGCGCCGAGCGGTAGAGCACGCGGCCCTGCTCGCCGGGGAGGGCGCCCGCGTTGACCACGAAGAAGCCGCCCAGCACGTCGTGGGCGACGATGAGGGCCCCGGGGAGCGCCGCTGGCCGACCGGAGAGCCCGTTCCACTCCCGCAGCCCGTCGCCGAGCGGCGGCCCGCCCGCGCCCAGCAGGCGGATCCAGCCGTGGTCCACCGACACGCCCGCCGTGTAGAGGGCCATCGCCCCCAGCGTGGTCGCGGCGGAGACCTGCAGGCGGTAGAGGGTCGCCTCGCCCCGCTCGCGCGGGGTGGTGAGGATGCTGGCAGGGTTGCGCGCCTCGGCCAGCCACT
The DNA here is from genome assembly GCA_964615375.1 of uncultured Enterobacterales bacterium. Lineage (GTDB taxonomy): Bacteria > Myxococcota_A > UBA796 > UBA796 > CAZKWG01 > CAZKWG01. Next base: position 219,260 of record CAZTOW010000005.1, read on the forward strand.
GCCGAAGCTGAGGCCAGGCAGGGTCTTCCACGCGCAGGAGCTCGTCCAGTGTCGTCGTCATACCGTCCTCGTCACGCTCCTCTATCGATGTGATTGCGATTCGGGCTCGTCTGCTGTATGGGATCGATGATGAAGTACCTTCCTCGCACCATCTGGCTCACCACCGCTCTCGTGGCCTGCGGCAACGACAGCAAGCTCCACCGCGTCCAGGAGACGGACACCTTCTACCAGGAGGTGACGGACAAGGTGGACATCCTCTGGGTCGTGGACAACAGCCTGTCCATGGGCGACGAGCAGGCGGAGCTGGGGAGCCAGATCAACAGCTTCATCCTTGGTATCGAGGGGACGGACCTCGACTGGCAGATGGGCGTCATCACCACCGACATGGAGGACACCTCGCAGAGCGGTCGCCTGCTCGGCGCGCCCACCATCCTCACGCCCACCACCGAGAACTACGAGAACAAGTTCTACAACCTCGTCACCGGGGCGGGGCTCGAGGGCTCGGACAAGGAGGCGGGCATCGACGCCGCCATCCAGGCCCTCTCCGAGCCGCTGGCCAGCGGCTACAACGCCGGCTTCCTCCGCGAGGAGGCCAAGCTGAGCGTCATCTTCCTCTCCGACGAGAACGACTGCACCAACCGCGGCGCGATGTCGGGCATGGACGGATCGGCCTGCTATGACAAGCCCGATCTGCTCACCAGCATGGCGGTGCTGGTCAAAGAGTACGAGGCGCTCAAGGGCGACTCCCGGCTGCTGGTCAGCTCCATCGTCGGGCCGCCCATCAGCGCGGGCTGCGTGGGCGCGGTCCCCGGCCCGCGCTACGAGACCATGGCGGATGCCTTCGGTGGGATCAAGGCCAGCATCTGCGAGTCGGACTTCTCCAGCGTCATGAACGAGCTCGGCCTGCAGAGCGCCGGGCTCTACACCAGCTTCCGGCTGTCCTACGCCGCCGTGCCAGAGTCCATCGAGGTCTTCGTGGACGACGTGCAGGTCTACGAGGACACCACCGAGGTCAACGGCTGGACTTACGACGACTCCTACCAGATGTTGTACTTCCACGGCGCCTCGATCCCCACCTGGGGGGCGGAGATCACGGTCAACTATGAGGTGGCCGGCGCCCGCACCGAGGACTCCGGCGCCTGAGCGCCTTCCCTCGGCGGCGCCCGCGCATAGATTGAGGCCCGCAGGAGCCCCCCATCCCCCCGCGTGAGCCCGAGGCGCTGAGTGTACGCCAGTTCTTCGGCGTGTTCCGGTACAGCCGGGCCGCCGTGGAGCTCGTGTGGTCGACCAGCCGGCCGCTGACGGTGGCCCTCGGGCTGCTCACGCTGGTGGCCGGGCTCCTGCCCGCGGGCGTGGCCTGGGTGGGCCGGCACATCGTGGACGCCGTGGTCGCCGGGGCGGCGCTGGTGTCGGCGGGCGGGGAGGTCGCGCTGGGGCCCGCGCTCGGCTGGGTGGCGGCGGAGGGCGGCCTGGTCGCCGCGCTCAGCTCGACCCAGCGCGCCCTCGGCGTCTCCCAGTCCCTCCTGCGCGTGCAGCTCGGCCAGCGCGTCAACGTGATGATCCTGGAGAAGGCGCTCACGCTCCAGCTCGCGCAGTTCGAGGACTCCGAGTTCTACGACAAGCTCACCCGCGCCCGGAACGAGGCCTCCAGCCGCCCGCTCAGCCTGGTGCGCGGCACCTTCTCGCTCTTCCAGAACGGGCTCTCGCTGCTCAGCTACGCCGCGCTGATGTGGGCCTTCTCCCCGCTGGCGGTGCTGGTGCTGGTGCTGGGCGGGCTGCCCAGCTTCGTGGCCGAGGCCCGCTTCTCCCGCGACGCCTTCCGCCTCTTCCGCTGGCGCAGCCCCGAGACGCGCATGCAGGCCTACCTGGAGATGGTCATCAGCCGGGAGGACCACGCCAAGGAGGTCAAGCTCTACGGGCTCGGGCCGGTGCTGCTCCAGCGCTACCGCGAGATCTTCGGCAAGGTCTACCGGGAGGACCGCGATCTCACCATCCGACGCGGCGTCTGGGGCGTGCTGCTGGGGCTGCTGGGCACGCTCGCCTTCTACGGGGCCTACGCCTGGGTGGCGGCTGACGCCGTCCGCGGTCGCATCACGCTGGGCGAGATGACGATGTACCTGCTCCTCTTCAAGCAGGGGCAGTCAGCGGTCACGGCGAGCCTGTCCACGATCGGCGGGATGTACGAGGACAACCTCTACCTGTCGAACCTCTACGAGTACCTGGACCAGCCCGTCCCCGAGGAGCGCGGCCAGGCCACCTCCGGCCCCCTGCCCGGTGACGGCGTGCGCTTCGAGGGCGTCTCCTTCCGCTACCCGGGCGCCGACCGCGACGCGCTCCACCGCATCGACCTGCACCTGCGCCCCGGCCAGAGCCTCGCCCTGGTCGGCGAGAACGGCGCGGGCAAGACCACGCTCATCAAGCTGCTCACCCGCCTGTACACGCCGACAGAGGGGCGGATCCTGCTGGACGGCCGCGACTTGGCCGAGTGGGACCCCGAGCTCCTGCGCCGCCGGGTCGGCGTCATCTTCCAGGACTTCGTGCGCTACCAGCTCCTGGTGGGCGAGAACGTGGGCGCGGGCGACGTGGACGCCTTCACCGACACGGAGCGCTGGCGCGAGGCCGCCACCCAGGGCATGGCCGACCCCTTCATCCAGGACCTTCCGAAGGGCTATGACACGCAGCTCGGCCGCTGGTTCAAGGACGGGCGCGAGCTCAGCGGCGGCCAGTGGCAGAAGATCGCGCTCTCCCGGGCCTTCATGCGATCGAAGGCCGACCTGCTGGTGCTCGATGAGCCCACCGCGTCCATGGACGCCGAGGCCGAGGCCACCGTCTTCGAGCACGTCCGCGGCCTCGCCCACGGGCGCATGGTCATCCTCATCTCCCACCGTTTCAGCACCGTGCGCATGGCCGACCACATCGTGGTCCTGCGCGACGGGAAGGTGGTGGAGCAGGGCAGCCACGGCGAGCTGGTGGCCCAGGAGGGCACCTACGCTCGCCTCTTCGCGCTCCAGGCGGCCGGCTACCGGTAGGCGAGCCTGGGCTCCGCTGGCCGTGATACCATCTTTGAATGCGCGTATTCCTCCTCCTCCCGCTCCTGGCCTGTGAGGGCAAGGACGACGGCCCCGCCGCTGACCCCTCCACCCGCGTCCTGGTCGTCGGCGCCGGCTTCGCCGGGCTCAGCGCCGCGCGCGTGCTCCAGGACGCTGGCGTGGACGTCACCGTGCTGGAGGCGCGGGATCGCCTGGGCGGCCGGGTCTGGACCGCCGAGGTGGGCGACGCGACCCTGGACCTCGGCGGCGCCTGGATCCACGGCGTGGACGACAACCCCGTGGTGGACTTCGCCGACGCCCAGGGTCTCACCTACACGGCTGACCGCACCCGCTGGCCGGTGCTCTTCGACGAGAGCTCCGGTCGCCAGCTCGGCGACCCCGACTGGGCCTGGATGGAGGAGGCCTATGACGGCTTCACCTCCGATCTGGGCGCGCTCCGGCGCGAGCTCGACGACGACGCCACCGCCGAGGACGCCCGCGCCCTCTGGGTAGACGAGCAGGGCCTCAGCGGCCTCGACGCGCGCCTCGCGGCCCACGCCATCGACCAGTGGGTCATCGAGCTCGCCTACGCCGCGCCCATCGACGACATCGCCCTGGAGTGGATCTGGGAGGACGAGGATCTGAGCGGCGGCGACCACTTCCCCGACGGAGGCTACGGGCCCATCGTGGACGCCCTCGCCGACGGCCTGGACGTGGAGCTGGACCACGCCGTCACCGAGGTGCGCGTCGCCGACGACGGCGTGGAGGTGGACGCGGGCGGGGAGACCTTCGGGGGCACCCAGGTCCTGGTCACCGTGCCGCTCGGCGTGCTCCAGAGCGGCGCCATCACCTTCGACCCGCCGCTCTCCGACGCCAGGCAGGCGGCGATCTCGCGCCTCGCCATGGGCGGCCTGGAGAAGGTGGCGATGGTCTGGGACGAGGTCTGGTGGGGCGGCGGCTCGGCGGAGTTCGTCTCTGCCGACGAGGACGGCGCCTACCCGGAGTTCTACGACCTGAGCGACCTCACCGGCGTCCCCACCCTGGTCGCGCTCTATGGCGGGCGCTTCTCCCGCGAGGTCCAGGGCAGCCTCTCCGACGAGGAGCTCGTGGCCGGCGCGCTGGCCGCGGCCGAGCTCGCCTACGACGCCACGGCGCCCGATCCGGTCGCCACCGCCTGCACCCGCTGGAGCACCGACCCCTACGCCGGCGGGAGCTATGTCTACCTGCCCGTGGGCGCCAGCCTGGACGACATCGACACGCTGGCCGAGCCGGAGAGCGACCGCCTGCTCTTCGCGGGCGAGGCCACCTGGCGACCCGCCTACGGCAACGTCCACGCCGCCATGCTCTCCGGGCTGCGCGAGGCCCACCGCCTGGGCGTGGACACGATCGACACGCCCGGGCTCGAGGACTGGTAGGGGCTCAGGCCTGCTGGATCGCCGCGATGGCCGCGGCGCGGTCCTTGGCCCCGAACACCCCGGAGCCGCTGACCAGCACGCTGGCCCCGGCGTCCACGAAGCGCCGGGCGTTGGACGGCTTGACCCCGCCGTCCACCTCGATGACCGTGCTCAGCCCGCGCGCGTCGATGGTCTTGCGCAGCCGCTCGATCTTCGGGAAGACCCGCTCGATGAGCGACTGGCCGCCAAAGCCCGGGTTCACGCTCATCACCAGCACCACGTCGGCGAGCTCGAGCGCGTAGTCCAACACCGTCTCCGGCGTGTGCGGGTTCAGCGCCACCCCGCTCATCGCGCCCAGCTCCCGGATCGCCGAGAGCGTGCGGTCCAGGTGGTGGCAGGCCTCGACGTGGACCGTGATCACGTCCGCGCCGGCCTTGCGAAAGTCGGCCAGGTACTTCTCTGGCTCGACGATCATCAGGTGCACGTCAAGCGGCATGCGCGTCGCGCGGCGGGCGGCCCCCACCACCAGCGGCCCGATGGTGATGTTCGGCACGAAGCGGCCGTCCATCACGTCCACGTGCAGCCAGTCGGCGCTGCTCACGCTCTCGATCTCTTCCGCGAGGCGGCCGAAGTCCGCCGACAGGATGGAGGGGGCGACCCTGGTCATGACAACGTCTCTCCGGGTTTGAGCCGCAGCCCGTTCTTCAGGTCGCGGCCTTCCTGAGCCTTCTTGCCGGGCATCTGCCCGAGCGCGATCTCCAGCGCGCCCGACCCGCAGGCCACGCTCAAGGTCGGGCCGGCGAGGATCTCCCCGGGCGCGCCCAGGATCTCCTGCTCCGCCGCCACGCGGGTCCGCCGCACCTTGAGCGTCTCCCCGCGCAGGGTGGCGAAGCCCCCCGGCCAGGGCTGGAGCCCGCGCACCTGATCGTGCAGGGCGCGCGCCGGGCGGCTCCAGTCCAGCCGCCCGTCCTCCACCGTGAGCAGGGGGGCGAAGGTGGCGCCCGCGTCGTCCTGCTTCTGGGGCGTGATCTCGCCGAGGCGCGCCAGCGTCTCCACCAGCAGCGCGGCGCCCATCGTCGCCAGCCGCGCGGAGAGCTCCTCGCTCGTCTCGTCCGGGTCGATGGGCGTGGCCTGGCGCAGCAGCATGTCCCCGGTGTCCAGGCCCTCGTCCATGCGCATCGTGGTCACGCCCGTCTCGCGCTCGCCCCGGACCACCGCCCACTGGATGGGCGCCGCCCCGCGGTAGCGCGGCAGCAGGCTCGCATGCACGTTGACGCAGCCCAGCCGGGGCGCCGCCAGCAGCCGCGGCGTCAGGATGCGCCCGTAGGCCACCACCACCGCCACGTCCGGCCCGCAGGTCTCCATCCACTCTGGGAAGGCGCCGGTCTTGACCGCCTTCGGCTGCCGCACGGGGAGCCCCAGGGCTCGCGCCCGCTCGACCACGGGAGGGCTCTGGACCTGCAGGCCCCGCCCCACCGGCCGATCCGGCTGGGCCACCACGCCCAGGACCTCGTGCCCGGCCTCGACGATGGCGTCCAGCGTCGGCACCGCGAACGCGGGGGTACCCATGAAGACGACGCGCATCGGACCTCGCTGCCGTGGCCCTGGTCTATAACGCCGCCTCGGCTCCCCGGCCCTGCGCCTTCTTCTTGCGCGCCAGGTAGCGGCTGCGCTTGAGCCGGCTCGAGCGGTCCAGCAGCGTCACACCCTCCAGGTGGTCCAGCTCGTGCTGGAGGATCACCGCCGGGAACTCCTCGAACCACTGCTCGTGCTTGCCGCCCTCGGCGTCCAGCCAGCGCACCCGGATGCGCCGGGCCCGGACCACGTCCTGGTAGTACTCGGGCACCGAGAGGCAGCTCTCCTCGAAGGAGATCGTGTCCTTGCTCTTCTCCACGATCTCCGGGTTGACCATGTGGAAGACGTGCTTGCCGCGGCCCGGGTTGTCCGAGCGCCCGTCGTCCGTCAGATCGGCCACCACCATCCGCCGCCCGTCGCCCACCTGCGGCGCCGCCAGCCCCACGCCCGGCGCGGCGAACATGGTCTCCGCCATGTCCGACAGGAAGGCCTTCAGCGCCGGCCCCAGCTCGTCCGCGCGCACAGGGCGCGCCTTCGCCGAGAGCACGGGGTGGGGCGCGGTGAGGATCTCCAGGACGGCCATACGAACCTCCTGCCATGCAGTGTAGCCACGGCGGCGCGCCGTGCCATACCGCGCTGAGAGGAATCAGGCTAAGGTCCCTCTCTTCGCACCCGCCCAGGAACACGTCATGGCATTCGGAAAGATCCCCCGCTTCAGCCCCAGCTTCTCCCCGAAGGAGGCCGTGATCTCGGCCCGCCACCTGCTCGGCCACGAGGATCACGCGACCTGGGTCAAGCGCTTCGAGGACACCTTCGCCCGCTATATCGGGGCGAAATACGCCGTGATGGTCCCGTCCGCCCGCTACGGCTGCTACCTGCTGCTGAAGGCCATGGGCGTGGGGCCGGGCGACGAGGTCATCGTCCCCTCCATGACCTACTTCGCCATCCCGGCCATGGTCTCGCTCATCGGCGCGAAGCCCGTGTGGGCCGACATCGGGCTCAGCAGCCACGTCATCGACCCGGAGAACTTCCGCAAGGCGATCACGAAGAAGACCAAGGCGGTCATCCCCACCCACCTCTTCGGGACCCCCTGCGACATGGACCCGATCGTGAAGATCGCGGCGGAGCACGGGGTCAAGGTCATCGAGGACTGCGCCCAGTCCACCGGCGCCCGCTACAAGGGCCGCCGGGTGGGCAGCATCGGCGACGCCGCCTACTACACGTTTGGCCTCACCAAGAACATCACGACGCTCTCAGGCGCGATGATCACCACCGACGACGAGCGCGTGGCCGCCGAGATCCGCGCCGTCATCGACGCGGGCGACCCGATGGATCCGCAGAAGGCCCGGAAGGAGGCCGTGACGGGCATCGGCATGTTCGTCGCCACCCACCCGCTGGTCTACTGGGCCACCCTGCACCCCGCCATCGTAGTGGGCAACATGCTGGGCAAGGACCCCATCCACGAGCCCTTCGGCGAGGCGGAGGTGGTCTACGACAAGCTGCCGAGCGGCTTCAAGAAGACGAAGCCGCTCTCGGTCAACGCCGCCGTGGGTCTGCACCAGCTCGCCCGCATCGACGAGCTCAACGGCGCCCGCGTGAAGAACGGCCGCGTGCTCGACGAGCGCCTCGCCCACGTCCCCGGGCTCATGGTGCCGACCTACCCCGACGGCGCCGAGCCCATCTACATGAGCTTCGTGGTCCACCACGCCCGCCGGGACGATCTGGCGAAGGCCCTGCGCAAGCGCGGCGTGGACACCACGGTCGGCTACATGAACGACATGTCCGACCACGAGCTCTTCCCGCAGTTCCGTGATCCGAAGCCCAACGCCGCCCGCGCCAAGCGTGAGCTCCTGCACCTGCCGGTTCATCCGAACCTCTCCGAGCGCGACCGCGACCACCTCTGCGAGGCGGTGCGCGAAGCGTGCTTGGAGCTGAAGACGTCTTAGACTACACTCAGAGAACTCCTACCTGCGCGCAGGGAGCTCACATGCGTTTCACGCTCCGCAACTACGCCCGTATCGCTGAGGCCGCGATCACCCGGCGTGTTCCGGTCTACGCTCACTTCGGCATCACGCACCGCTGCAACCTGACCTGCAAGATGTGCGGGATCTGGCGCTACGGGAACAAGAAGGAGGAGCTCTCCATCGAGCAGATCAAGGAGATGGCCGCCCGGATGTACCGGCTCGGCGTCGTCCAGATCTCCATCGGTGGCGGCGAGCCCTTCGCCTATGAGGAGCTCGAGGAGGCCGCGAAGTGCTTCGTCGACGCGGGGCTCAACACCCGCGTGCTCACCAACGGCGTGGGCGTGACGAAGGAGCGCATCGACCGCTGCATCGATTATGGGGTCAAGAACTTCTCCATCTCGCTGGACAGCCTCTACCCCGCGCGCTTCGACTACATCTGCGAGTACGAGGGGAGCTGGGACCAGGCGGTCTCGACGATGACGCACATCTCGAGCCGGCTGAGCGGGGTCCCGGGCGCGCTGCCCACCATCAACTGCGTGGTGAGCAACCTGAATCTGGAAGAGATCCCGGACATGGTCCGCTTCGCGAAGGAGATCGGCTTCGCGATCAGCCTGCTGCCCGTCGAGCTCCTGCCCGACCCCAAGGCCGGCGTGCGCAACTGGGAGGCGCGCTTCATCCGCCACCGCCCGGAGATGGGCCTGAACACGGAGAGCTCGGCGGATGACGTGCTGGCCCGCGTGGACCGCACCTACGACACGGTCATCCAGATGAAGAAGGAGGGCATGCCCATCCTGAACTCGACCCCCTACCTGGAGGCGAGCCGGATGTACCTGAAGACCGGCCGCTTCCCCGCCGAGGGCTGCGACGCCGGGCGCCTGTACTTCAGCGTCTCCCCGAACGGGCAGTTCACCATCTGCCACCGCACCCAGCACCAGTACGTCTCGATCCTGGACGAGAACTTCGAGGAGTATTTCCACTCCGAGGCGTACGAGCGCACCCGCATCCTCGAGGCCGCGAGCTGCGAGGGCTGCATGCGCGCCTGCTGGATCGACACGAGCTCGATGTTCCGCACCATCGAGGGCTTCTTCGAGACCACGAAGATGACGCTGCTCCCCCGCCGGGGCAAGCCCGCCTCGTATGAGGAGGCGAAGGGCTGGGCGCGCTACGACGACGTGCCCATCGTGCCGGGCCAGGCGGCGGAGGCGAAGTAACCCTGCGGCGTCAAGCTCCTTGACGTCTGCTGATACCTGCCTTAGTATCAGCTTATCCGACGCCGGTAGGCCGGCACCCGTGAACCTCAGCCCCTCCCGCACCTCATCCAGCGGGAGGGGCTTTCTCATGTCCTTTTTTGGGGGCCCCGGTGAAGTCCGTCGCAGTGCTGCTGGACGCTGGATTCGTCGAGAGGCAGCTTTACAGGCTACTTGGAAGCAGGCATGCAACGGCGGAGGACATCTGGCAGTTCGCCCAGGCCTGCGCCCGGCCGGATGAGGAGATCTTCCGAATTTACTACTATGACTGTGCTCCTCTCGAGAAGAAGTGCCAGCACCCGCTGAGCGGTCGAAGCATTGACTTCAGCAAGACCGACACGGCGAAGCGCAAGACCGTGCTCCATCGCGACCTGGCTCTGAGGGACCGCGTCGCCTTCCGTGCAGGCGTCATCGGGTTCGACGGGTGGCAGCTCACCCGAACCGCCACGAACGAGGCCATCAAGGCGCTGAAGCGAGGCGAGAAGTACGAGCTGAAGGCGGAGGATGTCGAAGCCGACATCAAGCAGAAGCGCGTGGACATGAAGATCGGCTTGGACATCGCCTGGCTCTCCAGCAAGCGGATCGTCGAGCGGCTCCTCCTCGTCACGGCGGACACGGACTTCGTGCCGGCCTTGAAGTTCGCTCGTCGCGAAGGAATCCAGGTTGTCCTCGTCCCCATGGGGAGCGAGCGGCTCCACGACGAGCTCCGTATACATGCCGACGAGGTGCGGGACGTGGTATTTCCCATGTCCGCCTCGGCCTGAATCACGATGACCAACGTCCTCGCCATCTTCCGCCGCGAGTTCTGGAGCGCCTTCGACGCGCCCCTCGCCTACATCGCCGTCACCGTGTTCCTGGTGCTCGTCGCCGGGTTCTCGCTGTTCTTCCAGGATCTCCTGGCCAGCGGCGTGGCCTCGCTCCGGCCCATGTTCTTCTGGAGCGCGGTCTTCTACCTGCTGCTGATCCCGGCGATCACCATGCGCCTCTTCGCCGAGGAGCGCCGCACGGGCACGCTGGAGCTGCTCGTCACCCTGCCGGTGAGCGAGGGCGAGGTGGTGCTGGGCAAGTACCTCTCGGCCGTCGCGCTGATGGCGGTGGCGCTGGGGCTCACCGCCACCTTCCCGCTCAGCCTGGCCACGCTCGGGGACCTGGACGCGGGCGCCGTGGTGGGCGGCTACCTGGGCCTCTTCCTGCTCGGCGCCTCGCTCTGCGCCATCGGCACCGCCGCCAGCGCCTACACCAGCAGCCAGGTCGTGGCCTTCCTGGTGGCGCTCCTGCTCGGCACGATCCCCTTCGCCACCGGCTTCGCCCTCGACCGGGTGCCGGCCGCGGCGCTCCCCGTCGTGCAGTACCTCTCCTTCGACTACCACTTCAACAACCTCGCCCGCGGCGTCATCGACACGCGCGACGTGGTCTTCTACGGCAGCGTCATCGCCCTCTTCCTCCACCTCGCCGTCTACGGGCTCGAGCGCCGGAGGCTGTCCTGATGGACGCGCGCCAGAACCTCCGGGCGAATTCCACGCTCCAGCTCGCGCTGGTGGTCCTCATCGTGCTGCTGGCCAACACGCTGGCGGCCCGCCACTTCTGGCGCCTGGACCTCACCGACGACCGGCTCTACACCCTCGATCTCGTGACCCGGAACCTGATGGGCCGGCTGGAGCGCCCGCTCGTCGCCCGGGTCTATTTCACGCGCGGGCTGGAGGCGCCCTACAACAACCACGAGCAGATCCTGGTGGACAAGCTCGAGGATCTGCGCGCCTACAGCAAGGGCTGGATGGACATCCAGGTCCAGGACCCCACGGACCGCCCCGAGGTCCAAGAGGAGGCGGCGCGCTTCGGCATCTCACCCATCCCCTACCTGTTCACCAGCGCCTCCCGACGCGAGCTCAAGCAGGTCTTCATGGGCCTCGCCCTCGTCTACGGAGACCGGCAGGAGGTCATCCCCGCCGTCGCCAGCACCGAGGCGCTGGAGTACGAGCTCGCCCGCGCCATCCAGTCGCTGACCTCCACCGAGGAGCCCAAGACCGTGGCCTTCAGCGCCGGCTCCGGCGAGCCCTCGCTGCAGAGCGCCACCGGCCCGCTCGCCACCCTCGCCGGCCGCGTCCGCGAGCGCTACCAGCTCGCCCAGGTCCAGCTCGGCGGCGCGGGCCTCCTGCCCGAGCAGGTGGACGCCCTCATCGTCCTGGGGCCCCAGCAGCCGCTCACCGCCCGCGCCCAGTACCAGATCGACCAGCTCCTGATGCGCGGCGGATCGGTCGCCTTCTTCCTCACGAACGTCAAGCCCGACCTGCGGACCATGCGCCCGCAGAACGTCGCCCACGGCCTCGAGCCCCTGCTGGCCCGCTACGGCGTCATCCTGAACCGCGATCTCGTGCTGGACCGCCAGCAGAACGGGCGTTTTCCCTTCCCGATCCGGCAAGGCGGCAAGGTGGTGCGTCAGTCGCTGAACTACGCGCTGATGCCCAAGGCCACCATGCTGAACCGCTCGACCACGCTGACGAAGGGCTCGGACTCCCTGCTCTTCCCTTTCGCCAGCACGCTGGCCCTCGCCGATCCGCTGCCCGAGGGCGTGAGCGCCGAGGTGGTCGCGTCGAGCTCGTCCAGCGCCGGGCGCGTCGGCGGGCTGCGCACCATCGACCCGGGAGCCCTCCAGGCCACGCTGTCGAGCGAGGAGACCGGGAGCTTCCCCCTCTTCGTCACGCTCCAGGGGCGCTGGACCTCCGCCTTCGCCGACGGCCAGGTGCCGCCGCCGCCGCCCGGCTCGCCCGAGGACCCGGCCATGGCCCCCGACGATCCGGCCACCCGCATCCGCGAGGGCTCGCCCGCCCGGCTCGCGGTCGCGGGCTCAGGTGACTTCGTCGGGAACAACCTGCCCTTCATGCTGAACCTCGTGGACTGGCTCGTGCAGGACGAGGATCTGGTCGCCATCCGGGCCAAGGCCGTGGACCTGCCCGAGATGGAGGTCCCCGAGGGGGATCGCGCGCTGGGCCTCAAGCTGGTGAACCTCCTGGGCGGCGTGGTCGTGCTGCTGGCCCTGGGCGGGGCGCGCTGGCTCTCGCGGCGCCCGAAGACGGCGGGAGGTGGGGCGTGAAGCTCACCCAGAAGTCCCGCATGCTGCTGGTGGTGGCGGGCCTGCTGCTCGCGTTGAACCTGCTCTTCGGGCGACCGTCCAGCAACCTCTCCGAGTCGCCGCGCATCCAGGCCGTCACCCGCGAGGCGGTGACGCGCATCGAAATCTCGGGGGCGGAGGACAAGCTGGTCATCCGGCCCGAGGCGGGGCGCTGGCGCGTGACGGCGCCCTACCAGGCCGAGGCCGACCAGCAGGCCGTCCAGAACATCCTGACCTCCTTCCGCAAGGAGGTCCCGGTGGATGTGCAGGTCGACCGGGGCAACGAGGACCGCTACGGCCTGGAGCCCGGCAAGGGCGTGGTCGTGGAGATCTGGACCGACGGCGAGGAGCCGGTGATCTCGTTCACCGTGGGCGACGACGCGGCTGGCGGGAGCACCTACGTCCGGCTCTCGGGGGACGACGCCGTCTACCGCGCTCGCCTGGGCGGTCGCGCCCGCTTCGCCCGCCCCCAGGGGGAGTGGCGCAGCCGCTATGTGCTGGATCTCCCCCCGGAGAAGGTCGTGGGCCTGGAGATCCAGGCGGGCGAGGCCGAGCTCTCGCTCACCCGCCCCGCCGCGGATCCCGCCAGCCCCGCCAACGCCCGCCCCTGGTCCCTGGAGCCCGCCCCGCCCTGGCCCCTCGATCAGGCGCTCCTGGACGCGCTCGGTGGCCGGCTGGCCCAGCTCCGGTCCACGGCCATCCTCCCGCCCGACACGGCCCTCGGCGCGCTCTCCACGGAGCTGCGCCTCAGCCTGGACGACGGGACCACGCGCACCCTGCGCCTGTACGCGCGCGAGGACGGCCCCCTGCTCGCCACCGTGGACGAGCAGCCCGAGCGCTACCGCGTCCCCGAGGTCCTGCTCCAGCTCCTGCCGCGCTCGCCGGAGGATCTGCGCGACCGGACCGTGCTGCGGCTCGCGCGGGCGGACATCGACACCCTGCTCCTGGAGGACGCTCAGGGCCAGGTGCTGGTCCGGCAGGATCCCGCGACCCAGGTCTGGACGCCCATCCAGCCGGCGGAGCTCCAGCTCGACGTCAAGCAGACGCAGGTGGCGGGGAACATCCTCGCGCTGCTGCGGGCGGAGAGCGTGGTGGAGGGCGGGAGCGGCGGGCCGGAGACCGGGCTCGCGAAGCCGACCTTGAAGCTCACGATCACGCATGTGGACGGCGCCATCGACCAGCTCCTCGTGGGCGCCCCGACCACGGACGCGCGCGGTCAGCCCGCCTGGTACGCGGCGCGGGAGGGCGGCGCGGACGCCTACGTGATCTCCGACGAGCTGATCCGCAGGCTGAAGGCCGGCTTCGGGCGCTCCTGAGCGCGCGGGTCGAGCCTCGTGAAGAATTTGTGAGCGGGCCTCGAATAGCGGGCGGCCTCGTGCGTCCGAGGGATTGAACGCGCCGCGGCTCTGGCCGGGCGCCGGCCCCCTCGATCTCGCATCTCTCAGGAGAAGCCCATGACCTCCGCCCTGATCCCGCTCGCTGCCTCCTCGCTGCTGGCCCTCAGCTCCGGCGCCCCCGGCGGCCAGGGCGCTCCTCAGGCTGGTCAGGGCGGCCAGCCCACCCATCAGGTCGCCCAGGCCCCGCGCGGCCAGGGCCCCGGCGCGCAGATGCAGCGCCCCGCCGTGCAGGCGCAGCGCCCCGCCGCCTCGATGTCCCAGGCCCGTCAGCCCGCCGCGCGCACGGCCGCCCCCCAGAGCTCGCATGCCCGCACGGCCCCGGATCGCGGCGCCTCCTCCAGCGCCCAGGCCGCTGGCGGCTCCTCCGGCGCGCCTCCCCGCGGCAGCTCCTCGCACGCGGTCCAGGCCCACCCCAACGGCGGCACGGCCGTCCGCCCGACCCATCACGCCGCCCGCCCGGCGCACCACGCCGCCCGCCCGGCCCACCACTACGCGCCCTGGGACCCCACGCCGCACCGCGTGTACGTCTCGCGCCACTACCACGTCGCGCCATGGCACCCCCGCTACTGGACCGCTGGCGTCTTCGTCTACGAGGCGCCCCCCCGCCCGGTGGCCGTGGCCGGTCGCCCCGCCTCGGCCAGGACCGCCGCCCCCCAGCGTGAGGTCGAGCGCAGCAACACCGTCTCGCTGGGCCTGCGCTCCGGGACCTACATGTCCGGCTACGAGAACGGCGCCAGCTACAGCGACTTCGGCGTCGGGCTCGCCGCCCGCTACCGCGGCAACGAGGCGCTCGGGCTCGAGGTGGCCTACGGCTACTACAACGACGAGTTCACCAACGCCTCCGAGCGCGTGACCCAGCCGCTCTCGGCCTCGGTCGAGCTGTTCGCCTTCCCCTGGACCGACGTGAGCCCCTACGTGCTCGGCGGCGTGACCTGGACGAAGCGCAGCTACAGCGACACCTACGAGACCGGGATGACCACGGCCACCTTCGAGCAGAGCGACGTGCAGTTCGGGCCCCACGGCGGCGTCGGCCTGGAGCTCGCGGTGGGCGAGAAGTCCTCGCTCAGCCTCGAGGGCCGCTACACCCACTTCGTGACCCACGAGGAGGGCGAGGACGCCAGCGCGCCCGGCAACCTCCAGGGCACCCTCGGCCTGAACGTCTACTTCTGAGATGACTCCGCTCCGCCTACGCTCCTGAGCTGCTTGAGCAGCAGGGCGAGGGCGGCGGCGGACGAGAGGGCCTGGACGCGGTCGCGGTCGCCCGGCAGCGAGAGCCGGCGGACCTCGACCCCCGCTGGCCCCGCCACCGAGATGAAGACGGTCCCCACCGGCTTCTCCGGCGAGCCCCCCCCGGGCCCGGCGACGCCGGTGACGCCAATTCCCCAGGTGGCACCGGCCCGCGCGCGGATGCCCAGGGCCAGCTGGCGCGCGACCGGCTCGCTGACCGCGCCGTGCTGGGCCAGGTCCTCAGGCGAGACCCCGCAGGTCCGCACCTTGGCCTCGTTGGCGTAGACCACGGCGCCCTCCAGCAGGTAGCGGCTGGCGCCCGGGACGGAGGCCAGCCACTGCGCGATGCGCCCGGCGGTGCAGCTCTCGGCGGTGGCGATGGTCTCGCCGCGCGCCGCCAGCATCCCGCCCAGCACCTCGGAGAGGTCTCCGCTGTCCTCCCCGAAGATCGCCGGGCCGAGCCGGGACCGCGCCTCCGCCAGCACGGCCTGGCGGGCCTCCTCGCTGACGTCAGCTTCAAAGCGCAGCTTGATCTGGACCTCTCCCGCCATGGCCCGGTAGCCCACGGTGAGCCCCGGGGCGCTCAGCCCGGTCAGGCGCTCGCCCAGCTCGCCCTCGGGCACGCCGGTGGTGCGGAGGATGCTGAGGCGGGGCGGGGAGAGGGCGAAGCGCGCGCGGATCGCGGGCTCCACCGTGGTCTCGAAGAGGGGCTTCATCTCGCGGGGCACGCCGGGCATGAACCAGAGCGAACAGCCCTCGCGGTGGATGGCGAAGCCGGGGGCGGTGCCCCAGCGGTTCTCCAGGACCTCAGCCCCGCGCGGGATGAGCGCCTGCTTGCGCGCGGTCGTGCGCATGGGCCGCCCCCAGAGGGCGTAGCGGGCCTGCACCTGGGCCAGGGCCTCGGGGTGCTCCGTGAGCGGCATGTCGAAGGCGCGCGCCGCGGCCTCCGCCGTCCAGTCGTCGCTGGTGGGGCCGAGCCCGCCGGTGCTCACGATCACCTGGCCCAGGCCCGCCGCCTCGCGCAGGACGGCGGCGATCTCGTCGAGATCATCGGGGGCGGTGGCCATGCGGCGCACGGGGAGGCCCAGCGCCCAGAGCCGGCCCGCCAGCCAGTTGCTGTTGGTGTCTACGGTCTGACCGATCATCAGCTCGTCACCCTGAGCGAGGATCACGGCCTGGGGCATGGAGGGCTCCTGCGTGCATGCGTGTGCGCGATGGGCTAACCGAGCACTCTATGGCGTCCATTCTCGCGCTCGACGTCGGCACCCGTCGCATCGGGGTGGCGCGCGCCCCGGCCACCGGCCCGCGGCTCGCGACGCCCCTGTGCGTGGTCGAGCGTCATGGGGTCCGCAAGGACGCCGACCGCCTGCTGCAGCTCTGCCGCCAGCACGAGGCATCGGCGATCGTGGTCGGTCTGCCCTACGATCTGGAGGGCGGGGAGGGGCGCAGCGCGCGGCTGGCTCGGCAGGTCGGCGAGGCCCTGGCCGAGCTGAGCCGGCTCCCGGTCCACTACCAGGACGAGCGCTACACCACCGTGGAGGCCAGCGCGCGGCTGTTCGAGGCGGGGGTGAGCTCCCGCGGGCAGCGCGAGATCATCGACGCCGCCGCCGCCGCCGTGATCCTCCAGGACTGGCTGGACGCGCGTCCGGCCGAAGGAGGTCGCTGAGGTGGCGGGGATCGCGGGCGTCGTGCAGCTCAGCGGGCCGCCCGCGCCCGAGCTGCTCGAGGGGCTCTCGGCGGCCCTGATCCACCGGGGACCCGCGTCGGACCAGCGCTTCTCCGAGGGCGGCGCGCTCCTGATGCAGCGCGGCGGGAGCGGGGGGAGCACGCTGGCCAGCTCCGAGCGCTTCGCCCTGGTCTTCGACGGGCGCCTGGCCCGGGGCGAGCAGGGCGGGCCCTCGGGCGGGGACGCCGCGCGCCTGCTCCAGCTGTGGGAGCAGCGGGGAGAGGCCGCGCTGGCCGAGCTCGACGGGGTCTTCGCGTTCGCGCTCTGGGATCGGCGGGCGCGCGCTCTCTGGCTGGGACGCGACGCCTTCGGGACGCGCCCCCTGTTCTGGGCGCAGGGGGGCGGGAGGCTGGCCTTCGCCTCGGAGACGGGGGCGCTGCTCAGGCTCCCCTGGGTGGGCCGGGACATCGCCACCGAGCACCTGGCGGAGTACCTGAGCTTTCGCTATGTCCACGCCCCGCGTACCCTGCTGCGCGACGTCCGCGCCGTGCCGCCCGGACACCTGCTGCGCTACGACGCCAACGGCCCCCGCCCGCGCCGCTGGTACGCGCCGAGCTGGGCGCCGCCGGACGCCCCCGTCCCCCCCGAGCGGGAGACGGCGGGGCGGGTGGACGACGCGCTGCGGCGGGCCGTGGCGCGGATGAGCGCCGACGGGCCGGTGGGCGTGCTGCTGAGCGGCGGGCTGGACTCCTCGAGCATCCTCTTCCACGCCCGCGGGGGGCCGCGAGCTCCCGTCGCGTTCACGGTGGCGATGAGCTCGGACGCCGCCGACGAGTCCCCCTTCGCCGGGCGCGTGGCCAACGTGCTGGGGGTGGAGCAGGTGCTGGTCCGCCTGGACGGGCGCGACGTGGCCGACGAGATCGACCGCGCCTCGGCGCGCATGGGGCAGCCGCTCCCCACGGCGGCGGCGGCGCTCCAGATGCTGCTCTACCGGGAGGCGGGGCGGCAGGTCCGGGTGCTGCTGAGCGGGGACGGCGGGGACGAGGTGCTGGGCGGGCGCTCCATCGAGCCGGTCGCCGCGCGCGTGCGGGCGGCGCAGGCGATCTCGCGGCTGCCTCCCGGGCTGCGCGGGCTGGGGCGGGTGGCGGCGCGTCGGGCGGGTCGGGAGGACCTGGCCGAGGGCGCCGAGCACTACGGGCTCCACCAGCGCCTGGGCGGCTCGAGCGTCTTCGACCGCGAGGGGCGCGCGGCCCTGCTGGCCGATCCCGGGCTGGTGCGCGGCGGGCAGCGCGCGGGGCTGCTCGCGCCGATGTACCGCGAGGTCGAGACCGACCCCATCAACGAGATCCTGCACGTCTGGCAGCGCGGCTGGCTGCCCGAGGACAGCCTCGCCCGCAGCGACCGGGCCGCCGTCCACGCCGGCCTGGATCTGCGCTACCCCCTGCTGGATCGCGAGCTGGTCGCCCTCTGCGGCGCGCTGCCCGGGACGGCGAAGGTCCACCCGCGGCTCCTGGGCAGCGGGACCAAGTGGCCGCTGAGGCAGGCGATGGCCGGGCGGCTCCCGGACAACCTGATCAACCGCCCCAAGCGCGCCCTGCCGGCCCCGCTGGACCACTGGCTGCGCACGGAGGGGGTGGAATTCCTGCGCGCCCGCACGGAGGCGCTGATCGCGGACCCGGACGGGCTCTTCCGCGCCGCGGAGGTGCGGCGGCTGGCTGGAGAGCACCTCAGCGGCGTGGGCAACCACGGCCTCAAGCTCTGGACGCTCATCCTGTTTGACGCCTGGCGCCAGACGCTGCTTTGAAGCGGCTCCTCACGGAGGCAGGGGGCTTGACAGGTCCACCTGCTGACAATACGAGAATTCTGCCCGCTTCTCGAGGGGACCTCCCGATGTCGACCGAAATTCCTCGCATGTCATCTCACGGCGCGCAGGACGCCGCGGCCGCCAACGAGGCCGCGGAGGGCGATGAGGGAGAGGCCTCCGCCTCGCTGCACCCCGACCTCTGGCGCGCGATGGTGTCAGAGACTCTGGGGATCCGCTGGTACCTCGATCTCGACAGCCTGATGGTCATCCGCGCGCCCTATGTGGACGGCTCCCCGGGGCACCCCGTCTCGGACGACCCGGACCGTTACGCGGAGGTCCCCACCCTCCCCACGGACCGGCAGCGCAACCACGCCCGGCGCGTGCTGAGCGAGCACGTCGGCGCCGATCAGGCGGCCTTCCTGACCTCGGAGGAGCCCTGGCTGCGCCACTTCCACGAGCACGCCTCGCCCGAGCTGCGGCAGGTGCTCTCGGACGCGCGGCGGACCTGGGTGATCGCCGAGGTGCGGAGCTGGCTGCGCGATCACGACGTGCCGGAGCACCGCTTCGTGCGCATGGGCCGCAGCGCCTCTCGCGACGGCCGCTCCTCGCGCTCGCCGCGCGCGCGCATGACCTCGCTGAGGGAGGCCATCCACCGCGCCGTGGACCGCATGACGGAGCGCGAGCTGGAGGCCCTGCCCATCCCCGCGCGCCTGCTCGTGGACGACTGAGGCCGCTCAGCCCTTCTGGGGGGCGCCGCCCTCGAGCGGCGTGGGCGGAGGCTCCATCGGGGCGTTGGCCTGGTCCTTCTCCAGGAACAGGTAGTGGATGCCGAACATCCCGAGGCCGATGACGATGGCGGCGTCGGCGACGTTGAAGCTGGGCCACTCGCTGGAGCCGAGCGGGCTCTTGATGAGCCAGGCGGAGAGCGTGGGGTGCTCGGTGTAGACGCGGAGGAAGTCGGTGACGGAGCCCTTGTCGATGCGGTCGATGAGGTTGCCGAGCGCCCCGCTCAGGATGAGCCCGATGGCGCTGGACTGGAAGCGGTCCTCATCGGGGAGCTCGCGCAGCATGTAGACCAGCAGGCCCAGGGCCAGCGCGGTGAACACGATGAAGAACGTGATCTGGCCGTGCATCACGCCGAAGGCCGCGCCGCGATTCTGCGCGTGGACCAGCGAGAAGGACAGGACGCTGGTGTCGAAGACCGGGATCTCCTCCACCTGGTAGCGGATGTTCTTGACGACCCAGATCTTCGTCACCTGGTCCAGGATCACGAAGGCCAACGCGATGAGCCCGGCCAGGGTGTATTTGCGCTTCACGGAAGACCTCCGGATCCACTCTAGCGGAGTGCGACCTCACCAGCAATCTCTACCCCGTCCTGAGCGAGGCAAGCTGCGCGCGCGCGCGTTATGGACTGAATCACCATTCATCCGAGGGAGCGGTCATGCAGCGCGAATCCATGCCGGTCGATGTGCTGTTCGTGGGAGGGGGGCCGAGCTGCCTGGCCGGGGCGATCCACCTGATGGACCTCATCGCCCGCCACAACGAGACGGCCCCGGACGAGGCGAAGATCCAGGAGCCGATGATCGCGCTCATCGAGAAGGGCTCGGAGGTTGGGGCCCACGGCATCTCCGGCGCGGTGCTGGACACGCGCGCGCTCGAAGAGCTCATCCCCGACTGGAAGGAGCGCGGCTGCCCGGTCGAGCGCTACGTGGACCACGAGGAGATGGTCTTCCTCACGGAGAAGCGGGCGATGAAGGCGCCGCTCATGCCGCCGCCGCTCTCCGATCATGGCCGCCCCATCATCTCCATCGCCCGTTTTCAGAAGTGGCTGGCGGGAATCGCCGAGGAGAAGGGGGTCAACATCTTCCCCGGCTTCGGCGGCTGGGAACTGCTGTGGGACGGGGACCGCGTCAACGGCGTGCGCACGGGCGACAAGGGCCTGGACAAGCATGGGCAGCCCACCAACCGCTTCGAGCCAGGCATGGACCTGGAGGCGAAGGTCACCATCCTCGGGGAGGGGCCGCGCGGCCACCTGGTGCGGCAGCTCATCGAGAAGCGCGGGCTGGACAAGGGCTCGGAGCCGCAGGTCTACGAGATCGGGGTCAAGGAGATCCTGGAGCTCCCGCCGGGCTCGGTGAAGCAGGGCGAGGTCACGCTGACCATGGGCTTCCCGCTGGACTACGAGACCTTCGGCGGGGCCTTCATCTACTCCCTGGAGGGTGACCGGGTGGCCATCGGGCTGCTGGTGGGGCTGGACGCGCAGGACCCGGCGATGGACGCCCACTACCTGCTCCAGAAGCTGAAGAACCACCCGCACATCCGCGAGAAGCTGAAGGGCGGCAAGGTCGTCAAGTACGGCGCCAAGACCGTGACCACGGGCGGCTGGGCCAGCATCCCCAAGCTGTACACCGACGGCGCGATGATCGTCGGCGACTCGGCGAGCTTCCTCAACCCGCTGCGCATCAAGGGCATCCACCTCTCCATGAAGTCGGGGATGCTGGCGGCGGAGGCGGCGTTTGAGGCGCTCAAGCGCGGCGAGGCCACCGAGGCGGTCCTCTCCCGCTACAAGGAGGCGCTGGACGCGAGCTGGGTGCGCGAGGAGATGGAGCCGGCCAAGAACTTCCACGCCGCCTTCAAGAGCGGGCTCTTCAGCGGGCTGTTCAAGAGCGGGCTCCAGATGCTGTTCGGGCCGGGCGACGAGATCCAGCACATCGAGGCCGACTACAAGCGGATGAAGAAGATCGCCGCCTACCACGGCAGCAAGGGCTTCCCCAGCCGCGACGACCTGAGCTACGACGGGACCTACCTCATCGACAAGCTCACGGACGTCTACCACTCGGGCACCAAGCACGACGAGCACCAGCCGGCGCACCTGCACGTGCTCCAGCCGGACATCTGCGGGACGAAGTGCGCCGAGGAGTACGGCAACCCCTGCGAGCGCTTCTGCCCGGCCCAGGTCTACAACATGGAGACCGACGAGCACACGGGCAAGCGAAAGCTGCGGATCGACTTCTCGAACTGCGTGCACTGCAAGACCTGCGACATCCGCGACCCCTACCAGATCATCCGCTGGGTGCCGCCGGAGGGCGGGGACGGGCCGGAGTACGGGGTGCTCTGAGCGCGCTCCGCGACGGTGGGGCCTTGACGGGCCCCCCCTCAGCGAGCGATAGGATCCTGGATGATGCGTCTCGCGGCCATCGCAGCGCTGCTCGTCGGGTGCGACACCAACGCGCCCACGGACCTGTCTGCCCCGGACTCGAGCGTGCTGGCCTCCACCCTGGCCTCCTCGCGACCGGAGCCGCTGGTGGAGCTGGTGCTGGAGCCGCGGGAGGCGCTGGGCGTCGAGGAGGACTGCCCGGTGGTGATCGCGCTCGACGACGCGCAGGAGCGCTGGGTGGGCGGCTGCACGCTCTCCGACGGCGGCCAGGTCGGGGGGGAGCTGATCCGCTACGACGGGCCGGAGGGCGCGTGGGTGGCGGCGGAGGGCTTCTCGCTGCGCCAGGACGGGGAGCTGCTGCTCTACCTGGACGGCGCGGTGGAGCTGCGCGAGGACGGGGACGAGATGACCTTGGACGCGGCGGCCTCCACCTGCGGGGTGGGGCTGTCCTGCGCCGAGGGGGTCTCCACCCTGGACCTGTCCTTCTCGCTCTTCCCGATCTCGACCTGGCCCTCGGACTATGACGCCACGGTCACCGGGGTCGTGGCGCTGGGCGGGGCGGCGCCGACGGCGGTGGACGCGACCTGGAGCGTGGACGCCTCGGTCTGCGCGTCGGAGCCGGTGGACGGGCTGTTCACGCTGGCCCGGGGCGAGCGTCAGGCCATCGCGCTGGACGGCGGGCAGGACTGCGACGGCTGCGCCACCTGGAACGTCCAGGGCCTCGCGGTCGGCGAATACTGCGGCGTGAACCTGTAGAGGTGCCGATGCGCGCGCTCCTGCTGCTGGCCGCCCTGGGCTGCGACGCCGACGGGGGGAGCTGGGGAGGCGGCGGCACGCCCGGCGGGGGCGGGGGCGGCGGTGGGGGCGGCGACGACACCGCGGACACCGCCGACACGGGCGGCTCGGAGCACACGGGCGAGACCGGGGACAGCGGCGCGCCCGAGGGCACGGGCTACCAGGAGGGCGACGTCGCCTACGACCTCGCCGCCGCCGACCAGGACGGCGAGGACTGGACGCTCTACGCGCAGCAGGGCCAGGAGATCGTGCTGCTGACGGGCCACATGGACTTCGGGCCCACGCAGCAGACGATGGAGACCCTGCTGGAGCTCTCCGCGGCCTTCCCCGACGTGCTGGTGGTCGCGCTGATCGGCCGGGACGAGCTCTCCATCGCCGCGGACGCGGACGACGCGGCGCGCTGGGTGGAGGACTACGGCCTGGATACTGCGTTGATCGACCCCTTCTACAACACGGTCAACCTGTGGTCGGAGGGGGCCTCCGCCAAGACCTACGTGATCGGGCCCCAGATGGAGATCCGGGTCGTGGTCTACGGCCCGGCGACCCTGGAGCAGCTCGCCGCGGGCCTTCAGGGCTGATCGTCGTCGCGGTCGGGGGCGGGCTCACCTCGGAGCGCCGCCGACACCCGCCCGGCCAGGGCCTCGCTGAAGCCGGGGACCTCGGCGATCTGCTGTGGGCTGGCGCGCTTGACGGCGGACGCGCTGCCGAAGTGGGTCAGCAGGGCGCGGCTGCGCACGGGCCCGAGGCCGGGCACGCTCTGGAGCCGGCTCTGGAGGTTGCGCCGGTTGCGCACCTTGCGGTGGAAGGCGACCGCGGCGTCGTGCGTCTCGTCCCGGATGGCCTGCAGCAGGAGCAGCGCGGGGTTGTTGTGCTTGAGCACGATGGGGTTCTTCACGTTGGGCAGCACGATCTTGTCGGGGGTCTCTTCGTCGCCCTTGCGCCGCTCCGTGCGCGGCTTGGCGAGCCCGATGATCGGGACCTGGACGCCGAGCTCCTCCATGACGGCCAGCGCGCTGGAGAGCTGGCCCTTGCCGCCGTCCACCACCACCAGATCCGGCCAGACCCCGTCCTCGGCGGCGCGGCGGAAGCGGCGGGCCATCACCTCGCGCATGGTGGCGAAGTCGTCGGAGCCCTCCACGGTCTTGATCTTGTAGCGGCGCCAGGCGGCGCGGTCCGGGCGCCCGTCGGTGAAGACCACCATGCTGGCGACCGGGTCGGTGCCCTGGATGTTGGAGTTGTCGAAACACTCGATGCGGCGGGGCAGGCGGGGCAGGTGGCAGACCCGCATCAGCTCGTCGAGCGCCTTGGCGTGCCGATCGGTCTCGGCCTGGTGGCGCAGGAAGGCGTGCTTCGCGTTGGAGAGGGCGAGATCGACCAGCGAGCGCTTGTCCCCGCGCTGCGGGGTGCGGAGCTGGAGCGCGCTCTTCGTGATCTCGTGACGCTCGCAGAGCACCTCGACGAGGGCGTCCTGGTCGGGGATCTCGACGGGGACCAGGATCTCGGGGGGCAGGAAGGTGCTGTCCTGGTACCAGCGGTTGAGCACGCTGGACAGCAGGTCGCCGTCGTCCTCCATCACGCCCTGGAAGGGCAGGGTGATCGCCTCCTGGAGCGCGCCCTGGCGCACGGGCAGCAGGGTGACGGCCCCGCTCTCGCCCTCGCGGTACAGGCCCCAGAGGTCGCGGTCAGCGCCCTTCGTGTCCACGGCCTGCTGGCGCTCGACGGTGGCCTGGATGGCCTTCAGCAGGTCGCGCAGGCGGGCGGCCTCCTCGAAATGCTCGGCCTCGGCGGCGGAGAACATCTCGCGTTGGAGACTGTCCATCAGCTCGTGGTTCTTGCCCTCCAGGAAGAGGGCGCTCTGGTGGATGACGCGGTCGTACTGCTCGCGCGTGCAGAGGTTCACGCAGGGGGCGAGGCAGCGGTGCATCTGGTGGAGCAGGCAGGGGCGGGTGCGCCGCGCCATCTCCTCGTCCGAGCAGGTGCGGAGCGGGAAGCGCCGGCCCAGGAACTCCAGCGTGGCGCGGGCGCGCTGGGCCGAGGTGTAGGGGCCGAAGTAGCGGGCCTTGCCGTCGGTGACGCCGCGGGTGAGCCGGTAGCGCGGCCAGGCCTCGCCGGGGTCGAGGCGCAGGTGCAGGAAGTTCGTGTCGTCGACGAGCTGGGTGTTGTAGCGGGGCCGGTGCTTCTTGATGAGGTTGTTCTCGAGGAGCAGGGCCTCCTTCTCGGTGCGGACGACGATGATCTCCACGTCGTGGGCGGCCCGCACCAGGAAGGGCACCATCACCCGGCCGTCGTGCCCGGACAGATACTGGCGCACGCGGCTGCGGAGGTTCTTGGCCTTGCCGATGTAGAGGATGCGCCCGCGGGCGTCCTTGAAGAGGTAGACCCCAGGCTCCTGGGGGAGCGTCTCGGCGCGGGCGTGAAGGTCGGCCATTGCTCGGATCTAACCGACCAGGGTGTCCTCGCAGGCCCCGAGCATGCTACAGGGCGCCGATGCTGCTGCGCCTGCTCCTGGGGCTCGCTCACGCCGGGCCCGCTGTCGTCACGCCGCCCCTGCTGCCCGGGGAGCGGGTGCAGATCGACGGGCGTCTGGACGAGCCGGTCTGGGCGCGGGCGGCGGTGGTGGACGACTTCCTGCGCTGGAGGCCGGTCCCGGGCGGGCCGGCTCCCGGCCGCACCGAGGCGCGGATCTGGTACGACGAGGAGCGCATCTACTTCGGCTTCGTCTGCGAGGATCCCGAGCCCGATCGCCTCCGCGCCCACGTCATGCCCCGCGAGGACATCAACAGCGACGACCAGATCGGCATCACGCTGGACACCTTCTCCGACCAGCGCTCGGCGTTCACCTTCTGGGTCAACGCGCTGGGCGTGCAGCAGGACTACCGCGAGACGGTGAGCCTGGGGCCCAACTTCGCCTGGGACGCGGTGTGGAGCTCGCGCGGGGTGCGCACGGAGCGGGGCTACACGGTGGAGGTGGCGATCCCCTGGAAGAGCCTGTGGTACCCGCACCAGCCCGAGCAGGGCTGGGGTCTGGTGCTGCAGCGCAAGATTCCCGCGGAGAACGCCTACTATGCCTGGCCCGAGCTGGACCACGACAAGGCCAGCGCGCTGCTCCAGGCGGGGCGGATGGAGGGCCTGAAGCCGCCCTCCCGCGCCCTGCGCCTGGACCTCATGCCCACGCTGACGGCCGGTCGAAGCTGGCTGCGCGAGGAGGGTCAGGAGCACCTGGCACCGCAGGAGGTGGGGTCCTGGACCGACGTGGTCTCGCCGGGGCTGGACCTGCGCTGGGGGCCGACCCCGGACCTCGCGCTGGACGGGACCTTGAACCCGGACTTCTCCCAGATTGAGGCCGACCCCTTCCAGATGGAGCTGAACAACCGCTTCGCGCTCTACCTGGACGAGCAGCGGCCCTTCTTCCTGTCGGGGGTGGACGCCTACGAGGATCCGAGCGACACGCTGTACACGCGCTCCATCGTGGCGCCCATCGGCGGGCTCAAGCTGACGGGTCGGCGCGGGCAGGGGACCGTCGGGGCGCTGCTGGCCTGGGACCGCAGCCCGGAGCCGAGCCTGGTCAGCGAGTGCGGGACGCGCTCGGGCTGCGAGACGCCGGGCTTCGGCGCGGACGCGGTGGACGGCGCGCACGCGGTGAACAGCGTGCTGCGCTTGAAGCGCGATCTCGGCGAGACCTGGCAGGCGGGCGGGATCGCGGCCAGGAAGGACCTGATCGACCCGGACACGCTGCGCCCGACGGCCTCGAACACCGTGCTGGGGCTCGACGTCAACGGCACCTTCGCCGATCGGCTGGCCAGCAGCGCGCAGGTGCGGGGCTCGGCGACGGGGGAGACCGGCGAGGCGCAGATGCTGGGCGGCTCGGCCTACGGCGTGCTCCAGCGCAAGGGGCAGTCGGGCTGGGGCGGGGTGCTCCTGGAGGTGGACCACGTCTCCCAGGACTTCCGGGCGGAGACGGACTTCCAGACCCGCACGGGGACGACGGGCTTCGGGACCTACCAGCGCTATCGGGTCGAGCTCGGTGAGCGGAGCTGGATACAACCCGGGGTGGAGGGCTGGCTCAACCTCGTCCACGGCTCGGAGCTGGGCCCGGAGAGCTGGGTGGGGCTCAACCTCACGAACCAGATCGGCCCCTCGGTCGAGCTGGCCGCCTCGGCCGGGCGCGGCACGGAGCTCTACGGCGACACGCTCCAGCCCTACGTCTTCGGGTGGATGGATCTGGGGGCGGCGCCCAGCGGCTGGCTGGAGCTGGGGGTCGAGGTGGAGGGCGGCGGGACCATCGACTACAGCACGGGGGAGCCCGCCAACCTGCTCTCCGCGGCGGGCGGGGTGCTGCTGAAGCCGCTTCCCGGCGTGCAGGTGCAGGTGGAGGCCGAGCGCCAGGACCTCTGGGCGCGCGAGGACGGGGCCCACCTCGGCTGGAGCGACATCCTGCGCGCGGAGGCGAACGCCCAGTTCACGCGGGCGCTGGGGCTGCGGGGCCTGGTGCAGGGGCGCGCGGAGGGCGATGTCGGCGGCGAGAGCACGGCGCGGGCGCTGCAGGTCTCGGCGCTGCTCTCCTGGCTCCCTTCGCCGGGGACGGCGCTGTGGCTCGGGGTGAGCGAGGCGCGCGCGGCCCAGCAGGACGGGGCCCTGGAGCCCGACGAGCGCTCGGTCTTCGCGAAGGCCTCCTGGCTGTTCCGGCCCTGAGTCGTCCCGCGCCGGGCCCGCGCGTGCTAAAGATCGCGCTCATGTCCGACGGCCAAGACCAGAAGCCCCCGTACCGCTGGGAGGTGTTCCGCCACTGGGCCAACCTCGCCCTGATCGCGGCGGGCGGGGTGGCGGGGGCGGTGCACGATCCCATGTGGTGGGCGTTCACCGCGGTGGCGGCGGGCGGGGTGCTGTGGGTGGTGCCCGACATGCCGCCCGTGCGCGCGGCGATCGACAAACGCTACCGGGCCAGCGACCTGCTGCGCGAGCGCGCCTACTACCTCAACGAGCTGTGGGGCCTGAACGAGCCCCCGCCGCGCGGTGGCTGGCTGAAGCGGCTCTTCGTGACGGAGGAGGCCCCGGACCCCGACGCCTACATCCGGGACCGCTCCTCGCTGGCCTGCCGGGACTACCTGGAGATGCGCGAGATCGTCCGCAAGCTGGGCGAGATGCGCGCGGTGCCGGGCACGAAGCTCTCGAGCGCGGACGTGGACCGCCTGGAGCTGGTGATCAACGGGTATCTGAGGCTGCTCATCGCGATGCGCCCGCTGTCGGCGGCGCTTCAGCGCCTGGACGTGCCCAAGCTGCAGCGCGAGGTGCGCGAGCTGGAGCGCGAGCTCCCCGAGGCCGATCTGACGGTCAAGCCTGTCCTGATGGAGCGCCTGCGCATCGCGCGGGCCCAGCTCGAGCGCTACCCGCGGCTGGAGGCCACGCTCTCCCTGCTGCGCACGCGCGCCCAGGACATGGCCCACCAGATCCGCCACATCCACGGGCAGGTGCTGGCCAACCCGGGCCAGGACGTCCACGCCATGCTCGACGAGATGGCGGGGCAGCAGGAGATGATGGGGGACCCCCTGGCCCACCTCGGCGCGGACCAGCTGGTCCGCGAGTTCCTGGAGGGGCAGAACCGCAAGAAGGACGCTCCCGAAGACGACGAAGAGGCCGATCGTGCCGC
The DNA here is from genome assembly GCA_964615375.1 of uncultured Enterobacterales bacterium. GTDB lineage: Bacteria > Myxococcota_A > UBA796 > UBA796 > CAZKWG01 > CAZKWG01. Next base: position 247,271 of record CAZTOW010000005.1, read on the forward strand.
CCGCGCCGCGCGCCGGGAGCGCGCTTGACCGCAGGGGAAGCGTAGACTAGTAGGATTCGTTCCAAGGACCGGAGATCGCTCGCATGAGGCTCACACCGCTCGCCAAAGGGCTCATCACCTTCGTGGTCCTCGCCATCCTGGGCGGGATCATCGTCTTCCGCGACAGGCTCGCGCCGGGGGCGAAGAACAAGGTGGAGTCGAACGTCCCGCCCGTCGCCAAGCTCCCCGACCAGGGCGCCAGCGGCCCCATGATCCCCGCCGCCACGGCGGGGGCGCCGGGCTGCACCGACAAGCCGGAGGTCCGCTTCTACCACTGGGCCTGGAACGCGCAGATGGGCATGATGCTGGCGACGGGGGGCCCGCAGGCCACCGCCGACAGCCTGATGTGCCAGAACGGCGTGAACCTCAAGCTCATCCGTGAGGACAACGTCGACACGATGCAGAGCCTGATGCTCGGCTTCGCCGAGAAGCTGAAGGCGGGCGAGGACAACCCGAGCGAGGGCGCGCACTTCGTCGCGATCATGGGCGACGGCTCGGCCGCCTTCCTCAAGGGCCTGAACGACAACATGCGCAAGCTCGGCGATGACTACATGGCCATCATCGTCGGCTCGGCGGGCTACAGCCGCGGCGAGGACAAGTTCATGGGCCCGCCCTCCTGGAAGGAGAACCCGCAGAACGCGCGGGGCGGGCTGGTGGCGGGCTATCTGCGCGACGGCGACTGGAACATCGCGCTGAAGTGGCTGGGCGACAACCAGATCCCCAACAACCCCAACGAGCAGATCTACGACCCGGACGCGCTGAACTGGGTGAACGCGAGCGACTACATCGACGCGGCCCAGAAGTACGTGACCGGCTTCTGCGTGGAGCTGGAGAACAAGAAGAGCGGGACGAAGGAGAAGAAGTGCGTGGACGGCGTCGTGACCTGGACGCCGGGCGACGTGACCGTGGCCCAGGAGAAGGGCGGTCTGGTCAGCATCGTGTCGACGAACGAGTACCGCTCCCAGATGCCCAACGTCATCATCGGCCACAAGAAGTGGATGGGCGAGCACCGCGAGATCGTCAAGGGGATGCTGAACGCGATCTTCCAGGCCGGTGACCAGATCAAGGCGAGCGACGAGGCCCTGCGCAAGGCCGCGGCGGTCAGCGCCCTGGTCTACAACGAGAAGGACGCGGGCTACTGGTACAAGTACTTCAAGATCCAGAAGGAGAAGGACAAGCAGGGCCTGGAGGTGGAGCTGGGCGGATCCTCCGTGAACAACCTCTCGGACAACCTCGCGCTCTTCGGGCTCTCCCAGGGCTCGGCCAACGCCTTCGCCGCGACCTACAACGTCTTCGCCGCGATCGTGAAGAGCCAGTACCCCGACCTGATGCCGGACTGGTACCCGGTGGACCAGATCACGGACACCTCCTACATCCGCGAGCTGGCGGCGGCCTCGGCCCCGACCACGGCGGCGGACCTGGCCACCTTCTCCGACGAGCAGAAGGTGGAGCAGGTGGTGAGCCGGCGGCAGTGGAACATCGAGTTCGCCTCGGGCAAGGCCACGTTCACGCCGAAGGCCCAGGCGGAGCTCCAGCAGCTGCTAAACGACCTGGTCATCGCCGGCGGCACGCTGGTGGAGATCCACGGCCACACGGACAACCAGGGCAACCCCGACAAGAACATGCAGCTCTCCGAGGACCGGGCGTTTGCCGTGAAGACCTGGCTGGAGCAGCAGGCGCCGGCCAACTTCCCCAAGGGCCGCGTCAAGGTCTTCGCCCACGGGCAGACCGAGCCGCTGGAGCCGAACAGCACCAACGAGGGTCGGGCCCGCAACCGCCGGGTGGAGATCGTGATGGGGACGGTGAAGTAGCGAATGAACGCCGAGAAGATCAAGGCCGCCTTCCTGCCGAACCGGGCGATCGACGCCACGGTCGCCCTCGGGCTGGTCCTGGTCTGGGCGGCGCTCGGGCTGCTGGTCTGGGCGCTCTCCCCCTGGAAGAGCCTGCCCGGTCCGGGCGAGGTGTTCTCGGCGCTCTCCAACCTGTGGTGGGAGCAGGGCATGGGGCCCGAGCTCTTCACCACGCTCAAGCTCATCCTGCACGCGCTCCTGCTGACCGTGCTGCTGTCGATGTCGCTGAGCTATCTGACGGTGATCGCGGCCTTCCGGCCGCTGGTCGCCGCGGTCAGCAAGCTGCGGTTCTTAGGCATCACCGGCCTGGTCGTGCCGTTCACGCTGCTGACCGGCGGGGGCTATGACCTCAAGCTGGTCCTGCTGGTCTTCGGGATGAGCACCTTCTTCGTGACCGCCATGGCCAGCGAGGTGATCAGCATCCCCCGCGAGCGCTTCGACCACATGCGGGTGCTGGGCGCCAGCGAGGGCCGCATCCTGTGGGAGGTGGTCATCCTGGGCACGCTGGACAAGGCGCTGGACATCCTGCGCCAGAACCTGGCGATCGGCTGGGCGATGATCACGATGGTGGAGGGCATCAGCCGGGCCGAGGGCGGGCTGGGCGCGATGATCCTCAATCAGAACAAGCACTTCCATCTGGCGGAGGTCTACGCCATCCTGATCGCCATCCTGGGCGTGGGGCTGCTCCTGGACTACGGGATGGGCGTGCTGACGCGGATCCTGTGCCCGTACGCGGCGCTGGACCAGGTGAGGCGCTGATGGCACACGGGGACGTGCTCCTGGATGTGCAGGACCTCGGGCTCACGCTCGGCGGGCGGCTCATCCTGGACGGCGTGAGCTTCCAGATCCTCGACCGCGTGCGCGAGGGCGCCACCACCGGGCAGATCGCCGCGCTGCTGGGGCCCTCGGGCGTGGGCAAGACGCGGGTGCTGCGCATCGTGAGCGGGCTCGACGCGCCCGACCGCGGGAGCGTGCGCGGCGAGGGTGGGCGGCCGCTGCCTCAGGGCTCCGTCGGCGTGGTCTTCCAGAACTACCCGCTGCTGCGGCACCGCACGGTGCTGGACAACCTCGTGGTGGCGGGCCAGACCGGCGGCCAGAGCGCGGCGGAGGCGAAGCAGAAGGCGCAGAGCCTGCTGGAGCGCTTCGGGCTCGGAGGGCACGGCGGCCACTACCCGGCGCAGCTCTCTGGCGGGCAGCGTCAGCGGGCCGCCATCGCCCAGCAGCTGATGAACCAGCGCCAGCTCCTCATCCTGGACGAGCCCTTCTCCGGCCTCGATCCGGCGGCCCTGCTGGACGTGGTCGAGCTGCTCATCGAGGTCGCCCACATGCACGAGGCGAACACCCTCATCATCATCACGCACGACATCCGCGCGGCCCTCCTGGCCAGCGACCTCGTGTTCATGATGGGGCGGCAGCCCGGACCGGACGGCAAGCCGGCCGGCGGGGCCCGGGTGATGCACGCCTACGACCTCGTGGACATGGGCCTGGCCTGGAGGCCGGACGTGGAGAGCGACCCGAGGTTCCAGGCCCTGGAGGCGGAGATCAAGGCGGGGTTCAGGCGGTTGTAGGGCGCTCCTGCGACCCTGAGCTCGCCGGGTCAGCCCATGTCGTTGGAGCTGGGATCGATCAGCCCGCCCTCACCCGGACCGGTCGGCACACCCTCGCTCCCAGCCCGCACCCTCGTCTTGACGCGCATGTTTGACCTCGCTGTTAGACGTTGCTGCCAGCGCGTCGCGCTGACCTGGAAGGCTACCCCGGCCGCGCGCGCTGTCCACGTCCTGGACCGCGCCCCTCGCCACGTTAGCGGAGTCTATGCTCTGGCTCCTCCTGGCCTGCGCCGACGACAAGGTCAGCTCCGACTCCGCCGCTGAGCCCTTGGAGTCGGCGGCCCCCGAGCCCTGGACACCGCTGAGCGGCCCCTGCGAGGCGCCCGCGACCCTGCCCGCGGACCCGCTCACGATGGAGGGCTCGGTGCGCGTGCAGCAGGTGGACGGCTCGGGCTTCCTCGAGGCCATTGACGTGGACCTGGAGGGGGACCTGGCCCATGTCGTGGGGCAGGGGGGATACCTGATCTTCGACGTGACCGACCCGGCCGCGCCCACGAAGCTCTACGGCCCCTGGGAGAGCGGGCGGGGCAAGCTGCATCGGGTCGAGCCCCTGGCGGACGGGATCGTGGCCACCAGCCAGCGGGACGAGGGCGTGTACCTGTGGGACGCCTCGGAGCCCACCGCGTCTGAGATCGTGGGGGAGATCGCCGGATCCGGGATGGAGGGGCTCGCGTGGGTGGACGGGCTGCTCTACGTGACCGTGCGGGACGAGGGCCTGCGGGTCTACGACGTCAGCGACCCGGCCGCGCCCGCGCTGGTCGGCTCGGCCGCGGGGCTGGAGGCGCCCTGGGAGCTCGCGTCGAGCGGAGACGGCTGGCTCTACGCCGCGGACAACACGCTGGGCGTGGTGCCCTTCGACATCCGCGATCCAGGCGCGCCCGTGGTCGGCGAGCCGCTGGCGCTCGGCGGCGGGGCCCTGCACGTCCGCTACGCCGAGGATCGGCTGTACGCCGCGATCGGTGGGGACGGGGTGGCGATCCTGGACGTGTCCGAGCGGGCGAGCCCCCAGCTGCTGCACACGCTGTCCACCGGAGGGAGCGCGGTGATGAGCGCCGTCGGGGACGGGATCCTCTGGGTGGTGGACCACGAGGGGCTCGCGGCCCTCGATCTCCGCGCCGACCCGCCCACGCCCATTCAGCAGGAGCGCACGGAGCAGTTCGCGCTGGCGGTGGACGCGAGCGGCGCGCGTGCCTTCGTGGGCGACTGGAACATCTTCGAGATCTGGGCGCTGAGCGAGGACGAGGCCCCGGCCCTGGACCTCCCGAGCGAGACGCTGCGCTACGCCGACGGGGTGGGCGAGACCACGATCACCAACCGCGGGGCGGGGACGCTCACGCTGAGCGGGGCGAGCGCGGGCGACGCGGCGGTCCTGGTGGACGTGAGCGCCACGACCCTCGGACCCGGCGAGTCGGCCACGCTGCGGGTCACCGGGCTCACGGCGGACACGACGCTCTGCCTCGCGTCGGACGACCCGGATGAGCCGCTGCGCGAGCTCTCCGTGCTGGCCTCCGCTGCGCCGCCCGCCGGGGTGGCCGCGCCAGACTTCGCCCTCCAGGGCATCGACGGGCTCACCTACAGGCTCTCCGAGCAGCTCGGCCACCCGGTGCTGCTCTCCTACTTCGCCACCTGGTGACCCGTCTGCCCGTCCGAGGTCTCGGACGTCCAGAACAACCTCGCCGCCGACTACGCCGCGGACGGCCTCGTGGTGTGGGCCATCAGCACGCGCGAGGACGCCGACACGGTCCAGCGCTGGGCAGACAGCTTCGACATCACCCTGCCCGTGCTCCTGGACAGCGACGGCAGCGTGACCCGCGAGTACGAGCAGACCATGGCCTTCCCCACCGGCGCCTACCCGCAGGAGTGGCTGATCGGCACGGACGGGGTCATCGAGTACTACTCGAACGAGCTCGAGTACGACGAGCTCCGGGCGCTCATCGAACGCGAGCTCGCCGGGGGCTGAGGGCTCGGAGAGCAGGGCGAGCGCGCTGGTTGCTATGCTGGACCTCTGGAGGTCCCGATGCGCGCACGGCTCATGATGGCGCTCTTGCTGCTGGGCGGGCTCGCCCTCGCCCAGGGATCCGGGCGCAAGGTGGAGGCGGTCTTCACCTCGCCCTGGTGCGACGTGTGCTCGCCGGAGGACAAGGCGGCGCTCCAGCGGCGCTCGGCCATCGTCGCGCGGGTGGTCGGGCTGATCGACGGGGCGAAGACGAGCGTGGACGCGGCGCAATTCACCTTCAGCGTGGCCGAGATCGAGGCGGCGCTGCTGCGGGCGCACCAGCGGGGGGTCAAGGTGCGGCTGGCCCTGGACGCGGCCCAGGACGCCGAGGGGAGCGTGGGGCGGCGGCTGCGGGACAAGGGCGTCCCGGTGCGCTTCGTGGCGGGGAAGGCGCGCGCTCCGGCGGCGAGCCCGAGCCCGGAGGGCGAGGAGTTCGATCGCGGCGGCCTCCAGCACGCCAAGTTCCTGCTGGTGGACGGGGTCCGGCTGGCCAACGGATCGAACAACTGGTCCAGCACGGGCACGACGATCAACGAGGAGACCACGCTGGTGGTGGAGTCCACCGCCGAGGACCCGCTGCTGCGGGCCTACGCCTGCCACTTCGAGGCGATCTGGGCCGCGGACGTCGATCGCGCGGGGGCCTGCTCGGTGCCGGGGCTGGTGGCGTTCACGCCGGGGACCGCCCCCATCGGGCTCATCAAGGAGGGGCTGCGCGGGGCGAAGACGAGCGTGGACGTGCTGATGCACCACCTGACCTTCGACAAGCTGGTGGACGAGCTCATGGACGCGGCGCGCCGCGGGGTGCGCGTGCGGGTGGTGGTCAACGCCGCCGACGCCGCCGAGGTGGGCGGGCGCTACCACGACCGGCTGGCCGGAGCGGGGGTGCAGGTGCGGCTGAAGCGGGGCAACGCCGCGCTCCACCAGCTCCAGCACAACAAGCTGGCCATCGTGGATGGGAAGGTCCTGCTGTTCGGATCGGGCAACTGGTCGGGCAGCGCGCTCTTCAACAACTTCGAGAACTACACCCGTTACGAGGACGCCGCGCTGGTCGGGCAATTCTCGGCGGAGTTCGAGCGGATCTGGAGCTGGTCCCTGCCCGAGGACGCCCTGGTGGCGAAGCTGGAGCCCGCGGACCTCGCGCTGCGGAGCTGGCAGCTCCTGCGCGGGAACCTGCACGCCCACATCGCCGCCGGCCAGGGGAGCGCGCGCTGGGACGACGGGAAGGCGGAGCGCAAGGACGCCTCCGGCGCGGTCGTCGCGGTCCCCGAGGCGGCGGCCACGGCCGACCCTGCGCGCTACGCCTTCACCTACGCGCGAGACCAGGGGAAGCTGGACTTCCTGGCGCTGACCCCACACACGGTGGACGGGGTGCGCGACCCGCCGGATCTGGTGAGCATGGACCCCGGCTACTGGGCGCGGATGCGGGAGACGGCGAAGGGGATCACGGCGAGCTCCGGCGGGCGATTCCTCGCGTTGGTGGGGATGGAGTGGAACACGAACGGCGAGGGCAACCACGTCGGCGTGTTCGGGGCGAGCGCGCTGGCGGTGGTGCCGCGCGGGCGCTTCGACCTGCTCTATGGTCAGTTCCTGCCCCAGCGGGTGGCGGCGGGAGACCGTCCGGTGCTGATGCTCTGCCACCCGAAGACCCTGCCCGAGCGCCCGGTCACGCTGGAGGATGACGGAGGGAACTGGGACATCCCGCGGCCGGGGGACCTGGCGAAGGTGACGAAGGCCTCCTCGCGCCAGGACAAGCTGGACGACTACGGGCTCGACGACGTGGGGCCGCTCAAGGATCGGCGGGCGAGCCTGCTGGCGGGCTCGGGAGACCTGGACGCGGCGACCCTCCACGCGGCGCTGGGCGCGCTCGCCGAGGTCACGGCCCCCTGGGCGCGGCTCATCGAGGTCACCCTGGGGCGCGGCGCGGAGATCGGCGGGACCGAGGCCCAGAACCCCTCGCTCGTCACGGAGGGCGGGGCGACGGTGCGCCAGACCCGGGTGGACGACTGGCACGTCTACCTGCTGGGCGGGATGCGGCTGGCCCCGGTGGCCAACCACGACAACCACTACGCCAACTGGGGCACGGGCCACCGCTCGCGCACGGGGGTCTGGGTGGAGCGCCGGGACGAGGCGGGCTTCCAGGACGCGCTGCTGGCGCGGAGGGTCTTCGCCAGCGAGGATCCGGGCCTGTCGGTGGCCCTCTTCGCCGAGGGGCGGGTGCCCATGGGCTCGGAGCTGAGGACCGCGGGCGCGAAGGTCGGGGTGCAGCTCCTGGTGACGGACGAGGACTACGCGGGCCCCTATGAGATCCGGTGGATGCGCGGCCGGGTGGGCGGGGACGCCGTCGAGCTCGCCGCGCAGGGCAGCAGCCCGGGGCGGAGCTGGGCGCGCCAGGAGATCGCGCTCCCCTCGCCGGGGGTCTGGTTCGTCTACGCGGAGATCCGCGAGCCCGGCCCGGACGCGATGGCCTGGACGGCGCCGGTGTGGATCGATCGGACAGATTCTGTCCGCTTCTGATCGTCGCTCCTTGCACGCCTCGAAGGAGGCGCTACAAGGGCCGCCATGCCTCCCCCTGCTGTCATGGCTCCGCCGCCGGACCTGGACCGCATCCTGCGTGCGCGCTTCGGCTTCCCGGCCTTCCGGCCCGGCCAGCGTGAGATCGTCGCCCACGTCGCCGAGGGCAACGACGCGCTGGTGGTGATGCCCACGGGCGCGGGCAAGTCCATGTGCTACCAGCTCCCGGCCCTCGCCCGCGGCGGGCTGGCCCTGGTGGTCTCGCCCCTGCTGGCCCTGATGAAGGACCAGGTGGACGGGCTCACGCGCAAGGGGATCCGGGCGACGCTCATCAACTCCACGGTCTCCGCCGAGGAGCGGGAGGCGCGGCTCCAGGGCCTGCGGCGCGGGGAGTGGGAGCTGGTCTACGTGGCGCCGGAGCGCTTCACGCCGCGCTTCCTGGCCGGGCTGAGCGGGGCCGACATCCGCCTGCTGGCCATCGACGAGGCGCACTGCCTCTCGCAATGGGGGCACGACTTCCGGCCGGACTACCTGCGGCTGGGGGAGGTGCGGAAGGCGCTGGGCTCGGTGCCCACGGTGGCGCTCACGGCCACGGCCACGGAGGAGGTGCGGCGCGACATCCTGGGCACGCTGGGGATGGAGGACGCGCGGGTCTTCGTCCGCGGCTTCGACCGCCCGAACCTGGACCTGCGCGTGATCGACACGCCGACGGAGGGGGAGAAGGTGGCGGCCCTGCCCGGGCTGGTGGGGGGCGGCAGCACGCTGGTCTACTGCGCCACGCGGCGGGCGGTGGAGACGGTGTGCGGGGCGCTGCAGGTGGGCGGGATGCCGGCCCTGGCCTACCACGCCGGGCTCCCCCACGAGGAGCGGGTGCGGGTGCAGGAGGACTTCATGTCCGGCCGCGTCCCCGTGGTCGTCGCCACCAACGCCTTCGGCATGGGCGTGGACAAGGAGGACGTGCGGACCATCGTCCACTACGACCTGCCGGGCTCGATCGAGGCGTACTACCAGGAGATCGGGCGCGCGGGCCGCGACGGCAAGCCGGCGAAGGCGGTGCTGCTGTACCGCCCGAAGGACCAGGACACCCAGAGCTTCTTCATCCGCCTGGCCAACCCGAAGGCGGAGTACGTCCACGCCGTCTACCGTCGCCTCCAGGACGAGCGCACCAACCCGGTCTGGCTGCCGCTGGAGCGGCTGGCGGAGGTGCTCCCGGAGGACGCGGGGGCGGAGCGCCTGGCGGCCAGCTGCCTGGCCGTGCTCCAGCGCCTGGGCCACGTCCGCAAGCTGGCGCAGGCGGATCGGGCGGGCTCCGTGCTCCTGCGCACGGACGCGCCCGTGGGCTTCCCGTCCGGTCTGCGGGGCAAGGTCTTCGACTGGATCCGGGAGCAGCTCGCCGAGGACCCGGACAGCGCGCTGGTCGTGCAGCCGGAGCGGCTGGCGGAGCGGCTGGGGCTGGAGGTGGATCAGCTCACGGCGGCGCTGCGGGGCCTCGAGGATCGCGGCTACATCGGCTGGCGCCCGGCGGAGCGGGCCACGGGCTTCAACCTGCTGCGCCCGGGGGAGCCGCTGGACCTCGACGAGGCGGCGCTGCAGGAGCGGCGCGATCGGGAGTACGCCCGCCTCGGCTGCATGGTGGACTATGGCCGCGCCGGCTGTCTGCGCCGCTACGTGCTGGAGTATTTCGGCGAGACGGCGCCCTGGGAGCGCTGCGGGAGCTGCGACGGCTGCCGGCAGGGGCGGGCGCTGGTGGCCCAGGCCCAGCCGCTGGGCCCCGACGACGAGCTGTGCGTGCGCAAGCTGCTGGCCTGCGTGGCGCGCATGGGAGAGCCGGCCTCCAAGACGATGATCGCGCGGGTGGCGACCGGCCACGCGGACAACGACCTGCGCTTCCTCAAGTACGACCGGCTGTCCACCTTCGGGATCCTGGCGGGCTGGACGGAGCGCGAGGTGGAGCGCCTGGTGGAGGCCCTCTGCGACGCGGGCGCGCTGGAGGCCCGCTTCGTGCAGCGCACGCTGTCCGGGCAGGAGCGCAGCTACCGGACCTACGCGCTCTCGGAGAGGGGCGGGCGGGTGATGCGCCAGAGCGAGCCCGGCTTCCGCATGGTCTACCCCCGGGCGGCCCGCGCCCCGCGCCCCCCGGTCGTGAGCGCCGCCCCTGGCCGACCGGACGCCAACCGCGAGCTGCTGGCCCACCTGCGCGACGTCCGCTCGCGGCTGGCGCGGGACGCCGACGTCCCCGCCTACGTCATCGCCCCCAACCGCACGCTGGAGGAGATCGCCGCCCTGCGCCCCACCACCCGGCAGGCCCTGTGCCGCGTCCACGGCATGGGCCCGGAGCGCTTCAAGCGCTATGGTCAGGCCCTGCTGGACGCCGTGCGCGGCTGGACGGGGGCGTGAACATCGTTCTCTGCTGTGGCACCTCGTTGTGAAGCCCTCGGCTCGATAGAGATCGCCTCCTCCTCCCCCCTCTCGAAGCCCGGCCTGGGCCTTCCTGGAGATCCGATGAACGCTCGTCCCCTGTCCCGCGCGGCCCTGCTGGGCGCGCTCGCCCTCCTCTCCTGCGGAAAGAAGGGCGCCGGCACCAGCGCGTCGGGTCAGGTCGATCCCGCCCTGGCCGCCGCGGTCACGGGCGCGATGGACACGAGCGTGGACCCCTGCCAGGACTTCTACCAGTACGCCTGCGGGAACTGGATCAAGACCACCGAGATCCCCGCCGATCGCGTGTACTGGAGCCGCACCTTCAGCACCATCTCCAAGCGCAACGAGGAGATGCTGAAGCAGATCCTGGAGGACGCCGCCAAGGACCCTGGCCAGGACCCCACGCGCCAGAAGCTCGGGGCCTATTACGGCTCCTGCATGGACGAGGCCGCCATCCAGGCCCAGGGCATGGCGCCGGTGGCCCCGCTGCTCAGCGAGATCGACGCGGCGAAGACCCCGGCTGACTTCCTCACGCTGGCGGGCAGGCTGCATGCGAGCGGCATGGCGCCCTTCTTCGAGATGGCCGTCTACGCCGACTTCCAGGATCCCAGCCTGAACATCGCCCACATGACCCAGGGCGGGCTGGGGCTGCCCGACCGCGAGTACTATCTGCGCACGGACGAGCGGAGCGAGGCGCTGCGCAAGGGCTACGTGGGCTGGCTCTCCCGGATCCTGGTCCTGTCGGGCCTCTCCCAGGACGTCGCCAACGACCAGGCGGCGAAGATCCTGGTCATGGAGACGGAGCTGGCTCGGGTGAGCATCCCGCGCGAGGACCTGTCCGACCCCGAGCAGACCTACCACCGCATCGAGCGCGCCGGGCTCCAGGGCCTCGCGCCGAGCTTCCCCTGGGACGCCTTCTTCAGCGCGCTGAGCTCTCCGCAGACCACCACCATCAACGTGGAGGTGCTGGGCTTCTTCACCGAGATGCCGAAGATCCTCGCGGCCGCCCAGCCCGAGACGCTGCGCGCCTATCTGCGCGCCCAGGTCCTCTTCAGCAACGCCCTGGCCCTGCCCTCGGCGGTGGAGGAGGAGAACTTCGCCTTCTTCGGCAAGACCCTCTACGGGCAGCCGGAGATGAAGCCGCGCTGGCGGCGCTGCGTGGACGCCACCCAGGGCGCCATGGGCGAGCTGCTGGGCCAGGCCTACGTCGCGCAGGCCTTCGGCGGGGACAGCAAGGCCACCGCCGAGGAGATGATCAAGGGCATCGAGGGGGCCTTTGAGGGCGGGCTCGCCGAGCTGGCCTGGATGGACGACGAGACCCGGGCGCGGGCCGCGGACAAGGCCCGCGCGATCACCAACAAGATCGGCTACCCCGACAAGTGGCGGGACTACACCGCGCTGAGCGTCGCGCCGGGGCAGTGGTACCAGAACCTCAGCAACGCGCGGGCCTTCGGCGCCCGCTACGAGCTGGACAAGATCGGCAAGCCGGTGGACCGCGGCGAGTGGTACATGCCGCCGCAGATGGTGAACGCCTATTACAACCCGCTGAACAACGAGATCGTGTTCCCCGCGGGCATCCTCCAGCCGCCCTTCTTCTCCGCCGCCGCGCCCCGGGCCATGAACTACGGGGCCATCGGCATGGTGATGGGCCACGAGCTCAGCCACGGCTTCGACGACGCGGGCCGCAAGTTCGACCCGCAGGGCCGGATGGTGGAGTGGTGGAACCCGGGCGCCGTGGAGCGCTTCGAGCAGGCCGCCGCCTGCGTCTCCGACCAGTACTCGGGCTACGCGGTGCAGGAGGGGGTCAACGTCAACGGTGAGCTCACGCTGGGCGAGAACATCGCCGACATGGGCGGGATCAAGACCACGCTCCGCGCCTACCGCGCCTGGGTCAAGAGCTCGGGCGTGACCGAGCCCCAGGTGGGCGACCTCAGCGCCGACCAGCTCCTCTTCGTCTCCTTCGCCCAGGGCTGGTGCTCGCTCATCCGGCCGGAGACGGAGCGCGTGCTGGTCTCGACGGACTCGCACTCGCCGCCGAAGTACCGGGTCAACGGCCCGCTGGCCAACCTGCCCGAGTTCGCTGAGGCCTTCCAGTGCCCCGCCGGCTCGCCGATGGCCCCGGAGAAGCGCTGCACCGTCTGGTGAGCGCCGGCCCTGTCCTCAGCGGGGCACCAGCTCCACGCGGCGGTTGAGCGCGCGGCCCTGCTCGCTGGTGTTGGGGGCGACCGGGGCCAGCGGCCCCACGCCCTCCGCCGTGAGCCGGCCCGGGTCCACCTTGTACTGGCTCACCAGGGCCTGGACCACGGCCTCCGCGCGCCGCCACGAGAGATCCAGGTTGGCCTTCATCTCGCCCACGTCGTCCGTGTGCCCGACCACGTACAGCTTCAACTCTGGCTTGTTGCCCAGCAGGCGCGCGATCTCGGCGAGGGTGGGCTGGCTCTCCGGGCGCAGGGTGGCGCTGCCCGTGTCGAAGCTCACGCCGTAGAGGGCGGCGCGCCCGGCGCTGATCAGATCGCGGCCCAGGGCGTCGGCGTCCACCGTGACCTTGCCCGCCTCCATGGGCGCGGTCTCCACGATGTCGATGAGGGTCAGCGTGCGGTTCCAGGTCTGCTCTTTGAAGCCCGCGAAATTCTCGCGCGCCACGAAGAGGGAGACGTAGACGTCGCCCTCGGGCCGGGAGAGCTTCGCCGCGAGGTAGCGGGGCTCGGACGGCTGGGAGAAGGCCATCGTAGACGGCTGGCCGCGGGTGTCGAGCTGCTGGGCCCCGGCGTACAGGAAGCGCCGGACCAGGGGCTCGTCGCCGCCGCACGCGCTCTCGGCGCAGGAGAAGAGCTCCACGAAGCCCGCCCCCCGCAGGGCGTCGGCGTAGTTCCGGTAGACCTCCAGCGGCGTGCGCGCGTCCGGCGCCACGTAGAGCAGGCGCGTGCGCCGCCCCTCCACGTCCTGCTGCTTCGGCAGGCTCCAGGCGCTGCCTGTCTTCGCAGGCGCGGCCAGCGGCAGGCTCAGGCTGTCGAACGCGCTCTGGCGATAACCGAGGATCCAGGAGCCCTCGTAGCGGTGGAGCAGCGGGTGGTCCGAGGCCCCGGCCGGGTCGGCGGGCGCGGCGAACGCGAGGGTGATCGCGAAGAGGAGCTGCGAGAGCATGGCCGTCCTCCTGGGTACCCTCGTGACCTATCCTCGGCGGGCGGGATTGACATTCGCCCTGCCTGAGGCACCTTCCAGATCGAGCTCCACTCGAGGTCTGGATGACGCCCGGCTCGCCGCCCGCCGGAGACCTGCGCGCGCGCGCCGTCGCCGCGCTCCGCGACCTGCCCCTGCCCCCGGGCGGGCGGCGCGTGCTGGCCGAGAGCGTCGGCGCGCCTCCCCTGGGGCCTGAGGAGGACGGCGTCGAGGACCTGATCGCGCGGCTGGAGCGGGTCGAGGGCGGGCTCACGCGGGCGCTGGCGCTGGGGGCCGAGCTCTACCCCGAGCGGGCCAGGGCCCTGCTCGCGCTGGCCTCCGAGGCGCGGCGGCGTCCTCCCCTCTCTGGCGGTGCCTGGGCCGCGGCCGAGGCAAGCCGCGCGCTGGTGGAGGCCGGCGCCTGCCTGCGGGCGCGCGGGCGGACCCAGGGTCAGGCGCGGGCGCACCTGGCGCGGGCGCGGGCGCTGCTGGACGGGCCGTTGGCCGGCGATCCCGAGCGCGAGGCCCTGGACGCGGGATATAATAAACTAATTATTTTATTAGAGTCTCCGCCTCCGCCGCGCAGCGCCCGGGGCCTCTGGCTCCTGACGCCGCTCCTGCTCGTCGGGGCGATCCTGCTCTGGCCCCCGGCCGCGCTGGAGGAGCCCGCGCCGGGCGCGCTGGGGCTCAGCCGCGGGCTCGCCTCGGCGGAGTCCTCACGCTCGGACCTGCTGGCCAGCGCCCCCGCCGTGCGCGCCCTCGGGATGATCGAGGCCGCCCGCCCGCTCCGCGAGGAGCCGCCCGCCCCCCACACCCTGTCTCCCCCCTCGCCCCGGGCCCCCAAGCCCTCCACGACGGTCCTCCTCGAGGTGGAGCTGCCGGAGCCGGCACCGGAGCCGGCACCGGAGCCCGAGCCGGAGCCCGAGGAGGAGCAGGCCAGGCGGCCTCGGCCCGCGCGCGTCGAGGTTGAGGACGCGAGCGGCCTGGACGCGGGCGGCGGCCACGGGGGCGCCCATGGATCGGGCACCATCCGCCACACGGCCCTCGCCGAGCGGGCGCCCATGGACTTCCTCGGCGTCGAGGACCTGCCCACGCTCCCCGGCGAGCCCGAGGCCGTCGAGCTCTGGGTGGCGAAGACCGAGGTGACCGAGGCCCAGTGGCTGGCGTTGATGCGCGTGGATCTGGCCATCCTGACCGGCCGCCCCGAGCGCCCCGCCGAGCACATGACCTGGTGCGAGGCGTTGACCTACGCGAACCTGCTCTCCAAGGAGGAGGGGCTCCAGCCGGCCTACGAGGTCCCCCGCGGCTGCCACCTGGGGGCGAGGGTGCGCTGGAGGACCGGGGCGAGCGGCTACCGGCTGCCCACCGAGGAGGAGTGGGAGCGGATGGCGGGCATGCGCCCGGGGAGCGGGGCGACGCGCCGGGACGTGGTGCTGAGCGGTGAGGCCGACGGGGCCGGGCTCTACGGCGTCTCCGGCAACGCCGCCGAGCTGGTCTGGTCGGGCGACGGCGTCCCCGTCGCCCGTCACCGGAGCTGCGAGGCCGAGAGCGTGAGCACCGAGCTCTGGCCGGAGAGCGAGCCCCTGCCCTGCCGCCGGGAGCTGCCCCCTGGCCAGCGCGCGCTGGGCGTGGGCTTGCGTCTGGTGCGCTCGCCCGACGACTGATCGCTCAGCGCGCGGGCCGCGGGACCGTGTCCGACTTCGCGTGGACCGCGTCCTCGTCCGTGCGCCAGGCGACCGGTCGCCAGCCGGAGGCCCGCAGGGGCTCGGCGAAGGGAGAGGGCCCCAGCTCCAGCCGGTCCAGCGCCGGATCGAAGGCGCAGACCGTCGCCTCGCCGCGAAGCTCGGCGTAGAAGGCGCCGCCCGGCCGCCCGCCCATGGCCGGCAGGTAGATGGGCCCGACGAAGGCCGACTGCCGGACCTCCCCGGCCCGCGCGCCCCGCTGAGCCTCCAGGGCCATCCCCTCGTCGGTGCCCAGGCGCGCGCCGCCCGCGTCCCGGCGCGCCTCGCCGTGGACATAGGGCGAGTCGTTCCGCCGCCGCTCCACCCAGGCATAGAAGCGCACGTCGTTGATCGCCGAGACCAGGAGCTGCCCGCCGTCCTCCGTCTCCACCCCCAGCGTGCCCTCGCCGAAGGCCCGCCCGCCGAAGCGGGCGCGGGTGGCGCAGACCGTGACCGTCGCCTTCCCCTCGCGCAGGGCGGGGCGCAGGCCCTCGGCGGCCAGGGCCGCCTCCCAGTACGCGCCCTCGGCCTCGCCCACCAGGCAGGTCTCGCCGACGGGCTCGACCCGGATAGTGAGGGGGGGAGGCCAGCTCGTCGCCAGCGTCAGCAGCGCCAGGGTGGGGATCATGAGCACCTCAGACACGAATATTTATTCGCTTTCTGGCGCGCGGCAAGCGATGGGGCTCGAAGTCTCGCCCGCCGTGCCTATCTTGAAGGACCAGGCTGGAGGTTCGGATGTCGCGTCTGCTCACCCTGTTCCCGCTGCTCGTCGCCTGTGTCGGAGACAAAGACGAGACCGGCCTGCCCGGCGCCGAGGAGGTGGCCATCTGCGAGGCCGAGCACCTGGACGGCTACGATCTCGACGGGCTGGCCGTGAGCGGGGACGACCTGGAGATCAGCGTGGGCTACGGCGGCGGCTGTGAGGAGCACACCTGGCAGCTCTGCTGGGACGGCGCCTTCATGGAGTCCGACCCCGTGCAGGTCGCGCTGACCCTCGGGCACGACGCCAACGGCGACAGCTGCGAGGCCTACCTGAGCGAGACCCTGGTCTTCGGGCTCGAGCCGCTCAAGCAGAGCTGGATCGACGCCTACGGCGCCAGCACCGGGACCATCGTGATCAACCTCGAAGGCGGCAGCACCAGCTACACCTTCTAGCCCGCGTTAGCCAGGGCAGATGTGGACGCTGATCGCGATCACGGCGCTCTCTGCGTGCCTGCTGGCCCTGCCGCTCTCGACGCCGCGGGCGGGCGAGGCGCACGCCGGGCGAGTGGACCGCTGGGCGCTGGGCTTCGCGGTGGTCTGCCTGCTGCTCTACCTGAACCAGGTGGCGTTCCAGGTCTACGTCTACGAGGAGCACGGCGGCTCCACCGACTTCATCGGGGTCCGCGGGAGCTGGTTCTTCCAGGGGATGGCGCCAGACCACCCGCCCGTGGCCTGGCTGCGCGCCCACCTGGAGGACGCCTCCTGGCTCGCGCCCAGCGTCCTGCGGGTGCAGGCGGTCCTGGAGCTGCCCTTCGCCCTCTTCGCCTACCTGAGCGTGGCCGGGCTGGTGGACCGCGCCGCCGCCCGGCAGATCGCGGCGGGACCGCTGGGGCTGCTGGCCTGCGTGGCCTACAGCGTCGTGCTCAGCGCCATCGAGGTGCTGCTGTGGAACCCGTACACGGTCGATGATCTGTGGCTGCGCGGGATCTCCTGCGTGGGCACGGCGATCCTGACGCGGCGGATGGCGGGGCCGCCGGTGCGGTCCGACCCGCCCAGCCTGGCCCGCCTGCTGCTCTTCGGGCTGGGCCTGGGGGCGATGGGCCTCCTCGTGATGGGCGTGAACCTCATCGCCCTGCTCTACAACCTGGGGTGGATCTCCCGCTACGGCCCGGCGATGGTCGGCGCGGCGGCGCTCTACGGGGCGGTGCTGCTGAGCCTGGGGCGGGTGGAGGGCGGGAGCGGCTCCTGGCTGCTGCGGACGCTCTTCGCCTTCGGGCGGCGTTTTACGCTGATCTTCGCCGCGCCGGCCCTGGCGATCCGCTACGGGATGACGCACCCCCGGAGCGAGGGCGTGTCCTACGCCGTCCTGGGTCTGTGCCTGGTCGCGGCCCTGGGCCTGGGGGCCTGGGAGCAGGGGCGGGACCTGGGCCCTGGCGCGCGCTGGCGCTGGGCCCTGCGGCTGGCGAGCGGGATCGGGGCGGGGCTGGTCGCGGCGCAGGTGGACCTGGCAGCGCTGCTGGGGCTCCCGCTGCTGGGGGTGAGCGACCTGTGGTTCGTCCAGAAGGGAGCCCTGCTGGCCCTGGGCTTCGTGCTGGGCTGGGGCGCGGCGGCCCTGCTGAGCGGTCGCCCGCCGGATCCGCGGGCCGCGGGATAGAGCCCCGCATGGGCTCCCGCCTTCGCCACGACGATCAGCTCGCCCACGTCCACGACGAGGGGCACCGCTCCGGCACCTTCCACACCTACGACGCCCTGTCTCTGGGCTGCGGCGCGCGCAAGGTCCACGTCTTCCTGCCCCGCGGCTACGCGGAGGGCCAGGACCGCTACCCGGTGCTGACCCTGCTGGACGGCAACACCAGCTTCTGGCCGGGGGGCGAGGCCCACAAGAGCTGGGACGTGGCGGGCGTGCTGGACCGGCTGGAGGGGCGCGTGAGGCCGCTGATCGTCGTGGCGGTCCACCCGCTCGACCGCGCCCACGAGTACACGCACGACGACTGGCTGCACGGTCAGCGCCCCTACGGCGGGCTCCCCCAGCACGCCCGCTACCTGGCCCGCGCGCTCAAGCCCTTCATCGACCGGCACTACCGCACGATCCCCGACCCGCAAGCCAGCGCAATCGTGGGGAGCTCGCACGGGGGGCTGGCGGCGTTTTACGTGGCGACGGGCTACCCGGAGGTCTTCGGGGCGGCGGGGGCGATGTCGCCCTCCTTCTGGGTGGGGCTGGACAGCCTGATTCACCCGGTCGTCCCGGGAAAACTCGCGGACTCCGCCCTCCTGGCCCACGCCCGCCGCGCGCTCGCCGACCCCGCCCGGCACCCCCGCCTGTGGATCGACTGGGGGATGCGCCGCGACGGCGGCTTCCACAACGCGGTGATCGAGGCCAAGGCGGCGCGCTGGGGGCGGGCCATGGCCGACCTGCTGGTCCAGACCTACGGCTACCTCCCCCAGGTCTTCTCGGGGGAGACCGCCCCGGACCCGAGCGTGGACCTCTGGGTCTACCAGGACGAGCTGGGCGGGCACGACGAGCACGCCTGGTCCTGGCGCCTCGAGCTGCTGCTCCGGGCGATGTTTCCAGCTCAAACTAAATAGATTTGCACGCCGGGCCGCTGCGGGCCAGGGTCGCCATGGCCTCCAGGTTGTCCTGGAGCCCCCCCGCGGCGAAGCTGGCGCCCAGCCCCTCGGGGATCCAGCCGCCCGGGTCCGTGCGCGAGCTGTACTCGACGAGGGTGCGCCCGTCGCCCAGGTCCACCAGCAGCCAGGCCCCCTCGGTGAAGGGGATCTGCATCCCGGCGTCGGCGAGGGCAGCGGTGCGGGCGTCCATGAGCGGGCGGGGCTCGGCGACGGAGCGCCAGGTGAGCTCGCGCACCTGCCCCTGCGAGCGCTCCTGCAAGGGCAGGTTGATCCGCTGATCCACCACCCACCAGCGGTCGGTGAGCGCGCCGCCGCCCGCGTACTGGAAGACGGTGCGCCGCGGGCCGCAGGGCTCGCCCGCCAGCAGGGCCTGGTGGTCGGAGGCGGTGTAGCGGACTTTGCCCTCCTCGTCGTTGATGGCGGCCCAGAAGTCGGCGATGGGGACCTCCAGCACGGCGACGCCCCAGACGCGGCGCGGGCCGCTCACGTCCTCCACGCCGGTCACGACCTCGCCGGAGAGCGCGGCGGCGTAGGCGGTCTCGGGGGGCGGGGGTACGGGCGCGAGCCGGAGCGAGCGCAGCGCGGCGGCGGTGCGCACGGCGTCGGTGTGCACGGCGTCGGGGGCGCCTCCGAGCAGGAGGGCCGTGAGCAGGGCGTGGGGGGGCATGGCAGCCATGATAGCGCAGTCGGAGCGCGCTGAAACCGGAAACTGTCCGACGGGTCGGTTTCGGAGGGCTCCCCCGGGGCGCCTCGCGTGTGGTATGCAATCGTGAGGGGCATCTATACCCGCCGGAGAAGCCATGGCGTATACCCGTCAGCCGCAGCAGGAGATCACCAACAACACGCCGAACATGTGCATGGCGCCCCAGCTCGGGCCCCTGCTGCCGAACCTCGGGCCCACGATCGGCCCGGCTCCGGCTCAGATCGCGGCCTCCCAGGGGACCACGGGCAACGCGGCGGCGAACAACGCGGCGCAGGCCGGTGGCGGCGGGATCGGCTCCTTCATCGAGAACTTCGCCAACTTCGGCAACGTGGCGACCACGCTCCCGGCGCAGCTCCTCCAGGGCGCGACGGGTCAGGCGGCCCCGCTCTTCGGCTACATGAACACGAACATGGGCATGATGAGCCAGGGCCTCGGGGCGATGAACAACGCGCCGACCCGCGCGCTGGGCGCGGCGGGCGCGGGCTTCGGGCTGCTTCAGGCGCCCGTGCAGATCGCCAAGCTGATGAGCGGCGAGTCCAGCACGTCCGACAAGCTCGGCGCGGCCAGCAACCTGACGGGCACGGCCAAGAGCGTGCTGGAGACGGGCGGCCTCATTGGCGACTTCTCCAAGGCCAAGGGCGCGGCGCTGGCCAGCATGATGGGCACGGCCCCGAACGCGGCCAGCAACGTCCTGGGCAAGGGCGCCAGCACGGCGGCGGACATCGCGCTGGGCGGGGTCCAGGGCAACAAGCACACGATCATGGACGTGATCAAGGGCACGGCCAAGGGCGGCGGCACGCTGGCCGAGGGCCTGGGCGTGGCCAGCCGCGGCGCGGCCCGCGAGCTCATCCCCGACCTGGCCAAGGGCGGCCTGAACGCGGCCAAGGGTGCGGGAGCCAGCACGCTGGGCAAGATGGCGGGGCGCTTCGCGCCAGGTATGAACATCGCCATCGCCGGCCTGGACACCGCGAACTTCGTCTCCACGCTCAACGACGACAAGGCCAGCACGGGCAAGAAGGTGGCCAGCGGGATCACCGCGCTCGGATCCATCGCCGCGGCGACCAACATCCCGGTGGTCAGCCAGATCGGCGCGGGCGTCTCGGCCCTGTCGGGCTTCATCGGCAACTTCCTCTGATCCGAGGTCTGGCGCCCCGGCATGGTCAAGCCCCGACTCCAGGCCTGGCTCTCGGGCCAGACGCCGCGCACCGTCTCGAGCCTGCCCGAGATCGAGGCCCCCTCCCTCGATGATCTCCGGGTAGAGCTCGATCCGCCCGCCGAGATCACGAAGCCGGAGCTGCTGGCCCGCTACGAGCAGCTCATCCGGGCGAGGTCAGCCCGTCGGCCGCGCGCGGGCGGGGAGCGGGTGGGCGCGGGGGACGACGTGGTGGTGGACGTGGTGGGCTGGTGCGGGGGACACCTCCTGCCGCTGTCCACGCACGCGGGCCTCGGGCTGGCCGCCCTGCCGAGCCCGCCGCTCCCCACCTTCGGGCCCGGTCTCGTGGGCCAGGTGGTGGGTGGCCGGGGCTTCGTGGACCTGATGCTGCCCTTCGACTACCCGGTGGTCGAGCTTCGGGGGGAGATCGCCCGCTTCGACGTGGGTCTCCGCGCCGCCAGCGAGGTCTTCCCGCTGGACCCGGAGGGCCCGGACTTCATCCCCACCTTGAACCTGGGGCCCACGCTGGACCAGGTGATGAGCGCGATCCTGGCTGAGATGCAGGCGGAGCGGATCGCCGCCCTGCGGGACCAGGCGCTCCAGGCGGCGCTGGATCTGCTCTGCCAGCGGGCCCCGGTCTCCGTGCCGCCCGCCCTGGTGGACGAGGAGCTGTGGCGGCGCTGGGCCGAGCACGAGGGCCCCCAGCTGCTGGCCCGGGACGTGCCCGAGGCCGAGCTGAAGCGCGCCCAGGACGCCTGGGTGAGCCACCCGGGCCTGCGCGCCGACGCCCTGCGCCGCCTGCACGTCGCCGTCGTCCTGGGGGCCATCGCCCGCCGGGATCGGATCGCGCCGGACGCGGAGAACAGCGCCCCCTACCTCGCGCAGATGGGGGCGGCGCTGGGCCTGGACCTGGAGCAGACCCGCGACGCGCTGCGCCAGGACCCGGCCCAGGCGCAGGTGGTCTTCGAGCAGATCCACCACCTGCTCGTGGTGGACCACGTCCGCGCCCGGGTCCGGCTTCACGTCCGGGGGGCGGGCGAGATCTCCCTCTGAATCGGCCCCTGGGTGTCGGGCCAGCCCTGGTAGCGCAGCCGCAGCGGGCAGCCCAGGCGGCGGGCGAGCTCCAGGCCCAGGGGGACGAGCTGATCGCGGGCCTCGGCCCAGGAGGCCAGCGCGCGCTCCTCGGAGCGGGGGCCACGCAGGCCCGGGGCGGGGGCGGTCCGGGTGAGCTCCAGCCAGGCGAGGCTGTGCTGGCCGCTGCCGGAGGAGGGCCGCACCTGGGCCACCGTGAGCGTCACGGCGTCAACCGCCTCCAGCGGGACGATGACGGGGCGCAGGGCCAGGGTCGTGTCCGGCACGCCCCGGACCTCGCGCCGATCCTCGTCGATCACAAGCGTGGGTGGAGAGAGCTCGCGCGCCGCGCGCAGGAGGAGCCAGCCCGCGAGCACCAGGGCCAGCGCCCCCAGCGGGCTCCAGACCGCGAGCCCCAGCGGCACGAGCAGGAGCACGGCCGCCGAGAGCACGCCGAGCGCCCCCACCGCGTAGGCGAGGGCCGCCGTCTGGCTCGCCTGGGCGACCAGGGCGATGCGCCGATCCTCGACGTGCAGGGGCCGGAAGCTCCCCCAGACCCGCGGCGCCGCGAGCAGCTCCGGGTAGGAGGCGGGGTCGACCTGCAGGCTGTCCTTGCGCACCGGCCTCCCCCGCGGGCCTACAGGTAGGCCATCTTCATCGCCACGACCTGCCCGTCCTTGCCGAACACGAACTCGGCGTCCTCGTAGGCGGGCGGGCCGAAGCGGCCGTGGGCGTTGTTCGAGCAGGCCACGCCCTCGCGGGGGAGCCCGATCCAGCTCGTGTCCAGCGTGTCGTTGCCGTTCTCGTCGTGGATGGCGGCCACGGCGTAGCTCCCGTAGGGCAGGGAGAGGTCGATGCGCACGGGCCCGCTCCCGACGGGCACGCGCCGCAAGAGCAGCGCGTCCTCCAGGTCGAGGGGGAAGCCCTCGTCCTTGTCGTAGACCGCCACGATGATCTGGCCCTGCTGGGCCCGCAGCGCGCTGAACTCCACCACCAGGGTCCCGCTGCCCACGGCGCCGGCCTCACCGAAGCCGAGCAGCAGCAGCGGGAGCAGGCGCCTCACGGCACCCATCGCGCGACGAAGAGGTTGGTCTCGCGGTTCTGGCCGCCGCGGTTGCTGGCGAAGATGAGCCACTGGTTGTCCGGCGAGAACATGGGGAAGCCGTCGAACTCCGCCGTGTACGTTACACGCTCGGGCTCTCCGCCGTCGAGCCCCACCATCCAGAGATCGAACTCGCGGGGGTTGGCGCCCATGTTGCTCGAGAAGATCGCGCCCTTGTCGCCGGGGAGCGGGTAGGGGCCGAAGTTCGCCGCGCCGTTGTTCGTGAGCTGCCTCGGGTTGGACCCGTCGGCGTTGGCCCAGTAGAGCTCGAGCGCCGAGGGGCGCACGAGGTCCATCTTCAACAGGCGCTTGTAGTCGTCGAGCGCCTTGCCCGTAGGCCGGCTGGCCCGCCAGACGATGCTCTGGCAGTCCGAGCTGAAGTAGGCGCCGCCGTCGTAGCCGGGGGTGCTGGTGAGCTGCTTGAGGTCCGAGCCGTCGGGCTTCGCGCTCCACAGGTCCAGATCTCCACCCCGGGTGGAGGTGAAGATGACGCGCCCGTCCTTCATGCAGGCCGTGGCCTCGGCGTCGTAGCCCGGGTTCGGCAGGAAGGGCTCGGTGGGCTGGCCGGGCCCGCGCTGCCAGACGATGTCATAGCTCGGGTAGATGGCCCACACATAGCCCTGGGACATGTCGGGCGAGGGCGGGCAGTCCGGGCTGGCGCCCTCGGTGGTGGCGTAGAGCATGCGCTCACCCTGGGGCCAGGAGAAGTAGCCGCAGGTGGTGCGGCCCTTGCCCGAGCTCAGCAGCGTGACCTCGCCGGTCGTGAGGTCCAGGAGGTGCTGCTGGTCGCAGCCGCCGCCCGCGGGCGTGCGCTGGAAGATGATGTGCTTGCCGTCCGGGGACCAGTAGGCCTCGGCGTTCTCGCCGCCGAAGGTGAGCTGGCGCAGGTCTGCCAGGTGCTTCTCCCGGCTGTCCAGCAGGTGGTTCGCGTCCTTTCCGGCGCTGGGACGCCAGCCGGCGCCGCCGTGGGGGCTGCCGGTGGCGGGGCGCGCGCGCAGCGTGGCCCGCAGCTTCACCTCCTGATCACCCCGGCGCACCACGAGCTCCACCATCTGCCCCGGCTTGCGGTCCTGGAGCACGAAGGTCATGTCGTAGAGGTTGCGGATCTGCACGCCGTCCATGCCGATGAGCACGTCCCCGGCGAGCACGCCCGCCTCCTCCGCCGGGCTGCCCGGCCGCACACCCGAGAGCTTGACCCCGTTCGAGCCCTCCCCCGACATCGCCGTGTAGTCGGGGATGGATCCCAGCCAGGTGCCGTAGCCGCGGCTGTCCCCAGCCATCACCGGCCCCGCCTTGGGCGCGGCGTAGGTGAGCTTCACCTCGGGCTTCAGGAGGCCGTCCAGCGCACCCTGCAGCAGGCGCGCCACCTGCCCGCCGCCCTCGTTGTTCAGGAGCGCGGCGTCGTCCTGGGGCGTGTGGTACTCGGCGTGCGCGCCGCTGAAGAGGTGAACGACCGGCACGCCGCGGGTGTAGAAGCTCATCTGATCCGAGGGCCCGTAGCCGTCCCCGCCCAGCTCCAGGCTGAGCCCGGCGGCGGTGGCGGCCGGCTCCAGCAGCGCCTTCCACTCCGGCGCGCTGTCGGTCCCCAGCGCGCTCAGCTTGCCGTCGCGCACGCGGCCTACCATGTCCAGGTTGACCATGGCCACCGTCTTCTCCAGCGGGACCAGCGGGTTACCCACGTACCAGGCCGATCCGCCGAGCCCAATCTCCTCGGCGGTGAACGCGATGACCAGCAGCGACCTGCGCTCTCCGGTGGACGCGCCCAGCGTGTCCCGGAGCCCGCCCACCCCGCAGAGCATGGCCGCCACGCCCGAGGCGTTGTCGTCCGCGCCGTTGTGGATCTCGCTCACGTCCGGCGCCCGGCTGGACGGCCCGCCCATCCCCAGGTGGTCGTAGTGCGCGCCGACCACCACGTACTCCTCGGCCAGCACGCCCTCTCCGGGCAGCAGCCCCACCACGTTCCGCACCTCGGCCCGGGTGGGCTCGAGCGCGATGGTCCCGGCCAGCTCCACCGAGAGCGCGGCCGAGCGCGGCTTGTAGTCCGCGTCGATGGCCGCCTGCAGGGCCCACAGGTCCTGGCCGCCGGCCTTCATCCAGCTCTCCGCCACCGCCCGCGTGACCTGGATCACCGGGATCCCGGCGTCGGACTGGGGGCCGTCCACGCGCATGACCGGGAGGCGATCGGGCTCGTCGGGCTCGACCGGCGGGGCGACCAGCACGAGGGCGACCGCGCCGGCCTCGCGGGCCAGCAGCGCCTTGGTGCGGATCTCCGACCAGCGCGTGGCGCGCTTGCCGTCGAAGGGGCTCTTCTCGTCACGCTCGCCGGGCTCGTAGCGCAGGGCGAGGGCGACCCGACCCTTGACGTCCACGCCGGCGTAGTCGTCATAGCCGAGCTCCGTGGCGCGGATCCCGTAGCCCACGAAGGTCACCGGCGCGGACAGGCTCCCCGAGCCGGAGAGGCCCAGCGGCGTGAAGTCCTGACCCACGTTCAGCGCGGGGCCGCCCTTGACCTGGAGCGCGTTGCCCGCGCCCAGCGCCACGCCCGTCGTCACGGTGAGCGTCTGCTCGTAGGCGCCGCCCACGGGCTCGAGCCCGGCGGCCTGAAAGCGCTGCGTGAGCCAGGCCGCGGCGCGATCGATGCCGAGAGAGCCCACCCCGCGGCCCTCCATCGTGTCGGCGGCCAGGGTCCCGGCGAGGTTGGCGAAGCACTCGGGGCTGGGGCTGAGCCCACGCGCGGCGGCGGTGGTGGGCTTCTTGCAGGCGAGCGCGAGCGTCAGGGACAGGGGCAGGAGCAGGGGCAGGGCGCGGCGCAAACCGACCTCCAGTGTGGTCACGAGGTCTAACCGGGCGCTCTCTCAAGTACAGGTCAAGCCGCGCGCGCGCCGTCGACATCGACACCAGCCGCTTGGTAATGTCTGCTGGGACACAGCGGCCCGGACGAGGACACCCATGTCGAAAACCCCACTGCTGATCGCGCTCCTGGTGCTCAGCGCCTGCGTCGATCCACCCGTGACGGACAAGACCGGCGAGACCGGCGAGACCGGCGCTCCCTCCGAGGGTGAGGGCGAGGGGGAGGACAACTGCCCCGTCATCTCGCTCGACTCCCTCGTCGTGAGCGTGACAGGCGCTGCGGTGAACGCCGACAACACGGCCGTGCTCACCATCACCAACGACTGCTCGGGCGAGTTCCCGCTCGTGCTCTCGCCGAGCCTCGCGGCCAGCTCGTCGGCGACCTTCTCCGTCCCGACCGACCGGCTCACGGTGCCGCCAGCGACCTCGCAGGAGCTGGTCATCACCTTCAACCCGCCGGACTTCGAGACCTACGCGGCCACCGTCGTGCTGGACAGCAACGACGTCCACAACCCCTCCATCGAGGTGCCCGTCTGGGGCCAGGCGGTGGCGGACGCCGACGAGGACGGCTTCGACAGCCCCGAGGCGGGCGGATCGGACTGCGACGACGCCGACCCGGAGGCCTACCCGGGCGCTACGGAGGTCTGGTACGACGGCCAGGACGGGGACTGCCTGGGCGACAGCGACTATGACCAGGACGGCGACGGCTACGACTACGACGCCTATGGTGGCGACGACTGCGACGACGAGGACGAGGACGTCTACCCCGGCGGGGACGACGCCTGGTACGACGGCGTGGACGGCGACTGCGCGGGCAACAGCGACTACGACAAGGACGGCGACGGGCAGGACGCCGAGAGCTACCGCGGCCCGGACTGCGACGACACCGACCCGGACATCTACTTCGGCGCGGACGACACGCCCTACGATGGAGAGGACACCGACTGCGACGGCACCAGCGACTATGACGCCGACAAAGACGGCTACGACAGCCCGGACTACGGCGGCGACGACTGCGACGACGAGGACCCCGACTCCTACCCCGACGCGTCGGACACCTACGACGGCAACGACACCGACTGCGACGGGCTGCTGGACGAGGACGGCATCTCGGTGGGCAACATCCTCATCACCGAGGTCATGACCGACCCCTACTACGGCACCGAGAACAAGGGCGAGTGGTTCGAGATCTACAACGACAGCTCCCTGGACATCGACCTGTACGGGTGGGTGGTGAGCCAGGACGACGGGCTGGAGACCTTCACCATCGACGAGCACCTGGAGATCGGGCCGGGAGAGTTCAAGATCTTCATCTGCTCCAGCGACACGACCAAGAACGGCGGCATCACGCCCGACTTCGTCTATGCGCGCGCCGACTTCGAGCTCGAGGACAGGCACGACACCATCGTCTTCTCCGTGGAGGGGCGCGAGATCATCGGGATCGAGTACCGCAGCTCCTGGGGCATGACCGCCGGCTACGCGACCCAGCTCGACCCCGATCGCTTCGACGACTCGGTCATCGAGGAGGAGGACAGCTGGTGCGCGGCCGAGAGCACCTACGGCATGGGCGACTACGGCACGCCTGGTGACGAGAACGATCAGTGCTGATCATCGGGCGCGGTTGACGCCGCCGCGTCGCCGCGCGATCATCCTCGCTCCCAGTGGAGCCCCCCCATGCAAGCGCTGATCGCCCTGCTCTCGCTGTCCGCCCTGGCCCAGGAGGCCCCGGAGGGGCGCGTGCCCATGGAGCTCGGGCTCCGCTTCCGCGGCCTCGGCGTGCCCGACGGCATCATCGACACCTGGGCCTACAGCGAGGATGATCCCGACGAGCCCGCCCCCTCCCCCCGACCGGAGGTGCGGGGCACGGCCTTCGGCCTGGAGTACAGCCTCGTCGAGCCCAACACCCTCTGGACCTTCTACCTGGAGCGGGTCAAGGCCCGGGTCGAGGACGGCTACTGGGACGACGTGGACGACGGCAGCGACGTCGACCACGACGACGGCTACTGGATCTCGCCCTCCGACGACTTCGGGATGTGGGCCCTCGGCGTGAACACCGGCCGCGACTTCCCGCTCAGCTCCAACCAGAAGCCCGTGTGGCTGGGCCTGCACCTGTCAGGCGGGCTGGGCGTGGGCCTGGTGACCGGCGAGCTCACGCAGTGGGTGGCCTTCGACAGCGCCGACGTCACCGTCGCCGACCCCACCTGCGGGGTGGACGAGCCGGCCTACAATCGGACCGACTGCGCGGACGACGGCACCGTGCGCGTCCCCAAGGTCCTGCCCCTCATCGACGGGAACCTGGGCCTCAAGCTCAGCTTCCCCTACGGCTACGTCCGCCTGGAGGGCGGGCTCCACGACATGCTCTACTGGGGCGTCTCCGGGGGCGGGCACTTCTAGCTTGAGGGTGGGGGCTCCGCCCGCCGCTTGCACCTCTGAGCCCTCGCGGCCGCTCGGGCTCCTCGGCGCAAGCGCCCCCTGGACGCGCTTCGCGCGGGCGCCTCCGGCGCTAGGGAGAGCTCAAGCAGCCGGGGCTCCCGAAGACCGCCTCCCACTGGCGGCGGTCGTGGGCCGGCAGAATGGTGAGCGCGGGCACGGCCTGGTGCAGCGCCCAGAGCCGGGCGATCTGCCGGTCGTTCTGCGCGCCGTCCCCGTCGAAGCTGCTGGCCAGCCAGCTCATCGGCGCGCGCTGCTCGTAGCCCTCGCGCACCCAGACCGTGTCTCCCGCGAGCAGGAGCGAGCCAGGATCCGGGATGTGGGAGGCGCAGCCAGCGAGCGCCACCGCGAGGAGGGCGAGAGGGGGGATGCCGTTCATCCCATCCTTCTATTGGGTGACCGGGCTGTACGCCGCGCGGTCCGTCGAAAAGGAAAAGCCTCGCTTCGCACAGGTTCCAGCATACCGAACGAAGGAATAGCAAGCCACAGAGTCCCGGCCCGTGCGAAGCGAGGCTTCTGTCTCTGTTATGCCTCGTGTCCGTCCGGCGCGCATCGGACCGCCGTCGGACAATTGAGTTAGGTTTCCAGATGCGCGGCGTCTGACGCAGAAAATTTTTTCTCGGCCGCGCGCACGAGGCCCTGATACGGGGCCCACACGTCCACCCCTGCCTGTGGCGCGAGCGTCTCCGGGTGCCACTGGACCCCCCAGGCGAAGGCGTGCGCGGGGTGCCGGACCACCTCGGCCACCCCGTCCGGCGCCCATCCCACCACCTCGAGCGCCCCCGGGTCGGACACCGCCTGGTGGTGGGTGGAGTTGACCTGGATCTGCGCGGCCCCGAAGAGCGCCCGCGCCTCGTCGCCGGCCAGCTCCACCGCGTGCCAGGGCTCGGCCGGGTCGGTGGGCTGCTCGTGCTCACCCCCGCCGGGCACGAGGGTGAGGATGTCCTGCCAGAGCCGCCCGCCCGCGGCCACGGAGAGCGTCTGCATCCCGCCGCAGACCCCCAGCACCGGCACCCCCCGCGCCAGCGCCAGGCGCGCCAGCCCCAGCTCCAGCGCCGCGCGCCCCTCGTCCACCCCGTCCAGGCGCCCCAGCACCTCCTGCCCGTAGTGGCGCGGGTGCAGGTCCACGGGCCCGCCCGTGAGCACCAGCCCGCCCGCCAGCCGGAGCAGGCGCTCCAGGAAGGCCGGGTCGGGGTGCTCGTCGGGAGGGACCAGCAGGGGATCGCCCCCGGCGGCGCGGATCGCGCGCACGATGGCCTCGTGGACGAAGACCTCGGGGCGGGCGGGGCGGATCCGCTGGGAAGCGGGCTTCGGACCCAGGGCCCGACGATCGGCGGTGACGGCGATGAGGGGGCGGGCCATGAAGGAGATCTCTCGCGAGGATGATAGGATGGGGCGGGCTCGAGCAGGGAGTTGCCAGGATGGGCGGCATCGGCGTGATCAGCAACCCGCGAAGCGGGAAGAACAAGAGAAACCCCGGGCTTGCGCGCAAGCTGGCCTATATTCTGGGCGACAAGGACATGCTCCACCAGCCGGGCCACCTCGACGATCTGGCGGAGGTCGCGCGGCACTTCCGGGACCACAAGGTGGAGATCCTCTGCATCAACGGGGGCGACGGCACGGCGCACACGGTGCTGAGCACCTTCCTGCGCGAGTACGCCGGGGCGCCGCTGCCGATGATCGCGCTGCTGCGCGGCGGCACGATGAACACGATGGCGCGGAACATCGGCCTCCAAGGTACGCCGGAGAGCATCCTCGGCCGCATCGTCAACGCGTTCGCCGCCGACGAGGCCCTGCCCACGGTGGAGCGCAACCTGCTGGTGGTGGACGGGCAGCGGGCCGGCTTCCTCTTCGGCAACGGGCTGATGAGCTCCTTTCTGGAGGCCTACTACGAGGGCGGCGACGCGAGCCCGTGGAAGGCCTTCAAGGTGCTGGTGCGCACGGTCAGCAGCGCGCTCGTGGGCGGCGCCTTCATCCGGCGGCTGCTGCGCCCCGTCCAGGTGACGGTCGAGATCGACGGCGCGCGCTGGGAGCCGCAGGAGTACCTGTGCGTGAGCGCGGGCACCATGGCGGACATCGGCTTCGGCTTCCGCCCCTTCTGCCGCGCCCCGCACCACCTCGATCACTTCCAGGCCGTCGGCTACGCCTGCAACGCGATGGACATCGTGGGCCAGCTCCCGCGGGTGCGCATGGGCATCCCGATGAACCACCCGAACATCCTCGAGCAGGTCTGCAAGCGGATGATCATCGAAGGGGAGGAGCCCATCTCCTACATGATCGACGGCGACTTCCACCGCGGCGACAAGAAGCTCGTCGTCGAGGTGGGGCCGCGGCTGCGGATGCTCACCGGGGAAGACTAGATTATCTAGTCGTCCAGGGCCCCCGCGTCGATCCAGTCGCGCACGAGCGTCAGCCGCTCCTCGTCCAGGATCCCGCCGGGCGGCATCTCCGTGCCCACGATCCCGTCTGCGGCCTCCAGCTTCTTCACCAGGTAGCTGTTGTCCGCGTCCCCCGGGATCACCAGGATCTCGCCCGGAGCGGCGGCGCTCTCGACGTCCACCAGGGCGTCGTAGGAGCCGTCCTGGTCGAGCGTGAGATCGCCCGTGCCCGACCCGTGGCAGGAGCTGAAGCCGCAGGAGGCCACCAGCACCTCGTCGTTGACGCGGGTAAACGTGGCGGGCTCCGCCTTGCAGGCGACGAGCAGGACCAGCGGGAGGACGCGGATCATGGCTCGCACACCACCGGGACCTTCGCCGGGTAGACCATCATCGCCGTCGCGCACATCTCCTGCGGGAAGCCGAGCTCGTAGTCCTCGTCGTTGTACCAGCCGCAGGTGGTGCGGAAGCTGTCGCCGGCCTTGACCAGGAACTCGCCGACCTCGTACTCGTTGACCGGCGGCAGGTCGCGGTAGAGGGGATCCCAGGTCGGCACGTCGTAGATGGTCTCCGTGCCCGCCTCGCTGGTCCACTCCAGCTTGAACGCGCTGCCCCACTCGTGGAGGTGGCCCGTCAGGAAGTAGACGTAGGTGTCCTCGTCGAAGGTGCAGTCCACCGTCATCGTGGTCTCCTGGCCGGGCGGGATCGCGATGTCCGTGTCCGTGTGGACCAGCGCGGCCGTCCAGGTCTCCACCTCCTCCTCCGGGATGACGCCGACGTTGATGGCGTCCTGGACCAGGATGGGATCCGCCGTGGTGTTGACGTAGTGGGCCTGGAAGATGAGGCGCTGCCCCTCCTCCAGGCGCGCCGCCATCCCGTCGGGCATCTCCATCTGCGAGCTGTGGGTCTCCAGGTCCGTCTCCCAGTTGACGCCGCCGACGATGAGCGGCTCCAGGCTGGTCATGGGCAGCGCGTCGGGGTCCGTGCAGTCCAGGAAGGTGCCGTCCGGGTACTCGTCATCCTCGGCGTTGGTCGCCGTCATGATGATGTGGTGCCCGTAGTCGCTCTGGTACATCCCCATGAAGTCGATGCCGACCGTGGGGCCCTCGTAGGTGTCGAAGTAGCACCACTCCTGCTCGGTGTAGGCGGGGATGGTCATCTCCGGGGTCACCCACTGCATCCCGCCGTCCGGCGCGTCCGGGAAGTCGCGGCGCAGGTCGACCGCGTCCTCGGTCCCGTCCACGTCTCCCTCGTCAGGGCGGCAGGCGGGGAGGGCGAGGAGCAGGGCGGGCAGGAGCAGGGCCAGACGCATGGAGCCTCCAGGTTCGGGGCGGCAGTATAGCGCCTCGACCGCGGAATGTCGCCGAGGCCTGCTCAGGGGTTCAGGAAGCCGAAGTAGACCTGGATCACGGTCTCCTCTCCGGGGACCACCTCGAACTCGTTGTCGCCCGGCAGCGTGACCGGGTCCTTGTCGTCCGGGTCGGGGGCCTTCGGGTCGGCGTTGCCGTCGGAGTCCACGAAGCCCAGCACCACCACCGCCCCCGACAGCGCGTCCGAGGTGAACAGGACCTCGGTGGGCCCGCCGTCGGGTGCCAGGTCCACGCTCTCCACGTAGATGTCGCCCAGGGACTCGGCGCCCTCGTCGGGGCCGGCGCCGGTGACCTCCTCGTCCTTCCAGAAGGATCCCCAGAAGCGCCCGACGGGCTCCTCGTCCATGATCTCGATGTAGTCGGGGTCCATCGCGAAGGTGAGCGCCAGCGTGCCCTCCGTGGGGCCGGTGTCCCCGGTCTCCGTGGGCGAGCCCGTCTCTTCTCCGCCCTTGTCCGCGCATGCGAGGGCCAGCAGCAGGATCAGCATGTCCACTTCCTCCTCGAGCGCGGTCTTCGCCCGCGCCTTCTGGGGGCGCTGCCCCCCCTTGCCTTCGCCCTCCTCGGCTATCGCCTCGTCGCGCTTCGGCAAGGTCCCCCGACGGCTCGCTCACCGCTCGCCGGGCGCCGCTGGCGCTCCAGGATGCTGCGGGGCGCCCGGGGCGAGGGTAGTCTGGAGGGTGGGAGAGGCTGCTGCGCCATGAGCGGGATCGCGTTCTTCGACCTGGACCGGACCCTGATCGCCGTCAATTCGGCCTCGGGCTGGGTGAAGCGCGAGATGCGGCTGGGCCACGTCACGCGCTGGGGCGCGCTGCGGGCGGCGGGCTGGATCGGGCTCTACGAGCTCGGCATGGCGAACATGGGCGACGTCGTGCGGGCGGCGGTCGCCACGCTCGCCGGCGTCACTGAGGACGAGATCCGGGGTCGCACCCTGGACTTCTGGCGGGAGGAGGTCGTCGCGACCATCCGCCCCGGGGCTCGTGTGGCCCTCGAGCGCCACCGCGCCCTGGGCGAGCGCCTCGTGCTCCTCACCGGGAGCTCGCCCTACCTGTCGGAGGCCGCCGCGCGGGAGCTGGGGATCGACGACTGGCTCTGCAACCGCTTCGTGGTGGAGGAGGGTCGGTTCACGGGCGAGGCGCATGAGCCCCTGTGCTTCGGGGCGGGCAAGATCACGCATGCCCTGGACTACGCCGGACGCCACGGCGTCTCGCTCCAGGACTGCGCGTTCTACACGGACAGCATGAGCGATCTGCCGATGTTGCTGGAGGTGGGGCGCCCGGTGGTGGTGGCGCCGGACCCGCGGCTGGCGCGGGAGGCGAGGCGGCGGGGCTGGGTGGTGGAGGACTGGGGCGGGTAGGTCGGGGGTGGCGGTGCTTCCTCCTCACCGCGCGCGCTCCAACCAGCATTGACGGGATACCGTTCGGGATGATCCGCGATCTGGGTGAACGCCACCTCGACCGCCGCGAGAAACACCACGGCTCCGCCAGAGCTCCTCGCCTCGTACCCGTCCGCGGCCTCTCGGAGCTCGGCCTTGGCGCGGCCGAGCACGCGCACGACGACCTTCATGCAGGATAGCCTGCTCGAAGCTCGGCCAGCACCTGACCGGCAGGCACACCGAGCTCACCCGTCGCCTCGACTTCAGCCGCACGCCGCTCGAGCTCCTCGGTCCATGCCTGCTCCCAGCCAGGATCGGCAGCCTCCCCAGCGCTGTCCAGGAGGGCGCTCGCCAGGGCGCGCCGCTCGTCTGGTGGCAACGTCAGAGCGTCGTCGAACAGGTCGTGCGCAGTCGAGGCCATGTTAACAACATTGCACGGTCAACAGGCCCCCGCCATCGCCCCGCGCCTCGCGTGATACTACCCCGAGCGATCAGCAGGAGACAACCAGCCCTCATCCGGCGCTTCGCGCCACCTTCTCCCGCAAGCGGGAGAAGGGTAGATCGAGAGTACCCCTCTCCCGCTTGCGGGAGAGGGTGCCCGAAGGGCGGGTGAGGGTCGTCTGCTGATCGCTCGGAGTAGTATGATCTCTCTGTTCTTGCCGAGAGGTAAGATGCTCATCCATGACCTGTACCTCTGTGGGGAGCCCTCGGACGCGGACTACGTCCGGGAGATGGCCGAGGTGCTGCGCGGCCGCGGCTGGCGGGTCTTCGACGCGCTCGCGCCGCTGGAGCCTGGGGCGGATCCTGGCGAGCAGCGGGCGGCGGCGCTGGCGAACAGCGCCTGGATCGTGGTCGTCGCGGGCGCGCGGCCGTCGCCGACCTTGCGCGAGCAGATCGTCGCGGCGGTCCACGCCCGCGCGGCCGACCCGCTGGGGGTGCGGGTGATCCCCGTGCGGCGACGGGAGGCTGGGCCGCTGGAGAAGGCATGGAAGGTGCTGCCACTGTTGCAGGCGGTGATCGCCGAGGATCCGGCCGTGGCGGCGGAGCGGATCCACGCGACGGCTGTCACGGCCGGGCTGCGTGGGTGGGGCGCGAGCCGGGCGCGCGTGGCCGTGGTGGCCGCGATGGCCGAGCTGGCGGGGGCGTCGCGGCGGGCCAAAGAGATCCTGACCGGGATGAGGGCGCAGGTCGCCGAGGTGATCGAGGTGGATCTGGCAGATCCAGCGGTGCTGGAGCATGTGGAGGGCTGCCTGCTGCGGCTGGTGCTGCTGGGAGGGTGCACGGCCGGGGAGGAGGGCGCGGCGCGGGTCGTCGCCCTGCTGAATCAGGGAGCGCGCACGATGCTCGCCGCGCTGGATCCCGTCCCCAACGAGGTGCAGCGCCGCTTTCGGAGCGACCAGTCGCGCCGGATGGATCTGCTGGACCTGGCGGGCGCCGCCGCCCTGAGCTTCGCCAACGAGGGCGACCTGGCCCGCCTGCGCGACCCGCTGGCCGAGCGCCTGGCCGCGCTGCTGCCCGAGCCTCCCCAGGGCAAGGTGGTGCTGGAGCCCTGGGAGCGGTGGTACCTGGACCTCCACGCGCGGAGCTGGGAGGAGGGCCGCGTGGGCGGGCTGAGTACCATGTCTCGTCGGAGGCTGGAGCGGGCGCCACTGTACGTGTCGCTGCACGCGGCGCCGGGCCGTTGGACGCGAGGAGACGACGGAATGGTCAGGCTGGCGAGACGCCACGAAGAGCCCGCACTGGGGAGCGGCGACAGGCCTCCATCGCCCATCTTCCTGGACGAGTTGCTCTCCCACCCCGATCTGCGCCACGTCGTCGTGGTCGGTGAGGCCGGAACGGGCAAGACCGTGCTGCTGCAGCACCTCGCCTGGACGCTGTGCTGCCATCACCGGGGCGAGCCCCTGCCTGAGCAGCAGCGCCTGGACCTGGACGCCCTGACCCGCGGCCTGCCCACCGCGCCCGTGCCCGTCCTGCTGGAGGCCCGACAGCTCGCCGCCGAGATCGCGAAGGGCGGGCCGGACGGCGCCCTGGAGCGCCTGCTGTGCCGGGCCTTCTGCGCCGAGCACGCCCCAGCCGCCCGGCGCCCACCCCCGGGCGTCCTCGCCGAGCACCTGGAGCACGGCCGCTACCTGCTCCTGCTGGACGCTCTGGACGAGGTCCCCGGCCAGCGGGCCCGTGAGGCGCTGGTGGCGCTGCTGTCGGGCCTACCAGCGACCATCCGGAGCCGGATCGTGCTGAGCACACGGCTCACGGCCCACACCGCCGTCCAGGTCCCCACGGCCTTCGAGCGCGTCGACGTGGCGCCGCTGGACCTCGGCCGCCGCGCCGCCATGCTGGCCCGCTGGCAGGCCGTCCAGGGGCTGGATGACGAGGCCGTCCGCGATCTCACCCGCGCCCTGTCCGCGCTGGGTGCCCGCTTTCGCGGCGAGGGCGCCGGCCGCAGCCCGCTGGACAACCCCCTGCTGCTCACGGCCGTGCTGCTGGTCCACCTGGAGCAGCGCCGGCTGCCGGACAACCTGGCCGACCTCTACGAGCGCATGGTGCGCCACCTCTGCGACCGCCGGCCGGACGACCCCGACGCCCGCGAGGACGAGCGCGATCGCACCTCGGCAGAGCGCCGCGACCTGCTGACCCGCGTGGCCTTCGCGCTCCAGGAGTCCGGGGGCACCGCGCTGCCCGCCGACGCGCTGGCCGCGCGCCTGGTCGGCGAGGGCCGGGCGCGCGATCGGACGGAGGCTCGGGCGAACCTGGACCGCCTGTCGGTCAGCACCGGGCTGCTGCGCTTCGAGGAGGAGGGCGGCGTCCAGGTGGTCCGACCCTGGCACCGCAGCTTCCAGGAGTACCTGGCGGCGTGCAGCCTGGCGGGGCGCAGGGGTGCGGAGGCGGAGGTCGTAGCCGATCTCGCGCGGTCTCGGCCAGGAAGCGCCCCGCCGCTCCTGGACCCGGGCTGGGAGGGCTGCCTGCGCTTCGCCACCGGGGCCTTCGGGCAGACCGGGAGCGCGCGCGCCGTGGGCTGGGTGGAGGCGCTGCTGGCCGAGGCGCGGCGGGATCCGAGCCCTGGACGCGAGGGTCGCCTGCTGGGCCTCGCCGCCTCCGGGGTCGCCGAGTACGAGCGCGAGTATTTCCGGGACGCGGCAGCCCGCGCGCGGCTGCCAGCGCTGGTCGCCGAGCGCTTCCTGGCCGCCGATGGCGCCTGGCCCTGGAAGGACCGGCTGCTGGCGCTGACGGCCCTGGGGCGGCTCGGGGATCCGCGGCTCCCCGATCCCCGCGCGTCGGTCGAGGGCTGGGTGGCGCTGGCGACCACACCCCGCTGCTGGCTGCGCGCCTGGCCCGTGACAGTGGCCGAGTACGCGGCCTTCGTGGAGGATCTGGAGTGGAGAGACGATCGCTGGTGGACGGAGTCGAGCCCCATGGAGCCCTATGGGTGGGACGATCAGGTCCACGTCCCCACCGCGCCGGTCACGGGCGTCTCATGGTACGAGGCCCGCGCCTTCTGCCGATGGGCCAACGCGCGCTGGGCGCGGCCGGATGGAGGAGGGAGCTTCGATCTCCCCGACGCGCGTGAGTGGGAGACCGCGGCGATGCTGAAGGGCGGCCCCTACCCCTGGGGGGCCGCCGACCCTGGCCTAGGGGACACCTCGAAGGCGAACTGCCGATGGGGAGCGGGCGCCCCGGGCGGCGTTACGCCGGTCGGCCTGTTCCGCCGCGCGGCGGATGGACCCTTCCTCGACCTGGCGGGCAACGTCTGGGAGTGGTGCGGGAGCGGCTATGCAGATGACGAGGGTGATACCTCCTGTCACCTGAATGACATGCCAGATAACGAGCCTCGCGTGCTGCGGGGCGGCTCCTGGGACTACCCCTCCAGGTACCTGCGCGTCGCGGACCGGGAGAGGTTCTATACCGCGTATCGGTTCAGGTACCTCGGCCTTCGGGTGGTGTTCCGGTCCCCCCCAGCATCGGTCCTCGAACCTCGATCATCGGCGCGAAGCACCGATTGATGACAATTTGACGGCGTCAAATAGATGACCGCCTCACTCCCCCAACAGCGCCGCGCCGCGGAGGACCGACCCCCTCAACGCGGCGAGCACGGAGGGCACACACCCCTGACCGGCTGCAGGCCCACGCGGTGCTGGGGATGCTGAAGGGTGCGGCTCCTATATGACGACGAGGGCGCCAACGAATTGCAGCTTTCATCCTCCTCCCGCGCCAGCGGGGGGAGGTGGCCCGGAGGGCCGGAGGGGGGACTCCGAAACGAACTTCCCCCCTCCGCCGGCTTCGCCGGCACCTCCCACCGCTGACGCGGGAGGAGGATGTTCGGGCAGGCCTCCTTGATCCGACCAACCGCATCGACTCAGGACGAAGTGCCAGGTATCCTGATTCATCATCAAGATACCTGGCACCTGATTCGAGCCGTCGGCAATCCTGACCGGCTGCAGGCCTACGCGGTGCTGTGGCGCTGGGGATGCTGAAGGGTGCGGATCCTATACGACGACGAAAGCGCCGTCGAATTGCAGCTTTCATCCTCCTCCCGCGCCAGCGGGGGGAGGTGGCCCGGAGGGCCAGAGGGGGGACTCCGAAACGAACTTCCCCCCCTCCGCCGGCTTCGCCGGCACCTCCCCCCGCTGACGCAGGAGGAGGATGGTCGGCAGGCGTCCTTGGGAAAGCAGGCCTGTCTCAGG
>CAZTOW010000006.1:0-201309 GCA_964615375.1 uncultured Enterobacterales bacterium
TGCCGATGCCGATGCCGATGCCGATGCCGATACCGATACCGATACCGATACCGATGCCGATGCCGATGCCGATCGCCAATACCGTCCCGCGATGCCAATGCCCCCCTTTCCCCTCCCCTCCCCGTGCCTACACTCCCTCTCATGGGCAAGCTCTTCCTGCTCTTCACCGTCGTCCCCGCCGTCGAGCTCTACCTCCTCATCCGCATCGGAGAGGTCATCGGCGGCTGGGAGACCGTTGGCCTGGTCATCGCGATGGGCATGCTGGGCGCCTGGCTGGCGAAGCGGGAGGGGCTGGGGGTGCTGCGCCAGATCCAGGAGGAGCTGGCGCGGGGGATCCCTCCAGCAGATCGCATCGTCGAGGGGCTGATGGTGCTGGTGGGCGCGGTGCTGCTGGTCACGCCGGGGGTGATCACGGACGTCGTGGCCATCACGCTGCTGCTGCCGCCGCTGCGGCGGGCGCTGGCGCCAGTGGTGCGGCGCTACGTGGTGGGGCGCTTCCTGGAGGGCGGCGGCATCAGCTTCCGCAGCGAGAGCATGAGCTTCCGCGTGGGCGCGCCGGAGCCGCGGGACGGGCCGGTGGGCGGGGGCTCAGCGGAGCCGGGAGGCAAGCGCTTCGATCACCCGGTGGCCTGAGCGCTGAGCCGGGCGTCCACCCAGGCGTCGAGCTCGGCCCAGCGGTCGTAGAGCCAGGCCAGCCGGGCCTCGGGGTCCTGCGGGAGCTCGGAGGCGGAGAAGCGCCAGAAGCGCAGGGCGACGGTCTGGCCGACCAGCCCGCCGTCTACAAAATTGTAGAGGCGCGTCCCCTCCTCCAGCCCGGTGTGGGCGCAGAGCACCACGTCCAGCTCGGGGGCCTCCGCCAGCAGGCCGAGCACGCCGCCGGGGCGAGGGGGGAGCGAGCGGCGGAGGGCGCGGGCGCGCTCCAGGAGGGCGAGGCGACCCTCCTCCTCCAGGCGGGCCAGGGCGCGCTCCCGGCGCGAGGGCGTGAAGCGCGTGCCCTCGGGGAAGACGATGACGCCCTCCCCTCGCCCGAGCCCGCGGGCCAGGGCCCGCACCCGCGTGACCTCGCGGGCGCTGTCGCTTCCGTCCCGGCGCACGTAGACGTTGGGGATGCGCCCGCCGACGATGTCCAGGCAGGGATCCCAGAGCAGCTCGCGCTTGACCACGAAGCGCAGGCGGTAACCGTGGGCGCTGTTGACGTAGCGCACGGCCAGCAGCCCGTCGCCCGCGCTGACGTGGCGCATGAGCAGGAGCATGGGGCGCCCGTCCAGGGCCTCATCGCCCGAGATCTCCACCTTCATGCCGTACAGGACGATGGTCCCGCCCACGATGAGGTCCGCCCAGCGCCGCTGGAGGGCGTAGTGGGCCTCCTGCCAGGAGGCCTCGTCGAAGGCGCCCCGGCGCAGCCAGAGCAGGGCGGCCGAGAGCACGCCATAAACCTCGCACCCCGCCACCAGGGCCAGGAAGAGCGCGCAGCGGGCGGCGGCGAGGCGCAGCGGGCGGCCGATGAGCGGGCGGAGCAGGTCCAGCCCGAGGCCCAGCAGCACCCAGAGCGGCAGCAGGCCGATCAGGAGGATCGCGGCCAGGAAGAGCACGGTCAGGGAGATGAGGCGGCGGCCCGGCGCGCCGTCGTGCCCGCTGTCCGCGGCCGGCGGGCGGGGGGTCTCGGGGCCCGCTGCGGACGCGCTCATCGGGGAACCTCCTTGATCCTGGTCTACCATGCGCTATCGTGTCTGGGACGTATCCAGCCACGGAAAGACCTCCATGCCCCCCACCCGCCTGCTCCCGCTCCTGGTCCTCCTCGCCTGCAACGACACGGGCGTGAAGGTCTACAACACACCCCCCGGCGTCTCCATCGTCACGCCGCTGGACGGCCAGAGCTTCGGGCCGGGCGAGCTGGTCGAGTTCTACGGGGTGGCCGAGGACTCCCAGGACGACCCGACCAGCCTGCTCATCTCCTGGGCCAGCAGCCTGGACGGGGAGCTGGGCGCCGACCCGCCGGACAGCGAGGGCACGGTCTACCTGGCCACCACCGCGCTGACGGGCGGCGATCACGCCATCACGCTGACCGCCGTGGACACCAGCGGTGAGAGCGCCAGCACCTCCATCGCCATCTCCGTGGCGGAGGGCTCGTCCTCGGTGGGCTCGCCCACGGTGGTGCTGGTGGGCCCGTCGGAGGGCAGCACCTACCTGGAGGGCGAGAGCGTCACCTTCGTGGGCGCCGTGACCGACCCGGACCAGAGCTGGGACACGCTGACGGCGCGCCTGACCAGCGACGTGGACGGCACCTTCTGGGAGGGCAACCCCGACAGCGGCGGCACGGTCAGCGTGCCCTGGGACGGGCTCAGCGTCGGCACGCACACCGTCACGCTCCAGGCGGAGGACCAGGACGGCAACGTGGGCTCGGACACGGTCGCCTTCGACATCGGCGAGGACGGGCGTCCCAGCGCGACCATCGTGAGCCCGAGCTCCGGCGAGACCTTCGGGCTGGGCGAGTCCGTCGTGCTGGAGGGCCTGGTCTCCGACGCGGAGTCGGACACCGAGACGCTCTCGGTGACCTGGTCCAGCAGCCTGGACGGGACGCTCTTCAGCGGCTCGCCGGACAGCTCGGGGACGGCGCTGGCCGCGGTCTCGCTCTCCGGCGGCACGCACGTCATCACGCTCACCTGCTACGACCCCGACGGGAAGGAGGGGACCGACGCGATCACGCTCTCGGTGGTGGACCCGAACGACGTGGACGACGACTACGACGGCTACACCGAGAACGAGGGGGACTGCGACGACGAGGACGCCACGGCCAACCCCGGCGAGGCCGAGGAGTGCGACGAGAGCGACAACGACTGCGACGGCGTGGTCAACGACGACTTCATGGACGACTACGAGCCGAACGAGTCCCCGAGCTCGCCCTACGACATCGGCGAGGTGGACGGCAGCATCCTCTGGGAGGGCGACAGCGCCGCGGTCTCCGGGCTCAGCCTGCACAGCAGCACGGACGTGGACTGCTTCTACTGGGGCGCGGACGACGAGTATTACGACAACATCAACATCAACGTCACCGTGGGCACCTTCCGCAGCACCGGCACGTACACGGCGACGCTCTACCTCAAGGACGGCTCTTCCTGGGACTCCAAGGACAGCGCCTCGGGCACGCGCATGACGCTCTCGTACGAGGGA
Organism: uncultured Enterobacterales bacterium; assembly: GCA_964615375.1. Classification (GTDB taxonomy): domain Bacteria; phylum Myxococcota_A; class UBA796; order UBA796; family CAZKWG01; genus CAZKWG01. Next base: position 3,172 of record CAZTOW010000006.1, read on the forward strand.
GACTACCTCGACGACGACGAGGACGACTGGGCCGTGTGCGTGACCAGCACGGACTGGGCGGTGGCGGCCTGCGACGGCACGGCGCCGTACACGATCGAGATCGACAGCTGAGGGCACCGATCGGACCGCTGTCAGCGCGCCCCTTGATGCGCGGGACAGATGAAATACAATCGAATGGCGCGTCGCTCATCTCAGCGGGCGCTGGAGCTGTTCATGTTCGACGTGGCCCTCGGGCAGCGCTCTCCCACTGTCTCCGCGGGGAAAGGCGCACGCGGCGCCGATCATCTCGCCGACCCGCTGAGCGACCCGCTGGGCGGGGATCTGCACGACACCCTGAACGCGGGAGGCGGTGAGCCTCTGGATCGTGGCGTGAGCGCCCAGATGGGGCGGTCCTTCGACGCGGACTTCTCAGGGGTCTCCGTGCGGCCGGACGCGCTCCCGGCCAGCGGCCCGGCCCAGGCCATGGCCCACGATGGGCAGCTCCTCTTCAAGCCCGGGGCCTACGACCCGGGCAGCTCGAGCGGGCGCTCCCTCATCGGGCACGAGCTCACCCACCTCGTCCAGCAGGACGGCGGTCAGGCCAGCGCGCCGCAGGCCAAGGGCTCGCCCTTCGTGCTGGACGCCGGGCTGGAGGCTCAGGCGGACCGGGCGGGGGACATCGCCGCCGGCGGCGGGGAGACGGGGCTCAGCCTGGACGGGCGCGCGCCCAAGGGCGCGGACGCGGCGCAGGGCTTCTGGCAGATCGGGCTGCGCGCCGTCGGCAAGGCGGTGCTGACCGAGCTGGCCAAGGACGCCGCGATGGAGGTCGCGCGCGACCAGTTCGAGGGCGCGGTCAAGGCCCTGGAGGGCGAGATGGTCAAGGCCCTGGAGCGAGCGCTCCAGAGCCCGGAGGTCCAGGAGCAGATCCGCCAGCTCGCCCTGGTCAGCGGGGTCCGCGAGGCCACCGACCAGATGGTCCGCCAGCTCGCGGCGCCCATCCAGGCGCAGGCCAGCGAGAAGCTGCGCGCGCTCAAGGAGAAGCTGCCGGGCCTGCCCGACGACATCATCAACAACCCCTTCCCCGACTTCACCAGCAAGGTCTCCGCCGCCCTCAGCTCCAGCTGGGTGGCGGCCCTGGGCGGGGCCGTCAGCGAGGCCGTGGGCGCCATGGGCGCGCACTACGTCAGCGACCTCGTCAGCAGCAGCCTGGTCCAGCACGGCAAGGACGCCATCTCCAGCACCCTGTCGGCGGCGGCGGCCCCCATCCAGGCCTCCGCCGAGACCGCCCTCGACGTCGCCCGCACCGCGCAGAGCGTGGCGAAGGTGGCCGTCGGCAAGGACCCGCTCCAGAAGGTGGTGGGCATGGGGGTCCGGGGCGCGAAGGAGATGCTGGGCCACGGCGGGGCGGAGGTGACCGACGAGGCGGTCACGGCGCTGGCCTCGGCGAAGGACTCGGCCATCGCGCAGGGCACGGACAAGGTCGTCAACGGCGCCAAGGGCGCCAGCATGCTCGGCACCATCGTGCAGGGCGCCATGTTCGCCAAGGACTTCGCCGGGGCGGACTCCGCCACGGACAAGACCAAGGCCCTCGCCGGCCTGGGGACGGCGGCGGGCGGGACCGCGCTGGCGGCGATGGCCCTGCCCGCGGCCCCGGTGGTGGTGACGGCGGGGGCGGCGGCGGCGGGCGGATACCTGCTGAAGAAGGGCGCGGACGCGACCATCGACTACGTGTCCGACAACTACGGGGACAGCATCCGCTCGGGCGCCGAGTGGGTAGACAACAACGTGCCCCTGGTCGGCGGGACCGTGCGGAAGACCGCGGCCACGGTGGACATGCTGGGGCACGGCGTCAACCTGATGGGGAGCCTGATCGCCGACCGCTTCCGCGACCCGGAGAACCGGACCACGGGGAAGAACTGGTCGAGCATGCTCGGCAGCGGCGCGAAGGTCCTGGGCCTCTCGGGGACGGTGGAGCCGGAGCAGCTTGGTCTCAAAGATGGGGATCTCGACGAGATCGAAGAGGAGGCCGACCAGGAGAGCGCGCCCTCCGGCACGAGCTCCACGAGACCGAGCGCGCCGGAGACGGTCGTGGAGGATCTGGACGATCTGCCTGACCTGGAGGACGACACGCTGCCCCTCGCCCCGCCCACCCGAAACCCGCTGTCGGCGCCGATGCCCTTCCGCAGCGGCCTGACGCCGCTCGGGCTGATGTCCGGCTTCGGGCCTCTGGGGCCGATCTCCGGCAAGGGCCTGACCGGTCCCGCCCTGCTCCAGCGTCAGGGCCTGCTCGGCCTCTCGGGCCTGCTCGGGCCAGACTTCGCGCCCCAGAGCACGCCTCAGAGTACGCCTCAGAGTACGCCCCAGAGTACGCCTCAGAGCACGCCTCAGAGTACGCCTCAGAGTACGCCTCAGAGCACGCCCCAGAGCGCGCCGAAGGTCCAGGCCCCCCGAGACGTGGCGCTCGACATCGACGACACCCACGCCTGGGAGGTCTTCGAGCGGGCGATGATGGCGGCGGCGAAGACGACGAAGTAGGCTTCGCCCCTCGCTCAGGGCCGGACGGACACCACGTTCGCCCGATCGCCCGTGTAGGTCACGTCCACCACGCGGCCCTCCCCGAGCGGCCCCTGGATCAGCGCGCCCACCGTGCGCAGCTCGATCTCCTGCTTCTTGCCGAGCGAGATCGTCAGCAGCTGCCGCATGGGATCCCAGAGCTTGACCGTGCCCCCGGAGATGGCGCCGGGGGCCTCGGTCTGCGCGCCGTCCCCGGCGCGGTCGCGCGCGAGGCTGGCGGGGGCGACGAGGAGGCTGAGGAGGAGCAGCGCGGCGAGACGCATCGGGACCTCCGAGGGTGATCACGGTTTGCCACGCGCCGGGGCTGGCGTCTATTTCATCTTCGTCAGGCTCTGTCACGCGCTCTTCAGGAAGGCCTTCGTCACGGTGTGCTGCGGCGCGGCGAAGACCTCCTTGGGCGGCCCGTGCTCGACGATGTGCCCGCCGGCGAACACGAAGACCTCATCGGACACGTCGCGGGCGAAGTCCATCTGGTGGGTGACCACGATCATGGTCTGCCCCTCGCGAGCCAGATCGCTCATGACGGAGAGCACCTCGCCGGCCATGACCGGGTCGAGCGCGCTGGTGGGCTCGTCGAAGAGCACAGCCTCGGGCTGCATCATCAGCGTGCGGGCGATGGCGACGCGCTGCTGCTGACCGCCCGAGAGATCCTTGGGGAAGGCGTCGCGCTTCTTCTCCATGCCCACGCGCTGCAGAAGCGACTCGGCCCGCGCGATGGCGGCGTCCTTCGCCTCCCCGCCCACGTGGACCGGGGCCTCGATGAGGTTGCCCAGCACCGTCTGGTGCGGGAACAGGTTGAAGCTCTGGAAGACGAAGCCCACCTTCTTGCGGACCTCCTGGAGGTGCCGCGAGTGGCTGTGCGAGCTCATGCCCGGCGTGACCAGGAGCTCACCCACCCGGACCTCGCCGTCCTGGAAGGTCTCCAGGCCGTTGATGCACCGGAGGAAGGTGCTCTTCCCGCCGCCCGACGGGCCGATGATCGCCGCGACGTCCCCCTTCTTGACCGTGAGCGAGATGCCCGAGAGCACCTCGTTGCCGTGGTAGCGCTTGACCAGGTTCTTGACGGTGATCACCGGGGACCTCCACTCCCGAGCCGCTCCTCGAGCTTCCGGGCCAGCAGGGACATGGGGTAGCTCATCAGCATGTACAGCAGCGCCGTCATCGCCATGATCTCGATGGTGGCCGAGGTGCTGCGCGAGAGCACGGAGAAGCGCTTGGTCAGCTCCATGACCGTGACGACGGAGCAGACCGAGGTGTCCTTGAACAGCGCGATGAAGTCGTTGACCATGGGCGGGATGACGATGCGGAAGGCCTGCGGCACGATGATCCGCCGCAGCGCGAGCGGGCGCGACATGCCCAGCGACTCCGCCGCCTCCATCTGCCCGAGCGGGATGGCCTGGAGCCCCGCACGGTAGATCTCCGACTCGTAGGCCGAATAATTCAGCGCGAGCCCGATGATCGCCGTCGGGAAGGCGTCCACGTTCACGCCCACGGCCGGCAGGAAGAAGAAGATGAAGTAGAGCTGCAGCATCAGCGGCGTCCCGCGCAGCACCTCCACGTAGGCGGTGAGCGGCGCGCGCACGATGGCGGGCCCGTAGAGCCGGCCGACCGCGATGAAGAGCCCCAGCAGGATGGCGATGGGGAAGCTGACCACGCTCAGCAGCACCGTCATCCCCGCGCTCGACAGGAGCACCGGGAAGAAGTCGCGGAAGATGGGCCAGCCGCGGGTGGTCTTGACCGTCTCGATGTCCTCGGAGTCGGGCATGGCGGCCTGCTCCTGGACCTCCGCGGTCACCGCGCCGTAGTAGCCGAAGAACTGGGCGTTCTCCGCGAGCGCCACCAGCCCGGCCTGCTGGTCGTCCCAGATGCCGTACTTGCGGTAGATCTTCTCCAGCTCACCGTTGCGAATCATCAGGATGATCGCCTCGTTGAGCTTCGCGACCAGCTCGGTCTCCCCCTTGCGGGCGTACATCACGTAGTAGCCGAGCCCCACCGGCTCCCCCACCGCGCGCAGCCGCTTGAACTGCGGGGCGTAGAAGGAGGCGATGGGCGTGTCCTGGAGCGTGCCCTGCAGCTTGCCCGTCTCCACCTCGGTCATCGCGTCGGTGTTGCCGTCATAGGCGATGACCTCGCAGGGGCCGTCGTACTTCGGATCGCGCAGGTACTCCTCGGCGGCCGAGCCCACCAGCGCGCCCAGCTTGGGCTTGCTGCCGTCGGGCAGCGGCTTGCACAGGTCCTCCCAGCTCTGGACCGGGCTGTCCTCGCGCACCAGGAGCTGAAGCCCGTAGACGTAGTAGGGCATGGTGGGCTCCATGGAGGCCACCCCGTTCTCCGTCCACTCGTAGCCGTTCAGGATGATGTCCATCTTGTCGGCGCGGAGCATGTCGGGCAGCGCGTCCCAGGCGCCCTGCGAGAACTCCGGCTTGACCTTGAGGTACTCCGCCAGCTTCGCCGCCAGATCCCACTCGAAGCCGGTCACCTCCTCCGGGTTCTCCTCCCGTGGGTAGACGTAGGGCCCCCCGCCCTCCTGGTCCGCGCCCCACATCAGGGTCCCGCGCTTCTGCAGATCTTCGAGGTCGTTGGCCCAGCCCGGCCGCGCGGCGAGCAGGGCGAGGAACGCAAGCGACAGGGCCAGCAAGGCCCGGAGGGTCCTGGTCATCAGCGGCGGATCTCCTGGCACCGCGGGCGGTGCGCGCGAGGAGGGAGGATGGAGCGGCCCGAGAGAGGCCAACTAAATCACATCTGTTCGAGATTGTCGAGGGCGCCCCCTCACATTTTCGGGCCCCATCCTCCCTCGCCCTCGCGAGGCTCCCCGTTGGCCGCCCGGCCTGCCCCCGGCTAAGGAGAACGCATGTCCACACATGCCCAGCCCACCTCCATCCCCCGCGGCGTCCACACCGAGATCCCGGGCCCTCGCGCCCGCGAGATGCTCGCCACGGGTCGCCTCGACATGCAGGCCATCTACCGCCTCCTGGTGGTGGACGACGCGAAGAGCCAGGGCGTGACCCTGGTGGACGTGGACGGCAACGCCTACCTGGACCTCTTCAGCCACTTCGCGCTGGGCGCGCTGGGGTACAACCACCCCGATCTCGTCGCGCTGGCGGCCTCGGACAGCTTCCAGCGGGCCTGCATCAACCCGACCTCCAGCCCCTTCGCCCCCGCCACCCAGTGGTTCGACTTCCTCGACGGCGTGCGCCCCTACGTCCCGCCCGGCATGTCCCGGATCTACTGCGTGGACGCCGGCAACGAGGGCATCGAGGCCGCGCTGAAGGCCGCCTTCATCGTCTTCGGCGAGCGCCGCCGCGTGGCCCGCGGCCAGCCGAAGAACCCGCTGGAGCTCTCCGCCGAGGACCAGGAGCGAATCCTCCTGAACGCGGGCACGGACGCGGTCTCCATCTCGCTGACCGGGGCCTTCCACGGGCGCGGCTTCGGCAGCCTGACGATGACGCACTCCAAGACCATCCACAAGGCGGACATCCCGGCCTTTGACTGGCCCATCGGCCCCTTCCCCGCCAACCGCTTCCCGCTGGAGCGCTACGCCGAGGAGAACGAGCGGCGGGAGCGTGAGGCCCTGGCCGAGCTCGCTCGCATCTTCGAGCGCTACGAGGGCCGGGTCGCCAGCCTGCTGGTGGAGCCCATGCAGTCCGAGGGCGGCGACCGGCATGCCAGCCCCGCCTTCTTCCGCGCCGTCCAGCGCCTCTGCGCCCAGCATGGCGCCGCCTTCATCCTGGACGAGGTCCAGACCGGCGTGGGCATCTCCGGCACCTGGTGGACGCACGAGCAGTTCGACCTGCCCCACGCGCCGGACATGGTCTGCTTCGGCAAGAAGATGCAGATGGGCGGCTTCTTCTGCACGGAGGACTGGAACATCACCCAGTTCGGCCGCATGTACCAGACCCGCAACGGTGACCGCGCCCGCGCCGCCATCGCGCTCACCACGCTCCGCACCATCGAGCGCGACGGGCTGCTGGAGCGCGTGCGGCGCGTCGGCGGCCTCTTCCTCCAGCGCATCGAGGAGCTCAGCGAGCGCTTCCCCAACCTCGTCACCGAGCCGCGCGGGCGCGGGCTCATGCTGGCCTTCGACCTGCCCACCACCGCCGCCCGGGACGAGTTCCTCAAGCGCGCGCTGGGTCGCGGGATCTTCGCCACCTACACCGGCTCCCGCTCCGTGCGCCTGCGCCCGCACCTCATCCTGACCGAGGCCGACGTACACGAGGCCTCCGACGTCTTCTTCGCCGTCGCGAAGGAGATGAGCGCCCAGGGAATGAGCCGGTGAGCCTCGTCGCGCTGGTGGACCTCGCGCCGGGGGAGGACCGGGGGCGCGCGGCGGCGGCCCTGGAGCGCTACCGTCTGCTCAGCCCAGCCAGCGCCCAGGACCCGCTGCTGGACCAGGGCTACCGCTTCCTCCACGCCTACTTCGGGCCGCGCGACGAGATCGAGCGGCGCGAGGTCGTGGACGGCTGGGCTGACAGCGGCGCTAGACAGGTGGGTCAGCATGTCGCGCGCTACCGCATGATCCTGGCTCTGGACGCCGATGGATCGCTGGCTGGCGCCCGCGACTGCTACGCCGTGCTGGACCCGGCGGCGCGCCTCTGCGTGGTCTACCTGGCGCACGCGCTGGTGGCGCCGGAGCACCGCCGCGGCGGGCTGGCCTCCCTGCTGCGGGCGGCGGGCGCGACCCTGGGGCGGGAGCACATCGCGGCGTCGGGCCTGGACCCAGCCGAGGTGGAGATCATGCTGGCGGTGGAGCAGGAGCCCATCGACCCGGAGGACACCGACAGCCACGTCCGGCTCACCGCCTACGGGCGCGCCGGGTTCAAGGCCATCGATCCCGCGATCCTCCCCTACTGCCAGCCCGACTTCCGCGATCTGGCCACCCTGGGCGTCCCGGCCCGCCCCCTGCCGCTGCTGGCGGTGGTCCGGCGCCTGGGCCACGAGCAGCGCGACCGCCTCCCCCGGCGCCTGGCCGAGGGCTTCGTGCGCCACCTCTACGCCGTCTTCTCCACGCACTGCCGCCCCGCGGACATGGAGCCGCCGCTGCGCCACGCGCTGGACACCCTGGCGCGCTGGCCCGAGGACGAGCTCCCGCTCACGGCCCTGCCCCGGACCCCGAGCGAGGCCCCCTCGCTGACGACGCTGCTGAGGGAGCGCGCCCTCACCTTCTTCCCCGACTTCTCGAAGGCTTCGCCGAGGACCCCATGAGCAGCACCGCCGAGACCGCCACCCAGACCCCGCTCGCCCCGCCGCTGCTCGGGGAGCTCTTCCCGGGGGAGCCGGCCAGCGCCCAGCTCCTCACCGCCGTCCCCGGCCCGCGCACCCAGGAGCTGCGCGCCCGCCACGCCCGGCACCAGGACCCGCGCACGGTCTTCGTCTACCAGGACGCCCAGCAGAGCCTGGGCAACTACCTGGTGGACGTGGACGGCAACACCTTCCTGGACATCTACACCCACATCGCCACGATCCCGGTGGGCTACAACCACCCGGCGATGCTGGCCGCCTGGAAGGAGGGGCGCTTCGACTGGTGCGCCGGCTACCGCGCCAGCCTGGGCTTCCTGCCGCCGGAGCAGTGGGTGGATCTGGTGGACCGCGTGCTGGCCCCGGTGGCCCCGCGCGGGCTCGACCAGGTGCTGACCGTGACCAGCGGCGCCGAGGCGGTGGAGAACGCCATCAAGCTCGCCTGCGCCCGGCTCGCGGCCCGGCGGCGCGGCGGCGCGGCCCCCAGCGCGCTGGACCTGGACCTGGTCATGAAGAACCAGCAGCCGGGCATCGACCGCTTCAAGGTCATCTCGTTCGAGGGCGCCTTCCACGGGCGCACGCTCGGCTCGCTCTCGGCCACGCGCAGCAAGGCCATCCACAAGCTGGACTTCCCCGCCTTCGACTGGCCGGTCGTGCCCTTCCCCGCGAACCTCTTCCCCTTGGACGAGCACCGCGCCCACAACCGGGAGCTGGAGGCGAAGAGCCTCACCCTCATCGAGGCCATCCTGCGCGCCCACCCCGACGAGGTCGCCGCGCTCATCGTCGAGCCCATCCAGGGCGAGGGCGGCGACCGGCACGCGAGCCCCGCCTTCTTCCAGGCCCTCCGGCGGCTGACGCTGGAGCACGGCGTCACGCTGATCGTGGACGAGGTCCAGACCAGCGTGGGCGCCACCGGGACCTTCTGGGCGCACGAGCACTGGGGCCTGCACGACCCGCCAGACGTGGTGACCTGGTCCAAGAAATTCCAGCTCGGGGGCCTGCACTTCCGCTCCGAGCTGCTCCCGCCCGAGCCCTGGCGCATCTTCAACACCTTCCTGGGCGACCCCCTGCGCGTGGCCCAGCTCGAGGTCATCCTCGAGATCCTGGAGCGCGATCAGCTCGTGGCCCACACGGCGCGCACGGGGCAGCTCCTGGTCCAGGGCCTCGACGCGCTGCAGAGCCAGCACCCGGGCTTCCTGTCGCAGGCCCGCGGGATGGGGACCTTCGCCGCCATCGACGCGCCGGACGGCCCCTCGCGCGACCGCCTGGTGGACGCGCTGCGCCGCCACGGCCTGCTGGCCGGCGGCTCCGGGGCGCGCTCCATCCGCTTCCGGCCCGCCCTGGTCTACGGCGCCCGCCACGTCGAGGAGACCCTGGCCCGCTTCGACGCGGCGGTGCTGAGCCTGCGCGCCTGACATCGGCCCGCGCCGCGGGTTATGCGGCGACGCCGCCACCTCTGGCGGCGCCTGGAGGAGCCCGATGACCCGCCTCACCCTGCTCACGCTGCTCGCCGCCTGCGGCGACGACAAGACCCCCACCGAGACCGGGACCCCCACGGAGACGGGGGAGACCGGGGACACGGACACCGACACCGACACCGACACCGACACCGACACCGACACGGACACGGACACCGACACGGATACGGACACGGACACCTCGCGGCCTGATGGGGACGCGACCCTGCGCTTCAATGTCACGGGAGACTGGCGCGAATCTACCCTCACACTTACTCGTCTCGAAGATTACGATGGTTACACCTGGATCTATGGAGATCAGATCGCGTCCAAGGTCGTAGACACGGTCACACCCGTGCTGGAGGATCTGGGCGTCCCTGAAGACCTCCTGGAGATCGACCCTGAGAACGCCCCCCTCCTCTACGGCGCGATCTTCGTCCCCGCCCTGCACTGGGACACGGACGAAGACGGCACGCTCTCCGGGGACGAGACCTACCTCGGGGTAGGTACGGAGTGGCCTACCTGGCTGGAAGGCGAGATCCCTGCCGACTGGGCCGCAGCGGGCGTCGTCGAGGGTTGGAACGCGCTGTCCTATGTCGCGGACGGTGAGCCACCCGAGGTAGGCGACATATCGGCGATCCCGCTGAGCGCGAACTTCGTCCTGAGTGAGTCCCTGACCGTGGGCGGCACCTGGACCGGCGAGGACACCACCGACGTGCGCCTCATGCTGCTGCCCGGCACCGTGCTCGCCGGCGGCTCCGCCGATGAGGCCCTCTACGACGAGCCCCTCGCCGACCCCTGGGAGATCACCGTCTCCGGCGAGCCGCCCGAGGATCACTTCTCCAGCGTGGACGGCATCGAGGGCGAGGTCGCGCTGGAGCTCATGTTCACCTACCGCGACAACGACGCGAGCGAGGCCCTGAACTGGGGCGACGACTTCCTGTACTTCGCCTGCTACGGCGACGCCGCGGTGGCCGTGAGCTACCTGCCTCCGGTCACGGACCTGCAGGCTGGTTACCTGCTCGCGCTGTCCGGGCTCCGACCGGGCTGGCTCGCCCTGGCCATCAGCGGGGCCGGCGCGGTCGAGGTCCCCACCGACGAGCCCACCTCCCTCGAGCTCTCCGACGCCTGCTCGGCCTTCTGAGGTCCCCGTGAACGTCCCGCTCTTCCACGATCCGCGCTACGAGGCCGATATCGGCGAGCACATCATGCCCATCCGCAAGTTTCGGATGGTGCGAGCGGCGATCGAGGAGGAGCGGCTCCCCGTGACGATCTCCTCGCCCGAGCCCATCTCGGACGAGGACCTGCTGCGGGTCCACACGGCCGAGTACATCGAGGCCATCCGCACGGGCGAGCCCCGGGCCCTGGCGCAGTCGCAGAAATTCCCCTGGTCCCCGGAGCTGGGCGAGGCCGTGCGCTGGACCAACGGCGGCTGCGTCGCGGCGCTCTTTGCTGCGTTGCAGCATGGCGTGGCCGGCAACCTGGCCAGCGGCTTCCACCACGCCCACGGGCCCCACGGCGAGGGCTTCTGCACGTTCAACGGCCTCATCGTCTCGCTGGAGCGGGCGCGGGCCGAGGGCCGGCTGAGGCGCGCGCTCATCCTGGACATGGACCTGCACTACGGCAACGGCACCGCCGCCCTGCTGGAGACGCGCCCCGACTTCTTCGGGCTCTCCATCTACGGCAACTGGTACAAGAAGAACCTGGCCTATCGCGACGTGACCGCCGAGCGCGCCCCGGACACGGAGAACGCCTGGTCCGTCCCCGTGCCCGCGGGCGCTGGCGGCGAGCAGTACCTGGAGATCCTGGAGCGCGCGCTGAAGCCCGCCATCGAGCGGGCGAAGCCGGACGTGCTCTGGTACCAGGCGGGCGCGGACCCCTACAAGGAGGACCCCTACTCGCCGCTGAACCTGGACCACGACGACCTGAAGGCGCGCGACACAACCGTCTTCGAGACCGCGCGCCGCCTCGGCCTCCCCGTCGCCTGGGTGCTGGCCGGCGGCTACACGAAGGACACCAGCAAGGTGGTGCGCGTGCACGTGAACACCGCCGTCGCCTGCTGTGAGGTCTTCGCGACTTAGTCCCTCCGTCGCAGTCCCTCAGTGCCGCCGCGGGGACTTCCCCGTCAGCTTCGTGACCACCTGGTAGCCCGTCCAGCGGAGCGGCTCGGGCGGGATCCAGTAGAGCGCGTTCTGGTAGAAGGGCAGCTTCTGCCAGGGCTCGTGGTGGTCACTGTAGAGGTCGGTCAGCACGATGCCGGCGAGGTTGGCCAGGGCCACGCCGTGGCCGCTGTAGCCGAAGGCGTAGAAGACGTTGCGGTGCTCGCCGCGCACGCCCATCGCGCACTGTCGGTTGAGCGTGATCTGGAGCGGCCCGCTCCAGCGGCGCTGGAGGGAGACGCCGTCCAGCGCGGGCACGTAGCCCTTCAACCTCCGGTGGACCGCCTCGAAGGCATGCTCGTGCTCGGCGGGGTCCAGCACCATCGGGCCGCCGAAGCGGTAGGTGTAGGAGGCGTTGGAGCCGCCGCCGAAGAGCAGGCGCCCGTCGGGGCTCACGCCGCCGAAGGCGATGCGGTCCAGGTCGTCGCAGAAGGGGACCCCGGGGCGCCAGCCGATCCGGGCGGCCAGCTCGGCCTCCAGCGGCGCGGTCGCGACCATGTGCGACTGGAGCGGGAAGACGTAGCCTCCAAAATAACCTAGTTTCGGAGACCAGGCCCCGGTGGCCAGGAAGAGGGCTGGCCCCCGCACTGAGCCCTCGGCGGTCCGCACCTCGATGGTGCTCCCCTCGATCACCTGCGTCACCAGGGTGTTCTCGTAGATCGCCACCCCCCGCGCCAGCAGGACGGACCTCATGGCCCGCACGAGATCCGCGCCGTTGACCATCCCCGTGCGCGGGTCGAAGACGCCGCCCTGCACGCCCTCCATCCGCACCAGCGCGCTCGCCTCGGCCGCGCCCATCCAGCGCAGGTCGAGGCCCCAGCCCCGCAGCTTCTCGGCGTGCGCCTGCCCCTCCTCGGCCCGGCGCGCGTCGGTGTAGAGCTCGAAGGAGCCCTCGTAGGCGTAGCGGACGGCGAGCTGGTGCTTCTGGATGGTGTCCACGATGAAGCGCACGCCGCGGTCGGTGGCCTCGTACACCCGGCGGACCAGCTCGGGGTCGGTGTAGCCCACCCCGTTGATCCAGTGCAGCATCTGGCCGCCGCTGCGACCGCTGGCCCCGTTGGCCAGGGTCTTCGCCTCCAGCAGCACGATCCGGCGGTCGGGGAAGCGCTCGGAGAGGTTGTAGGCGGAGGACACCCCGGTGAACCCGCCGCCGATGATGATCACGTCCGCGCTCGTCTCCCCCCGCAGCGGCGCCTCCGGGGTGTAGGGCGCGCCCCCCTCGAGCCACACTGACTGGTTGTCGTCGAAGTCCTGCATTCGCGGCGGCATCTCAGTGAAGCTCCCCCAAAGTGGCGCTTGTCAGGGCTCTGCGCACATCTGTATCATCGGCGGGCACCGACCAGGAGACCCCTTGAACCCCGCCCGACGTGTGCGCCTGTGCCTGAAGGATCTCTACCATCAAGACGTGGTGGAGATGATCGAGAGAGAGACCAAGCGGTACGTGATGTGGAACATCCAGGATCCGAATGACCCCGACCTGGAGCCCGCCTGGCAGATGCTCTGGGACGTCTTCGGCCCCGTGGGCGAGATGGAGAAGAAGGAGACCATCATCGAGTGGCTGGGAGAGGACAGCTTCCAGGCCATGCCCAACGGCACCTTCATGAAGTACTTCATGATCGTGGCCAAGGACCGGGACGGGAACGTGCGCGGCGCGCGCGACGGCACCATCCTGATCAACCCGGCGTACGCGCCCGATCTCTGCGTGATCTACCTGGCTCATATCTACATGCTACCCCAGGCGCGCGGCACGGTCCTCTCCTACTGGCTGCGCATCGCCCCGGTGGAGGTGGCCATGCAGTTCATGGCCGACCTGCACGCCCGCGGGAAGCTGAGCCTCCCCCAGCCGGATCGGCCAGGCCGCTACTTCGGGATGCAGGTCGATCTGGTGGCGGAGATGGAGTACTTCACGCCCGAGGAGCGCATCTCCTGGCAGCGCATCCTGTTCTACGGGCGCGGCGGCTTCGACGCCATCGATCCGAGGCACTACCCCTTCCAGCAGCCGGACTTCCGCGAGCCCGAGGAGATCGCCGCCACCGGCCAGCACCCGCTCCCCTTCATGCTGCTGGTCCGGCGCATGGGGCGCGAGCGCAACGCCACCCTGCCCATCTCCGAGGCCATGGCCATCACCCACCTGATGATGGACGATCACGCGACCTACTGCTCACCAGAGTCCATGGACGTCACCTACTCCTACCTGATGCGCCGCCTGGAGGAGCGCGCCCAGAAGAAGGACTACGTGGCGCTCCTGCCGCTGCCCACCGGCCCCCAGAACCTCAACCGCCTCAAGCGCCTCTTCCGCCACACGGTCTACACCCGCTTCTACGCGGGCGCGCCGGCCACCGAGGCCTACCTGCGCAGCGGGATCCGCGAGAAGCTGGCGGTCAACCCTCGCTACATCGACGATGCCATCGCGCGCATCCACGAGGAGCTCTCCACCCGCATCGAGGACGTCTACGCGAGCCGGGAGAAGGGCTTCACCTGGGACGAGCGCCCCAAGTCTCCGGGCGAGCTGGCGGCTGAGGCCCCCGAGCCGCTGGGCGCGGACTTCCCCGACGAGAACACCCTCTCCCGCCCGCCGGACCACTGGCCCTTCTGAGCGCGCCGAGGGTCGGGCGCCTCAGTCCAGGATCCCCAGGCGCTCCAGGCGCCGGTACAGGGTCGCGCGGCTGATGCCCAGGCGCTTCGCCGCGGCGATGCGGTTCCCGCCCTCCGCGCTGAGCGCGTCGAGGATGTCCGCCCGCTCGTCGCGGGGGCGGCCCGCTGGGACGTCGTGGTCGAGGATCTCCGGGGGCAGGTCGCCGAGCGTCACCTGGCCGCCTCGACAGCGGATCACGGCGTGCTCGATGGCGTTCTTGAGCTCGCGCACGTTGCCCGGCCAGGTGTAGGCGCACAGGCGCGCGAGGGCCTCGGGCTGCACCTCGGTGGCGGCGCGCGCGGAGCTCAGGCGGGCCTGGGCCAGGAAGTAGCTGACCAGGAGCGGGATGTCCTCGGCCCGCTCGCGCAGCGGAGGCACGCTCACCCGGCCCACGCGGACGCGGTAGTACAGGTCCTTGCGGAAGCGGCCCGCGCTCACCTCCGCGGAGAGATCGCGGTTGGTCGCCACGATCACCCGCACGTCCACCGGCCGCGTCCGCACCTCGCCCACGCGCATGACCTCGCGCTGCTCGAGCGCACGCAGGAGCGCCACCTGCACCGCGGGCGAGATGTCCCCGATCTCGTCCAGGAAGAGCGTCCCGTGGTTGGCCGCCTCGAACAGGCCCACGCGATCGGCCACGGCGCCGGTGAACGCCCCGCGCGCGTGGCCGAAGAGCTGGCTCGACAGCAGGGCCTCGGAGAGCCCAGCGCAGTTGACCGCGACGAATGGCCCCTCCCGGCGAGGGCTCCGGGCGTGGATGGCGCGCGCCACCAGCTCCTTGCCCACGCCGGTCTCCCCCTCGATCAGCACCGTCCAGCTCCCGGAGGCCACCTGTGCGATGAGCTCGTAGAGGGCGTGCATCTTGGGCGACTCGCCGATCATCTCCCCGCTGGCGCGCCGGCTCAGCTCGCGCTGCAGGGCCAGCACGGTGGTCATGTCGTAGAAGAACAGGACGCGCCGGGCGCTGGATCGCGGGTCCTCGCGCACGTCCACGTCCAGGTCCAGCGTGCGCGCTGTGCCCCGGAGGCGCACGCGGAGCCGGTGCTGGGTGGGGCGGCGGATCTGCTCGGCCAGCGCGTCCCGATCGGGCTCGCTGAGCGGGAGCGCCTGGTCCCAGCGCGTCCCCGTGGCCAGCGGCGCGGCCCAGCGCACCGGGAGCTCGGCGAGCGCGCTGCTGACGTAGGAGATGGCGCCGTCGGGCTCCAGGACCAGCGTGCCGACGGCGAGCTGGTCGAGGATGGTGGAGAGCTCGTCGTGGCTCCTCCGCAGCGCGCGATGGGCCTCCGAGAGCTGGCGCTCGGCCTCGCGCCGCTGCGCCTCGGAGCGCTGGGCGACGATGAGCCCCGCGCACATGTTCAGGAAGGGCTCCAGAGACTCGACCACCGGCGCGTCGTACCCTCCCGGACGGTTGGCCACCCCGATCATCCCCACCAGGGACTCGCAGTGCCGGATGGGCAGCCCGAGGAAGGCGCTCAGGTGCGGGTGTCCCGTGGGCGTCCCCCCTCGACGCGGATCGCCGTCGGGGTCGTTGCTGATGAGGGGCTCTCCCGTGCGCAGGACGTGGCCGTAGAGGGTGTCCAGGCGCTCGAAGACGAGCCCGGTCTCCAGCCCCGCCTCGTAGAGGCGTCGCGTCTCCTCATCCCAGGAGAGGTCGCTCAGCGCGTAGCTCCGCAGCGCAGGGCGCCCCTCCCGATACATGACCTCGCCGATGAAGCCGAACGCGCTCTCGGTGAGCTGGAGGACCTGCGACAGGATGGCGCCGTAGGAGGCGCTGAGCTCCTGCCCGCTCAGGAGCGCGTGCTGCGCCCCCACGATGGCGCGCTGGAGCCGGCTCACCTGGTCGAGGCGGGCGCGGCTCTCCCGCAGCTCGATGGCCTGCCGGCGCTGGTTGAGCACGTGCATCACCTGATCGGCCAGCAGGTGGAGCACGTCGAGCTGCTCCGAGCCCAGCCGACGAGACCGCCGGTCCAACGCGCAGAGGACCGCGATGGTCTGGCCCTCCGGCGTGCGCAGCGGCACCCCGACGTAGAAGCGTACCTGGGCCTCACCGCACACCAACGGGATGCCGCGGAAGCGCGCGTCGCAGGTGGCGTCCTCGACGATCAACGAATCCGGGCTGTAGACCGTGTGCGTACAGAAGGTCACGTCGCGGTCGACCTCGCGCACGGAGAAGCCGATCTGCGCCTTCAGCCAGACCGTCGTGCTCCCGATGACCGTGACCGCCGCCATCGGCACGTCAAGAAGCTGAGTGACGAGCCGGACAACCCCCTCACAAGCGCTCTCTGGCGGGTTGTCCGGAGGCGGGTGGAGCAGCTCATACCGCGCCAGCGCGGCCAGCCGTTGGGCTTCATCTTCAGGGATATTGGCATACATATGGACTTCCCGCGTGAGACAGCAGTGTCTCACGGCCGGGCCCCATCCGCTATCAGGTTCGACGCGCGACCCTTCGGCGCCCCGACTCCATGGACTCCATCTCCTGCTCGAGGAGGGCGCGCATGGTCAGATCTCCGACCGCGCAGACGAGGTCCGTCAGCTCACCATCGAGGGCAAAGAGGAACCAGTCCGCCCGAGAGGCGAAGCTCGGCGCCGCCTGGCGGGCTCTCCGAGGCTCTGAGGCGCGGAGAGGAGGGGGGTCCGATCCTCTTCGGGACGGGCTCCTCTGGAAGGGAAGGACCTTGCCCATGGCTGCTCCGGTGGGGTGGCGCCGACAAGCCACCGTGTCCGGACTTTGCAAGAACCATACCAGAACGGGAGGAGTCACCGACGCTGAGAAACCGCGCCTCCACCCGACCCACCTCGCCGCCGAGGACCTGTCGGAGGCGCGACACTGTCTCAAGACACCGTCTCAGGTGAGACAGTCAGCTGTCGCCAGCCAGGGTCAGGATGGAGCTCACCAGCAGCCCCGTCGCGGGCCAGTCCCAGGATCCGGAGAGCACGGCGGGCTCGTCCCGGGTGCCGTCCCCGTCGAGGTCCAGGCGGGAGCGGTTCTCCTCGGCCAGCGCCTCGAGCTGCTCCTGCAGCGTGGGATCCTCCGCCTGATACTCGTAGCTGTTCACCCCGAGGAAGCGGACGTCCAGCGCCTCCATCCTGTCCAACGCGCCGGAGCGCCCGGCCACCGAGGGGCAGGGCTCGTGCGGGAGATCGTGGCCCTCCGCGGCGTCGCGGATCTGGTTCTCGGCGAACAGCACCATGACCCGGCGCGATCCCGCGCGGAACCCGACCCCGCCCAGCGTGCCCGTGCCCTCCACCGCCCCGCTGTAGGCCCCGGAGACCGCGGCGTCGAAGGCGTCGTCCGCGCTGGCGCGGAAGGGGCGGACGTCGTTGGCGCTGTCCCAGCTCCCGTCGCAGTCCTGGTCGTAGCCCAGGCCCTCCGAGGCCTGCAGCAGCGCCTCGTAGGCCGAGCCCGGCCCGTCCCCGCCCCACTCCATCTCCAGGGTCGCGGCGGCGGCGGCGGCGGTGGTGCGGCTGGTCGTCATCTGCTGGAGGAGATCGTAAGGGCGACCGCCATAGGCTCCCCACCACTCCCCGTCCACGTTGTAGTCGTCGTAGGTGGCGATGGCGACGGCCACGTCCTCGCCCGTGTCGAAGAGGGCGTTGATCAGCGCGGGCGCGTTGGTCGCCAGATCGGGGTGGTAGCAGTCGTACCAGTAGGCGATGTCCACCAGCAGCACGACGTCCACCGGCGCGCCGATGTCCAGCCCCTCGCCCACGTCCGACGCGCTGTCCTCGCCCTCCCCCTCACCTCCCCCGTCCCCTGACCCGCGCCCGGAGTCGCGCGGCGTGTCGCTGTCGGCGGCGCCCTCGGGGCCGGGGGTGCGCTTGATGTCGTACTCGGTGCAGGCGCCCAGCGGAAGGGTGGTCAGGAGCAGGGCGGACAGGAGCAGGGCGCAGAGCGGGCGCATGAGGAGACCCCACGTTGGACGCCCGAGTATAGCGCATGCTCGGGGTCTCCGGGCTCTCGGGCTTGACCAAAATTCCGCAGGCGCCTGCCCACGACAGCGGCCATACTGTGTCCGACACACCCCGAGGTCTTCATGCTGCACCTGCTCCCGCTCGCCATGCTCACGTTGGGTTGCCACGGCGACGACAAGGACACCGAGACCCAGCCCCAGCACACGGGCGACAGCACCTCCATGGTCTGGGACTGCCTGCTGGAGCCCGGCTCCGACCCGGACTACGCCCAGCAGCTCGGGTGCCAGACGGACTTCGAGGAGCTGGCCAGCGAGCCCGCCGACGCCAGCATCCCCGGCGCGACCTCGGTGAAGACCGTCATCGACCGCGTGGACGGTAACGCCCTCTACTTCCAGAACTCGAAGCGCTACTGCATCCACTGGGAGTTCTGCTCCGAGCACCTCTCCGGCGACGGGCTCCCCATCGTGTCCGAGCTCGGCAGCTTCAACAGCACCGAGTACTACAGCCCCGACCGGCGCTTCCTGCTCGGCGCCCTCTCCTACTACGAGGGCCCCGGCCGCTGGGTCTATGAGATCTCGCCCTACGACACCGCCGACGCGGACATGATCGCGGCGGCCTACCAGATCATCTCCGAGAACATCTGGGTGGGCGAGGATCTGTACTTCCACCCCACCAGCGAGGCGGTGGAGACGGTGGCGACCGACCTGCCCGCCGAGGTCAAGATCGTCAGCACCGACGAGCTCTACGACGGCGTGGACTACCAGCCGCTGAACCTCGGGACCACGACCGGTCTGCTGACCTTCCACAGCGCCGACGAGGTGGACGGCGGCTACACCTCTTACCGCGAGCTGGTCGTCCTGGACGCGGTGCCCAACGACATCTCCATCGTCGCCGGCATCATCACCGCCGAATTCCAGACCCCGCTGGCCCACATCAACGTGCTCTCCGTCAACCGGGGCACGCCCAACATGGCCCTGCGCGACGCCCAGAACCTGCCCGAGCTCCAGGCGCTGGAGGGCAAGTGGGTGGAGCTCACCGTGGGCGCCTTCGACTGGAGCATCAAGGAGATCACGTCGGAGGAGGCCGACGCCTGGTGGGACGCCAACAAGCCCGAGGCGCTCACCGTGCAGCCCATGGACCTGACGGTCACCGAGCTGACCGAGCTGGACACCATCATCGATCTGGAGACCTACGGGCTGGAAGAGGCGATCTCCAACAACATCCCCATCTTCGGCGCCAAGGCCACCAACTACGGGGCGCTGGTCGCCGCCGCCAGCCAGGGCGAGCCCATCCCCATCCAGCCCGGCTTCGCCATCCCCATGTACTACTACAACCAGTTCATGGAGGACAACGGCCTCTGGACCCGCATCCAGGAGCTCATGGCCGACGAGAACTGGAGCGACCCCACCTGGAGGTCCGAGGCGCTCGAGGACTTCAAGGACGAGATGCGCGACCAGCCCATGCGCGCTGAGGTCGTCGAGATGATCAGGGAGAAGGCCGAGGAGATGTTCCCCGGCGAGTACGCGCGCTTCCGCTCCAGCACCAACGCCGAGGATCTGGGCGACTTCACCGGCGCGGGCCTCTACAACTCTGAGACGGGCCAGCCCGAGATCGAGGGCGACGAGGAGGACAGCATCGAGTGGGCGGTCAAGAAGGTCTGGTCCCAGGTCTGGAACCCGCGGGCCTACGAGGAGCGCGACTACTACTCGATGAACCACCTGGACGTCGGCATGGCCCTGCTGGTCCACGCCAACTTCCCCGAGGAGGAGGCCAACGGGGTCGCCATCACCAACAACCCCTACGACACCACCGGGCTGGAGCCGGCCTTCTACGTCAACGCCCAGGAGGGCAGCGTGGACGTCGTAGCCCCGGAGGAGGGTGAGCTCTCCGACGCCTACCTCCATTACTACTACTACACGGGCCAGCCCATCGTGTACATCCAGCACAGCACCCTCGTCGAGGAGGGCGAGACCGTGCTGACCACCGCCGAGAGCTACGAGCTGGCGGTGGCCCTGGACGCCATCCACTCCTTCTTCATGGACGCCTACGGCGACACCGACTGGTACGCGATGGACGTGGAGTGGAAGTTCGACGACAAGTACACCCCGGGCGAGCCCACCCTCTGGATCAAGCAGGCCCGGCCCTTCCCCGGCTGGAGCTCGGACGCGACCGGCGGCTGCTCCAGCGAGGAGTGAGCCCCCGGTCAGGGGACGGAGACGAGGATGCCCGCCTCCAGCAGCGCCTGGGCGGCCTCCTCCTCCCGCTCTCCCCGATCGGCAGGCCCCTGCTCCAGGCGCGTCCAGAGGTCGCGCTCCGCCTCGGTCGCGTCGCGCATGCGGAGCCCGGGGGCCACGAAGTACCACCGGGGCTCCGCATGCACGGGCGGCAGCGGGACACCCTTCAACACGCTGCCCAGCACCTCCTCGATCGGCGCGAAGAAGGCGATCAGGGCCGCGAAGGGTGAACAGGCGAGGCGGGCCCCCTCCCCAGGCTCAGCTCCGTCGGTCGCCTCGAGGTTGGCCAGCTCCCAGCGCGCGATCGAGCGCGCATGAACCGACAGTTCTGGCCGCGACAAGAGCCAGGACAGGAAGGCTCGCGCCTCCGGGAAGAAGAACTGGGTGAAGGCCACACGCTCGTCCAGATAGCGGGCGACCAGCGCGTCCGCCTCCGCGGGAGCCAGCGAGCGCAAGGTGAACGGTGCAGCCCCTCGAAGCCGCTGATCCCTCCAGAACCGCTGCACGTCGCAGGTGACGCGCAGCCCACGGGAGCCGCGCGCGGACGCGAGCCAGGCGCGTTCATCAGCGGAGAGCGCCGGGTCGTCCAGCGAGGGCGGCGCAGTGAGCGGCGAGGCCCCGTGCGCGATCAGCGCGGCGAGCGACCCCTGCCAGGCGTCCAGCGACATCTCTCAGACCTCCAGGGCCTCGGCGATGGCGTCCAGCTCGCGCTGGATGGTCGCGACGCCCATGTGCGGGAGCGCCTGCTCCATCAGCTCGTACACCACCCCCCGGAGCCCGGACATGCGCGGCAGGAGGCGCCTCATCCAGGCCAGGACCTCCGCTGGGGTCCGGTCGCTGTGGACGTCCACCCGGAGCCCGTGGTATCGCGCCCCACCGGCGAGATGGACCTCTCCGACGCGATCCAGGCGCAATCGGCCGTAGCAGTCCTCGGCGTCCAGCGCGAAATTGTCGAGGTTACAGAACAGGTTGTAGAGATCGAGGAGCAGGAGTGGCCCCCCCTCGACGCAGACCTCGTTCAGGAAGCGGACCTCGTCCCACCCCTCGTCCCTCGGGAGATCGGGGAGGTACCAGGTGATGTTCTCCAGCAGAAAGGGGGCGTCGAGACGCTCACGGACGCGCGCGACGCGCTCGCGGACCAGCGCGACCCCCTCCGGGCGCAGGGGCAGGGGTAGCGGCACTCCAAAGGACACGATCTCCCCTCCCCCCTGTCGCACCCCCATGAAGGACAGATGCTCTGAGTGCCAGAGCGGACGTCTCCACGCGAAGAAGGCCTCCAGCATGTCCAGGTAGGCCTCGTTCCAGCCCGACGCCGTCCCGATGGACAGGCCGAGACCGTGGTAGACCACCGGGAGGTCGCCGATGAGCTCATCCGCCTCGCGCATGAGGCCGGGGTGGGGACGAAGGGTGGCGCGCCCCCCTGTCCAGACCTCGCGACACAGGAGATCCGGGCTGATCTCGAAGAAGTCCACGCGCCGCGCGATCTCCGGCAGGATGGAGCGGAATCCTGGCGAATACGAGAACCCGAGCGCGGGTCGCGCGCCTGGACCGGACATGGCCCCCCCACGACGACGACGGCCGGGTGGCTCGCGGCCACCCGGCGGCAGGAATCAGCGAACGACCACCTGCGGCGCGACGACCTCGGACTCGTTGACGATCACGCTGCGGACGTTCTCACCCGGGAACACCTTGCGAATGATCGGGTCGCCCTTGAGCCGGAAGTCGATACCCGCCATCCCGCAGGCCGTGCAGCCAGTCAAGCCGATGAGCTGATCGATGATCTCGATCAGCTCTTCGCGCGTCACCTTGCTGGAGACGGCGATCTCGATCTCGTGCTTCTTCGCGATGACCTCATTGATCTTCGGCATACTTCCCCCTGTGATCGTTTCTGACTGGATCGGAGGGAGCTCGACCCGGACCCCGAGCAGACCACATCGCCTGTGAGCTGGCGAACGCCAGGACCTCACCCCCTCAGGAGAGAGATTATCACGTCACGCCCCGGGATGCGCGCCGCAGGAGTACGGCGCTCGAATTATCCGCCCGCGGTCATGATCACCGTGTTCGCGACGTCTTCGGCCATCCTTCGCGCCTCCTCCCAGTCGGGGTGGCGCACGATGAGGAAGCCGTCGCTCACGAGCGTCTGCTTCCAATCGCGCCGATTCTGACCGGGCTTCAGCAGGTTCTCCCAGCAGATCCACTGCCCGTAACGGCGCTGGACCTCCTCGAGCCCGCTGATCTTCGTGATCTTCCCCTGCCCCAGCGCGCGCTTGAACACGATGGCGACGTTGTGTTTGCGCTCGGTGGGAGCCTCCCAGGTCTTCCAGCACACCGCGCGAGCCCACTCGCGGAACACGTCGATGTCGCAGGTGAAGTTCATCTGGTCGGCCAGGTGCGCGCCTCCCGGACGGCAGCCGATCTCGCCGAAGACCACCTCCCCGTCCGCCTTCCGATACCACTCCATGTGGGTGAAGCCCGTGCCCATGGAGAGCGCGTCCAGCACGCCGAGTCCGAGCCGGATCCCGCCTTGCAGACGGGCCTGGCTGAGATCGCGCACCGTGATGATGATGGGCGAGATCCACTCGTGGCTGCGGGCCAGCAACGGGCGCGGGAGGTACTGCGCCACGTTCACGAAGGCCGGGCGCCCCTCGATGCAGATGGTGTCGAAGGTGAACTCCTCGCCCTCGACGAACTCCTCGCAGCTCGCCTCCTCGACGTGGCGCAGGTAGGGCAGCACGCGCACGAGGTCGTCGGGCCCGTCGATGCGGTAGGTGTCCGCGCTCCCGGCCCCGGCGATGGGCTTGAGGATGAGGGGGTAGCCGATCAGCTCCGCCCCACGCCAGACCTCCGACGCCGTGCGCACGCGCAGCGCCTTGGGCACCCGCAGGCCCGCCGCCGCCACCCGCTGCTTCATGAGCCCCTTGTCCCGGAAGCCGCGCACCGTGTCCACGCTCATGCCGGGCACACCGAAGCGCTCGCGCATGCGGGCCGCCAGCAGCACGAGCGGCTCCCACTGGCTCTCGACGCGGTCCACGCTCTTGCCGCGCAGCCAGGCGTGGGCGCGGGCCAGCACGTCGTCTTCGTCCATGATGCGCGGCACCTGCAGATAGTCGGTCAGCGCCGCGCGCACCTTGGGCGCGAGCCCGCCCGCGGGGCTGTCGCCGATGCCGTAGACCCGCGCGCCCACCTCGGCGAGCCCGCGGGTGTACTCGTGCATCTCAGGAGGGTAGTTCGGCGAGAGGAAGACGACGTTCATGGTCGGCTCCGGGCATGAGAGGTGGCGGCTCACGGGTTGACGGAGGCCGCGAAGCGATTAAACCGCGCGCCCCTTAACCCGTGATCATCGCCCCATGCGCAACGTCGTCTTCGTCGCCCCCTTCCCGCTCGAGACCACGCTCCGCTTCGCCCGCGCCATCCAGAAGCTGTCCGGCGTGCGCCTGCTCGGCGTGTTGCAGGAGCCCCCGCCCCCGGACGCCGGCTTCGCCGACGTGGCGCTGGTGCGCGACGGGCTCGACGCCCAACAGATCGCCGACGCCATCAAGGTCCTGGCCCGCCGCCACGGCCCGCCCCACCGGATCACGGGCGTGCTGGAGGACCTGCAGGTGCAGCTGGCCGAGGTGCGCGAGCACTTCGGCGTGCCCGGCCTCTCCCTCGCCGCGGCGGATCGCTTCCGCGACAAGGCCCGGATGAAGGACGCGCTCCGCGCCGCCGGCCTGCCCTGCGCGCGCCACCGCATCCTGACCAGCGACCAGGACGGGCTCGCCTTCGCCCGCGAGGTGGGCTTCCCGCTGGTGCTGAAGCCGCTGAGCGGAGCCGGCTGCCGCTCCACCTGGCGCATCGAGGGCACCGACGCCCTGGCCAGCGCCATCCACGCCACCCGCCCCGCGCCCGACCGGCCCGTGCTGGCCGAGGAGTTCATCCGCGGCGACGAGTACAGCTTCGAGACCCTCTGCCTCTCGGGCCACCCGCTCTTCCACTCCATCTCGCGCTACTTCCCGGGCCCGCTGGAGGTCACCCGCAACCCCTGGATCCAGTGGGTCTGCCTGCTGCCCCGCGAGATCGGCGGCCCCGAGTACGACGCCGCGCGCAGCGTGGGCCTCCGCGCCGTCAGCGCCCTGGGCATGGCCAGCGGCCTCACCCACATGGAGTGGTTCCGCCGCCAGGACGGCAGCATCGCCATCGGCGAGATCGCCGCCCGCCCGCCCGGCGCCAACATCGTCCGGCTCACCGGGCTGGCCTACGACACCGACCTGTACCGGGCCTGGGCGCGCGCCGTCATCGACGAGGCCTTCGACGGCCCCTGGGAGCGCAAGTACAGCGCCGGCTGCGCCTTCCTGCGCGGCGCGGGCGAGGGCCGGGTGGTGGCGGTGGACGGGCTCGACGAGGCCCAGAAGAAGGTGGGTCAGTGGGTGGTGGAGGCCAGCCTGCCCAGGATCGGCGCGCCCAAGCGCGACTCCTACGAGGGCGACGGCTACGCCATCGTGCGTCACCCCGACACCGAGGTCGTGAGGCGCGCGCTGCAGGTCATCATTGAGACCGTGCGGGTCCGCTACGCATGAGGGCGGCCCTGCTGGCCCTCCCCCTGCTGGCCCTCGCCCTCCAGGCGGGCTGCGCGCACCGCCCACCCCCCGAGACGGGCAAGGCCTCCTGGTACGGCCCCGGCTTCGCCGGCAAGCCCACCGCCTCCGGCGTGCCCTTCCGCCCCTCCCGCCGCACCGCCGCCCACCGCACGCTCCCCTTCGGCACCGTGGTCCGGGTCACCCGCACCGACACCGGGGATCGCGTCCGGGTCGTCATCAACGACCGCGGACCCTACACCAGGGGGCGGGTCATCGACCTCTCCAAGAAGGCCGCCCGCCGGATCGACATGCTCGAGGCGGGGGTCGCGCCGGTGAAGATCGAGGTCGTGGGCTGCCGCAGGCGCTACGAGGCCTGTAAAAACTAGGTAAACTAGCCCGCGACGACCTTGAGCGTCTGCCCTATCTCGTCCAGCATGGCCCGGCAGCCGTCGTAGTCCGGGTGCCGCACCCACACCCAGGCGTTGGCCAGGTAGCCCGCCTCCACCGGCTGGGTGGGCGTGCCCGGGGGCGGCAGGTGGGCCCGGACGATCCAGCTCCCGTATTTCGCCTGCACCTCCTCCACCCCCAGGTAGCCCTTGATGTGGCCGTCCTGGCTGGGCCGCAGGGCGATGGCGCCCGCGCTGTAGCGGCGGCTGGGCGCGGGGCTGGTCCGCCCGAGCACGATGGCCTCGGCCCAGGCGCGGTAGAGGTCGAACTCGTTGGCGTAGTTGTAGAGGTCCCACATGCGGCAGCCGGGCGGGCGCGCGCCGATCTCGCTGAACGTGAGCCCGCGCGCCCCGTAGAACCACTCCATGTGGGTGGGGGTGGTGGACAGCCCGAGCGTCGCGACCACCCGCCGGCCGAAGTCCTTGAGCATGGCGTAGCCGGGCGCGTCGATGCGGTTGGTCACCACGATCTGCGGGCTGATCCAGCGGGTGCGCATGGCCTCCAGCACGTTCGGGTAGTAGTGGCAGACGCCCTCGAAGACCACCTGCCCGTTGCAGGTGAGCGTGTCGTAGAAGCCCTCGTGCCCGGCGATGAACTCCTCCATCGTCATCGGCAGGGGGCGGCGATCCAGGCCGGTCTCGGCGATGGCCCGCAGCAGGTCCTCGTCGCTGTCCAGGCGGTAGGTGTTCACCGCCCCCGCCCCGTCCCGCGGCTTGAGGATGAGCGGGTAGCCCGCCTCCTGCGCGAAGGCGCGGGCCTCGGCCGCCGAGCTGACCGCGGCGTTCTTCGCGCAGGGGATACCGCGCGCGCGGAGGAACTGCTTCATCCTGAACTTGTCGCGGCACAGCAGCACGGTCTCGCTGGACATGCCCGGGATGCCCGTGCGCTCGCGCACGCGGGCCGCCATCAGCACGTGGGACTCGATGGTCGCCTCCAGGCGATCCACCCAGGGCCCCCGGCGCTGGGCGCGGCGCACGGCCTCGGTGACGGCGTCCTCGTCAGCGAGGCTGGGGACGTGCTCGTAGAAGTCCAGCCAGCCCTTGACCTGGTCGTCGAGGTGCTCCACCCGGGTGTCCCCGATCCCCGTCACCACGGCGCCCACGCTCTTCAGCGCGCGGACGAACTCGCGCTGGTTCGAGGGGAAGTTGGGGGCGACGAACAGGACGTGCATGAGGGCCTCCCATCGGCTACGAGGCCACTTGACCCGAGGCGCGGGTCACGGCAAGCCCCAGCGTGGCCCGATCCGGAGCGGGCGCGAGGATCAGCGGATGAGATACGAGGAGAAGAGCTGGTACAGCCCCGTGCTCGAGCGGGACATGGCGGTGGCGCAGTGGGGGCACAAGGGCAAGGCCCTGCTGCTCTTCCCCACCTCGGGCGCCGACCACCTCGATCACGCGCGCTTCAAGCTCATCGACGCGCTCAGCCCGCTGATCGAGGCGGGCCGGCTCCAGGTCTTCTCCGCCAACAGCGTGAGCCGGGACACCTGGAACAGCCGCACGGCCCCCGCCTGGTACAAGTCCAGGATGGCGGCGCGCTTCGACCGCTACCTCCAGCACGAGCTCCTGCCCTGGGTGCGCTTCGCCGCCGACAACGGGGGCCAGAAGATCGCGGTGGCCGGCGCCAGCCTGGGCGCCTACGTGGCGATCAACGCGGGCGCCAAGCACCCGGACTGGATCGACCTCTCCATCGGGATGTCCGGCTGGTACGAGATGGACGCCTTCATGGACGGCCACCGGGACGAGGACTTCTACTTCAACAGCCCGCTGGACTTCCTGCCCAACCTGGGCGAGGGCTACCTGCTGGACCACCTGCGGCGGGGGCTCTTCCTCCTGGCCAACGGCGGCGGGCGCTGGGAGCACCTCGGTCAGGCCGCCCGGCTCACCCAGGTCCTCATCGACAAGCGCATCCCCGTCCGGCGCGAGGTCTGGGGCCCCGAGTGGGACCACGACTGGCCGACCTGGCGGAAGATGCTGCCGCACTTTCTGGCCCAGGTGACCTGAGCGCCCGCCGACGACCGCCCCGCGACGCCTACAGGAGATCGTTCTCCGTCATGTAGTCGCAGTCGCCGTAGCAGATGTTGTCGTAGCCCACACCCAGCTCCACGCACTCGAAGCCGCGGGCGCAGTCCGAGCTCGTGTTGCAGAAGTTCCAGCAGTAGCCCTCTCCGCCCTCGGAGTTGGCGATGCAGTACTGGTTCGTCCCGCAGGAGTAGAGGTTGTTGGTGTTGCAGCCCATCTCGCACCACTGGCCGGTGCTCTTGCACTCGCCCGAGGAGGCGTCGCAGGTCTCCCCGTAGTCGCAGTCCAGCTCCGTGCTGCGGCACCCGTAGGAGGAGCAGGTGTGAGCCTCCTTGTCGCAGGTGAAGCCCGCGGTGCAGTCGGCGTCGCTCTCGCAGCCCTCCTGGCACTCGTAGTAGGGGTTGCAGAAGTTGGCGACGTCACAGTCCGCGGAGCTCAGGCACCCGACCTGCGAGCACTTGCCCTCCACGCAGCCCATCCCCTCGGGGCAGCTCCCGTGGTCCACGCACTCCTGCTTCTCCAGCCCCCCGCAGCTCGAGCTCGCGGTGAGCAGCACGACGAGCAGTGACCTCACGCCCCCTCCTCGCTGCTCTCGGCGCCCTGGCAGAAGTTCTCGGGCTTGCCGTCCCCGTAGTCGTAGCGGATCGTGATCTTGGAGCCGATGGGCGGCAGCTGCTCGCGATCGAAGATGACCGCGGGCATGGGCTCACCCTCGTCGTCTTCCAGCAGATCATAGGTCCAGCGCCCGTCGTCGCAGGGGATCTCCTCCTCGTCCAGGGTCACCGTCAGCGTGCTGAGCGCCGGCAGATCCGTGAGGTAGAAGGTGTCGACCAGGCGGCTCGCGTTCAGCGAGAGGTCGGTCACGATGCTGGAGAAGTCGTCCGCGCAGATGTCCGAGCGGATGCCGTTCGTCTGCTTCGCCACGTCCAGGTAGCGGCTGCCCACCGAGGCCCCGGCGTTCACCTCGCGCTGCGAGCAGTCCTCCAGATCCTGGACCACCAGCGCCGAGGCGTTGAAGACGTCGCGCGAGCGCTGGCCCTTCACGTCGCGGTAGGCGTTGATGTACTCGTTGACCCCATAGGGCGAGTAGTCCTGCTCGTTGGCCACGAAGATGATGGAGAGGCTGGCCTCGTCGCGCAGGAAGCCCTCGTTGTCCTCCTTGGCCTGGTCGTCGGTGACGGCCAGGTAGGCGCTCTGGAGGCCCATCTCGTAGCCGCTGCCGCAGATGCCCAGCGCGACGAGCTCGGCGAACTTGTCCTCGGCGTTCTGCGTGTCCGCCGTGATGAAGGTCCCGTCCACCAGGTGCCCGCCCTTGGGGATGTCGTCGATGTCGGCCTGCGTGCAGTCGTTGATGCCCGCCGCGGCCTCCCCCACCGAGGTCGTGAGCACGCCGATGTGGTAGTCGACGTTCGCTTCGGTGAAGAAGCTGATGAACTCGAGGAAGTTCTCTCCCAGCTTCTCCTGGTAGGGATCCATCGAGCAGGAATTATCGACGACCAGCAGGATGTCGACCTCAGCGGCCGGGTCCTGGTAGAAGATGTCCAGGCCCTCGAAGCGCGCGTACTCGTACTCCACGCACCCGGCTGACACGGCCAGGGCCAGGACGCCGGCGGCGAACATGGGACGCATGAGATCCCTCCTCCCCCACAATGTAACCTCAAAACCCCGAGAGGCGGCAAATGTCCCGTGACATGCCCTCGGGGAGCCCGACCAGCACGCGCTCCCCGCGACAGCGACCGCCCTGGGCTCGACGCCTGGATCGCGCCGTGGGCCTGGCGCTGCGCCTGGGGGGGCGGCTGCTGGGGCGACCCTCGGACGCGCTCCTGGGCGAGCTGGCGGCGGCGGACCGGCCGGGGCTGCGGCTGGCGCCGGACCAGTGGGAGCACGCGGAGAGCGCGGAGATGCACATCACCGCGGGTCGGGCCGCCTTCGAGGCCGGGCAGCACGGGGAGGCCCTGCATCACTTCGGGCTCGCGCTGGAGGCCTCGCCCGAGGCGACCTGGGCCTGGCACGGGCGCGGGGACGCGCTCCAGCTCCTCGGGCGCCACGAGGACGCGCTGGCCGCCTACGCCCGCGCCGCCACTCTCGCGCCGGAGACCGGGCTCCACGAGGCGGGCAGGGCCAACGCGCTCAGGGCCCTCGGGCGCGAAGAAGAAGCCACGGAGGCCTGGTCTCGCGCGCTCACGCTCGATCCGTCGCTTCGGTGGATGCGACCGGGTCAGACGGGTTAGCAGGATCGGATCGCTGCACCTGGAGACTGGAAGACGATGCTCGAGACGCTGTCCAAGGGCTTTCGCAACGCGCGCCTGAAGCTGCAAGGGAAGGCCGAGCTCACCGAGGACAACATCGCCGACGCGCTGCGCGACGTGCGGGTGAGCCTGCTCGAGGGCGACGTGGAGCTGGGCGTGGTGCGCTCCTTCCTGGACCGCGTCAAGGAGCGCGCGCTGGGCGAGGTGGTGCAGCTCCGCGTGCCCAAGGAGCAGATGAAGGGCTTGCCCCCCGGCTTCCAGCCGAGCCCGGCGGACTGGTTCATCAAGATCTGCCACGACGAGCTCATCGGGCTGATGGGCCCGGTGGACGCGAGCCTGGACCTCGCGGGGCGCCCGGCCATCATCATGATGGTGGGCCTCCAGGGCTCCGGCAAGACGACCACCGCCGGGAAGCTGGCCCGCAAGTTGATGAAGGACGGGCACAAGCCCATGCTGGTGGCGGCGGACGTCTACCGCCCCGCCGCCGTGGACCAGCTGATGACCATCGGCCGCAAGCTGGGCGTGCCGGTCATGAGCATCAAGGGCATGAAGCCCGTGCAGCTCTGCACCCTGGCGGTGAGCCAGGCCCGCAACGTCGGCCGCGACGTGGTCATCTTCGACACCGCCGGGCGCCTGGCCATCGACGACACCCTGATGACCGAGCTCGAGCAGATCAAGGAGAACACGAAGCCCAACAACGTGCTCTTCGTGTGCGACGCGATGATCGGCCAGGACGCCGTGCGCACCGCCGCCGAGTTCGACCGGCGCGTCGGCTTCACGGGCTTCATCCTGACCAAGCTGGACGGCGACGCCCGCGGCGGCGCGGCCCTCTCCATCAAGCAGGTCACGGGCAAGCCCATCAAGTTCCTCGGCATGGGCGAGACGCTGGACAAGCTCGACGAGTTCCGGCCCGAGGGCCTCGCCGACCGCATCCTGGGCTTCGGCGACGTCGTCGGGCTCATGAAGGACTTCGAGCAGGTCGTGGACCAGGAGACCGCGGAGAAAGACGCGGTCAAGATGCTGAAGGGGGAGTTCACCTACCACGACTTCCTCAAGCAGATCGCCATGATCAAGCAGATGGGCTCGCTGCGCAGCCTGTTCGAGCGCCTGCCGTTCATGAGCGAGATGCTGGAGAACATCCCCCAGGAGGCCCTCGACGACCGCGAGCTGGTCAAGGTCGAGGCCATGATCCAGTCGATGACGAAGCAGGAGCGCGCGCACCCCGACGTCATGAACGAGTCGCGCTTCCGCCGCATCTCCAAGGGCTCCGGTCGCCCGCTCCAGGAGGTCCGCGACCTGCACCAGCGCTTCCTGCAGGTGCGGGCCATGATGGGGCAGATGGGCCAGAGCGGGCTCTTCGGGCAGCTGGGCGGCGGGCTCCCCACGGGCGGCCCCGGGCTGCCGGGCATGGGCGGCTTCGGCAAGCAGAACCGCGCCCAGCGCCGCCAGGGCCAGCCTGCGCCCGCCTTCCCGGGGCTCCCGGGCCCGCTGGGCGGGGGCGCGAGCGCGAGCGAGGCCGAGCGGGCGAAGGAGGCCCGCGAGAAGCGCGAGGCCCGCAAGGAGCGCGAGAAGGCGCGCAAGAAGAAGTAGGTGCGCAGGCTCGTCCGCGCGCCGGACCACCTGGGCGACGGGGTGATGGCCCTGCCCGCGGTGGAGGCGCTCGGTCAGGACGCGCGGTGGATCTGGGGGCCGCGCTGGGCGGGCGAGCTCTACCGCCACCTTCCGGCGCGGATCATCCGCGGACCGGGTGAGCTCGCCGGGGAGCCTCCCCCCGAGCAGGTGGTCCTGCTCAAGCCCTCCTTCGGGGCCGCGGTGGACGCGCTGGCCTTCCGCTGCCCGCGGGTGGGCCTGGACACCGCCTGGCGGGGCTGGCTGCTGACCGTGGCCGTGCCCGAGCGCGGGCCGCACCGCGTGGACGATCTGTGCGCCGTGGCGCGAGCGGCGGGGGCCGAGCCGCGGGGGCTCCCCCAGTACCCCAGCACAGAGGCTGATCTCCCCCAGCTCCCCCCGCTGCCGGACCGCCTCGTGCTGCTGCTCCCGGGGACCGCCAGCCCGGCGACGGTGCGCTGGCCGCGCTTCCGGGCCCTCGCCGACCGGCTGGAGGGGCGGGCCGTCTTCGCCGGGGGGCCGGCGGACATGGCGTACATCGCCGAGATCGCCGGCCCTCACCTCGTCCTCCCCCCGCTCACGCTGCCGGCCCTGGCCCGGCTGGCGGTCATGGCGGCGGCGGTGGTGGGCAACGACAGCGGGCTCCCCCACCTGGCGGCGGCGGCGCGGCGGGCGGCGGGCGCGCCCACGGAGGCGGTCCACGTCGTCTACGGGTCCACCGACCCCGCGCGCACCGGCCCGCCGGGCAGCACCCCCCACCACGGCAGCCGCCCGGGCTGCTGGCCCTGCTACCAGAAGCGCTGCAACATCGGGACTCCTTGCCTGGACATGGGCGTGGAAGGTCTGCTCTCGCGGATCGGCTGAGCAGCGGGAGTGGAATCTTCGACGCACGCGCTCGACTTAGATGCACTTCACATATATGTATGATGCATCGAAGGAGCCGCCGTGCCCAGACCGCCCCTCACCCAGGAAGAGGCCAGCTTCCTGGCAGCCTACGACGCCGACGCCTTCCCGCGCCCCTCGGTCGCCGTGGACGTCGTCGCCCTCACCGTGGACGAGGGCGCGCTGCACGTCGGCCTCTACCGGCGCCAGGAGCACCCGGGCCTCGGGGCCTACGCGCTCCCCGGCGGCTTCGTGCGCCTGGACGAGTCGCTGGACGACGCGGCGCGGCGGGTGCTGGACGTCAAGCTGGGCCTCCGCGGCGTGTTCCTGGAGCAGCTCTACACCTTTGGCGCGCCGGACCGCGATCCGCGCGGGCGGGTGATCTCGGTCGCCTACTACGCGCTGGTGGACCAGGGGCGCTTCCCCCGGGACCGGGGGGGCGTGATCACCGCCCGCGTGGCCGTGGGCTGGAGCGGGGAGCGCGGCGGGCCCGCCGAGGCCCTGGACCGCGCCGGGAGCGCGCTGCCCCTGGCCTTCGACCACGACGAGATCCTCGGGCTCGCCGTGCTGCGCCTCCGCGGGAAGCTGGACTACAGCCCGGTGGGCTTCCAGCTCCTCCCGGCGGAATTCACGCTCCGCCAGCTCCAGGACGTCCACGAGATCGTCCGGGGCGAGCCCACCAACAAGGACTCCTTCCGGCGGCGGATGCTGGCCAGCGGCCAGCTCCAGCCCACCGGGATCTTCGAGCAGGACGTCACCTGGAGACCGGCCGAGCTCTACCGCTTCGCCCAGCGCTCCGCGCTTTGACAGGAGGAACCATGGCTACCGTTCAGACCGTCACCCTCCCCGCCGCGCCCGCGGCCTCCCCTCGCCCGCCCCGCGCCAGCCTGGCCAGCGCGCCCCCGGCCGACATCAGCTCCATGGTGTTCGTCCGCCACCTCCGCGCCGCGCCGACCGCCCACGTCCTCTTCTACCGGGGCGGAAAGCTGACCGAGAGCGGTCGCGGGCTGGCCTTCTGGTTCCTGCCGCTGGGCGCGACCGTCTGCGTGGTGCCCCTGGACGATCGCGAGCAGAGCGTGATCTTCCGCGGCCGGAGCGCCGACTTCCAGGAGATCACGGTCAACGGCGTCATCGTCTACCGCGTGGAGAAGCCCGACGTGCTGGCCGGTCGCGTGGACTTCGCCATCGACGCGCGCAGCGGCACCTACGAGAACGAGCCCCTGGACCGCCTCGCCGCCGTGGTCACGCAGCTCTCCCAGCAGCTCGCGCTCACCTGGCTCGCCCGCCGCCCGCTGGCCGAGGCCCTGGCCGAGGGGCCGGACGCCCTGCGCGCGGTGGTGGAGGAGGGGCTGCGCGCCGACCCCGGGCTCTCGGGGATGGGGCTCACCGTGGTCGCCGCCCGCATCGCCTCCATCGCCCCGACCTCCGAGATGGAGAAGGCGCTGCAGATGCCGACCCGCGAGGCCATCCAGCAGCAGGCCGACCAGGCCACCTTCGCCCGCCGCGCCCTGGCCGTGGAGAAGGAGCGCGCCATCCAGGAGAACGAGCTGAGCAACCAGATCGAGCTGGCCCGCCGCGAGGAGACGCTGATCGCCCAGCGCGGGCAGAACGAGCGACGGCGCGCCCAGGAGAGCGCCGAGAGCAAGCGCATCGAGGCCGAAGGTGTGGCGGCCAACATCAAGATCAACGCCGCGGCCCAGAGCGAGAGCATCCGCGCGCTGGAGACCGCCAAGGTGGAGGCCGAGCGCGAGCGCATGGAGATCTACCGCGACCTGCCGCCCGCCGCGCTCATGGGCCTCGCCGCGCGCGAGCTGGCGGGCAAGCTCCAGAGCATCGAGCACCTCAACCTCAGCCCCGACCTGCTCGGCTCGCTGCTGGAGCGCGTGCTGGGGGCCGGCGCCCGCCGCCTCGAGGCCGACGGCCGCCAGGCCTGAGCGTCGCAGCACCCGCTACCCGAGAGGAGGTACACCGTGGCCAGCGTCCCGCCCCGCGCCGTCGTCGTCACTCGCCCGAGCGAGCTCGCCCTGCTGCTCCAGCGGCACGGCACCCGCGGACAGGCCCGCTTCTTCCTGGAGAGCCGCGGGCAGCGCCTGGAGGATCTGGAGGCGGTGGACGCCGTGCTCCAGCACGCCCTCCACGCCGCGCTCGCCGCCATCCCCTCGGACTGGCGGAGGGCGCGGGTCTCCCGGGCGGAGCTGGATCGCTTCCTCTTCGAGCCGGAGGACGTGGTGGTCGCGGTGGGCCAGGACGGGCTGGTGGCCAACGTCGCGCGCTACCTGCGCGGACAGCCGGTGATCGGGGTGAACCCCTCCCGCCGGCTCTATGACGGGGTGCTGGCGCGCCACACGCCGGAGTCCACGGGGAAGCTGCTGGTGGCCGCCGCCGCGGGCGCGGACTGCGAGGAGCGGACCATGGTGGAGGCGCGCACCCCCGACGGCCAGGTCCTGCGCGCGCTCAACGAGATCTTCGTGGGCCACCGCTCGCACCAGAGCGCCCGCTACCGGCTGGACTTCCAGGGCCGGTCCGAGCGCCACAGCTCGTCCGGGCTCATCGTCTGCACCGGGACCGGCGCCACCGGCTGGGCGCGCAGCGTCTCGCTCCGCCGCGAGGGCTGCCCGCCCCTCCCCGATCCACGCTCCCGGGACCTCGTCCTCCTGGTGCGCGAGCCCTGGCCGGGGGTGGGGACCGGGACCACCCTCGCCGACGCGCGCTTCGGGCCGGATGCCGCGCTCGAGGTGCTCAGCGAGATGAACGAGGGCGGGGTGGTCTTCGGCGACGGCATCGAGGACGACCGGCTGGAGCTCAACTGGGGCCAGCGGGTGCGCGTGGGCGTCGCCGAGACCGGGCTGCGGCTGGTGGCCTGAGCCTACTCTTCCCCGGCCGAGCGCTCGGGGACGTGGACCTTGCGCAGGCGGAGCAGGCGCACGCGACGCGGCGTGGCCTCGACGATCTCCAGGGAGATCCCGTCCCCCGCCTGGAGCACGGTCCCCGGCTCGGGGATGCGCCCGGCCAGGTCGATGGCCAGCCCGGCCATGGTGGAGAAGGTGTCGCCCTCGGGCAGCTCCAGATCCAGCGCGCGGGCGACCTCGTGGACGGCCGCGCGGCCCAGCACCAGCGCGCTCCCGTCGGGCTGACGCCGGATGATCTCCTCGGGCTTGTCGTTCTCGCTGTAGATCTCGCCGACCAGCTCCTCCAGCAGGTCCTCCATCGTGACCAGCCCGCGCACCATGCCGGTCTCGTCGACGACCATGGCGAGGTGGCTGCGCTGACGCTGGAGCTCGCGCAGCACGCGCGGGGCCAGCATCGTCTCGGGCACGAAGGGGATGGGGTGGAGGTACCGGTCCAGCTTGAATTCCGCCTCGGAGCCGTGCTGGCCCGCCAGCACGTCGCGGAGGTTCACGAAGCCGACGACGTTGTCCAGGTCGCCGTCGTGGATGGGCACCCGCGCGTGGTGACCCTCCCGCGCCAGCCGCGCGATATCGGCGATGGTCGCCGTCTTCGGGAGGGTCTGCACGTCGGGCCGCGGGACCATCAGCGAGCTGGCGTCCAGGTTGTCGAAGTCCACCGCCCGCGTGACGATCTCCCCGGCGGAGGGGTCCAGGTTGCCCGCCGTGGCGGCCTCATCCACGTACTGCAGCAGCTCGGCCCGGGAGAGGCGGCCCTCGGTGAACGTGGTCTGGTCGCCGAAGGGGCGCAGCATCAGGTTGGACATGGTGGTGAAGAACCACACCACCGGGCGCGAGATCCAGGCCATGAAGCGGAGCGGCCGGCTGATCAGCAGCGCGTAGAACTCGCTGTAGCGGAGCGCGAGCGACTTGGGCACCAGCTCGCCCAGCACGATCTGGAGCGTGACGACCATGGCGGTCACCAGCCCAAACGCCAGCTTGTCAGCGATGGGCTGGAGCAGCGGCACCGCGCTGAAGACCGGGATGATCTGCTCGGCGATGCTCGCGCCGGCGTACACGCCCGCCAGCACGCCGACCAGGGTGATCACGATCTGGACGGTGGCGAAGAAGCGCTCCGGGTGGTCCCGGATGGAGAGGAGATCGGCGATCCCGCTCTTCCCCTCTTCCTGAAGCTCGTGAAGCCGCGTGCGCCGGACGTTCAAAACGGCGATCTCCGCACCGGAGAACACGCCGTTGAGCAGCGCGAGGGCGATGATGAAGATGACCTCGTTCAGCACCGGGGCCCCCTACTGGGAGGCACCGCGTCGTCGGTGGAGCAGATCGGTTGCAAGGCGTCCGTGGGGGCTGAGGGAGGAGAGGGCGACCACGCTCGTGGGTCGCGTCGATTGTATCGTATGTCTCGCGTCGGGACCAGGAGGGGCGGGCTTGCCGCGCGCGCGAGGACGGGAGAGGTTGGCTCCCAGGAGGCCCCGATGCTGGCCCTTCCCCCGCTCCCGTCCACCCACGAGATCCTGAACCAGGTCCCGCCGCACGAGGGCTGGAACCTCTTCGAGCGCGACGCGCCGCTACAAGAGGGGGTGGAGCGCGAGGGGGCGGGCGGGGAGCGCGACCGGCTCGCGGCGCTGGGCGCGCGGGCGGGGAGCGCCGAGGTGCAAGGCTGGGCCGCCGACGCCAACCGCTACGGTCCGACCCTGCGCACGCACGACCGGCAGGGGCGGCGCATCGACCAGGTGGACTACCACCCCACCTACCACCAGCTGATGGCGCTCTCGGTCTCGGAGGGGCTGCACAGCTCTCCCTGGGATGGGGGGCCCTGGGATGGGGGGGCCCGGGATGGAGGGCCGGGGGAGGGCGCGCACGTCGCGCGGGCGGCGGGCTTCTACCTGATGGCGCAGACGGATCTGGGCCACGGCTGCCCCATCTCCATGACCTGCTCCATCGTGCCGGCCCTGCGCGCGGAGCCGGCCCTGGCGGCGATCTGGGAGCCGCGCGCGCGGTCGCGGAGCTACGACCCGCGCTTCCTGCCCGCCGACCAGAAGGCCGGCGCCATCTTCGGGATGGCGATGACGGAGAAGCAGGGCGGCTCCGACGTGCGCGCCAACACCACGCGGGCCGAGCCGCTGGGGGTGCGCATCGACGAGGCGGACGCCTACGCGATCACCGGCCACAAGTTCTTCTGCTCCGCGCCGATGAGCGACGGCTTCCTGATGCTGGCGCAGGCCCCGGGCGGGCTCACCTGCTTCCTGGTGCCGCGCTTCCTGCCCGACGGGACCCCGAACCGCATCCAGGTGCAGCGGCTGAAGGACAAGGTGGGGAACCGCTCCAACGCGAGCTCGGAGATCGAGCTGCTGGGCGCGCTCGGGCTCCGCGTGGCCGAGGAGGGGCGGGGGGTGCGGACCATCATGGAGATGTCCAACCACACCCGGCTGGACTGCGTGATCGGGTCGTCAGCGCTGATGCGCCAGGGGCTCGCCCTCGCCCTCCACCACGCGCGCCACCGCCGGGCCTTCGGCCGCGCCCTGGTCGATCAGCCGCTGATGCGGGGCGTCCTGGCCGATCTCGCCCTGGAGAGCGAGGCCGCCACCACCTTCATGCTGCGCCTGGCCCGCACCTATGACGAGCAGGACGAGGCGAGCGTGGCCCTGCGCCGGGTGCTGACCCCGGTGGGCAAGTTCTGGGTCTGCAAGCGGGCGACGAGCGTGCTGGCGGAGGCCATGGAGTGCCTGGGCGGCGTGGGCTACGTCGAGGAGCTGCCGCTGGCGCGGGCCTGGCGCGAGGTCCCACTCTACCCGATCTGGGAGGGCTCGGGGAACGTGATCTGCCTGGACGTGGTGCGGGCGATCACGCGGACGAAGGGCGCGGTGGACGCGCTCTCCGCGGAGCTGGGGGCGGCGCTGGGGCAGGACGGTCGCTACGACGCCTTCGTGGGCGCGCTGCGGCGGGAGCTGCCGGCGTTGCTGCAGGACGAGGCCGGGGCGCGCGCGCTGACCAGCCGGCTCGGGCTGGCGGTGCAGGCCTCGCTGCTCCTGCGGCACGCGCCAGAGGCGGTCTCGGGCGCCTTCTGCGCCACCCGGCTCGGGCAGGGCGTGGCCCCGCTCTACGGGGCGGGCGGGGCGATCGCGGGCGCCGAGGCCCTCCTGGAGCGGGCGCTCCCGTGAACAGGGCGCCGCGGGCGGGCACTGGATGAGTAGATTAAACTCCACGGTCGAATGACGCTCTCCGCCTCCCCTCTCCAGTGGTCGGACTGGCCCGCGCCGCGCCTCGGATGGCGCGCGGCGCTGGCGGGCGCGGTCGTGGTCGTGGTGGGCGCGCTGGCGGCGCTCTACGACCCGCTGGCGGGTCTGGTCTCCACGCTGCTGCTGGTGGTGAGCACAGGCGAGGTCCTGCTGCCTTCGGAGTACCGGCTCGACGCGGAGGGGGTGGAGGTCCGGCGCCTGCTGGGCAACCGCGCGCTCCGCTGGGACGAGCTCTCCGGCTGGCGCGCCGCGCGGGGCGGTTTCCTGCTGCTGAGGCCGCAGGTCTCCCGGTGGCGCCGATCTCGCCAGCCGCTGCTGCTCCGCTGCCCCGGCCGCGAGGATGAGGTACGTTCCTGGCTGATCCTCGCGCTGGGTCAGGCCCGGGAGGCCGCGTGAGCGCGCTGGAGGTCACCGAG
Organism: uncultured Enterobacterales bacterium; assembly: GCA_964615375.1. GTDB lineage: Bacteria > Myxococcota_A > UBA796 > UBA796 > CAZKWG01 > CAZKWG01. The sequence goes on from CAZTOW010000006.1 coordinate 41,675, forward strand.
GCCCAGCGGCGCGCGGTCGACCGGCTGGCGCAGATGATTGTACGCTTCGGGCTCACGGTGCCCGCCATCCTCTCCCTCGAGTCCATGCGGCCCCTCTCCTTCGTCGGGAGCCAGTTCATGCACGTCCTCTCGCCGTCGATCACGGCCCTGTTCACGGTCCCGGAGTGGGACGCCCTCGCCGGGCTCCTGGAGGACCGCCGGGGGCTGGACTACCTCCTGGACGCCATTGAGGCCGCGGATCGGGCGAAGGGCGGCGCGCAGGAGGGCTCGGGCTCATGAGCAGCGCGTCACACCAGGGTCGGCCCCTCCCGACAGAGATCCGCAGCGTCCTCGCGACCGACTGCGGGAGCACGACGACCAAGGCCATCCTGATCGAGAAGGTGAACGGCGAGTACCGCCAGACCTGGCGCGGCGAGGCCCCGACCACCGTGGAGGCGCCGTTCGAGGACGTGACCCACGGGGTGCTGAACGCCGCCCAGGAGGTGCAGGAGCTCAGCGGGCGCAAGCTCATCCGCGACGACGGCACGGGCATCCTCACGCCGGAGCAGGACCCGAAGACGGGCGTGGACATCTACATCTCCACGAGCTCGGCAGGCGGCGGCCTCCAGCTCGTGGTGGGCGGCGTGGTGCGATCCATGTCGGCGGAGTCGGCCATGCGCGCGGCGCTGGGGGCCGGCGCCATCGTCATGGACACCTTCTCGACCAACGACAAGCGGCGCCCCCACGAGCAGATCGAGCGGATCCGCCAGCTCCGCCCGGACATGATCCTGCTCTCGGGCGGCGTGGACGGCGGCACGCGCAAGCACGTCGTGGCCATGGCCGAGCGCATCCGGGCGGCGCGCCCGCGCACCCGCCTGGGCGGCGGCTTCAACCTGCCGATCATCTACGCGGGCAACGCCGAGGCGGTCCCCGACGTCGAGGAGCTGCTGGGCTCGGTGAGCGCGCTCTCCGTGGTGGGCAACGTGCGGCCGGTCATGGAGCGCGAGGATCTGGGCCCGGCCCGCGACAAGATCCATGACCTGTTCATGGAGCACGTCATGGCCCAGGCCCCGGGCTACGGCAAGCTGATGAGCTGGGCGGACGCCCCCATCATGCCCACGCCCGGCGCGGTGGGCCTCATCATGCAGACCATCGCCCGGCAGCGCGGCATCAACGTGCTGGGGGTGGACATCGGCGGCGCCACGACCGACGTGTTCTCGGTCTTCGACGGGATCTTCAACCGCACGGTGTCGGCGAACCTCGGGATGTCGTACTCGGTCAGCAACGTGCTCGCCGAGGCCGGGCTGCCCCAGATCCTGCGCTGGGTGCCCTTCGACACCAACGAGAAGGCGCTGCGGAACCGGATCGGCAACAAGATGATCCGGCCCACCACCATCCCGCAGACCTTGGAAGAGCTGAAGATCGAGCAGGCCATCGCCCGCGAGGCGCTCCGCCTCGCCTTCATCCAGCACCGCGAGTTCGCCGTCGCGCTCAAGGGCGTGCAGAAGCAGCGCACCATCGCCGACGCCTTCCGGCAGACCGGGGATGACTCGCTGGTGCAGATGATGAAGCTAGATCTGCTAGTCGGCTCCGGCGGCGTGCTCAGCCACGCCCCGCGCCGCTCCCAGTCCATGCGGATGATGATCGACGCCTTCGCCCCCGAGGGCGTCACCGAGCTCGCGGTGGACTCCATCTTCATGATGCCGCACCTCGGCGTGCTCTCCACCGTCAACGAGCTCGCCGCCACCCAGGTCTTCGAGCGCGACTGCCTCATCTACCTGGGGACCTGCGTGGCCCCCTCGGGCCCGGCGAACCCCGCCCGCCCGATCCTGCGCGTCCAGACCCGGCTCCCCGACGGGAGCGCGCTGGACAAGGAGATCCCGGCCGGGCAGCTCGTCCACATCCCGCTCCAGCGCGAGACGCCGATCCAGGCCACGCTCACCCCGCTCCAGCGCGAGCTGGACGTGGGCGCCGGGCCGGGCAAGCCGCGCGAGGCGAGCCTGCAGGGCGGCGTGGTCGGCGTGGTCATCGACACCCGCGGGCGCCCCCTCCAGATCCCCGAGGAGGCCAACGTCCGCGTACCCCTGCTCCAGCGCTGGGTGCAGGCGCTCGACGAGTACCCCAACGAGGGAGCGCGCTGATGGCCGCCATCTTCACCCCTGGCCTCAAGGTCACCGAGCGCACGGTCGTGCTGAAGGACCGGCGCCTGCCCCTCGAGGGCGAGGTGCTGGTCAAGGCAGGCCAGCAGGTGCGCGCCGAAGACGTCGTCGCCCGCACCGATCTGCCCGGCAAGGTCTACCCCATCAACGTGGCGAACCAGCTCGGCGTGGACCCCGGGCGCCTCAAGGAGTTCATGCGCAAGGGGCCGGGCGACAGCGTGGCCGAGGGCGAGATCCTGGGGGAGACGCCGGGGATCCTGGGCCTCTTCAAGGCCGAGAGTCGCGCCATCGTCGCCGGGACCATCGAGAGCGTGTCCACGATCACCGGGCAGGTCATCATCCAGGCCCACCCCATCCCGGTCCAGATCGACGCCTACATGAACGGGCGCGTGGTCGAGGTCATCCCGGGCGAGGGCTGCGTGGTGCAGGCCAACGCGACGCTGGTTCAGGGCATCTTCGGGCTGGGTGGCGAGACGCGGGCCCCGCTGATGATGGCGGTGAAGTCGCCGGACGAGACCCTGGACCCCTCGCACCTCTCGGCGGAGATGGCGGGGAAGATCGTGGTCGGCGGCGCCTATGTGAGCCTCGCGGGCTTCAAGCGCGCGCTGGAGCTCGGGGTCCTGGGCATCGTGACCGGCGGCTTCGACTACGACGAGATCAAGGACCTCCTGGGCTACGAGGTCGGCGTGGCGATCACCGGCGGGGAGAGCTTCGGGCTCACCCTGGTCGTGACGGAGGGCTTCGGACGCATCGACATGGCGCCCGCCACCTTCGCGCTGCTCCAGGGCAAGCAGGGCCGCCGCGCCTCCATCAACGGCGCGACCCAGATCCGCGCGGGCGTCATCCGCCCCGAGGTGGTCGTGACCCACGACGAGGAGGAGGTCTCCACCGAGCGCTGGGTCCCGCCGGAGCCCACCGGCATCGCCCTCGGCGACCTGGTCCGCGGCATCCGCACCCCCTACTTCGGCCGGCTCGGCCGGGTCGTCTCGCTCCCGGTGGACCCGGTGGTGCTCGACACGGAGAGCAAGGCGCGCGTCATGGAGATCGAATTCCAGGACGGCGTGCGCGCCCTCGTCCCCCGCGCCAACGTGGAGACCATCGAGCAATGAACGAGCTGGACACCCGCCTGTTCAACATGGCGCCGGGCCACATCACGATGCTCGTCCTGATCATCGTGGTCGGCATCCTGATGTTCGTCTTCTCCGACCAGGCGCGCCGGGGGAAGAAGCTGTTCATCCGCCGCATCCCGGGCATCGACGCCATCGAGGAGGGCATCGGCCGCGCCACCGAGATGGGGCGCCCGGTGCTCTACGTGCCGGGCATCGACGAGCTCCAGGACATCCAGACCATCTCGTCCATGCTCATCCTCGGGCAGGTGGCGAAGAAGGTGGCCGAATATCAGGCCGACATCATCGTCTCCTGCTGCGTGCCCATCGTGCGCGAGGTGGCCGACGAGGTGGTCAAGGCCGGCTACTTCCAGGCGGGCTACCCGGACGCCTTCAACCCGGCCAACGTGCGCTTCATCTCGTCGGACCAGTTCGCGTTCACCGCGGGCACGAACGGGATCATCCTGCGCGAGAAGCCGGCCACGAACCTCTTTCTGGGCCGCTTCTTCGCCGAGGCGCTCATCCTGGCGGAGACGGGCTTCGTCAACCGCTCCATCCAGGTGGGCGGGACGGCGGAGGCCACCCAGCTCCCCTTCTTCGTGGCGGCCTGCGACTACACCATCATCGGTGAGGAGCTGTTCGCGGTCTCCGCGTACCTCTCCCGCGACCCGCGGCTGGTGAGCTCGCTCAAGGCCTCGGACTACGTCAAGGTCTTCTGCGTGGTGATCATCCTCCTGGGGACGCTCGCCGCGACGCTGGGCGATGACACGCTCGTCACCCTCTTCACCATCGCCGAGTAGCGAGGTCAGCCCGCCGTGCAGCGAACGATCCCGCTCATCATCACGCTCTTCTTCGGCCTGTTCATGGTCGGGGAGTTCTTCATCCCGCACCACGCCTACCGGGCGTGGACCGCCGATGTCCTGGAGTGGGGGCTGCTGCTGGCCGCGGCGGCGTACCTGCTCGGGATCGTGAACCTGCTCCAGGTCAACTTCCCGAAGATCATTCGGCGGGAGAAGGACTGGGGCTACAAGCTGGTCATGTTCCTGGCCCTCACGGCGACCCTGGCGGTCGGCTTCCTGGAGGACGAGAGGCGGCAGGAGCCGGGCGCCTGGTACAAGTGGATGTATGACTCGGTCTACACGCCGCTGGCCTCGACCATGTTCGCCTTGCTGGCCTTCTTCATCGCGTCCGCGGCCTTCCGGGCCTTCCGCGCCCGCAACCTGGAGGCGGGCCTGCTGCTGGGAACGGCGATGATCGTCATGCTGGGCAAGGCCCCCATCGGCGGCTACCTCGTGGAGCCGCTGCCGCACATCGTCGGCTGGATCATGGACGTCCCCAACGTGGCCGCCAAGCGCGCCATCTTCATCGGCGCCGCGCTCGGCGCCATCTCCACCGGGCTCCGGGTCATCCTCGGGCTCGAGCGCAGCCACCTGGGGGAGTGAGATGCTGAACCTGCTCGAGCGCATCCAGAACCTCGACCGACGCTGGGTCTTCCTGGGGATGGCCTTCGCGATCGTCCTGCCCATGCTCTTCCCGCTCGGCCTGCCGTTCAAGGTCGAGAAGCAGGTGCAGGACATCCACCGCTCCATCGACGAGCTCCCCGCCGGCACCCGCGTGCTGATGAGCGCCGACTTCGACCCGAGCTCGGCGCCGGAGCTGGAGCCCTTCTACCGCGCGACCCTGCACCAGCTCTTCGAGAACGATCTCAAGGTCGTGACCATCAGCCTGTGGGAGACCGCGCCGCCCTTCGTGCTGCCCATCCTCAAGGAGATGGCGGCGAAGCACCAGAAGGTGGAGGGTGAGGACTGGGCCTTCCTCGGCTACAAGTCGGGCAAGGAGGTGGCCATCAAGTCCATCGGGGAGGACATGCTGAAGACCTTCCCCACGGACCCGCAGGGTCGGGACGTGTCCAAGCTGCCCATCATGGCCGACATCCGCGCGGCCAGGGACTTCCCGCTCATCGTCAACGTCTCCGCGGGCAACCCCGGGACCCGCGAGTACGTGCTCCAGATCCAGGGTCAGTACAGCCTGAAGATCGTGAGCGCCACCACGGCGGTCTCCGGGCCGGAGTACATCCCCTTCTACAAGTCCGGGCAGCTGGTCGGGCTCAGCGCGGGCATGGTGGGCTCAGCCCAGTACGAGAAGCTGGTCTTCGGCGACACCCCGCCGGAGGGCACCCGGCTGCTGGCCACCGAGGCCGTGGACGTGCTGAACCTCGGGCACATCTACATCATCGGCCTGATCGTCGTCGGGAACATCGCCTTCTTCCTCACGCGCAGGGAGGGCTGAGATGCTCACCTCCATCGACCTGCTCGGCGCCTGGCTGAGCATCTTCCTCACGGTCTGCATCCTCTCCTTCCTCTATGAGGACAACCCGATCTACAAGTTCGCCGAGCACCTCTTCCTCGGCGTCTCGATCGCCATCGGCATCATCGAGCAGTACTACAACGTCTTCGAGCCGAACCTGATCAACAAGCTGGGGGAGGGCAAGCTCCTCTCCATCGTGCCGCTCGCGCTGATCGGGATGCTCTTCTTCAAGCTGAGCCGCAAGCTCGACTGGGTGGCGCGCATCCCCATCGCGTTCATCGTGGCGGTCTACGCCGGGCTCAAGCTGACGGGCGAGGCCAACGCCAACCTGATGACGCCGGTGGCGGCGAGCATGCAGGACCTGAGCCAGCTCTACGCCGATCACGGGTTCTTCGATCTGGAGGCCGACGGGGCGGGTGTGATCTCCGGCGTGCTGCTGGCGGGCGGGCTCGCCGCGACCCTGCTGCACTTCTACTTCAGCGCCGCGCACAACCGGCCGCTGCGCGTGGTGTCCCGCGTGGGCGTGCTGATCCTCATGCTCAGCTTCGGCGCCTCCTTCGGCTTCACCGTGATGGGGCGCATCAGCCTGGCCATCGGGCGCGCGCGTGAGCTCATGGGCACGGGCGGGTCACCGGAGCGCGCGGCGCAGGTCCACCCGCAGCTCGCGACGCTCATCAGCGTGATCCTGGTGATCGTGGTGCTCGCTGCGTTGAAGTCCCGTGACGCGAACGCCACACAGCAGGGATAGAGTGGGTGTTCGTCGCCCGATGATCGACGAACACGGAGCTCCCATGACGCTGAGAACCACCGCCCTCGCCCTGCTTCTGACCCTGCCCACCGCCTGCACCGGCGACTCGGCCAAGGTCGACGACACCTCGAAGCCGGGCGACACCGACACGGACACCGACACGGACACCGACACGGACACCGACACGGATACCGACACGGACACCGACACCGACACCGACACGGATACCGACACCGACACGGACACGGACACCGACACCTCGCCGCCGGTCGCCCTGCTCATCAACGAGGTCGTCGCCAGCAACAAGACCACGGCCTACGACGAGACCGGGGCCGCGGCGGACTGGGTGGAGATCTACAACCCTGGGACGAGCAGCCTCACGCTGACCGGCTACCGGCTCACCGACGACGTCAAGCAGGACGGCTTCACCTTCCCGGACGGCTCGTCGATCGACGCGGGCGGCTACCTGCTGCTCTGGTGCGACGGGGACGTGAAGGACGGCGTGCTGCACACGGACTTCCGCCTGGACGCCGACGGCGAGACGCTCACGCTCCTCGATGACGGAGGCGGCGAGATCGACGCGGTGGAGTACCCCGCCCTCGAGGAGGACCAGGCCTACGCCCGCGTGCCCAACGGCGGCGAGACCTGGGTGGTGACGGACAGCGCGACCCCGCAGGCGGCCAACGAGTAGCCCTGCCCGAGGGCCCGCGGAGGCGATAAGGGGGCCCCATCGCGGAGACGTCGATGGAGTCTGTTGGATCTCCGGCCCTCTGGGGGGCCTTCATCATCATCGTCGGCAGCGTCCTGGCCATGGACCTCGGGCTCTTCAACCGGAAGGCCCGGGAGATGACGCAGGGGCAGGCGCTCGCCTGGACCTGCGCGTGGTTCGCGCTGTCGATGGCGTTCAACGCCTTCGTGTACTGGAGGTTCGGGGCGGCCAGAGCCGCGGAGTTCTTCCAGGCCTACGTCGTGGAGGAGACGCTGTCCGTGGACAACGTCTTCGTCTTCCTGGTGATCCTCCGCTTCTTCAACGTCCCGGCCTTCCTGAAGCACCGGGTCCTGTTCTGGGGCATCCTGGGCGCGATCGTCGCGCGCGGCGTCTTCATCTTCGTCGGCGCCGCCGTGATCTCGCACTTCCACTCTATCATGTACCTGTTCGGCGCCGTCCTCCTCTTCACCGCCTGGAAGCTGCTCTTCCAGGATGAGGAGGAGCAGGTCAACATGGAGAAGAACATCGTCGTCCGGCTGTTCCAGCGCTTCGTGCCCATGGTGACCGACTACCGGGGCACCGCGATGACCGTGGTGGAGAATGGCCGACGCTACGCCACCCCGCTGCTCTGCGTCATGACCGTGCTGCCGGCGACCGACATCGTCTTCGCCGTGGACTCCATCCCCGCGGTCTTCGGCGTGACGCGCGACGTCTTCATCGTCTACACGTCGAACATCTGCGCCGTGATGGGGCTGCGCTCGCTCACCTTCCTGGTGGAGGGCGTGCTGGACCGCTTCCACTACGTCAAGTACGGGCTGGCCCTGGTCCTGGCCTTCATCGGGACCAAGATCCTCATCGCCAGCCTCTACGAGATCCCGGCGATGAGCTCGCTGGGCGTCGTCGCGCTGCTCCTGGCGGGCTCGGCGACCCTCTCCCTCGTCTTCCCCAAGCCCCTCCCCGCGACGGCCCCGGTGCCGGCCTCCAACGAGGACCGGCCCGAGCGCTGAGCTCTACTCGACCTTCACGCCCTGGCAGGACACCGGGAGCAGCTCCGGCTGGCCGCCGTTGCAGGTCTTGTAGCGGTACATGTGGACCACGAACTTGCCCGCCTTCGGGTAGGTCTCGGTGAAGGCCCAGCTCAGACGGCCCTTGGCGTCCGGCTCGACCGGCACGCTCTTGGCCAGCGGCGAGTACTGCGACCAGGTGTCCATGGTGTAGGTGCAGCCCGGCGAGGGCTTCAGCTCCTCGTTCCCGACGTAGCGGAAGGGGATGGGCTGACCCGCCTTGAAGGTGCGGACCGACTCCCCAGGCTTGGCCCAGCCATCCGGCGAGGAGAGCGCGACGAGGTTGTCGCTCTCCTTGCAGTGCTCGAAGACCAGATCCTTGTCCGTGGGCACGAAGCGCGCGCTCCCGACCACGTTCCCCATCTCGCGCCACTGGCCGAAGGTCATGGTCTGGTAGTTGTCGGTCAGCGTGAGCTTGCACTCCTTCTTGGCCATCTTGACGTGGAAGATGCCGCGAAGCTGGTTGTTCGGGCTGTTGAACACCTGCTTCATGTCCTCGTACTCTTTCTTCGGCAGCTTCTTGATCTCCGCCATCACCTCGTCGTACCCGGCCTTGGCCTTGTCCTCGGGCAGCCCCGTGACCTTGCGGATCTCCTCCGGCGTGCAGGCGCTGTCGCCGCTGTTGGCGATGAGCGTGCGGCAGAAGTCGGCGGCGCTGGGGTTGTCCTCCCAGCAGTCCAGGCCCGAGCCGTCCGCGTTCTTCACGCAGGTGTAGGTGTACATGTCGAGCAGCGCGCGCGTGTTGTACTTCGCCTTGAGCTTGTCGCCCTCCTTGTAGAACTTCGCGCGGGCGAGGATGTCCTCCTCAGGGGTCTTGCCGTCGTCCCCCGTCTTGGAGAGGACGAAGACCTTCCCGTCGAGGGAGTCGATGCCGAAGTCACAGGCCGGCGCGGCGTCCGCGGCGGCCTCAGGCTTCGGCTCCTCTGCGGGTCCGCCACAGGCGGCGAGGAGCAGGACGAGCGAGCTGATGACGAGCGTAGAGATTCGCATGTGTGCCTCGGAAGTACAGACCCTGTTTTATCATGGTTCGGGGCGGAATTGGGGCCCCAGAAACGAAAACCCCCGCCGAGGCGGGGGCATCGTGCGCGGCGCTGAGCGCCTACTCCTCGGCAGCGCCCTCTTCGCCGCCCGGCGGCTTCTCACCGACGACCGCGAAGTTGAAGAAGGCCCAACCGGACATGTTGCCGGCGTAGATCGTCCGGCGCACGAGCTGGAAGTCCGTCTCCTTGTCGGCCTGCACGATGAGCTTGCCGTCGAAGGGCTTGTTGGGATCGCGCCCGAACAGCTTCTCGTCGCGCTCGCGCACGCCCGTCAGGAACTCGGTCAGCGCCGGGATCCCGGGCTCCGCCTCGTCCAGATCTTCCTGCCGGGCGATCTCACGGTTCTCCACCAGCACCTTGCCCTGGAAGAGCGTGATCACGGGCCCGCGATCCTCGAGAACCTCCGCCTGCTTCGCCGGGGGCAGCTTGAGGCCCTCCTGCGCGAAGATCAGGTCGCCCGTCGCCGAGAAGAGCTGGATCAGGAAGATGACGATCGTGGTGAACATGTCCACCATCGGCGTCAGGTTGAGGCTGGCCATGAGGCCGTGCTTGCCGCCGTGCCCGTAGGATCCGCCACGGAGCGCGCCGATGGGCTTGAAGGCGTTACGCCGCTTCGGGACTGAGACTGGCATCGAGGGTCCTCGGTTGAAGTGCGGACAGCGAGGGAGAGGATGGAGGCCCGACTACCCGGGCGGCGGCATGCTGAGGGAGGCGTTCTGGCTGGCAGGTCCCCCGGAGAGCGCGGTCTGCTCGTAGCCGTGGGCGCGGGTCAGGTCGAGCGCCTTGATCATGTGCTGATACTGCACGCCGTCGTCGGTGGTGATGATCGACATGATCTCATCGGGGAAGGAGTCGCGATCCGTCTTCAGATCGTTCTCCACCGAGGTCCAGTCGTACTCATCGCCGATCTTCGGGTAGTTCTTCCCGGTCGCCAGATTCCGGCCGATGTAGACGCCGTCCGCCCGGACGTGCACCACCATCGGGGGGACCGGCTCCTCCTCAGGCTGCTCGGTCGGGGGCTCGTTGGAGATCGACTGCTCGACCTTCAGCGCCTCGGTCTGCGACCACACCGCCGTCGCCAGGAGGAAGGTGATGGTCGTGCAGAGCAGATCGATGAAGGGCACGAGGTTGAGGTCGGCGTTCAGGTTTCGCCCGCGCCCACCACCACCACCACCGGGAAGAGAGACACCCATGGTCTACCTCACTTGGCCTCGGTGCCGGTCTTCGCGACGTCCGCGCCCGCACCGTAGAGGTTCCGGTTGCCGAGCACGAGGTTCATCGTGGTGACCACGCCCTCGTTGATGCCGTCGGTGATGTGCTGCACGCGGCTCTGGACCACGCCGTAGATGAGCAGCGCGGGGATGGCCGTGATGAGGCCAAAGGCCGTGCAGTTCATGGCCTCGGCGATACCGGCCGCGAGGATCGTCGCCTTCTGGGCGGGATCGACGTGGGCCACCGCGGCGAAGCAGCGGATCATGCCGATGATGGTGCCGAGCAGGCCGAACAGGGTCGCCGCGTTCGAGAGCACCGCGAGGAAGGCCACGCGCTTCTCGAGGTGCGGAACCTCGCGGAGGCTCGCCTCGTCCAAGGAGGCCTGGACCTCCTGGTCATTGCGGTGAACCTTCAGCAGACCCGCCTTCAGCACGCGAGCCAGCGGGCCCGGGCGCTGCGCGTCGATGAAGCGGATGGCGCCGTGAACGTCACCGTGGAAGACGTGCTTCTGGAGACCCCGGAGCAGCGCGTCCTTGTCCTCGCGAGTCTGGACGTAGAGGACATAGATGCGCTCGAGCGTGATCGTGAGCACGACGATGAGGCACCCGAGGATCGGGTACATCCAGAAACCACCTTCGTGGAACGGCTTGATGATGGAGTCGAACATGTCGGGGTCTCCCTACGGACCGTTGAGAGGGCCCGCCAGGCGGGCATGGGATGAGGGTTGACTGGGAAGGGCCTGGAGTTCTCTCCGCGAAGGGTACGACGCGCGCCAGGCAGGTTCACGTCGCAGGGCTTTCACGAACAGAGCAGGTGCACGCCCAGAGAAGGACCGACCGCGCACGGCCCGCATGAATACCATGACTCCTGCGGAATTGCAAAATGATTCACTCCCCCTCCGCCGCAGGCTACGGAGATGGTGGACCTTCGCGCGACCCACCCGCGGTGAGCATGCGTCACAGGTCACGCAGCGAGGGGGAAGAGCCGGGTACAAGGACGCTCCTGGGGTGCTTCTACGCTCAGACAGCCCCCTCGCGGCGCGGTTGCGGGCGTCCTGTAAAGAAGATGTAAAGAGCCCGGAGACAGTGTAAGATGCGAGCGCCCCCGAGCGCGGCGCGCTACGAGGAATCCCTCTGCCTCCAACCTCCACAAGCGGAGCTCCCCCATGCGGTTGCTGCTGATCTTCGCGCTCCTTCTCCCTGGCTGTGACGAGTGGCCCGAGGTCAAGAAGGCCGACACCATCGAAGCCTACGAGAAGTACATGGCCGAGAACCCCGACTCGCTGAAGGCGGTCGAGGCCCGCGCGCGCCTCGAGCAGCTTTACATCGAGAAGGCCCGGTCCGAGAAGACAATTGAGGCCTACGACGCCTTCCTCTCCCGCTTCCCCAAGGGAGATCTGGCCGCCGACGCCGCCGAGGAGCGCGAGACGGTCTTCTGGAGCTGGGCCGAGGGGCAGGACACGCCCGAGGCCTGGGCGCGCTACATCGCCGAGAACGCCAAGAGCAAGAGCGTCAAGAAGGCGCGCAGCCGGCTGAAGATGGCCGAGAACAAGGATCGGGTCGGGGTCGGCGAGCCCGAGATGAAGAAGGTGAACCTGGCGGAGGACCCGAAGGGCGAGCTGAACGGCTGGGGCTTCTACGCGCCCATCACCAACAAGGGTGACAAGCCCATCGAGTATCTCAACATCCAGGTCCGCTACCTGGACGCCAACGGCAAGTCCCTGGGCTCGAAGGAATGGCCCGTCGTCGCCACCTCGCTGCCCGGGAACCTCCCCTTCGAGGACGGCTTCGACAAGCCCATGGCCCCCGGCGAGACCCGCACCTGGGAGTACACCGCCGGCTTCGAGGAGATCCCCCAGGGCTGGGTGGAGAAGATCCAGGTCGTCCCGGTGGGCATCCGCATCGTCGGCGATACGGAGGCGCCCACGGGCGACCGCACCGTCGAGGCCAAGATCAAGTAGCCCACGTCAGACCCCCCAAAAGCGAGAGCGCGGAGCCGGTCACCCGACTCCGCGCTCTTTGCGTCTGGGGGCCTCAGCCCCCGGAGCTCATCAACCGGAGGTGCGGATCCGCATCCCGTAGAAGGAGCGCCACACGAAGAACAGCGAGACCACCAGGAAGACGCCGGCCAGCACCTGAGTGATGTGGCCCTGCCCGCTCTCGGTGAGCTTGACGCTCATCTCGACCGCCAGCAGACCGAACAGCGTCGTGAACTTGATGATCGGGTTCAGCGCGACCGAGGAGGTGTCCTTGAAGGGGTCGCCCACCGTGTCGCCGACCACGGTGGCGGCGTGCAGCGGGGTGCCCTTCTCCTTCAGATCCACCTCGACCACCTTCTTCGCGTTGTCCCAGGCGCCGCCGGCGTTCGCCATGAAGATGGCCTGGTAGAGGCCGAACAGGGCGATGGAGACGAGGTAGCCCACGAAGAAGAAGGGATCCAGGCAGGCGAAGGACAGCGTGATGAAGAACACCGTGAGGAAGATGTTGAACATCCCGTTCTGGGCGTACTTCGTGCAGATCTCGACGACCTTGCGGCTGTCCTCGACGCTGGCCTTGGAGCTGCCGGTGTCCAGCTTGATGTTGGCCTTGATGAACTCCACGGCGCGGAAGGCGCCGGTGGTGACCGCCTGCATGGACGCGCCGGTGAACCAGTAGACCACCGCGCCGCCCATGACGAGGCCGAGCAGCACGCTGGGGTCCACGATCTCGAGCGCGCGGGTCGCGTAGGCGGGGACGTCCTTCAGGAGCAGGATGATCGAGAAGATCATCGTGGTCGCGCCGACCACCGCCGTGCCGATGAGCACCGGCTTCGCGGTCGCCTTGAAGGTGTTGCCCGCGCCGTCGTTGGCCTCGAGGTAGTGCTTCGAGTTCTCGAAGTCAGGCTTGAAGCCGAACTTCTGCTCGATCTCGGCGCTTACGTTCGGGACCTCCTCGATCAGGCTCAGCTCGTAGACCGACTGGGCGTTGTCCGTCACCGGGCCGTAGCTGTCGACCGCGATGGTGACCGGGCCCATGCCCAGGAAGCCGAAGGCGACGAGGCCGAAGGCGAACACGCTCTCGTACTCCATCACCTGGCCGAGGCCCATGGTGCTGATCCACCAGGCGACGCCCATGAGGACCGCGATGGTGCCGCCCATCCAGAAGGCCGAGAAGTTACCGGCCACCAGACCCGAGAGCACCGTCAGCGAGGCGCCGCCCTCACGGCTGGCGTCCACGACCTCGGCGACGTGGCTCGAGTGCGGAGAGGTGAAGACCTTGGTGAGCTCGGGGATGATGGCGCCCGCGAGCGTGCCGCAGGTGATGATCGTGGCGAGCTTCCACCACAGCGTGCCGTCGCCGAGGCCGTGCAGCATCTCGTAGGAGACGCCGTAGGTCACGAAGATCGAGACGATGGAGGTCAGCCAGACCAGCCAGGTCAGGGGCTGCTCGAAGTCCATCTCCTTGGAGTTGCCGAAGCGGGACTTCGCGATGGCGCCGTTGATGAAGTAGCTCACCACCGAGGTGACGATCATCATGATGCGCATGACGAAGATCCAGACCAGGAGCTCCGGCCGGACCTCCTCCGCCACCGCCAGGGCGATGAAGGTGATGAGCGCCACGCCCGTCACGCCGTAGGTCTCGAAGCCGTCCGCCGTGGGGCCGACCGAGTCGCCCGCGTTGTCGCCCACGCAGTCGGCGATGACGCCGGGGTTGCGCGCGTCGTCCTCCTTGATGTTGAAGACGATCTTCATCAGGTCGGAGCCGATGTCGGCGATCTTGGTGAAGATGCCGCCGCAGATGCGCAGCGCGCTGGCGCCCAGCGACTCGCCGATGGCGAAGCCGATGAAGCAGGCGCCGGCGTACTCGGCCGGGACGATCAGGAGGATGAGCAGCATCAGCACCAGCTCCACGCTGATGAGCAGCGTGCCGATGCTCATGCCCGCCTTCAGCGGGATGTCGTAGACGCCGTAGGGCTTGCCCTGGAGCGAGGCGAAGGCGGTGCGGGAGTTGGCCAGCGTGTTGATGCGGATGCCGAACCAGGCCACACCGTAGGAGCCGAGGATGCCCACGATGGACATCACCAGCACCAGCGCCACCTGCGGCAGCGGCATGTGGGCCAGCGCCGTGAAGTAGTAGACGATGATGGCCCCGATGAAGAGCTCCAGGATGGCGATGAACTTGCCCTGCTGGATCATGTAGGCCTTGCAGGTCTCGTAGATCAGCTCGGAGATGTCCAGCATCGCCTGGTGCGCGGGCAGGGCCTTCACCTGCGCGTACTGCAGGAGGCCGAAGAGGCCGCCGAGCACGCAGATGACCAGGCCTACCGTCAGCAGCGTCGTCCCGCTGACGGCCGCGCCGAACAGCTGGAACGAGGTCGTGCTGAGGTCGGGCAGGACGATGTCCGCCTCGCTGGCGCGCGCGGGGGCGCTCAGCAGCAGCAACGTGAGGAGGGCCGTGAGGCCCTGGAGAGACGATTTGAGCGGAGGCACGGCGAGCGGGCTCCTTGGTTGCGGGAGAGCGAGGCTGGAGATCCCGGGTCCCTTGGACGGACGTCGAGACCCCCTGGGTTTCGAGCCCGCCCTATTAATCGAGTGAGCGCCTCCCTGCAAAGGTCCCTCGCGCCGTGCTCAGGGCGGCCCGCGCTCGACCGATCACCGCCCCAGCGTGTAGAGCGCGCCCTGCTGAGCCATGGGGAGGGCCCAGCGCTCGCGCTCGTCGGCGCCCTCAGACGCCAGCCAGCCCTCCCGCAGCGCATCGCCTGGCTGGAACGCCGCATAGATCGCGCTGAACTCGCGCGAGGGCCACTCCTCCGTGGCGAAGGGGCCCACGAAGACCATGGATCGCGTCTCCGGCCCCTCCTGCGCCAGCGAGACCGTGGCCAGATCCCAGCGATAGCCCAGGCTCACCGCCCGGAACAGGTACAGGCCCATCCCCGGCGCGCCCCGCCCGTCGTCGAGGAGCAGGCCCACGGTGCCGTCCTCGCGCCCGTGCAGGGCGTAGAGCCCCTTCAGCGCGCGGTCCACCTCCCACAGCGTCGGGTCCTGCGAGACGGGCGAGTAGCTCTCCGCCGGGCGCGGCCAGCTCCGGCCCGCGGCGCCGATCTCGTGCCCGTAGTCGCGGTTGGGGGGCGCCGCCTCGGTGCCCCCGAAGACCGAGGCCGTCCCCAGGAGCCCGATCAGCGCCACCGGCGCCCCCCAGGCCCGCAGCCGGGAGGCCCCCGCCAGCGCCGCCAGCAGCGGGATCATCGGCAGCAGGTACCGATCCTGCCGCTGCACGCTCTGGGCGAGCACCAGCCAGCCCCCCAGCGCGGCGAGCAGCGCCAGCGCCCGCGCGTCCGGGAGCGCCTCCCGTCGGCGCCGCCCCAGCACGCCCAGCCCCAGGGCCAGCGCCCCGGGCCAGCCCCAGGCGTCCAGCGCCGCCGCCGGGTACCAGCTCAGGTTCTCCCAGGCATACCAGGGCCCGCGCGCCAGATCCCGGGCCGCCACCAGGAACGGATCCGGGGCCGTGCTCGCCGCCACGTAGGCCAGCACGTCGTCGAAGCGCCAGAGCAGCCAGGGCCCGGCCACCGCGGCGAAGGCCAGCACCGCCTCCAGCAGCCGCGGCCAGCGCTGCTCGCGCACCACCCAAACCCCCGCCAGCGCGCAGGGCGCCCAGAGGAACATGGGGAAGGTGTACTTGGACAGGAAGCCGAGCCCCATCCAGGCCCCCCAGGCCACGACGTGCGCCCGCCGGCTCAGCCGCTCGCTGGCCGCGAGGTGCGAGACCGCCTGCGCCGCGCAGGCCGCCGCCACGAGGTCCACCCCGCCCAGCTCCGCCTGCGCCCACACCAGCGCGGGCGCCAGCAGCCACAGCACCCCCACCGCCCCGCCGCCCAGGCGCCGGATCCCGTCCGCGCACAGGGCCAGCAGCCCCGCCGACGCCAGCAGGTGCCCCCAACGCCCCGGCCCCGCCACGAGATAGGCCAGGGTCCAGGGCAGATATCCCCCCGGCGGGTGCGGAGCCAGCAGCGTGAGCAGCGAGCGCCCGAAGGCCCCGAGCTCCCCCGCCCGCAGGGCCGCCGCCAGCCGCATCGCCGCCCCCAGCACGTGCGGCCCGTCCCCCGCCGGCCAGCGCCCCGAGCGGATCACCAGGGCCGCCCACCCGAGCAGCGCCAGCCCGAGCGCTGCCGGCCCGAGCCAGCGCGGGATCCGGCGCGGGAGCCTCATGGTCCCGGCTCCTCGACGCAGGCCAGCATCCAGCCATCGACTAGCTTACCTAGTACGGGGCTCGTGCAGCTCGCCCGAGCGCCCAGGTCCAGCATGGGCGTCCAGGGGGTCCAATTCTGTCCGTCCAGGCTCATGGTGCGCACCGGCTGCCGCCGCCCGTTCAGGGCCGCCTGGGCCACCAGCCAGAGCTGCTCCACCGGCGGGCGCGTCACCACCGTGGCGAAGGGCACGCTCACCGCGGAGAAGCGCTGCACCACGCTCAGCGGCTCCCCCGCGGCGAGCACCACGGCGTCCGGGTGCTCCGTGGCGAAGAGGAGCAGCCTGCCGCCGAAGCGCACGGGCGCGGGATCAGCCAGCCCCGGCGCGGAGAGGCGCTCCAGCGGCGGCGGGGTCGAGCGGATCGGGTGGGATCCGGCGGCCTTCGCCGGGTCCCCTCCCCTCCCCTCGGGCGAGAAGTACCAGAAGCCTCCTTCGAAGCCCTGGCTGTCGATGGCGGCCACCGTGCCCGGGTCGTCCAGCTCCCAGGTCCTGGGCGTCCATGAGGCCGGGCTCGCGGCGCCCTCCATGGTCAGGCCCTCCACGCCCAGCCAGCCCCAGACCCGGAGCCGGGGGAAGAGCTCGTCCAGGGCCGAAGGCTCGGCCATGGGCAGCCCGGTGAGCGCGATCCGCCCCTCCTCCTCGTGGAGCCCGAGGCTGGAGACGCCCGCGGCCAGCGGTCGTGAAGCCCCCTGCCAGGGGCCCTCCGGATCCGGCGCGACGAAGATCCAGACCTTGAACGGCGCTCCCGGGTCCGCCAGCAGCGCCTCGGCCATGGGCTCGCCCCCACACCCGGCCCCGCCCGGCCCCGAGAGCGCGAGGGCGGCCACCAGGAGCGGAGCTGGGCGGGCGCGCGGCACGGCTCGACGGTAGCACACGCGCCCCCCAGACTTCGGGTATGCTCGCCCCGCCCCTCGGAGGTCCCCCTGGCCTTCCCCCGCGTCCGCCGCGCGCTCGGCCTGATGGCCGGGCTCCTCCCGCTCGGCTCGCTGGCCTTCCTCGGCTGGTTCGCCTGGAGCTGGTCGCGCCAGGGCCTCGCGCCGGACGAGCTCGACCCCGGCCAGGGCGCCCGCGTGGATCTCGACGAGCACGGCGTCCCCACCATCGTCGCCACCAACTGGAGCAACCTGGCCAGCGCGCAGGGCTACACCGTCGCGTCAGAGCGCCTCTGGCAGATGGATCTCATGCGCCGGGCGGCCGGGGGCGGGCTCTCCGAGTGGTTCGGGAGCGCGGCGATCTCCGCCGATCTCGGCCAGCTCCAGGAGGACTGGCCCGGGGTGGCCCGCGGGCTGGCCGAGCACCTGCCCGAGGACCAGCGGGAGAGCTGTGACGCTTATGCCGAGGGCGTCAACCGCTTCATCACGCGGCACCCGGACCGCTGGGGGATCGAGTACACCGTCCTGCGCGCGGAGCCCGAGCCCTGGACCTGCGCCGACTCCATGCTGATCCTGCTGGCCATGGCCCGGGACCTCAGCGCGAGCTCCGACGACGATCTGGCGCTCTGGGGCTGGCGGGCCGCCCTCGACGAGGACTGGGAGCGCTTCCTCTTCCCTGAGGAGCACCCCTGGAGCCGGCCCCTCTTCGGGCAGAGCGGCGGGCCCCTCGCCCTCCCCACCCGCGCCCTCCCCCGCGCTGAGCTCCCGCCGGGCTTCGGGCCGCGCGACCACGAGATCACGCCGGGCAGCAACAGCTGGGCGTGGAGAGGCTCGTCCGGCGCGCTGCTGGCCAACGACCCGCACCTCGGCGCCAACGTCCCCCACCTCTGGTACCTCGTCCGGCTGTACATCTCGCCCCAGGACTGGGTGGTCGGATCGGCGATCCCCGGCGTCCCTGGCGTGGTCCTGGGCATGAACCCCGCGCTGGCCTGGACGTTCACCAACACGCACGAGGACGTGGACGACCGGGTCATCGAGGAGATCGACGCGGCCCAGCAGCGCTATGTCTCCCGCTATGAGGAGGGCCCGGACGGGACGCGGGTCCCGGTCTGGCGGGAGATCGAGCGCCGCCAGCTCCTGCTGGAGGTCAAGGGCGAGGACCCGGTGCCGGTGGTCGCGCGCTTCACCGAGCGCGGCCCGCTGTCGAGCGTGGACGGGCCGGAGGGGCCGGTGCTGGTGAGCCGGCTCTGGCTGCCCTTCCAGGATCCGGCGAAGGTGGCGCACAACCCTGGCTTCCTCTTCGCGCGGGCCCGCAGCCTCGACGCGCTCCAGGGGGCCATCGACCGCTTCCGCTTCCCCTCCCAGAACGTGCTGGCCATGGACCGCGCGGGCGCCATCCTCTACCGGAGCTCCGGCCTCGGCGTGCTCCGCCAGAGCGACGGCGCCACCCCCGGCCCCGCCGCCACCCACGCCTGGCTCGGCCTCGCACCGCCGTCGGAGCGCCCCCGCCTGCTCATCCCCGCCGACGCCCCCGGGCCGGTCCACCTGGAGACCGCCAACAACCGCGTCTGGGTGGGCCCCTGGCACGAGGGCTGGGACTCGGACGGGCGGGTGGCGCGGATCCGCACGCTCCTGGACGGTCGGGATGATCTGACCCCCCAGGATATGCAGCGCGTCCAGATGGACACCCACAGCCGCCTGCTGCAGATGCTGGTGCAGTGGACGGCGAAGCGCCACACCCCGCTGGACGGGATGGAGCGCGACATGGCTGAGCGCTGGGAGCGCTGGGACGGCTACGCCACCAGCGACCCGCGCGTGTTCACCGAGGCCCTGGCCGTGCAGGGCGCCCTCGAGCAGACCCTCCTGCGCAGCGTGCGCCGCCACCTGCTCCCGCCCGCGCTCAAGCGCGCGCCCTACGCCTGGGGCCGCTCGGACGCCTGGGTGCTGCGGACGCTGGGCCTCGCCGATCCGAGCTTCTACGACGCGATCGACTGGGAGCGCGCCCGCGCCGAGGAGGTCGTCTCCCTCTTCGGCCTGAGCGGAGAGGAGCTGGCGGCCGAGGCCGTGCGCGCCGCGGCCCAGGTGCGCGAGCTCTACACCGAGACCAACCGCTGGGCGGCCCAGCACCCCTTCGTGGACCGGGTCCCGCTGCTGGGGCCGCGCTTCGCCATCGGGACGCCCGAGCAGGTGGGCTTCTCCGACCTCGTCCGCTCCGAGCGCCCGCGCGGCGGGGCCTCCGCCCGCTTCGTCTGGGACCTGATCCACCCGGAGAACAGCACCTGGATCACGCCCGTCGGTCAGTCCGGGCACGTCCGGTCCATCCACTACGCTGACCTCCAGCCCCTCTTCCACGCGGACCAGCGCCTCCCCGTCTTCGACCGGACCCACGACTGGGGGTTTTAGTGCGGGCGAGGCCGCCGGCCCTGCTCCACCTGCTGCTGGCGCTGGTGGCGAGCTGGCCCCTGGCCCGGGATCCCCGCGGCGTCCTGCTGGGGAGCCCGGATCTGGACGTCTGGAACCACGCCTGGGGCCCCTGGTGGTGGTGGAGCAGCCTGTCCGGGGGCGCGCTGCCCTGGCGAACGGAGCTGCTCCGCGCGCCCGAGGGCGGGGTGCTGTGGTTCATCGATCCCGTCCTGGCGGCGGGGAGCGCGCCGCTGGTGCCGATCCTGGGGGTGGCGGGGGCCTGGAACGCGGCCCTGCTGCTGAGCCTCGCCCTGACGAGCTGGTCGGGGGCGGCGCTGGCGCGGGCGCTGGGGGAGGAGAGCCGGCCGGTGGGCGCGCTGGGGCAGAGCGTGGCGGCGGCGGCGCTCACCTGCTCGGGGGCGACGCTGGCGGCCCTGCACAACGGGGTCTCCGAGGCCCTGCACCTGTGGGCCGCGGCCCTCGCGCTGGCGGCCTCCGAGCGCATGATCCGCACGGCGGAGCTCCGGCGGGCCGCGGAGGCCGGGGCGCTCGCGGGCCTGGCGGCCTTCACCTCGCCCTACCTGGGGCTGGGGGTCGGGCTCGCGCTCGGGGTCCGCGCGCTGCTGGCGCTCGGGGAGGCGGGGAGGCGCGGGAGGGCGCGGCTGCTGCGCGTGCTCGGAGTCTGGGCGCTGGTGGCGGGGGCCCTGGGGGCGCTGGGGGCGGCGCCGCTCGCGCTCCAGCTCGGCGCCGCGGACGCCATCGTGCGCCGTCCCGACGCGATGGACGCCACGCTGGCCCTGCACAACGCGACCGATCCGCGCGATCTGCTCCTGCCGCTGCGGGGCGCACCTCGCGGCGAGGAGGGCTTCGCCGGCGGGGCCTACCTCGGGCTTGTGGCGCTGGGGCTGGCGATCCTGCACCCGCGTCGGGGCTGGCTGGTCTCGGCGCTGCTCTGCGCGATCTGCGGCCTCGGCCCCTGGCTCTCCTGGGGAGGAGCCTGGGTGGACCTGGCCGGAGAGCGCGTCCCCCTGCCCTGGCGGGCGCTGCAGCTCCTGCTCCCCTTCGGGCTCACCCACCCGGGGAGGCTGCTGGCGGTGTCCGCCACGCTCCTGGCGGGGCTGGCGGGGGCGGGGGCGGAGCGGCTGTCAGCGCGGAGGGGGGCGGCGCTCCTGGTCCCGGCGGTGGCCCTGGACGGGCTGCTGCTCTCGGGTGTGCCCTGGCCGCTGCCCACCGCGGACGCCAGGATCCCCGCGATCTACGCCACGCTCGAGGGTGAGACTGGCGGCGTGGTGCTGGACCTGCCCACCGACGTCGGGGCGACCATGGCCACCAGCCGCTACCTCTACTGGCAGTCGGCGCACGGGAGGCCGATCCCCTACGCGCCGGACGCGCGGGCCAGCACGGCCTCGCTCATCGACGATCCCTTCTTCCGCGCCCTGGCGGCGACGGCGCGGCGGCGGGCGGACGAGCAGCAGGCGACCGGGCTCGACGGGCCCGAAGACATGGATCTCCGACCTGAGCGGCTGCGCGACCGGGGGGTGCGCTGGATCGTGCTGCACCCGAGCCTGGACGAGGACGCGGCCGGGCGGGCCCGCGCGATCCTGGAGCGCACGCTCGGCCCGGGGACGAGGGTGGAGGAGGCGCTTCGCTGGGAGCTCACGCCTCCGCGGTGATGAACGCTGGCGCTGAGCTCGCGACGGCGCCCGACAAACAGGGCGCCGTCGTGAGCCCGTACGACAAGGCTACGGGCAGCTGGCCGGCTTGGAGGTGAGCGTGGTCTCGCACTCCTGGACCGCCTCGGCGCCGCAGGCGTCCGAGCCGGCGCGACCGATGGCCGAGTCCGTGTCGTTGCCGCCCCAGAGCTGGTCGTCGTCAGCGCCGCCGCAGATGCTGTCGTTGCCGTTGCCGCCGCAGATGGCGTCCGCGTTCTCGTTGCCCATCAGCTTGTCGTCACCCGCGCCGCCGTCGATCTTGTCCGCGCCGGTGCCGCCGACGATGAGGTCGATGTCGCCGCCGCCGCGGAGGGTGTCCGCGCCCGCGTCGCCCGTGATGGTGTCCTCGCCGCCGTCACCGTCGATGGTGTCGTCGCCGTCGTTGCCGTGCAGGACGTCCTTGCCCGAGCCGCCGGAGATGGTGTCGTTGCCCAGGTCGCCGGTGATCTCGTCCGCGCCGCTGTTGCCGTAGATGGTGTCCGCGTCCTCGTCGCCATGGAGCTGATCGTCGTAGGACGAGCTGGTGTTCGACCCGTAGATGATGTCGCTGCCCGCGTGCCCGGCCACGAAGCCGACCAGGCGAGACGCCGTGCCCATGTTGGCGAGGTCATAGGTGACGCCGCTCACGGTGGTCGTGAACGAGATGGTGTCCGCGTAGGCCGAGCCGGAGACGGAGATGCGGTTGACATCATCGCTGGTCAGCTCGCAGCAGAAGAGGTTCCCGGCCGAGTCCTGACCCCAGGCCGAGTAGTCGTAGCTGGTGAGCGCCGAGACGATGGTGATGCTGGCCGCCGCGCTGTCCCCGTTGGCCGAGAGGTTGCAGCCCCAGACCGAGGTCGGCGCCTGGGTGCAGATGTTGATGGTCGCGCCACCGTCACACTCCAGGCCGGCGTAAGCACCCGGGCAGGCCCAGGCCGTCGAGGAGATGGTGCTGATGAGGAGAGAAGCCACAAAATAGCGAGCGTTCATACCTGGCCCTCCTTATGGGGGTTCCGTTACCCCACGCCCAGGAGTATAATAAAAAATTTTTCTTTGGAATTTTTTTTGCGGGCCTCCAGGAAGAAATTTTTTTCTTCGGCTTGCACGCCGAATATTTCAAGGCTCGGCCGCGTCTGCAGACGCCTTTTTTCAACCTGGGCGGCGCGTGAAGGCGCAGCCGGACGCGGCCACGCCATGGGTCAGGGACAAAAGGAGGAAAATTTTCTTCGGAGCGCTGTCAATCTGACGAGACGCCCCTGGTCCCCAGCCCCACCGCGCAGCGCAGCCCCGTGGTCTTCCTGCGCAGCTCGCCGATGAAGCCGTTGCGCTCGCCGTCGACGTTCAGCTCGAACGCGAAGAAGTAGCTGCCGCCGCGCGCGCCGCGGTAGAGCGCCATCCCCTCCGTGTGGGGGTCCTGGACCGTGGCGCCCGGATCCTGCGCGCCGAAGCTCTCCCACCCGCCGCCCCAGGCGTCCTCCACCCACTCCCAGGCGTTGCCGAAGGCGTCCTGGAGCCCGTCCGGGCTGACTCCCCGCGGGAAGGCGCCGACCGGCGAGGTCTTCCGCCAGCCGTCGCGCTCGTCGAAGAAGGGCTCCTCGGCCTGACCGTGGTTGAGCGCCGTGGGGTCGAAGGTGTCGCCCCAGGGATAGGCGCGCCCCTCCGCGCCCAGGGCCGCGCGCTCCCACTCCGCGTCGGTGGGCAGCCGCGCCCCGCGCCAGCGGCAGAATTCGCGCGCGTCGTACCAGCTGACCAGGATCACCGGGTGGTCCGCCAGCTTCTCCATCTCCTCCAGGCTGTGCCAGGCGTAGCCGTCCTCCGCCCAGCGCTCGTCCACGCTGGGCAGCCGGTAGCCGGTCTCGCGGAGGAAGCGCGCGTAGTCGGCGTTGGTGACCTCCGTTCGGTCGATGGCGTAGGGAGAGAGCTGAACGCGGCGCCGCGCGCGCACCTGCGGACCGCCGCCCGGCGGCGGGTTGGGACCCACCCGGGGCGAGCCCACCCAGGCCTCCCCCCCGGAGATGGCGATCATGCCCTCGGGCGCGGGCGGGAGCGCTGGCTGCTCCGGGCCTCCCGCGCAGGCCAGCAGCCCCGTCAGCGCGAGTAGACGCACCGGAAACCCAGGGTCAGGCGCGGCTCGTCCGGGCGGGCGGGCTCGCGGTGGGTGCAGGTGGCGTAGGAGGGCAGGTTCGCGTAGCTGCCGCCGCGGATCACCCGCCAGGGGCTCTGCTCGGCCAGCGCAGGATCGCGGTAGCTCTCGCGGTGGTAGCGCGAGCTGGTCCACTCCCACACGCTGCCCGCCAGCTCCTCCACGCCCTCGGGGCTGAAGGTGCTGGGATCGCCGCGTGGCTGCGTCACGATCCCAGGCAGAAGCCCGTATTTCCCGTACTGGGACTCCTCCCACCACAGGGCGGGGCGGTCCTGGCCCTCGCCCCAGGGGTAGGGTCCGCCGGAGCTGGCCTTGCAGGCTCGCTCCCACTCCTCCTCGGTGGGCAGGCGCCCGCCGCGCGCCCGGCAGTAGGCGTCGGCCTCGGCCCAGCTCACCCCGACCACCGGGTGGTCCAGGCCCAGCCCCACGCCGCCCGGGTAGAGGGCGCGGTAGTCGCCCAGCCGCACCTCCCGCCGGTCGATGGCGAAGGCGGGCAGGCTCAGCTCGTGCTCGGGGCCCTCGTCGGGCTGGCGCGCGCTGCCTCGCACGAAGCGCGTGGCCGGGAGCTCGACGACCTCGGGCGCCCAGGCGCCGGCGTGGGCGAGGCCGCCGAGCAGGAGGATCCAGAGCCGGGAGGACAGCGCCATCGGCGCAGAGGATACACTGTGAGCGGAGGAGCGGACCGCGCATGTGGTGGCTGATGGCCTGTTCACCGACGGAGGCGCCCACCCCGCGCGCGGAGCCCCCACCCTCGCCGGTGGCGCTCCCCTCCCCCGCCGGGCCGCCCGGTGAGCTCTCCGGCGCGGCGCTCCAGGACCCGACCGGCTTCCCCCGCTTCCATGATCACCCGGCCCCCGCCGGCCCGCGCCCGGACGAGGGCCCCCGCTGGAGCGCGCTCACCCGCCTGAGCGCCGACGAGGGCGGGCTGCGCCCCCAGGTCGCCGCCGGGCCAGACGGCACCCTGCACCTCGTCTACTACGCCCAGACCCCGGGCGGGGACCTGCTGCGGCACCGGATCAGCCCGGTTCAGGGCGCCTGCGACGCGGACCGCTCCTGCGCCTGGTCCGCCTGGTCCGAGCCGGAGCCCTTCGGCTCCACCGAGGGGCGGAACTGGGGCCCCGATCTCGTGGTTCGACCCGATGGCTCGGCGGTGGTGAGCTGGGACCACACCCTGCCGGCGCGCTCGGACGAGGGTCAGGTGCTGGTCTCCACCTGGCGCGCGGGGGCCTGGTCCGAGCCCGAGCAGGTCAACACCGGCGCCGGGGCCGAGGTGGGCAGCGCGCACGTCGCCGACGCCCGCGGGGAGGATCTGGCCGTGGTCTGGATCGAGCGACAGCTCAGCCCGGGGGCCCGCTTCCAGGCGATGAGCCGCTGGCGGCGCGGGGAGCGCTGGGAGGAGGTCCAGCCGCTCGCCGGCCCCGCGGGCGGCGACCCGAACCGGGAGAGCTGGCACACCAACGTGGAGCGTCGGCCCGACGGCAGCGTGCTGGCGGGCTGGGACCTCGGGCCCGGCGGCGGCGAGAACCAGGTCGTCGCCGCGATCGGCCAGGACGGGCGCTGGGAGCCGACCCAGGATCTCAGCGCGGGCCGGGCCTGGGGAGAGCGCCCGCACTTCGCCTTCACCGCGCGCGGCGAGCCCTGGGTGCTGTGGTTCCACCGCGTGCTCGACCGACCTCTGGCCATCTGGGCGCGGGATCCGGGCGGGGCGCTGAGCGCGCTGGGCGAGGGCCTGGGCGGCTTCCAGTTCGACCCGGAGATCGCGATCAACGACGCCGGCGTGCTGTGCGCGGTCTGGGGCTGGGACAGCGGGGCGGAGGCCGATCTGGTCTACAGCCTGCGCCGGGACGGGGCCTGGAGCCGGCCCGCCCGGGTCTCCGGGATGCACGGGAGGAAGCCCGGTCTCCCCAGCCTGGCGGTGGGGCCTGACGGCAGCTTCCACGTCGCCTGGGCCTGGTGGCTGCGCGGCCAGAGCGAGGTCTGGTACGCCCGCCTGGGCCCCTGAGCTACCAGGACGGGCCGGGGCCCTGCTCCTGGCTGGCCCGCGCCGCCATCGCCGCCTCATGCGCCGCCCGCCAGCGCTGGAGCTCATCGGCGCTGGCCTCGACCTCCGGGATCGCCCAGAGCCCTCGGGAGCTGGTGAGCGCCAGCGGCGGCCCGCACAGCGCCCCCAGCGCGTCCACCAGCCCGTCGGGGATCCGCTCGCGCCCTCCTCGATAATTGACCAGCAGCTCCTGGAAGCCCGCCTCCCGCAGGAGCGCGAGATCCCCGCGATAGTCCGCCGCCGGGCGGGGGAGCCCCCCGGGCTGCCGGTTGTAGAGCGGCTCCAGATCCGACACCAGCCCCAGCGCCGCGACGAAGCGGGAGCCCTCCCGGGCGAAGTGCTCGATGCGCTCGATGGGGACAGCCTGGATGGGGTGGCGGTGGACGAGCTGCGAGGAGAGCGCGCTGTAGCGGTTCTCGGCGTCCGCCCGCCAGATCAGCGCGAGGTCCACCAACGCGTGGCCCTGGTGATCGGCCACGACGGCCAGCGCGCTGGCGTCCTCCGGGCTGAAGCGCGCCCAGGGCCGATCGATCTCCTGGAGCGCGCCCACCTCCAGCGCCGCCAGCGGCACCAGCCAGACCTGGCGCCCGCGCACGCCCAGCGCCGCCAGCGCCGCCAGCGCCGTGCTGGCGATCGCCAGCATCCGAACCGGGAAATTCAGCGGCTCCGCCAAGTAGCCCAGCGCGCGGTTGAGCCAGAGCCCGGGCAGCCGCACCGGCTCGCCTCCCCAGAGGAGCTCCTCGCCGCCCCACACCAGCGCGCTCCCCATCGCCAGCGCCACCCCGGCCAGCCCCACCGCCGCCCAGGGCGCCCCCTCGCGCGGCCGGCGCCAGAGACCGAGCCCCGCCAGCCCGAGGCCCAGCCAGCCCAGGTAGCGCCCACCCCCATAGGCCTCCTGCATCCCCTCCAATTCGCGGGCCGGCTGGATCAGGTGCAGGGGCTCCAGGCGCGTGCTCGGCGGGTCGGTGACGGGCTGGTCGTGCTCGCCCAGGATCCACTCCACCATCCCGACCGGGGCGGCGTCCCCCTGCTCCCAGCTGGACCCGAAGCTGGCCAGCGCCGGCAGGACCAGCGCCAGCGAGAGCCCCGCCGCCCCGGCGTAGCCCGCCCACACCCGCGGTCGCGACCCGCCGAGCGTGAGCAGCGCCCACAGCGCGACCGAGACGCCCAGGAAGAAGCCGAGGTAGAAGCAGGACAGTGTCGCGCCCGCCAGACAGAGCCCTAGGGCCAGGAAGGCGCCCGCGCCGCCCGTCCGCCGCGCCCGCACCAGCCAGCCGAGGCCCAGCGGCAGCCACCACAGGTGCTGGAGCTCACCCACGCCGAGCTGCACGAAGCTCGCCAGGACGCCCGACCCTTGCAGCAGCCCGCCCGCCGCCCATCCCCCCTCGTCCCGTCCCGAGACCTGCCGCCCCATCCAGGCCCCCGCCACCCCCGTCGCCCACACGTTCAGCAGGACCAGCAGGTTGGAGGTCGGCACCACCCCGAGCCCCGGCAGCGCGGCGGCGAAGAGGCCCGAGAGCGGCTCGATGGGGTAGAGGTCGATGCCCGCGGGCCAGTTGAGCCAGTCGGTGTGGTAGGGCAGACGCCCCTGATCCCAGAGCTCCCGCCGCGACCAGGCCAGGTTCCACAGGTGCTTGAGCCCGTCGGCCCGCGGGTGGCCCAGCGCCGCCGCCCCCGGCTCGCGCGCCATCGGCCAGGTCAGCAGCACCGCCCCGAACAGGAACACCGCCGCCTCGGCCAGCCGAGGCCGCCCGACCCGACGCAGCAGCCGGTCCAGCGGACGTCTCATGATAGGGTGTCCATCATGACAGCCCCGCTGGCGCTGGTCGCGCTGATCTCCTGTTCTCCCCGATCCGGGGGCCCTCGCGAGGAGGCGACGACCACGACGACCGCGGCGCGCCCCCCCGTGATCCTGGTCTCCTGGGACACCGTGAGCGCGATGCACCTCGCGCTCTGGGGCGAGGGCGCGCGCACGCCCAACCTCGACGCCCTCGCGGCGCGCGGCGCCCGCTACGCCCAGGCCATCACCCACTTCCCCGAGACCTCCTGGTCGCACTGGTCCATGCTCACCGGGGTCGAGCCCGCCCTGCACGGCGACATCCCCGCCGCCCACACCTCCGCCTGGACCGGCCCCACCGTCGCCGAGCGCCTCCGCGAGCAGGGCTACACCACCGCCGCCTTCATCGGCGGAATCACTCTGCAGGCGAGCCTCAGCGGCCTGAACCGCGGCTTCGATCTCTACGACGACCGCGGCGACCCGAACCGGGAGCCCTTGCGCGCCGGGCCCGCCGTGACCGAGGCCGCGCTCACCTGGATGCGCGCCCAGGAGGGACCTTACTTCGCCTTCGTCCACACCTTCGACGCCCACTACCCCTACGAGCCCGCCCCGGGCTGCGACCCCGGCTACACCGGCAGCGTCGACGGCAGCATCGCCACGCTCTCCGCCTACCAGGGCGAGGCCCCGCCCAGGCCCGTGCTCCCGCCCGAGGATCTGCGGCACGTCGTCGCCCTCTACCGCTGCGAGATCGAGGCGCTGGACCGCGAGCTCGGCCGGCTCCTGGACGCGGCCCCGCCCGAGGCCCGGATCGTCGTCGTCGCCGATCACGGGGAGAGCTTCGGGGGGGGCTACTATTTCAACCACCGGGCCTCGCTGCGCGACGAGGTGCTGCGGGTGCCCCTGGTCGTGGCCCCGCCTCCAGAGGGCCTGGCGCCCGGGGCCGTGGTTCAGGAGCAGATCGGCCTCAGCGCCGTCTACGCGCTGCTCCTGGGCGAGGCCCCCGCGCTGAGCCCCGTCGTCGCCACCGCCACCGATCCCTGGGAGGGCCCCGGCCTGCTCTCGCTGCGCGCCGGGCCGGACAAGGCGATCTGGAGGCTGGCGGCGGGCGGGATGGGGAGGCCGGTGGGGGCGCCGATCGCGGTGCTCCAGGACGACGCGCCCCGGGAAGAGGCGGGCCTGCCGAGCTCGCTGGACGGAGCGGTGGGCGCCTACGAGGCTCGGATCCGCGCGCTGGAGCCTCAGATGCGCACCCTGCCGCCCGCGAACGACGCGGCGCCTCCCGCGGGTGCGCTGGAGGCGCTCGGCTACAAGGTGCGCGGGGCCGATCCAGGAGGACCGACCCCGCGCGAGGGTCACTAGGCGAGGGCCTCAGCCAGCCGCCGCTCCGGCTCCGCCCCGGCGGAGAGCCAGCGGTCTCCGCGGATCCTCCAGAGCGTCACGCCCGCCAGCAGCACGATGTCCAGGGTCATCCCCAGCCAGGCCCCAGGCGCGCCGAGGCCCAGGGGGAGCGCGAAGAACCAGGCCATGGGGACCTTCAACAGCCAGGCGCCGAAGAGCTGGAGCGCCATGGTGAAGCGGTTGTCCCCCGCCCCGTTCAGGCAGCAGATCCCCACGGTCGCCAGGGCGTCGAAGACCTGGAAGGCCGCGGCGATCCAGAGCATCCTCACCCCGAGCTCCAGCACCTCCGCCGAGGGGCTGAAGATGCTGAGCAGCGCCTCGGGGGCGGCGACGAAGAGCACGCCGAAGGCCGTCATGAAGCTCAGCGCCAGGGTGGTCGCCGCGCGCCAGCTCTGGCGAGCCAGCTCGGGGCGACCCGCGCCCAGGGACTGACCGACCAGCACCGCGCCCGCCTCGCCCACCGCCCAGCCGGGCAGGAAGCTCATGAGCACGATCCGCACCACCACCACGTGCGCCGCCAGATGGATGGCGCCCGCGTGCGCGAGGAAGCTCATGAACATCGCGAAGGATCCGACCTCCTGAAGCAGGTTCAGCCCCATCGGCAGCCCGGGCCGGGTGATGTCGGCGAACAGCGCGCGGTCGGGCCGGCGCGACACCCGAGGTGCGAGCCGCTGGAAACGCCAGGCGAGCCAGCTCAGGTTCACGCCCTGGGAGATCACGGTGGCCAGCGCCGCGCCGCCCGCCCCCAGCTCGGGCGCGGGGCCCCAGCCGAAGACGAAGACAGGGTTGAGCGCGATGTTGAGCGCGTTGCCCAGCAGGGTCCCGATCATGGGCGTCCGGGTGTCGCCGCGCCCCTGGAAGTAGCCAGAGAGCGCCATCAAGCCAAAGAACAGGGGCGCGCCCGACACGCGCACCCGGAAGAAGGACAGCGCGTGCGGCGTCACCTCGGGCCCGGCCCCGGTGAGGGAGAAGGCCCAGGGCGCGAGGGGCAGGGCCAGCCAGGACACCACGCCCAGCGCCAGCGCCATCCACACCCCCTGCCAGCCCAGCCGGGCCGCGTCCAGGGGGCGATCGGCGCCCGTGTGGTGGGAGACCGCGACGCGGACGCCCATGATCAGGCCCCAGCCGAAGGCGATGACCAGCTGGCAGCCGCTGATGGCGATGCCGATGCCCGCCAGCGCGTCCGTGCCCAGGCGGCTCACGAACAGCGTGTCGACGACCAGCATCAGGGTGTCGGACATTCGGGAGATCATCATCGGCCAGGCCAGCCCGAAGACGACCGCCCAGCCGATGCGCTCGGGGAGAGGACCACTCGAACCAGGACTCGAATGCGCCATCATGGCGCACCTCCTCATGGGGTTGACGCGCCGCGGGGGGGCGGAGCGCCAGGAAGCCCGGCCGCGGCGTGTGTACGCGGCACGGTGCAGACCCGCGGGGGCGGGTCAGATGTAGGGGCGCAGGGTCGAGCGAGGACCTGGAGAGATCCAGCTCAGGCGAGCGATGCTCGCGTCAGCAGCGCGTCCCGACGAGGGAGAACCCTACGCAGAAGCCGACCTGCGGTCGGACTTGAGCGATGCCGGAGAGTGCGCCGATGTGCTTTACGTTCATGGCTGCTCCGGGGGTTCTACGGCCGCCAGTATGGCGGCTCGTCACGAGTTGTCACTATCCGGGCAAATAGACTTGAGGCAACAAGATTTTTGTGATCTATCCGAAACAGACCGTTCTTCCAATCATACTTTCGATGCTGGGAGAACCTGCTCTGCGCCCGCGGGGATCGCCACGCGCTCGACGACGCGCCCCGGGTCCAGCGCGGCCCGATCCAGCCAGGGGAGCGCGCTACCATCCAGGGTCGCCCGCGCCAGCTCCCCGAGGGCGAGCGCGCAGGTGACGCCCGCGCCGCCCAGCCCGGCGAGCCACCCGAGCCCAGGGAGCTCCGGGTCGGGCCCGGCCCAGGGTCGGCGATCGGGAGCGAAGGTCCTGAGCCCGGTCCACCCTCCCGAGAGCCGCGCCCCCGCGACGGCGGGCGCGAGCCGGGCGAGCTTCTCCACGCCCAAGGCCCGCGCCTCCTCGGAGACCGGGCCCGCGGAGCCGGGACCGGCGGGCGGCGCCACGGGGGCCTCGTCGCAAGGGCTCAGCAGCCAGCCGCCCCCCTCGGGTCGCAGGTAGAGCCCCTCATCATCGAACCAGCAGTAGGGGTGCCCCAGCCGGGCCAGGGGGTGCGGGTCGGAGTGGAGCAGGTGGCGCGCCAGGGGGACCAGCGCGCGCGCGAGCCCGGCCGAGGCCGCCAGCCATGCGCCCCAGGCCCCGCTGGCCAGCAGGACGGCGTCGGCGTGGAGCTCTCCGTCGGGGAGCCGCACCCCGCGGACCCGGCCGGACGCGACGAGGAGCCCCGTCACCCGCTGGCCCAGCAGCACCCTCGCCCCCCGCCTCCGGGCCACGGCCAGCCCGGTCTGCACCACCGCGTGCGCGTCCAGCAGCCCATCCTCGGGCAGCCACCAGGCCCGCGCCGCCCGCGCCCCGGCCAGCGCAGGCGCGAGCCCCCCGAGCTCCGCCTCGCCGGGCTCGTCCACGCGCAGGCCCCGCGCGCGCAGGTCCGCCGCCGCGCCCGCCAGCGCCTCCGCCCGCGCCCCCGGACGCGCCGCCAGGATCAGCCCCCCGCAGCGCTGCAGCGCGCTCTCGGGGAGCCCGTCCTCCACCCACTCCGGGAGCAGCGCCAGGCTCCGGCAGGCCAGGGCCCGCTCCACCGGATCGGTCACCAGCCGCCGGGTCATGCCCGCGTTCTGGGCCGAGGCCTCCGCGCCAGCCTGCGCGCCCTGCTCGACCACGATCACCTCGTGATCGGCCGAGAGGGCGCGCGCCGCCGAGGCGCCCGCCACCCCCGCCCCCACGATGATCACCCTCCCCCGGTCCACGTCCGACCTCCGGGCCATGGGCTATCGGGGCGGGGGCGCTTCGGGAAGAGGCAGACGCACGAAGGCCCGCGCAGCGAGGCTGAGCGGGCCCTGGCGTCGATCCGAAGAAGACCTACTGGTTGATCATCTTGCGGATGTTGCCGTACTCGCGGACCTTCTGGAGCGAGAGCTCCCCGCGGTAGGCCATCTCCGCCGCGATGCCCGCCATGCGCACGAGGTTCGTGGCCTGCGCGATCTCCAGCAGGAGGTCGGGGTGCTCCTTCCAGAACGGCGTGTCGTGGAAGTACTTCACGAGCTCGCGCGGGAGGAAGGGCTTGTTCACCATCATGTAGAGGGCGAGGTAGAACTTGTCCTCGTCGCTGCGCGCCCAGTCCACGCTGACGCGGAACTGGCGGAAGCTCTTGGTGGCGAAGCCCTCCACGTCGCTCTCGGTGGCGTAGCCCGCGGCGATCATCTTCTCGGTCACGGAGCTCTTCGGGTAGAGCGTGAGCGAGTAGAGGTAGATCTTGTACGGGCTCTTGAGGTCCAACAGGAGGTGGAAGAGCGCGTCCTTGTCCGAGGTCCAAGCCAGCGGGTTGTCGATGATGACGTCGTACTTGGTGTCGAGACCGAGCTCGAGGTTCATCTCGTCGAAGGCCAGGATCTGCTCGACGGTGGACGTGCGGTCGTAGACCTCCTTCTGCTCGCGGTCGCTGCCCGCCTCGATACCCAGCTGTACGCCGCGGAGACCGGCGTCCTTGAGCATGCGCAGGTTCTCGATGCGCGCCACGTCCGGCGTCATCATGCAGTCAAACGGGATGTCGCCGAACTCCGCCTTGTACTTCTCGCAGAACTCCTTCAGCCACCACTTCGGGAAGACGAAGGTGTCGTCGTCGAACTTGATCCAGCGGATGCCCGGGATCTTCTCGCGCGCCTGGCGGAGCTCGGCCATGACCGAGTCCACGCTGCGGCGGCGGTGGTAGTTGCCCTTGCCCTCCGGGTAGATGGCGCGCAGCGAGCTGTTGTAGCAGTAGGCGCACTTGTAGGGGCAGCCGCGGCTGGCGAAGATGCGGTATTCGCGGTGCTTCAGCATGGGGTCGCCGCGGGTGATCATCCCGTGGTCCACCATGAACACGTCCTCGCCGCCGTAGTGGCGGAAGGGGAGCTCATCCAGGCTGGTCATGAGCTCGCCGACCGAGTTCTTGTGGATGGTCCCATCCTTCTTGCGGATCCACATGCTCGGCGTGTCGTCGAGCTCGCGGCCCTCCTCGAGGCGGTTCATGAGCTCCATCATCGGGTACTCACCCTCGCCGACACAGCAGACGTCGGCATAGGCGATGCAGTGCTCCGGCACCAGCGTCGTGTGCAGGCCGCCCCACACCACGAGCGTGCGGTCGCCCATGCGCTCCTTGATGCGGCGCGTCACCTCGATGGCGACCCGGTAATAGGGCGAGCCGAAGCCGAGCCCGACGACGTCGTAGCCCTCCTGCTCGATGTGGTCCACGAGCAGCTTGTACTCGTCGTCCGTCGGCCACTCGACCCGGTTGTGGCGCCAGTCCTTGAAGAACATCAGATCGGCGCGGAAACCGCCCCGATTGCGGAGCATGGACGTGACATGGCGGACGCCGCTGTTCTCGATGCCGTACAGACCGACGATGAGGGCGGAGGTGAGCTTCATGGACGAGCTCCGGAGGAGATTCGGGGTGGGGCAGACAGGATACGTTATTCGGTGAGCAGCCGCAGGCCGGCGGTGGCCTTGCGCAGGAAATCCTGCGGGTTGCGGATCTGGGCCACGTTTCGCATGACGAAGGCGGGGCGCCAGTAGAACTTTCGGTAGGCGAGGTGCAGCAGGTCGCGCAGCTCCTCGCGCGTGAAGTACTCATCCCAGACCTGGGCCTTGAAGCTCTCGTTCGGCTCGCGCATGAACTTCAACCAGGGGTTGATGTCCAACACGCCGTCGCGCTGGCCCTCGTCGTACAGCGTCGTGCCCGGGAAGGGGGTCAGGATGTTGTACATGACGAAGTCGGGGTTCAGCCGGATGCTGTAGTCGATCGTGTCGATCACGTCCTTGCGCGTGCGCTCGGTGGGCGTGCCGATCATGAAGTAGGCGACCGTGCGGATGCCGACCTCGCGGCAGAGCTTGAAGGCGTGCTCGATCTCCTTCGAGGTCACGTCCTTCTTGAGCCGCAGGAGGCCCTCCTCCGTGCCCTGCTCCACGCCGAACTGGATGCGGCTGCAGCCGGCGGCCTTCATCTTCTCGAGCAGCTCGCGGTCCACGCCCTTGACGCGGAAGCGCACGGTCCAGGAGAACTGGAGCCCGCGGCGCAGGATCTCGTCGCAGAGCTCATGCACGCGCTTGTTCGTGATGTTGAAGGTGTCGTCTACGAAGTAGATCTCTTTGATCCCCAGCTTGATGCACGCCTCGATCTCGTCGCAGGCACGGCTGGGGGACATCACGCGGTAGCGGTGCCGGGGCGTGTTGCAGAAGGTGCAGCGGTAGGGGCAGCCGCGGCTGGAGATCATCGTGGTGAAGATCCCGCCCGCGCCCAGCACGTCGTAGTAGCGCTTGTAGTCGACCAGGGTGCGATCGATGAT
This sequence comes from uncultured Enterobacterales bacterium, assembly GCA_964615375.1. Classification (GTDB taxonomy): domain Bacteria; phylum Myxococcota_A; class UBA796; order UBA796; family CAZKWG01; genus CAZKWG01. The sequence continues at coordinate 76,033 of CAZTOW010000006.1, forward strand.
CGGATAGTCGTCGAGGTTGTTGGAGAAGTAGACGTCCTGCTCGGGGATGGGATCGTCGGGGTGAGCCATGACGCCGGGGAGCCCGCGCGCCTCCTTGCCCGCCGCCCAGGTGTTCACGAGGTCCAGCATCGGCTGCTGGCCCTCGCCCTTGACGACCGCGTCCACGTCCGGCAGCCCCACGCTCTCGCGGGGGAAGTCGGAGATGTGCGGACCACCCAGCACCACGCGCTTCACGCCCGCCTTCTTGCAGGTGCGGATCGTGTTGTGGACGTCCACGAGCTGCACGGTGAAGCAGGTGATCCCGACGACGTCGGGACCCCAGGCGCGGATGCGCTCCTCCATCTCCGGGTAGTCGAGGTTGTCGAGCTGCGCGTCCAGCAGCGTGACCTCGTGGTTCGACTGCGAGAGCAGGAACTGCGCGATCGAGAGGAGCGCGAGCGGAGGATAAGAGAGGTTCTCGGCCTCGACGGCCTCGGGAACCTCGCTCTCGACGGTGTGCCTCGCCGGAGGCCGTATGAGCATGACGCGCACGAGTAGATCCCTCCCGTCTGAGTGCCCTGGTCCATTCATGTTGCCCGCTTGGAGCGCGCTTGTCAAATCCCTACCCGATCACCATGAGTTTTTTTACAAGCGCGTCGGAGAGCCGAATCTCGCCGACCTCTTCCACCGGTCCGACGAGCGTGATCTCGTAGCCCTCCCCCACCCGGACATCCAGCGCGCCGCCGGGCATGTGTACACGGACCTGGCCGGTGGCGAGGCCCAGCGCGCGGGCGGCGGCGGCGACGGCGCAGGCAGACGAGCCGGAGCTGGCGGTCTCTCCGGCGCCCCGCTCCCAGACGCGCGCCTCGAGGTCCGCGGGCCCCGACACGCGGGCGATCTGCACGTTCGTGCGGTTGGGGAAGAGCGGGTGGCGCTCCAGGGCCTGGCCCCAGGCGCGCCAGGGGAGATCGTCGAGAGGCGCATCGACGAAGACCACGCAGTGTGGGTTGCCCATGCCGACGCAGGTGAGGGGCAACATTTGACCGCAGACCTCCACCGGGGTCATCCGCAGCGCCGTCTGCGCGGGGACCTCCTCGGGGGCGAAGGTGGCGCGGCCCATCTCCACGCTCACGGCCTCGGGCAGGACCTCGCAGCGCACCAGGCCCGCGGCCACCTCCACCGTGAGCACGGGTGGGGCCCCGCGATGCTCCACGAGCCAGCGGGCGAAGATGCGGAGCCCGTTGCCGCTCTTCTCGGCGAGCGATCCGTCGGGGTTCCAGATGCGCAGGCCCATCGTGGCGCGATGGGAGCGCACGGGCTCCAGCACGCCGTCCCCCCCGGGCCCGCGGTGGCGGTCGCAGAGCAGGCGGGCCTGCGCGGCCGTGAGGGCGCGATCCGGGGAAGGGGTGGGCTCGGAGGGTGCCCAACGCTCCAGGATCAGGTAGTCATTGCCGAGGCCGTGGCTCTTCCGGAGGCGCATGGCGGAACCCTGGGGGCAGCGCTCACATGAGGAAAGTGCTCACATGATCTGCCTCGACCCGCGTAACCCCCAGGCCGCGAGCCTGCTCGAGGCGCTCTCGCGCGAGCTCGACCTGGATCGGCTGCCCGAGGAGCTCTGCCTGGTGATCGGCGGGGACGGCTGGATGCTGCGCTGCGTGCGCGAGCAGGGGCCGGATCGCGTCTACCTGGGGCTGAACGCCGGGCACCTCGGGTTCCTGCTCAACGACGTCCAGGGCGCAGACGGGCTCACCCGGGCGGCGCGGGCCATCGAGGAGGGGCGCTACCGGCCCTACCCCTTCCCGCGCCTGCGCATGGAGGCCACCACGGTGGACGGCGAGCGGCGCGAGGCCCTGGCGGTCAACGACGTCTACGTGGAGCGCTCCAGCGGCCACACGGCGCGCCTCTCGCTGCGCATCGACGGGGTCACCATCGTCGAGCAGATGGCCTGCGACGGGCTCATCGTGGCGACGGGGCTGGGCAGCACGGCCTACAGCTTCTCCGCGGGGGGCGTGCCCTGCCACCCGCTGGTGCGCGCGCTGCAGGTGACGCCGATCTGCCCGCACAACCCGCGGCTCTCGCCCTTCAGCCTGCCGGAGAGCACGAGCATCGAGATCGCCGTGCTGGACCACGCCCTCCGCCCGGCGCGCGTGGTGGCCGACGGCGTGGAGCACGGGACCATCCGCGAGCTGCGCGTGGCGCGGGCCGAGCCGGACATCCGCCTGGCCTTCCTGGAGGGCCAGGAGCTGACGGCGACCCTGGTGCGGAAGATCCTGCGCGCCTGAGCGCCGCTCAGGGATCGTCCCCCGGCAGATCCTCGTCCCGGTCGTGCGGCCGGGCGCCGGCGAAGGTCCAGGTGGTCATCCAGCCCAGCGGTACGAAGAGGAAGGCCGCCAGCGTCACCAGGGCCAGCCCCAGCACGACGAGGTAGCCGAGCGAGCGCACCCCCACCGTGGACGCGAAGACCAGGCTGGAGAACGAGAACGCGTTCGTGATCGCGCCCAGCGCCACGGCCCAGCCCGTCGTGATGAGCGCCTTGGCGATGCGCCCCGGGCCCTCCTCGGAGAGCCGGTGCAGGAGGTGGATGATCGCGTCCACGGCGATGCCCATGAGGATGGGGATGCCGACGAAGTTGATCATCGAGAGCTTGATGGTGAACAGCGCCATGCCCGCGCCCGCCCAGCACATGCCGGCGATGAGCGCGCCGATGGCGCCGAGGGCGCGCCGGATGTTCCCGAGGTCCAGCGCCGTGGTGAGGAAGACCACCAGCAGCGCCACCAGCGCCACGCGCGGGGCGTCGTTCTGCACGAGGCGGTAGAGCACGGCCAGCGCGATGTACTGCCCGGCGACGGGGCGATCGGGGACTGCGCGCTGCAGCGCGTCGTAGAGCTGGGCGGTCTCGCGCAGGTCCCACATGTTCCCGCTGGGCAGCAGCAGAATCCAGTTGTGGTCGGCGTTGGCCCCCAGCAGCCCGCGCAGGCTCTGCGGCAGGTCCTCGCGGGTCATGGGCGCGATGGGCGTGCTGGCGATGTGCTGGAGGTTCTCCCGGGCCTGCGGGGGCAGGTAGATCACGTTCGGATCCCGGGCGAGCTCCGCGATCTCCCCGAGCACGGTGACGCGCGCGTCCTGGTCCAGCGGGAGGACGGAGCGCAGGCTGAGCACCCGGGCGATCTCGGGGAGCTGGCCCTTCTCCACCATGGCGCTGAGCCGGGCGTGGTCCGCGCTCATGCTCTGCTCGTCGGGGTAGCTGATCACCAGCGGCGAGTAGCTCTCGTGGGTGAGCCGCTTCTGCTCCTCGGTGAGATCGCTGTACGCCAGCCCCTCGCGGCGGAGCTCCGAGACGTCGAACTGGAACTGCACGCGGGGGAGCATGAAGCCCGCGGCCACCGAGAACAGCGCGGCCAGCGCGAGGATGAGCGGAGCCAGCCGGTAGGCGGCGGGCCGGTGCGGCATCTTCTGGGGCCGGTAGCGCGCGAAGCTGTGCATCAGCATCCGCGGCGCCTTCTTGCTGTCCACCCAGACGATGAGGATGGGCAGCAGGACCAGCACGGCGGCGAGGCAGAGCAGGTTGCCGCCGGCCAGCAGCGTGCCGAGCTGCTGGAAGCCCTGGAAGTGCGCGGCCCACAGCGCGAGGAAGCCGCCCGCGGAGGCGAGGGCCGAGGTCAGGCTGGGCGGGCCCACGATGTCCCAGGCGCGGATGACGGCGGCGCGCACGTCCCCCAGCCGGTGCTGCTCCTCGCGGTAGCGCGAGTACAGGTGGATGGCGAACTCGATGCCCAGACCGACGAGGACGGCGCTGAAGAAGGAGGTGAAGGTGGTGAGGGTCTTGACGGTGGCGCCGGCGAAGCCCAGCGCCCAGAGGTTGCCCAGCAGGATGGGCGCGAAGATGAGGATCACCGCCCGGCCGTTGCGGAAGGCCAGGGCCACCAGCACCAGCACCAGCACCAGGCTGGCCCCGTTGGTCCGCGTCAGGTCCCGCGAGATGCCCTTCATGTCCTCCACGTTGTGGTGGTAGGGGCCGCCCAGCCAGAGCAGGCGGAGCCCGCGGCTCTCCGGCTTCATCTCCACCAGCAGGCGGTCGATCTTCTCCATGAAGGGCGCGGCGAAGTCCATGTCCGTCGCCGGACCCGTGGGGCGGATGAGCAGGCGCGCGGTCCCCTCGGGCGTGGCGAAGGCGCCGGCCGAGTCCTTGCGTTGAAGGCGCGAGGTCAGGGCGCCGAGGTCCAGCCACTGCCCGGCGACGAAGGGGTTCTGGATGGCGGGCCCGAGGGCCAGCGCGCCCTTCAGGCGGTCGCGCAGCCGGGTCAGATCCTCCGGCGGGATGTTCAGCAGCCCCACCCTCCAGGCGAACTCAGGGTCCACCTTGTAGAGGGTGAAGGCCACGTCTGGCATGGCGTCCACCTTCTGCTGGAGCTCGACCATGAAGGCGTCCAGGGCCACCGGGTCGTCGCCGCGCATCGTGATGGTCACGAGCTGGGTCGAGCCCTCGTCGCGCTGGATCTCCTGGATGGCGATGGTCGCCGGATCGTCCTGGGGCAGGAGTCGGACCATGTCCGGGTCCATGTCCAGGCGCGTGATCAGCCCGATGGACAGCAGGGAGATGAGCCCGAGGATCAGGAGGGCCAGCGCGGGCCTGTCCATCACCGCCGCGGCGAGCCTACCGTAAAAGCCTGGCTTTGAACCCGACATCTCGCGCACCCGCACCCTCGTGGTCCGGCGATGGGCCGCCCGAAGAGCGCCTGCTTAACCGGCCGCGCGGCGCTCAGCCTTCATAGTCTTCGAGGGTGCGCTTCTCCTCCCGAGGCCCGAGCGCGCGGATCTGCACGCCCAGCAGGAGGCCGGCGCCCACGGTGCCCAGGGTGGGCGGCTCCTCGGGGCCCTCCAGGTAGTCTCCACCGTCGTCCTGAACGCCGGGGTCTCCGCCGAAGATCACGGCCTGGACCGGGACGTGGGCGTAGGCGTCGATGCGCGGGCCCAGGCGCGCCTCCACCCCGGCCACCGCGCCCACGATGCCCAGGAGGGGGGCGGGGAAGACCATCAGCTCCGAGGGCGGCATGACGTGGTCGTCCACGGCGGTCCCCCGCCAGATCAGGGCCTGCCCGCCGATGACGGGCCGCACGCTGGCGGTGGGGAGCGGCGCGCCCAGGATCTGGAGCCCACCATAGGTGCTCCAGGCGGAGTAGGTCTGCGGATCGCGCTCGCGCACCGGGTCGCCCTCGGTCACCGCGGCGATGTCGGCCTCGAAGATGCCGATGCTCGCGCCGCCGACGAGGCCGATCTCCAGCGTGGGCAGGATCCCGTAGCCCACCTGGAGGCCGAGCGTGGGCCCGCTGCCCGTGATCGGCGCCTGCCAGGCGTAGCTCTGGACCACGGCGAGCGTGCTGGCCGAGCGCACGTAGCGCCCGTAGTAGGCGCCGTCCGAGGGGCCGCGGACCAGGCCGAGGGTGGGGCGGATGAGGAGCTGGGCCTTGCGCCCGGCGGCGCGCTCGCGCCACTCGAAGAGCGGCATCCCCGAGTTCTTGTAGCGCAGGTACTGGCGCGGGCTCATCTCGAGCCGTTCCCAGGGCTTGCTCCCCTCCCCCTCCATCTCGTCGAGCAGCTCGTCCTCGGTCATCCTGTCGCGGAGGAGCTCGCCCTCCTTCTTCTCGCCGAGGCGCGTGACCTGGCTGCCCTGGCGCTCGAGCTCGGCGGCGTCCTGCTCCCGCTGGGCGGCCAGGGCCTCCTCCTCCTCCGAGGGGGGCTCCCGCCGGAAGCGCTCGTCCACGGGCGCGCCCTCCTCCCCGCGGATGACGGCCAGCAGGCGGGCCTCGGTCTCGCGGGCGAGCGCGTCGTCGTCTCCGCGCAGCGGCCACTCGAAGTCCACCTGGCGCAGGCGCTCGACGTCCAGCACCCAGATGTGGACGTCCGCGCCCTCGTCGGTGGCCAGCACGGTGCCGGTCACGGCCCAGGGGACCTGCGCCGCCTCGGCCACCACCAGCGCGCAGCCCACCTGCTCGGACGGCGGGCAGCTGTCCAGATACAAGGCCGCCTTCTGATCGAAGACCATGCCCGCGCGCGAGACCGGCACGACCGCGAGCTCAGGGTGGTCGTCGATCACGCCCTCCAGGTAGGCGTGCAGCAGGTTGGAGATGCCCTTGGACGCGAGCGTCTCCGGCTGGAAGGGCGCGACGAGGACCTCGATCTCCTCGGCGCGCGCAGGCCGGCTGAGCGCGAGCGCGCCGAACAGGACGAACCAGACCCGCACTCCCAGCGTCATTTGCCGACTCCTCGTTGACCGCACGAAAGGCGGCCTCAGCACGATATCAGGCGCGACCCGGGTTTGCACGCGGGCGATTTCTTAGAAACACAGAGAGCCTTGCTCTTGTCCTGTCAAGTCTGATATCTTGGAGGCATGCGCCTCGCCTGTGTCTGCGCCCTGCTCCTGATCGGCTGCGCCCACCGCGGCGGCATGCCGGTGCCGGGGCCGCTGGGCTCGCTGGGGCAGGACGTGGGCTACGAGCAGGAGGAGGCCGGTCTGGCGCGGCGCGAGCCGACAAAGACGGAGGCCCCCAAGACCCGGGCCGAGCGACGCCGGGCGCAGAAGGAGAGCTCGGCCGGGCAGCTCGTGGCGAAGAGCGTGGGCGGCATGGTCGGGAAGTCGAAGGTGGTGGTGGACGGGCGCACCTACCGCTCGGACTGCTCGGGGCTGGTGGAGGCGGCCTACGCGCGCGCGGGGCGCACGCTGGCGGGCTCCAGCGCGGACATGTACGCGCTCGCCCGCGAGATGGGCGTGCTGCACAAGAAGAAGATCCCGGCGCCGGGCGACGTGGCCTTCTTCGACGACACCTACGACCGCAACGGCAACGGGCGGCGCGACGACGAGCTGAGCCACGTCGCCGTGGTGGAGAGCGTGGACGCGGACGGCACGATCACCCTGGTCCACCGCGGCAGCAGCGGCATCGTGCGCATCCGCATGAACCTGAAGGACCCGCACGTCGGGCGCACCGAGGACGGCGTGGTGCTGAACGACGGCCTGCGCTCGGGCAAGCAGGACGGGGGCCCGAGGCTCACCGGCGAGCTCTGGCGCGCCTTCGGCAGCCTGTGGGAGGTCCCCGTCGAGCAGCTCCCGGCCGACGGGGTCGCCGCGCGCTGATCAGAGCCCGGGGCGCGTGACCAGGAAGGGGCCCAGCCACAGGGCGTCGAGCTCGGCGCTGCGCCAGGTGCGGATGGCGTCGCCGGGCGTGCAGACGATGGGCTCCTCGTGGACGTTGAACGAGGTGTTGATGAGGATGGGGCTCCCGGTGCGCTCGCCCACCTCGCCCAGGAGGGCGTGCAGGGAGGGGTTGTCGCTCTGGCGCAGGACCTGGGGGCGCGCGGTGCCGTCGACGTGGACGGCGGCGGGGGCGAGCTCGCGGAAGGCGGGCTTCGCCTGGAAGCAGATGGTCATGAAGCGGGCGGCGTGCGGGGCCTGGTCCACCTCGTAGAACCAGCGCTCGGCGTCCTCGTCGCGCACCAGCGGGGCGAAGGGCATGAAGTCGTTGCGGCGAAGCTGGGTGTTGAGCCGGTCCGTCAGCGCCGGGTCGTCCGCGCGCAGCAGGATGGAGCGGTTGCCCAGCGCGCGCGGCCCCCACTCCATGCGCCCGTCGAAGCGGCCGACCACGAGGCCGCGGGCGAGCAGATCGGCGACCTCACCCACGACGTCCTTGGGTTTGCGGCGGGGCAGATCCGCGAGCGAGAGCGCCTTGTAGCACTGCTTCTCGCTGAAGCTGGGGCCCCAGTAGACATCCGGGATCTGGCGCGGGGGAGGCTCCAGCGTGGCGTAGAGCCCGCCCGCCGCCAAGCCGCCGTCGCCCATGTGGGGCAGCACCCAGACGCGCTCGACCTCGTCGAGCTGGGCGATGCGCAGGTTCAGCTTCACGTTCGCGAAGATCCCGCCGGCCAGGGCCACGGTGCGCTTGCCGGTGCGCCGGATCCAGTGCTGGACGAAGGCGACCACGCTCTCCTCCAGCACGCGCTGGGCGGCGCTGGCGATCTCCTCGCGGCTCCAGCGGTCGAAGGCGCGCCAGAAGGCGTCCTCGCGGGTCTCGGTCTTGAAGATGGGGCTGCGGGTGAAGCCGGGCTCGCGGAAGCGCAGGCGGTCGCGGATGTGGGCCAGCAGCTCCTCGGGGGGCTCGGCGCGGGCGGCGAGGCCCATGACCTTGCCCTCGTGGCGGTTGGCCACGAAGCCGAGCAGCTCGGTGACCCGGCCATAGAAGGCGTTGATCGCCGACAGGCCCGACTGACGGTAGACGCGGTCCAGCTGCCCGTGGCTGGCCTGGGAGACGGTGACGGTGGTGCCGTCGCCCATCGCGTCCACGGTGAACACCAGCGCGTCCGGGTCGGACTGGGTGCGGAAGGCGGCCTCGGCGTGGGCGCGGTGGTGATCGACGAGCTGGATCTCCTCGGTGCGGAAGGGCCGGGCCTTCAGCCGCCGCTTGAGGATCTGGCGGGACAGGTCCACGTCGATGGTGTGGAGCCCGGTGGCGCGCAGCGCGGACTGGTAGAGCACGTAGGCGTGCAGGAGGGGCGAGAACTGGCCTCCCTCGCGGGCGGCGGCGTGCTGGGAGGGCAGGGCGCGCAGGAAGGCCGAGGGCGTGAACGAGGTGCCCACGATGATGCGGTCCACGTCGCGCTCGCTGGCCCCGGCGGCCTCCAGCGCGGCGTCGATGGCCCCCCAGGGGAAGGCGGCCGAGCCCTTCACGCGATCGACCCGCTCCTGGTTGACCGCGGAGACGAGCCCGTTGTCCACGCTCACCGCGGCGCCGCTGTCATGATTGTCTGCAATTCCGAGGACCAGCATTCCCGGTGCCTAACCTGTCAAGGGTGTCCCGCGCTCAGGCCACGGACGCGCTCAAGCCACCACCTCCATGCCGCTGTCGGCCTCGCCGGGGCGCTCGGCGAGCATCTGCCAGGCGGTGCGGACGCTGCGGGCGAGCTCGTCGCCGGACTTCAGGCGGCCGAGGGCGCGCAGGATGTAGCGGGGCCGGTAGTAGAAGCGCAGGTAGGCGAGCCGGGTGAGGCGCTGGATGTCGGCGTCGCTCATGTCGCAGTGCGGCCGGGGGATGGGCTCGTCCACGCCGGCCACGATGTGCTCGCGCCAGTAGTCGCGCCCGGTCTCCTGGAGCAGCAGCGTGTAGAGCTCGGTGGCGGGCATGGGCGTGACCTTGGAGAACTGCGCGTAGTCCAGGTCCAGCTCCAGCGCGAGGCGGATGGTCTGGCGGACGGTGGCCTCGTCCTCGTAGGGGTTGCCCACCATGAAGTAGCCGAAGGTGTTGATGCCGTGCTTGCGCGTCCGGGCGATCACGTCGTGGTACATCTCGAGGCGGGTGCTCTTCTTGAGCGTGGCGAGGATCTCGCGGTTTCCGCTCTCGATGCCGTAGTAGATGCGGTTGCAGCCCGCGCGGCGCATGGCGGCCAGCACGTCGTCGTTGATGCAGTCCACGCGGGTCCGCGCCGCCCAGGAGATGTCCAGGCCGCGGCGGACGATCTCGTCACAGATGGCGATGACCCGGTCCTTCTTGATGGTGAAGCTGCTGTCGAAGAAGTCCAGCTCGCGGATGCCGAACTCCTTGCGGCAGAGCTCGAGCTCGTCCACGACGTTGTCCGGGCTGCGCCCGCGGAAGGGCTTGGAGCCCTGCTCGCAGAAGATGCACTTGTAGGGGCAGCCGCGGCTGGTGATGAAGCAGGTGAAGTTGCGCAGCTGGCTGATGAAGGAGTAATAACGGGTGTTGTCGATGAGGTGGCGCGCGGGGAAGGGGGCCTGGTCCACGTCCACGTCGGCCGCGGTGGGGGTGACGACCACGCGCCCGTCCGGCCGCTTGAAGGCCACGCCGCGCACGCCTGACAGGTCCCGCCCGGAGACGAGGGCGTCCAGCAGCTCAGGCAGGGCCCGCTCGGCCTCGCCCGTGACCGCGTAGTCTACGCCCTCATAGGCGAGGGTCTCCCGCGGGTAGATGGAGAGGTGGACGCCGCCCACGATCACGGGCGCGTCCAGCTCCTTGCGGATGGCCTGGATCCAGCTCATGGACTGAAAGAACAGGTAGGTCGTGAGCGTATAGCCCACGTAGGCCGGCCCGAAGGCGCGGAGCCGGGCCACCGTCTGCTCCAGCGTCAGCCCCTCGGCGTGGGCGTCGATGAAGAGCACCTCGCAGCCGGCGCTCTCCAGGATGCCGGCGACGTAGAGCAGGGAGAGCGACGGGAAGATCCCGTAGTTCTCCTTGACCGCCTTGATGCCCGGCTCGTTCCGCACGGGCCCGTAGGGCGGGTAGACCAGCGCCACCTTGAGCCCGCCGAGCCGGCTGTCCGCGCGCGCCATCGCACCTCCACCTTTGGAGGATAGCGCGCCCCGGGCGCGGCGGGAGTCCCACACACACGTTCCGGTAGAGGTGGCACTTTACAGGCGAGGAAGGCGGACCTCGAGTTGAAACGATTTGTAAGGCCGCGCGCGCTCCGCTAGAGTGGGCGGGTGCGCTGGCGCCAGACCTTCCTGATCGGGCTCGGGGCCGCCGTGTGGATGGCGTGGTGGCTCGCCCACAACCCGCTGCCCGACGGCTTCCAGAACGAGTACCTGCACATCGGCAACGCCTACGACCTGTGGAGCGCCCTGCTCCGCGGGGCCTGGTGGCAGGTGCGCCTGCTGGTGGAGGGCAACTACTGGCCGCCGGGCTTCTACCTGCTGCCGATGCCCCTGCTGTGGGCCTCGGCGATGCGCGACGGCACCCAGCCCTGGGGCCTGCTGGTGGCGGCGAACCTCGTCCACCTCGGGGTGCTGCTGGCGGCGATGCGCGCTCTCAGCCGGGATCTGCGCGCGCCGCTGGCCCCGCTGATCCTGGTGCTCTGCCCGGGGGTCTTCGGCTCGATGGTGCGCTACGAGCCGAACCTGGCGGTGCTGGCCTGGACGGCGGCGGGGCTGAGCTGCCTGCTGCGAAGCGACGGGCTGCGGGATCGGCGCTGGACGGTGGGCTGGGGGCTGTGCCTGGCGGTGGGCCTCCTGATGGACCGGCTGAGCGTGGGCTTCTTCCTGATCCCCGCGCTGCTGCCGCTGCTCCGCGGGCTGGACCGGCGCGGCTGGATGAACCTGGGGCTGGCGATGATCCCGGTCGTGATCCTGGACGGCTACTGGTACGCCTGCTTCCTGCGCACCAGCGCGGCCGAGCTGCTGAGCCAGGCGCCCGTGGGCGAGATCGACAGCGCCGGACAGGTGACGGCTACGCCCTTCCCCTGGTCGCTGGCCTATTATCCGCTGGCCCTCCTGGACAGCCAGGCCGGGCCGCTGGCCGGGATCGCCCTGCTGCTGGGGCTGCGGGGGCCGCGGAGCCGGGAGCGCCTGATCCTCCTGTGCTCGGCGGGGCTGAGCGCGCTCTTCTTCACGCTGGTGGCCAAGAAGCAGGTCTTCTACACGCTGCCCGCGCTGGTGCCGCTGGTCGCCCTGCTGCCCGCGGGCCGGCTCTCCTGGCTCGCGCTGGCGGGCGGGGTGTGGTCCTTCCTGGCCTTGGGCCTGGGCTGGGCGCCGGGCGGGCCCTTCCTGCCCGAGCCCTGGGTCTCGCCGCGCCACACGCTGGCCAGCCCGCCCTCGCACCTGGACAGCCCGCTGGCCCGCGCGGTGGAGGCCCTCGGGCCGAGCCCTCGCCACGTCCTGGTGCTCAGCGAGGACGAGACCTTCTACGAGGGCTTCGCCATCCTGGCGGTGCGCGCGCACTGGATGTGGGCGGACGCGCGCGGGGTCGTGCTGGACCCCCAGGGCACCACCGAGCGCATCGACCAGGTGGACGCCTTCCTGTGGATCACGCCCACCGCCGGGGTCTGGCCCTCGGCCGCCGACATCAACGCGGAGCTGCGCGAGGACCACTACGACCTGCCCAACACGCCGCCCGTGGCCCGGGTCGTGCAGGACGCGCGCCCCGCGTTCCAGGAGACCGCCCGCCTGCGCGGCGAGAGCCTGGACGTGGTGGTCTACAAGCGGCGCTGAGGGTCAGCGCGACTTCATCGACGCCAGCATCTGCTTGACGGCACCCCGGTCGAAGGCCGTGATCCCGCCGAACTCCTGGCCCACGCGCAGCCACTCGCCGCCGTCGATGGTCACGCACTCGCCGTTGATGTAGGCGGCCATGGGCGACATCAGGAAGGCCGCGAGGTTGGCCAGCTCGGGCGGCTCGCCGAAGCGCCCGGTGGGGTTCATCTTCTTGCCCTCCTCCTCCATGCCCGTGCTCATCATCAGGCGGGAGAAGGCGCCCTCCGTGGGGAAGGGCCCCGGCGCGATGGCGTTGAGCCGGATGCCGTAGAGCCCCCACTCCACCGCCAGCGAGCGGGTCATCGCCAGCACGCCCGCCTTGGCCGAGGCGCTGGGCACCACGAAGGCCGAGCCCATCCAGGCGTAGGTGGTGACGATGTTGAGCACGCGCCCGCCGCTCTCGCGCTCGATCCAGCGCTTCCCCATGGCCTGCGTGCAGTGGAAGGTGCCGTAGAGCACGATCTGGATGACGGAGTTGAAGGCGTTCGGCGAGAGATCCTCGGTGGGCGCCAGGAAGTTGCCCGCCGCGTTGTTCACCAGGCCGGTGATCGGCCCGAGCTCCGCCTCCAGCTGGGTGATCCCGGCGTTCACGCTGGCGGGATCGCGCACGTCCACGCTGGCGAGAGCGGCCCGACCGCCCTTCGCCCGCACCGCCGCCACCGTCTCCTCCAGCGGACCCGTGCGCCGACCGCAGATGGCCACACTCGCCCCCACCTCGGCCATGCGCTCGACCATGGCCCGGCCGAGCCCGGTCCCGCCTCCCGTGACGAGGATGGTCTGTCCGGCGAGCAGATCTGCGGTGAACATCGTGCCTCCTGGCTTCGGGTCCCCCAAACGCTATCCGATCCGCGAGCGCCGCGTTAGCTGCGCGGGATGAGCAGGCGCGATCTCCCGAAGATACTCATCCTGAAGATGGGCTCCGCCGAGCCTCCGATCGCCGCCCAGCACGGTGATTACGAGGAGTGGTTCACGGCCGGGCTGCAGGACGGCGCGCGGCGCTGTCACGTCGTGGCTTCTTTCCGCGGCGAGACCATGCCGCGCCTGGAGGGCTACGGTGGGGTCATCCTCACCGGATCGCCGCTCTCTGTGCGCGATCAGCAGCCCTGGATGGACAGCGTGGCGCGCTGGGCCCTCTCCGCCGCCTCCGCGGGCATCCCGGTCCTGGCTGTGTGCTTCGGGCACCAGCTCCTCGGCGAGGCCCTGGGTGGGCGGGTGGAGCGCAGCCCGGACGGGGGCGAGCACGGCACGGTGGAGGTCGAGCTCACCGACGAGGGCTACGGCGATCCGCTCTTTCTGGGGCTGGGAACGCGGCTGCGCGTGCAGGCCACCCACCAGGACGCCCTGGTCCGGCCGCCCTCGCGGGAGGACGTGATCCGCCTGGCGGGCAACAGCTCGAGCGCCTGGCAGAGCTTCGGGGTGGGGGCCGCGCTGCGGGCGGTGCAGTTCCACCCGGAGATCCCACCGCGTGCGCTGGAGGACCTCAACCGGCTGCGCGGCCGGACGGGCCGGGTCTCGCCCACCTCCGACGGGGGCTCCATCCTGCGCAACTGGGACCAGCACTTCGTCCGCCGGGCGGAGGGCCGCCATGGTTGAGCCCCGCCCCGCGGCCACCGTGGTCCTGCTGCGGGAGGGGCCCGAGGGCCTGGAGACCCTGCTGCTGCGGCGCTCCTCCCGGGTGGGCTTCTTCCCGCTGGCCTGGGTCTTCCCGGGTGGGCGGGTGGACGCCGCCGACGCGCTCCTGCCCGTGCTGGGCGAGAGCCCGCGGCTCACGGAGGAGGGCCTGCTGGCTGCGCGCGCCGCCGCGCGCGAGTGCTTCGAGGAGGCGGGGGTCTGGCTGGGCGAGGGCGACCCGGGAGAGGAGGCGCGCGCGCGGCTCAACGCGGGTGAGCTCCACCTCCACGAGCTCCCGGGGCTGCGGGTGGATCTGGCGCGGCTGCTCCCCTGGGCGCGCTGGGTCACGCCCGTGATCGAGTCGCGCCGCTATGACACCTGGTTCTTCCTCGCGCTGGTGCCGCCGGAGACCGAGGCCCACCCCGACGAGGGCGAGGCCACACACAGCCGCTGGGTGCGCCCGGCCGACGCGCTGGCCAGCCCCGACGACTTCCCGATGGCGCCGCCCACCTTCCGCACGCTGGAGGAGCTGACCGAGCTCGGCGCGCTCGACGCCATCCAGGCCGCCGCGCCCGCCCGCCGCCTGGCCCCCGTCTGCCCGCGCCTGGAGCAGAACGACGAGGGCGGCTGGGAGATCGTGCTCCCCGGGGACCCGACCTACCCCTCGGAGGATCCCGTGGACGGCCCCACCCGCATCGGCTTCCGCCAGGGCCGCTGGTGGAGCCACCGCCCCTGAGCGCGCTCAGGCCCGCGCGACCGCCGTCGCCAGCACCCGGTGCTGCTCCTCGCTCAGGTGGAGCTGGAAGCCCGTCCCGCTGATCATCGGCGCGACCACCTCCGCCTTGCAGACGACGTTCCCGCCATTGGGCAGGTCGATCCGCACCAGGGCCATGGTCCCGCGCACCCGCAGATCCTCGATCTCGGTCACGGCCAGGAGCAGCCCCGATCCGCGGATATGCTGCTCATAGTCGCGCTTGAAGGCGGGCCAGGTGCGGTAGCGGACCAGCACCTGCACGGGGCGGCTGCCCACCTTGATGGCCAGGGCGGGGTCCGTGCCCCGCCGGAAGGGCTGGGAGGCGGCGCTGTCCTGGTTCAGGGGCGCGGGGGCGGGAGCCAGCGCAGGCCCGGGGCGGGCGGCCGGGCTGGGCAGGACCACCTGGGTGGTCGGGGCCTGCCCGGGGGCCAGGCGCTGGCGCGGGGCGGGCGGGATCGGCTCGGGTCGGGGGCTCAGCTCGGGCCGGGGCGCGGGTTCGACCCGAGGAGCGGGGTCGGGGCGGGGGAGCGGCTCCAGGCGGGGGATGGGCTCCAGGCGGGGGATCCCTGGCGGCCCGGGGCTTCGGCTCGCGGAGGCCACCGGGCGCTGTTGCGGGACCGGCGCGCGCATGGTCCGGGACAGGCTCTGCTTGATCGCGGCCGTGATCGCCTCGCGCCCGCCGGGCGGATCGGAGGGCTTCCCCGTCGGCGTGCGCTCCGCGCCGCGCTGCCCCGCGCCCAGCCGGTACTTCGCCCCCTTTCGCACGCTGGAGCCGAGCCGGGCCGGCTCGCGCACGGCCGCCAGCGAGGCCGCCAGCGCGACGTCCTCCCGGCTCACGCTGTTGCTGCGCTCGACCAGCCAGCTCTGCATCAGCGCGCGGTTCTGCTCGGTCATGACGATGATGCGGCCGTCGTAGAGCGGGTGCTCGCCCGAGGGCCCTGGCCGCTGGGACTCCACGCGCAGCGCGCCCACCACCATCTCCGGGCGTCCGACCAGCTGCATCCGCCAGTCCAGCACCTCCCCCGGCGACAGCGCCCCGGGTACCTGGAAGACCAGGTGGTCCCCGTCGATGTTCCGGGCGCAGCCGAAGACGAGCCCCTGCCGCGTCTGGAGCGCGAAGATGGCGTTGACGTGGAAGCGCATGGTGCCCGCGGTGACGCTCAAGCTAGACGCAGTTTCTTACGAGCCGCCAGAGCCTCGGGATCACGATCCTTCGGACCACGCCTTGCTCGTGCCCATCGGCGACGTGCGCGCCGCGCTGAGCGGGTTAGATTGAGCTCGGTGGGTGGTGCCAGGCCGGTGCCGGCCCCGGTCTTCAAAACCGGTGGGGCGCGTTGGGAGACGTCGCTCGGTAGGTTCGACCCCTATCACCCGCCGCCAAACTCACTCCCCCGCCCCCTCCGTCTGCGGGAGCGTGCTGCCCAGGCGCACGAGCTCCGCCCAGGGGGCGAAGACCTGCTCTGGCCGAAGCGGGCCGGTGTCGGGTCGGTCCTCCGTGGTGGCGGCGAAGGCGGTGCTCTGGGCTCGGGTCAGGCCGCCGTGCGAGCCGACCTGCCCGCCGCGGAGCAGGGTGGCGGCGTAGACGAGGTTGGGACCGTAGGTGTAGCCGTCCTCCATGGAGAAGAGCACCTGCGCGGGCCACTCCACGAGGTCGGTGAGGCCGCGCCGCACGCGGACGGGAGCCCAGGGGTAGGCGTGGTTCCAGCTGTGGGCGAGCAGGTCGCGCTCCTCGATCCAGCCGCCGCCCAGCTCGCGCCAGAGCGGCGCCAGCGTGAGGGGGTCCCCCAGCTCGGGCTCGTAGAGGTAGCGGCTGCCCTCCCAGCGCAGGCGCGCCGTGTGGAGGCCGTTTCGGACGGAGTAGACCCGCGCGCCGTCGCCGTCGCGCGAGAAGGCGATGCCGACGCCGGTGACGTGGGCGATGACCTCCGCCACCTCTGCGGCGCTGTCCGGCGCGCACCAGGCGCCGCCGCCGCCCACATCGCCCAGAGGCACGAGGTGGACACCCCGCCGGCCCTGCCGCCCCGGCGTGAAGCCCGAGACGACCAGCATCTTCTCCATGTCTTTGGTGTCCACATGCGTGTGGGCCCCGAAGTACATCCCGTGATCGCTGGCGGTGACCACGCCGGGCAGCACACCCTCCCGGCGGTGGTACTCCTCGCGGACGGCGGCGATCTCGGCGAAGATGTCGATGAGCGCCGTCCGCAGGGCCTCGCGCCCCTCGAAGTGAGCCACGCCGTCGGTGGCGGCGATGTAGCCCAGCCAGGGGCCGCCACCCCGCTGGAAGCGCCAGGTGCACCAGCGCACCTGACCGTAGGCCAGGGCGCGCGTGAGCACGTAGATGGCGAGCTGGCCGAGCGCCCCGCGCGGCCGGAGCTGGTAGGGATCGAAGACCGACTCGGAGGTCGGATCAGCCAGCCCGCCGCGGATCTCCCCTGAGGGCGGGTGGAAGTAGCGGGCCTCGTAGCCCGGGGGTCGCCGCTCGAAGACGCCCTGGATGAGCGAGGGCACGGCCACGTGGGTCAGCGACGGGAAGACGGAGATGAGGGGGCGCGGCTCCTGAAAGCCGGGCATCAACCCGTCATCCCAGAGCTCCCACGCGACATCGAAGGGGACGGCGTCGATCACCAGGAAGAGCATCGGGCGGGGGGAGCCCATCATCGCTCCGGGACCGGGGGAGAGGCCGACGCGCCGACCGCGTCCCTATGCACATAAGCACATGGCCCGGGGACACAAGCCCCGGGCCATGGAATCGCGCGGTGGTCGGTCAGCGACGGCGCCGGATCAGCAGCCCCGCGAGGCCAATCGCCAGCCAGATCGACGCGCCCTTGTCCCCAGCCGTGGCGCAGGTCGCCCCGCCGCCGCCGCGCCAGTCCTGGAAGGGGGGCTCGTAGCAGGGGCCGTCGTAGTCGTCGGCGTCCACGTAGTTCTCGACGCTGTCGCAGTCCTTGTCACGACGCCCCTCGTCCGCGTCGGTCTTCTCGTCCGCGTCGGAGTCCAGGTCCAGGTAGTTGCCCGTCCCGTCGCCGTCGGTGTCCGTCTCCGTCTCCACCTCGTCGAGGATGCCGTCGGCGTCCGAGTCGCGGTCCAGGTAGTCCGGCGTGGTGTCGCCGTCGCTGTCGACCTCACCCTCGGTGAGCGTGGGGATGCCGTCGCCGTCGTCGTCGTCGTCCACGCGGTTGAAGGAGCCGTCGCCGTCGCTGTCCGTGCGCTCCTCGTCCATGGTCAGCACGCCGTCGTCGTCGTCATCGGTGTCCAGCGGATCGATGGTGCCGTCGCCGTCGCTGTCCACGGGGTTGGTGGGATCGTCGCCGATCTCGTCGCCGTCCTGATAGCCGTCCCCGTCCGAGTCGCGGGTGGTGTAGTCCATGCCCGCGTCGGCCTCGTACTCGTCCAGCACGCCGTCGAGATCGTTGTCGTCGTCGTCGTCGATGCCGTCGCAGTCGTTGTCCACGCCGTCGCCGAAGGTCTCCGCCGCCCCGGTGTAGGCGCTGGAGTCCTCATCGTCGCAGTCGTCGCCGCCGCAGGCCAGCGAGTCGTGGCCGTCCTCGTCCGCGTCGCAGGTGGCGCAGTAGGGGACGTTGACCTCGTAGAGATCCTGGGCGACCGACTCCGTGCTGCCCACGACCACCAGCAGGCGGCCGTGGACCTCGTCATCCGCCGCCAGCGAGCTCTCCTGGTGGCGCCAGTTCAGCACGAGGTCCGAGGTGCTCCCGTCCATGTCCGAGAGATCGTCGTAGACCTCCGTGAGGTCCGGGTTGCGGCCCGCGCTCCCGATCTCCTGCTTCGACGTGTCGCACACGCCCAGCCCGATGGTGAAGCCGGAGAAGGGCCCGACGCTCTGGACGAAGTCGTTCTCCCCGTCCTCGTTGATGAGGTCCACCGAGTCGTTCGTGGTGCGCCCGTCCTCGGGGAGCGTGCTGATGTCGTAGTCCTGGTCGGGGTCAACCGCGAAGTTGATGACCAGATCCTCCAGCGTGGATGTGCCGACGTTCTGGAGGCCGAGGTCGATGGCGATGACGGCCCCGTCCACGTCCCAGGTCTCGGTCTTGGTGACCAGGAGATCGCCGGCCGAGATGCGGTGGCGGATGATGTTGTCGTCCGGGGTGGACTCATCCGAGGTCGTGAGCAGGTCCCAGGTCGAGCTCTCCTCGGTGTAGCTCCCGTACCAGTACTCCCGCTCGCCGCCCTTGACGTAGGAGACGAGGATGTACTGCCAGGGCGTGCCGGAGCCCGTGAAGTCAACCCAGGCGTTGTCGTCGGGGTTCGCCTCCAGCCCGACGTACTCCACCGGATCCGTGCCATCCACCGCGGTGTTCCAGGTGCCCTGGTCGTTGTAGTAGACGCGGATCTTCGACCCCTCGATGAATTCCTCAGCTCGAGCCATCCCTGCCGAGGTGGTCATGAGCGCGAGCATCGTCATGAAGGAGCGCTTGAAGGACATGTTTTTCCTCAGGAGTCGTTCAGGGCGGAGAAGGAATGCTACCGCCCAGGGGTTCAGGGCCTCAGTTAACCACAGGAGGCCGCGCGCACCGCGTCCCTCTACGACAGCGCTCTGCACCACATAGTTTGAAACTCGATTTTTTACTCTTTCATCCCGAGGTTCGCGCTCACGGCCGCGCCGGCCCGCGCGGCGCCTCCGCGGAGATGGGGAAGCTGAGCAGACGACACTCCAGGGGGCCGTTCCAGAGCGGGATTCGACGCGACGCGCGCAGCCCGATCCGCCCGGCCAGCGCCTTGCTCCCGGTGAAGATCCAGGCGCTCCAACCCAGGAACCTGCGCCGCAACACGTCGCCAATCTGCGCGTAGAGGTCGCCCAGCTCCTCCTCCTCGCCGAGGCGGTGTCCGTAAGGAGGGTTGGTCACGAAGAGGCCGGGCGCCCCCGCGGGAGGGGCGGCGTCCGCGAGGGGCCGCCGCTCCAGGGTCAATGCCCCTGAAAGTCCAGCGCGCACGGCGTTCTCCGCGGCGTTGTTCAGGGTCGGGTTGGCGGTGTCGAAGCCCACCAGGCGCAGCGGGCGCGACGCCCCCTCCTGACGCCGCCGCTCAGCCTCCGCCACCAGCGCCTTCCACCGCGCCGGCTCGTGCTCGCGCCAGGCCTGAAAGCCCCAGCGTCGGCGGAGCAGGCCGGGCGCCACGTCGCGGGCCATCCAGCCGGCCTCCAGGAGCAGGGTCCCCGCCCCACACATGGGGTCCAGGAGCGGCTCCCCTCGCCCAGCCGCCTCCGGCCAGCCCGCCAGCATCAGGATCGCGGCGGCCAGGTTCTCCTTGAGCGGCGCGTCCCCGGTGACGCGCGAGATGCCGCGCCGGTGCAGGGCCTCGCCCGCCAGGTCCAGGCTGAGCGTCGCGCCCCCCTCCGACAGGAAGAGGTGCAGGCGGATGTCCGGCTCCTGCACGTCCACGCCAGGGCGCCGCCCCGTCTCGGCCCGAACGCGATCCACCACCGCGTCCTTCACGCGCAGCTCGGCGAAGTGCGAATTCTGGAGCCAGGGCGCCTGCCCCACGCAGTCCACGGCGAGGGTCTGGTCCGGCCCCAGGTGGTCCGTCCAGCGGATGGAGCGCACGGCCTCGTAGACCGCGCGCTCGCCCGGCGCCGGGAAGCGCCTCAGCACCACCATCACGCGGCTGGCCACCCGGCTCCACAGCAGCGCGCGGTAGGCCACGGAGAGCGGCCCCTCGAAGCGCACCGCCCCCCGCGCCTCCTCCACCGCCTCCGCGCCGAAAGATCGGAGCTCTCCGGCCAGAAGGCCCTCGGTCCCCCGCGTGGTGGGCGCGACGAAGCGGAGGGCTCCGCTCGGGATCTGCCCGCCCCGCTCGCCCGCTCCCTCTCGATCGCTCATCCTCGCTCCCGCGCTGCTGCCCCTGCTTCAC
This sequence comes from uncultured Enterobacterales bacterium, assembly GCA_964615375.1. Taxonomy (GTDB): domain Bacteria; phylum Myxococcota_A; class UBA796; order UBA796; family CAZKWG01; genus CAZKWG01. The sequence continues at coordinate 96,267 of CAZTOW010000006.1, forward strand.
ACTTCTTCATCTTCCAGACAAGGCCCGGAAACGTGGCGGGACGAGACTGATGTCGCGACGGTCGGACGATGACCGTCCCAGGAGAACATCATGAGCGAGCAGAACCCCACCCCCGAAGCCACCCCTTCCTCCGAGAAGCCCTCCAGCTCTGGTCGCTGCGAGCGCGGCCACGGCCGACGCCGCGGACGCTGGGGTCGCAAGCTCGGCTTCCTGGCCATCCTCGTCCTGGGCGTCTTCGCCCTGCCCCGCGCCTTCGGCTGGGGCGGCGGCCACCACTGCCGCGGCGACGCCGCCTGGACCTCCGAGGGCGTGCGCGAGCACATGAGCGTCATGAGCGACCGCGCGCTGGACGCCGTGGACGCCAACGATCAGCAGTACGCGCAGATCGAGGCCATCCTCGACGAGGCGGCCCCCCGGGTCGCCGGGAACCACGAGGAGGCGCGCGCCCTCAAGCAGCGCTTCCGCGAGACCCTGGTGAAGGACCCCACCGATCGCGCCGCCCTGGAGAGCGTGCGCGCCGAGGCCATCGCCCTGGCCGACCGCGCCTCCCGCGAGGCCCTCGACGACCTCAGCGAGGCCGCCGCGGTCCTCACGCCCGAGCAGCGCGCGCAGCTCGCCGACAGGCTGAGCCGCCACTGGGGACCGGAAGACAAGCCGGAGTGACAGGATAAGGTCTCCCGGAGGATCCCGTGCCCGAGCGCGTGCTGGTCATCGACGACGACGAGCGGCTGAGCGCCCTGCTCCGCCGCTACCTGGGCGAGCGGGGCCTGGAGGTCCACACCCGCCCGGACGCGCGCTCCGGGCAGGAGGCCCTGCGGAGCCGAAGCTTCGACGCGCTGATCCTCGACGTCATGCTGCCGGACGGCGACGGCTTCGAGGTCTGCCGCGCCGTCCGCGCCAGCTCGGACATCCCCATCGTGATGCTGACCGCGCGCGGGGACGAGATGGACCGGATCATCGGCCTCGAGCTGGGCGCCGACGACTACCTGCCCAAGCCCTTCAACCCGCGGGAGCTGCTGGCCCGCCTGCGCGCGGTCCTGCGACGCCGCGCCCCCGCCCCCGCCCGCGCCGACGTCCTGCGCTACGGGCGCCTGGAGATCGACCGCGGGGCGCGCGAGGTGCGCGTGGACGGCCAGCCCCGCCCGCTCACCGCGCACCAGCTCGCCCTCCTGGTGGCCCTGGCTGAGCGCGCCGGGCGCGTGCAGAGCCGGGACCAGCTGGTCGAGCAGGTGGGAACCGAGGGCGACGACCCCTGGGACCGCAGCATCGACGTCCACATCAGCCGGATCCGCGCCGCCATCGAGGACGACCCGAAGAGCCCGCGCATCATCAAGACCGTGCGCGGCGCCGGCTACGTGTTCACGCCGCCGGGGAGGGACGGGGCGTGAGGCGGCTCTACCTCCAGATCTACGCCGCCTTCCTCGGGATCGCGGCGCTGTGCGTGCTGGTGGCAGGGCTCAGCGCCAGCCTGCTGATGGGCGACCGCCCGGAGGTGCCCGCCCCCGCCCGCGGGGCCGCCGCCTGGGTGATGGACACCCTCCCCCCGCCGGAGGATCCGGCCTTCCCCGCGGCCTTGCGCGAGGCGAGCGAGCGCCTCTCCTTGGACCTGACCCTCTGGGACGCGAGCGGGGCCCTGATCGGCGCCTCGGACCAGCCCGCCCCGGCGAGCGTCGGCCGCTGCGAGGACGAGGGCTGGTTCCACGGGGAGGGCGCGCACGGCTACCGGATCCGCCTGGACGACGGGCGCTGCGTCGCCGCCACCGCCGACCTCGCCCGGGTGCGCAACCTGCGCCACTTCGCCGGGCTCCTCCTCTTCCCCCTGCTCTTCGCCGTGGTCGCCGCGGGCTGCTACCCGCTGGCTCGGCGGGTCACCCGCAGGGTGGAATTGCTGCAACGCAGCATGACCCGGCTCGGCCAGGGCGAGCTCGACGCGCGCGCCGAGGTCCAGGGAGCGGACGAGCTCGCTGAGCTGGCCCGCAGCTTCAACCTCACGGCCGAGCGCATCCAGGCCCTGGTGCTCTCCCAGCGGCGCGTGCTGGCCAGCGCCTCCCACGAGCTGCGCAGCCCGCTGGCCCGCCTGCAGCTCGCGCTGGAGCTGCTCGCCCCCGAGGAGGGGGACGCCGATCGCGCCGAGGTCCACGCCGAGGCCATCCGCGACGTGGGCGAGCTGGACCAGCTCATCGGGGACGTGCTGCTGGGGGCGCGGCTGGAGGCGCGGGCCCTCACCCCCCGGCGGGAGCCGGTGGCGCTCGAGCCCCTGCTCCGCGCGGAGGCTGAGCGCGTCGGCGCCAACCTGAGCGGCCCCGCCGACACCGTGCAGGCCGATCCCACCCTCCTGCGCAGCCTGGTGCGCAACCTCCTGGAGAACGCGCGCCGACACGGCGGGGGCGAGGTCGAGCTCTGGCTGGAGCCCGGCCCGGATCGCGTGGTCCTGGTGGTGGCCGATCGCGGCCCCGGCGTGCCCGAGGAGCTCCGCGACCGCATCTTCGAGCCCTTCTACCGCGCCCCCGGTCACCGCGAGTCCTCCGGCGGGGTCGGCCTCGGCCTCGCGTTGGTCCGCTGGATCGCCGAGGCCCACGGCGGCACCGCGCGCAACCTCCCCCGGGACGGTGGGGGCAGCCGCTTCGAGGTCAGCCTGCCCCGGGCCTGATCGCCGATGCGCCCCGACCTCCCTCGGCCTATGATGCGCATAGGAGGAACCATGCCCGCGACCCGACTGCTGATCCTGGTCCTGCTCGTCGCCTGCGAGGCCGACAAGGGAGAGACCGGCGAGGAGACCCTGTATGAGGGCGACGAGGCCGGAGAGTGCGCGGACGGGGCCGACAACGACCGCGACGGCCTCTTCGACTGCGACGACAACGGCTGCTTCGGCAGCGCGCTCTGCGCGGGCGGAGAGGGTGAGGGCGAGGGTGAGGGAGAGGGCGAGGGCGAGGGCGAGGGTGAGGGTGAGGGAGAGGGCGAGGGTGAGGGTGAAGGTGAAGGCGAGGGAGAGGGAGAGGGCGAAGGCGAAGGCGAAGGCGAGGGTGAGGGCGAGACCACGGCGATCGCCGGCCACCTCAAGACCTTCTCCCTGGACTTCTCCTTCTCCTGGGACTTCGACGACGCCTACGACGCCGTGATCGAGAGCTGGGGGCTCTCCGACTGCACCGCGACCTACACGGCCACAGGCGAGCAGGTGGAGGCCGTGGACAACCGGGTCACCTTCTTCGGCGCCTGGAGCCTGACCGGGGGCGACTGCCCGGAGGACCAGACCGACCCCGCCTCGGTGATCTGGTACGACGAGCGCTCCGGCGAGGCCTACGCCACCTTCTACTTCGCCGACGACCTGAGCACGCTCGACGACTGGCTGCAGCACCGGGACGAGGAGGACATCGAGCCGCTCGACTCCCCCACGACCAACAAGCAGTGGTACATCACCGAGATGTACACGGACTACGACGACGGCGCCGGGACCGCCAGCTACCTGCTGGAGGAGGAGACCAGCATCGAGGGCCTCATCCCGCTCCTGCTCACCTATGAGGTCACGGTCACCTTCTCGCGTTAAGGCTCTTGGGAACGGAGGCTTCGTGCCCTGGACCCTGGCGACCCTGAACCTCAACGGCATCCGCTCCGCCACCCGGCGGGGCTTCCGCGACTGGCTCGCGCGGGCTCAGCCGGACGTCCTGTGCATGCAGGAGCTGCGCATCCAGCTCTCCGAGATGGACGCAGATCATCAGCCACCTGCTGACTGGCACACCGTTCAGATGGACGCGCTCAAGAAGGGCTACGCGGGCACCGCGATCTGGAGCGGCCTCGCCCCACGGGCCGTGGACCGGGGCACCGGGCTCGGCTGGGCGGACGAGGAGGGGCGCATGGTGCGCATGGAGCTCCCCCAGGCCACCGTGTTCAGCGTCTACCTGCCCTCCGGCTCCTCGGGCCCGGAGCGTCAGGCGCGAAAGGACGCCTTCCTCGAGCACTTCATCGGCGTGACCGGCGATCTGCTCCGCGGGGGCGGACCCGTGGTGATCTGCGGGGACTACAACATCGCCCACCGCGAGATCGACATCCACGACCCGAAGGGGAACGCCAAGAACTCGGGCTTCCTGCCGCACGAGCGCGCCTGGATGGACGCGCTGCTGGCCCAGGGCTGGGTGGACCTCTTCCGCGCCCTGAACCCCACGGAGCGCACCTACTCCTGGTGGTCGAACCGCGGCCGGGCGCGAGAGAACGACAAGGGCTGGCGTCTGGACTATCTTGTCGCCAGCCCCGAGCTCGCCCGGCGCGCCGAGCGCTGCTGGATCGACAAGGGGGCGGGCCTCTCCGACCACGCCCCCGTGCTCGCCCGCTTCCGCGACGCCTGAGCGCCTGCTCCTGAACGCCTACTCCTGAACGAGGAGCAGGGTCGTCAGGATGGGGATGCCCGAGCCGTCGTCCGAGCTGATGGAGGAGGCGCCCACGGTGGCCGTGCCGCCGTCCATCCAGATCCGCTCGTCGTAGTTCGCCGCGTAGATCTTCAGCTTCGTGCCCTCGGAGAGCCCGTAGGTGTCGTTCACCGTGAACGCCCAGACGGGGTCGATCTCCGCCTCGAAGAGGCCGAGGTACCACATGGCGACCACCGTGCCCGTGATCCCGTCGGTGGGCAGGGTGCCGTCCGGCGTGACCGAGACGCTGGCCAGGTAGGTGTCCGTGGACGGGGAGTTGGCCGTGGGCGTCATGCCCGCCGGGTCCGCCTGCACGACCAGCCCGCCGTCCAGCTCCACCTCAGCCGCGCCCGTGAGCATCTCCTTCGTGACGAAGGCCGGGATGATCAGCGGGCCGGTCAGCACGCGATCCTCCGCCGTGCCCAGGACCAGCGGGGCGAGCGGGGTGGCGTAGTCGTCCTGCTTGCCCAGCGCGACGATCTCGAAGGCGTGCGTCTCCGGGTCCACCTCGGGGAAGCTGTAGGTGCCCGAGCTGTCCGGGCTGCGGGAGAGGCAGACCGTGAAGCAGAGGCGCGCCTGCACGCCGCTGGAGGCCGCCGTGCCGTCCTCCCAGGCCAGGGTGCCCGTCAGCGAGGCCGCGTTGGGGTCGGCGCTGTCGGTGTCCGTGTCGGTGTCCGTGTCGGTGTCCGTGTCCGTGTCCGTGTCGGTGTCCGTGTCGGTGTCCGTGTCGCCGTCCCCGGTCTCCGTGCCCGTGTCCTTGCCGGAGCACGACACCCCCACCAGGACCAGCAGCCCGAGCATCAGCCGTCGCGTCATGTCTCCTCCCGGGGCGCCCTCAGGACGCATGCTTGACCATGAGGTCGGCGAGCCGCGGCATCGCCACGCCGATGTGCTCCACGCCCATGGGCCGGAGCTTCTCGTAGGCGCCCTTCAGCACCTTGTGCGGCGTGCGCTTCGCGCGCTCGTCGGTGATCCCCAGCAGCGCGTTGGCGATCTCGGACTTGCGCGCCGAGAAGAAGGAGCGCGGCGGGCTCTTCTGCGCCTGGCACTCCTGCCAGAAGGGGTCCACCTTCGCCGAGAAGTCGTCCAGCAGCCCGTCCATGGCCGCCTGGATCATGCCCGGCCGCAGCCCCTTGACGGTCGCGTAGGCGGCCTTGATGGCCATGCCCGTGAGCCCGGACTTGTCCGAGACCTCCGCGTCGATCAGGGTGGCGCAGTCATCCACGATCTGCTTGCGCTTGCCAGCGTCCTTCAGAACCTCGGTCAGCGAGCCCATGCTTCCTCTCCTCACAGTCCAGGGGGTGGACACTTCGGCACGCCCGCGTTGCCGCCGAGCTCGCGCACCCAGGTGCCCAGATACTGTTTCGCGTAACAGGAGTAGCCGCTACCCTTCTGCGCCTTCTGCAGGCAGGCGAAGCTCTGCTCCCAGTCCCGGTCGTTCTGCGCCCGGATGATGTCGGTCCCGGGCACCTGATCGGGCAGCCCCTTGCCCAGGTAGGTCTTGAGCCAGAAGGGGATGGCGTCGCAGAGGATCTTCCCGCTCTCGTCCGAGGGGGAGGCCTTCACCACGTCCAGCATGGCCTGGCGCACTGCGGGGTCGTCCTCCGCCATGAGCATGCGCTTGCGCAGGCAGGCCAGATCCTCGGCCTCCCGGGTCCCGCGGAAGCCGTTCAGGGCGGCCAGCCGCACCTCCGGCGCCGCGTCCTCCAGCAGCATCTTGCAGGCGAGCTCCGCCGACTCCTTGCTCTTCGACTGGCGCGCCGCCAGGAGGGCCGCCCCGCGCACCGCGCCCTCGGCGTCGGTGGTCGCCACGCGCACCAGATCGGGCACCACGCTCGGGTCGGAGGCCGCGATCCCGCCCAGGGCCGCCGCCGCCGCCGCGCGCGCGTCCTTGTCGGCGTCCGCCATCAGCCCGACCAGGGTGTCCTTCTGGGTCTTGTCCCCGACGAAGGCCAGGATCGCCTGCTTGCGGATGGCGGCGTCCCCCGGCGCCTTCGCGATCTCCAGCAGGGTCGCCCGCGCGGAGGGCGCCTTCACCCGGGCCAGCACGCCGATGGCCTTGTCGCGCTCCACGAGATCCGCCTTCTTCGCCAGATCCACCAGGCAGCGCACGTTCTCGTCGCGCTCCGCCCCGCGCAGGCCCTCAGCCACCGCCTTGTCCCACTTGCCCTTCTCATCGACCTGCAGCGCCTCGCAGATGCACTCCTCGACCACCGGCTCCGGGATCGGGGCCAGCTGCTGGGCCGTGTAGGTGCGGAGCTCGGCGTCGTCCTTCATGCGCAGGCCGATGCACACGGTCTTGTAGTCGCCCTTGGCCATGGCCTGGTCGACCTCTACACGCTCCACCCAGCTCCTCTCGAACAGGTTGCAGGCGGACAGCAGGGGCAGCAGGGCGAGAGCGCGCATCGGTCCTCCGGCGGGAGCGGCCAAGGATAGCGCGATCCGAGGGCGCATGCGAGCCTTCAGGGCGCATGCACGTAGTCGAGCGTGCCCTCCCCGTTGGCCATGTAGAGGTTCGGCGGGGGCAGCAGCCCGCCGATGCCGGCGATGATGTCGCGCGGATCGCCGAGATAGCGCGCGTAGATCTCCGCCTTCTCGTCCTGGACGCGCATCAGCGTGGGGGGCTCGCCCGCCAGCACCCAGGCCCGACCCTGGCGGTCCAGGGCCGCCGCCCGCGGGGACACGAGCCCGCTGGCCAGCACGCGCGCGCCCTCCGGCCGCACCGCCAGAAGCCGGTCTCCGGCCACCACCAGCGCGTCATCGCAGCCCTCCCCTCCCCCCAGCGCCAGCGCGCGCAGGCCGTCCAGCCCCGACGCCCACTGCCAGGTCTCGCCCGTCTCCGGGTTCCAGGCCGTGATCTCGCCCTTGCCCGCCAGCAGCACGCTCCCGTCGCACCAGGCCTGGAGATCGCCCACCCCCGGCGCGGGCTCCTCCCCCTGGACCTGCAGGCTCTCCCCCTCGCCCGGCAGCGGGCCCCAGCGGATCTTCCCGCCGCCCAGCGCGTAGAGCGCGCGCGGGTGTGCGCTCACCGCGTCGATCTCGCCCGCCAGCACGAGCCGCTGCTTCCCCTCCCCGTCCACCTCGTAGAGGCCCTGGGTGGTCCCAACGAAGAGGGTCTTCCGCCCGGTGTGGGTGAGCGTGCGCGCGCTGCCCAGCCCGGTGGAGAGCACGTAGGGCGCCTCCAGCAGCTCATCCAGGCAGCCAGCGCCCAGGAGCAGCCCCAGCAGGAGCGCCCGCCTCAGATACGCTCCCGGATGGCCCGCACGAGCGGCAGAGCGTCCTCCACCCGGATGCTGCCATAGCTCAGGCGTAACGCCGAGACATCGGAGAAGGAGACCACGCCCACCCCCGCCTCGGCGATCAGGCGCCGCCGCAGGGCGTCCGCGTCCCCCGGCACCGGCACCAGGGCGAAGTACCCGCTGTTGAAGGGCCAGGAGTCCATGCCCTCCGCGCGCAGGGCCTCCTTGAGCGCCGTGTAGCGCCGCCCGATCTCGCTCAGCACCACGCGCCGCTGCGCCTCCAGGTCCGGGTGGGTGAGCGCCATGCGCACCAGGGTCTGCGAGGCCGTGTTGATCGTGGAGACCGAGGAGCGCAGGAGCCCGCGCGCCTTCTCGGCGAGCGCCTCCGCGCCCGGGCCCTCGCCCCCGAAGGTGATGAACCCGAGCCGCGCGCCGAAGAAGAAGAGCTCCTTGGTCGCCCCGTCCAGCTTGACCGTGGCGATGCGATCCGGCGCCCGCCCGGCGAGCTCGTAGAACAGGCTGTGCGGGATGAGGCCCTCCTCCCAGCACATGTCCTGGTAGGCGTCGTCGAAGACCACCACCAGCGGCCCCGGCTGCGCCAGCAGCAGCTCGGTGAGCGCCCGCCCCTCCTCGGCCGCGGGCGTGTACCCGGTCGGGTTCCCCGGGAAGTTCAGGAGCAGCACGCCGCGCCCGCCCACCTTCTCCAGGGCCTCGGAGAGCCCGGCGAGGTCCAGCCCGCCCGCGTTCGCCGCCGGGTAGGTGTGGATCCGCGCGCCGCGCCGCACGCCGAAGACCTGTCGGTAGTTCCCCCAGGCCGGGCGCGGCAGCAGCACGTCCGTGCCCTCGTCGGCGAAGAGGTCCCCCACCAGGCTCAGCCCCTGCGTGATCCCGCAGGTCGCCAGCGGGAGCGTCATCGGGACCTCCGCCCGGCGCCGCAGCCGATCCTGCCAGAGCTGGCGCAGCGCCGGCTGGCCCCCCTGCGGGGCATAGAGGAAGACCTGAGCCGGGTCCATCCCCAGGAAGTGCTCAGAGAGCAGCGGGAGCGCCAGCGGCGCGCCACGCCCGTCGGTCACCTCGCCGATCGTGGCGTTGATCGAGCACCCTTTGGCGTCCGCCGACTGCGCCGGGATGTCCACCGGGAAGAAGGCGCGCCGCCCGAGCGCCGAGAGCGCGCGGCCAGCCGCGGGGAGGTGTACGTCGATGAGCTGGTTCAGGCGCGCTGCTGGATCCATGACGCCCAGCCTAATCCATTCCCGGTCCGAATGTCGCCTGCCCGCCTGTGACGTCCTCGTGGACGGGTTATCCCTGGCGAGTGAAGAAGCTCACCCCTCCCGTCGAAGACTTCCTCGTCCCCGCCGAGCCCTTCTACCTGCCCACGGGCAACGAGGTGGCGCTCTTCGAGTCCGCCTGGCGCGCCGGCATCCCCGCCGCGCTCAAGGGTCCCACGGGCTGCGGCAAGACGCGCTTCGTCTCCTACATGGCCTGGAAGCTCGGCCGACCGCTGGTCACCGTCTCCTGCCACGAGGATCTGACGGCCTCCGATCTGGTGGGCCGCTACCTCATCCAGGGCGACGAGACGCTGTGGGTAGACGGCCCGCTGACCGCCGCGGTGCGCCACGGCGCCATCCTCTACCTCGATGAGGTGGTGGAGGCGCGCAAGGACACCATCGTCGTCATCCACCCGCTGGCCGACCATCGGCGCGTGCTGACCATCGACAAGCTGGCGCAGGTGCTGAAGGCGCCCGACGACTTCATGCTGGTGGTCAGCTACAACCCCGGCTATCAGAGCGTGCTCAAGGAGATGAAGCAGTCCACGCGGCAGCGCTTCGTCTCGCTGGACTTCGAGTACCCGCCGCCCGAGAACGAGCGCCGGGTGGTCGTCGCCGAGAGCGGCGTCGGCGAGGACGTGGCCCAGAAGCTCGTCAAGATCGGCGAGAAGATCCGCAACCTCACCGACCGCGGGCTGGAGGAGGGCGTCAGCACCCGCCTCCTGGTCTACGCCGCCCGGCTGGTGGCCCAGGGTATCGGGCCGCGGGACGCCTGCGACGCGGCGTTTACCCGCGCGCTGACCGACGACCCCGACCTCCAGGCCTCGATCCGCGAGGTCGTGGCCGACTTCTTCTGAGCAGGGAGGCGCCGGATGTGGCCATGGTCCCGGAAGAAGACCCCGAGCCCACCGCCCGCGCCCCCGCCGCCCGCGCCCGCGCCCACGCCGCGGCGCCCGCCGAGGCCGCCCACCCCCGAGGAGCTGGCCCGGATCCCGCAGCTCCGCGCCGCCCTGCGCGAGGGAGACTGGGCCGCCGCGCGCGAGCTGGGGCGCCTGGGCGCGCAGGAGGCGGTGACGGACCTCATCGCCGCGCTGCAGCACCCGAAGATCGGCGCCGTGGCCGCCGAGGCCCTGGCCGACATCGGCGATCCCCGGGCGATCCCGGCCATCCACTACTACATCGAGCACGCCGACCCGCCCGACGGCCCGGACGGCGACCCCGACGAGCGCTCCATCGCCCGCGCGGCCCTGGAGCGGCTGGTGGCCCGGACCCGCTGATCCTCAGACCACCGCCTGGCGCTCCTCCTCCTTGAGCTTCGCGCTGTAGGGGATGACCTCGCTGGACGGCATGTTGGCGGCGACCTCGCGGAGACCGGGCAGGAAGTCCCGGCAGGTCTCCAGCACCGTGCGGATCGCGCGGTCCAGGCCCTCGGCGCTCATGCCGCCGTTCGGCTCCCGCGGCACCACCCAGCGGAAGTAGAGCGTGTTGCGCTCATGATCGAAGCCGAAGCCAGGCAGTACGAGCTGGTGGTTGACCCGCGCCAGCGCGTCCATCACCTGCCCGCGCCGGTCCTCCTGCACGTCCACGGCCAGCGGCTGGATGACGTGGATCAGCGTGGCCCGCGGATCCCAGACGATCACCATCAGGTGCTGTTCACCGCGGATGTAGGTGGGGATCTCCAGGACCTGTCGCTCGTCGTCCGCGCGCAGGGGGATGTTTCGGCCCTCCAGGAAGGCCTTCAGCTCGGCGAACGACTGCATCGGGGGGAAGCTCCTACCAGCTCGTGACGAAGTCCCAGGCCTTTCCGGCCCCGTCGGCGATGGCGCTGCCCGCGGACGAGATCCCGTCCATGGCCGCGCTGCCGGCGCTGGCGAGCCCGTTGCCCACCCAGGCCGCGCCGTCGGCGATGGCGCTGCCCGCCTGCCCGAGCTTCTCGCCCGTCCAGTCCAGGCCCGCCCCGAGCTGCTCCTTGGCCCAGGCCGCCGCGCCCGTCTTGTCGGCGAGCGCGTGCGCCAGGTAGCTGCCGGCCATGCCGCCCAGGAAGCCCAGGCCCGCGCCGACCAGCGTGCCGGCGCCCGGGATGATGGAGCCCAGCGCCGCGCCCGCCGCCGCGCCCGCCATGCCCGCGCCCACGCCCACGCCCGTGTCCACCACCGTGTTCGCGATGGCCTGGCCGCCGGAGATGTCGCCGTTGGCGTAAGCGTTGGCGTTGTTCCAGGCGGACATGCCGCCCTCGATGACGCCGCCCACGATGCCGCCCGCGCTCGTCGCGCCGCGGCCCGCCGCGATCAGCGCGTCCGTGGCCAGCGCGCTGCCCGCGCCCACCGCCGTGCCCACGCCCGTGTCCAGCGCCACCTGCCCGAGGCTGATGTCCTCCCCGTTGGCCATGCGGTACAGATCGGTGCCCAGCGAGGTGATCCCGCCGCCCAGCGCGCCGTAGCGCACGGAGCTGGCGCGACCGGGAGGGGTCGGGTCCGAGGCCGTCACCGGGCGCAGGGTCGAGCCCGGCCCGTGCGGGATGCGCCCCGGGGTGTTGGGAGAGGTGTCCAGGCCCATGCCCGAGATGGCCGAGTTCGGCGCGCCCGAGTTCGCCCGCACCGTCCGCCCGGCCGTTCCCGTGTTGTCGTAGGGGGTCACCGTCCGCGGCTTGATGGCGTTGGCCCGGTTGTTCCGGGGGATGATGTCGATCTGCTCGCCGCCCGTCGCCGAGGGCACGCGGATGGCCCCCGCGCCCGCGTCCGTGGCGCCCTTGCCCACCTGCTGGGTCATGCTGTAGGGGTGCTCGCCGAACAGGCTCCACAGGCGACCCGGGCCCTGCTTGCCGACGTGCGGGGTCAGGGTCTCGGTCATCCCCGGGATCTGGCTGGCCGCCTGCGACACGTTCGCCACGCCGCCCTGGCCGGTGCTGGCGTTGTAGCGGGTCTTGTAGCGCGCCTCGACCATGGTGCGGTCGGCCATGCCGTTATACGCGCCCGCCTCACCGACGCTCATGCCCCGCGTGGGGGAGGTGTAGATGAGCTGCTGGCCCGAGGCGTTGTAGCGACCGCCCCAACCCGCGCCGTGCTGCGCCTCGAACATCGAGGACGCGTAGCGCGAGCCCACGTTTCGATAGACCGAGCCGTTGAAGTTGTCGCGCGGCGCGTTGGCGCCGAGGTTGTAGGCCGCCTGGTGCATGGCCTGGACCGCGCCCTCACGGCCCATCGCCCCCGCCGTGCCGTACTGTCCGCCGGTGCCCCCGGCGCCAATCATCCGCTCCCACCAGGAGGGCTCGTCGTTCTGTTGCTGGGGGGTCTGTCGGGTCAGAGACATGGGGGGGCTCCTCGCACAGATATACGCCCCTTGAGTCTACTACAGATCGGGCCCGCGCAACGGTGGAGGCGAAAAACTTTACAAAACGCGAGACACCAGCCTCGGAACACCCGATTCGCCTGCGCACGGCCCTCCGCCCGTGCCAGGGAGGCTCACCGTGCTATGGGAGACGGACACTCATGGCCGACCGCTCCCCCCTCAAGCGCCTCACCGAGCGCCTCGGGCTCGACGCCCTGGGGCGCGGCGTGCTGGGCGAGGACGGCTCCGGCCGCCTGCAGGGCCTGGGCCGGCGGGCCGCCCCCTTCGCCCGGCTCGCCCGCATCGACGGCGGCGTCCTGCGCGCCTGGATCCGCGGGGTCGGGGCCATCGAGGACGCGCTGGGCCTGGCCGAGGGCAACGCCTTCACCGATCTGGTCATCGCCACCGCCGAGCGCGATCCGGGCGTGGCCCGCGTGCTCGCCTTCACCATGCCCGACCACCTGGCCCGGGTCCCCCCCGCCCAGCGCGGTCGCTACGTGGCCCTGCTCAAGGGCGTGGGCCGCCAGCTCCCCGACGCGCTCCCCCTCTGCGCCCGCACGCTCCCCGACCTGCTGCCCCGCATGGACGACGACAGCCTGGTCCGCCACCTGAGCGGCGCGCTGGAGCTGTTCAGCTCGTCCTCCCAGAAGGCCGAGAGCTTCCTCCGCCTGGAGAGCGCGCAGGGCCAGCGCTCCGCCGCCGCCCTGGAGCGCGGGATCCGCCTCAGCGACGTCTCCCGCACGCTCACCCACTACGCCCGCGCCCACTGCGGCGAGGACGTGCAGGTGCGCCCCGGCGACGACCGCGCCTTCACCGATGGTCGTCACCTCTACCTGCCCGAGCGCGTCACCCGCTTCGGGGACGAGCGCGACCGCCTCATCTACCGCGTGCTCACCGCCCGCAACGCCGGCTTCCTCGAGTTCGGCACCATGGACCTGGACCTTGGGAGCCTGCCCGGCGACTGGCCCGAGCGCCGGCCGGACGAGGTCGAGGTCGAGCGCATGCTGCGCGCCTTCCCCAACAGCTCCCTGGCCCGCGACCTCTTCCTCATCCTGGAGGGCGCCCGGGTCGAGGCCCGCGTCCGCGCGGAGTACCCCGGCATCGCCCGCGACATGGACGCCCTCGCCGACGCCTGGCGACCCGAGCGCCCCGACCCGGCCAGCCTCGCCCCCGCCGAGCAGGCCGTGGAGCTCGTCGCCCGCCTCGCCCTCGGGCTCGCCGCGCCCGCGCTCGCGGACGCCGAGGTCTCCCAGGCCGGACAGACGGCGGCCGGGGCCCTCGCCCGCGTGCGCGCGCCCGAGGCCGGGGTCAACGACAGCGTCATCGCCCTCCAGGAGGCCTTCGCCCCCATCTTCGCCCTGCTCGAGCGGGCGAAACCCAAGGGTCAACCACCGCGCAGCGGCGGCGGCGAGGGCGGACGCGGGGAGCGCGGAGATCGCGGCAGCGGGCGCGACCCCGACCGCGGCCAGCGCGGGGACCGGCGCGGCGAGGGCGAAGACGAGCTCTCCTACCGGCCGAGCCAGCGCGACCCCTTCGGCCCCGAGCTCCGCACCGAGCGCCTCGGCGAGCGCGAGCGCCAGACCGAGGCCCACGCCGCCGCCCTCCACGAGGCCCTGCGCGCCCGCGACCCCGAGGCCACCCGCGCCGACGCCCGCGAGGCCGCCCGCCGCGCCGAGCGCGACGGCACCAGCTACGAGGAGATGGCCGAGTTCCTGGACCGCATGCAGGCCCCCGCTGGCCCCCTCCAGGAGCGCGACCCGGCCTTGGAGGCCGCCAACCTCCCCGTCGGTCACACCACCGGCCAGGCCCTGGACGCCGACGCCGAGGCGAAGCCCAGCGTCCACCTCTACCCCGAGTGGGACCTCACCCTGGAGGACTACAAGCCCCGCTGGGTGCGTCTCACCGAGTACCGCCTGCTGCCCGGCTCCACCACCTTCGTCGAGGACGTGCGCCGCCGCCACGGCGCCCTCATCCGCCAGGTCCGGCGCTCCTTCGAGGCGCTCCGCCCCGAGGCCGTGCGTCGGGTGCGCGGGGTCGTGGACGGCGACGAGATCGACCTCGACCGGGCGATCGAGGCCCACGTCGAGCGCCGGGCCGGCGGCAGCCCCACCGATCGCACCTATGTCCGCCACCAGCGCGACGAGCGCGACGTGGCCGTGGCCTTCCTGGTGGACATGTCCAGCTCGACCAACGAGCTGGCCAACGTGGGCGGCCAGCGCATCATCGACGTGGAGAAGGAGGCCCTGGTCCTCATCTCCGAGGCGGTGGACGCCATCGGCGACGCCGCCGCCATCTACGGCTTCTCCGGCTACGGGCGCGAGCAGGTGGCCTTCTACGTGGCCAAGGACTTCCACGACCCCTGGGACAGCCGCGTGCAGGAGCGCATCGGGCGCATCTCCTGGAAGATGGAGAACCGCGACGGCACCGCCATCCGCCACGCCACGCGCAAGCTGATGAAGATCCAGGCCCGCGTGCGCATCCTGCTGCTGCTCTCCGACGGGAAACCCCTGGACTGCGGCTGCGATCACTACTCGGACCGCTACGCCCAGGAGGACACCCGGGTCGCGCTGCAAGAGGCGCGAAAGCTGGGCGTCCACCCCTTCTGCATTACGGTCGACATCGCCGCGGCCGAGTACATGTCGCGCATGTACGGCGACGCGGGCTATACGATCATCGATCGCGTGGACCACCTCCCCCAGCGGCTCCCGCAGATCTATCGACGGCTCACACGTTGACGCACGCGCACCCTATACGACGAGGCGTCGCCAAGATAACAGGGGGCTTGTGGGGGGTGGATCGCTCGCACGACCCCACACTGCGTCAACATCAACGTCCGAGGCCAACATGTCGATCGACCTGACCATCGAAGACATCCGCGATCTGGTGGAGCGCATGGCTCCCGTCGATGACGACGACGACTTCGACGACGAGGACGACCTCGACGACGATGAGGAATTCGAGGACGACTTCGACGACGAGGACTTCGAGGATGACGACCTCGACGACGAAGACCTCGACGACGACTGGGAAGAGGAAGAGGACGAGGCCTGATCCGGTCTGGGAGCGCGGGGGTTTCAGGTGCTGACCGGGATCATCCACCTTCATCGCACGCTCGGCTACCTGCTCTTCCTGGTCGCGATGTTGAACCTCGGGCTCGCCTTCGCCCGCGGGCGCACCGATCCGCGCACCGCCAGCCTGATCGCCGCCCTCACCCGCTACGGCGTGCGCATGGGCGGCGGCCTCACCGTGGTCCTGGGCGTCATCCACTGGACCCAGAGCACCTGGCCGCTGGCCACGCCCTGGCTCTGGGCCTCGCTGCTCCTGTGGGTGCCGGTGGAGATCCTGGGCAAGCGCATGATCCTCGCGGAGACCGCCCTGGTCATGGACGGCGGGCAGGGCACGCTGCGCCTCATCCTGGGGACGGCGGGCCAGCTCTTCGCCATCGCGCTCATCTTCGGGCTGATGTCGGCCCGGCCGTGAAGGGGGCCGCCTCGGTGCCGCCGCAGCAGCTCCCGCCCCTGCCGCGCCCCCGCATCGCGGTGATCGGCGACGTTCACTGGAAGCCGAGCCCGCGCCACCCGATCCACGCGGTGCTGCGCCACGTCCGCGAGCAGGAGGCGGACGGCGTGCTGCTGGTGGGCGATCTGGTCTCCGGCCCGCTGCACCGCAGCACCCGCCACCGCCCCGAGGTCGTCTCCGAGTACCACGCCCGCGCCCGCGCCTGCCTGGAGCAGGTGGCGACGCTCGGGCTCCCCACGCTCTGGGTGCCGGGCAACCACGACCTCCCCGAGCTGGGACGCGGGGACGGGCTGCTCGGCAACGTGGACGGGAGGGTGGCCGAGCTCTGCGGGCTGCGGGTGGCGGGCATCGGCGGCGCCGGCCCCGCCCTCTTCGGCTTCTGCTACGAGTGGACCGAGGCGCAGGTCCGCGCGCTCACGGTCCCCGACTGCGACATCCTGCTCTGCCACGCGCCGCCCGCGGACACCCCGCTGGATCGCACGCTGGACGGAGACCACGTCGGATCGGTGGCCATCCGCGAGCGCGCCCTCGCCCACCGCGGCGCCCTGGTCTGCGGCCACATCCACGAGTCTCCGGGCGTCGTGCAGCTCGGCGACTGCCTCGTCCTGAACGCGGGCGGCCTCGGCGAGCCCCACGGGCGGGCGCGCGTCGGCTGGCTCGGCGGGGTGGCGGAGGCGCGGGCCGTGGACCTCGAGCGCGGGACGGCCAGCGCCCTGCGCCGGGCCGAGCGGTGATCCTCAGCCTCCTGCTGGCCTGCGGGCCCTGCGGCGACGACCGCGCCTGCAAGGTCGGAGATCGCGAATTCTACGCCCTCCCGCCCGAGGGCTGGGACGGCCAGAGCGCGCTCCCCGTGGTCGTCTTCGCCCACGGCTACCACAGCTCGCCCGAGAAGTACATGGGCAAAGAGGAGGTCGTGCGAGGCTTCTCCGACGGTGGAGCCCTGCTCGTCCTGCCCGAGGCCATCGCCGGAGAGTGGAGCGTCAACGCCGGGGGCGGCTCCGAGGAGGACCTGGACTACATCGCCGAGGTGATGCAGGCGGCCGGCGAGCGCTGGCCCCTGGACGACACGCGGCGGGTGGTCGGCGGCTTCTCCGTGGGAGCCAGCTTCGCCTACGTCGTGGCCTGCGCCCGCCCCGACCTCTTCACCGGCGCCGCCCCCCGCTCGGGCGGCTTCTGGGAGCCCATGCCCGAGGGCTGCGAGGGCCCCGTCACCGTCTCCCACGAGCACGGCAGCGCCGACCAGACCTGGCCCATGGAGGGCCGCGAGCTCTGGGAGGACGCGATCCAGGGCGACGCGAAGGAGAGCTTCGCGCTCCTGCTTCAGAGCTCGGGCTGCTCGGGCGACGCGCGGGAGGAGGCCGTGGACGACCTGAGCTGCGCCGTCTACGAGGGCTGCACCGACGGTCGGGTGCAGCGCTTCTGCATGCACGCGGGTGAGCACCAGCTCTGGGAGGGCTGGGTCCAGCGCCTGCTGCAGTTCCACGGGATCTAGGCCGCGGCACCTGTACCGCGAGCCCGAACGCCGTTAAGCCCCCCGCCATGGGCTCCAGAGACTTCCAGATCACGCCCCAGCGCTGGCTCCCGCGCGGGGAGGCCATGGTCCAGGGACGGCAGAAGCAGCTCGTCCTGTGGAACGCCATCCCCGGAGAGCCGGCCATCGCGCACCTCTTTCACGAGGGCACGCACCAGGACCTCGCCCGCGTGCTGCGCCCGGCCGGGCGGCCCCACCCCTGGCGGCGCACGCCCCCCTGCGACCGCTTCAACGTCTGCGGCGGCTGCCCGCTCATGCACCTCGTCCCCGAGGGGCAGACCGACGTGCGCCTGCAGCTCGTCCGCGAGGCCCTGGCCGAGCACGGGCTCCAGCCCTACGCCCCGCGCGAGCTGATCGCCTCCCCCGACGGGGATCGCGACTTCCGCTACGTGGCGCGGCTGGCGGTGGGCTTCTCCGACGAGGGGCACCTGCGGGTGGGCGCCTACGGCCGCGGCTCGCACCACGTCGTCCCTATCCCCGAGTGCCTCGTCACGACGCCGCAGATCCGCGAGGTGATGAAGGTCATCGCCCACCACGTCCGCGAGCTCGAGCTCTACCCCTACGAGCCCGAGCGCGAGCGCGGCCTGCTGCGCTACTTCGTGCTGCGCCAGAGCCGTCTCACCGGCGAGCTGCTGGTCACCGTGGTCGCGGCGAAGAAGGTGGCGCTGCTGTGGGAGCTGGCCGAGCGCATCGCGGCGGGCATGAACGCCGTGGTCGGCGTGCACCTGCACCTGAACGACGGGCCGGGCAACGCCATCTTCCTGCGCGACTCCCAGGGCACCGGCGACACGACCCGCATGCGCGGCAAGGACACGCTGGAGGAGGGCCTGGGCGAGATCCGGCTGCGGGTCGGCCCGGGGGACTTCTACCAGACCAACCCGGGCATGGCGGAGGTGATCGTCGGCGATATCGTCAAGATGCTTGACGATTACGCGGAGCACCCGGCGGTGGACCTGTACTGCGGGGTGGGCGGCATCGCGCTCTCCCTGGCGAAGGCCCACGGCTACACCTTCGGCGTGGAGGTGCTGCCCGGGGCGGTGGAGCGCGCGCGGGAGAACGCCGCCCACAACCGGCTGAGCGCGGAGTTCGCCGCTGGGGAGGTCGCCGACCTGCTGCCCGAGATCGCCCGCCGCCTCGCCGGGACCGCCCCCGTGGTCAACGTGGACCCCGCCCGCCGCGGGCTGGAGCCGGCGGTCATCGACGGGATCCGCGCGCTGGAGCCGGCTCTGCTCACCTACCTCTCCTGCAACCCGCGCACGCTGGCCCGCGACCTCGCGGAGTTCGTGGGGCACGGCTGGAAGGTGGACGAGCTCCGGGCCTACGACATGTTCCCCCAGACCAGCCACGTCGAGCTCCTGGCGCGCCTGAGCCCCCCCGAGCCCCCCGCCGCCGCCCGCCGCCCGCCGCGGCGCAAGGTCGTGCGCGGATAGGACCTGGAGCCCCCATGCGAAGCCTCCTCTTCCTCGCCCTGGTCGGCTGCGGCCCCAAGGCCCCGCCCGCCCCAGCCGCCCCGCCCGCCGAGCCGCCCACCACCTGGGCGACCCGGGTGGCCGAGGCGAAGACCACGCCCGAGCCGCTGACCTCCGTGATGCGCGACGTGTACGACGTGCGTCTGCTGGTGCAGGCCGCCCGCGCCGGGGAGACCCTTGACCTGCTGATGGCCCCGGCCCGCGAGGACGGGACCCAGGATCTCTGCGCCGAGACCACGACGCTCCGCGGGCTGGCGCTCGGCGCGGACGGCGCGTTCAAGGTCGAGGGCGCGGGCCTGACGCTCTCCGCGGACGACTTCCCCTCGCGGCTGGTCACGGCGACCGTGACGGGCTCCTACGCGAGCCAGACCCTCACGCTCTCCCGGGTGGAAGGGGCCATCGACACGGTGACCTTCCTGCCGCGCATGGGCAAGGGCCTGAACCCGGACGCGATCTGCAACCTGCTGCCGGCCCTGGGGCCCTGCGTGCCCTGCGAGGGCGCGGCGGGGCCCACCTGCTGGTCCGTCGCCGTGGACGCCCTGCCGCTCCAGCCCTCCAGCGCCGCCGTGGTCGCGCGCGATCGGGCGGCGATCTGCGCGGATCCGGCCTGCTCCGCCGTCTGCTCACCTGTTCCCTGATCGCGGCCCGGAAACCCCCAGCGACAAGGGTGACGTTTTCGGTCATATGATCCGCGCAGGCGTCCAGGGGTCGGATCATGGGTCGTTCGCGCGCGGCGGTGTGCTTCGGGCTGATCTTCGTCGCGAGCTGCGCGCCCGCCGATCACGGCGAGCGCGGGCTCGACAGCCGGCTCTCCGGGGAGGGCTCCCCGCTCGCGGAGCCCTGGCGGCGCGCCCTGGGCCCGCTGGGCGGGGCGGAGCCGGGCTTCCGGGTGACGGGCGAGGAGCTGAGCACCGACAACGGGGCTTTCGGGATCCGGGCCTCGCTCTCCGAGGAGGGCGCCTGGCTCGCCGGCCCCCGCGGGGAGATCGGGATCTCCTTCCTGGGCTGGGGCCGCGGGGAGGATCTGCGCGACGCGGGCCCTGGCGCGCTGGAGACGGAGGGCTGTGAGCAGGAGCGCTGCGCCCTGGCCGTCGTCGAGCGCGGGGACGCCCGCGAGTGGTGGCGCAACGGGCCGAGCGGGCTCCAGCAGGGATGGATCCTGCGCGAGCGGCCCGCGGGCGAGGGCGCGCTGAGCCTGGAGCTGCGCGTGTCGGGCGCGGCGCTCTCCCAGCGCAGCCCCGGCCGGATCGCGATGGTGGACGAGGAGGGCGGGCGCTGGGCCTACGCGGGCCCGCGGGCCTGGGACGCCGACGGCGCGCCGCTGGCCAGCTGGCTCGAGCTGGACGGAGACCTCGTGCGCGTGCGCGTGGACGACGCGGGCGCGCGCTGGCCCGTGCTCGTGGACCCCGTCGTGAGCACCGCGGAGGGGAGCTGGACGGGCAGCGGCAGCACGGACGCGCTGGGGACGGCGGTGGCCGGTCGCGGGGACCTCAACGGCGACGGCTTCGACGACATCGCCGTCGGCGCGCCGGGCGCGGCCAGCGGCAAGGGCCGCGTCTACATCTTCTACGGATCGGAGGACGGGCCCGCCGAGACCGCGGATCTGACGCTGACCGGCTCGGCCACCAGCGGGGCCTTCGGGACCTCCGTGGCCCTGGACGGGGACATCAACAACGACGGCTACGACGACCTCGTCGTGGGCGCGCCGACGGCGAGCGTGGCCTCCACCTCGGACGGCGCGGCCTACGTCTTCCACGGCTCGAGCTCGGGGCTCTCCAGCACGGTCACGACCACGCTGACGGGGAGCGCGTCAGCCAGCGCGCTCTTCGGCTGGAGCGTGGACATCGGCGGAGACCTGACCGGCGACGGCTACCAGGAGGTCCTGGTCGGTGAGCCGGGCTACTCCACGAACACCGGGCGCGCCTACATCTTCTCCGGCAGCAGCTCCGGGGCCTCCACCAGCACCTACCGGCGCTTCACCAACGCCGACACCGAGCAGCTCTACGGCTGGTCGGTGAGCGGCGGCGGCGACGCGACGGGCGACGGGCTCGCCGACATCGCCATCGGCGTGCCGGGCTACGAGAGCACGTTCACCTCGGACAGCGGGCGCGCGGTCACCTACGCGGGCAGGAGCACCTTCTTCACCACGACGCCCACGGCGCACCGCACCTACTCCTTCACGTCTCTGGCGACGGACGACTACCAGTACGGCACCTCCGTCGTGCTGGAGGGCAGCATCGACGGCGACGACGCGGCGGATCTGCTGGTCGGGGCGCCCTATGGCGCCTCCACCAAGGCTGGCCGCGTCTACATCTACTACTCGACGGGCACCTCGCTCCCCACCGGCGCCTCGGTGAACGTGAGCGGGTACGTGGCGAGCTCCGGCTACGGCGCCTCCGTCGCCTACCTGGGGGACACGGGCAAGGACGGCTACCCCGAGTTCGCGGTGGGCGCCCCTTACACGGACTCCAACGCCGGCTATGTCGGGATCTTCGAGGGCCAGGCCAGCACCTACTCCTCCTCCGATCAACCCGACCAGACCCTCTCCGGCTCGGACGGCGAGCAGCTCGGGATCGCCGTGGCGGGGACGGGTGACGTCAACGGCGACGGCTACAACGATCTCCTGATCGGGGCCACGGACACCGACGGCGGCGCCGGGCAGGCCACGCTCCACTACGGCGGCGCGGACAACGACGGGGACGACTGGCTGGTCAACGGGATCTCCACCGACCAGGACTGCGACGACGAGGACGCAGACATCAACCCCGGCGTCCCCGAGATCTGCGACGACGCCGACACCGACGAGGACTGCGACGGGCTCGCCGACGACGCCGACGACGACGTGAACGGCACCACCCGCTACTACGCGGACGCCGACGGGGACGGCTACGGCGACCCCTTGAGCTACCTCGACCGCTGCACCCAGCCCTCCGGCTACCTCGAGGACGACTCGGACTGCGACGACAGCGACGCCAGCATCCACCCGGGCGCCACCGAGCTCTGCGACGACGCCGACACCGACGAGGACTGCGACGGCAAGGCCGACAACGCCGACAGCTCCGCCACCGGCACCAGCACCTTCTACGCCGACACCGACGGCGACGGCTACGGCGACCCGTCCAGCAGCAGGACCACCTGCGATCTGCCCACGGGCTACGCCGCCAATGACGAGGACTGCGACGACGACCGCGACGACGTGAGCCCCTCGGCCACCGAGACCTGCGACGCCGCCGACGCCGACGAAGACTGCGACGGCAAGGCCGACGACAGCGACGCCTCCGCCACCGGGCAGAGCCCCTGGTACCGCGACGCCGACAGCGACGGCTACGGCGACGCCTCCCGCGAGGCCAGCGCCTGCGACGCCCCGAGCGGCTACGTGGACGACGCCACCGACTGCGACGACGGCGCGGGCTCCACCCACCCCGGCGGGACGGAGCTCTGCGACGACGCCGACGCCGACGAGGACTGCGACGGCTCCGCCGACGACAGCGACAGCTCCGCCGCCTCGTCCTCCAAGAGCACCTGGTACCGCGACGCCGACGGCGACACCTACGGCGACGCGGACACCACCACCCGCACCTGCGACCTGCCCTCCGGCTACGTCGCCGACAACGACGACTGCGACGACAGCTCCCTGTCCATCCACCCGGGCGGGACCGAAGTCTGCGACGACGCCGACACCGACGAGGACTGCGACGGGACGGCCGACAACAGCGACAGCTCGGCCTCCCTGGCCACCAGGAGCACCTGGTACCGCGACGCCGACGGTGACACCTACGGCGACCCCGACAGCACCACCCGCACCTGCGACCTGCCCTCCGGCTACGCCGCCAACGACGACGACTGCGACGACGGCTCCTCCTCCATCAAGCCCGGAGGCTCCGAGATCTGCGACGCCACCGACACCGACGAGGACTGTGACGGATCCGCCGACGACAGCGACAGCTCGGCCACCGGACAGAGCACCTGGTACGCCGATGATGACGGCGACGGCTACGGCGACGCCGACGACAGCACCGAGACCTGCGACCTGCCCTCCGGCTTCGTCTCCAACGACGACGACTGTGACGACGGATCGTCGTCCACGCGGCCCGGAGGCTCCGAGATCTGCGACGCCTCCAACACCGACGAGGACTGCGACGGGACGGCCGACGACAGCGACAGCTCCGCCACCGGACAGAGCACCTGGTTCGCCGACGAGGACGGCGACACCTACGGCGACGCGGACAACACCACCCTGGCCTGTGACCTGCCCGACGGCTTCGTCACCGACGACGAGGACTGCGACGACGGGGACGCGAACATCCACCCCGGAGGCCAGGAGCGCTGCGACGGCTCCGACCTGGACGAGGACTGCGACGGCGCCGCGGACGACGAGGACCCCTCGGCCGTCGGCCAGAGCACCTGGTACGCCGACGACGACGCGGACGGCTGGGGCGACGCGAGCTCCACCGCCGACGCCTGCGACGTACCCGGCGGCTACGTAGACAACGACCAGGACTGCGACGACGGCGACAGCGCCATCCGCCCCGACGGCGCCGAGATCTGCGACGACGCCAACACGGACGAGGACTGCGACGGCCGCGCCGACGACCGCGACGCCTCGGCCACCGGCCAGAGCGCCTGGCACCGGGACGCCGACGGTGACGGCTGGGGCGACCCCGGCTCGCTGGTCGAGAGCTGCGACCTGCCCACCGGCTACGTGGACGACGACCAGGACTGCGACGACGGCGACGCCGACGTCCGCCCGGACGGCGCGGAGGTCTGCGACGCCGCGGACACGGACGAGGACTGCGACGGCGACGCCGACGACGCCGACGGCTCGGCCACCGGCCAGAGCACCTGGTACGCCGACACGGACGGCGACGGCTACGGCGACCCCGACGCCACGGAGAGCGCCTGCGACGCGCCCGCCGGCCACACCGACAACGACGAGGACTGCGACGACGACGACGAGGACGCGCACCCCGGCGGTCGGGAGATCTGCGACGACGACGACGACGACGAGGACTGCGACGGCCTGTCCGACGATGACGACGACTCCGCCACCGGCCAGAGCGCCTGGTACGCGGACGCCGACGGCGACGGCTATGGCGACGCCGAGGACGAGGCTCTGGCCTGCGACGCCCCCGAGGACTTCGTCTCCGACGACACCGACTGCGACGACAGCTCCGCCCGCTGGCACCCCAGCGCGGAGGAGGACGACTGCGCCGACCCCAACGACTACAACTGCGACGGCTCCGTGGGCTACACGGACGAGGACGAGGACGGCTGGGCCGCCTGCGAGGAGTGCGACGACGGCGACGCGGACGTGCGGCCCGACGCCACGGAGATCACGGGCGACAGCGTGGACCAGGACTGCGACGGCGCCGAGATCTGCTACGAGGACGCCGACGATGACGGCTACGTGGACGGCCTCGGCGGCACGCTCGACTCCGACGACGCCGACTGCGACGACACCTACGAGGCCACCGTCGACGACCCCGCGGGCGACTGCGACGACGCCGAGCCCACCACCTCGCCCGAGGCCGAGGAGCGCTGCGACGACGTGGACAACGACTGCGACGACGAGATCGACGAGGACCTGGACACCGACACCTGGTACGCCGACGCGGACGGCGACGGCTACGGCGACCCCGCCACCAGCGAGGAGAGCTGCGCGGTGGTCGACGGCTCCGTCACCAACCGCCAGGACTGCGACGACGGCGACGCCGCGACCTCGCCCGAGGCCGAGGAGGTCTGCGACGACGTGGACAACGACTGCGACGAGGAGATCGACGAGGATCTCAGCACCCAGACCTGGTACGCCGACCTGGACGGCGACGGCTACGGCGACCCCGCCAGCGCCGAGGAGAGCTGCGCCGCCCCCGAGGGCAGCGTGGACAACGCCGAGGACTGCGACGACAGCGATGGATCGAGCTGGCCCGGCGCCGAGGAGACCCCCGACGACGGCATCGACCAGGACTGCGACGGAGCGGACGCCGTGAGCGAGGACACCGGCGAGACCGGCGACACCGGCGACACCGGCGAGACCGCCGACACCGGCGAGACCGCCGACACCGACGAGACGGAGGAGATCCCCGACGGAGAGACCGGCAGCGACGGCACCGGCGACGTCAAGGACGGCGGCTGCGCCTGCAGCAGCGCGCCCTCCCGCGGCGGCGCCGCCCTGGCCCTCGCCGTCGCTGGCCTCGCGCTCAGCAGGCGCCGCAGGCCCCGAGCGGGTTAACGGACCGAATGCCCGACTGGCACATCCAACGCGGCGACAAGATCAAGACCATCGACGAGGAGACCCTGAGGGAGCGGCTGCGGAGGCGCCGCTACTCCGGTGTGGAGCTCGTACGCCGCGAAGGTGAGACCGCCTGGCGCCGCGCCTACGAGCTCCCCCTCTTCCGGGAGGAGGTGCCCGGCGGCGGCGACCCCATCAGCGCGGCCCGGATCAAGATGGCGCGCTCGCTGATCACGCACGTCGTCATCTTCGCCATCGTGGTCGGCACGGGCAGCCACGGCACCTTCCCCATCTGGGCGCTGTTCTGGGGCGCGGGCCTGCTGAGTCACATCCTCCAGACCGCGCTGAAGATGCGCGAACTCCGCGCCCTCCCGCTCCCCAGCACCCCGCTGCCCGAGCCCCAGCCGACCCGCGCGCCCGAGCCCGCCCGCGCACCCGAGCCCGCCGCCCGCCCCGCCCTGAGCCCCTGGCGCGCCCGGGTGGAGGAGGTGCTGGCCGCCCTGGAGAGCCGCGCGCAGCAGGGCGGCCACCCCCTGCCCGATCTGGTCGCCCTCCGCCGCGACGCCGACGCGCTGGACCGCGACGCCGGAGAGCTGGCCGCCATCGCCAACCCCGAGCTCCTCGCCCGCCTGCGCGCCGAGCTCGCCCAGACCCAGGCCCAGGCCCAGAGCGCCACCGACGCCCGCACCGCCGAGGCCCTCCAGAGCGCCGCCGAGGCCATCGAGGGGCGGCTCTCCGGCGCCGAGGAGGCCGCCGAGGCCCTGAGCCGCCTCCAGGCTCGCCAGACCACCCTGCTCCACCAGCTCGAGGGCCTGCGCCTCTCCCTGCTCACCGCCCGCGCCGACGACGCCGCCGCCCCCGATCTCGCCGCCCAGGTTCGCGAGGTCCGCGCCCGCACCGACGCCGCCGCCGAGCTCGACCGGCAGCTCGCCGCGGCCCGCCAGCGCGGAGCCCGGGCCCGCGCCTGAGATGTCCACCCTGGTCGTCCGCTTCTCTTCGCTCGGCGACGTGGTGCTGACCGGCGCCGTCACCGGCGGGCTGGCCCCGGTGAGCTTCCTGACGAAGGCGGCCTTCGCCCCGCTTGCCGCCCGCCTGCCCGGGGTGGAGCGCGTGCTGGTCTGGGAGGAGGGCCCCGAGCTCCGCGGCTTCGATCGCGTGGTCGACCTGCACGCCAGCCCCCGCTCGCGCCTGGCCAGCCTCCGGGCGGGGGCCCCGGTCTCGCGGGTGCGCCGCCACGACCTCGCCCGCCGCCTGCGGGTGGCCTTCAAGCACGGAGATCCTCCCCCGCTGGTCATCGCGCGCTACGCCGAGGCCGCCGGCCTCCCCGCCGCCGCCGCCCCCTGGATCTCGCTGCCCCGGCCAGACGCCCCCGCCGCCCTGGCCCTGGCCCCCGCCGCCGCCCACGCCACCAAGCGCTGGCCTCCCGGACGCTTCGCCGCCCTCGGCGCCCGCTGGGAGGGCCCGGTGCTGGTGCTCGGCGGGCCCGAGGATCGCGCGCTGGTCCACGCCGTGGCCGAGGCCGTCGGCCCCCGCGCCGAGGCCGTCGCCGAGCGGGGCTTCGACCGCACCCTCGAGGCACTCTCCCGCGCGCGGGCCCTGGTCGCCGGGGACACCGGGCTCCTGCACCTCGCCGGGGCCTGCGGCGTCCCGGTGCTCGGCCTCTTCGGGCCCACCACCTCCCAGGACGGCTTCTGGTGCTGGGGCGCGCGCGGCCTCCCGGCGGAGCTCCCGCTGGGTTGCCGTCCCTGCAGCCTGCACGGCGGCCCCAGCTGCCCCGTGGGCGACCACCTGTGCATGGAGGGGCTCGCGGTGGACGAGGTCTGGGCGCGGCTACAACTCCTGCTGGAGTCAGCGGGATGAGCTGGCTCCTCGTCACCCTGGACTTCCCGCCCCGCTTCACGGGGGGGATCGCCAGCTGGGCCGCCGACCTCGCCGGGGCCCTGCAGGCGGCGGGCGAGCCGGTGACGGTGATCGCCGCCGGCCCCCCGGAGCCCGCGCACGACGCCGCCCTCCCCTACCCCGTGATCCGCGCCCGAGGCCGCTCCTGGGCCCGCTGGGGGGGCCTGTGGGTGGCGCTGGCCGGCGCGCTCCCCGCCCTGCGCGCGGGCTCCTCCCTGCGGGTGGTCTTCGCGACCTGGCCCCTGGCTATCGAACTAAGCAAATTAGTAAATCTGCTTGACGGTCGCTGGGGCGTCGCCTTCCACGGCAGCGATCTCACCCGACTGGAGCGCGCCCCCCCGGCCCTCCAGCGCCTCGGCCGTCAGGCCCACGCCCTGCTCCCGGTCTCCGGCTTCCTGGCCTCAGAGCTCGCCCGCCTGGGCCTGGACCGCCCGGCCCGCGTCCTGCCCATGCCCCTCTGCCTGGACCTGCCCGCCCAGCGCCCTGGCTCCGGGCTGCTGTGCGTGGCGCGGCTCACGCCGCTCAAGGGGGTGGAGCGCGCCGCGCGGCTGGCGATCCGGCTGGGGGTGCCGCTGGAGCTCGTGGGCGACGGGCCCGAGGAGGGGCGCCTGCGGTCGGCGCTCGCGGGGCAGGATGTCCGGTGGCACGGCCGGCTCCCGCGGGAGGAGATCGCGAAGATCCCCGCCGCCGCCGCCGTGCTCCTGCCGCGGGCCGAGGCCGACGGTCGAGGGGCGGAGGGCCTGGGGCTCACGCTGGTCGAAGCCGCCCTGCGCGGGCTCCCCGCCATCGGCTGCGCGACGGGGGGGGTGCCCGAGGCCCTGGGGCCGGGGCTGCTGATCTCCGATCCCGACGACCCGCGACCCGAGGATCTGGCGGCGGCCCGCGCGCTCCTGGCCGATCCCGAGGCCGGGGTCCGCGCCCGCGCCTGGGCCCGCGCGCAACACGGCCCCGCCCGCGCCCTCGACGCGCTGCGCGAGGCCCTCGAACCCAGCGTCTCCCGCGCGCGTTAGCTTCGCTCATGGCTCTGCGCGTGCTCTCCCTGTACCGGCCCACCCTGCCCGGGCTCCGCGCGCAGGCCATCCAGGTGGTGCACGCCGCCCACGCCCTGGCGGCCCGCGGGCACGCGGTGACGCTGCTGGCCGATCGGGCCCAGGGGGGTGACCCCTCCACCGCGCTCGCCGCCTTCGGGCTCGAGCCGCTGCCCACCTTGAACCTGGAGATCGCGCCGAGCGCCCACCCGGGCCTCGCCGGGCTGTGGTTCCGGGCGCGGGCGCTGGCCTGGTCGCTGGGGGCGCCGGGGCTGGTGCTGGCCCGCGACCGGCGCCGGCTGGTCCGCCTCCTCCCCCTGCTCCGCCGCCACCGGATCGCGCTGGAGGTCCACGGGCTGGACAGCCTGCAGGCCGAGGAGCGGGGCGAGGATCCCGCGCCCCACCTGGAGATCGAGCGGGCCGCGCTCTCCGCCGCCTTCGCCCTGATCGCCAACTGCGAGGGCACGCTCCGCGTCTGGGAGGCCCGCCACGGCGCCCTCCTCCCCGCGCGCCGCGCCGCCGTGCACAACGCCACCAGCCCCTCCCGCCGCCGCGAGGCCCAGACCCCCGACCCCGTCATCCGCGTGGTCGGCTCGCTGCGGACCTACAAGGGCGTCGAGGCGCTCCGGGTGGCCGCACCCCTGCTACCGCTCCCGCTGGAGCTGGTGGGCGGCTCGCCCGAGGAGATCCGCGCGCTGGGCTCGAGCGGGAGCCTCAGCGCCCGACCGCCGGTCCCCTTCCTGGAGGTGCCCGACCTGCTGGCCCGCAGCGCCGCCCTGCTGCTGCCGCTGGCCGACAACCTCTTCGGGCGCGAGCTGACCAGCCCGCTGAAGCTCTGGGACTACCTGGCCACGGCCGCGCCCATCCTGGCCCCCGACCTGCCCAGCGTGCGGCGGATCGTCGCGCTCACCGGGGCGAGCCTGCACCTGTTCAGGCCGGGAGATCCGGAAGATCTGGCCCGCGCCGCGCGGGAGGCCCTGGCCGCGCCGCCGCGCGTCCCCACCCTGCGCACCTGGGCCGAGCGGGCTGAGGAGCTGGAGGCGTTGCTGACATGAGGGTGCTCTACCTCCTGCGTTATTACCCCACGCTCACCGAGACCTTCGTGAACAACGAGATCGCCGGCGTGGCCGCGGCGGGCGTGAGCGTGGGCGTGGCCAGCCTCGGCGAGCGCGAGGACGGCCGCGTCCAGGACGAGCTCCCCCACGTCCCGGTCTTCCCGGTCCCCCGGCGCGCCCTGCGCGGGCTGCTCGGCCCCCAGAGCCCCGGCGAGCGCTGGCTGGCCGGGCGTCAGCGCCCCCGGGACGCCGCGCGCCTGCCCGATCTGGCCGAGCACGCCGCCGGCTTCGACCACGTCCACGTCCACTTCGCCGGGGAGGCCGCCGAGTTCGCCCTGGCCCTGCGCATGGACCTGGGCCTGTCCTACTCCGTGACGGTCCACGCCACCGACCTCTTCCGCCCCCGCCCCAGCCTGGACGAGGTGCTGGCCGGGGCCAGCGCGGTGATCGCCATCTCCCGCCACGCCGCGGGCCTGCTGCGGGAGCGCCTGCGCGCGGCCGGCGCCGAGGCCGTCCCCGTCCACGTCGTCCACTGCGGGCCGGATCGGGCGGTCTGGGCCCCGCTCCCCCTGCCCGGCCCGGCCCTGCGCGCCCTCTTCGTGGGCCGGCCCGTGCCCAAGAAGGGCCTGGACGTGCTGCTGGACGCCTGGGCCGGGCTCGCGCGACCCGACGCCCGTCTGGCGCTGGTCACGGAGCTCCCCCGGACGGTCCCGGTTCCACCTGGAGTGGATGTCCTGGGCCTCCTGAGCCCGCGCGAGGTGCGCGCGGCCATGACCGAGGCCAACCTCTTCGCCCTCCCCTGCCGCCCGGCCCCCGACGGCGATCTCGACGGCGTGCCCCTGGCGCTCATGGAGGCCATGGCCATGGGCAGGCCCGTGATCACCACCCCGCTCTCGGGCATCCCCGAGCTGGTCGCCGACGACCCCGACGAGCCGCGCCCGGGGGACTGCGCCGTGGGCTGGCTCGCCCCGCCGGACGATCCGGGGGCGCTGCGCGCGCTGCTGCGCGAGGCCGCCGACGCCCCCGAGGAGCGCGCCGCCCGCGGCGAGGCCGGGCCGGATCGCCTGTGGGAGCGGCGATTCACGCTGGAAGATCAGGTGCGCGGGGTGCTCGCCGCCTGGGGCGTCGGATAAGCTCCGACCATGTCCTCGCTCCCGCCGCTGTACGACGCCTGGATGCGCCAGCTCCTCGGCGAAGCCCTGCCCTCGGAGCCGAAGAGCACCTGCGGCGCCTGCGCCATGGTCCAGCGCGGCCCGCCCGAGGCCGACCCTGGCCCGCACTTCCGGGCGGACCTCAAGTGCTGCATGTTCATGCCCAAGCTGCCGAATTTCCTGGTCGGCCGCGTCCTGCGCGACGAGGATCCGGCGGCGGCGGCGGGTCGGGCCACCGTGCGCGAGCGCATCCGCGAGGGCCTCGCCGTGAGCCCCCGCGGGCTCGGACTGCCCCGCAGCTACGCCGATCGCTACGAGATCGCCAAGAAGGAGGGGCAGTTCGGGCTGGACCTCAGCCTGCGCTGCCCGCACTGGCTGGACCGCGACGGCGGCACCTGCGGCATCTGGCAGAACCGCGAGTCGGTCTGCACCACCTGGTTCTGCAAGCACGAGCGCGGGGCGGTGAGCCGGCACTTCTGGCACTCGCTCCGCCAGCTCCTGGACGCCGTGGAGGACGTGCTGAGCCTGGCGGCGGTGGAGTCCCTGGACGCGAAGCAGGGCTTCGGGCGCTGGGCGGGCCAGGAGGAGGCCTTCTACGAGGCCTGCGCGCGCTACGTGGACGAGCTCGACTGGAAGGACGTCGCGCGGATCGGCGGCTTTGGCCTGCGCTTCCGCACGCGGATGCTGAAGGAGGCCTGGCGCGGGCTGAGCGAGCGGGGGGTCCCGCCCATCCTGATCCCGGGCGCGCTGCGGTCCCAGCCCCTGCCCGGCGGTGGCCGGCGGGTCTGGGGATACAGCGCCTACGACGCCATCGATCTGCCCGAGGGCGTGCTGGAGCTGCTGAGCCGCTTCAACGGCCGCACCGTGGCGGAGGTGCTGGAGGACCCGGGCAGCGGCGACGGCACGGCCCTGCCCCCGGGCCTGGTCTTCGACGAGGCCCTCCTGGAGCGCCTCTTCGAGCTGCGGGTGCTCGACCTGCCGCCGGAGGCCTGAGCGTGCCCGAGGCCCCCGAGGCCATCGCTCTGCGCGCCTGGCTCGCCGAGGCCGCCCGCTCCAACGACCCGGTGGAGGCCGCCCGCGCCGCGGCGGAGTCCCTGGCGCGCCAGCCCTGGGAGGTCGTGCGGGTGGGCGGCGCGCTGGCCCGCGCGCGGATGCGCGAGGCGCCCCACGATCTCGGGGTAGATCACAAGCTCCAGTGGATCTCGCCCGACGCCCCCGGGGCCCTGGCCAGGGTCCCCCGCGGCGCCCCCGCCCCCGCCCTCGATGAGGACGGGCGCCGCCAGCGCGGGGCCTTCGACACGCCGCCGGCCCTGGTCCGCGAGGCCTGCGCCCGCGCCGTCGCCGCCTGCGCCCGCGCCCCCCGGCGCGGCTGGGACCCGAGCTGCGGCGCCGGCGCCTTCCTGGTCGCCCTCGCAGAGCGCGGGATCGAGGCCGAGGGTGTGGAGATCGAGCCCGCCACCGCCGCCGTCGCCCAGGTCGCAGCCCCCCGCGCGCGGGTCCACCAGGGGGACGGGCTCTCCCTCCGCCCCCAGGCCCCGGTGGATCTGGTGGTGGGCAACCCGCCCTACGTGCCGCCCGAGCACCAGCCCCGGGAGCTCCGCGAGCGCCTCCAGCGCGAGCTGCCCTGGCTGTACGGGCGCTATGACCTCGCCGTCCCCTTCGCCGCCCGCGCCGCCGAGGCCCTCGCCCCCGGGGGCGGACTCTGCCTGGTCCTCCCGGCCCCCCTGCTCAGCCAGCCCTACGCGCGGCCCCTGCGACAGCGCTGGTCGGCCGAGCATCGCCTGACCGCCCTCGGGCCGCCCGTCCGCTTCCCAGGGGCGGTGGTCCAGGTCGTGCTCGTCGCGCTCCAGGCGGGGGCCGGGCCGGCGCCGCTCCCCGATCACGGCCTCTCCCACGCCTCCTGGCTCCGCCTGGAGTCTGCCCCCTGGGATCCCGAGCTCCGACCTGGCGATCCCGAGCTCCTGGCCGCCGTGCTCTCCCGCAGCCTGAGCCTCGGCGAGCTCTGCGAGATCGACACCGGCGTCGTCTCCCACGGCTCCGGCGGCGGGAAGGCCGCGCTGCTCTCCGACGAGCCCGCGCCGGGGCTCCTGCCCTACGTGGACGCCCGCGACCTGAGCCAGGGTCGGCGGCGCTGGCTTCGCTACGACCCGCCGCGCATGCACCGCCCCAAGCACCTCTCGCTCTTCCAAGGGGAGAAGCTGCTGGTCCAGCGCCTCTGCGGGAGCTCGGGGAATGTCCATGTCTGGCTGGACCGCGAGGACCTGATCCCCGGCCACACGCTGAACGTGGTCAAGCCCCGGGGCGCCGCCGTGCCGCTGGAGCGCCTGGCCGAGCTGCTGCGGAGCCGGGCGGCCGTCGGGCTGGCCCGCCTGCGCGCCGGCTCGCGCCTGGACCTCTACCCGCGCGAGCTCCGCGCCTGGCCCGTCCCGCGCCGCTGGCTGGAGGCCCCCGAGCTCCCGCTTCAGGCCGCCTGGGAGCTCGACACGGACGAGTTCGCCCGTCTGGAGGCCCTGGCCGGGCCGACGCCTTCGCGCGCGGGCACGAGGGCCATTGCGCGCGACCTCCCCGGCCGCTAAGGTGGGCCTCTCTTCTGTGACGATGGAGATCACGATGGGCAAGATCCTCGACGCGACCGAGCGCTTCTTCAAAGAGGACAACTGGAACTTCGAGCGCCACCCTGAGCGGCCGGTCCTGCGCCTGCCCTTCGTGGGCAAGAACGGGCGCTGGATGTGCTTCGCCCAGGAGCGCAACAACCAGCTCCTCTTCTACTCGGTGGCCTCCGTCAACGCTCCCGAGGAGAAGCGTCAGGAGATCGCCGAGTTCATCACCCGGGCCAACTACGGCATGGCCATCGGCAACTTCGAGCTGGACTACAACGACGGCGAGATCCGCTACAAGACCAGCGTCGACGTGGACGAGGGCGAGCTGACCAGCGGCCTCATCAAGCCGGCGGTCTACGTCAACTGCCTGATGATGGACAAGTACCTGCCGGGCATCATGGCGGTGCTCTACGCCGGTGTCACGCCGCTCGACGCGGTGAACAAGGTCGAGGGCGCCGGCGAGGCGAATTGAGGGCTGAGGTCTGACCTCAGCTCTTCCGGGGCCCCTCGGCGGGAGGGACCGGGACGGTGTCGCCGGGATCGAGCGGGACGTGGTTCATCTCGATCCCGAGCTGCTCGGCGACGCGGAAGCTGCGCTCGTCCCGGTAGAACTCGCCGTAGCAGATGCGGGTGACGCCCGCGTTGGCCAGCGCCTTGAAGCAGCTCCAGCAGGGGCTCGCCGTGATGTAGATGCTGGCGCCCTCGATGGCCACGCCGTTGCGCGCCGCCTGGATGATGGCGTTCATCTCGGCGTGGATGGTGGCGACGCAGTGGCCCTCCTCCATCATGTGGCCGGCTTCGCTACAGTGCGGCATGCCGCGGATGGAGCCGTTGTACCCGGTGCTCAGGATCGTGCGGTCGCGGACGATGACGGCGCCCACGTACTTGCGCTGGCAGGTGGCCCGGCTGGAGACCACGCGCGCGACGTTCATGAAGTACCGATCCCAGGAGAGACGCTCCATGCTCACCTCAGCGCCTCGCGTAACGCGAGCGGGGGGTTAGAGGAGCCGGAGAGGATGCGGCATGAACTCGATGACCGGCTTCGGGCGCGGCGAGGCCACCAACGGCGACGTCACCGTCGTCGTCGAGATGAAGAGCGTCAACAACCGCTTTCGTGACCTTCAGCTGCGCGTGCCCCGCGAGCACATGGTCCTGGAGCCGCGGCTGCACACGATGTTGCGCGAGGCGGTCAACCGCGGGCGCATCGAGGTCTACGTGCGCCGCACGGCGGTGGAGAGCGGCTACCACGTCAAGAGCGACCCGGCCCTGGCCGACAAGTACCTCCACGCCATGCGCGAGGTGGCCACCCGCCTGGGCCGCCCCGAGGAGCCCATCCCCCTGACCCTGGTGCTGGGGCAGCCCGGCGTGCTCACCCACGTCGAGGCCGAGCCGGACGCGCTCCGCGAGTGGGATCTCGTGTCCACCGCCGTGGACGCGGCCCTCGCCGACCTGATGGTCATGCGCGCCGCCGAGGGCCTCGCCCTCCAGAAGGACCTTCAGCGCCACCTCGACGAGCTCCTGCGCATGACGGCGGAGATCCAGGCCAGCGCGGACGGCATCGTGGACCGCCTGCGCGTGCGGCTGGAGCAGCGCATCCTCCGCATGATCGGCGAGCGCGTGGACTCCGACCGGCTGGCGATGGAGGCCGCGATCCTGGCGGAGAAGGCGGACATCTCCGAGGAGCTGGCCCGCATCCAGGCCCACTGTGCCCAGTTCGCCGACGCGCTGGTGGCGCCCGAGCCCGTGGGTCGCAAGCTGGACTTCCTGCTGCAGGAGCTGAACCGCGAGATCAACACGGTCGGCTCGAAGGCGGCCGAGCACCCGGTCTCCGCCCGCGTGGTCGAGATGAAGGCCACGCTGGAGCGGATGCGGGAGCAGGCCGCCAACGTCGAGTGAGCGGCCTCAGGGGTCGGAGATCACGTCCGTGGTGCGGTACTGGCTCGCCGTGATCGTGCCGCCCGCGTAGGCGCTGTCCAGCAGGCCGCTGCGCTGGCGCTTGAGCCAGAGGGTGACCTCGCAGCTCTCGGCCTCCTGGCCGGTGGTCGAGACCAGCGTGCCCGCGGGGATCGTGACGGTGCCGGTGTCCTCGGTCAGCAGCTGCTGGTAGCTGTCGATGCAGTCGCCGTCGACCACCAGGGTCAGCGCGTCATCGACGTTGCCCTCCCCCGTCCAGCTCAGCACCAGGTCATCGTTCGCCCGGGAGAAGGTGGACGGCTCCGCCGCGCTGATCTCGAAGGGCGGCGGGAGCGTGACGGTGCTGGAGGGCGCGCCCGCGTCCACCTCGCGCTGGAGGCTGAACTCGAAGGCGGTGTCGGCGTCCACCAGCTCGAAGCTGGCGACGTAGCTGATGAGATCGTCCAGGACCAGCTCGCCCATCTCCTTGCTGAGGTCGCCGCCCCAGGCGGTGAGGATGTCGGTCTCGCCCAGCTGCACGTAGGTCACCGGGAAGCCCGAGCCGTAGGTGAAGGCCGCGGTCGCCACGCTGGTCCCGCCGTCGCAGGTGACGTCCAGCCCGGCGACCATCTCGGCCGTCAGCACCT
Source organism: uncultured Enterobacterales bacterium (assembly GCA_964615375.1). GTDB lineage: Bacteria > Myxococcota_A > UBA796 > UBA796 > CAZKWG01 > CAZKWG01. The sequence continues at coordinate 131,522 of CAZTOW010000006.1, forward strand.
CATCGCCCTTGATCGGCTCGGTGCAGGCGGTGGTCGCGACGAAGAGCGCGCTGTAGATCAGTCTCGTTCCCATGTCTCCTCCTTCGTGGGAAACCCCCCACGACCGATCCGTATTCAGTTAGCCAGGGGTCATGCGAGCCTGCCCCTCCCCCGCTGCGCCGCCAGACCCCGCCCTCGCCGCGGCCCTGGAGGCTCTGTGCGCCTCGGATCCGGGCGCGCGGATCGGGCGGGATCCCCTGCACTTCGCGCGCCGCTACGCCGACCCGGGGGACGTGGAGCTGGCCGCCCTCTTCGCCAGCGCGCTGGCCTACGGGCGGGTGAGCCTGTTCTGGCCCGTCCTGGAGCGCCTGTTCGCGCGCGCCGACGCGCGGGGCGGGCCGCGCCGCTGGGTCCTGGGCTTCGACGCCGAGGACGCCGAGGCCCTGGCCCCCCTGGTCTACCGCTGGAACCGCGGCGTGGACCTGTCCCTGCTGGCCCTCGCCGCCGGGCGGATCCTGCGCGAGCGCGGCCGGCTGGGCGCGGTCTTCGAGGCGGGCTGGAGGCCGGAGCACGCGGACCTGGGGCCGGCGCTGGAGGCGGGGGTGCTCGCGCTCCGGGCGGCCGGGCTCGCCGAGGCGCCGCGCCTGGGCCTGAGCGCCGCGCGCTTCGAGGATCTGCCCCGCGGCTTCCGCACCTTCCTGCCGCTGCCCTCCGAAGGATCGGCCTGCAAGCGCTGGAACATGATGCTGCGCTGGATGGTGCGGCGCCCGGGGGCGGCGGGGACGGGGGGCGCTCCCCTGCGGGCCGACGGGATGGACCTCGGCCTGTGGGCGCTGCCGCCCGAGGGGCTGATCCTCCCGCTGGACACGCACGTCTCGCGCATCGCCCGCTACCTGGGCCTGACCGCCCGCGAGGACGGATCCTGGCGCACGGCGGCGGAGATCACCGGGCGCCTGCGGGCCATCGACCCGCGGGACCCCACCCGCTACGACTTCGCCCTGGCCCACCTGGGCATCAGCGGGGCCTGCCAGAGCCGGCACGTCGCCGAGATCTGCGCCCGCTGCCCGCTGACCGCGTGCTGCGTGGTCGGCGGTCGCTTGCGAGCGCCCACCGGAGCGGATTAAGCGGCTCGGCCTCGCCGCAGGAGCCGCCATGAGCCTCGACCTCTCCGACTGGGCAACGCCCGACCGCGGCGCCCTCTTCGTCGTCACCGGGGCCAGCGGCACGGGCAAGACCACGCTCGTGCGCGAGGCCCTGAGCGTGGTCCCCGGGCTCGGCTGGTCGGTCAGCATGACGACCCGCGCGCCGCGGACGGGCGAGGTGGACGGCCGCGACTACCACTTCGTGACCCGCCCGGACTTCGACGCCGCCGTGCAGGCGGGCGCCCTGCTGGAGTGGGCGGAGGTCTACGGCAACCGCTACGGCACCCCGCGGGCCCCGGTGGAGGAGGCCCTCTCCCGCGGCCAGAGCATCCTGCTGGAGATCGACGCCCAGGGCGCCCGGCAGGTCCGCGCGGCGCTCCCCGAGGCGGTGCTCGTCTTCATCCTGCCGCCCTCCATCGAGGAGCTGGAGGCCCGGCTGCGGGCCCGCTCCACCGACAGCGAGGCCGTCATCCAGCGCCGCCTGGCCGACGCCGCCACCCAGCTCCGGGCCTGCGGCGAATTCGACTATCTCATCGTCAATCGCACGCTCCAGAGCGCCCATGACCAGTTCCAGGCGGTGCTGGTGGCCGAGCTTCGCCGCCGCGCGCGCAACCCCTCCCTGGTCGCGCGCTTCGGAGCTTGACGTCGCGCATTCGGTGTTAGCTTGTAATCGGGTCTGCAGATGCACGCGGGCCCCCGCCCAACGGGCAACGCCAGAATGAGCCTCCCGGAGATCACCGAGAAAGTACGCAGCTACGCTCCGAACGCCGACCTCGACGTCGTCGTTCGCGCGTACTATTACGCCGCGCGCGCCCACAGCGGGCAGGTGCGCAAGAGCGGGGACGAGTACTTCATCCACCCCGTCGCGGTCGCCGGCATGCTGGCCGACCTGCAGCTGGACGTGGACAGCATCGCCAGCGCGATGCTCCACGACGTCATCGAAGACTGCCTCTGCACGCACGACGACATCGCCTCCGAGTTCAGCCCGGAGATCGCCGATCTGGTGGACGGCGTCACCAAGATCGGCAAGCTGCAGTTCAAGAACAAGCACGAGGCGGAGGCGGAGAATTTCCGCAAGCTCGTGCTGGCGATGGCCAAGGACATCCGGGTCATCCTCATCAAGCTGGCCGACCGCCTCCACAACATGCGCACGCTGGAGCACATGCGGGCCGACCGCCAGCGCGCCATCGCCCAGGAGACGCTGGACATCTACGCGCCCATCGCCAACCGGCTCGGGCTGCACCGCTACAAGATGGAGCTGGAGGACCTCTGCTTCAAGTACCTCCACCCTGACTTCTACGAAGACATCGTGGCCCGCATGGAGGAGCGGGAGCCGGACCGGCAGGCCTACATCGAGGGCGTGAACGCGCTGCTCGCGGAGAAGCTCCGCGAGATGGACCTGCCGGCGAACGTCAGCGGGCGCTCCAAGCACATCTACTCCTTCTACCGGAAGATGACCTCCAGCAACCTGGACTTCGACCAGATCCACGACCTGCTGGCCTTCCGGGTGATCGTGGACCAGGTGGGGCAGTGCTACACGGCGCTGGGCCTGATGCACGCGCTGTTCCGGCCGGTGCCCGACCGCTTCAAGGACTACATCGCCACGCCCAAGTCCAACGGCTACCAGTCGCTGCACACGGTGGTGATCGGCCCCGAGGGCAGGCAGATCGAGGTGCAGATCCGCACCGCCGAGATGCACAAGGTCGCCGAGCGCGGCATCGCCGCCCACTGGAAGTACAAGGAGGGCCACCTCGCCCTGTCCAAGGAGGACATCAGCAAGATGTCCAAGCTGCGCGAGCTCTTCGAGGCCGCGCAGGAGGTGGACGACCCGCAGGAATTCCTGGAGACGGTCAAGGTAGACCTCTTCGCCAACGAGATCTTCGCGTTCACGCCGCGCGGGGACGTGAAGTTCTTCCCGCAGGGCGCCACTGCCCTGGACTTCGCCTACGCCATCCATAGCAAGGTGGGGCACCACTGCGCCGGGGCCCGGGTCAACGGGCGCATGGCGCCGCTGTCCACGCCGCTGAAGGCGGGCGACTCCGTCGAGATCATCACGAACCCGGCCCAGAAACCCTCGCGCGACTGGCTGGAGATGGCGCGCACGGGCCGGGCGCTCTCGCGCATCCGCCGGGCCGTGCGCGAGGAGGAGCGTGAGCGCGGGCGCGTGCTGGGCCGCGAGATGCTGGAGGGCGCGCTCAAGAAGTACGACCACACGCTGGCGAAGGTGCAGAAGAGCGGGCGGCTGGACGAGGCGATGAAGGAGCACAACCTCCGCAACCTCGACCAGGTCTTCCTGGCCGTGGGGCTGGGGCAGCTCACGCTCGACCGCCTGCTGCCGCAGCTCCTCCCGGCGGGCACCATCGAGGAGCCGGCCCCCGAGGCCGAGCCCCTCTTCGCCAGCCTGCTCAAGCGCTTCCGCCGCCCCTCCAAGACGAGCCCGGTGCTCATTCAGGGCGAGGGCGACATGCTGGTCAAGTTCGCCCAGTGCTGCAACCCGCTGCCGGGCGAGCCGGTGGCCGGGTACATCACGCGCGGGCAGGGCGTGACGGTCCACCTGGCCAGCTGTCGGGAGCTGCTCTCGCTCGAGCCCGCCCGCCGCGTGGCGGTGGAGTGGCAGTCGGGCGTGAAGGGCCAGCACTCCAGCCAGCTGGTCATCGTCTGCGCCAACAAGCCAGGGATGCTGGCGGACATCTCGGCGGCATGCAAGACCGGGTCCATCAACATCCACAGCGTCAACGTCGAGCACCTGCCCGACAACAAGTCCTCCATCCAGCTTCAAGTGTCGGTGGAGGACGTGGGCCAGCTGACGAAGCTGATGCGGGCGATCGAGAAGATCAAGGGCGTGATCCGGGTGAGCCGCGTGCGCATGCAGATCGTCGGGGTCGAGGCCGCGGCGACCTGAGCCAGATGGCCGGATCCGGCCAGCCTCTGACCTGAATCCAGCCATCCGACGCTCTCCGTCGCGCGCTATGTGCAGAGTCGGAGGTCTCATGATCTGGAACGGTCAGCCCATCCCCGAGCACCTGCCCGGCGAGCCCGAACCTCGGAGGTGGAGCGCGCTCGAGCTCGCCCTCGCGCTGTCGCAGAAGGTGCTCGCCCTGTTCGCGGTGGCCCTCGTCGCGCTGCTGGTCCTCCCCTTCTACCTGCCGCTTCGCCTGGTCTACGGTCGTCCGCCCGTGACGCCGCCCGTGGGGCACGTCCTGCGCCTCATGGGCCTCTCCCTCTTCGGGGCCCATCCCCCTCCCGGGCCAAGGCTGCTGCGGCGGGTCGTGCTGGCCATGAGCGCGCTCCAGGAGGGCCTGCGCACGCAGATCTGGGGCTTCGGCTGGCTCCTGGATGAGCTGCTCTACGGCCGTGAGGTGGCCGCCACGGAGATCCGCTCCCCGCTCTTCGAGGTCAGCGCGGCGCGCAGCGGCAGCACGCAGCTCGCCCACTACCTGGAGGAGGACCCTCATCTGGTCACGGTCACCGTGCTGCAGTCCACCTTCCCCTTCCTCTGGGCCTGGCGGCACCTCGCCCCGAGGCTGGCCCGGTACTTCCCGCGCGAGCGGGTCGAGCAGATCGCCCAGGGCCTGTTCACGAAGGAGTTCCTCCAACGGCACGAGTTCAGCCCCTTCCACACCGACACCTTCGAGGTGCAGTTCATGATGCACCAGCTCGCGACGGTGTCCCTGGCGCTCGGCCCCTCCGTCGCCAGCGTCGACATCAACACCTCGGACGATGATCCGCGCTCCAGGCGGATCTGGGAGGATGACTTCATCCGCTTCCTCGACACGATGGGCCGCAAGGTGCTGCTCTTCTCCCCGACCGCGCCGGACGGGACGCCGCGTCGGCTCATGGTCAAGGGCCACTTCGTCCGCTCGGTCGGGATCCTCGAGCAGCGCTACCCCGACGCCCGCTTCCTGGTCATGCTGCGCCTGCCGGACAAGCGGCTCCAGAGCTTCGTCAACTACATCCGGTGCAACCCCTTCGACGCCCTCGTCGGGCCGACCCCCTGGGACTGGCTGGTCGAGCTGCTGGTCAACCTGGACCAGCGCTACCTGAACAGCGAGCTGGCCTGGCTCACCCGCCCCGCCGTGGGCCGGCGCTGCGTGATCCCCTTCGATGACTACGTGCGCGACCTGGAGGGCACCATGCGCCGGGTCTACCGCGAGTGCCTGGACCAGGACGAGCTGCCCAGCCACGTCCCCCGCAAGCACGGGCCGCGGGAGCGCACGAACTATCTGGTCGATCGCTCGCTCGCTCAGCTCGGGATCGACGGGGCGGCCTACAACGCCCAGAACGCGGCCTACGTCGCGCTCTGCAAGGGCTCGGTCCCCGCGCCCGCCAGGACATAGGGGCGCTCGCCGGGGGGCAGGTCCAGGACCGCGCGCCGCCCCTCCACCCGGATCCGGCCCTCCACCGCCCAGCGCAGGACCATCGGGTAGAGGCGGTGCTCCACCTGCAGGACGCGGGCCGAGAGCGTCGCCTCGGTGTCGTGGGGGAGCACGGGCACGGCACCCTGGGCCAGGATGGGGCCGGTGTCCGTGCCGGCGTCGACGAGGTGGACCGTGGCGCCGGTCACGCGCACGCCGGCCTCGAGGGCCTGACGCTGGGCGTGCATGCCGGGGAAGCTGGGCAGCAGGGCCGGGTGGATGTTCAGCACCCGCCAGGGGAAGGCGCCCAGCAGCGTGGGCGTGACGATGCGCATGTAGCCGGCCAGACAGACCCACTCGACCCCGTGCTGGCGGAGCAGATCGACCACGGCGGCGTCGAAGCTGGCGCGGTCGGGCCAGCCGCGGTGGGTGAGGCTGGCGGTGGGGACGCCGGCCCGGCGCGCGCGCTCGAGCCCGCCCGCGTCGGCCACGTTGGAGAAGACCAGCGCGATCTCCGCCGGGTAGTCGGGGGCGCTGGCGGCGTCCAGGATCGCCTGGAGGTTGGTCCCGCCGCCCGAGATCAACACCCCCACACGGACCCGCGCGCTCACGAGAGCTCCACCCGCCCCTCCGGGTCGGCGCGGACGGCGCCGATGATCCGGGCTCCCACGGCCGCCGCCGCCGCCGCCGCCTGATCGGGCGGGACCACGGCCACCATGCCGACGCCGAGGTTGAAGGTGCGCTGGAGATCCTCGTCGTCCAGCCCGCCCAGGCGTTGGAGCAGGACGAAGATGGGGGGGATCTCCCAGCTCCCGCGGGTGAGCGCCACGCCCAGCCCGGCGGGGATGACCCGGGGGATGTTCTCGGTGAGCCCGCCGCCCGTGATGTGGGCGAGCGCGCGCAGGTCGAAGCGCTCGCGGAGCAGGCGCGCCTCGGGCACGTAGATGCGCGTGGGGCGCAGCAGCGCGTCGGCCAGCGGCTCGCCGAGCCCGTGCTCCTGGCTCCAGTCCAGCGGGTCCACCAGGCGGCGCACCAGGCTGTAGCCGTTGCTGTGCAGGCCGCTCGACGGGATGCCCAGCACCGCGTCTCCCTCCCGCACCCGGGCCCCGTCCAGGATGGCGTCGCGCTCCACCGCGCCCACGCAGAAGCCGGCCAGATCATAGTGACCCGGGGCGTACATCCCCGGCATCTCCGCGGTCTCCCCGCCGACCAGGGCGCAGCCCGACTGGCGGCAGCCCTCGGCGATGCCCTCGATGACCTGGACGGCCACCCCGGGCTCCAGGCGCCCGGTGGCGAAGTAGTCCAGGAAGAAGAGGGGCTCCGCCCCGCAGACGATCACGTCGTTGACGCACATCGCCACCAGGTCGACGCCGATGGTGTGGTGGACGCCCAGCCGCTGGGCCACCAGGAGCTTGGTGCCGACGCCGTCCGTGCCGCTGACCAGCACCGGGTCGCGGTAGCGCCCGCCCAGCGCGAAGAGGGCGCCGAAGCCGCCCAGATCGCCCAGCACGCCCGGGCGGAAGGTGCTGCGCACCGCGCCGCGGATCCCGTCGACGACCGCCTCGCCCGCGTCGATGTCCACCCCCGCCTCGCGGTAGGCCTTGCTCATGGGCCGCCGTCCTCGCCCGTGGCGGTGGGCGTGTAGCCCGAGACCGTGCCGAGCTCGCTCTCCAGCCCGTTGCCGTCGGTCACGACGGCGCCGAACTCGGTGAGCGTGTCGTACTCGATGCCCGCCCCGGAGATGCCGATCTGGATGCCGACCGTCCCGCCCGGGGCGGTGCAGTCGCCGTCGTCGGAGAGCGTGCCGGAGTTGGAGAAGCCGTTCTCCGAGCTCTGCTCCACCGTCCCGTCCACCACGTCGTCGTAGTAGACCGAGAGCTTGTAGGAGGCGAGGTCCCAGTCTTCGTCCTCGGCCTCCACCCACACGGTGATGGTGGGGTACTCGTCGTTCTCGAAGCGCTGCACGCCGGTGTTCTCGAGCTCCATGGACACGATCACCGGGGGCGTGCCGCCCACGCAGTCATCGGCCGTCTCCTGGGTCTCGGTCTCCACCGGGGGAGCCGACTCCTCCACCTTCTCCTCGCCGCACGCCGCCAGGCTGACGCCCAGAAGCGCACTCAGGAACAGAAGCTCGCTCCGTGCTGCCATCTTCGCCTCCTCGCCTTCGTCGGGCCTCGCCCGCGGCCCGTGGGGGCACGTAGCACGTCCGCGCCGGAGCCGGTAAGGTACGGGCCTGGGAGGGCCCTCACCCATGCCCACGCGCGTCGGCCACGTGCTCCGCGACAACCTCGGCAGCATCCGCAAGATCTACCTGCGCAGCAACCGCATCGTGCGCCGCGGGGACTTCGCGCTCTACCCGGAGACCGTGCTGCTGCTGCACGGCTTCTTCCAGACGCGCAACGTCTGGGAGGTGATGGAGGACCGCCTGCGCCACGACGGCTACGGCGTCTTCAGCTTCGACCTGGGCGGGCTCTTCTGGCGCTTCAACACACGCTCCATCTCGTATCTGGCCCAGCACATCTCCGAGAAGCTGGAGGGCGTCTGCGCCCGCTACGGGCTCGAGCGCTTCCACATCGTGGGGCACTCCAAGGGCGGGCTCATCGCGCGGCACTACATCCAGGGGCACGGGGGAGAGCGGCGGGTCAAGAGCCTGATCACGCTGGGCACCCCGCACCACGGCACGCCCCTGGCGGCCCTGGGCGTGGGGCTGATGGGCGGCGGGATCCTGAGCCGCAGCCCCATGGACATGATCCCGGGCTCGCGCTTCCTCAAGCGGCTCTCCGAGGACACCTTCCCGCCTCAGATCCCGCTGGTCAGCGTGTTCTCCAAGGATGACCTCATCTGCCCGGCCTGGGGCGCCACGCTGCACCCCAAGGACGGCGAGACCAGCATGAAGAACGTCGTCGTCAAGGGCGTGGGCCACACCGGGCTCTGCCACGACGCGGGGGTCTACCACATCGTGCGCACGGAGCTGGAGCGCGCCTCTCAGCTCTGGCGCGAACGCGCGGGCTCCGCCGCCTGAGCGAGCCTACTTCGCGCCCTCGGCGGGCGGGGCGGCCGGCGCGGAGGGCGGCGAGGCGTCCACGCAGCAGCGGAAGCTGAGCGTGCCGTCCGAGTAGGTCACCGACTCGTCCATGGCGTAGGCGCAGCGGCTCCCGCGGCCGTTGTTGTTCTTCAGGCCGCCCTTCACCACGCGCCGCGTGCCCTTGGTGCCCTCCACCGTGCTGGTCCACTCGCGCAGGCCGCCGGAGAGGTCCATGACGCCGTAGCCGCTCATGCAGGCCGGGCGGTCGCCGAGGTTGTAGGGCTTGTCCATGCTGTCGCCGCAAGGGCCGGGATCGTAGATGTCCCCGTAGGCGTAGATGCTGCTGTCCGTCCCCTTGCAGGCCTTCTCCCACTCCTCTTCGGTGCACAGGCGCTTGCTGAACTTCGCGCAGGTGTCCGCCGCCTCCTGCCAGGTCACCCGGGTCACGGGCTTGACGGGGTTGCCGTCGGCGTCCTTGACCGTGTTGGGGAACTCGTAGCGGTCGATGAAGTAGGCCGGCAGCTCCACGACCCGCGTGAGGGGCTCGGAGAGCGAGGCCGTGCTGTTGACGTCCTCGGCGTTGAAGCGCCCCATCACGAAGGGGCCCGCCGGGATGTAAAGCATCTCCGGGTGGTCGCCGGAGATCTTCTCCATGATGTCGGGCGGCGGGATCTGGAGCTTGCTCTTGACCTCGGAGCGCACGCGCTCGTCCTTGGCCGTAGCCTCCGCCTGCGGGTTCGGCTCCTCGCGGACGCCGACGTAGACGCCGACGCCCAGCACGACCAGGGCCACCGCCCCGGCGCCGATGAGCACCTTGCGGAAGTTCCCGCCGCCGACCTCCTCCGCCGCGTCGTCCGAGAACGAGCGCTGGATGTCGTTGATCATGTCGCGTGCGGTCGGGTAGCGACCCTCGGAATTCGCGTCGAGCGCGATCTCGACGATGTCGTCGATGTGCTCCGGCAGGTCCTCGCGGAGCTGCGTGGGCGCCAGGTAGGTGCCGCGCGGGGTCTGGCCCACCAGCAGCTCGTAGAGCATCACGCCCACGGAGTACACGTCCGAGGACGGGCCGCCGGTGTGCTCGAAGCCCGAGAGCTCCGGCGCCACGTAGCGCGCCTCGGCCCGGCTCACGTAGCTCTCGGCGAAGATGGTCGGGCTCAGCACGTCGGCCGTGCCCACGTCGGTGATGCGCACGGTGCGCACCACCTTGCTGCCCGCCGGCCCGGTCGCCTTGGACTGGATGAGCACGTTCTCGGGCTTCAGGTTGCGGTGGATGATGCCCTGGGCGTGCAGCGCGTCCGCCGCCTCGAGGACCTGCACCACGATCTGGCAGGCCTCCTGGAGCGAGAACGACTTCTTGGCCTGCTGGTACTCCAGGAGCAGCTCGCGCAGGCTCTGGCTCTTGAAATACTCCTGCGTGAAGCAGAGCTGGCCGTCGTGCTCGAAGAGCTCGCCATAGCGGATGACGCGCTCGTTCTTGATGTTGCGCGCGGCCTCGAAGGCCGTCGTGAAGCGCGTGCGGTCCTTGGGGTTCCGCACGAGGGACGGTCTCAGGAATTTCAGAGCGACATACTTGTTCGTGGCCGTGTTCCTGACCAGGTAGGTGGCCCCGAGGACCCCCGCGCCGAGCAGCTCGGTCACTTCGTACTTGCCGGCGATCATCTCACCGCGGTTGTACACCTTCAGCTCTTGACCTTCCGCCACGGCTTCTCCCGACTGCAGAAAACCCGGTTCAGACGGGCTCGGGGCACCCTATCATGCGATCTCGGGCTTGTTCAAGCGCCGAGGCTCGGACCATCGTCATCCCAGCCGGCTTCCCAGGAAGAACCGGGCGACCGCGATCAGGTTCCTCCTCCACTCGCGGGGGTGCAGGCGCTCGGCGACGAGCGCGTGGAGGATCAGCGCGGCCCAGAGCAGGGTCGCCAGCCCGAGCGTCGCCAGCCCCAGGAAGAGCTGCGGCGAGCGCCAGCCCAGGGCCGGATCGGAGAGCGCGACCAGCACCGCTCCGCCCAGCCCCATGCCCGTGATCCACAGCCCGATGGCCACCCGGAGCCCCGCGTGCCGGATCTCCCGCCGCAGCTCGCCGCCCTCGGGGTCGGCGGTGCGCACGGTCAGCACGCCCTGCTCCAGATCCCCCAGCAGCTGATTGAGCTGGATGGGCAGGTCCTGGAGGGTCATCTGCGCGTGCTGGAGCAGGCGCAGGGCCTCGCCCGACATGCGCTCCGGGCTCACCCGCTGGGCCAGCACCCGCTGGCCGTAGGGGCGCACGCGGTCCACGATGTCGGTGTCCGGCAGCAGGCGGCGGGCGATCCCGTCGAGGATGGAGACGGCGCGCGCCAGGACCGCGTACTCCTGCACCAGGCGGATGCGGTACTGCGCGGCGACCTGCACGAACTCCACGAGGCTGGCGGTCTCGCTGAGCTGGCGCAGGGTGGCGCCGTCGTAGCGCGCCATCATCCGCTCCACCTCGCCGCGGAAGGCCTTGAGATCGACCCTCCCCGCGGTGGCCCCCGCCCGGAAGAGCGTGAGCGCGACCGCCTCGGCGTCCCGCTGCACCAGCCCGAGGAAGAGGGCCACCAGGACGTCCTGCATCTCCCGGTTCAGCGTGCCGGTCAGCCCGAAGTCCAGGTAGGCCAGGCGCCCGTCGGTCAGCACCAGCAGGTTGCCCGGGTGCGGATCCCCGTGGAAGAAGCCGAGCTCGAAGACCTGGAGGTAGGTGGCCTCGATGAGCCGGTCCATCGCCGCGTCCGCCTCGGGCGTGCCCGGGGCGAGCTCCGAGAAGCGGCGGCCCTCCAGCATCTCCAGCACCAGCATGCGCCGGGTGGTCCACTCCTCGTAGACCTCAGGCGCGTAGATGTCCGCGTGCCCCTTCATCGAGCGCCGGAAGCGCGTGGCGGCCCGCGCCTCCTGGATGAAGTCGAGCTCGCGCGTCAGCGCCGCGTCGAACTCCTGCACGATGCCGACGGGCGTGTAGAGCCCGGGGAGCTGGATCCGGTCGCCGATGAGGTGGGCCAGCGAATACAGGATGTGAAGGTCGGAGCGGATGGCCGGCTCGATGCCGGGGCGCTGGACCTTGACGGCGACCACGCGCCCGTCGTGCAGGACCGCGCGGTGGACCTGGGCGATGGAGGCGCTGGCGATGGGGGTCGGGTCGAAGCTGGCGAAGCGCTCCTCCAGCGTGGCGCCCATCTCGCGCTCCAGCGCCTCGCGCACCTCGGGGAAGGGGGCCGGCGGCACGTTGTCCTGGAGCCCCTGGAGCTCGTCCAGCACGTCGCGGGGCACGATGTCCGGCCGCACCGAGAGCACCTGGCCCAGCTTCACGAAGGTGGGCCCCAGATCCGTCAGCACCAGCCGGATGCGGCGGCCGAGCGGCACCTTGGACTCGACGCCCTCCTCCTCGACCTCGAGGCCGGCCAGGCGGACGAGGTGCCCGAAGCCGTGCCGCACGAGCACCCGCGTGATCTCGCGCAGGCGCCCGAGGTCGTGCACGTTCATGTGCGGCATGCGCGCTCTGCTCCATCTCTCGTCTGGCGGCCACACTCATAGCCCGTCGGGTGGCGAGGTGCGGCGCGCCGCGCTAACAGGACCGCATGAACACCAGCACCTTCTCCGACCTCGGTGGCCTCGTCGCCAACAACAACCCCGTCCTGATCTTCCTGATCTGCTTCGGCCTCCTGTCGGTCGGCGCGGGCTTCCTCATCTCCATGCCCATCGTGGGCAATGTGGTCGCGATCCTCTGGACGACGGTCATGGGCGAGCAGGCCGTGTCCAAGATGAAGGGCCAGGAGAGCGGGACCGACATGGGGCTCTGAGCCGTGCCCCGCTGGGAGGTCCGCTCGAAGGACCGCGCGGTGCAGGTGGAGGCTCAGAACTGGCTGGTCGCGCTGGGGATGGCGCTGGATGAGCTGGTCCTCGACCCCGAGGCCATGACGCGGATGGTCTGCGACAACCGCGAGGACGGCTCGCTCCGGGTGCGGGAGCCGCTGTCGGGCGCGACGTTGACGCTGCGCAAGGTGCAGGCGACCGTGGTGCGCCCATCCACCCCGAGCTGGAACGGGCAGGTGGAGGACATCTTCGCCCTCGATGAGTCGGTGGGCGGGCAGGAGGGCGCCGCGACCTTCGCCATGGCCGACTCCGGTCGCCACTCGGCGCACTCCCCGCAGGCGGACGCGCTGGTCCCGGCGGACGACGACGAGTTCTTCGACGGGTGGGATCAGGCCCCGGCCGGGCCGCCGCCCCTCTCCATGCCCTTCCCCAAGATGGAGCAGCAGGACGACGTCGATCCCTTCTTCGACGACGAGCAGGAGATCAGCGTCAGCTCGCGCGTGCCCGCCTCCGTCCAGATCGCGCTGCTGGAGCGCGGGCTGGAGATCGCCAGCGCCCGGCGCCCCCAGGAGGCGGCCGACCTCGCGCTGACGGTGCTGCGGCAGATGATCCCCTCGGACGCGGGCGCCGTGATCCTGCGCACCCGCGGGACGCTCATCTTCCTGGCCGCCCAGGGCCCTCGCGCGGACGTGCTGCAGGGCCTGGTCATGCCGGCGAGCCAGGGGCTGGCCGGCTTCGTCGCCACGCGCGGCGAGAGCCTCATGGTCAACAACACGGCGGCGGACATCCGGCACGACCCGGACTGGGACATCAAGACCGGCTACCGCACCAAGGCGGCGCTGGTGGTGCCGCTGCGCGACGCGCGCGATGAGGTGCGGGGCTGCCTGCAGCTCCTGAACCCGCCCGGTCGCTTCCTCCCCTGGCACCTCGAGGCCGCGCAGTCGGTCGCCGTCGCCCTGGCCGAGGCCCTGCGCGCGCTCGGCGGATGAGCGAGCGGCGGGCGCTGGCCCCGCGAGAGCTGGGACCTCGGGAGCTGGGTGCGGGCTTCGCGCTGGGTCTCGGGCTGGCTCTGGCCGTGGCGGGCCCGGACCTCGCCCGCCTCGGCGCGGAGATCCCCGGCTACTTCAACACCGACGCCGCGGGCGCCGTCTACCTTCACGACGCCCTCCACCAGGCCCTGCGCGAGGGGCGCTGGCCGGGCACCGACCCGAACCAGATGGTGCCGGTGGGCTCGCCCCTGTGGGCCAGCAACGGCGGGAACAGCCTGGAGATGGCGCTGTCCGGGCTCACGCGGCTCCTGCTGCCCTGGCCCGCCTGGTACTCGCTCGCCACCCTGCTGTGGATCCCGCTCAACCTCGTGGCCTTCCTCCCGCTCGGCCGCCACCTGTGGGGGCGCCTGGACGCGGCGCTGGCGGGCGGGGCGCTGTGGGCGATCTCGCCGGTCGCGCTGGGAGAGCTGGCGGCCGGGCGGCTCACGCAGGTCGTCGGCGTGGGGATCCCGCTCGCGGTGCTCGGGCTGCTGCGGATCAGCGAGCGCAGCCGCCGGGAGGATCTGGTGCTGGCGGGGGCCGGGCTGGCGCTCACCGGGATCGGATACTGGTTCTACGCCATCTTCCTGGCCCTGCTCACGCCCCTCTTCTTCCTCTGGGGCCGCACCCTGCGCCCCTGGCGGCGCCTGCTCCCCGATCTGGTCGGCGCGCTGGGGCTGGCGTTTGCGCTCGCCCTCCCCTTCGCCGCCCCCGCGCTGCTGCCCCACCTCTCGGGGACCGGGCCGGCGCCGCCCCTGGACCCCAGCCGGGCCTCTCCCTTCTTCGACAACGCGCTCCGCGTGGTGGGCGAGCAGCCCCGCCAGCTCCGCGGCTGGCTGCCCTGGGCCTGGGTGCTGGGCGCCGGGGCGAGCCTGGCCTGGGGTCGCCGCCAGCCGCTCTGGCTGGGACTCGCCGGGGCCTCCGTGATCTTCGCGGTGGGCCCGGCCACGAAGATCGGCGAGAGCGCCTTCTGGATGCCGTATGCGCTGCTCTGGCAGAGCGTCCCGCTGCTGGACCGCCTCACCCACCCGGGGCGCTGGCTCGGGGTGGGCGCGCTCTTCCTGGCTGTGCTGGCGGCGGACGGGCTGGCGCGGAGGGCTCCGGCGGCCCTGTGGGGGCTGCTGGCGCTGAGCTATGTTCAACTGTGGGTGGATCGGGTGCTGCCGCTGGGGACCTGGAGGCTCACCCTCCCGCCGGTCTGGACGGAGGCGGCCCGGGGCCAGGGCGCGCTGATCGTGCTGCCCCTGCTCAAGAGCCCGCTGACCTGCCGCTGGCAGCCCCTGGCGCGCCGGCCACTCCTGGGCGGGATGCTGGAGCAGCAGCCCTGGGCCTGGCCCCCCGCCTTCCGCGCCTTCGTCGAGGAGAACGCCCTCCTGATGGACCTCTGGGCGCTGGGCGAGGGTCAGGACCGCGAGATCATTGCCTATGAGGCGGATCTGCTCGTGCTGCGCGAGGCGGGCTTCACCGGGGTCCTGCTGGACCAGGAGAGCTGGTCGGCCGTCCCCGCCGCCGCGGGCGTGCCGGTGGCGCTGCGCCTGAAGGCCGCGTTGGGGGACCCGGAATTCTCCGACCCCAGCGGCGCGCTGTGGCGCCTGCCCGCCCTGGGGCAGGAGGGCGCCCCGCCGCCCGTGGAGCTCCGGCTGCCGGAGCCTTGAGGGAGAAGGCCGGTCCCCCACGAGATGCGCGCGTCAACGGCCCAGCCGGACTAGAATCCCTCCCGATGTTCTCCCGCCTCTTCAAGCCCGATGTCGAGAAGCTCGCCCGCAAGCGGGACGTGGCCGGGCTGCGGGCGGCCTTCGAGCACGAGGACGCCTCCGTGCGGGTCCGGGCGCTGCGGGCGCTGGTCGTGCTGGAGCCCGAGGGGCTGGCCGAGCTGCTGGCCGCGGCGATCGAGGACGAGGACACCGAGGTCCGGGACGCGGCGGTCTCGCTGGGCGGGAGGGTGCTGGCGGCGGAGGATCCGCTCTCGGTGGAGCTGGTCGCGCCCGCCGTCGTGGAGCCGCCGGTCGCCGCGCCTCCGCCGCCCGCCCCCCCGCCGGAGCCGCCTCCCCCGCCGCCCGACCCTCCCGACGCGGACGCGCTGCGGCTCGGGCTGCTCTCCCCCGATCCGGCCCGGCGGGCGGCCTCAGCCGAGGCCCTGGGCGCGCTGGCCCACCCGGACGCCGAGCCGGGGCTGATCACCGCGCTGTCCGACGAGGACCCCCTGGTGCGACAGGCGGCGGCGGGGGCCTTGGACGCGCTGCCGCGCACGCGGGCCACGATCTTCGCCCTGGTGGACGCGCTCTCCGACGAGGACCTGGGGGTGCGCGAGCGGGCGGCGCGCTCGCTGGGGCGGCTGGGGGATCCGACGGCGGTGGGGCCGCTCCTGGACCTGCTGGAGCGCGGCTCTCCGGCGGCGGCGCGAGCCCTGGGGGAGATCGGCGATCCCCGCGCGCTCCCACCCCTGCTGGACGCGCTGGGGCAGCCGGAGCTGGTGGTGGCCGCCGCCGAGGCGCTGCGACGCCTGGGGGAGCCCGCGGCGCTCGACGCCCTGGACGCGGCGGCGGCAGGCGAGGGTCCGGGGGCGGAGGCGGCGCGGGACGCGGCCCTCCGGATCAGGAGCCGGAAGGCGCGCTGAGGGCCGGGATCTCCCAGACCAGGCGGCCCTCGATCTCTCGCGGGGCCCCGAGCCAGGGGTCCAGCACCTCACGGTGCGCCGCCAGGAGCTCGGGCTTCGCCAGCAGCTCGGGGTGGAGCACCACCCACCCGAATCCCTGGGCGGCGAGCTCGGCGACGGCGGCGCTCAGGTCGCTCCCGGGCTGGGGCGCGCCGGGGGCGCTCTCAGGCACAGGTGTGAGCCGACCGGCGGCGGTCCAGGTCCGAAGCGCGGGGTTCAAAGACGGGAAGCCCTGGCTGCCCACCTTGGCGGCGTAGGGGATGGGGCGGCCGTGCAGGCCCTGCCAGTACAGGTAGCGGTTGGTGGCGATGCTGTCCCCGCGGTCGGCGGGCAGGTCGATGACCGCGCGCCCGTCGGCTGGCAGCGCGCCGTAGACCTCGGGCAGCCCGGAGGGCGCGGTGGCCAGCGGCCAGGGCGAGGGCGCCAGGAGGAGCTGCTCCACCACCACCACCGCCGCCAGGGTGGGGGCCAGCCAGGGGCGCCGCCGCCCGGAGATCGCCCCGTCGGCCAGCCCGGCCAGGCCCACCAGCGCCCCGCCGATGAAGCGCAGCGGGTGGTCCATGGAGACGCCCGCCACGGCCAGCAGGGCCCGGAAGGGCAGCGCCACCAGCCGCCCGTCGGGGAGCCGCGCCCAGTCCCCCCGCCACCAGAGGTAGGGGCCCAGGCTGAGCACCACGCCGACCAGGATCGGGACTAGTAAATTTCTTCGTTTTTTATCCCGCCCCAGACGCAGGCTCCCGAGCGCGAGCAGGCCGAGGCCGAGGTAGCTGGTGCGGCGGAAGGGGGCCTCCAGCGGGCCCTGGAGATCGACGGTCCAGAAGTCCCCCGGACGGATCAGCGCCAGGGGGTCGATCGCGTTGATGCGGAACACCGGCCAGTTGTCGCCGGGCGGCGGCTTCTGGGTGAGCGCAGCCGGATCGGCCAGGGCCAGGTTGAGGGCCAGCGTGGCCGGCGCCGCCACCAGCGCCGCCAGGGCGAGCATGCGCAGCAGCGCCCCCGCGCGGGCTCGGGGCGGGGGCGCGTCGGGGTCGGTGAGCAGGTGCGTGCTCGCCAGCAGGGCGGCGCTCAGGCCGTGGTAGGGCGTCCCCACCCAGGCCAGCCCCACCCACAGCCCGGTCCAGGGACTCCTCTGGACCGCCGCCGCGCCCGAGGCCGCCACCAGCCCGAGCCAGCAGGCCTCGGCGATGCCGTTGTGCAGCTCACCCAGCAGGAAGGGCGTGGTGGCCAGCCCGAGCCCCGCCACCCAGCCGCTCCCCCCAAGGGCCCGCCCATAGGCGAATCCCGCCGCCGCCGCCAGCCCGACCTGCACGGCGAGCTGCGCCGTGTAGCCGAGCTCGGGCCCGACCAGCCAGACGGGGAGCAGGGCGACCAGCGCGCCGAGCGGGTCGATATACCAGAGCACCCCGCCGTCCGGCCAGGCGATCCCGGGCGGCCTCCAGGGCAGCCTCCCCTCCCCCAGCGCCCGCGCCACCTCGCCCAGCCCCCAGACGTGGCTCCAGACGTCCAGGCCCTCGTCGCCCACCAGGCGCCCGGGGCCCAGGCTGGGCCCGAGGACCAGGGCGACGGCGAGGAGGGCGACGAGGAGGGCTCGAGGGGTCACCTGGGGAGTCTCTCGATCCCTGCTCGCAGTCGGCTGAGATCGCGCCGGTACTGCGGACATACCGCGGCGATCCGGTCGGGCTCGACCCTGCGCAACATCGCCGTGCCATGTGTAGCTTTGCTATAGCGAACCCGAGGGCTGGCCGAGGTACCCGGAAGCAGATCCATGATCTCCACGATGATGGCGCTGAGCTTCCTGGTGCAACTGCCGCGGATCGGATCCCATGGACAGCCGATGCGCTCTACCTCCTCCCATCGGCTCAAGGGGATCCCGTCACTGAGCGCGGCCCGTAGCTCGTGCGCCTGCTCGAACTCAGCGCCGAAGCTCCTCTCCCAGTCCGCCAACAACCAGCTCTCAACCTCCTGGAAAGCCAGAAGCGCGAAGAATGGGATCGGCCAACCCGCCGCCTCCTGCACGCGCCGCGTGAGATCCGACTCCCAGCGGATGCGCTCCTCCTCGGTCACGTCGCAGAACCGGCAGTCTGCATCATCAACCAGCAGATATGCCGAATAGCCGCGGGGTGCGTGATAGTCTCGGATGGTCTGAAGCATCCGGCGGGTGAGGTGCTCTCCGGTGACGCCTTGATCGTGGGCGCTCGGCGCGGAAGCGACTGCGCTCCCTGGCCGGGGCCGCTGCCGATCTCGAGCTGGGAAGCACCGCTCGTAACGCACCCCTGGCGTCATTCGTGCAAGCAGGTGCTGCAGTCCCCCGAGCTCGGCATGTCCGCCTGTGTGAAAGAGGCCGACGGTCACCACGGCCATCCCCCCAGCTCTGGCTCACCAACACGGTAAAGATCTCCGAGCTGCCAGCCCTCTGCGATCCGCGACGCGACACGCTCGGGTGTGCAGGGCTCGACTCGGAAGCCTCGCTCAGTCCTCTGAAACACGAACAGACGGACCTCACCGCGCTGGAAGTGCTCGGTGAGCGGGTCGAGGAGCTCGGGGGAATGAGTGCTGATGAAGATCTGGCGCCAGGCCGACTGTCGGAGGAGCCAGGTAGCGACGACGCGGGCCCACGCCGGGTGGAGGTTGAGCTCGGGCTCATCGAGCATCAGGCAGGCGCCATCGGACGACATGAACAGCAAGGCGGCCAGCATCAACATCGTGATGGTGCCATCGGACATCTCGCTCAGGTTTCGCCAGGCGCCGTCCACCTGGACACGGACCCATCGGTACCCTCCCCCCTCGGCGACCTCTATGCCCTGAAGCCCGTGGAGTAGTGCGCCACACTCGGAGGTCAACCTCTCCGCAGCAGACGGGCGCTGAAGCCAGAGGTGGAGCAGGTTCACGAAGTTTGTCGCCCGCTCATCGAGCCAGGGCGTCCTGGCAGCGCTCTTTGGGGAGGCGACGTCGGCAGGGGCCAACGCGGCGAGCGCGAGGCGCAGGCTGGCGCCGGAGAGCTGCTCGAGACGCTGTTCAGCCTCCCACAGGACGATGCCCAGATAGCTGTCCTCGCCCTCGCGCGTGAGCGCCTCGCCTTGCCTCGGGGCCTCCTTTCGGCGAAACAGGTTCCGCACCAGCGCCGGGGCGCTCCGCGGATGCTGGACCTTCAGGCGCTCGGTGGGATGGTGATTCCCTTCCAGAGGAGCGTCCTGATTCCACGTCAGCTCTCCCTCGGAGTCCAGAGAGGCCCAGAAGGTGGTGAAGGGGTTTGGAGGCAGCTTCCCTGCCAGGTGCTCCCCTCGAATCTGCACGCTGTCCTGAGTGCTCTCCTCCAACGTGAGGGCGTAGTCGAGCTCTCCCTCCAACGTCCAGGCAAGGCTGGCGGTCTGTCCTTTCCCCCTGGTCACCAGAGGCCCGCTGCGCCGCCGCATCAGGGCAGCCTCCAGCGTACCCCTGGCCTCCTCAGGTCGCCCGAACAGGTCGAAGAGGAAGGAGATCGCGCTGAAGAGGTTGGACTTGCCGCAGTTGTTCGGCCCGATGACGACGTTGACGGGACCAAGCTCCAGGCCCGGCATCTCCAGGCCCTTGAAGTTCACAGCCTGGAAACGCTTGATCATGCTCGCGCTGCCCCCGCAGGAGATGGACGGCCTCCTCTGATTTAGCTGGCCGCCCCTCCCACGGCCACCCCGCCCCTCACATCTCCCAGTCCCCGCCCAGCCCGCGATCATCGAGCGAGATCACCCGTCCTCCCCCCGGGCCGCGGGCGAGGCGGGCGGTGCCAGGGCTGGCGGTCTCCAGGCGGAGGTGGGCGGCGAGGTCGGGGTCGTTGCGGTCGGAGAGCACGATGAGCGCGCTGTGGCCGGTCTCGACGGCGTGGCGCAGGCGGCGGGCGGCGCGGCCGAGGGGGGGCGGGTCCAGGAGCAGGGTGAGCGCGAGCGCGCCGGAGCGGGCGAGCTGCTCGGCGGCCCAGAGGGCCTGGGGGAGGCCGGGGCGCACCAGGACGAGGCGATCCAGCTTCACGCCGGGCAGACCGGGCGGGTTCAGCCAGCCCTGGGCGTCGATGATCGCGACCGGGCGATCCTCGGCCGTGAGCCGGCGTAACGCGGGCAGGGTCCAGCCCAGGCGCCCGCTGCCGGGAGCGCCGACGATGGCGGAGATGCCCGGCCGGGGCCAGCCGCCGGTCACCGCGTCCAGCTCGGGCACGCCGCTGGGGACGAGCTCGGTCTCGGTGAGCGGGGGCGCGGTGGCGGCGAGCTTCTGGCGCAGCTCGGCGAGGATGGTGGCGCGGTCCGCGGTCATGACCTGATCATACATTCAGGATCGAGGAAAACGCAAGCCCCAATCGCGCGAAAACGGGTTACCGGCGCTCCTCCCCGGAGTCAACATGACCAGCCTGCTCGCGCTCCTGAGCCTCCTCGCCTGCCACCGCGACAAGCACGAGGAGACCGGCACGCCAACGCCCGAGATCGAGCTCTCGGACTGCGACCCCATCGCGCCGACCCTCTGCGGCCTGCCCTTCCCCTCCACCTTCTACATGCGCGAGGACGCGAGCTCGGAGACGGGCTGGCGCGTCCACCTGGGCGCCACCACCCTGCCCACCAACGCCAACAGCTACCAGCCCGTGCCCGACTACTGGAACGAGCGCGACGGCTGGTCGCCGCTGACCATGATGATGGCCCACCTGCCGGGCGTGAGCCTGGACGGCGTGATCGGTCACGAGGACCTGGGCGCCTACCTGGACGAGGACGTCAAGACCGTGGTGGTGGACGTGGAGACCGGCGAGCGCGTGCCGCACTTCGTCGAGCTGGACATGAGCCACGACGACGACGAGAACCGCCTGCTTCTGCTCCGGCCGGTCTCGCCGATGGCCTACGGCCACCGCTACGTGGTGGGCCTGCGCGGGCTGGTCGACGAGCGCGGGGCCGCGATCACGCCGTCCGACGCCTTCCGGGCCCTGCGTGACGACGAGAGCAGCGATGACCCCGACGTCGAGGGGCGCCGCGAGGTCTACGACGAGGTCATCTTCCCCGCGCTCACGGGCCAGGGCTGGTCGCGCGGCGAGGTGCAGCTGGCCTGGGACTTCGTGGTGGGCAGCAAGGAGGGGATCACCGGGCGCATGCGCTGGATGCGCGACGACGCCCTCGATCGCATCTCCTCCGGCCCCAGCTACACGATCGACGAGGTGGTGGAGTTCACGGCGGAGGAGAACGCCAACACCGCCCGCCGCATCTACGGCAGCTTCCAGGTCCCGCTGTACACGGAGGAGGACCACACCAACACGGTGCTCACCCGCGACGCTGACGGGATGCCCTACGCCAACGGCGAGACGTCCGTGGACTTCACGATCATCGTGCCCCGCACGCTGGTGGAGGACCCGCGGCCGGGCGCCATCGTGCAGTACGGCCACGGGCTGCTGGGCGGGCAGGGCGAGGTGGAGGGCGGTTACCTGGCGGAGGTCTCCAACCGCTACGGCTGGGTGCTGATCGCGGTGGACTGGACGGGGATGAAGGCGGAGGACACGCTGGCGATCACGGCGATGATCGCGGGCGGCAACAGCCCCGCCGCCGAGCCCTTCTCGGGCCTGGACCGCTTCTCCATCGTGCCCGAGCGCACCATGCAGGGCATGGTGGAGGCCCTCTCGGCGATGCGCCTGATCTCCGGCCCGCTGGCCGAGGACGAGGCGCTGATGGCCGCCGACCCCGAGACGGGGGAGCTCGTGTCCCTGGTGGACCCGGAGCGGCGCTACTACTACGGCAACTCGCAGGGCGGGATCTTCGGCGGGCTGTACATGTCCCTGTCCACGGACGTGGAGCGCGGCACGCTGGGGGTGGCGGGGATGCCCTACTCGCTGCTGCTGGACCGCTCGCACGACTTCGACACCTTCTTCGCCCTCTTCCGCGAGATGTACCCCGACCCGAGGGAGACCATGTTCTGGATCGGGGCCATCCAGACCCTCTGGGACCAGGGCGAGCCCTCCGGCTACGCCCGCACCCTGAACGAGGACCCGCTGGAGGGGACGGCGCCAAAGGACGTGCTCATCCAGGTGGCCATCGGGGACGTCCAGGTCACGACGCTGGGCGCGCACGTCATGGCCCGCTCCTACGGCGCGACCCTGCTGGACCCGCCCGCCCGCGAGGTCCATGGCCTGGAGACGACGAGCGGAGACGTAGAAGGCTCGGCCCTGGTCGAGTGGGACTACGGGCTCGAGGAGCCGGTGGAGAACATGCCGCCCGAGGGCGAGGACCCGCACGAGTGGCCGCGCCGCGAGGAGCTGGCCCAGGAGCAGATGTACCGCTTCTTCGAGGAGGGGATCATCGTCAACACCTGCGACGGCCCCTGCAAGGAGTAGCGCCGCCGCGGGCCGCGGGCGCTATGCTCGCGCGCGGGGGTGGGGTGTGAGCACGAGGCAGGAGATCCTGGAGCGAGCCCGAGCGCTGTACGACCGCGTCTTCGGCATGGACCTGCGGGCGCTCGCGCTCTTCCGGGTCTCGCTCGGGATCCTGCTGCTGATCGATCTGGCCGACCGGAGCCGCGACGTGGTCGCGCACTACGCGGACGGCGGGGCCCTGCCGCGGGCGGTGGTGCCGAGCGCGGACGGGCGGCTCTCCTTCCACATGATGAGCGGAGACCCGATCTTCCAGCAGGGCATGATGATGCTGGCGGCGCTCTTCGCGCTCGGGCTCCTGCTGGGCTACCGCACCCGGCTCTGCCTCTTCGCCTCCTGGGTGCTGAATTTTTCGCTCCAGACGCGCAACCCGCTGGTGCTGTACGGCGGGGACATCGTGCTGCGCGAGATCCTGTTCTGGTCGAACTTCCTCCCGCTGGGGCGCGTCTACGCCGTGGACGCGCGGGACGCGGCGCCGGCCGCGCGGGTGAGCACCGTGGGCACCGCCGCCTACCTGGTGCAGATCGCGCTCATCTACATCACGACGGTCCTCCTCAAGAGCGGCGCGGACTGGCACAACGGCACCGCGGTCTGGTACGCGCTGCAGATCGATCACTTCACGAGCCCGCTGGGCCGGGAGCTCCTGGCCTTCCCGAGGGCGCTGAGCGTACTAACTTATTTAGTTTACTGGTTCGAGGCCCTGGGGCCCTGGCTGCTCCTGGTCCCGCGCTGGTGGGTGCGCCTGCCGGTGGTGCTGGGCTTCATGGGGATGCACCTGTCCTTCGAGGCCTTCATGGAGATCGGCCTCTTCCCGTGGATCAGCGCGGCGAGCTGGCTCCCCCTGCTGCCCGCGGAGGCGCTCGACCGCCTGCGCCTGCGGCGCCTCGACGGGGCCACGCTGCGGGCGAGCCCGCTCGTCCAGGGGGTCGCCGCGGTCGCCCTGCTCTACGTCACCTGGTGGAACCTGGGCAGCGTCTACCCAAAGGTCTTCTCGGTGAAGGGGGACTGGCGCGTGCCGGCGCGGGTCCTGCGCCTGGACCAGTACTGGGACATGTTCGCCCCGGCCCCGCTCAAGGACGACGGCTGGTTCATCCTGGTGGGCGCCCGCAAGGACGGCAAGGAGGACGACGTGCTGCACGGCGGCCCCGTCACCTGGGCCAAGCCCTACAACATCGCCCAGAACTACAAGAACGAGCGCTGGCGCAAGTACATGCGCAACCTCTGGAACAAGAAGTACGCCTCTCTCCGCGACCCCTACCTGCGCTGGCTGTGCCGCTCCTGGAACCGCAACGCCACGGAGGGGGCGAAGCTCACGAAGATCACGATGTACTACATGGTGGAGCGGTCGCCGGCCCCGGGTGAGACGGCGAAGGTGGAGAAGGTGCGGCTGAGGACGCTGGAGTGCAAGCCAGCAGGTTAAGCCCCCCGGATGTCCCTCCCCTGGGTCCTGCTCCTCCTCGCCTGCCAGAGCCGGCCTGAGCCGGCTCGACTGCCGGACGCGCCCGCCGCCCAGCCGAGCCTGGAGCTCGGGCCGGGTGGGGCGCCGGTGGTACGCCTGCTCGACCAGCTCGGGGAGGCGACGCTGACGCTCCCCCAGAGCAGCCTGCCCGAGGGCGCGAGCGCGCCGGGCGTGTTCGTCCTGGACGACGGGTGGCGCAGCGCGAAGACGGGCAAGCGCGACCGCAAGGTCTGGGTGCGGGAGTGCCCGGTTCGCCTGAGCCAGCAGCGCTACCAGACCACGCCCATCGGGATGACGATGCGGCGGGGTGAGCAGGAGATGCCCTACGCGGGCGGGCTGAGCATGGGCGTGGGGGTGGACGGGAGCTGGGAGGTGCAGGAGGGGCTGCTGGTGGTGGCCGGGGAGAGCTCGCCGGAGGACTGGCCGGAGCCGCCCGTGCTGGAGCACAAGCCCACCGCCACCCAGGAGCTGCGGTTGAACCTCGGCAGCTCGGGCCTCAGCCCCGCCGAGTTCGCCCGCCTGGACGTGACGCTGGGCCGGGTGACGCGCCAGAGCCTGCTGGTCCCCGCGCCGGGGGAGGCCAGCTTCCGGGTGACGGTGCCGGCGGGCGCGACCCTGCGCTTCGGCTACGGCATCGCCCCGCCCCCCGCGATGGCCGAGGGCGGCACGGCCGAGCTCCGGGTGCTGGCCGACGGGCAGGAGCTGTGGAAGGGCACGGGCGCGGTGGACGAGGACTGGCAGGAGGCGCGGGTGGACCTGGCCGCGCTGGCCGGGCGCGAGGTCGAGCTGCGCTTCGTCACCGGCCCCGACGGGGATCCGGCCTGGGACTACGCCGTCTTCGCCAGCCCGGAGATCGTGGGCGCCCCGAGCCCCGAGGGGCCGCGCCGGATCGTGGTGGTGGGCATCGACACGCTGCGCGTGGACCACCTGGGGACCCACGGGTACAAGAAGGCGACCAGCCCGGGGATGGACCTCCTGGCCGAGCAGTCCGTGGTCTTCGACCGCGCCTACTCCCCCGCCCCGCGCACCCGGCCGAGCTTCCGCACCGCCACCACCGGGCGCTGGCCCCTGCCCGCGCTGAGCAGCCCCACCATCGGCGAGGTCATGGCCCGGGCCGGCTTCTCCACCGGCGGGGTCGTGGCCAACGTCCACCTCGCGCCGAAGATGGGCTTCAACGACGGCTACAACTGGTGGGAGTTCGAGAACTCGGCGCTGGCCGAGGACCAGGTGGACCGCGCGCTCTCCTGGCTGCAGAGCCACGCCGACGAGGACAGCTTCTTCTTCCTCCACCTGATGGACCCGCACCTCTTCTACCTGCCGCCGCGCCCCTTCCTGAACCTGTTCACGGGTGACCTCGCGGAGAGCCCGCTGGGCGACCGCTACAACCGCTGGATGGTGCTGCGGGACATCAAGCGTCGCCGGATCAACGACGAGCACAAGGCCTTCATGGAGGCCCGCTACGACGGCGAGATCGCGTACACCGACTACCAGCTGATGCGCTTCGTCACGGAGCTGGACCGCCTGCCGGGCAAGACCCTGCTGGTCCTGCACTCCGACCACGGCGAGGAGTTCTGGGAGCACGACTCCTACGAGCACAACCACACGCTGTACAACGAGCTGGTCCACACCCTGCTGTGGGTGCGCCCGCCGGGCGGCTGGGGCGGCGGTCCGCACCGGGTGAGCCAGCCGGTCTCGCTGGCTGACATCGCGCCCACCCTCTACGACGTGATCGGCGTCGCGCCCGAGGAGCGGCCCACGGTGGACGGGACCAGCCTGCTGCCCTACCTGGACAGCCGGGCGGCGGATCGGATCTCGGAGCTGAGCGCGACGCTCTCCGAGCGCCCGTTGCAGCTCGGCTACCTGATGTACGACACCGAGCGCTGGGGCGTGATCTGGGGAGACTTCAAGTACATCCTCCACACCGTCAGCGGGGTGGAGGAGCTCTACGACCTGGTCCGGGATCCGGGCGAGCAGAACAACCTCGCCCGCGTGCGCGACCGCGACCTCCCGGTCCTGCGCCAGCGCCTCTCCGACGCCACCGGCTGGCCGGTCGGCGCCGGGTGGCGCATGGACATCACCCACATCACGCGGCCCTTCGAGGTGATCTTCGAGGAGCCCGTGCGCGAGGCCGGCGTCATCGACCCCGAGGCCGTGCGCGAGCGCCGCGCCAACCTGGAGTGGGGCGAGCGCCCCCTGACCCTGCCCGCGGACGTGGCGCGGGTGAGCGTGTCCGAGGACGGGCTGACCGTGCGCGTGGAGCCCGGACCCGACCCCGACGGGACGATCTACGTGCTGGGCCCGGGGCTGGACGCGCGGGCGGTGGTGGTGGACGGCGAGGAGCAGATGCCGCTCCAGCCGGCCCTGCGCATGGTGGCGGGCGGGCGGGTGCGCTTCCGCTCGGGCACCCTCATCGTGCCCAAGGAGAGCGAGGCGGACTACCTGCACCTGGACTTCGGGAGCACGGACGACGACGCGGCCATCGAGGCGCTGCGCGAGCTCGGCTACATGCAGTGAGCAGGGCGAGGGCGAGCGCGCTCCAGGCTCCACTCCCACTTGAAGTACAGGCGCAGCCCTCCTTCCCGGGTCCGGTGTCCGGGACGGCGCTGTCCGAGGGGGCGCTCTCCTCCGGCGGCCCGCTCTCCTCGCCCTCCCCTTCACCCTCGCCTTCGCCCTCACCCTCGCCCTCGCCCGTGTCGAAGGCCTCGCCGTCGGAGCCGTCGCAGTCCTGGTCGCGGCCGTCTCCCCGCGCGTCCTCGGCGCCCGGGTAGGTCGCGGCGTCGCGGTCGTTGCAGTCCTCGCCGCCCACCTCCTCGGCGTCGTAGCCGTCGCGATCCACGTCCGTCAGGTCCTCGCCATCGCAGTTCTGGTCCACGCCGTCGTAGGGGTCCTCCTCGGCCCCCGGGTGGGCGCGGGGGTCCTCGTCGTCGCAGTCCGTCCCGCCCACGGCCTCCGCGTCGTGGCCGTCGCGGTCCACGTCCGTGAGATCCTCGCCGTCACAGTCCTGGTCGAGCCCGTCGTAGGGCGTCTCCTCGGCATGCGGGTAGGCGCTCGGGTCGGCGTCATCGCAGTCGTCCCCGCCGCTCGCCGCGCTGGCGTAGCCGTCCCCGTCGTCGTCCGAGCCGCCCGCGCAGTCCTGGTCTACACCATCCCCAGGTGGATCTTCGGCCCCCGGGTGGACGCTGGCGTCGCCGTCGTCGCAGTCGTCGCCGCCCACCTCCGGCGCCTCGTAGCCGTCCCCGTCCCCGTCCACCAGATCCGCGCCCGAGCAGTCCTGGTCGAGCCCGTCATAAGGCGTCTCCTCAGCGGCGGGGCTCACGGCGGGGTCCGCGTCGTCGCAGTCCGAGCCGTCGGCGAGGAAGCCGTCGGGGGCCGAGCAGCCCTTCGTGCTGTCCAGCGGGTCGCCGTAGCCGTCCCCGTCGTCGTCGGCGTACCAGAGGGCCTCATCGACGGCGCCGGACTCGTCGATGTCCCCGTCGCAGTCGTCGTCGTCGCCGTCGCAGCGCTCCTCGAGGCCGGGGGCGGCGCCGCTGTCCAGGTCGTCGCAGTCCCCCGAGCAGGTGTCCACCCCGTCGGCGTCGGCGTCCTCGCAGTCACCCTGGCAGGTGGTGCTCCCGTCGCCGTCGTTGTCCGGGCAGGGGCCCCCGCTGTCGCCGGTCTCGGGGCCGCCGGTCTCGGGGTCTTCGGGAGCGCCACTGTCTGCTCTGCCGGTGTCGGCGACGGCGAGCATCACGAGCAGGACCAGCGCGCCGAGCATGGGCTCCTCCCAGCCAGAGCCTACACGAACGCACGGAGCCCGCGGGAAACTCTTGACATTGGCGGGAGCCCTGGCACCATGTGGACCAGCCTCGGAGCTTCCCATGTCCCTTCTCAAGCGCCTGCTCCTGCCCGCCTGCCTGCTCGCCCTGCCCGCCACCGCCTCGGCCTCGACCGAGGTGCTCTGGTACAACGGCAACAATGGCGACACCAGCACCGACTATGCCACCCTGCAGTCGACCATCGAGGGCGCGGGCGGCACGTTCACGGCCACCTCGACCTTCCCCTCCAGCCTCACCGACTACCGCGTGGTCTTCCTGGTGGAGCCCGCGCGCCTGTTCAGCCCGACGGCGCTGACCGTGCTCGAGGAGTACCTCGCCGGGGACGGCCTGCTGGTGCTCGTGGGCGACTCGGGCGGTGAGGCGGGCTCGCTGGGCGTGCTCATGAACCTCACCGATGACCTGGGCATCGGCACCACCTTCTCCGCCGAGGAGTACGACACCGGCTGCGGCACGGACGGGGACGGGGCTCAGGCCGTCAAGGCGGAGGAGTCCACCCTGAACGAGTGCGTGGACTCGCTCAGCTACGCCGGCAGCTCCGAGCTCACGCTGGGGACCGGGGCGAGCTCGCTCTTCACCGGCGAGTCCGACCAGATCCTCGTCGCGCTGGACGGCAACGTGCTGCTGGTGGCGGACAGCGCCATCTTCTTCGACACCTGCACCTTCTCCGGCGACAACGAGAAGTTCTTCCAGCAGATCTACGCGGGCATCAGCTCGGAGGACGCCACGGACGCCGACTGCGACGGCTACGGCCCGACGAGCGAGGGCGGGCTCGACTGCGACGACGGCGACGCCACCGTCAACCCCGACGGCATCGACATCTGCGACGACCTCGACAACGACTGCAACGGCTCGGTGGACGACGACCCGGCCTACGGCAGCACCTGGTACATGGACGCGGACGACGACGGCTACGGCGTGAACAGCGGGACCACCGTCGCCTGCGACGACCCCACGGGCTACGCCGACAACACCCGCGACTGCGACGACGACGACGCGACCCGCAACCCCGGCGCCGACGAGACCTGCGACGACGAGGACGACAACTGCGACGGCACCATCGACGAGAACCCGGTGGACGGCACCACCTGGTACGCCGACGTGGACGAGGACGGCTACGGGAGCTCAACGGACTCCAAGGCCGCCTGCGAGCAGCCCGACGGCTACATCGAGGAGACGGGGGACTGCGACGACACCCTCTCCCGGGTCCACCCCGACGCCGAGGAGTACTGCAACGAGGCGGACGACGACTGCGACGGCGACGTCGACGAGGACGCCGCCAACGGCACCACCTGGTACACCGACGCCGACGGCGACACCTACGGCGACCCCAACGACTACGTCGAGAGCTGCGACGCCCCCTCGGGCGCCGTGAGCGACGGGCGCGACTGCGACGACACCGACCCCGCCATCTACCCCGGCGCCCCCGGCTGGACCGTGACCTGCCAGCAGCTCGATGACGGGAGCGAGGACACCGGCGGCGACAAGGAGGGCGGCTGCAACTGCAGCAGCGCGAGCGGCAACCCCGCCTGGTGGGCCCTCCTGCCCCTCGGCGCCCTGGTCGCCCGGCGTCGCCGTCAGGGCTGAGCACAACCCCTCACCGGCCCGATGGAGCCCGCCGTCAGACCGGCGGGCTCCTTAGTTTACAGCACCTCGGCGTGGCGTTCAAGCCAATCCTGCGCAGTTCATGAACACTGGCAGATTCACGGCCTGGATCTCTGCCCCGATCTGGCGATCGTTCTGTATTGCATACTCGCTTGTCCATGGTGCGCCCGGGGGGAGACAGGCGTGAAAGAGGCGTGAAAGTTTGAGCTCATATAATTTCAGCCCTTCGCATCGCCCCCATTCAACAGACAGCACCACCCCGTGAGAATGCGCTTCCCTCCGGGCTTGAAGCGGCCTGCTCGCTCTCTTACAGTGGAAGACCGCACAACGACCCACCCCACACAGTTCAACGCCCACCTTGTCCCTGGAGGAGAAATATGAAACTCAAACACACCCCGCGCGCCACGCTGCTGGCGCTCCTGCTCCCCGGCTGCACCCTCGAGGGGCTCCCCCTCGCCGACTACTCCGACTTCACCGAGGATCAGGGCCGGGACGAGACCGTCTTCGGGTCGAGCAGCCTGCGCGGCGCCGACGGGACCGAGTTCCTGGGCTTGACCGGGGACGAGGACGGGGACGGCGTCTCGACCTCCTTCGACTGTGACGACAGCGATCCCCGCCTGGGTCGCCTGCTCTACGAGAGCGACCTGTCCGCGGACGATGGCGAGCTGGTCAATTCGCCCACGCTGACCGATCCCTGGTCCTGGGACGGCAACTCCGCGCGCGCCAGCCGGGGCGGCCAGCAGGCCCTCCTCGGCGAGGATGGCGGCTGGTCCAACGTGGTGGTGTTCGCCGATCTCTCCGCCGCGGGCACCGAGATCGGCTGCGGCTTCGACTGCTTCGAGGAGTGCCGCGAGTACGTCCCGGAGGACTGTTACACGGAGGCGGAGGCGCTGGGCCTCGGGCTCCTGAGCGCCGCCGTCACCAGCTCCGGCGTGCTGACGCTGAGCAACTCGGGCGAATACGACGTCTGCCTGAACAGCTGGTCGATGTGGTACAACCCGGCCAGCCAGGCGGTCTCGCTGGGCGACATGGGCGAGACCGGCGAGGAGGTCCGCGTCCCCGCGGGCAGCTCGATCTCGACCTATTACGGCTCCTGGACCACCGACAACGGCTACTTCGAGCGCTACCTGGGCGAGGACGCCTTCTGGTGCAACCAGCTCGGCACCACCATGGTCACGGGCATGGAGTACAGCACCGACGGCGCGGTCATGCCCGAGGACATGGCCTGGTTCGTGCAGAACGAGACCGACGAGGACGGCGACGGCGTGGAGGACCACGTTGACTGGGCCACGAGCTACGGCATCCAGACCCAGTACAACATCTGGGACTACCAGAGCTCGCACGCGGCCGTCTCCGTGGGCAAGCTGGCCAGCGCCTCCGAAGCGGGCGTCGTCGAGGTCATCCTGGCCCTGCACAACCGCGGCGCCGTCAACGCCTCCGACGTGGAGCTGACCGACACCATCCCCCGCAACTGGACGCTGGTGGGCTGCGACGTCGCGCCGGACTCGGAGACCTACAACGCCGACGACACCACCACGCTCACCTGGACGGCCAGCCTGGACGGCTGCACCAGCAGCTGCTCGGTGGTCGATGAGCTCGTCATCACCTGCGAGCTCACCAACGCGCTGGGCGTGGACGTCAGCAACGTCCTGCTCCCCTCCGCCTCGGTCGCCTACTTCGACGGCGAGG
The DNA here is from genome assembly GCA_964615375.1 of uncultured Enterobacterales bacterium. Lineage (GTDB taxonomy): Bacteria > Myxococcota_A > UBA796 > UBA796 > CAZKWG01 > CAZKWG01. Next base: position 162,461 of record CAZTOW010000006.1, read on the forward strand.
ACGACGAGGTCTCCGCCTCGCGCGGCGCCTTCGCCTTCGACTACGACCACGACGGCGACGGCGAGATCCTCTGCGGCGCCACCAGCCGCTGGCGCGGCGGCGTACTGCTGCGGGCGCAGGAGGACGAGGACCAGGGCGAGGGCTTCCACGGCTACCGCTGCGCCCTGGCGCAGAACTCGCCGCGGGACTGCTTCGACGACGGCCACTTCCTGCAGATCGGGGAGTTCATGGACATCGAGGAGGACGACATCGAGAGCGAGTGCACCACCGGGTGCCCCACCAACAACTCCTTCGACCAGCTCGGCCGGGCGAACCACGACGGCGTCGTGGACATCAGCGCGGGCGACCCTGCCAGCCTCACCTTCTGGGCCTACGGCGACGACCTCTACTGCGAGGCCGCCGACGAGAGCGGCGCGGTCTTCAGCTCCCTGAGCGCGACCGACGACTCGCTCCACTCCGGCGGCGTCGGCCTGTCCACGCTGAACCTCTACGGCGACTACGACCACATCCGGGTCTGCGCCGCGCTCTCCGCGCCCTGATCCTCTGGCGCTCCAGGCTCAAGGCTCGCCGCGGTGCTGAATTGCGGCGATGAGCTTGGAGCGCGCTTGCGTCCCACCCCGACCGTCCCAGGCCCGCGGGACATGTCTCGGGACAGGGTCCTGGCGGCTCCAACACCAACTACCCCACCACCAGGATCTTCACTCAACGCCGGATATGCCGAGCCGCCCTCCCCTCCCCTCCCCTGCGTGGCCCGCTGGCACGACGCTTGCACTCTCTCCAGGCGTCGGGAACGAACCCGACACCAACCCCAACGAACCTGGAGAACACCATGTCCATCCGCACCAACGTCAAGGCCGGTCAGATCTGCGGCAAGATCCTCGTCCCCCAGAAGTGAGCGGACGCGGCCCTACTCCTCCGCTCTCGCCTCGACGCTCACCTCGTTCCCCAGGACGTCAGCCGCGCTCGCCGCCACGGTGAGCGCGCTGCCCGCCGCGGGGACGGCGAGGGCCTCGAAGGTGAAGCGGACGGCGTAGGTCTCGCTGTCCTCGTCGTACTCGGCGGGCTCCACGAGGATGTCGTTGAAGTCGGGGTCCGTCAGGTAGAGGTCCGGGTCCTCGTCGTCCGTGTACGCCGCGTTCCAGGCGTTCATGTCATAGGTGCGCGCGTCGATCTCGCCGGTCCCGTCGGTGAGCGTCACGCTGACCCGGTTCAGATCGACCTCGTCGCCGGGCAGGCTCACCGTGACCTGCACCGCCGTCTCCAGCGCGCTCTGGCTGACCTCGTCCAGGGTCAGGTCGGGCGCGCCGCTGTCTTCGTAGGGCAGCACGCCCAGCGGGTGGACGGCGTCCGCCTGGTCATTGTCGCCCTGCCGCACCTCCAGGTGCAGGTGCTCGTAGCCCGCCGAGCTCGCCCCGGTGAGGCCGATGAGCTCGCCCTTCGCCACCGCCGCGCCCTCGGTCACCGAGCAGCCCGAGACGTGCAGGTAGTTGGTGTACCAGGGCTCCGCGCAGCTGGCCGGCTCGCCGTCCTGGCAGTGCTGGAGCTGGATGACCGGGTTGGAGTAGCGCTCGGACGAGCCGGCGATGGTCACCACCCCGTCGGCCACCGCATAGATCTCCGTGCCCGAAGGCGCGGAGATGTCCAGCCCGCGGTGGAAGTCGTACTCGTCGTCGTCGCCCAGCGTGCGCGGCCCGAAGGTAGCGCCGTAAGGGTGGTCCGGCTCGGTGGAGCCGGAGAGCGGCCACACGACGTCGCTCTCGACGGTGCAGCCGCACAGGAGCGTGACGCTCCAGAGCAGGGCGCGGGTCGAATTCACGGGAGCCTCGTGGGGTGCTCAGCGGCGGGAGAGATGAACACCCTGTTTTATTTTAGCACAGCATAGAAAAATTTTCAACATGCACGCCCCACGGCGCCTCACTCCACGAGGAAATCCGCCTGCACCAGCGCGCTCCAGCCCGCGTCGGTGATCGCGCGCGCCCGCAGGCTCGCGCTCACGGAGAGCGTGATCGGCCCCTCGACCCGCGCCGCCTCCGGGGCGATCCCGCCGCCCTCCTCCCGCGGATCCCCCCCGTCCAGCCGCGCCCAGATCTCTCCCTCCGGCGCCGTGAGCGTGATCTCGTCTGCCGCCCCCACCGTCCCGCCGAAGGGCGTGAGCGCGGGCGCCTCCACCTCCGGGTAGAGCCCGCCCGCCCGGAGCTGGTCGAGGAAGATCGCCCCCCGGAAGGGCAGATACTCGGTGTCTACCCGAGCGATCTCGGCGAGCCAGTGCTCCTCGTAGGTGTAGCGCTCGGTGTCCTCGCCCCGCGCGTCCCGCCAGTGGTCGCCCCAGCGCGCGGACTCGGCGAGCACACCCGGGTCCAGCGGCGCGCTCAGCTCCGCCCAGCGCTCGGCGAGCGCGTCGGGACTCAGCGCGCCGTCGTTCTGGAGCCAGAGGTGCGCGCGATCCCCGAACAGGACCCGGAACTCCTCGTTGGCGCGCAGGGCCTGGAAGATCTCGCCCGGCGTGCCCTCGTCGCTCACGGACAGCACGTCGTCGTCCAGGTAGACCATCGTGAGCTCGGCGTCCCAGATGAAGAAGCGCCAGCGCTCCCCGTCGGCCCGCCGCCGGCCCGCCCACCAGTTCTTGGCGGGCCAGTCGGTGTTGCCCAGGCCCAGGTTCAGGATCATGTAGTCGGCGAAGCCCTCCAGATCGAGGAGCTCCCCGACCGCGGTGTAGGCGGCCGGATCCGACAGGTCCGCCTCCACCAGCGCTTGCAGCGCCTCCCAGGCGGCGCTGTCGCCGTCGACGACCTCACCCGAGTTCAGCGCGTCCCACGCCTCCTCCTCCCCACCCAGGGTCTCGGCGAGGAAGCTGGCGTCCGGTCGCTCCTCGATCTGGTAGATCCCCCAGTAGATCCCGTCCAGGAAGAGGTGGGCCGGGCGCACGCGGGGGGCGGTCGCGCCCATGTCCCGGGCCAGGGTGGTGACGAGGCGCTCGCGGGCGTAGTCGGCGCGCTCGCGCTGGGTGTCCTGCCAGTTGACCCAGGCCCGGTTGTAGCCGGCCCGCAGGACCAGGGTGTCGAAGTCCTGGACCTCGCCCTCCTCGAAGACCGGGTGCTCCAGCTCGCCGGGGCCGTACTCCGACTTGAAGAGCACCCGAAAGCTCTTCTTCGGGCTGCGGTCCGGGCGCCGCCCCGCGCCCCCGTGGATCCGCACGCCGCAGCCCACGCCCACGTCGTCCAGGCCCTCGCCGAAGAGCTCCACGGAGCCCGCACGCTCCCAGTCCACCCCGCGCTCCAGCGGGTGCTCGTGGATCCCGCTCGGGCCGAACAGATCCTCCGGCGGCACGGTCAGCGAGACGACAAGAAGGCTCTCCCAGACCTCGGCCTCGTGCAGAGCCCAGGCCTCGCCCCCGGTGATCTCCGCGTCCATCGCGTAGTCCGCCGTGTACGGGCCGCCCTCCTCGTCCTCCCACCAGTCCTCGGGCCAGCCCGGCGGGGCCTCCTGGGCGGGGATGTCCGCGGGGAAGAGGAAGGTGCGGGTCTCGGTGGGGACCAGCACCTCGTAGCCATCCAGGACCGCCACGCGCACGACGGTCGTGGACGCGATGGAGAGGGGCTCGGTGTAGAGCAGGCCGTCCACCCCCGCCGGGTCGGAGCCGTCCAGCGTGTAGAGGATCTCGCCCGCGTCCACGGGCGAGCGCAGGGTGAGCGCGAAGGGGGCGTCGTAGAGCCCGCGCGCGTGGCTCCACAGCGCGGGCACCTCGTCCAGCTCCTCGGAGGCGTCGTCGCCGGGGATCAGCTCGGGGGCGTCGTCCTCGGGCGCGTCCGCGGGCGCGGGGGCCTCCGCCGTCTCGCCGGTCTCCTCCTCCGGCGCGCCGGTCTCCGGGTCAGGCACGAAGCCGTCGGGGCGCTCGGGCAGGCCGTCCTTGGCGCCGCCCGCGCAGCCCAGCCCCCAAAGGAGCAGCAGATAGCGTGATCCTGGCCCGCGCATGGTGGTATCAAAGCAGAGCCTAGCCCCCCTCGCAAGCGCCGGAGCCCACCCCGATGACGCCCCTCCTGCTGGCCCTGATCGCCTGCGCGGACCCCGAAGACAGCGGACAGGGCGCGGACGACACGGGCGCGCCCGAGACCGCCGACACCGGGGCGCCGGAGACCGGCGCCGCGGAGAGCGGCGCGAGCTGGGACACCAACATGCCCGCCGACCTCGCGATCAACGAGCTCATGGCGGACAACACGGCGAGCTGGTCACCGGACGGCGCGAGCTGGCCGGACTGGATCGAGCTCTACAACCCCGGCGCCGAGGACGTGGACCTGCTGGGGTGGAGCCTGAGCGACGACCCCGATCAGCCCGCGCTCAGCGTGATCCCCGAGGCGCTGGTGGTGCCCGCGGGCGGCTTCCTGCTGCTCTGCGCGGACGATGCCCCCGAGCTCGGCGCGGAGCACCTGGGCTTCAAGCTCAGCGCCGAAGGCGACGAGGTCATGCTGTACACCCCCGACGGTCGGCGGGCGGACTGGGTGATCTTCGGCGCCCAGCGCGCGGACGTCGCCGCCGCCCGGGTGGTGGACGGGGACGAGGAGGCCGGCTGGGCTTACGTGGCCGGCGGCAGCCCCGGCGAGAGCAACCAGGGGGGCTGATCAGCCGTAGATGGCCGTGAGCGGCTCCACCTCGTACTCGCCCAGATCCTCCTCGATGCCCGCGCTGACCAGGACGGCGCGGTAGATGTGCTCGGGCTTGACCACCTCCCCGTCGTCCGAGGGCTCGCCCGTGCTGAGGTCCGTGGTCGTCGGCGCCATGCCCGTGTCCGAGCTCTCCCCGATCACCCGCCCGCCCCGGACCCCGCCGCCCGCAAGGAAGCAGGCGTTGTGCAGGTAGTGGTCGCGCCCGCCGCTCGAGTTCAGCAGGGGGGAGCGCCCGAACTCGGAGAAGCCGATGATGGTGGTGCGGTCCAGCCAGCTCTCGCCGCTGTCCTGGTACTCGGTCTCGGCCAGCTCCTCGATCATGGCGGCCACCACGTCGAAGCCGCTCTCCAGGCGCGGCCCGTGCGCCGTGGCCCACTCCGGTCCGTGGGTGTCCAGGTTCTCCCCCGCCCGGATGCTGACGCAGCGCGAGATCCCGCTGGTGATCGCGCGCACGGCGGTCGCCGCCTGAGCCTCGGGGCTGGACAGGTCCTCGGGGTCGATGCCGTAGCGGTCGCGAACCTCCTCCATCTCGGCGGTGTCCGCCGCGAAGTCGAAGGCGCTGTCCAGCCCGAGCGTGACCAGGGCCTTGGACGCCTCCCGGTACTCCATCGCCTCCCGCCAGACGTCCGAGCGCTGGGTCCCCGCGCAGTCGGCGGCCTGGCGCATCAGCGCGTCCACCGCCGCCTGAGCCTCCTCCTCCAGGCTGACGGGGTTCGGCTGGAGCGCGCGCACCAGGTCGTCCACCGAGCTGACCCGGATGGCGCTGGCGTAGCTGGGGAAGCCGTCGTTGTAGCTCTCGACCAGCACGGAGAGCTGTGGGAGCGCCTGGCTCTGCCCGAGCTCGGTGGCCAGGATGGTGGGGAGCGAGCTGCCCTGGGCCTGGAGCCCGGCCGGCGCCCGCCCGGTGAGGAAGCGCCGTCGCCCGACCTCGTGGGTGAGCGTCTCCATGCTCATCCCGCGGACCACGCAGAGCTTGTCGGCGTGGTCGGCCAGGCGGCCGATGCAGGGGCCGAAGACCATGCCGTCCACGGAGGTGGTGACCAGCTCCTGGTAGGCGCTGTCCAGGTACTCCAAGCCCGGCTGGATGCGGGTGGTCTTCTTCAGATCCTCGCGGAAGGTGGCGGGGTCGCGCGGATCGAGGCTCAGCAGCAGGTCCCACCCGCCCATGAAGTAGCAGAAGATGTAGTAGCGGTCCTGGAGGCCGGGGCTCCCCCGGGCGGGGCGGCGCAGCAGGGGCGCCCCGAAGGCGGCCAGCGCGCCGAGGCCCGCGGCCCCGCGCAGCAGGTCCCGTCGCGACGACGTCCGAGGCAGGAGGGTCCTGGGCATGGGGCGCCTCAGTACGTGTAGAAGTCGGGGTGGGTGATGAGCGCGACGCAGGTGGCCCGCCAGGCCAGCCCCATGTCGCCCGTGCGGGCGTAGACCAGCGCGACCAGATCCTCCCAGGGCTCCAGGCCCGGGTCGCCCGGGGAGAGCGGTCGGCCGTGGAAGCGCAGCAGGGCGGCGGCGAGGTTCTGGCTCACCGCGTCCGGCGCGCTGCCCGGCGTGTCCTCCAGCGTGACGTGGACCAGCAGGGTGCGCTCGGCCCCGGCGCGGGTGGGCTCGACGTCCACGAGCTCGGCGCAGACGCTCTGGGCGGCGTCGTCCAGGAACTTCTGGAAGAGCAGCCCCGGCGCGAGATCCTCCTCGGAAGCGCTGATGTAGTCCGGCTTGCCCAGGGTGGCGTCCAGGGCCTCGAAGAGCTCCACCGCCTCACCGTCCTGTTGCTCGGTCCAGCCGATGCCGCCGGTGACCACGAGCAGGGAGGCGCGGAGCTGGTCGATGTTCATGCGCCGCCAGGAGCGCCCGGGGGGCGCGTCGCTCTGGAGCTCGGCCTCCGTCGTGCGGACCTCGACCGGCTCGCCCCCGCAGGAGAGCAGCAGCCACAGGGCGGGGGCGATCATCGCACGCTCCGGTAGTTGTCGCTGGTGACGATGGCGCGGACCAGGGCGCGGTAGCGGTAGTCGGAGGCGGTGAAGGTCCCGGCGAGCTCGTCGATCCACTCCGACTCGTAGTCCTCGACGTCGCGGCCCAGCAGCCACTCCGCGGTGCGCTGGGCCACGCAGCGGGGCAGGCGGCCGTCCACCACCGTCTGCGCCACCAGGAGGTCCGGACCCTCCTCGGCGTTGACGATGTGTCGATCCTCGAGAAATTCATAGCTCTTCAACATTCCGATGTATGGGTCTTCTTCAGAGCTGAGCGGGTCCAGCAGGTAGTAGGTCTCGCAGCTCTCCGAGCAGTCGCCCCCGCTCTCGGCGCACCAGGCGCACGCCTCGGAGAACTCCGGGAATTCCTCGGGGTCCAGCCAGCCCGCCCCGTACTCGCCCCAGCGCGCCCAGTGCGCGCCCGCGGGCTCCAGGATGGCGTGGCAGTACTGACAGCCGGGGCGCTCGGTCAGGTCCAGCGTGGCCTCCGCGTCGTCCAGGCCCTCGATGCCGCCGTCCGGGGGCTGGAAGGGCTGGCAGAGGAAGGCGTTGAAGAAGCGGTTGGCCCGCGCCCGCCGCGTCTGGAACTTCATCAGGTACAGGGTGGAGGTGAGGATCCCCGCCTGCTCGGGCCCCAGCTCCACCGGGACCCAGGTGTCCTCGTCGGTGAACGCCAGATCGGGGAGCAGGTCCGGGTCCACCGGGACCTCGTTGAAGCGGATGTGGGCAGGCAGCTCCGTCTGGTACTTGTAGAAGTGGACCAGAGGGCCGTTGACGAAGATGGTCGAGCCGGTGAGCAGCTCGAGGTAGCTGAGATCCTCGTCGATGATCCAGGCGACGCGGTGCTCCACGTCCCCGGCGATGGCGCTGGCGACCGGCGGGTTCTCCACGTCGCCGTTGTGCCCCAGATCAGCGGTGTCGCACCAGGCCAGGTTCGGCCCGCACCCACAGTAGGGGTCGTAGCGCCCGTCATAGGTGTCGCAGCGGGTCCCCCAGGGAGAGACCGCGTCCTCCTGGGCCTCGAACGCGCAGACCTTGATGGGGTTCTCCGGGTCCCAGTAGGGCTCCACCCACACCCAGCCCTCCTGGGTGTAGCCGTCGGCGTCCACGCTGAGGATGAGCTCGCCGTCGGCGTCCCACTGGGCCTCGAAGTCCCCGCAGGAGACCGGGCCGCCGCGGTAGCTGGGCGCGACGAGGTAGCGGTAGTAGATGTCGCCGTCCGTGATCAGGCGCTGGCGGTTGCTCATCAGGCGGATGTCGCTGATGTTCGGCCAGAGCAGGCTGCGGTGGTGGCGGACGACCTGGGCGCTGAAGTCCTCCGTGTCCATCCAGGCCTCGATGAGCTCGGCGGGGACCTCGCCGTCCTCGTCGAGCGCCGCGTACTCCTCGGGGCTGGGGATGACGCCGCGCAGGTCCAGGCTCAGCGCGCGCAGCCAGGCGGCGCCGCTCAGGCGCTCCTCGGCGACGGGGCAGGTGGGATCGTCCTCGGCGCGGGCGGCGCCCAGGAGCGCGAGCAGGACAGGGAGGATGGCGATCATTCCGCGAACCCCTCCTCGGCCCAGGTGCGCAGCAGGGCGATCTGCGCGCTGATCAGCGGCGGACCGCCGAGCGGCATCCGCTCGCTCTCGACCTCGTCCAGGATGTCCTCGTAGCGCTCCACCCAGGTCTCGCGCCCGTCCAGCACGGTCTCCGTCGAGCCCCCGTGGCAGCGCGCGCAGCTCTCCTGGTAGAGCGGCTCGATGTGCTCGGTCCAGGTGACGCCGCTCGGGGCGCCCACGGTGAAGGAGAGCGCGCCGCTCCAGGTCTCGCCGTCCGACCAGCTCGCGCTCACCGCCAGCTCCGGGGCCTCGCTGCCCGCATGCGCCAGCGGGTCCAGCAGGGCCACGCCGTCCTCCAGGGTCAGCGCCTCACCATCCACCGTGAGCGAGAGCGCCGTCACCGCGTCGGGATCCGTGGGCAGCAGGGTCAGCTCCAGCTCCCCGTCCAGGGTCTCTCCATCGATGAGCCCGACCACCGCCACCACCCGCCGCGCGCTCAGCCGGGCCAGCCCCGCCTCGCCGCCCAGCAGCGCCCGCCCGAGCCCGTCCACGCTCAGGCAGGCCGCCTCCAGGCCCTCGGGCAGCCCGTCCACGCGAGAGAAGGCGCCGTCCTCGAGGAAGACAAGCCCGCCCTCCACGCCGAGCCAGACGCCGGGAACCTCGGGGTTCGCCCAGGCTCCGGTGAGCGGCTCGGGCAGGGTCCACTCGGTCCAGCCCTCCTCGCCCAGCGCCAGCAGCGCGCCGTCCACGACCAGCCAGGCGAGGCCGCCCTCGTCCACCGCCACCCCGCTGACCTCGCCGTGATCGCGCCAGGCCAGCGGCTCCAGGCTGTCCACGTCCAGGGCCACCGCGCCCTCGTCCGCGCTGGCCCAGATCACGGGTCGCCCCTCGACGCTGGCCCCCAGGGCCATGGGTCCGCTCAGCGCGCGCCCCTCCCAGGCCACGCGGTCCAGCGCCCCGTCCCGCCAGCGGTAGAGCCCGTCCTCCGCCCGGATCCACAGGGCGTCGTCGCGGACCGCCAGGTCGAGTGCGAGCCCGCCCAGGGCCTCGGACAGCGGGGAGTCGCTCAGGTAGTCCTCGTAGAGCAGCAGCCCCTCGTCGGTAGCCAGCAGGGCGCCGCCGACGCTGAGCTCTACGGCGTCCAGCAGCGCGGGCCCCACCGCGCGCAGCGTGTCCGGCTCCGACTCCAGCGGGTCCAGCAGGCCCAGCGCGCCGTCGAAGCCGCCCACGATCGACTGATCTCGAAGGGTCGCGGCCCCGGTCATCGCGCCGCCGTACAGGCTCTCGACATGCGCGTCCAGCGGATCGAGCGACGTGACCTCCACGCGGTCGGATATCCTCTGGCCGGAGCAGCCGACCAGGAGCAGCGGGAGCCGATGAGCGTGGAGCATCCGAACGAAATACGGCCTGGCGGCCCGCGTGTCAACGCGGGGGCGGCGATGCTCGCGCTGTGCCTGAGTTGTGTCGAGGAGAAGCACGATTCGACACAATCATCTCCTGAGACCGGCGCGCCCGCGGAGCCCGGCGCCTGCGAGCCCGCCCTGGCGCTCACGCCCGCCGAGGGCGCCGCCCTGGCCCACGACCTCGTGCAGCTCCAGGGCAGCGGCGGCACCGGCGCGTACACGTTCACCCTGAGCGTGGACGGATCGGGCGCCTCGCTGAACGCGGAGAGCGGGGCCTACCTGGCCGGCGCGCTGACCGGGGTGGAGGACACGGTCACGCTCACCGACGCGGGCTGCGAGGGCGAGGCCACGGCCACGATCCGCGTGGTGGAGCCTATGAGCGTGAGCCCCGCCTCGGCCTCGCTTCAGCCGGGCGTGGGGCTCTCCTTCGAGGTCGAGGGGGGCTCGGGCGAGCGGGCCTGCGCGCTGGAGACCGACGCCTCGGGCGCGAGCCTGGGCGAGGGCTGCGCCTACACCGCGGGCGCGGCGGAGGGCGAGGACCGGGTCGCCTTCACCGACGAGGAGACCGGGCAGGTGGTGCTGGTGCCGATCTCGGTGAATGCGGAGGCCGCGTTCTCCGTCCAAGGCTCCGGCGTGGTCTTCGTGCCCGTGGGCAGCCCCTTCGTCCCCACGCCCACGGCCGGCTCCGGCGCGCTGACGCTGAGCGTGGAGGAGGGCGCGCTCACGGTGGACGGCGACGCCTTCTGGGGGGAGGAGGCCGGCTCTGGCGTGATCCGGGTGAGCGACCGCTACACGGGCCAGAGCCTGGACCTGCCCGTCACCGTGCTCGCCCCCTACGGCCCCGACGCCCCGCGGGACGGCGAGCGCTCGGTGGGCGGGCTGGCGCGCGACCTGGGCGATCTGGACGGGGACGGGGACCACGAGCTGGCGCTGGCCTACGTGGAGCCGAGCGTGGAGGCCTGGTATGGCGGGGCCGTGATGATCTGGGAGGGCTCGCTCGAGGGCCCCGCCGAGGATCCGAGCCAGGTCTTCGCCGGGGACAGCGCGGAGCAGACCCTGGGGCGCGGGCTGGCCAGCGGCGACATCGACGGCGACGGGATCACGGATCTGGTCATCGGCGCCGACCGCGCGGACCGGGTGGAGATCAACAACGGGGCCGTCCACGTCTACGCGGGCCTGGGGGACGGGCTGTTCTCCGACGAGCCGGACCGCTCGCTCTACGGGGAGAACGCCTACGATCGGCTGGGCAGCAGCGTGGCGCTCTGCGATCACGACGGGGACGGCTGGCTGGAGCTCTCGAGCGGCGCCCAGAGCGCGGAGAACCTGGACGTGGCCTCGCCCGCTGACGGACAGGGCGCCATCCTGGTCTGGCGCGGGAGCGCGGAGGGCTACGCGGATCTGGCGGACATCGCGCTCTACGGGCAGCTCCCGGGGGAGGACGGGGAGTTCTCCGACGTGGCCGGGATGAACCTGGGGCTGACGCTGGCCGCGGGGGACTTCGACGGCGACGGGCTCTGCGATCTGGCGAGCGGCACGCCGGAGGTGGGGGCGGACGGCGAGGGCACGGACGGCGTGGTCGCGCTCTACCTCGGCACCACCGAGGACGGGCTGGTGCTGGAGCGCTCGCCCGCCGCGATCTTCGCCGGGGAGGACGACGAGGACGCCGAGCTGGGCCGCCGCCTGAGCCTGGGCGACGTGGACGGGGACGGGGACGCCGATCTGGCGGTGGGGGCCTGGCGGGACGACACGGAGGCGTCCAACGGGGGCGCCGTCCACCTGTTCCTGGGGGGCAGCCTGGAGCGCCACGATCCGGCCGAGGTGATCTTCGCGGCCAGCGCGGACTGGACGGCGCGCGGGCTCACGGCGACCAGCTACCTGGGCACGGATCTGGGCCTGGCGGACCTGGACGGGGACGGGCTGGCCGAGCTGACGGTGAGCGCCTGGCGGGCCGAGGAGGACGCGGGGCAGGTGCGGATCTACAGCGGCGAGAGCGTGGCGGAGGCGCTCGCGGGGGGCTGGGCCTACGACGCGACCGACGACGCGCCGACCTGGAGCCTGAGCGGGGAGTCCACGGGCCTGCGGCTGGGCCAGGCGGTGGTGGGGGTGCCCGACCAGGACGGGGACGGCGCGCCGGAGGTGCTGGCGCTGGCGGGCTACGACGACGCCTACGGGGTGGAGGTCGGGGCGCCCTGGTACCTCTCGGCGGGCAGCGGGCTGGGCGACCGGCTGGCCCTGCCGGGCGAGGCGGCGGGCCACAGTTTCGGCCAGGGCCTCGCCCTGCTGGACGTGGACGGCGACGGGGTAGCGGATCTGCTGGTGGGGGGCCCCGGCGTGGGGGTGGAGGGCACCGGCGCCAACGCGGGGACGGTGGAGGTCTTCGCGGGCGCGGGGGACGGCTTCGCCGAGACGCCGACCACAACCCTGGGTGGACACGCGACGCACTCGGGCTCCGACCTGTTCGGCTGGCAGGTGCGGGCGGTGGGGGACATCGACTGGGACGGCTGGGAGGACCTGGGGGTGCTGGCGCGCAAGGACGGGCGCCCCTCCCGCTTCGGCGCGGACGTGGTGAACCCGGACGCCTGCCCGGGGCTGGTGAGCCAGGGCGGCGCGCTCTTCATCTACCGGGGCGGGCCGGGCGGGCTCGCCAGCACCCCGGCCTTCGCCTGGTACGGCCCGCTGGAGGACGGCTTCGTCTACGCGCTGCTGGGCGGGCTCGACCACGACGGGGACGGCTACGGGGACCTGGTGGTGGGCAGCTACGGCTGGAGCTCCGAGGACGGGGCCTCGGACGCGGGGGGCTTCGCGCTGATCCGGGGGCGCGCGGCGGACGACGCGGGGACCACGGTGATCTGCGACGCCGAGCTGTGGCGGGGACAGGACAGCTTCGACGCGCTGGGCACGGCGCTGGCCAGCCCGGGGGACCTGGACGGGGACGGCTGCGACGAGCTGGTGGTGAGCGCGCCGGGGGAGGCGCTGAGCGAGGACTACGCGAACCAGGGCGTGCTCCGCCTGCTCTGGGGCTGGGGCGGAGCCGGCTGCCGGGCGGAGGCGGAGGTGACGACGCTGGCGCTGGACTTCGAGCAGGCCGGGGTGGGGGCCAGCCTGGACGGCGGGCGCGACATGGACGGCGACGGGGTGCCCGACCTGGCGGTGGGATCCACGGATTATCAGCGGGGGACCTCGGAGCTGGGGGCGGCCTGGCTGGTGCCGGGCGGGTACCTGCTCACGCTGCCGGCGGAGTCGATGAGCGACGGGGAGCTGCCGGACGCCGAGACCCTGGGCTACGAGGCGATGCTCCCGCGGGACGGGCTGCTGGACGACCACGGGGTGGTGGGCACGCTGGCGGGGGGGCTCTTCGGGGCGCAGGTGGCGCTGATCGAGGACCCGCTGGACCCGGACGGCGCGGCCCTGGCGGTGAGCGCGCCGCTGGCCGACCTGGGCGGGGTGGCGCTGGCGGGCGGGGTGGGGGTGTGGCGCTTCGTGGACGAGGACGGGGACGGCGTGGGCGGGCTGGGCAGCCAGCCCTGGGCGCTGATCGGGGGCGAGACGGCCCTGCCCGGCGGCGAGCTGGGGGCGACGCTCTGGGGCGGAGAGGTGGACGGGCGGCCGGCGCTGCTGGTGGGCGCACCGCTGTCGGATGGCCCGGGGGGGATGGATCCGGGGGCGGTGTATGTGGCGCGGTTCGGGGGGTGAGGAGGGGAGAGGGGGTGCGCGGGGGTGGGGATTGGGGAGATGTTAGATTTTTTCGGAGGTTTTACCGCGGAGGGCGCGGAGAGCGCGGAGTCGACGCGAGAGGGGTCGGGGCGGGGTGGGGCCTCGTCGCCGCGCTCGGGAGGGGAGGGAGGGGGCTTCGCTGTCTGGTGGGCGAACGCAGGAGGCAGACCGAGGAGCGGCACGACGAGGGGGTGCCCTTGACACCGTGCTCGACGCGCTGGACGGCGTTGAGCTCTCGTCGGACGACTCCACCGGAGACCGGGATGACCTCGAGCCCCGCCCTGTAAGCGCGTTCGATCCGTCCGCCCCGTCGCCAAGACGCGACCCCCGGTCGCGCCTTGGCGCTTTCTTGCTGGTCGATAGCTCACAGTCGGGCGATTCTGGGGGTTCGATTCTTCATTGACCCGTCAACGCCCGACCGCTGTCGCTATCTCCCCGCCACCACGAGCGAAGCGCGTTATTCTAACGCGCCCCGCCCGTGATGGCTCCCCGAGTTCTGCCCGCGCCGACTCTGCGCTCCCTGCGCCCTCTGCGTGCTCTGCGCTAAAGCGGTCGCCGACATTCCATGAGTCTGCATCGGCCTCCGAAAGATGTCGAGAACACCGATTAAACCGACACCCTCTATACCCGACGCACCAGATCGCGGACTCATGGATTGCGAGGCGCCCCGTGGCGCGTAGGGTGCTGCAACGCGCCCGAGGACTGCATCGCCGACTGGCTCGACGACTAGTTTCAATGCGCTCCGTAACGCGCAGGGTGTTGCAACACCTCCTCGACCCCACCCTGGCCTTCTGCGCCCCCTGGTTTCAATGCGCTCCGTAACGCGCAGGGTGTTGCAACGAATTCCACCGAGCCCTTGAGGGGCTCGGGATGACGGAGTTTCAATGCGCTCCGTAACGCGCAGGGTGTTGCAACTCGGGGTGATGGGGCGTCAGCAGATCGTTGATCGGGTGGGTTTCAATGCGCTCCGTAACGCGCAGGGTGTTGCAACGTCGTGGCTGATCTCACGAAGACCTGGCCGGTCAGGTTTCAATGCGCTCCGTAACGCGCAGGGTGTTGCAACTGGTCATCCTGCCGCTCATGTTCATCATCTGCCTCATCGGCCGTTTCAATGCGCTCCGTAACGCGCAGGGTGTTGCAACCGCCACGTCGTCGCTTTAGAGGTGGGTCGCCCCATCTCGTTTCAATGCGCTCCGTAACGCGCAGGGTGTTGCAACGACATCGTGGATCCCGAGACCACGGAATTCGTCTTCTTGTTTCATCTATGAAGCGGCCCCCTCGTCGTCAAGGTGACGCTGGCATCAAGTTGTGCTGCCCAGTGGGTGCGCCTGAGATCCGGCAGAAAGGTATCCACCGCTGCGCCACCAGGTGCCGCAGACAGGACACGGAGAATGGGGTCATGGGGGTCATCCAGCAGTTCAGGCAGCCGTTCGAGGGAGCAAGAGATCCGTGAGACCGTCCATCCATCTATCCGCGCTCTGGGACGCCTCTCCGGCATCGGGCGCATCTTCGGGTCCAGGGTCGGGGAGTAGCCCAATCAATGCGTCGGCCTCGAGGGCCCTTGAAACACCGGGCTTACCCCCCAACTCGGGATCACGGATGATGTCTTGCTGCTCGTCTCGACCCGCTAGCGATCTCGCAGCTGGTCAGGAACCTCCAGAAGGGTGAAGGGTGGAGGGCGCACGGGTGGGTGGGCGCCCGACGCACCACCGGTCTCAGTTGGGCGCAGGCTCCGGGTTGCGACGGCTCTGCTTGGGGAAGGGCTGGTAGTCGGTGCCACGCAGCCAGAGCGTCCACATCAGCTCGGCCATCTTGCGGGCCAGGGCCACGACCGCCTGCTTCTTCTTCTTGTTGCCTCCGCGCTTCATGAGGTTCTCCGCCCAGCGCTTCATGGCGGTGTCCTGCTTGCTGCGCAGGTGCGCCCAGGCGCCCTGCACCAGGAGGGCGCGCATGGACTTCTTTCCCCGCTTCGTGATGCCGCCTTCCATGCGCTTGCCGGCCGACTCCCGGACCATGGGCACCAGGCCCAGCGCGGCGCTGAGCTGGCTCTTCGTGGCGAAACGGGCGGTGTCCTCGACGTAGAGCAGGAAGCTGACGGCGATGTTCTCGCCGATCCCGGGGATGGCCGTCAGTCGGGCGATGAGCGCCTTGTGTTGGACCGCGAGCTGGTGCGTCTGTTCGTCGTAGTCGGCGATCTCCGCGTTGAGCGCATCCAGGGCCTTGAGCATGGGCTTGACGACGAGCGCGAGAGACCAGGTCAGCAGCTCGCTCTGGCGCACGACCTCGGGGAAATCTTCGGTCGCTGCGTGCTGGAGCGGACGTCCCTCCCCACGGAAGAAGGCTCGGACGACCCGGATGAGGTCGCTGCGTGCCGAGACCAGGGCGCTGCGCGCGGTGAGCATGCGTCGAGACGCGTCGGTCTCCTCTGTACGCACGTAGACCGGCTCGTAGAGGTTCGCCCGCCCCAGCGTCGCCAGCGTGCTCGCGTCGTGCTTGTCCGTCTTCTTCGAGCTCGTGGCGATGGCGCGGTTGCGGTTCGGATCCACCACGACCGGAAGGTGCCCCGCCGCCGCGATCAGCCGGTACAGCCAGGCCGAGGCCGTCCCCGCCTCGAAGTAGAACTTCGCCTGCTCCGGGTACGCCTCCAGGAGCGCCCCGAGCTCCGCCGCGCGCGTCGGCACCTCCCCCTTGCCCCGCTGGCAACCCGCGCCGTCGATCGCGTGCCAGACCGTGTTCTCCTTGTGAACGTCCATCCCGATGTGAAGCATGTCATCCTCTCCTTTGTGGAGAGGGCCGGCCTTCTTGGAGCGCTGTACCCACACCGACTCCGTCTTTCCAGGTCGCTCACCCTCCCCACATTTCTGCCCTGCGGCGGGCTCCGGCGCCAGGGAGGGACGCGCGGCTTGATCGGCGGACATCCTCGATGACGTCGTTGCTGCCGACGTCGTCGCCCCTCCAGCGACCGGCGTGCGACGGGCCGAAGGTCCGACGCGCGACGGTCGTGCCGGGTCCTGCGGAGCAGGCGCCGCGGGCGGAGCTGGGCTGGGGTCAGGGCTGGAGCGTGAGCTGCACATGAGAACCTCGGATGGGTGGCGGGACTGGGGTCGGGGGGCCACTTCATCCGATCAATGCGCTCCGTAACGCGCAGGGTGTTGCAACAGTACATCAAGATACGTGGGAGCAGATCGATGCTCGTTTCAATGCGCTCCGTAACGCGCAGGGTGTTGCAACAAGGCCAGGTCACGGTGGTGACTGGAACGCCCGACCGGTTTCAATGCGCTCCGTAACGCGCAGGGTGTTGCAACCGGTCACCTGATCGCCCTGGAATGCTACCCCGGGGTTTCAATGCGCTCCGTAACGCGCAGGGTGTTGCAACCGCCTTCTCGACGAACGCCGACTACGTGCTGCCGGGTGTTTCAATGCGCTCCGTAACGCGCAGGGTGTTGCAACCGCTGCCACCGCTGGCGACTTCATCATCGTCTTCCGCGTTTCAATGCGCTCCGTAACGCGCAGGGTGTTGCAACCTCTGACCAAGGCCCCTAGCCTCTGCGACCAAGTCGCCAGGTTTCAATGCGCTCCGTAACGCGCAGGGTGTTGCAACACGGGCCCGCTTCCAGGGCTGGCGGACGTGGACCTCGGGTTTCAATGCGCTCCGTAACGCGCAGGGTGTTGCAACCCTGCCGCGACACGCACGTGCTCGTGGCCGACATCGGCCTGTTTCAATGCGCTCCGTAACGCGCAGGGTGTTGCAACCGTGCAGCGGACGGGCGTCATCCTCAGCGAGGAGACGAGTTTCAATGCGCTCCGTAACGCGCAGGGTGTTGCAACACCTCCTGTCCGAGGACGAGCCCAGGAGGCGGAAGGTTTCAATGCGCTCCGTAACGCGCAGGGTGTTGCAACCCGCCGTGGGCTCGAACATCACCGTCGTCTCGGGCGCGGTTTCAATGCGCTCCGTAACGCGCAGGGTGTTGCAACGCCCGCAGGGGGCCGCCGCCCGCCACGCTCCAGCGTTTCAATGCGCTCCGTAACGCGCAGGGTGTTGCAACCGGGTGGAGCCAGCCTGGAGCAGGCGGCCGCCGCGGTTTCAATGCGCTCCGTAACGCGCAGGGTGTTGCAACGTGGCCGCCGTGCTGCTCCAGGTGTATAAGCTGGTGCGGACGAGTTTCAATGCGCTCCGTAACGCGCAGGGTGTTGCAACGAAAAGGGCAAACAAACCAAGATTCCCTTCAGCAACAGGTTTCAATGCGCTCCGTAACGCGCAGGGTGTTGCATCAACCTCACCATCCGCAACCTCCGCCGGGAGCTCGTCTCCGTTTCAATGCGCTCCGTAACGCGCAGGGTGTTGCAACAGCTAAGTTCCATCTGGAGTGTGGGTGGAAAGACAGCGGTTTCAATGCGCTCCGTAACGCGCAGGGTGTTGCAACCATCGGCCTGCCCAACTGGAGCAGCTTTTGCGGCCTGGTTTCAATGCGCTCCGTAACGCGCAGGGTGTTGCAACTCCTGTCCCTTTTGCTGCTTCTCTCCGACATCGCCACCGTTTCAATGCGCTCCGTAACGCGCAGGGTGTTGCAACTTTACCTTCCTCGTTTCCCTGACGGCTCGGGTGCTGCAGTTTCAATGCGCTCCGTAACGCGCAGGGTGTTGCAACACGGCCTGGCCAGGGACGGGCCCTGGCTGCCGCGGTTTCAATGCGCTCCGTAACGCGCAGGGTGTTGCAACCTGGCCGCACTTCTGGCCGGCTGCGTGTCAATCCCCCTCTAGTTTCAATGCGCTCCGTAACGCGCAGGGTGTTGCAACACCGCGACAGCGACCAGGACGGCTACGGCGACTCGCAGGCCTGTTTCAATGCGCTCCGTAACGCGCAGGGTGTTGCAACTGCGGCCCTCCAGCCCTGGCTTTCCAGGCCCGCAATTTCACCCGAATTCCCCTACCCCCCGATCCATCGAATTCGTACTGTTGGATCGTCAACACCCACTAGATCTTATAGTATCCACTTTCCCAGCCTTCACCCTTCACTCCCACCGACTCCCGAACTTTCCCCTACCTCCACGAATGATCCTGGGTTTTCACAGAGCGCTCGGGGTAGGGGATTCACCTCACCCGCAGCTCCACCATACCCCACCCCTCCCCGTGGGCACAAGGCCCCCCCAGGACATCTCGGCGCCGTGGCGCCAGCGGCGTGGAGGGCGAGGGCGTCTGCGCAGGCCGGCGGCGCGTCGAGGGCTCGACTCGGGCGCATGCGCTCCTCGAGTCTCGACCGGCCCGTGGATCCCCCCAGCCGCCCGAGATCATGGCCCGCCATCACGATCGAGGTCCGGCTGGCCAGCCGTTGCCAGGGAGCCAGGGCTCGACTATCATCGGGATCGACTTTCATGGCATGGAGGACTTATGGCTCGCGCCCGTCAGCAACAACCGGAGCTCTGTCTGCCCGAGCCCGAACCACTCCTCTGTCAGCCCGGCCCGATGATGTCCTCCGCGGGAGGGATGGGGAACGCCGCGACGCAGGAGCTCCTCCTGGGCGGGGGTGGCGTCTGCAGCGTGGATGGAGGCGGAGGGGGAGGCGGAGGGGGAGGCGGAGGGGGAGGCGGGGGGCCCACGCAGAGCCCGCCCCAGAAGCCGCCCGATGAGCTCACCATGGAGGAGTACCTGAGGTTGATGGGCGACATGGAGACCCGCTTCCGCACAGAGCGCACGGCGAACATGTCCTGGTGGGAGCGCAACGTCAGCTCCCCAGACCTCGGCGGAGAATTCACCAGCGGGATGCGCCAGCTCTACGGCTACGAGGGCGGTCTCTGGGAGAGCATGATCCCGGACGCCCCGGCGAGCCCGAGCTTCGACCCCAAGAAGTACCCGGAGCTGGCCCGGCTCTTCGAGACGGACGACAAGGGCAACCCGACGACCAACGGCCGCAAGGTGCGGCTGCCCAACGGCGAGCTCCTCGACCCGGGGCACCTGTTCACCGGCATCGACGCCGTGCGCTACCCGAACGAAGGCCTCGGCGTCGGCGCTTACGGCATCGACAACAAGGACGGGGCGACCTGGAGCGGAGACGTCGGCTCCGCCATCGTCAACTACAAGGAGTCCGGCGGCAACAAGACCGCGCAGAAGTCCTTCGACGACATGTCGGGCACAGCCGACCTGCACGCCGATCTGGACGGGGTGAACCTGGGCTACGGGTGGGACAAGAACAAGACCGCGACCGAGAACCTCAAGTCCTACTACCTGGACCCCTAGGCCACCAACACCTATACGAAGCGCTACAGCCAGTTCGCCAAGAACCGCGGCCTCGGGCTCACGGACCAGAACAAGCTGAACGGCGGGGCGGAGGACACGATCCGCGGAGAGGTGGACAGGTTCGCCGAGGCCTACTCGCGACGGAACAGCGGCAAGGCCAGCCAGCTGGGCGGGGCGGCGGGCGTGGACAATTTCACCCCGAACGACGGATACTCCAAGCCGATGACGGACCGCTTCATCCAGTACATGAACGACGGGCTGGCGAATGAAAAGTAGCGCGGGATGGGAGGCATGAGCCTGTACCTGGCCGCGATCGGGGTCCTGTCCGTGGCGCTGGGGCTGAGCTGGCTGGTCCTCGGGGGCGGGGGCGAGAGCCTGCGGGGGCGGCCCGCGCTGCTGCGCGGCTGGAGCCTCGGGCTCGCGGCGCTCAGCCTGCTCACGTTGGGGGTCTGTGTTGCGGCGATCCTGGACTCCCCACCGGGCCCGACCTGCGAGGACCTCGCCTGGGATCCTGGTGATCCGCCGGAGATCGTGTGCGTCGAGGCCTCCCCCGGCGCGCTGCGCACCGCGGGCCTCCTGGGCTTCCTCTTCCAGCTCGGGCTGGCGCGGCTGCTGGCGGCGCGCCTGGCGGGCGAGGGCCGCGGCTGGCAGCCCGCGCTGGCCCTGGGGCTCAGCGTGAGCACCCTTCTCGGGGTCCTGCTCATCGGCAGCACCTACAACCCCGACCCGCTCCTCGGCCCCTTCGGCCCCTCCTTCTCCGAGGGGTGGACCGCGCTGTTCCTGGCCGGCTCGCCGCTCTGGGGCTGGCTCCCCTGCTCGCTGGGGGGGCTGCTGGGGCTGGGGCGAGCGCTGGCACGGAGGCTCAGGCCGTGATCTGTCGAGACGACACGGGTAGGATCGGGTAGCCGCGGCGCGATAGAGATCCAGATGCGCTTCCACCTCGGACCGCCCCCGTGCAGCGACGCCTTCCAGCCTGAGCTCGACCCTGCCTGGAGGCCCCTGCGCGAGCCCAACCCGGTCGCCGCGCAGGTCCTGGGCATGGTGCCCGCGGCCCTCCTGGCGAGTGTGCTCGTCCAGCTCGGGTACGCCTTCATCCCACCCGGCAGCTCCGATATCCCGGAGAGCAGCCTCGTGCAGGTGGCGCTCCTGCTCGCGCTGCTCGTCGCGCACGAGGCGGCCCACGGCCTCGCCTACCCCGACCCGCTCTCGCCCTCCACCATCGTCGGCTTCATGCCTCGGGCGATGGCGCCCTATGTGTACAGGGACATCGAGCTCTCGCGCGAGCGCTTCATGCTCATCCTGGCCGCGCCCACCCTCGCGCTGACGGTCCTGCCGACGGCGCTGGTGATCGCCGGGATCCAGAGCTGGACGCTGCTCGCAGCGGCGATCGGCAACGCGCTCCTGGCCGCCGCGGACATCCTGGGCGCGGCGATGATCGCGCACCAGATCCCCAGAGGCGCCCGCGTCCGCAACCGGGGCTGGGCGACCTGGTGGCGACCCGCCCCCCTCCCCTCATGACCCATGGCTGCTCGGCCTGAGCGCGCGCGGGTCCGGGCGCCCCCCCGCCTCCCGCGCCGCCGCCGCCAGCCACGCCGCGCCCACGGCCAGGCAGCCCTCGTCCACGTCGAAGCGGCCGGAGTGGGCCGGGGCCATGTCCTCGCCCGCGCGCCCGGCGCCGAAGCGCACGAAGGCCCCGGGCACGCGCTCCAGGTACCAGCCGAAGTCCTCGCCCCCCAGGTTCACGCCGCGCAGCGGGACCACCTGCACCTGACCCTCCGAATACTCAGATCGCACACGCTCTGCGGCCGCGCGAGCCAGGGCCGCCATTCCGGGCGTGTTGATCACGGGCGGCGTGCCGGAGAGCAGCTCCACCTCGACCTCCGCGCCGTGGGCGGCGGCCACGCCCTCGCTCACCCGGCGCAGCGAGCGCTGGAGCAGGGCCCGCACGCCCGGGTCGAGCGCGCGCAGGGTGCCCTCCAGGGTGGCGGTCTCGGCGATCACGTTCATGGCCTGCCCGGCCTGCAGGCGCCCCACGCTCAGCACGGCGGCGTGGGCGGGGTCCACCTCGCGGGAGACCACGGTCTGGAGCGCCCCCACCAGGGCGGCGGCGGCGACGACGGCGTCGATGGTCTCGTGCGGGCGCGCCCCGTGCCCCCCGCGCCCGCGCAGCGTGACGCGGAAGCCGTCGGTGGAGGCGTTGACGGGGCCCTCGGAGACCACCAGGGTCCCCACCGGGTAGCGGTTGTCCACATGGCCACCGAAGATGGCCATGACGTTGTCCAGGGCGCCCTCCTCGCAGAGCACGCGGGCGCCGGCCCCGGTCTCCTCCGCGGGCTGCCAGAGCAGGCGCACGGGACGAGGCGGCGGCTCCTCCAGCAGCAGGGCCGCGGCGCCCAGGAGCATGGCGCTGTGGGCGTCGTGACCGCAGGCGTGCATGACCCCCGGCCGCAGCGAGCAGAAGGGGAGCCCGGTGGCCTCCATCACGGGCAGGGCGTCCAGATCCGCCCGGAGCGCGACCGCCGGCCCGTCCTGGAGCCCCGGGAGCTCGGCCACCAGGCCGGTGCCGGCGATGATCCGCCCCTCCACCCCCAGATCGCGCAGCGCCATGCGCACGCGCTCCACGCTCTCCCGCTCGCTCCAGGAGAGCTCCGGGTGCTGGTGGAGCTCTCGGCGCAGCGCCACCATGCGCCCGATCAACGTGGCGGAGGGGGCGCTCAGGGCGTCTCCACCAGGAGCGTGACCGGCCCCTCGTTGACCAGGGAGACCCGCATCATCGCGCGGAAGACGCCCCGCTCCACCCGGGCCACGCCCTGCGCCGAGATCAGCGCGCAGAAGCGCTCGTAGAGGGCGTTGGCCTGCTCGGGCGGGGCGGCGTCGGTGAAGCTGGGCCGCCGGCCCTTGCGGGCGTCCCCGTAGAGCGTGAACTGGCTCACCACCAGGGCCCCGCCGCCCACGTCCAGCAGCGAGCGGTTCATGTTGCCGGCCTCGTCCGAGAAGATCCGCAGGTTGGCGACCTTCTCGGCCAGCCAGGCTGCCTTCTTCTCGTCGTCCCCGTGCCCCACGCCCAGCAGGATCAGGAGCCCGGCGTCGATGGAGCCCACGACCTGCCCCTCGACCTCGACAGACGCGGAGGAGACCCGTTGAATCAGCGCGCGCATCGCCTCTGGATAACCCGCCTCAGAGCCGCTCGAGGGCGTGCCGCGCCGCGCCGCGCTGCAGGAGCGTCCACAGCGCGCCCTTGTTCTTCGAGACGTCGGCCAGCGTGTAGCGGTCCAGCGTGGCGAAGAAGCTCTCCCGCGCCTCCTCCAGCGCCCGGGTCAGCCCGCAGCAGGCGGCGATGAGGCAGGTGTTCGTCTCGGGGTTGAAGCACTCGACCAGGTGCAGATCCGGCTCCAGATCCCGCACAACCTTGCCGACCACGATCTCCGAGGGGTCCCGCGCCAGCGCGATCCCGCCAGCGCGACCGCGCGTGGTGTTCACGTAGCCCGCGTGCGCGAGGCCCTGCACCACCTTGCGGAGGTGGTTGAGCGAGACGCCGAAAGCGAGCGCGATGTCCGGGGCCGCCGCCGTCCCGCCGGGAGAGGCGGCCAGGTAGAGCAGGACGCGGAGGCCGAAGTCGGTGTGAAGGTTCAGATGCACGGGATCCTCTGGTCCTGCTGAACTCGAATGAGCTGAAGTCTTTAGCCCATCCGCGGGGCGCCGCCTACCGTGATCCGCTGGCGATCAGACCGCTCAGGCCATAGAGCAGCGCCCCCGCACAGAGCGCCAGGATCACCGCCCGCCAGACTGGACCGCGCTCCCGCCCCGGCACCACCCGGTTGCCCCCCAGCGCCCCCAGCGCCACGCCCATCAGCAGCCCGCCCAGGTGCGCCCGGTGGTCCAGGAAGGGGATGAACAGCCCGACCGCCAGGTTCAGGACCACCCAGGGCAGCAGCCTCCGCCACAGCACGCCGCTCAGATCCTCCGGGAGCACGCGCCGCCAGCGCCACCCGAAGCCCAGCACCGCCCCCATCCAGCCGAAGAGGGCCCCGCTGGCCCCCACGCTCACGGTCAGGTCCCCCGACCAGCTCAGCAGCCCGCCCGCCACCCCGCAGACGAGGAAGAGGCCCAGCAGGCGCTGGGGCCCGAACAGCGCCTCGCAGAGCGCGCCGAGGCCGACCAGGGCCGCCGCGTTCAAGCCCAGGTGGAGGCCGTCCCCGTGCAGGAAGAGGCTGGTGACCAGCCTCCAGGGCTCGCCGTCCTCCAGCGCCGTCCCGCTGAGCCCGCCCATGCGCTCCAGCGGACGGACGCCGCGGTTGCCGACCAGGGCCCACAGCGCCGGGCGACCGCGGTCGATCTGCCAGAGCGCGCCGGCCAGGTGCGCCCCCAGGATCGCCACCAGCAGCGCGGGCCAGGCCCAGGCCCGCTGCTGGAGCGCGCCGGTGAAGGCCACGTCCACCCACCAGCGACCGTGCTCCTCGGGGCTGGCGTCCGGCCCGGGACGCTCGGTCAGCGGACCCGCCACAGCGTCACCTCCTCCAGTCGGCCCGGTCTCCAGCCCAGGGGCAGGGGGCCCAGGGTCTCGGCGTAGAAGCCCACGCCCTGCGCCAGGTCCAGCACACGGAGGCGCCCCAGGCCCGCCCCGCCGTGGGCCACCGCCTCCCAGCCCTCCCCCGGGCCGAAGCCGGGGCTCGCGTTCTCCGGGATGGCGACCAGGCCCTCGGCCGGCGGCGTCGCGCGGAAGGTCCAGCCGGCCTGCTCCATGCGCCAGCGGAAGCTCCACTCCCCGGTGAAGCTGCCGGGATCGGCGTCCTCCAGCACCGTCTCCGCCGCCGCCACCGCCGCCTCGGCGTAGGCCAGCTCCGCCCGGACCAGCGCGAGCGAGAGCCCCAGCTGCGCCGCCGCCGCCGCCCCGATCCAGAGCTCCCGGCGCCGACCGGCCAGGGCCAGAAGGAGCGGCGCCGCCCCTGGCAGCAGGTAGCGGCTGGCCGCGTAGTTGTGGCCGAGCGCCACGCCCAGCGTCACCACCCCCCCGAGCCCGCCCAGCAGCGGGCGGTCCCCCTCGCGCGCCCGCGCCGCGCCCACCAGCGCGAGCCCGCCCAGCACGGCCAGCCCCAGCAGCCCGAGCCGCTCCGCCGTGTCCGGCCCCTCCGGCCAGCCCAGCGCCAACGCAAGGCCCCCCAGCAGGAAGCCCAGGGGCAGCGCGCGGCGGTCCATCGCCAGCAGCGCAGCGGGGCCGACGACAAGCCCCAGACGCACTAAAACACCTAGTATCCTCTCCGGCAGCGGCCCC
Organism: uncultured Enterobacterales bacterium; assembly: GCA_964615375.1. GTDB lineage: Bacteria > Myxococcota_A > UBA796 > UBA796 > CAZKWG01 > CAZKWG01. Next base: position 187,244 of record CAZTOW010000006.1, read on the forward strand.
CGCGGGATCTCCCCCGCCCGGGAGAGCACCTCCCACAGGTGGACACGCCCATAGAGCGCGTAGAGCCAGCCCTCTCCCGCCGCCCAGGGCAGGAGGAAGGCCAGCCAGAAGGGCAGGCTCTCCCGCAGCCGCCCGCGTCGCCAGGCCTCCATCCCCAGCACGGGCGCCAGGATCAGCGCCGGGTAGCGCGTGAAGCCGGCCAGCGCGAGCGCGAGGCCCCCGGCGACCAGCACAGGCCAGCGCCGCGCCTGCTCCCAGGCCAGCACCCAGGCGCACAGCGCCGCCATCACCAGGCCGCTCGCCATGAGATCGGGCATCAGGCCGCGGCCCAGGGCCAGCACCACCACCGGGGCGCTGAGCGCCAGCGCGAGGGTGGGCCAGGGCCGGGGCGCGCGCTCGGCCAGCAGGCCCACGCCGAGCCCGAGCAGGGCGGCCCAGGGCAGGCCGGCGAGGCGCCGCAGGTCGGCCAGATCGTGGGCGAAGGGGAGGAGCAGCTTCAGCCAGGCGATGAAGAGCGGCGGGTGGGCGAAGACGAAGGCGTCCGGCGCGGGGCTGTCTCCCCAGGGGGGGCCCGGCCGCCACCAGTCGTAGGGGCGGGCCATCGGGGCGTGGGCGGCCAGCCAGAGCCAGGTCTCCTCGTCCAGGACGGGGAGCGCGTGGCCCCGGACGGCGACCAGCGCCGCCGCCGCGATCATGCCCACCAGGCGCGGCTGGAGCCTCAGACGGAGACCCCGAAGTCGCGCAGGGCCTGGTTCAGGCTGGTCTTCTTGTCGGTGCTCTCGCTGCGACGACCGATGATCAGCGCGCAGGGCACGCCGTACTCGCCGGCCGGGAAGCGGCGCGGCCGGGTGCCGGGGATGACCACGCTGCGCGGCGGCACGTAGCCGCGGGTCACCACCTCCTCGGGGCCGGTGACGTCCACGATGGGGGTCGACGCGGTCAGCACCACGTTGGCGCCCAGCACGGCCTCCTCGCCCACGCGCACGCCCTCGACCACGATCGCGCGCGAGCCCACGAAGGCCCCGTCCTCGACGATCACCGGGGTCGCGCCGGGGGGCTCCAGCACGCCGCCGATGCCCACACCGCCCGAGAGGTGGACGTTGCGCCCGATCTGCGCGCAGGAGCCCACGGTGGCCCAGGTGTCGACCATGGTGCCCGCGCCCACCCAGGCCCCCAGGTTCACGTAGCCGGGCATGACCACGGCCCCGCGCTCCACGAAGGCGCCGTAGCGGATCACCCCCGGGGGCACCAGCCGCACGCCGGCCGCGGCCAGCCCGCGCTTGAGGGGGATCTTGTCGTGGAACTCGTAGGGGCCCACCTCGTGGACGCGCATGGCGCTGGTGCGGAAGAAGAGCAGGATGGCCTTCATCACCCAGGCGTGGGTCACCCAGCTCCCGTCCGCCCCCCGCTCGGCTACCCGCAGCGCGCCCTGGTCCAGAAGGGCGAGGGTGCGGTTCACGGCGTCGACGTCCGGCTCGCCGCCGTCGAAGCTCTGGAGGATCCGCTCCTTCAGCCCGAGATCAGCGCTCACCGCGCCTCCTCGGCGGCGAAGCTGCGCCACAGCGCGATGGCCTCGCGGCACTGCTCCATGCTGGGCACCAGGGCCAGGCGCACGTAGTCGCCGCCCGCGTCGCTGACGGCGAACATGCCGCCCGGAGACAGCAGGATGCCGTGGCGCAGGAGCGCGGCGGCGTAGCTCTCGGCGGTGTAGCCCCTGGGCACCTTGATCCACAGATAGATGGTGGCCTCGCTGGCCTCCACCTCCACGCCGACCTCGCGGAAGAAGTCCATGAAGAGCTGCTTCTTCTCGCGGAAGACCTGGCGGCGGCGCTCGACGTGGGCGTCGTCCTTCCAGGCGGCCTCCGCCGCGGCGTTGACGAAGTCCTGGGCGGCCAGGCCCGGGTTGCTGCGCAGGTGGCGCAGGCGCTCCATGACCGCGGCGTCCCCGGCCAGGAAGCCCGTGCGGTAGCCGGTCATGCCCGAGCGCTTGGACAGCGAGTGCAGGACCAGCATGTTCTTCGTGCCCGCCTCCAGGAGCGAGTGGGGCACCACGTCCTGGTAGATGTCGGCGTAGGTCTCGTCGGACACGCAGAGGATGTCGTACTCCACGCACAGATCGTAGATGCGGCGCAGATCGTCCAGAGGGGTGATGGAGCCCGAGGGGTTGTGCGGGTTGTTGATCCAGAGCATCCGCGTGCGGCGCAGCACGTCCTCGGGCAGCAGCCAGGGGCGGAAGACGTGGTCGCCGTGCAGGGCCACCGGGTACGCCTCGCCGCCGGCGAAGAGGGCGCCGCGCTGGTAGGCCGGGTAGCCCGGGTCGGGGAAGACCACCAGACGGTCCTCGGCCGCCGGGTCGATGACCAGCAGCGGCGTGTGGAAGACCGCCTCCTTGGAGCCCGCCGTCGGCATGATCTGGGTGTCGGGGTTCAGGGTCACCCCGAAGCGCCGCTTCATGTAGTCGGCGATGGCGACGCGCACGCTCTTGCGGCCGTTGATGCTGGGGTACGGGCACTCGGGCTCGACGGCGTCCAGCAGGGCCTGGCGGATGAACTCCGGGGTGGGCTCGACCGGGTCGCCGGTCCCGAAGTCGTAGATGGTCAGGCCCGTCTTCGTCAGCTCGGCCTTGAGGCGCTCGAGCTCGAAGGCGGGGTAGGTGCGCAGGTTGTCGAGGAGGGGGTTCAGGCGCGGCACGCGATCTCCATCAGGTCGCCGTATCTCTATTGCGCCGCTGGGGGTTCCGCCTGTAACGACAGGTCAGCGGTGGAGGCCAGGGCGTCCCGGGCGCGCAGGGCCAGCGAGAGCGCGCGGAGATCCTGCTCGATGGAGAAGCGCGGGCTCGCACCTCGGGCGCATTCCACGAAGTGGGCCAGCGAGGCCAGCAGCGGGTTCTCCTCGGGAAAGTGGGCGTAGTCCAGGTGCTCCGGGCCGCCGGGGCCCTGGAGCTCCAGCGTGCGCTCGGGCGGGGCCAGCCGGCTCGCGCTCAGCCAGGCGCGGGCGCCCGAGGGGAAGCCGAGCTCCAGCTCCAGGTGGTCCTCGTGCCCGCGGGCCCACAGCGCGCCCGGCTCCTCGCCGAGCAGGAGCAGCGCGAGATCCAGGTCGTGGATGGCCAGATCCAGGGCCACGCCCAGGTCCTGCACGCGGCGCCCCCCGTGCCGTCGTGCCCGGAGCTGTCGAGGGGCCGGTCGGGCGAGCAGGCGTTGGACCTGGCTGTGGAAGCGCAGGAGGTGGCCTCCCTGGAGGGTGAGCCCCCGGGCGCGGGCGAGGGTCGCGAGACTCTGGGCGTCCGAGAGGGAGGTCGCCAGCGGCTTCTCCACCAGCGTGTGGAGCCCAGCCTCCAGCGCGGCCCGCGCCAGGCCCGCATGCGAGCCCGCCGGGCTGGCGATCACCACCACGTCCAGCTCGCCCAGCAGCTCTCGCGGGTCCAGGAAGGCCCGCGCCCCCAGCGGCCCCGCCAGCGCCGCGGCCCGCTCCGGGTGGGTGTCCAGCACGCCGACCAGCCGCACGCCCGGCAGCCGCGTCAGGTTACGCGCGTGGTGGGCGCCCATGCTGCCCGCGCCGATGACCCCTGCTCTCAGAACCACGCCCGAAGCTCCGCGGGTGTTGTAGCCGACCGCGGGAGGATCCGCGACGACCGGATAGGCTCCCGCCGAACCTCGGCCCGCGAGCGCTGTCCAGATGTGGATGCCCACGCTGCCCGCCCTCGCCGCCCTCCTCGCCTGCGCGCACCGCTCGCGCCCCCTGGCCGAAGGCGAGGCTGCGCTCTCCTACCCTCAACGGGCGGCGGCGAAGCTGGGCCTGGTGGAGCACCAGAGCCCGCCCACACCAGACTGGCTCCGTGAGGGCGGCGGGTTCTGGGTGCGCACCACCCAGGGCGACTGCGTGCTCTTCGAGGGGAGCGCCGAGTTTGCCAGCCACAGGCTCTGCTCGAGGGAGGAAGACGGGTGGACGATCTCGACCTACACCCACCTCGCGCTGCGCATCGACCCACCTCCCTTCCCCTCCGCCGCCGAGCTTCCCCTCGTCGAGGGCGGCTACCGGAGGAAGCCCCCTCCGATCTATGGCGACGACCGCGGCGAGGGTGGGACCGAGCTCATCGCGAACCTGAGCCTCGCGACCTCGCGCACGCGCCTGGGCCCCGACGGCGAGGAGAGCGAGCTCATCTCCTTGTCGTCCACGTCTCGCGCATACGACCCGCGCTGGTTCCTGGTCGAGGCCGACGAGACGCACGCCCGCTTCGAGACCCTGGTGCGCGCCTGGCTGATGCCGACCATCGAGACCCACCCCTGTGACCGGACGTCCGCGCAGGCGCTCGCGGGCGAGGAGCCAGCGAAGCTCTGGTACGATCACGCCGTCCGCGAGGGGCTGAAGCACTGCCCCACCGAGCGCGGCGCGGACGCGCTCACCGAGCGCCTCGAGGCCCCCGGCGGCGTCACCGACTACTGGCCTGAGACCCGCCAACACCGGCGCCCGGTGGACTGCCGCGAGCCCTGTGAGCCCTACCTGGGCACCTGGGAGCCGGACCCCATCTACATCCCTCCGGGCGGCATCCCCAACCCGCTGTATCGCGACCCGAAGCCTGAGAGCTTCCTGCTCTTCCGGGTGGAGGCCGCCTGCCTGGCCTCGAAGGAGCCCGGGGTGTTGAGGCTCCCGGAGGGCGAGCGCGACGATCCGTGGCTCCACCCTGCCGAGGAGGGTCCACCCGTGATCAGGAGCTCGCCGTAGGCGATCCGTGTTCCCCTCCGACCGCCATCGGACCAGGGTCCTGCGCGGGGCCATGCCAGGCATTATGTTCAGATACCCACACCGTGCCTGCCCCTCCTGGAGCGACGATGTCCAAGTCCTTCCGCCCCGCCGAGCAGACCAGCACGACGCCCGCGCCCGGCGCGGCGACGCTCGCGGACACCCTCTGCGCCTTCGACTGGTTCTCCCTCGGGGACCTCTGCGGGGGAGCGCAGGACATCGACCCGGCCTACGGCAACGCCGCCGTCCAGGACGCGCTGCTCCAGGAGACGGACCGCGGCCCGGACCTCGCCGAGGAGGAGCCCGTCCTCGCCCCCGCCCAGGACCCCTGCCGACCGCGCGTGAGCTACATCGACCCCCGCTGGCCGGACATGCCCTCCGTCGAGCAGATCCAGATCCCCAGCCAGGTCTCGCGCACGGGCTCCGACTACTTCCACGCGCAGGACCAGGTGGGCAGCACCGAGGACTTCGAGACCCCGGGCGACGTGACCGCCAACCACTGCGAGGATCTGGCCGCGAACATCCAGCGCGCCCTCGACAGCGGGTTGATGCACCCGAGCGAGCTCCACCGCCTCGGGGACGAGGACGTGCAGGAGAAGTACGCCATCGACTACACCTATCGCGCGCCGATCCTCTCCCAGCTCGCCGACGGCGCCATGGACGCGGCCTACATCGCCGCCAACTTCATCCCGGGCTTCGGCCTGCTGGAGGCCGCCGTCACCGGGCGGGACGTGACCTTCTGGGACCTCATCGACCTGGCGCCGGGGCTCGGGAAGCTGGGCAAGCTGGGCAAGCTCGCGGGCAAGGCTGATGATGTGATGGACCTCGCGCGCGTCGCCGGGAAGACGGACGAGCTCGGCGATCTGGCCCGCATCGGCAACCAGGCCAGCGACGCCAACCGCGTCGCGCCCATCACCAAGGCCGAGTTCCTCGAGAAGCGCGCCACCCAGAACCTCGCCCAGACCGGGAGCGACTCCGTGGCGCAGCTCAAGTCCATCCGCCGCAACTCCGAGCGCCTCGTCTCCGGCAAGGCCACGGCGAGCTCCGCGGACACCGCCAGCCAGGTCGCGAAGACCCAGCAGAACGTCGCGCTGGGCCGCCACAACGCCGCCGGCTCGAACTTCCACAAGCTCAACCAGGACCGCGTGAAGTGGGCCCAGGGTCAGGGGCACCTGCAGGACGTGCGCGTGGACCCCTGGATCAAGGCCCCCGCCGGGAGCTCGAAGATGTGGCGCAAGCCGGACTACGGCCTCTACGACAGCCAGGGCAACCTGTCGCGGATGCTGGACATCAAGCCCAACAAGTGCAGCGCGAACGCCTACGACGGCACGCCGCAGTTCATGGACCTCTTCAACACCACGGGCAAGATGCCCGTCCCGATGTACTACCGGCTGCCCTTCCAGTAGGGCTCGCCAGACGGCGCCCCTCGATAACACACGATGACAAGCGAACGGCGTACGCGCTGGCCCGTGCTACTCCCGCTCTTGTAGCCCTGGAGCTCACTTGCGCGCTGGCTCCCCCGTCCTCCTCACCGCGCTCGTCACCGCCGCAGGCTGCGCCAGCCCCACGACGACGGAGACCGGGTACATCTGGGTGGAGCGCGGCACCGACGACCCGGCGGGGCCAGTGCAGCTCGGTCGGCTCAGCGGCGACGGGGAGCGACTCTACGCCGGGCCGCCGCAGGGGGGCCCCTGGGTGGGGGAGCCGGACGGGGAGGACTGGCAGCCCATCGGGGACCAGCACCAGGGCGGGGTCACCTGGATGGAGGTCCTTAGGGGCGAGACCGGATGTGACCCGGACACGCTGTTCACCATCGGCGAAAGCGGCTTCTTCCGATCCACGGACGGCGCCCACACCTGGGAGGAGGTCGAGGGCCTGGACGCTCCCTACAGCGTGCGCCGCCTCCTCAAGATGAGCGACGGAAGCGGTCGCCTGTTCCTGGTCAGTGGGCAGGCCGGAGCGGACGCGGTATTGCGCAGCGAAGACCGGGGCGCCACCTGGGAGCCCGTCTTCGACCTCGAGGGCTTCTACGGAGATCTGTGGTCCCCGCGCGAGGGGAGCGGCGACCTCTACCTCGCGGGCCCCCACAGCGTGATGTACCGCTCCACCGACGGCGGAGACACCTGGGACGCGCTCGGGAGCTTCGACGATCGCGAGCGCCGCGTCAGCCTGGTCGGCTCAGAGGCCGGCAGCCCGCGGCTCTGGGTGGTGATCGACAGCAACGGCCCGCTCCTCCGGCGCTCGGACGACGGCGGCGAGAGCTTCGAGGACCTCGGGACGCTGACCGACCTCTCTGGCGCGGGCATCGCGGCGAGCATCGACGACCCCGATCTCCTCGCCTACAGCGGAGAGACCCTGCACGTCAGCCGCGACGGCGGCGAGCGCTTCTCGTCGCTGAGCGAGGCGTCGGAGTACTACGACAGTCCGGCAACCCGGCTTCACGGCGACATCCAACAGATCGTGGTCCAGCGGGACGCGGACGGCGCGGAGGTCTGGCACCTCGGCACCGGCGGTGGGCTCTACCGCTCCCAGGACGGGCTGAACACCGTGGAGAACCTCTCGCTGAGCGGCCTGCGCGTCGGCGCCTATTATGCCACGCTGACGAGCGCGGCGGACCCCACCCGCGTCGCGGCAGGCTCCAGCGGCCAGGGCTACCAGCTCACGGAGGAGGTGGACGAGATCAGCGATCTCCTGCAGCTGGAGCAGGTGAAGAGCGGCGGCTACGTCCAGCTCACCTCGTCCGATGGCACGCACGACCTCGTCTACACTTCGCCCGAGGAGTCGGAGAGCTCGGGGGATCTCCTGGTTCAAGTCGGCGAGGAGGACCCGAGCTTCTTCACGCTGAAGTACCCAACCGGCGCGCGCCTGCTCACGACCTCGCCCATCCTCGTCGCCGACCCCGACGAGCCTACCGTCTTTTATTACCTGGCGAACCAGCTCTATCGGTACAAGGTCGATCCCAGCGCTGAGACCGCGACCCACGCGATCTGGAGCGACGACAGCCTCCCGACGAGCAGTGACAGCCGCCTGCAGATGCTCGCATTCTCTCCCTTGGACTCGGCTCGCGTCTACGCCACGAGCGACAGCCGGGGGTTCTTTCGGTCCGACAACCACGGCCAGACCTGGGAAGCCCTCAGCACGATCCCGCTCCCGGGGCCGCGCGGGCACGCCATCCTGATCTTCAGCGAGGATGACGAGGTCGTGATCGTGGCGGGCTCCGACGAGGCATTGAGGGCGATCTTCCTCAGCACCGACGGGGGCGAGACCTTTGAGACCTGGAGCCAGGGCCTCGAGGACGACACGGTCTACTGCCTGTGCGAGGCCGGAGACGGCTCGGGCAGGATCTTCGCTGGCGCGCCCACCGGAGTCTTCGAGCGCAGGCTGGAGGACCCGATGTGGTGGAACGTGTCGCGCGGGAGGGCGCCCGTGATCCCGTACCGAGGCTGCGAGACCCTCAAAGACGAGAACACCATCCGCTTCTCGACCCTCGGGCGCGGCATCTGGGACCTGAAGCTCTCGGCGGAGACCGCGGCGGAGACGGGCGCCGACTCGGGACCCGGCGGGAGCGGATCTCTGGAGCCCGGCGCGGACAGCGGGGACTGCGGGGAGGACAGCGGTCTCTGGAGGGAGACCGGCGCCTCGCCTGACAGCGCGGAGGAACCCGCGGTCCGATCCGGCAAGGCGGAGGGCGGCTGCAGCTACGCGGGCGACGCGGGCCGTTCGGGGCTCGCGCTGGTGGGGATGGCGCTGGGGCTCCTCGCCCTGAGGCGGCGGATTGGTATCGGACCTTATTGATTATCTATTTCTGCGAGCCTCCTCAGCACACTCTCGCTCTCCGCGTCCGCCGGGAAGTAGCTCTCCACCACCAGCTCCTGCGCCGTTACGTCCAGCGGCGTCCCGAGCGTGGTCAGCGTGCTCAGCAGGCGCAGCTCCAGCGCGCCCTTTCGCAGGTGCAGGGCCAGGAAGGGCTCCACCCGCTCGCGGAGGTCCGAGACCGCCAGCCGCTCGGGCACGCCCGGCCAGGCCAGGAGCTCGGACCGCAGCGCGCGCCGCTCCTCGTCCTCGGGGTTGAGCGCGATCTCGCGGTGGAGGCGCTCCATGCTGAAGCGGGCGACCGGCTCCCAGTTCACGATCCAGGGTCGCAGGCCGTCGGGCGAGAACAGCGCATGCATCACGTTGGTCGCCACGCGGGGGTCGGCGGGCGGGCGGTCCAGCAGGGCCCCGAAGAGCCGCCGCGCGCCCTGGTTCCAGCGCAGGACGTTCCACAGGCGGTCCACGACGACGGCGCCGAAGGGCTCCTGCTGGCGCAGCAGCAGATCCACCGCCCGGCTCAGCGGGGCCATGCCGGCGGCCTCCAGCGGGCTGGCCCGGTAGACCGGGGCGAATCCGGCCGAGCCCAGCAGGACGTTGCGCTCGCGCAGCTCGAGCTCCAGCGCGCTGCACAGGACCAGCACCATCTCGCGGCTGGGCCGGCTCTTGCCGGACTCGAGGAAGCTCAGGTGGCGCACCGAGACCTCGGCGTGCTCGGCGAGCTGCTCCTGGGTGAGGCGGCGGCTGCCGCGCCAGCGGCGCAGCAGGGGTCCGAAGGAGGATGCGAGGGCGAGGGTCATGCAGGCTCTTAGCCTGGGGGGCGCGGCGCGTCGGACGGGCCATGGACGCCGACGCGCCAGGGGTGGCGCTCACGCCGTCATGCACCACGAGCGACAGGATCCTGCGCGAATCAGCCCTTGTCGAGGTACAACAGGTATTGCGCAGGACGGCCCGTGCAAGAGCTGCCGATGATCGAGATCCAGACCGTGTAGGTGCCGGTGTAGGGCGCCGTGATGTAGCCTGAGGGGCAGTAGTAGGGTGCAGCCGGGGCATAGGTGCAGACGAAGTTGTCATTCTCCACCAGGAGGGTGTTGCCTGCCGGGCCATTGATGAAGGCGAACAGATTGCAGGCCGTGTCCTCGGACACCGTGTCAGCCGAAGCGTAGAAAATGTCCCCCTCGGCCAGTTCGACCTCCCAGCCGTCCATAGCGTAGGAGGTGTCCAGGCGGCCAAGCTCGCCTGCGTACGCGTAGCCGCCGTAGTTGATACCCGTGAGATAAGAGGGATCGTACCCGAACCCCTCGTAGCCCACGTAGTAGCTCCAGTAGTTCGTGGTAGCGTAGGTGCCGCTGTTGGTCTCGTAGAAGCTCCAGGCGAAGTCCGTGTCGTCGCGCGAAGCCTGGCTCTCGTCGGGGTTGTTGGCCGTGGCGATCACCTGGAGGTAGGGGCCCGGGTAGTAGCCGCCACCGTAGGACGTGAGATCGTAGGCGTAGCTCGTCGCCAGGACGTCGTAGTCGTACCCCCAGAAGCCGTCCCGCACATCCCAGAACACCAGGCCCGGGTTCGCAACGTAACCGTGCGGGATGTAGCTGTAGAAAGGGTTCGGCGTACAGGCCACCAGGCTGTCGTCCCGCATGATCTCCGCCTCGATATCCCAGGCGTAGTCGCAGTCGTCGCAATCTCCGACGAAGGTCGAGCCCACGAGGGCGATATCCAGGTCGCAGCTTTGCCGGACCTTACCAGCGGTCTCCCGGTAGTAGTAGTAGGAGACCTCACCCTCAAAGGCGTCGGCGCTGATGCCCGTTCCGAGCCCTTCGATGGACCACACCCAATCGAAGTCAACGGTGATCCACTGTTCTGCGTCGTCCACGGCCAGATGGGCGCCGAGCGGACCTTCGCCCTCGCCCTCGCCCTCGCCCTCGCCCTCACCCTCACCCTCGCCTTCACTCCCACCCTCGCCCTCACCTTCACCTTCGGCTTCGCCTTCGCCCTCACCTTCACCTTCACCTTCTCCGACGCCCTTGTCGTCCCCTTTGCCTTCATGCTTGTCGTCTTGGATGGGACAGCCAGCGAGCGTCAGAACGGAGAGGATGTCGATCCAGGAGAATGTCGACCTGCTCATGGGGCCTCCCTTCGCTGCTGATCTGGCTGTTGCTGAGAACCAAGGACGCCTCACGGCTTGAGGGTACTTCCAGATGGGTCCTCCCCACGCCCCGATTACGTAGGGATCTCCGTCACGTAGGCCATGACGTAACATCCCCTGAAGTACATCGCGGCGGCATCCCAGGCCCGGCTCTGCTCATGCGAATCAGCCCTTGTCCAGGTACAACAGGTACTGAGCAGGACGACCTGCACAGGAGCTGCCGATAACCCTGACCCAGACTGTGTAGATGCCACTGTAGGGCGCAACGAAGTGGCCCGAGGGGCAATCGTAGATCGGGGGCGGATAGGTGCAAACGAAGTTGTCATTCTCCACCAAGATCGTGTTTCCCGATGGGCCGTTGATGAAGGTAGCCAGGTTGCATGCTGTGTCCTCGGACACAGTGTCGGCCGAGACGTAGAAAGTGTCCCCCTCTGACAGTTCGACCTCCCAGCCGTCCATACCGTAGCCGATGTCCACGAGGCCGAGCTCGCCCGCGTATGCGTAGCCGCCGTAGTTGATACCCGTGCGGTCGTCAGCCGCATGACCGAGCCCCTCGTAGCCGACGTAGTAGCTCCAGTAATTCGTGGTGGCGTACGTACCACTGTTTGCTGCATAGGAGCTCCAAGAGAAGTCTGTACCGTCGCGCTCCGCCGGGCTCTCGTAGGGGCTGGTGGCGGAGGCGATGACCTGGAGGTAGGGCCCCGGATAGTAGCCACCGCCATAGGCCGTGAGGTCGTAGGCGTAGCTGGTCGCCAGGACGTCGTAGTAGTCCCCCCAGAAGCCGTCCCGCACATCCCAGAACACGAAACCCGGGTTCGCGACGTAACCATGCGGTACGTAGCTGTAGAAGGGATTCGACGTGCAGGTCACCAGGCTGTCGTCTCGCACGATCTCTGCCTCGATATCCCAGGCGTAGTCGCAGTCGTCGCAATCCCCGACGAAAGTCGTGCCCACGAGGGCGATATCCAGGTCGCAGCTCTGCCGGACCTTACCAGCGGTCTCCCGGTAGTAGTAGTAGGAGACCTCACCCTCAAAGGCGTCGGCGCTGATGCCTGTCCCGAAGCCCTCGATGGACCATACCCAGTTGTAGTCTACAGTGATCCACTGGTCCGCGTCGTCCACCGCCAGGATGGCACCGAGCGGGCCTTCCCCCTCGCCCTCGCCCTCACCTTCGCCCTCACCTTCCCCCTCGCCCTCGCCCTCACCTTCGCCCTCACCTTCCCCCTCGCCCTCGCCCTCACCTTCGCCTTCGCCCTCACCCACGCCTTCGCCTTCGCCCTCACCTTCTCCGATGCCCTTGTCTTCCCCTTCGCCCTCATGCTTGTCATCTTGGATGGGACAGCCGACGAGCGTCAGAGCGCAGACGATGCCGATCCAGGAGAACCTCGAACTGCCCATGGGGCCTCCCTCCGCGGTTGGTCCGGCTGTCGATCTGAGACAGGGAAGTACCACAAATCGAGGATACATCCACATGAGTCTTCCCCATCGCCCGATCACGTAGGGATCTCCGTCACGTAGGCCATGACGTAGCATCCCTTGAAGTAGACCGCGGCGGCATCCCAGGCCCGGTCCTGCTCATAAGACTTGTCTGCCTCGAGGATGGGTGTTGGTGAGTCCAACATCCATGTCGCTGTCGAAGTGTCGAACGTGAACGAAAACGTATATCCGCCGCCAGAATCCGACCCCTGGGCCAGCCATCGGTAGCGCCCGTCCTCTGTAGTGTACCCATTGGACATCCGGATGGCCATACTCACACCATCGGTGGGAGCCGTGGTGGTGTCGGACCGCGCGGGATTCTCCGTGTCAATTGTGGCCGCATCGGTGGCGCTCAGGATCAGGTCATTGCACCCGTCCCCCAAGGTCGAGAAGTACTGAAAGCCCCCCAGCTCGGTCGACATGTCCATCACGTTCGGGTCGATCGCCACCGCGTCCGGATCCACTGGCGTACCGGAGTCGTCGACCAGCGGATACACCGGCCTGCCGTCGTTTCCGAGCGTCCATGACGTGGGGAAGGTCGCGGCCGTCGCGACGAAGGTGAACCCGGTTCCAGGGTCGCCAGAGTCTGGAACCAGGAACAACGTGAAGTAGAGGTACCACGTGCCGTCACTTCCTCGGACAACGCTCGGGTCTTGCGGCACGGGCTCCCACGCATAGCCCTCAGGCGCGTCCACGAGTCCACCGCCACCCAGATCCACGCTCACCTTGTCGTAGGTCCATGTGACGAGATCTGCCGAAGAGGCGACGATGAGGGGATAGGCCGGCTTCGCCTCGAAGCCGTCGATCGCGTCCAGGGAGTTGAAGAAGACGTAGACGCGCTCATCGTCCTCCTCCCCGTCCACGGCGACGCAGGGCACCGACGACCACTCCGCGAGCACCTCGCCCGTCTTGATCCAGGTCTCCGCGTCACTGGACACCGCCAGGAGGATGCGGTCGGTCGTAGGCGAGCTGATGCCCATCGGAACTTCGTCCTCCGGTAAATCAGCCCAGTCCTCTGGAACATAACTCGAGGCTGAGTCCACCTCCGCCTGGAAAGCCGCCCCCTCTGCGCTCGCCATGGCTCGAGAGAGCCTCGGGAAGCATTGGAAGACCATGTGTGCGCGAAGCGTGTTGACGTCTATGCCAGGAGGCGGGAACACGGGACTCCGCGTTGGGCGTGTCTCGTTGATACGACCGTGGGTCGCATGATCGAGCCGGAGCGTCCCCATGGAGCCGAACCCAAAGGGCGACGGCGGGCGGATCTCATCCAGAAGCCCGGTCCCCACCCCCGCGAGCTCGCGAGGGGAGGGAGGGCGGGTCCAGAGTACGGACGAAGAGCGGCCCCCCATGGAGGCCGCGAGCTGGCCAGGCGATGGATAGGAGAAGCAGCCGCAGCCCTCCGTGCCGCCACATCCGCACCCGCCGTTCATCACTGCATGTCCAGGATGTCGAAGGTCCCGGACACGCGGGACCAGGTGGTGTTGGACGTGGACGTGTTCTTCACGAGATAACCGAAGCGCACGAGCTGCTTCGGTTGCGTGTTCGAGGACACGTTGGTGAACGCCGAGGCGTAGGTCTGACCGTTCCCAGCAGTGTAGCTTCCCAGGGCCACGGCCGAATCGGGACTGTTCTCGACGTTCGCGGTCTGGTACGCCGCCGAGATCTCCTGGTCGCCTTCCAGACACCGCACCTCGAAGTTGCACAGCAGGCTCCCGACCCCCTTCGCGTCCATCCAGGCCGTCGCCGGCCAGAACGTCGCTCCCGTGGTCTTGCAGAGCAGCGTCGTCCAATCTGTCCGAATCCGTGTCTTACGTGCCATTTCGCTCTCCTACATGGTCAAGAGGAGAGCCAGCCCTGGGGAGAGCCAGCCCTGGGGAGAGCCAGCCCTGGGGAGAGC
>CAZTOW010000006.1:201409-284015 GCA_964615375.1 uncultured Enterobacterales bacterium
GGAGAGCCAGCCCTGGGGAGAGCCAGCCCTGGGGAGAGCCAGCCCTGGGGAGAGCTTCTCACGGTAGAGACGCCTCGTCAACAGGATTTGAGAATTTGTCAATAATAATACTTTAAACAAACTAATTTTCAGATCGCCGCGAACGAAACCACCCAGGCCGCAGGCCATCCGGCTGTACCGGTCCAGCGCGAAGCTCAAGTGGCGCACCGAGACCTCGGCTTGCTCCGCGAGCTGCTCCTGGGTGAGGCGGCCAGGACTTTACCTCGGACGTCATGGTGCGCCTGAAGCCGCGGGGTGATGAAGGTGCATCCCCCACCCATGGAGAGCCCCATGCGCCTCGGCATCCTCGTCACCACCCTGCTCGCGTTCACCGCCGTCTCCGTCTGGCTCGTCCACGCCCAGCCCTTCTTCGGCTTCCTCACGCTGGCCATGAACGACCCCTGGGGCGGGCAGGTGCTCCTGGACCTCGTCATCGCGCTCACGCTCTTCCTGAGCTGGGCGAAGCGCGACGCCCGCGAGCGCGGGCTCCCCTGGCTGCCCTATGTCGGGCTGACCCTGCTGCTCGGCTCCATCGGGGCGCTGTCCTACCTCATCCATCGGGAGATCGCGGCGCATCGGACGGGCTGAGGTAGCTCAGGACCGGGAGCGGCGCGGAGGTGCCGACCGGCCGGCCCAGCACGGCGCCGAACGCGCCCACTGCCCGAACCGAGGCGAGGTCATGGACGACCGTGGCCCAGGGGAGCGCCGGATCCGAGATCAGCAGCACGCCCGCGGGTGGTGGCTGCTCCCGCCGCAGCGCCGCCAGCGCCTGATCCATCGTCGTCACGGGCGGCGCCTGGCGCTCGACGCCGAAGGCCACGTCGATGAAGTCCTGCTCGCGCACGCCGGCCCGCAGCTCACCCTGAGCGTCCCGCCGCAGCTCGAGCCAGCGCTCATGATACGGGTGGGAGATGGACCGGGCGGACTGGATCGTCGCGATCATCGTCCTCGCGCTCTCGGCATGGCGTGACTGCGCGGGCAACTCGCCAGCCTGACTCCCACCAGGATATGCGGTGAACAGGAGGAGACGACGGTGGTCCTGACCCGCTGAGCATACGCGCGACGCCGCCCGCGGAGGGCCTGAGCGTCGTCTGGCTGTCCTCGCGAACCCTCAGGACCCCGAGCTCCTCATGAGATCCGTGCAATACCACGTGGCGATCACGACCTCTGGCCTCATCGCCGAGCCCGACGGCGGTGTCGGCTGCTTCAACCTCACCCCTCCCGGCGAGCACCTCGACGACTACTTCGAGGCGCTGAAGGCCTACGACACCGTCCTCATGGGCCGCGGCACCTATGAATTCGGCCTGGCGCTGGGCGTGTCGGACCCCTACCCCTGGGCGCGCTGCCTCGTGTTCTCGCGCACGCTCCGCCCTGTACCCACGAGCCGCGTCGAGATCCTCGCCGAGGATCCCGTGCCGGTGGTGCGGGCGCTGCGCGAGGCCGAGGGCTCCCCGATCTACCTCTGCGGCGGGGGAGCCCTGGCCTCGACCCTGCTCAACGCCGGGCTGGTCGATGAGCTCATCCTCAAGGTCAACCCGGTGCTGCTGGGCGCGGGGATCGGCCTCGCACCTCAGCTCCTCGGCGCCAGGGCGCTCACCTTGAAGGACGTGAAGGCCTACCCTACAGGGGTGGTGCGGCTGAGCTACGCAGTCCAGACCTGAGGTGCTCGTCGACCTCCGGCGCGACCCCGGAGACCGTCACGATCTCCGAGCGGTGCCCGGCCTCGTCCGTCACCGCAAGCCCGACGGCGTAGGGCTGGCCGGGGATCAGGAGGCTCGCCTCCGGGTCCTCGGAGAGCACGTCGGCGAGCCCGAGCTGGACGCTGGTGGTGGTGCACGCGGGGACGAAGTCCTCCTCGTACCAGGTCTCGACGGTCTCCGAGGCGTCGGCGGGGCGGTCGGTGTTCAGCGCGGCGTCGCCAGCGGCCCACCAGAGATCGAGGACCCAGAAGGCCAGATCGCCGTCCGGGTCCGTGGCGCTGATGTCCAGGGTGATCCACCAGATGACGGTGTCGACCGTGCCGGCGCCGCCGCCGGTCGAGGTGCGCTCGAAGCCGAGGACCAGGCCCGCCGTGGGAGCGGTCTCGCCGCAGGAGGTGGCGGTGTCCTCGGGCGCGGCGCTGTCCTCGGGAGCCGCCGTCTCCTCGGGCGCGGCGCTGTCTTCGGCGCCGGTCTCGGCGGGCTCGCCGGTGTCGGGGGGGCTCGCCTCAGGGATGTCGCAGGCCAGGAGCAGAGACAGGAGCGGGAGCATGGGCACCTCCAGGGTGTGTCGTCTGACTCCCAGGGTGGCCGGAGCCTCCCGATCCCGCTCGCCAGCGGGCTTGGGCAAAGTAGAGTTTGCCGAGCGGGCCGCCGGGCCGGGTAGAGTGTGACCATGCTGAGCCCGCGCGCGCGCCGCCAGACCCTGGAGCTGCTGCTGGACCAGGCCATCCGGCTCTCCTTCCCGCACTACACCTACCCGGAGATGCGCCAGCTCTTCCGCGCGCGATTCCACCTGTACTTTGAGCGCTGCCTGGAGCGTGGGGCGCGGCGCGACACGATGGCGAGGCTGGCCGGGCTCACGGCCCAGGGCATGCGCAACCTCGGCGACGTCCGCGCGCCCCTGCCGGCGGGGGCCCGCGGGGAGCGGCTGATCCTGCTGTGGCTGGAGCGCGCCGGTCCCGAGGGTCTGGGCTTCGAGGCCCTGGCCGAGCGCTACGAGGCCGAGGCGCCCTCGGGCGGCAGCTCGCTGGAGGAGGCGCTGTGGGGCCTGGTCAACGAGGGTCGGGTCGCGCGCCTCTCCCGGGGTCGTTACGCGCTGAGCCCGGGGGCGCCGCCGCCGCCCGAGCCGGGTCTGTCGGCGGGGGCGCGGGAGATCCTGCTGGCCCTGCTCGCGGCGCCGGAGCGCGCGCTCACGCTGGACGAGCTCACCGAGCGCCTGCGGCGACGGGAGGCCACCCTGGACCCCGACGCCCTGGAGCGCCTCGTGCGCGCGGGCGAGCTGGAGCGCCGCGGGGCCGCCTATGCGCTCACCCGCGCCCCCGAGGCCGCGCACCTGGCCTTCGCCCGGCCGCACGAGGCGATCCTGGAGACCCTGCTGGGCTTCGGGGTCTGCGCCATCGAGGCCGTGCGGCGCGAGGGCGGTGAGGGCCCGGCCCTGGCCAGCGGCTGGTGCGTGGACCTGCCCGCCGACCCCGACGCGCGCTGGGCCCTGCTGGCCGGGCTCCGCGACCACATGGCGGCCTGGACCGCCGAGGCCGAGGCCGTCGCCCGCCGCTCCGGCGCCCCGCTCACCACCGTCGAGATCCTCCTGTGCGCCTCCACCCCTCCCGACGCGGAGCGACCATGAAGCTCTTCCTCTTCCTCTACAAGCTCCTCTTTGGCCTCCCGAACCTCGACACCGATCTGGAGCCCACCGGCCTGCAGCTCAACGGGAACGTCAAGGCGGTCCAGAAGAGCCACGACGGCCGACCGGGCCCGGGGGCCTGGTACTGAGCGCGGCGTGCCGGCTTGCCCGACGGGGATCGCGGCGCTAGGAGCCTGCCATGCGGCCAGCCCTCTCCACGATCCTCTCCACGGGCGCGACGGGGGCTCTGCTCCTCGGCGCCCTCGCCTGCGACCCAAACGACAAGGGGCCGAGCGACGACAGCGCCGCCCCCGGCGAGAGCGGCCCGCCCGAGGACACCGGGGGCGACACCTCGACGCCGGACGACACCCAGGACACCCAGGACAGCGGCCCGCCCCCGGATGACTGCACGCCCAGCTCAGACGCGGACGTGACCCTCTGCGCGGATCGCTTCTGGGCGCAGGAGCTCGACCCCACCTCGCAGGCGGAGCTGGCGGCGGCCCTCGCCGAAATGCCCACCGAGCTGCAGGACGAGGATCTCGCAGACGACGGCCTGCGCGCGCGGCAGCTCCAGTGGGCGATCGTGGCGGCGAACGCGCTCAGCGCGGCCACGGTCACCGTGCTCCTGCCCGCGGGGACCTACGACTTCACCGGGCTGGACGAGGCGCACCGCTCGGTGCCGGAGGGCGACTTCTATCAGGAGCCGCTCCGCCCCAAGCTCTTCGTCCGCCGCGACGATCTTACGCTGCGCCCGGCCCTGGACGGCGCACAGCCCGTGCTCACCGCCACCGGTCCCGGCGCCGACGGCGTCCACCACGGCCGCGTCTTCCTCCTGCTGGACAGCAGCTTCACCCGCCTCCAGGTCCAGGGGCTGATCTTCCGGGGAGACGCCACGAGCGCCGACTTCGCCGACCCCGCCACCATGCTGCACGAGAACGCGGAGTCGCTGTACTTCGCCTACCAGTGGGGCAACGTCATGGTGGGCCTGAACGGCGGCGGCAACGAGATGACGGTGGAGGACTGCCGCTTCGAGGCCGTCAACGGCAACGCCATCAGCGCCGTCGGCGCGCTCACCGTGCGCGGCTCGGTCTTCGAGGGCGCCGTGCCCGACCCGGAGGAGGCGGACCCGGACGTGGTGGTCGAAGAGCTGCTGGCGGCCATCATCGCCGACACCGGCGTGAGCCCCGGCATGGACATGCACTCCGGCATCCGGCGGGCCTACGCCTACGGCCCCACGGTGGTGGAGGACAGCACGTTCTCGGGCTTCGTCCAGGGCGTGCTCGCCGCGGCCGACGGCTACCCCATCCAGATCTCGAACAACCACTTCGACGCCATCTATGACCACGCGCTCTACCTGTTCGGCGACCTCGACGGCGGCGTGGTGGAGGGCAACCGCTTCGAGCGCAACGGCAACGGGGCGGTGAAGATCGCCGCCAACACCACGGAGGCCGACCCCGAGCTCTCCCTGGCGGGCCTGCACGACGGGGTGATCCGCGACAACCAGTTCGCCCAGGTGCGCAACTCCTCCATCTTCTTCTCGGGCGTGCGCAACGAGATCTCCGGCAACACGGTGGAGGCTTACGACGCCTCCGCCGACCCCACCGGCTGGTACGACCCCTACTACCACGAGGGTCACCACTACCCGGACGCCTTCCTGATCACCGAGTCGGGTCAGGCGGGCTGGTCCAACCACATCGCGGACAACGTCTTCGAGGGCAACAGCAAGGCGGGCGAGGACTTCACCATCTTCCTTCAGCAGCGGCCCGGCGTGTCGGATCGGAGCATCTCCGGCAACACGGTCTCAGGCGACGGGCAGACCGTGTACTTCCACCACCTCGTGCCCTGCGACACGCACCCCGCCCCGTGCTCCAACTATGAGCCCGGCATCGAGGTCGAGGACGGCGCCACGCTGGTCGTGGGTGCGCCGGAGGACTGCGCCTCCTGCTACCCGGACGCGAGCTACTACCTCACGGAGCTGCCTTGAGGGGAGGGAGGAGAGCGGTCGGGCAAGGTCCGCGGCGCGGGGGCATGTGGGTTTGGGATTGACTCGAATAGACAAGCATTTTCGAGGCTTGACAACTTTTTTCGCTTGAAACTTTCGAGGTCAATTTGCTCATGCTATGGTGGCGAAGTGTCCTTTTTCGCCAAGGAGGCAACATGGGTCGTGTATCGCTGGGGCTCGGGCTCGGTGTTCTCGGACTGACGCTGGGGGTGGGGAATGCGGCGTATGCGTGGGCGCCGACGATTACCGCTGCGGCAGTCCCGATCAGTGGCTCAGGTTCAGGGCCCCCTTACTCCTCCACGGAAGCTCAGGTAAATTGGAGTGCATGCCCGACTACGATCTGCGGTCCATCTACAACAACGTACAAAGTATTGGCATATCGCGGCACAACGCTTGACAATTCCGTAACGACCACATCCACCACTACGGTGGTTCCAGACCTCCGTGCTGGAAACGGCTATACCTTTGTCATTCGAGCCTGCCTGTCTATGGGGTGCGCCACATATACAGACTCGACCACGTCCGCAACGCTCACCCTCAGCGAAGAGCTCTGGATGTTAGTAGGCCCCTCGGCTGCCAACTCCTACACCGAGGTAACCAAGGTCGCGAAGTCCACGAACTCGTCTGGCGCGGGCTCCTACGACGACGGATCCACTCTTGCCTATGCCTTCCGCTATGGAACAGGCTCGGACTCCTCTCTCATCGGTAAGACAAGGCTGGCATACAATCCACTTCCCCCTGGAGCGGGCGGCCAGTGGTATGATAACGGCGTGCGCTTCAACCTCTCCTCCGGCACGTCGACGACCGAGGGCAACCTGACGAGTTTCACGTCCGCCGATTGGACAAACGGATTCGTACAGGAACATAACCTGCCTCCAGGGCTCATCTCCATCCGCGCGTTCCAACTCGTCCCACTGTATAGCCAGGAAGATGGCTATGTACGCATGTACTTCGAGGGCGAGGATGGAGCAGGATCCGTTCGCTTCTATTCTATCGATGCTTTCGACGGATACGAAGGCACGGACTACAATTTTTCCATCAGCCACAGCCTTTGTGGCTATCCCACGTCCTTCCAACCCGATCTCTCCACCTCATCTGGCGCCGATTGCGAGTCACGCATCGAAGTAGACATCGACACGACTCTCGCATTCAATCCTGGCGACTCTGGCCTTTCGATGATTCGCCAGTCCAAGATCGGATATCCGGTCACAACCGACTGGCGTTGGGATCCTACCACAAACGCACACCTTGTCATGACTGGGACGTCGAGAGCCCTTGGTCTCTCCCTGAGTTCAGGGGGAGGGGCGACTATAGCCTGTCCCGACTACCTGTCGAGCGAAGACAGTCTATTTTATGCTGTTTGGAATACCACTACTGAGGCATGGGATGTCGAGATCGACTTGTCTGGATGCGCGATCGCGCTCGTACCGCAAGCTCACGGACCTGTGCCTACGCACGTAGGGGACCAACGGTACAAGATGTACTATGAGGATACCAGCACGGCCTCCGACAAGTGCGCGAAACCACTCAAGATGATCTATGCTAACGGTGCTGAGACGGCTCCATTCGACCTCGTCGAATTCGCCGAATGGGATACTGCGTCGGCCGTCAATGTACACTTCTACTGGCCCGATGGGACCCTCCTCACGGCAGACGAAGAAAGCGGTCTCGGAGACCACATGGTGCTCAACCTGCTGGACGAGGATCCCGCAATTCAGATCATGTACCTGAACCTTGGCGGACGTGATGGCCCAGGTTGCACCGACATCCCGTCTACCGCAGGTCCCTCCAACGGAATCGGCGCAGCCGTCCTCCTGAACCCCTGACCCACACCCCAGGAGGAGGGTGCCGCGCGGCCCCCACCGCGCTACCCTCCTCCCATGCTGCTCCTCCTCCTCGCCTGCGCCCGACACGCCCCGACCGCACCCCCGCCCCCGGAGCCGCCGCCCGCGTCGCCTCCGGGCCCCGTGACCTGGGCGCGCGGGGACGTCGCGCTCTCGCCCGACGATCCCGTCCTGGGCTCGCCCACGGCGCCGCTCACGCTGGTGGTCTTCAACGACTACCAGTGCCCCTACTGCGCGCGCATGGCGCCCGAGCTCGCCCGGCTGGCCGGCCCCGAGCTCCGCGTGGTCTACAAGGACTACCCGCTCAGCAGCGACTGCAACCCGGCCGTGCGGCAGCCCTTCCACCAGAAGGCCTGCGAGGCCGCGCTGCTGGCCGAGTGCGCGCGCCAGCAGGGGCGCCACGAGGCGATGAGCGAGCTCCTCTTCGACCGGCTGCCCGGCCTCGAGCTCGGCGCGCTCGACCGGCTCCACATCGAGGCGGGGATGGACACCGACACGATGGCGGCCTGCCTCCAGGACCCGGCGACGCGCGCCGCCATCGACGCCGACGTGGCCGCCGGGCAGGCGGCGGGCGTGATCGGCACCCCCAACCTCTTCCTGCACGGGCTGTACGGAGATCGCTGGGTGGATCTGGGCGGCTTCGTCAGCTCGGCCGAGGCGCTGATGGGGATGAGGGCGCGGGGCGAGCCGCTGCCGGAGCCGGAGGAGGCGCCCCCGCGCTGATCGGAGCAGAACGCGAGAGAGTATGCTCATCAATTCCTAGCCAGAGGGGAGGCCCCCATGTTGACCCTGCTCCTCCTCCTGAACCCTCCTGCGCTGGCCGAGGACGGCGACGGAGACGGCGTGGACAGCGCAGAAGACTGTGACGACGCCGACCCCGAGCGCTGGCGGGTCAGCGCGGGCACGAGCGTGGTCCTCGACGACGACGCCGAGGTCGAGACCTTCTGCGAGGGCTACTGCGCCCGCGACCTGGAGCGCCTGGAGCTCGAGGGCGTCACTGCCACGCTGGGGCTGGAGTGCGTCACGGGGGCGAGCTGGCTCGAGATTGACGCGCCCGAGCTCCCGAGCCTGGAGGGGCTGAGCGGGCTCCAGGAGGCGAGCTCGCTGATCCTTTACCAGTCGGATCTGGTGGACCTCCAGGGCCTGGAGTCCCTGGAGAGCCTGGGCGGCCTCTACATCGGCTGCCCCTCCCCTCCCGAGGAGGACGAGGCCGACACCCTCGAGGATCGGGCGGAGCAGTGCGCCGAGGGCAGCAACCCCGCGCTGGCGAGCCTCTACGGGCTCGGCCCCGTGACCCGCCTGGACGCGCTCTTCGTGGGCGCGGCGGCGCTGGACAGCCTGAACGGCCTGCAGCGCCTGGAGAGCGTCGATGAGCTCGCGATCTACGACCAGGACGGCCTCCACGACCTGACCGGCCTCGACGGGCTGAGCGCGGTCGAGGAGCTCTGGATCGGCTACAGCGGCGGTCTCCAGAGCCTGCGCGGGCTCGGCGCGTTGACCGGAGCAGCCAGCCTCTCCCTGGTCCAGAACTCGGAGCTGCGTGACCTGCGCGGGCTCGAGGCCCTGACCGAGGTGCGCTCGATCCGGATCTCCGGGGCGCGCCCGCTGCTGGACCTCCAGGGCCTGGAGGGCCTCGACACCATCCCCACCGGGCTGTGGCTCCATGATCTCCCCTCACTGCGCGACCTGCGCGGCCTGGAAGGGGTCACGACGCTGGGCGAGCTCAGCCTGAGCTTCGTCTTCGGGCTCCAGAGCCTGAGCGGGCTCGACAGCGTGAGCGCCCTCAGCACACTTCGGATTGGCTGCAAGGAGCCCGAGGAGGGCGGCGCCCGGACCTACCGCTGCGCCGAGACGCCGCTCCTTGACGGCCTGAGCGCGCTCTCCAGCCTCACGAGCGCCGACGAGATCAGCCTCGTGCGCCTGCCCGCGCTGAGCGGCCTCGACGGGCTCGAGCGCCTCACCGCCCTCGACGCGCTGGAGCTGGACGGGACCGGGATCTCCGACCTGAGCGGGCTCGAGGGCCTCGCGACGCTGAGCGAGCTCAGCCTGGGCTGTCACGTCGACTACCGAGGTTGGAGTGGCGAGCTCCGGCGGGCCTGCCTCGGGAACGCCTCCCTGAGCGACCTGAGCGGGCTCGAGGGCCTGAGCAGGCTGAGCACCCTGAGGATCGTCAACAACCCCGCGCTCACCAGCCTGAACGGGCTCGGCGGGATCAGCAGCGTCTCGCTGCTCGAGGTCGCCGGAAACGCGCTCCTCGAGCGCATGGACGGGCTCGGGCCGCTCAGCCGCGTCACCCGGATCTTCGTGGGCTGCACCGTCGCCAGCGACACGCGCACCGACGAGGGCGCTGTCAAGGCGCTTCAGCTCGACTGCCCGGGGAGCCCGGCGCTGACCACGCTCCCCACGGTGACCGACACCAGCGTGGGCGGAGTGGTCCTGGCGCGGGTCCCGGCGCTGAGCTCCCTCACGGGGCTCGAGGCGATCACGACCCTGGAGGAGCTGCACATCTCAGGCGCCAGCGCCCTCGACGACCTGGGTGAGCTCGCCCGCCTGAGCAGCCTGGACGTCCTGGTCCTCGGCTGTCACCCCGTCAGCCTGGACAGCGGATACGACGCGAAGAAGCTGAGCTGTGTGCCCGGCGGCGGGCTCACCTCGCTGAGCGGGCTGGAGGGGCTCGGCAGCCTGGACGCGCTCACGCTGAGGGTCAACGACGACCTGAGCGACCTGAGCGCGCTCTACGGGCTGAGCTCGGCGGGCGACGTCACGATCGCGAACAACCGGAGCCTGGCGACCGCGGACGCCCTCGCGCTGGTCGCGGAGATCGACCGCGTGACGGGCACGACGACGATCTCGGGCAACGGGCCCTGAGACGCACCCTCGCCCGCGGCCCGAGCCTGCGATAGCAGCCCGGGACCACCGGAGGTCACTGTGCTCCTGCTCCTGCTCGCCGCCTGCGGATCCCTGGCCGACTCGTTTGGCGAGGCGGCCGATCCCGCGGACAAGACCGAGGTCGTCGTGACCATCCCCAAGGGCACCACGCCGCGCGGGCTGGGCCCGGTGCTGGAGGAAGCCGGGGTGGTGGACAGCGCGCAGGACTTCACCTGGTACGTGCGCCTGTCCAAGGAGGGCGCCTGCATGAAGGCCGGGCGCCACCGCCTCTCCCGCGGCATGACGGCGCACGAGATCCTGGAGGTGGTCTGCGGCGCGCCCATCCCCGAGGACGTGCCGTTCACGGTGGTCGAGGGCTGGCGCGTGCGCGAGATCGACGCCGCCCTGGTCGAGGCGGGGCTCGCCCAGCCGGGCCAGTACGCCGCAGCGGTCGCCGACAGCTCACGCTTCAAGGCCAGCTTCCCGCTGCCCCAGGGCTCGCTGGAGGGCTACCTCTACCCCGAGACCTACCGGGTGGAGCCCGACCGCTTCCAGGTGGAGACCTTCGTGCAGCGCCAGCTCGACCTCTTCGGCGAGCGCTTCTACACGCCACACCAGGCGGAGCTCGGCGAGCGCGGGCTGCACGCCATCGTGATCATGGCCTCGCTGCTGGAGCGGGAGGAGCCGAAGCCGGAGAACCGCCCCCTGGTGGCGGGGATCCTGTGGAAGCGCCTGGACAATTCCTGGAACCTGGGCGTAGACGCCACCAGCCGCTACACGCTCGAGGACTGGAACGACCGGCAGGCCTTCCTGAAGAAGCTGCGCGACCCGGAGGACCCCTACAACACCCGCCTGCGCGGCGGCCTCCCCCCCGGGCCCATCGGCAACCCGAACCTGAGCTCGCTCACGGCCGCGCTGAGCCCGGTCGAGAGCGAGTACTGGTTCTACCTGCACGACGCGGAGAAGAACCTGCACCCCTCGCGCAACGAGGCCGAGCACGAGGCCTTCCGACGGAAGTACAACGTCTACTGAGGGGTTTGGAGGAGCATGAGGCCGCATCCCTCCCGCCGCGAGGCCCTCTCCCTCCTGGGCGGCGCCGCGGTCGCGAGCCTGCTCCCCTCCCCCGCCCGCGCGCAGGCTCGGCCCTGGAACGTGCTGCTGCTCGTCTCGGACGAGCACAGCCCGCATCTGCCGGGCCCCGCGGGGCTCCCCTGGCTGAGCACGCCGAACCTGGACCGCCTGCGCCGCGAGGGCGTGACCTGCACGCGCGCCTACGCCACGAGCCCCATCTGCGCGCCCGCGAGGGCCGGGCTGTTCACCGGGCTCAACCCGGCCGAGAGCGGGGTGATGTCCAACGGCCACAGCCTGGACCCGCGCCACCGCACGCTGGCTCACGCCTTCGGGGCGGCGGGCTACCAGACCTCCAGCGTGGGCAAGACCCACGTGAACCACCCGACGGCGACCTACGGCTTCGACACCTGGATGTCGAAGGAGAGCCCGGCCTTCAAGCTGTTGTTCAAGCCGCTCCGCGAGCGCATGGGCCTGCTGCCCGTGCCGGAGTCCGAGCGCGCGCTGTGGGAGGGCATCGCCGACCCCCGCCTGCGCGGCGCGCCCATCGAGGCCCCCTGGACCCCCTTCAGCCAGGTGGTGATGGACGTGCTCGGCCAGTGGCTGAGCGCGCCCTCGGAGCGCCCCTGGTTCATCCACGCCTCCTGGACCGAGCCCCACTGGGCCTGGAACCTGCCCCAGGACGTCTACGGGATCTACGATCCCGCCTCCATCCCCCTGCCCTCGGCGGGTCCGCGCGAGCTCCCGCCCTTCCCGGCTGGCGTCCGCGACCGGGCGGGCTGGTCGGCGATGAGCGAGGCCCAGCACCGCCTCTGCCTGGCCCGCTACGCCGCGGCGATCACCTACAGCGATCGCGTGCTGGGGCGGATCCTGGAGGCACTTGACCAGTCTGGTCAGATGGATCGGACCATTGTGGTCTACACCACCGATCACGGCGACATGGCGGCCGAGAAGCGGATGTGGCTCAAGGGCTTCATGTACGACGCCGCCTGCGGGATCCCGCTCACCGTGCGCGCGCCGGGGCTCCTGCCCGCGGGGGGCGCCTGCGAGGCCCTGTTCAGCGGCGCCGACCTGCTGCCCACCCTGTGCGGTCTCGCCGGGGTCCCGGTGCCCGAGGGGCTCTCCGGGCGAGACCAGAGCGCCGCCCTTCGCGGCGAGGACCCCGGGCCCGAGCACCTCTACGCCACGCTCAGCGGTCGGCCCAACAACGGCATGCCCGGCCAGCTCATGGTGCGCGACCAGCGCTACAAGCTCATCCGCTACCGGGCCGACCGGGAGGCGGGCCAGCCCGAGCAGCGCGAGCTCTACGATCTCGAGGAGGATCCGGGCGAGGAGCGGGATCTGCTCCGGACCCGACGGGGCGCGCTCCGCGCGGAGCGGATGGCGGCCCTGGGCGACGCCTGGCTCCAGCGGCTGAGGCCGAGCCCCTATGGGCTGCTGAAGAGCCCGGAGCAGCCGGCGGACCCGGATGACCCGAACAGCGATCTGCCAGACGACTAACGGATCAGCTCGTCGGCGGAGCTGGCCAGGAACAGGTCGTCGGTCCAGCGGTCCAGATCTTCGACCGAGGCGGCGCGCACCTGGGCCTGCACCGCCTCCGAGAGAGGGCCGAAGCGGCGGACGAGGATTCGGAGGAGCTGTTCAGCGCGGCCCTCCTGGCGCCCCTCCTGGCGCCCCTCCTGCCGGCCCTCCTGCCGGCCTTCTTCCTGAAGCTGCTGAGCCCAGCTCACCATGACTCCCTCCGCGTCTGCGCCCAGCGTGCCCGAGATCCAGCGATGGACCTCCGCGCCCGGGCGCTCCGAGCTCACCCTGGAGATATACCTGAAGACGGCCTCCAGCGCACCCAGCCCGCGCGCTCGGACCGCCTCGACTACGACTGGCCCCCAGCTCGGGAGCCGGGCCCACAGGTCGCCTTCCCAGACGTGCTTCAACAGCCTGAGCGCGAGGATCCCCATCGCGTCGGCATGGATCTCGGCGTCCGAGCGCGTCCGCAGGTCATAGGGCACGTAGCGGTGGCGTGGCCTGAGCTCGCCCAGGTCGAGCCCCTCCGGGAGGTCGAGGATCTCCGCCACGTCGAGCGGCGTCCTCCAGGCCGCGCGCCCATGGTAGAGCACCAGCGGCAGGACCCAGGGGATCCGCTGGACGCGCCTGCGGCCGCCCAACCAGCGCTCCTGCGCCCTCAGCCCGTAACGGAGCAGCCGGAACGCGGTCAGCGGGTCCGGCGCGCTCAGGTGCTCCAGCAGCACGTAGAAGAGCCCGGTGGAGCCTCCCGACAGGCGAGCGGAGTAGAGCAGGTCCGTGTGCCTGGAGGCCATGGCCGGATCGACGAAGGTCCCGTCCTCCAACGCCAACGTGCTCCAGTCGATGTGCTGAGCCAGCCCCGTCGGCAGGGCCGACTGCAGCCAGGACGCCGCCGTCGGGATGTGCGAGAAGGTCCAGCGCGCCAGCGCGTCATGGGGTTGATCAGGCATATTCGCCCCTTACGCGAATCCCCTGACGGGATCCATGAAATTTGCGCCGATAAAAGGTGTTAAATGTTGTTGCCAATCTACCGATTCGACGCTATTTCTATAATCTCAGATGGAATCCCGTCCTCAGAAGCCCCCTCATGCTACCCTCCCGCCCAGGAGGCGCCATGAAGGTGGTCGGCGCGGGCTTCGGCAGGACGGGGACGCTCACCCTGAAGACGGCATTGGAGCGGCTCGGCTTCGGGCCCTGCTACCACATGCAGGAGGTGATGCGGCACCCCCAGCACGCCGCCACCTGGGAGGCCGCCACGCGGGGTGAGGCCGTGGACTGGGCCCGCTTCTTCGAGGGCTGGGGCTCCTCCGTGGACTGGCCGGCGTGCAGCTTCTACCAGGAGATCCTGGCTGCCCACCCCGACGCGAAGGTGCTGTTGAGCGTGCGCGACCCGGAGCGATGGCACCAGAGCGTGCTCGAGACCATCCGCCAGCCCACCGTGCGCTTCCCCATGCGCCTGTTCATGCCCCACCTGCCGCTCGTGGGCCGCGTGACGCGCATGGCCAGCGCGCTGGTCTGGGAGAAGACCTTCCAGGGCAAGGTGGACGACCGGGAGCACGCCATCGCCGTCTACAAGGCCCACATCGAGGAGGTGAAGCGGACCATCCCCGCCGACCGCCTCCTGATCTTCGAGGCCCGCCAGGGCTGGGGGCCGCTCTGCGCCTTCCTCGGCGTCCCCGTCCCGGACGAGCCCTTCCCGCACGTCAACGACACCGCCAGCATGCGGCGGGTGATGGGGGTGATGAACGCGATCTCCTGGGTCCTGCTGCTCTCCCCTGCCCTGCTGCTGCTTGGCCTGCTGCTGTCCCTGATGGGCTGCGGGCGGGACAAGGCGCCCGAGACCGGCGCGCCCACGGAGACCGGCGAGGGCCTGATGCTGGCGGGCTGCCCCGAGGAGGGCCGCGCCACGGCTCGCTTCCTCACCGAGACGGCCGAGGCGCCGTGGGGCCCGGACGTCCTGGCCGCACCCGGGGACGTGGTGCTGATGAGCGAGCGGGCCGCCTTCGTGATCACCGCCCCCGAGCTCCCCGAGACCTGGTACCACTACGGCGGGATCCCTGTGGACGCCGTCCCGCTCTCCGGTTGTGAACAGTCGGGCCCGGACACCTTGGAGGCCCTGGGTCTGGTCATCGGCAAGCTCTCCGTCTCCGACTTCCAGGGCAGCTCTCTGCACCAGTTCCGGGGCGACAGCCTGGAGATCGTGAGCGACGGATCGGACGGGGAGGCCGCGGTCGTGGACGTCCATGGCAGCGACGACCGCTTCTGGCTGGTCGAGCTCACGCTCCTGCGCGAGAGCTACGTGGACGGCACCGAGCGCCGCCTGACCGACCTCTACGACCTGGACGTGACGGTGCGCTACACGCTGGAGCCCGACAGCGAGGTGCTCCAGGCGACCGTGATCCTGGACGGCGAGCCCGCGGACGACGGCTTCATCGTGGGCGGGCTGCTCTTCCCTTCCGACTACACGGAGCTCAGCGCCTTCTCCACCGACAGCCTGGACTTCGGCGGCTTCAGCCTGCGCTCCGGCGCGCCCTGGATCGTGGACGGCGGCCCCAGCGGCAGCCACGCCTACGCCATGCCCGGCGCCTCCCTGGCCCTGACCTCCATCTCCGGGGTCACGGCCATGCTGGACATCACCCAGGCGCTCGCCCCGCTGGAGGTCACGGCCCCGGGAGGCCCGCCGGAGGTGCCCTTCCTGCTCTCGGTCACCGCGGGCGATCCGGCCAGCGCGGGCGCGGCGCTGGGCCCCTACCTGGACCAGCCCATCCCGGCCCACACCGTGAGCTGGACCCCCATCTCCGGTCAGGTGCTGGACCCGGCGGGGACCGGGGTGGCCAGCGCGGAGCTGACCTTGGAGGCTCAGGATGACGAGGGCTCCTGGCGCACCCTGGACCGGCTGATCACGGGCGAAGACGGCGCCTTCTCCGGCGAGGTCCTGGACGTGGGCACCCCCTGGCGGCTCACGGCCAGCGCGGCGGGGCGCGACGACAGCGAGACCCAGGAGCTCGACCCCTCAGACGCCGAGGATCTCACGCTCACCGTGGGCGCCGCGGGCGCGCTGCGGGTGCATCTCCAGGACGAGGACGGCGCCGCCCTCTCCGGGCGCGTCGAGCTGGAGCGCGCCGACGGCCAGACCGAGATCCTCTACGCCGTCCCTGGCGACGATCCCCAGCCGCTCGCCCCGGGCGTGTGGACCGCCTGGGTGAGCCGCGGCTACGAGCACGAGGTCGTGGAGCTCTCCGTCACCGTCCCCGAGGACGGCGAGGCCACCCTCTCCGCCACCCTGGCCCGCGTCCTGGACACGAGCGGCTGGGCCAGCATGGACACCCACGTCCACGCTGGCCCCAGCCCCGACAGCGAGACCCTCCCCGTCCTCCGCATGCGCACCGCGGCGGCCTCCGGCCTCGATCTGGTCGTCAGCACCGACCACGAGGCCATCGTGGACCTCTCGGACGCGCTCGTCGAGGCCGGCGTGGAGGGCAGCCTCGCCTACGGGCTGGGCAGCGAGGTCACCTGCAGCGTCCCCGAGCACGTCAACGCCTGGCCCTTCCCTGTCGAGGACGGCCACGCCCGCGGCGAGCCCGTCGTCTGGTACGGCCAGGGCTTCCCCGATGTCTACGCCGCGATCCGCGAGCGCGGCGCCAGCGTGATCCAGCTCAACCACAGCCGCGTGAACGGCGAGTGCGGGATCCTCTGCGTGCTGGACTGGGATCGGCAGAGCGAGGCCCCCGGCATCGACGACCCCACCGTGCTGGGCATGGACGAGGGCGAGGAGGTCTGGAGCTGGGACTTCGACAGCTTCGAGGTCATGAACGGCCTGCGCAGCCCCTTCCTGGTCGCGGGCGAGGAGCGGCGCTCGGGGGCGCTGAACGACTGGATGGCCTTCCACAACCTGGGCCACCGCGTCGCCGGCGTTGCGGTCACCGACGTCCACGGGCCGGACATCCCCGGCAGCCCGCGGACCTTCGTGCGCGTGGACGACGACGAGGCCGTCACGGCCGACGGGGTCGCCGAGGGCGTGCTGGCCGGGGCGACCCAGCTCAACGCGGGCGCCTTCATCGAGGCCAGCGTGGACAGCCACGGCCCCGGCGAGGACGTGACGAGCGGCGGCCTCTTCACGCTGGACCTGCGCGTGCAGGCCCTCCCTGAGATCGACGTCACCCACGCGGACGTCCTCCTGAACTGCGAGCCCCTGGTCACGGTGGAGGCCACCGACCCGGACGGCGTGATCAAGCTCGAGACCAGCGAGCTCCTGATCTACGGCGTGGACGCCTGGCTCATCGTCATCGCCTACGGCGAGGGCGCGATGCCGCGCGGGCTGGAGGACTACGACGCCGCCACCGTGCCCCGCGCGATCACGAGCCCGATCTTCTTGGACGTGGACGAGGACGGCGTATTCACGCCTCCGGGTCCGATCCCGTGTGACTGGGCGCCGTGAGCGCCTGCTCGAAGGCCCCCAGCACCACCGCGCCCCCCGCCCAGCGCACCAGGGTCCCCACGGTGCCCAGCAGCGGGTCCGAACCCCGGGGCCAGCGCATGTCCGGGCGCTCGGCCCGCCAGAGCCAGCGGGTGACCGGGCTGATGTGGTGGCGCTCCAGCACGGCGTTCATCTGCTGGCGCACCTCGTCCGCCCGCTCGGGCAGGGCGCCCGCGACGGCCGCCATGTGGACCATCTCCGCCCGCATGGCGGCCTCCGCGGTCCAGTCCAGCACGTCCTTGACGGTGAGGAAGTACAGGACCGTCCTGAACAGCTTCTTCCAGGGCCAGACAGCCACGGCCTTGAAGATGGCCCACAGCAGGCTGCCCTCGGTCCGCGTCAGCGCGCGCAGGACCTCCGGCCCCAGGGTGATCCCGGCGTCCGAGGCGGCATGCCGGTAGGAGGAGCGCAGCAGCCGGGCGCGCAGCATCTCGTCCACGAAGGGCAGCGGGATGAGCGCGGCGAGCCCGACGCCCGCGGCCCGGCGCGCCAGCCGCGCGTGGGCGGGGCGCCCCTCGACGACGCGTACGCTCACCGGGAGACCCAGGCGTAGACGGCCACGCCGATCCCCGCGCAGGTGCTGGCCATGATCGCGAACACCCCGAGCACCGCCACCCCGAAGTAGAGCGGGCTGGTCTTCGCCTCCTCGCGGACGCGCTCCACCGCGCGCGAGGCGTCCTGCTGCGTTGAGGCGACGGCGTCCGGGCGGCGGGCCTGGTAGCCCTCCTCGCGCCGGAAGTGCTGAGTGACCCCGCTGGAGGGCGGCGGCGGCGGCGGCGGCAGGGTCTTGACCGGCTGGAGCGGCGGCATGTCGGCCAGGATGAAGCGCGGCCCCGACGGGCTGCCCAGGGAGAAGGCGTCTCCGAGCTGCAGCGCGGCCGAGCCATCCAGCGTCGTGACCCCGCCCGCGCGCCCGTGGACCCAGATCTGCGCCACGCGGTCGCCCGCCTGCAGGAAGGCGCGCCCGTCCGGCGTGATCGTCACCTGGGCGTGGATGGGCCGCAGCCCGGGCAGCGCCCCCAGCGTCACGCGACAGGCGCGGTTGTCGGTCCCCAGGCAGATGGTCCCCGAGGAGAAGGGCCCGAAGCAGGTCCCGCCCTGCTCGGGCGGGAGCGCGAGGTAGCGGTCCGGCATCGGGCAACGTTATCGCGTCGGGGCGGCGGGGTCTTGTGCATCGGGCCGCGACGGCATAGAAGCCCTCATGAAAGCTGTACTCTGGCTCTGTCTGGCGCTCGCGGTGGGCTGCTCCTGCAGGCGCGAGGAGGTCGATGAGACCGGCGGCGACGGGCTCGGCGGCGACGCCAGCTTCCTGCTGCAGGCCGACGACCTCGCCGCGCTGCCCTTCGTCACGGCGGGCCAGGACCCGCCGGAGGGCTTCTTCGAGATCCGCGAGGTGGGCGGGGGGCGGAGCGGCCGGATCAGCGTGGACGTCTCCGGCCCCTTCGCCGTGGACGGCGAGCTGGGCGGGCTCGAGGTCTACGAGGCGCGCTCCTTCGACGTGCGCTACACGGGCGACCCCGACACCCCCGCCATCGAGACCGGCGCGGCCACCGTCACCGTGGACGGCCAGAGCGCCGTGGTGGAGCTGATCGCCGTGGTCGGCGACCCCGATCTGGGCGACGCGAGCTGGGAGGAGGACGCCTGGGGCCTGCGCGCCACCGTGGCCCTGCCCTCGGCCCCCTACCCCTACGGCGACGCCGCCTACGACGACCCGAGCGTGCTGATCTTCGCGCCCGCCGCCCTCTCCGACCAGGGAGAGGTGGGCGTGGTCACCCACATCCATGGGCACAACGCCACGCTGGCCGAGGTGGTCGCCGCCCAGTACCTGGTCGAGCAGCACGCGCTCTCCGGGCGAGACGCGGTGCTCGTCGTGCCGCAGGGGCCGGAGGAGGCCTCCAGCGGCGACTTCGGGCGCCTCATGCAGCCCGGGGCGCATGCGGCGCTGGTGCGGGACGCGCTCTCGGTGATGTACCGGGACGGCGTGCTGCTGCGGCCGAGCGCGGGGGCGCAGGTGATCACGGCGCACTCGGGCGGCTACTACTGCACGGCGACGATCCTGGAGGATCGCGGCGCGGAGATCGACGCGGTCCACCTCTTCGACGCGCTCTACGGCTTCGAGTGGACCTACCAGGACTATGTGGAGGGCGGCGGCGTCTTCCGCTCGGTCTACACGGCCAGCGGGGGCACGGACGACGACAACGTGGCGCTGGCCGCGGACCTGGAGGCCGCCGGCTACACGGTGGGGACCGCCTTCGACGACGAGAGCCTGGAGGCGACGGACCTGAGCATCGGCTACTCCAGCGCGAGCCACTCCGGCTGCGTGAGCGAGGGCCGGGCCTACGCCCGCTGGCTGGCCCGGAGCGGGCTCCCGCGCTCCCCCTACGCGCCACCCGAGCTCCTGGCGGTCACCTCCGACGGCAGCAGCGCCACCGTGACCTGGCGCCACGATCGCGCGCCCGGCTCGCCCACGATCCTGGTGGAGGGCTCCACCGACGGGCAGAGCTGGGAGACGCTCACGCAGGCGGACGACGCCGCGGGGGCGGGGGCGGGCACGGTCTCCATCGCGCCGCGCCCCTACGTGCGGATCCGGCAATTGAGCCCGGATCTGGGGACGTCCGCGCCCTCCGACGTCTACGGGGCGACCGGGGCGAGCTGGCTGGTGGTGGACGGCTTCGACCGTGTCCTGGGCGGGAGCTGGACGGAGCCCACCCACGACTTCGCCGCGCGCCTGGGCGTGGCGCTGGGTCAGGGCTTCTCGGCGGCCAGCAACGAGGCCGTGATCCGCGGAGACGTCTCCCTCAGCGACTACGCGGGCGTGCTGTGGATGCTGGGCGACGAGTCGAGCGGTGACACGACCTTCGACGCCACGGAGCGCGCGCTGATCTCGGCCTACGTCGCGGCGGGCGGGAAGCTGATCGTGAGCGGCTCGGAGCTGGGCTACGCCACGGACCCGACCTGGCTCTACGAGGCGCTGCGCGCCACCTACGTCTCTGACGACGCCGAGAGCGCCGTGGCCGGGAGCTGGAGCTTCGGGGTGGTCTACGCGGAGGACTACCCGGACGTGCTGTCTGGCGAGGAGACCATCTGGAGCTACGACACCGGGGGCGCGGCGGCGGTGATCGCCTCGCGGCGGGTGATCGCGGTGGGCTTCGGGCTGGAGACCATGGACGACGCGACGCTGGCGGGCGCGCTGGCGGAGCTGATGAGCTGGCTCACCGGGTAGCAGAACGTCGCGACGTGTCGCGACGTCTTGAAACCTGCGGAGAGGCACCCTGGATGGCGAATCGAGTTTAGGATAGGGGGGAAGGAGCAACAACGCGGGTCGTCCTCCCAGCCGGCTCGCTGGCACAGGGTTTGCAAAGGAGCGTGGAGAACCTGGAGGTTCCATGCTCCCGCTCGCGCTCGCGCTCTCCGTCCTGATCGGCGTCACCCTCGGCCTGCTGGGCGGGGGCGGCTCCATCCTCACCACCCCCATCCTCATCTACGTGCTCAAGATGGAGACCAAGGAGGCCATCGCGACCTCGCTGCTGGTGGTGGGCGTGACCAGCCTGGCCGGGCTGGTGCCTCACGCCCGCGCGGGCAACGTCGCCTGGCGCACGGGGCTCATCTTCGGCGCGGCCGGGATGGTAGGGGCGGCGCTGGGCGGGGTGGTGGCGGGCTATGTGCCGGCCGACGCGCTCATGGTGCTCTTCGCGATCATGATGGTGGCGACGGCGCTGGCCATGTTCCGGGGGCGCAAGACCCCCACCAAGGCGCCCACCAGCCTGAAGCCGGCGAAGATCGTGCTGGACGGCCTGGTCGTGGGCCTGGTGACCGGGCTGGTCGGCGCGGGCGGCGGCTTCCTGGTGGTGCCGGCGCTGACGCTGCTGGGCGGGCTGTCCATGCCGCTGGCGGTGGGAACCTCGCTCCTGGTCATCGCCATGAAGAGCTTCGCCGGCTTCGCCGGTCACCTGAGCCACGTCGAGGTGAACTTCGGCCTGGCCGCGATGATCTCGGCCGCGGCGGTCCTGGGCTCGGCGGTGGGCGGCGCGCTGGCCTCCAAGATCCCTCCTGAGGCCCTCCGCAAGGGCTTCGCCACCTTCGTCCTCGTGATGGCTGCCTTCATCCTGGTCCAGCAGGCCTGAGGAGAAACCCATGTCCCCGAACTTCACCCCTCTCGCTTCCACCCTCGGCGGTGTGCTGATCGGACTCTCGGCCTCGCTCCTGCTGCTCTCGCAGAGCCGGATCGCAGGGATCAGCGGGATCGTCGGCGGGCTGCTCACCCCGAAGCCCGGCGACCTGGGCTGGCGGGCGGCCTTCGTCGCCGGCCTGATGCTGGCGGGCGTGACGGCCCTGAGCCTCTCGCCGGCCAGCCTGAGCGCCGAGACGGACCGCTCCACCGCGGCCCTGGTCATCGCCGGCCTGCTGGTGGGCTTCGGCACGCGGCTGGGGAACGGCTGCACCAGCGGACACGGCGTCTGCGGGCTCGCCCGCCGGAGCCCGCGCTCGCTGGTCAGCGTGCTGGCCTTCATGAGCGTCGGCTTCATGACCGCCTCGCTGCTCTCTCTGGTCTTCGGGAGGAACGCATGAGAGGGAACCTGATCGCGCTGCTGTCGGGCCTGCTCTTCGGAGGCGGGCTGGTCCTGGGCGGGATGACGCGCCCAGAGAAGGTGCTGAGCTTCCTGAACCTTCGCGGAGACTGGGATCCGTCCCTGGCCTTCGTGATGATGGGGGCGCTGGCCACGCACGGCCTGGCCTGGCTGCTGGTGCCCCGGATGCGGACCCCCTGGCTGGCGGAGCGCTGGTCGCTCCCCACCCGCCGGGACATCGACCTCCGCCTGGTGCTGGGCGCCGCGCTCTTCGGCGCGGGCTGGGGGCTGGGCGGCTACTGCCCGGGCCCCGCCCTCACCTCCCTGGTGACGGGCGCCATGCCCACCCTGATCTTCGTCGGCGCGATGCTGGGAGGGATGCTCCTGGAGCGTGCGCTGGACCGCTGGCTCGCCGCGCGCGCCAACTCTTGAGGAGGACCGGACATGCGAATCCAACACATCCTCGTCCCTATCGACTTCAGCACCTGCTCTCTTCAGGTCGCCTCGGGCGCGGGAGAGCTCGCCGCCCAGACCGGCGCGCGGGTCACCCTCCTGCACGTCGCCGAGCTGCCCGAGGGCCTCGCCGCCCAGACCCCGGTTCAGCACGAGGGTCGCGAGATGAGCGCGCGGGCCTGGGCGGAGCACGGGGCGCTGGAGCGGATGGCCCCCTACGGCACGGCCGCCCGCGCGGGCGGCGCCACCACCCTCGAGCTGAGCGTGCAGGCGGGGCCGGTGGCCGAGACCATCCGCCGCGAGGCGGAGTCCCGGGGCGCCGACCTCATCCTGATGGGCACCCACGGCCGCACCGGGGTCGCCCGCGCGATGCTGGGCAGCGTCGCCGAGGAGGTCACGCGGCACGCCGACGTCCCGGTCATGCTGGTGCGCCGCCACCCGCGCCCGGAGTGCAAGGCTACCAGCTGCGCCTGGTGCCACGAGCGCACGGCCACGGTGGAGGAGGAGGATCTCCGGGCGGAGTCGTCCGGCTAGATCAGCTAGCCCAAACCCGCTGCCCGATCCCGAAGCCCAGCGCGGTCGCGCACAGGCAGGCGAGCAGCGTGGCGGCGGCGTAGGCGAGGGCCCGGCCGGGCGCGCCGTCCTGGGCGAGCCGCAGCGTGTCCAGGCTGAAGGCGGAGAACGTGGTGAAGCCGCCCAGGAAGCCCGTCCCCAGCACCGCGGCCAGGGTAGGTCCGTTGGCCGGCGAGGCGGAGGCGAGCGCGAAGAGCAGCCCCATCAGCCCGGAGCCGACCACGTTGACCGTAAACGTCCCGTAAGGCAGCGCCGGCCCGAGCCGGGCGGCCAGCCCGAGCGTGACCCCGTAGCGCGCGAGGCAGCCGAGCCCGCCGGCCAGGAAGATGGAGAGGAGCTTCGTCACGACGGGAAGCTAACCCGGGGCGACGCGGGGTCCGGTGTGGGGTTATCGCTCCATGCCATGCCCTCCCCCGCCCCGGATCCCGCCCTCCAGGCCGACTGCGGACGCTGCGCCGCCCTGTGCTGTGTTGCCCCGCCCTTCGCCCGCTCGGCGGACTTCGCCCTGGACAAGCCCGCCGGCCAGCCCTGCCCCAACCTGGCCACGGACCTGCGCTGTCGTGTCCACGACGAGCTCCGGCCTCGAGGCTTCGCCGGCTGCGCGGCCTTCGACTGCTTCGGCGCGGGCCAGCGGGCCACGCAGGCGATGAGCGGCCTCGACTGGCGGAGCTCACCTGAGCAGGCGAGCCGGATCTTCGCCGCGTTCCAGGTGCTCTATCAGCTCCACGGGCTGCTCTGGCACCTCGACGCGGCCCTGGCCCTGCCCTTGGAGCCGACGCTCGCGGGCCAAATCGCGGGGCTGCGGGCGAGGGTGGCGCCCCTGGCGGAGGGCTCGCCCGAGGCGCTCGGCGGACCGGACGTCCCGGGGCTGCGGGCGGAGGGGAGCGCGCTGCTGAGCGAGGCGAGCCAGCAGGCGCGGGCCGGGCTCCGACCGAAGACGAAGCTCCGGGCGGGGGGGATGCTGCTGGGGGCGAAGCTCCAGGGCGCGGATCTTGGTGGAGCGGATCTCTTCGGGGCCTGCCTCATCGGCGCGGACCTGCGCGAGGCCCGGCTCCAGCGGGCGGATCTCCGAGGGGCGGACCTCCGCGGGGCGGACCTGCGGGGCGCGGACCTGAGAGGGGCGTTGTTCCTCACCCAGGCGCAGCTCGAGAGCGCACGAGGCGACGACGCGACACGGCTCGACGAGGCGCTGCGGAGGCCGGAGCACTGGGGCTGAGACGCCGTCCCGTCGCCAGGACGCGGTTCCCATCAAGGCGTCAACACGCTCAGCTTGTCGAAGTAGTCCCTGAAGAACCCCTGATCCCGCGTCAACAGTCGATCAGCCTGCCGGGCGGCATGTGCCCCGATGAGGAAGTCCGCGACCACCCGCGTCCGCTTGCCGCCGCGCTCACGGTAGCGCCGCCACATCGCCCCGGCGAGGTCCGCAGACGCGCGGGACGCCGGGTCGAATCGCACGCCGAGACGCTCCAGCGCCTCGGCCCCCGCAGGCTCGGGCAGCGCGCTGGTCACCTCGGCCCACACAGCGGCGCAGGCGACGACCGGCCCATCGCGCAGCGCGCCGCGAAGCGCTCTCGCCGAATCGGGTCCGTGCTCTGGATCGGCGAGAAACACGTCGAGCAGCACGCTGGTGTCGATCGCCGTGATCACTCGTCCGCCTCCCCGCGCAGGTCGCGCATCACCGCGTCGGAGCTGCGGCCGTCGCGAAACAGGCCGTACACCGCCGCCACCGGGTCGTCGACCTCGACGCGCTCGGCGATGATGCGCCCCTTCTCCTCGCGAAAGTCCAGCTCGACGCCGGTGGAGATGCCCAGACGGTCCCGGATTGGCTTGGGGATGGTGACCTGACCTTTGGAGGTGACGGTGGCCTTCATGCTCGCCTCGTAAGGAATCTTACCCACTGAGTAAGAAACGAGCAAGGGCTCCGGCCGCGCAGCGCGAGGGGTCGAGCCCTATTCCTCCCCCCGATACCGCGCCCAGTCCACGTTGTGCTTCCTCAGCCGAGACCGCAGCGTGTGGGGGTTGACGCCCAGCAGCTTCGCGGCCCCGAACGGCCCCTCGATGCGCCCGTGCGTGCTCTTGACCGCCTCGATCAACGCCTCGCGCTCGTCGGGGGGGCGCTCGGCGCGGGGGGCGCGGGCGCCGGTGCCCAGGGCGGCGCCGACGTCGAGGCCGTGGCCGCCGCCCAGGATGGCGGCGCGCTCGATGACGGCGGCGAGCTCGCGCACGTTGCCCGGCCACTCGTAGGCGATGAGGGCGCGCTCGTCCTCGGGGGAGGTCTCCAGGGCGCGGCCGAAGAGGCGCTCGCCGGCGCGGGCGGCGAAGTGGCGGGCCAGGGCGGGGATGTCGCCGCGGCGCTCGCGCAGCGAGGGCAGGGAGATGGGGAACACGCTGACGCGGTACCACAGATCCTGGCGGAACTGGCCCTGGCTCACCATGCTGGCGACGTCGCGGTGGGTGGCGGCGACGATGCGCACGTCCACGGTGTGGCTCTGCTGGCCGCCGACGCGCTGGAAGCTGCCGTCCTGCAGCACGCGCAGGAGGCGGACCTGGGCGGCGGCGGGGAGCTCGCCCACCTCGTCCAGGAAGAGGGTGCCGCCGTCGGCGCGCTCGAACCAGCCCTTTCGCAGGTTGACGGCGCCCGTGAAGCTGCCGCGCTCGTGGCCGAAGAGCTCGCTGTCCACGAGCTCGGGCGGGATCGCCCCGCAGTTGACCCGCAGGAAGGGGCCGCGGGCGCGGCGGGAGCGGGCGTGGATGGCGCGGGCGACGACCTCCTTGCCCGAGCCGGTCTCGCCCAGGATGAGCACGGGGGCGTCGGTGGGGGCGACCTGATCGACGCGGGCCATGACGGCGGCGAGCCCGGACTCGGCGCCGACGATGGCGTCGGAGACGTCCTGGCGGGCCAGCCGGCTGAGCAGCGCGGCGCGGTCCTGCTCGGCGGCCTCGCGGAGGCGGTTGAGCTCGTGCAGGCGGCGATCGTTGGCCAGGGCGGCGGTGAAGGGCTCCAGCAGGGCGGACGCGGCGCGCAGGCCCTCCCCCCCGCCGAGACCCAGCAGGAGCACGCCCACCAGCGCGCCCTCCTCCAGCAGCGGCCCGAGGGTGACGGGGCCGGGGACGCCGTCAGGGACCAGCGCGCGGCCGAGGGGGTCCTGCTCGCGGGCGCGGAGGGCGGAGGGCTCCCCCAGGCGGGCCCAGCGCAGGAGCTCATCCTTGCGGGCGCCCTCCAGGTCCACGCGGGCGCCGAGCCCGTCCATCCAGGCCCCGCCGCCGGCGGAGGCCACGGTCTCCAACCGGCCGCGCGCCGGATCCCAGCGGCGGATCAGCAGGTGCTGGACGGCGAGCTGGGGGCGGAGGAGCTCCAGCAGCCCGCGGGCGGACTCCTCGATGTCCAGGTGGCGGCAGACCTCTCGCCAGACCTGGGCCAGCAGCTCGGGGGGGATCGCGGGGGTGCGCACGAGCGTCCTCCTATTGCGCCGGCCAGACGCGCGCGTGGGCCACCTCGACGCCGGCCCGCGCGCCGGGCTCAAGCCCCTCCAGGAGCGAGGATCGACGGGGGAACTGGGCGAAGAGGTGGCCGCCCTCGTCCAGCGTGGCCTCCACCCGCACGCGGTCACCGAGCGGGAGCACGCGGTCGATGGTGGCGATCCCCTGGGCGTCGCGCCAGAGCTTGAGATCGTAGGTGCGGACGACGACGCGGACGCGGCGCCCCTCGGCCAGGCGCTCGACGGGCACGGCGAGGGGGCCGACCCAGGCGCGCCCCTCGCGAACCACGCCGTCCAGCACGTTGACCTCGCCCACGAAGCGGGCCACGAACTCGGTGGCGGGGTGGTCCAGGATCTCGGAGGGAGGCCCGGCCTGCTCGAGCCGGCCGGACTGGATGATCATCACGCGGTCGGCGATGGCGAAGGCCTCCTCCTGGTCGTGGGTGACGAAGATGGAGGTGGTGTGGACCTCGTCGTGCAGGCGGCGCAGCCAGCGGCGGAGCTCCTCGCGGACCTTGGCGTCCACGGCGCCGAAGGGCTCGTCCAGCAGCAGGAGGCCGGGCTTGGGCGCCAGCGCGCGGGCCAGGGCGACCCGCTGGCGCTGGCCGCCGGAGAGCTGGGAGGGGTAGCGCTCGCCCAGGCCGCGCAGGCCCATGATCTCCAGCAGGGCCTCGGCGCGCTCGCGCTGGGCGGCCCGGTCCGCGCCCTGGACGGCGAGTCCAAAGGCCACGTTCTCGGCCACGGTCATGTGGCGGAAGAGGGCGTAGTGCTGAAAGACGAAGCCCACGCCGCGCTCGCGGGCCACCAGCCCGTCCACGCGGCGGCCGTCCAGCCAGACCTCCCCGGCGTCGGCGGTCTCCAGCCCGGCGATGATCCGCAGGATGGTGCTCTTCCCGCCGCCCGAGGGGCCCAGCAGGGCGACCAGCTCGCCCGAGCCGACCTCGAAGCTGACGTCGTCCACGACGCGCAGCGCGCCGAAGGCCTTGGAGAGTTGGCTCACGCGGATGCTCATGAGGGGCTCCGGCGGGACTGGAGGACGTAGAGCAGGGCCACGGCGGCGGCGGCCAGGATCAGGGCCACGCCGAAGGCGGCGGGCTCCTGGCGCTCCTCGACGGCGGCGTGGATGAAGGTGGTCGCGGTCTGGGTGCGGTTGGCGATGGCCCCGCCCAGCACGAGGACCGCGCCGAACTCCCCGAGCGCGCGGGCCAGGGTGAGCGTGCAGCCCAGCACCAGCCCGCCGCGGATGTTGGGGAGGGTCACCCGCCAGAAGGTCTGCCAGGGCGAGGCCCCGAGCGTGGCGGCGGCCTGCTCCTCGCTGTCTCCCAGCTCCTCGAGCACGAGGGCGACCTCGCGCAGCGTGAAGGGGAGCGTGACGAAGAGCGTGGCGACCAGCACGCCGGGCCAGGCGAAGGCGACCTTGAGATCGATCGCGTCCAGGGCCGGGCGCAGGAGCCCGCTGCGGCCGAAGAGCAGGAGGAAGGCGAGCCCCGTCATGACGGGGGAGAGCGCCAGCGGGAGATCCACCAGCGCGTCCAGCAGGCGCCGGCCCAGGAAGCGCTGGCGGGTCAGCACCAGCGCGCCCATCACGCCGAAGGCGCCGTTCAAGGCCACGCAAGCCACGGCCACGGCCACCGAGAGCCCGAGCGCGCGGAGGGGCTCGGGGGCGAGGAGCACCGTGACCACCTGCCGGAGATCGCCGACCACGGCGAGCAGCAGCGCGCCCAGGGGCACCAGCAGCAGCAGGCCCAGGTAGAGCGCGATGGCGACGAGCACGCTCAGGCTGAGGCGGTCCAGCCGCCTCCGAGGGGTCCTAGCCACGCCCACCTCCCGCGCGCCGGGCCAGCGAGGCCGACAGGGGCTGGAGCGCCAGGGCCAGGGCCAGCAGGATCACGCTGGCCGCGGCGGCGCCTTGAGTGTTGCCCGCCTCGACCTCGCCGAGGATCCAGACCGGCATGACCAGCGTGCGGCCCGGGATGTTCCCGGACACCGCCGCCAGCGATCCGAATTCGGCCACCGAGCGGGCGAAGGTCTGGACCATGCCCGCCGCCACCGCCGGCAGCACGGGCGGCAGCAGGACCCGGAGGAAGGTGGCCCAGCGGCTCGCGCCCAGGGTCATGGCGGCCTCCTCCTCGGCCGGGTCGAGCTCCTCCAGGACAGGCTCCACCGCGCGCACGACGAAGGGCAGGGTCACGAAGAGCAGGGCGAGCACGATGCCCGGCCGGGCGAAGGCCACCGGCCAGCCCTGGGCGATGAACCAGGATCCCAGCGCGGTCTGCGGGCCGAAGAGGGCGACCAGCAGGATGCCGGCCACCAGTGTGGGGATGGCGAGCGGCAGGTCCACCAGGGCCGCCAGCGCCCGCCGACCGGGCATGTCCCAGCGCACCAGCGCCCATGCGATGGCCGTGCCGGCGAGCCCGTTGACCAGGGCGGCCAGCGCCGCCGTCCACAGCGAGAGCCACAGCGCGTCCCGGGCGGCGGGCGCCCGGATCACGGCCAGCAGGCCCTCCAGGCCGCCCTCCAGCCCGCGGAGGACCAGCACGGCGACCGGCAGCGCCACCAGCGCCCCGATCCAGGCGGAGAACGCCCAGCGCAGCAGCCGCTCGCTCCTCACTTCGACGCGCTCCCGTCCCCCGCCGCGCGGTCATAGACGCCGCCGGCCCCGAAGACCTCGGCCTTGACCTTGTCCCAGCCGCCGAGGTCGCGGATCGTGAAGAGGTCGTTGGGCTTCGGCAGGTCGGCGGGCACGAAGCTGGCGTCCACCGGCCGCAGCCCGTAGCGGGCATAGGCCTGCTGGGCCTCCGGCCCCTGGCAGAAGGCGACGAACTCCCGGGCCAGCTCCTCGTTCCCGTTCTTCTTCGCGTAGGTGTCCACCACGGCGATGGGGTTCTCGATGAGGATGGTGGACGGCGGGACCACGTAGTCCATGGCCTGCCCCTCCTTCTTCGCCACCAGCACCTCGTTCTCGTAGGTGATGGCGGCGTCTCCCACGCCCTTCTCGAAGTTCACGATGCTCTCGCGGGCGCCCTTGTCCATGACGGCGACCCGCTTCAGCACGCCGCCCAGCAGCTTCTCCGCGCCCGACCCGTCCCCGGCCTTGTTCCCGGCGAAGCCGCGGGTGGCGGCCCCCCAGATGGCGAGCACGTTCCACATCGCGCCGCCGCTGGTGCGCACGTTGGGGGTGAGCACGCTGACGTCCGCCTTCGCCAGATCAGGCCAGTCCTGGATGCCCTTCGGGTTTCCGGGGCGCACGGCGATCACGGCCAGCGACTGCGTGACCATGCCGCTCTGGCCCGCGGCCCGCCAGTCGTGGGTGATGAGCCCGGCCTGCTCCAGCACGGCGACGTCCGGGTCCAGCGAGAGCGCGACCACGTCGGCCTCCAGGCCCTCCTTCACCGCGCGGGCCTGGGCGCCGGAGCCCTGGTAGGAGGCCTCGAACTTCAGCTCCTCGCCGGTCTTCCCCTTCCAGTACGCGGCGAAGGCCGGGAGGATGGCCTCGCCGTAGGCCTCGCGCGGGGTCGTGTACGCGGCCAGCGTGAGCGTGCGCACCTTGGCGGGCTGCGCGGGGGCGGTGGCCTCGGGCTGCGCGGGCTGGCCGCAGCCGAGGAGGAGCGTGAGGAGGAGGGTGGTCATGGTTTCCCTTTCGCGACGCGGGCGGCGTCCGTTTTATGCAAAATCCGTGCCATCACGGGAGGCAGCCGAAGATCAGGCTCCTCCGGGCGCACCCGTGAGCGGAGGCCAGGACGTCACGGAATTTCCGTGACGGGATCACGGGCGGCGCTCAGAAGCCCACGGCCGTCGCCAGCTGGGCCTGGTGGTAGAGCGGGTGGTCCAG
The DNA here is from genome assembly GCA_964615375.1 of uncultured Enterobacterales bacterium. Classification (GTDB taxonomy): domain Bacteria; phylum Myxococcota_A; class UBA796; order UBA796; family CAZKWG01; genus CAZKWG01. The sequence continues at coordinate 231,458 of CAZTOW010000006.1, forward strand.
CCCGTCCTGGAGCGCCGTGGTCCAGGCGAGCTGGAGCTGGGCCCGGTGCCCGAGGGTGGCGCCCTTCTTCGCCGGGTCCGGCAGGTAGAGGTTCACCACGCCCTCCAGGTGGGTGAGCCCGTCGCCCTCCGCCGCCAGCGAGGGGTCGAGCCGCGCCCAGCGCAGGCCGGGGGTGAGGCCACTCTTGAGCGTGTAGCCCACCTGGGCGTAGGCCCCGAGGCTCTGGACGGGATCGGCCTCGTCCGCGCTCACCCGGCCGTAGATCGCCTCGGTGGTCAGCGAGAGCCCGGCCACGGCGAAGCGCAGATCCGCCCCCGCCCGCAGGTCCGCCCCGCTCCCGACCCGGGCACCGGCCTCGTCGTAGGTCCCCGCCCGCTCCAGCGCGCCGCCCAGCCCGACGCCGAGCCGCGGCCCGCCCCGGGCCAGGTCCACCTCGTCGTACTTGAACTCTCCGAGCGGCGCGAGCGCGACCCGCGCCACCACCCGGGGGGCCTCGCCCGCGGTGGGCCAGACGTTGGCGCCGTCCCCGTTGAAGGCGCCGAGCGCGTACTCCAGGCGCTTGTCGGCCGCGTCTCCCAGGATCGCCAGCCCGGCGTCCCGGCTGAGGTCGAAGCCCGTGAGCTTGAGGTCGCCGTACTTCGCGCCGTCGAGCGGCAGCGGGCGGTCGGGGAAGAGCAGGCTGGTGTCGCTGGCCATGCGCGAGGCGGTGAACGGCACCTTCCACTGTCCCACCGAGATCCGCAGCGGGTCGGCCACCCGCAGCACGAGCTGGGCGTCGTCCAGCAGCGGCTTCGCGCCCTGCTGGCTCTTGCCGTCGGCGTCCGTGAACGAGAACGACCGGGCGGCGTCGATGCGGAAGCGGTAGTCCACGGTCCCGGCGAGGGTGCCGCCCGCGGTGAACAGCATCCGGCGGATCCGCACGCCCGCGTCGCTGAGGGAGTCCTCGTCGGCGGCCTCCGGGTCGCCGTTCAGGGTGGCCGTGACCCGCGGCTGCACGCTGAGACCCAGGTTCAGCGCGTTGTCGCCGCTGGCGTCCGACAGGGTGAAGCCCTTCGGGCCGATGGAGGTGGTACCGGGATCCGCGGCCAGGGCGGTGGAGAGGAGAAAGAGGACCATCGCGCACGCTCCGTGAGGGTGCGCGGTGTCATTGCACAAGGTGTGCCAGCGGCAGAGTCGGCGAAGGACCGTGTAGACCAGGCCGCTCAGCGCACCCGTGACGGTTTGTCCGTCACGGGATCACGGATCCTCCAACTCTCCCAGGGCGGCCTCGACGTCGGGCGCGTCCACCGCCTGATCGATCCAGCGCTCCAGGGTGGCGGGCTCCCGCTCCGCCTCGACCCGCGCCCGGTGCACGGGGCCGACGACCAGGCCCCGCCGCGCCATCACGCGCAGCAGCGAGGCGCGGAGCGCGGCCAGCTGCCCGGTCAGCAGACCCTCCTGGCGGCCCTCCTGACGGCCCTCCTGGCGGCCCTCCTGACGGCCCTCCTGACGGCCCTCCTGGCGGCCCTCCTGGCGGCCCTCCCCGCGGATCTCGTCGAGCGAGCGGTAACCGAAGCGGCTCAGGTGGTTCTCCAGCGCGTGCTGGAGCGCCGCGTCCCGATCGTAGAGCGCCTCGATGGGGACCTCGCGCTTGAGCACGCCCGGCATGCTCAGCTTCTGACCCGGCAGGACCAGACCGATCGTGCCGTCCGAGTGGTAGACCTCGACCCGGCGCGGGCCGTTCATCCGCACCACCCAGATGGCCTCCGTGCCAGCCGAGATCAGCTCGCCGATCTTCTGCTTCAGCTCCCGCTCGTCCTGCCCCTCATCGGCGTACTCGATGGCCAGGGGCGGCGCGCCGTGGACCCAGCCCTTCTGGTTGGTGCCCGGCGTGACGGAGAGGTCGGGCGCCCGCAGCACGGTCGGCTTCGGGCTGTACCCCACCTCCGCCCCCAGCGAGGCGCCGATCTCGTCCAGCCCGGGATCGCTGCCGATCGCGATGCCCCCGGCGATCACGCCCGCGCCGCCCCGCTCGCCGGTCGGCATGCACACGATCGCGTGCCCATCGGAGATCTCGTAGGGGTCACCATCCCGCACCATGTCGGCGCGGAAAGGCCCGGTCCCGCTGAACTCGTAGGCTGGCCGCGTCTCGTAGCGGAATTTCGGCTCGGACATACTGGGATCATAGCCCCCACAGGGGGCGAGGTCAACCGCGGACCCGCGCCAGGATCCGGTCGAAGTGCTCGGGCGTGACGCTGGTGACGCTGAGGCGCGAGCCCTTGCGGGTCACCTCCAGCCCGGCCAGGGCGGGATCCTCCCGGAGCTCGTCCAGGGTGAGCATCGCCGGGAACTTCTCCACGAACTCCAGGTCCACCATCATCCAGCGCGGCGCGGCCGGGTCGGACTTCTCGTCGTAGTACTTGGACTTCGGGTCGAAGGCCGTGGGGTCGGGGTAGCTCTCCCGCGCCACCCGGGCGAGGCCGACCACGCCCGGGGGCTCGGCGCTCGAGTGGTAGACCAGCACGAGGTCGCCCAGCTTCATGCCGTCGCGCATGAAGTTCCGAGCCAGGTAGTTGCGCACGCCCTCCCAGGAGGTGCGCCCCTGGGCCGCGAGATCGTCGATCGAGTAGGTCTCCGGCTCGGTCTTGACCAGCCAGCGCCGCGCCTCCGCCATCCCCTGCTCCTGCGCCGGCCCGCAAGGTGGGACCGGAAAAAGCTGCTTATCCCGCTCCACCCGGCGGCGGGAGGGCGGGGCTCAGCAGACCGCGATCTCCCCAGCCACCAGGGCGCGGGTGAGGTCGTCGAGCCCGCTGAGCTCGGCGCGGGCGAGCTCCTCCACCCAGGCGGACGGCGCGGGCCGGGCGAGCCGGACGTGGACCAGCCAGGGATCGGAGAGGGGCTGGCCGATGCGGCTGAGCAGCAGGCACTCGGCGCCGCCCACCTCGGGGCGATCCCGGACCAGCGCCTCGGCGATCCGCCGGGCCAGCGCGCTGTAGAGCTTGCCCGTGTGCGTGACCGGGTTCTTGCCCGCCGCGGCCTCCATCGTCATGGGCCGCATCGGGGTGATGAGGCCGTTCGCCCGGTTGCCCCGCCCCACCTCGCCGTCGTCCCCCGCCTCCGCCGAGGTCCCGGTGACCGTGAGGTAGACCGCCCCGCGCGCGAGATCGTCAGCCGCGTTCACCACCACCCGCGCGCCCTCGGCGACCCGCTCGGCCAGGGCGCGGGCGGCCTCCACCGCCTCCCGATAGTCCTCGAGCCCGCCCAGCGGCCGGTCCACCATGGCGCAGGCCACGGTCAGCGCGCGCTCGCCGTCCAGCTCCACCCCCATGACCTTGAGGTCCTGGCCCCAGGCCGGGTGGCGGCCCTCCCGGCCGGGATCGACGAGGGCGCGCTCCACCTGGAGCACGGCCCGCTCCAGCGCGGAGAGCGGGGCGAAGCCGACGCCGACGGAGGTGTCGTTGGCCGCGCGCCCGCGCCCGTAGAGCGCGCGGAGGTCGGTGGAGCCGGGTTGGAAGCGGAATTCCAGGCGCAGGTGTCGCGCGAGGTCCAGGTGCGGCATCCGCGCGCGCAGCCAGCCCTCGCAGCGCTCCCGCGCCAGCTCCTCCACCGGCACCTGCACCCCGCCCACCTCGGTGGTGACGCGCCCGGCCAGGATGAGGGTGATGGGCTCCAGCACCTCGCCGCCGCCCCAGCGGGGCGCGCTCCGGCCGCCCACCAGCAGGGCCTTGTCCACGTTGTGGTGCGGGATGACCCCGAAGCGCTCCAGGGTCCAGCGCGAGTACGCCCGGCTGAGCTCCTCGGCCAGCGCGTCGCAGAGGGTGTCGGGGTGGCCGAGGCCCTTGCGCTCGACGATCTCGACGGGGCCGCGCTCGGGGAGCGCGCTGACGCGGAGCTGCATGGGGTCCTCAGTCCCCGGCCTCGGGGTCCGTCTCGTCCTCGGGCACAGGCTCCTTCTGCTCCAGGCCGCGGGCCGGGCTCGGGCCGGGGGTCGGCGGAGGGAGCTGGAGCGCCGGGGTGGGCTCCTCGGCGGGCGCGCCGGTCGCGCTCACGGCCCCGCGCACGGCCGCGGGCAGGTTCGGATCGGTGAGCGCAGCCTCATACCACTGGTACAAGGCCGACTGCGCGTGGTAGACGTAGTCGATGCGCACCTTGGTCTCGTTCAGCGCGTAGCGGATCCCGCCCATGACCTCGTCGCCCCGGGTGAAGGGGTAGACGCTGTCGGGCGTGTACTGCATGTTCAGCGCGAAGCGCAGGGTCTCGCGGGTCTTCTGCTCGAAGAAGGGCGCCTCCTCGGGGGCGAAGCGCAGGGCGAGCTGGTAGGCGGCGGCGGTGCCCTCGGCGTAGCAGAAGGCCTGCATGGCCGGCAGCTCTCCCGCCAGCTTGTAGTAGCCGCCGATGTAGTCGGGGAAGGGGGCCCGGTCGGCGTCCCAGGCGTAGCTCTCGATCATCCAGCGGGCGACGTCCAGCCCGAAGCGCGCCACGTCCTTGTCCCCGGTGCGGCGGTGATAGACGTTGGCGGCCATGACGGTCCAGGGGCCGAACTGCACCAGCTCCAGCCGCGTGTCGTTGTCGTACTGCATCGCGGGCCAGGGGGCGTCGGGGTCGCGCTTCGCCGCCCGCGACTCAAACCAGGGCTTGTAGTAGGCCCAGAATTTCGGCAGCCCGGAGATCCAGGTGTCGTCGTTCGTGTGCTCGGCCAGGCGGACCAGGGCCAGCGCCGCCTCGCCGGGGACGATGTCGTTCTGCTGGCCGTGGTAGGGGTGGCCCTCGGGGACGTCGTAGCCGTTGAAGGTGCCGCTCGGCAGCTGCATGGCCATGGTGAAGCGCCCGAGCCGCGCCATCAGGTCGTCCCACTGGTGGTCGCCGGTGGCCTCCGCCAGATCCAGAATGCCCAGCAGGCCCACCACCGCGCTGCCCAGCTTGCGGTTGCCGCCGTACTCGTAGACGGCGCGGTCGCCCTCGTCCTTGCGGCTCAGGTTGGTCCAGCGCAGCGCGCGCTGGGCGCCCTCCAGGTACTCGGGCCGCGGGTCCAGGCGCCAGGCCTGCACGAGGTTCCAGGTGGCCAGCGTGTGGCGGACGTGGTTGTACTCGTCCGAGTAGCGGTTCTCGGCGGGCCACACCTTGTAGGTGACGCGGCCGTCGGGATACAGGTTTTTGAGATACCAGTTCCCGGAGGACAGGATCGCGGCGCGCACCGAGGCCAGCGTGACGTCCTCGGTCCGCACGGGCGGGACGCCGCGGTAGAGGGCCTGGACCTTGGAGATCGTGTCCGCGCCGGCGTCGAGGGCGCGCTGCTCCCGGTAGTGCAGGGTGCGCAGCAGCTCCAGCATCGCGTCCGGGTCGCGCCAGGGGCGGCGCTCGGACATGCCGCCCTGGGCCGCGGTGGCGCGCAGGAAGTCATCGGCGCGGACGACGGCGCGCGTGTACGCCACCGAGCCCGGCAGGAAGCCGCGCTCCTTCTGATCCTTCGTCATCATGAAGGCGCCGTCGATGCCCATCTCCCAGAGATCCTCCAGCGCGGCCTCGTCGCGGGGCTCCACCTCGGCGCGCTCGACGACGCGCTGGATCTCCAGGCGCAGATCGTCCATCTCCTGGTACAGCGGGCGGAAGCCCCACAGCTCGATCTCGCGCCGGTGCTGGCGCTCCAGGTCCACCGCCAGCTCCTCCAGCGCGCCCTGCAGGGTGCCGTCCTGGGCGAAGGCCACGGCCTGCTCGCGCCCGCCCCGCGCGCTGCGCAGCGTGGCCATGAACACCCAGCGCCCGTTCTCGCTCTTGATCTTGGGGAGCTCCACCAGCACGCCGCCCTTGAGACGGTAGCGCAGGTAGTTGACGCAGAGCTCAGCCAGCGCGGGCGGGAAGCTGAGCGGGCGCTCGAGCACGCGGTAGAGCAGCAGCCCGTCGGTGACGCGGACCAGCGAGAACTGGGAGAGCTGGTCGTGGTTGTAGAGGCGGGAGAGCACCGTGCGGCCGCGGTCGAGGGCGGGCGTGATCGCCCGGTGCAGGGCCACGATCTTCACGCCCTGCTTCAAGAGCGCCGTCGCCGCCGCCCCCTCGTCGCGCCCCAGCAGGAGCGCGCGCAGCGCCGGGTCCTCGAAGAGCGCCTTCGGTCGTGCGCTCTCGGCCAGACCCAGGATGGCCTCTGGCGCGTCGGCCATGGCCCCGCCCTCGCTCAGGAGCTCCGCCGCCGCCACGCTCAGGCGCACGGAGGGGGCCTTCGGGAGGGCCGCGTCCAGGCGCGCCTCCGAGCTGGGGCCGGAGACCAGAACGGCGCTGACCCCGTCGACGCGCGACTCACAGGCCAGGAGGAGCAGCAGGAGGAGGCTTCGCAGGCGCGCGCGCATGAGACTCCAGGCGGCTTCAGGCAGCTTCGGGGGGAGCACGAGCATAGCGGACTCGGGCGAGGGCTGCTTCGCCAGAGTTACAACATGGCTGAACACCCATGACTCCCATAGACTATGTAGACTATCTTTCAGGCACGAGTCAGGAGGTCACGCCGTGCAGCTCCAGCGGGGACAGCTCCTCGATCGTTACCGCGTCGATGGCTTCCTGGGCCGCGGGGCGCTGGCCGATGTCTACCGGGTCACCCACCTGGAGCTCGAGCTCCCCCGGGCGCTGAAGCTCATCCGCTACAGCTCACCCGGCGTGCTGGACCGCTTCCTGCAAGAGGGTCGCATCCAGTCCAGGCTGCGCCACGAGGGGCTGGTCGCCGTGATCGACGTGCTCCGGTTGGGGGGGGCCCCGGCGCTGGTGATGGAGCTCGTCGAGGGGCCCAGCCTCGAGCTGCTCCTGCGCCTGTACCACCCGAGCCAGCCACAGATCGACGCCATCGGCCGCGCGCTCATGCAGGCGCTCGCCTACGCCCACCGCAAGGGGCTGGTGCACCGCGATCTCAAGCCCGCCAACATCCTGATCGCCACCCAGGACGATCGCGTGCAGCCGCGCATCAGCGACTTCGGGCTCGCCCGGCTGATCACGGACGCGACGCTGGCCTCGCCCAACCCGCGCATGACGCGGCAGGGGGCGATGCTGGGCACGCCGGCCTACATGGCGCCCGAGCAGTACAGCGACGCGGCCTCCGTGGACGGGCGGGCGGACGTCTTCGCGCTGGGCGCCGTGCTCTACGAGCTCCTGACGGGCGTGATGGCCTTCCCCCAGCTCGACGCGATGGGCTGCTACCGCGCGATCTCGGAGCAGTCCTGGCGCCCGGTCCACGAGCTGGTGCCCTCGGCGCCGGACCGCATGGTGCGCGCCGTGGAGCGGGCGCTCAACCCGGACCCCTCCCTGCGCGTGCAGTCGGCGGACCAGCTGCTGAGCCTCTGGACGGGCGAGGCCGAGGGGCGCCCGGTCGCGCTGCCCGAGCTGGGGAGCGCGCTGTGGGAGCCCTCGCACCTGGCGCGCATCCGGGCGATGGCGCCGCCGCTGGCCGGCTTCAGCCTGACCGGCGAGACCGTCCCCGATCCCGGCCCTCGCAGCACGCCCGCGATCTCGGAGGCGTCCCAGCCCGCGGCGGCCACCATGACGCCCCCCTCCCACGACGAGCTGGGCGAGGGCGCGGGCCAGGACCCGGGCGAGGACGAGCCGGAGGCCCAGCCCCCCGCCCGCCGGTGGGGCGCGCGCATGGCGATCGGCGGCCTGCTGGGCCTGGCGCTCTGCGGGCTCGGCGCGTGGCTGCTGTGGCCCGATCCCGACCCGGTGTCCGCCCCCCCGACGGCGCCGGTGGAGGCCGCCAGCGCCCCCCCGCCGCCCGCCCCCGAGGAGGAGCCCGAGCTCCCGCAGAGCCCGCCGCCGGCGCCCAGCGCGCCCACCCCCGCGCCCTCCACCTCCAAGGCCACGACGAGCGCCCCGTCCTCGACCCCTGAGCCCACACCCAGGGTGGAGTCCCCGCCGGCAGAGCCCGAGACGGCGCCCGCCCCCACCGAGAACGTCATCGTCAGCGGCGTCTCGCAGGCCTGGCTGGTCAGCCCGGACGGGGCCCGCGTCCGACCCGGGAAGGTCGCCCCGGGCCACTACAACCTGGTGGTGTACTTCGAGCCCGGCATCCCCACCTCCGTCCTCGACCTGGAGGTCCGCGAGGGCAGGCCGGTCCACATCCGCTGCGAGCCGGGGCTCCGGCTGTGCCGATGAGCGCCCCGCCCCGCCGAGGAGGCCCCCGCATGATCACCCTGCTCCCGCTCGCGCTCGCCGTCCTCGCTCCGCGGGCCACCCTCGCCCAGCCGGCCTGCTCCGAGGTGGAGAGCGCCGCCCAGCTCCAGGTCGAGCTCACCCGCGCGGAGACCGCCTTCGCCAACCTGCAGGTGGAGAGCTTCCTGGAGACCTCCGACGAGGTCATCTTCTCGCTCCCCTGCCTGGGCGAGGCGCTGGACCAGGAGGCCGTGGCCCGCCTCCACCGCCTCCAGGGGCTCCGGCAGTACGTGGCCGGGGAGAGCGAGCGCGCCGTGCTGGCCTTCGCCTCCGCGCGGGCGGCCGACCCGAGCTACGTGCTGCCCACCTGGCTGGTGCCCGAGGGGCACGCGCTCCGCGACCTCTACGGGCAGTTCCCCCTGGAGAACGCCGTCTTCGAGCCCGCCCCCCGGCCGCGGGAGGGGAGCCTGCGCTTCGACGGGCTCGAGCGCTACGAGCGCCCGCAGCGCTGGCCCACGCTGGTTCAGGTCCTGGACGGCGCGGGGCTGCCCGTGGCCACCGCCTACGTCTTCCCCGGGGACGCCCTGCCGGCCTACCCGATGGTGGAGCCGGAGCCCGAGTCCGCCGCGCGCGTGGCGCAGCCCCGGCGGGCGATCACGCTGTCACTGGCGGGCTCGGCCGCGTTGGCGGGCGTCGCCTCGGGCCTGCTCTACGGGGCCGCGAGCGCGGCGGCGGCGGACTTCGAGGCCGATCAACCCACCTGGGATCGCGCGGACCTCGAGGGAGCCCGACGCGACACCAACACGCTGGTCGTGGCCTCCGGGGCCACCGCCGCCCTCGGCGTCGGGCTCGGGGCCACCGCCCTCCTCCTCGTCCAGTGGTGAGGACGCCATGAAGCACCCCATGAAGCACTCCATGCTGCACCTTCCCCTGCTCGCGCTCTTCGCCCTCCCCGGCTGCGCCTGGATCACCCAGGACGAGCTGGCCACGCGCGCCGACCGCGACGGGGACGGCGTCGAGGCCGCCCAGTTCGGCGGCGGGGACTGCGACGACCAGGACAAGGCGGTCTTCCCCGGCGCCGAGGAGCGCTGCAACGACGCCGACGACGACTGCGACGGCGAGATCGACGACGTGGCCCTGGGCCCGGACACCACCTGGTACGCCGACGCCGACGAGGACGGGGCGGGCGACCCCGACGCTCCCATCGCCAGCTGCGAGGCCCCCGAAGGCGCCGTAGACAACGCGCTGGACTGCGACGACACGAACGCCGGCGTCAGCCCCTCGGCCGCCGAGCGCTGCGACGAGGTGGACGAGGACTGCGACGGCCAGGTGGACGAGGACGCCCTCGACGCGCCCCTCTGGTACACCGACGCCGACGGCGACGGCTACGGGGTGGAGGAGGGGGCCCTGAGCGCCTGCTCGGCGCCGGACGGCCGGGTGGCGAGCGCGGGCGACTGCGACGACCAGGACGCCGCGGCGCACCCTTACGCGGAGGAGGCGTGCTCCGATGAGGACACCAACTGTGACGGCGTGCCCGGCGCCCAGGACGGCGACGAGGACGGGGTGCGCGGCTGCGACGGCGACTGCGACGACCAGGACGCCCTGGTCTACCCAGGGGCGGAGGAGGTCTGCGACGAGATCGACGACGACTGCGACAGCCTCGTCGACGACGAGGACCCCAGCCTGAACACCGAGGGCCTCACCCGCTACTACCCCGACGCGGACGGCGACGGCTTCGGGGACGCCGCCGACGCGGGCACGCCGGCCTGCGAGGCCCCCGAGGGCGCGGTGGCCGACGCCTCCGACTGCGACGACGGGAGCGCGGAGATCAGCCCCGCGGACTACGAGGTCTGCTCGACGGCGGCCGACGACGACTGCGACGGCGCCACCGACGACTGCTCACTGGCCCTCGACACCCTCGAGCTCAGCTTCCACGGGGAGGACGAGGGCGAGCGCGCCGGCCTCGCCCTGGCGGGTGGGCAGGATCTGGACGGCGACGGCGGGGCCGACCTGGCCGTGGGCGCCCCCGACAAGGACGGCGGGCGCGGCGGCGTCTACGTGGTGATCGGCCCGATGACCGCGTCGAGCGCGCTGGGCGACGCCCCCGCCTGGAAGGGCACGGACAGCGCCGACGAGGCGGGCGCGAGCCTGGCCGCCCTCGCCGATCAGGACGGCGACGGCCTGGGCGAGCTCCTGGTGGGCGCGCCCGGCGGAGATCAGGCCTACCTGCTGGCTGGACCGGCCACCGCGGGCGGCGGCCTGAGCGGCGCCGAGGTGATCCTGGACGGCGTGGCCGGCTCGCGCTTCGGCGGGACGCTGGCGGTGGGCGACCTGGACGGGGACGAGGTGGAGGATCTCGTCCTGGGCGCGCCGGACGAGCTGGTGGACGGCCTCCTCTCCGACCTGGAGGGCGTGGGCTCCGTCTACACCTTCCTTGGCCCGCGCGGCGTGGACGCGGACATCGACGACGCCGACGCGCGCTTCCACCGCTCCACCGACGAGGCCGAGTCCTACACCGGGCGAGCCCTGGCCACCTGCGACCCGGACGGTGACGGCCAGGACGACGTGGTCATCAGCGTCATCGACTACAACACCCTGCGGACCTCGGCCACGCCCCTCGTCCACCTCGTGGAGATGGTGGACGGGGAGCTGAGCGAGTCGGAGGCGACGCTGACCCTCACCGGCAGCTCCGGCGAGACCTCCGGGGGCGCGCTGGCCAGCCAGGGGGACGTCAACGGGGACGGCAAGGACGATCTGCTGGTCGCCGACGTGGACGCCGCCCGCGCCTGGCTCTTCCTCGGGCCGAGCAGCTCGGAGAGCCTGAGCGGGGCCGACGCCCGCCTGGAGGGCGAGGGCGACTTCGGGCTCTCCGTCGCGCTGATCCCCGATCTGGAGGGAGACGGCGACGACGAGCTGCTGGTGGGCGGGGCCAACGCCGCGGCCCTCTGGTACGGCGGCGCCCTGACCGGGACGCTGGACGAGCCCGACCTCACCCTGGGTGGCGACGGCAGCGCCGACGAGAGCGGCGCGGCCCTGTCCGCGGGCGACGCCGACGACGACGGCCTGCCCGATCTGTACATCGGCGCCCCCGGGGCGCGATCGGACCTGGGCCTGGTCTACCTCGTGCCCGGCTCGCCGCTCTGACCCGCGCGCCCATCGATCTCGGCCTCCTCCACCCTCAGGCGTAGGAAGCGGGAGCGCTTCTCGATGCACCAGGGATCGAAGCCGCCGGCCTCCAGATCCTTGCGGGCGCGGAAGACCAGCACGTTGACCGCCGAGCCGCTGGCCCCGCCCCGCCCCCAGATGCCGTGCGCCGTCTCGGCCTCGGTCAGCCAGCCGCGCTCCAGCTCGGGCAGCCCGGCGCGCGTGTCGTCGCGCAGCTTCCGCCCCAGCAGGTAGAGCAGGATGGCCCGGGTCTCGGCCCGGACCTCGACGATCTGCCCGGTCTCGCGGTTGCTGAGGACGGCGCTGGGGCCGGCGGGCCCGTCCAGGCGCGCGGAGAGCCGGTAGGGGTAGCTCGCCGCGCTCAGCTCGCGGGTGAGCCCCGGCTCGCCCTCGGGCGCCCGCAGGCGGAAGGCGCGGCCGGAGACGACGAACTCCTCGTCCGGGCGCAGCAGGCGATCCTCGGCGTCCGCGCCCAGCCAGACCTCTCCCGTGGCGTGGACGATGAGCACGGCGGCGATGGGCGGCGCCCCCGGGATGCTGATGTCGGCGGTGTGCTCGCCGCCCAGGGTGAAGCGCTCCTTCCACAGCGGGAAGGCGGCCCCCGACTCGACGTCCTCCACCAGCAGGCGCCCCTCGGGCGGCTCCGAGCCGAGCGGGCGGGTCTCCACCACCCGGAGCCGCGTGGTGAGCCCGAGCTCGACCAGGTCCCCGGGCTGCAGCTCGCCGCGCCCGTGCAGGGCCGCGCCGTTGACCCGGGTCCCGTTCCGGCTGCGCAGGTCCTCCACGAAGAGGTGCCCGTCGCCGTACCAGATCGCCAGATGCCGCGTCGAGACGCCCTCATCCTGGAGGACGAGGTCACACTGGCGCCCCCGCCCCAGGAAGAGCACACGACCGCCCACCCGGACGCGCGGGCCGGGCTGGGCTCCGACGAGCAGCTCGAGCTCATACATGCAGGCAGGCTATCCCATCGGAGAGACGCCGGGGAGCACAGGGGGCCACCACGCGGGCGGCGGGCAGCGCGCGGCGGGGAGCTCCGGGTGCCGGACCCCGAGGTGATGGAGCAGGAAGGGCGCGCCCTCGGGGAGCCCCGGGAGATCGGTTGCGCCGAGCGGCTCCCCTCCCCCGTAGATCCGGTCCCCGCGCAGGGCGAGGCCCACCGAGGCCGCGTGAACCCGGATCTGGTGCATGACGCCGGTGCGGATGCTGGCCTCCCACAGGCCGCCGAGCGCGGTGCGCCCCACCCGGCGCAGGCGCGTCTCGGCCTCGTACCAGCGCCCGCGGTGCGGGGTCTGGGCCCCGCGCTGCGCCACCATGCGGTCGCGGCGGCGGGAGTCATGGGCCAGGGGGGCGCGGACGGTGTGCTGGTCCCAGGGCACCTCCCGCGCGCTCAGGAACAGGTAGCGTTTGTCCAGGGACTTCGCCGCGAAGAGCCCGCGCAGCCAGCCCAGGGCCTCCGGGTCCCGCGCCACCAGCAGCGCCCCGCTGGTCGGGTTGTCCAACCGGTGCGCGATCCCGCCCTCGAAGCCCTCGGGGAAGGGCTGGGCCCCCAGCTCCGGCCGCAGGGTCAGCAGGCGGGCCAGCGCGCAGTCCCCCGCCCGGTCGGCGTGGGGCGGGAAGACCGGGAGGCCGGCGGGCTTGACCACGACCAGCAGGCGCCCGGTCTCCGCGAGGAGGGCCAGGCTCACGCGCTCCTCCGGCCCTTCTGGACGCGCGGACGTCCAGAGGGGGGTCGAATGTGCAGACCGTCCGGGCGGCGCGGCCAGCCCAGCGCCTCCACCACCGCGGGCAGGGCCTCGGGCTCGAGCTCGAGCACGCGGGCCACGGCCGGGGGCGGGGCGAAGGGGCCCGCGTTGGCGGCGGCGCGCAGGCGGGCGAGGGCCTCCTCCAGCCGGTCCTGGCGGAGCGCTCGGGGGCCCGCGGCGGCGTAGCCCATGGGCAGCAGGGCGGTGGGGTCGCCGGCGAAGGCGAAGGAGGCGGCGCCGCCCGAGAGGACCGGCGCCCTCCCCCGCCAGCAGGCCCAGAGCAGGGCGCGGATCCGGGTCGCCTCCGGCTCCAGCAGCGGCGCGGCGTAGACCACCGCCGTCCCCAGCCGCACCCCCATCGCCGCCAGCCCACGGCGGTCGGCCGGCGTGAGCACCTCCAGGCGATCCTCCGCCTCCGCCCGCCACACCGAGCCGAGACCCTGCTCCAGCAGGAAGACCAGCCCCCTGCCCGCGGGCCCCAGCTCCCCCAGCTCCGGGCCGCGCAGCGGGGCCAGCAGGCGGGCGGCGGCGTCCCGGCTCCAGGCCACCAGGCGCCGGTGGACGCGCTGGCGCGCCCCGGGGCCCAGCAGGGGGAGCTCGTCCATGCGCACCTGCGGCAGCGTGAGCTCGTCCCCGGTCACCCAGCGCCCCAGGCGCCCGCCCTCCCAGCGGAGCCCGCCCTCGTCGTCCAGGAGGATCGCCTCGAAGGGCGCCTCCACCATGGCCTCGACCCGGCGGTCCAGCTCCTCGCGGAGCCCCTCGCGCAGCACCCGCCAGCCGGCCTTGTCGGCGGGGTGGGAGGCGGTGAAGGTGAGCCCGCGCAGGCTCCCCAGCGCGTGGCCCGCCGCGTCCACCGCGCCCTCCTGGCCGATCCTCGGCGTCGGCGCGCGCCCCCCGCCCACCAGGGCCATGGTGCGCCGGTCCACGAAGCGCTCGGTGAGGCGGTGGTGCAGGGCGTCGCTCAGGCGGTCCTCGATGTCGCGGGTGCGCTCCTGCCAGGCGCGATCCCCGATCCAGGCGGCGTGGAAGGAGATGGAGGTCCAGGTGCGGATCTGGGCGATGCGCACCAGCAGGGTCTCCAGGTCGCCGTCGCTCTGGTCGAGCGGGGCGATCTCGGCCTGCAGCCAGTCGGGGTCCAGGCGTTCGCGCGGCCCGGTGAGCTGGCGCCAGAGCTCCAGCAGCAGGCGGGTGTGGTCGGCGGTCAGCGTCTGCTGGAAGTCGGGCAGGCGGCAGATCTCCCAGAGCAGGGCGACGCGCTCGGGGGTGGTCGCCGCGGCGCGCACGCTCGGGTGCCCGGCCAGCTCGGTCAGCGCGTCCACGTCGGTGGTGCGCGGCGCGGCCCGGTAGATCCGGGCGGGCGGGGGGCGGCGCAGGCTCTCCAGCAGGGCCTGGGGCGAGGAGAGGTCCAGCTCCGGACTCCGCCAGTAGGCGGCCTTCATCGGTGGGAAGCGGTGGCTCTCCAGGGCCAGGATCCAGTCCGGGGGCAGCTCGCCCGCCGCGTCCAGGGTCCCGAAGGTCCCGTCCCGCCGGAAACGCCCCGCGCGCCCGGCGATCTGCGCCAGCTCGGGCACCGTCAGCGCCCGCGTCTCGCGCCCGTCCCACTTGGACAGGCTGGCGAAGGCGACGTGCTCGATGTCCATGTTCAGGCCCATGCCGATCGCGTCGGTGGCGACCAGCCAGGGCACCTCCCCGGACTGGTAGAGGGCCACCTGGGCGTTGCGCGTGCGGGGCGAGAGCGCGCCCATCACCACCGCCGCCCCGCCGTGCCGGCGCCGCAGGGCGTCGGCCAGCCGGTAGACCTCGTCCGCGGAGAACGCGATCAGCGCGCTGCGGGGCGGCAGGCGCTCCAGCGGTCGCACCCCCGCCCAGCGCAGGCGGGAGAGCCGGTCCAGGCGCTCCACCTCCACCGTGGGGACCATGGATCGCAGCAGGGGCTCGGCCGTGTCCGAGCCGAGCAGCCAGGTCTCGCGGAACCCGCGCGCCCGCAGCACGCGATCGGTGAAGGTGTGGCCGCGCTCGCGGTGGCCGATGAGCTGCACCTCGTCGATGGCCAGGAAGTCCACCGGGCGGTCCAGCGGCATGGACTCCGTCGTGCAGACCCAGTAGCGGGGGCGGGCCGGGACGCGCTTCTCCTCGCCCGTCACCAGCGCCACCTGCTCCTCGCCCACCTCCGCGCTGACGCGGTCATAGACCTCGCGCGCCAGGAGTCTGAGCGGCAGGCCGATCATCCCCGTGCGGTGCCCCAGCATGCGCCGGATGGCGCGCCAGGTCTTCCCCGTGTTGGTCGGGCCCAGCAGGGCGCGCAGGGGCTGGCTGTGATCCTCCGCGAACATGGTGAAGGGGCCTCAGATCACAGCAGCCCGTAGCGGTCGCCCAGCCAGGCCAGGACCCCGGCCAGCGCGAGCACGCTGAACAGCACCGCCGAGAGCCGGCCGGGGCGCCCCACCGCGTGCAGGTCGAGCGAGATGACCTCCCAGGAGCCGATGGCGACGATCAGCAGCCCGAGCGCCCCCACCGGGCTGTGCCCACGAAAGACCCAGAGCAGCAGCGGCGCCAGCGCGACCGCGAAGTGACCCACGATGGCGACGAGGACCGGGAAGAGCCCAAAGTCACGCACGAAGGGCAGGGCGAACTGCTCCACCCACAGCGGATATCCTGACGGCTCGACCGGGTGCAGCGGGGTGGGGGCTTCGGGCTGGTCCACGCCTGGGGCCTCGCGGGTGAAAGAAGAGGCTATCGGCTCCGCGCACCGCGCGCACGGGGCGGCCTCTGGCGACCCGGACTTTCACGCCCTGGCGCCCTCGCCCACGGCGGCTTGCCTCGAAGATTGGTTTCATGTCAGAACAGCTTGCTGTGGCCCAGCTCAAAATACAACAAATTCGCCTGAGACTGGCCCGTGGTGTGCTCGTGGCAGCCACCCTGGGCCTGCTCGCGTCGCTGTCCACGCTGACGGGTCAGTGGCTGAGCGCGCCGGTGCGCGACGCGATCGGGGCGATCAGCGCCCACCCTCAGCTCCCGGTGGTGGTGGTGCGCGCGAGCGACCTGGGAGCGGCGGTTCGCGCGGCCCGGGAGGCCGGGGCGTTGGACGTGTGGGCGGCCTTCCCGGAGGGGGACCCGCGGCTGAGCGGGGCGCGGCCCGATCCCGAGACGTTGCGTTACGGTCGAGACGGGCGCGTCCGGTACGACGGCGACACGCGGCTCCCGCTGCCCGAGGCGTTGAGGGGGCTCACGCGGCTCAACCTGGACCAGCTCGGCGCGGGCACCCCGGACACGCTGCTGCGCGGCCAGCGGGCGGTGGTGGTCTCCTCCGATCCGGCCGTGGGGCGCAGGGAGGCGGCCCCGGGCGATCCCGCCCCCGTCGATCGCGGGGAGCTCCTGGCGGTGGCCCTGGGCGTGGCCGCCGCGGGGGGCGAGCTCCGCTCTGTGCCCATCCTGGTGGCCGCGGGCCTGGTGGGGGCGCTGGCGACGATCTGGAGCCTCTCGCTGAACCGCATGACCCCGCTCCGCGGCATCGCGCTCTCGGGCAGCCTGGTCGCCACCTCGCTGGGCGCCACGCTGCTGGCGCGCGGGCAAGGGCTGGATCTGCCCGTCGGCGGCCTGGTCTTCGCCGCGGCAGGGCCGCTGGTCGCCCGCCTCGGGCTGGTGGTCCGCGACACCTGGCACGCGCTGGAGGCCCTGCGCTTCTCGCTGGCCTCCGCCCCCGCCGACCCGAGCGTCCCCACCGGGCTCCAGGCCCTGCCGGCCATGGTGGAGACGCAGCTCCTGGGGGTGGGCGCCGCGGTCTGGCGGCGCGGGGCGGACGGGAGGCCGGAGCTCCTGGCCGAGCGCGGGGAGCCGCGGCCCGAGCCGCTGACGCAGCTCCCTGTCGCCACCGTCGTCCACCCTGGCGAGATCGTCGAGCCCATCCGCGAGGGCGGCGAGGTCGTGGGGGCCCTCTGTCTCCGATCCGCCAGCGAGCTCCCGGCCAACGCCCCGACCGTCGCCCACTCCCTGGCCAACCGCCTGCACGCCGAGGACGCCCTCTCCCGCTGGGAGCCCGACCCCTGGCTCCGCGAGCTGGACGCGGCCCGGATCGCGGCGCTGCGCCTCGCCGCCCGCGCCGCCCGCTGGGAGGGCTTCCTGGAGAGCGGGAGCGCGAGCCTCGGGGTGTTCGGGCTGGCCGGCGAGCTCCAGAGCGGCTCGTCCGCGCTGCGGGCCCTGCTGACCGATCCCTCGCGCCCCCCGCTGCTGGTGGCCCTGGACGCCCTGGCGGCGGCGGAGCCTACCAGCGTCGTCGCCGCCGTGCGCGAGGTGCTGAGCGGGGCCCGGGAAGCGCGCCTCCCCGGTCGGGACGAGCGCCAGGAGATCGTCCTGCTGGGCCTGGGCTCCCCCCCGCGGGAGGCCCTCCTGCTCCAGGTCCACGACGTCACGCCCCACCGCCGCCTGGACGCGCTGAAGTCCTCGATCATCAGCTCCGCCAGCTTCCAGACCCGCAACGCGCTCTCCGCCATCGCCGGATACGCGGCGATGATGGCGGGCATCGAGGATCGCCCGCGCCGCAAGGACCTGGAGCGCCGCATCCGCGCCCAGGTGGACCGGGTCAGCGGCCTGCACGAGCGCGCCGAGTCCCTGGTCTACGCCGACCCGCACACCGAGCCCATCTCCCCGGTCTACCTGCGGGAGTGCGTGCTGAGCGTGGTGCGCGCGCTGGACCCCGACCGTCAGGCCCGGCTCAGCCTGGAGCTGCCCGAGGTGGACAGCCCCGTGTCCGGGCGCGCGGCGGGGCTGGCGCACGCCATCCACCTGCTGCTGGCCGAGCTCTCCGAGGGCGGCAACACCCGCGTCAGCCTGCGCTCGGAGGCCGAGGGGATGCTGCTGGTGGTGGATGACGACGGCGGCGGGCTCACCGAGCCGCTCTTCCAGCGCCTGCTGGGCGAGGGGCAGCTCTCCAGCGCCCCCGCGGTGCTGCGCCGGGCCATCCTCGAGATGGAGGGCAGCTTCCTGGCCCGCTCCACCCAGGGTGTGGGCTCCAGCTTCGAGATCCGGCTCCGATACTACTGAATGTTCGCCATCTTCCCAGCGTCGTCCCTGGACAACTCCATCCTCACCTCCGTGCTGGTGGGGCTGCTGGTGGTGTGGGCGCTCCAGGAGACCCTGGGCTGGAACTTCACGGGGCTGGTGGTCCCCGGCTACCTGGCCAGCATCTTCATCATCCAGCCGGTGGCGGGCGTGGTGGTCGTGGTGGAGGCCCTGCTGTGCTGGGGCGTCTTCCTGGCCATCTCCGAGCGCGTGCCGGCCTGGTGGCCCTGGACGCCGCTCTTCGGGCGGGACCGCTTCTTCCTGTTCCTGCTGCTCAGCGTGCTGGTCCGGCTCCTGCTGGAGGCTGGGGGCTTCGACTTCCTCTCGGAGAGCCTGGGGCTCGCCGTGTCCGAGGACCTGCACTCCATGGGCCTGGTGGTCGTGCCGCTGGCGGCCAACGCGCTCTGGCGCTCGGGGACCACCCGCAGCCTGGCGCGCTTCGGCCTGCCCGTGGCGCTGACCTGGGCGATCCTCACCTACGCGCTGCTGCCCCACACGAACCTCTCGCTGTCCAGCTTCGAGCTGACCTATGAGGATCTGGCGCTGGACTTCGTCTCCAGCCCGCGCGCCTACATCCTGCTGCTCATCGGCGCCTGGCTCGGCTCGGCCGCCAACCAGCGCTGGGGCTGGGACTACGGCGGGATCATCGTGCCGGGGCTGCTGGCGCTGTGCTGGGCGCAGCCCCACCGCGTGCTGGCCACGCTGGGGGAGGCGGTGGTCATCGCCGGGATGTACCTCGGGGTCACCCGACTGCCCGGGTTCCGCACGGCCAACCTCACGGGCGGGCGCCCCCTGGTGCTGGCCTTCTGCCTCGGCTACGCCGCCCGCTTCGCCCTGGCCTGGGGGCTCGGCGGGCGCTGGCCGGGCTTCGCGGTGCGCGACCTCTTCGGCTTCGGCTTCCTGCTGTCCACCATCGTCGCCCTGCGCATCGTCAAGCACAAGGACGTCTTCCGCAGCGTGATCCCCGCCCTGACGGTGAGCCTGAGCGCCTGGCTGGTCGGGGCGGGCCTCAGCTACGGGCTGGCCGTCGCGCTGCCCGGCACGCGCCCCGAGCGGGAGCCCGCCAGCCTCGACCCCTCGGAGATGAGGGAACGATTCTTGCATGCAGCCTGGAAGGACCAGGGCAGCCCGCCCGTGCGCCTGGACGAGCTGCTGCGCCAGGGGCGGGCCTCGCTGGTCACCGGGGGAGAGGGCTTCGGGGCCCTCTGGGTGCGCGTGGCGGGGGCGCCGTTGGCGGTGATCGGCGCGCTGGACGCTCCAGGGAGCGGACCCGCCGCGCTGGCCGTGGGCGACGCGCTCGGCGCCCGAGCCATCCTCCTGTGCAAGGACGGGGCGAGCTCCGCCTGCCGCGCCGCCGGCCGCCAGCTCTCCCGGCGCCTCACGGTGCTGCGGATCAAGGACGGGCCGCGGGCCACCCTGGCGGTCGCCGGGCAGCTGCCCCAGGCGCTGGACCCGGGCGCGCTGGGTCGGCTCCTCGGCGCCTTCGAGCTGGAGCAGGGGGCGGGCGAGGCGACGCTCGCGCTGGACGACGCCACGCGGATGCGAACCGCGGCGGCGGCCCTGGGGGTAGAGCCCGCCGGGGACCTGGACCCGCTCGGCCTGCCCGCGGAGGAAGGGGCGCTGCTCTCTCCGCCCGATCGGGCCGATCGCCGCCGCTTCCTGGCCGACGTCGCGCGACCGATCCTGGGCTGGTGGGCGGGCGCCCCCGGGAACGAGGACGCGCTGCGGGTGGCGGCGGGGAGCGCGGAGGCGCTGGGGCTCCGCCTGGCGCACGCGGGGGAGAGCGTCACCCTGGTCGGGCCGGGCTGGAGCGCCCGCCTGGCGCGCGGCGCGGGGAGCGCGATCGTCTACGTGCCCGACGCGCGGGCCGACGTGGAGGGTCTGGACGTGGCCCGCGCCCTCACCCTCGCCCTGCCCGCCTCCGTCTCGGTGGTGGACGCGCCCAACGCCAGCGCGGAGAGCGGCGCGACCCGGGATCGGCTCCCCACCATCCTCCTGCTGGCGGCCATCGACACGCTGGGGCCGGAGGCGGAGGTCATCACCGTGCGCTCGGTGCCCCGCACCCGCGACCCCGGGGCGGAGATCGTGCTCACCACGGGCCACGCCCCGGGCGCCGATCCAGGCGAGCCCGCCCGCCGCGTGCGCGCCCTCTTCGAGGCGGCCGGCAGCACCGTGATCCTCCAGGACGGCGCCGCCCAGCGCATGAGCTTGAGCGACAGCGGGAACCCCGCGGCGATGGCGGTGTCCCTGGAGACGGGCGCGCCCCGCAGCGTCGCGGTCTTCGCCGGCCCCCGGGCCGCCCAACGCTACCGCAGCCCCGACGCGCTGGAGCCCGCCCGCGTCGCCGTCGAGCGCGCGCGCCTCCCCCGGCGCGACCTGCCGCTCTCCGAGCTGGCCGGCTGGGTGACCGGGGAGGCGGGCCCGGACGAGGCCCCGACCCTGGCCGCGCTGGAGAGCTTCCTCCGCACCGGGCGCGCCGCCGCCCTCAACCCGGTCCGCAGCGGGCGGGAGGCGGCCGAGATTTCCCTCCTCTGCGACCCCGAGCTCGGCTGCCGCTGGCTCGCGGTGGAGCGCTGCGCCGAGGAGCGCTGCGAGGGCCTGGTCCTCCCCCTGGACCGGGGGGCCGCGCGCGCACGCGCCGCCCTCGCCCCCGAGGCCCGCCCCGCCCTGGAGCCCGCCGCCGCCCTGGCCTTCGGCGCGGCCGACCTGCGCACGCGCCGCCCCCGGGTGCAGCCTTGAGGCGCCTCGCCGCCGCCCTGGGCTGGGCCACCTTCGCCGGCGCGCTGGTGGTCGCCTGGCGCGCCAACGACGAGGTCGACGCCGACACGCGCGAGATCACGACCTTCCTCGCCTACGCCCTCGATCAGGGCGTGCGCTTCACGCTGGAGGCCGGCGAGCGGCAGGTGCGGCTGGACACCTGGCTGGTGCTCCCCGCCGGCTGGGGCAGCGACGCCCGCGCCACAGCCCCCTACTGCCTCTCCGCGCGCGCCACCGGCCCCGACGGCGAGCTCCTGCTCGAGCAGGAGCGCTGGCTCAGCTCGCGCGCGGGCTTCACCGAGGAGGAGAGCGGGCGCCGCCGCCCCGTCGTGACCCTGGCCGAGGCCACCGGCGAGCCCTCCCTGGGTCGCCTGCTGATGCTGGACCTCGGGGATCGCGCCCCGCGTGGCGGCACCCTGGAGCTGGGGGTCTGCGCGGCCCCCTCCGACGCCCGCGTCCTGCTCATCGCCTACCGCCTCGGCGAGCGGGATCGCCTCAGCCGCTACCGCATCGCCCGCGGCCTCAGTCCCCGCGCCCAGCGCCGCTACGCCGCCAGCGTGGGCGCCTTCGAGTGGGCCGCGGTCCCCGAGGACTGGCGCGAGGAGCTGGTGGAGACCCGCTGGGACCGCATGGGCGCCCTGCCGGTGGAGGGCCGGGCCCTGCCCACCGTGCGCCTCTACACCGCCGACAGCCACGTCTCCTGGGAGGACGTCCCCGCCTGGGGCCTCCCGCTGATGGCGGGGGCCGCCGCGGCCTGGAACGTCGTCGGCCCGGCCTTCTTCGAGGGCAGCTGGGCCCGCCTGGACGGGGCCGCGGCTCAGGGGGTGGGCGGCGAGCTCCGCGTCGTCCACGCCGACGGCCGGGTGGACCTGCGCCCGCTGCCGCCCTCCTCGGAGATCCAGCGCTTCGCCCTGCCCGCCGGCCTCCACTCCGTACAGATCGCCCTGCCCACGCGCTCCGAGCCGCGCCTGCTGCGCGTGCGCACCGCCGACGCCGAGACCGCCTGGGGCGATCCCGCCCGCCTGCCGGTGGAGGACGACGGCTTCCGTCGGGTGGGCGTGGACCTGCGCCGCGTCGAGCTCTTCCGCGTGGACCAGGACACCGATCCGCTGCAGTGGCGCCTCGATCCTGAGATCCCCGCGCGCCTCCTGCTCCGCGCCCGCCTGCCTCCCGGCGCGCTCCCCGGCTTCGGCGAGGCCCCCGCGGAGCTGACCCGCACGGCGCGGGTCCGCCTGCTCGCCGAGGACGGATCGGAGCTCAGCCGCTGGGAGATCCCCGTCCCTGGCGTCCCCTCCCCCTTCGAGCGCTACGTGCAGGGCGACACCATCCGCAGCGCCCGGGTCTCCGAGCAGGTCGCCCACGTCCTCCTCCCGCCCGCCGGGGCCGCGCGCCTCTCCCTGGAGGCCGACGGCCCCATCGACGCCTCCCTGCGGGTGCTGTTGCCCGACGGCGCCCTGGTCCCGAACCCACGCTACGCGCTACCCGAGGGCGCCGAGGTCCAGGGGCGCTACGAGCCCGACGTCCTGAACCCCTGGCTGGTGCGCGCGCCCGAGGACTTCGAGGCCCTGGCGCGCACGGAGCGCGTCGTCGCCATCGACGCCCAGGTCCGGCTGGAGCCCGAGGGTTCTGGCGGGCGCCGCGGAGCGAGGAAGGCCGACTGGCGGTCGCTGAGCCTGGAGCTGCCCTTCGAGCTCCTGGCCCAGCGCGACCCGGGCGCCACCGGCTCCGGCGCGCGCGCCCGGCTGGGGAGGGAGCCCACCCCCGTGTTGATCGGCCAGGACGGCCGGCTCTCCATCGACTACCGCGCCCCCCTGGGCCTGGTCGGCGCGGCGGGGCAGCTCACGGTGGGCGGGCAGACCCGGGAGCTCAAGCTGCGCGCGGCGGGCGGGCGCCTGGTCTTCGGCGAGCTGCCCCCGGGCGCCACGACCGCCAGCCTGGACCTCGACGGCCTCTTCCTGGCCCCGCCCACGAGCGAGGGCGACTGGCAGGTGCGCCGCTTCTACCGCCTCGATCCCGGAGTCCCGCTGAGCGTGCCCTGGCCCGGGGGCGAGGGGCGCCTGGGCCTGCACGTCTGCGGCGCGAGCCCGGGGGCCAGCCTGGCCTGGACCGTACAGCTCCCCGAAGGCGAGGCCGCGCCCCCCGCGAGCCGCGACGCCCGCTCCGGCGCCCGCGCCCTGAAGCGCGAGAGCAGCGCCCTGCCCCTCTCCTTCGCCGAGGGTGAGCTCTCCTGCGCCGCCCCCGTCCTCGTCCCGCTGTGGTCCGCCCTCGGCGAGCGCGCGCTGACGCTGAGCGTCCGCCTGGAGGAGGCCAGCGGGCCCGCCTGGCTGCGCCTCACCACCACGCGCTGGCTGGAGGATGAGGACGCCGCCCCCACCTTCGGGCGCCGGGGGGCGCCATGAGGGGGGTCGCCTGGATCCTGCTCCTCGGGGTCGCGCTCGGCGGGGCCTGGGAGCTCGCGCGCGAGCGCCGACCGGAGGGCGAGGTCCAGGACCCGAGCGCCGAGCAGCGCGCCCGCTACGCCGCCCTCGTCCGCGCCCTGGGCCGGGCCGCCCCCGCCGCCACCCTGCCCCCCGACGCGGAGGCCCGCGCCGCCGAGCTCGGGCTGGAGCTGCGACGCGAGGGCGATCAGCTCTGGCTGCTCGAGCGCGCGGAGCCGCTCCCGGGTCTGGGCCTGCGGGGGGTGGGCGTGCTGGGCCTCCGCCTCGGGCCCCTCCCCGCGGAGCTGGTGCTCCAGGCCCCCCACCCCAGCTCGGACCTGCACACCGGCCCGCTGGCCAGCGCGCTCTTCGACGCGGGGGGCGTCCGGGCCGTGCAGCTCGCCACCACCCACCGCGACGCGGGCGAGGGGGCCGATCCCGCGCACAACCCGGCGAGCTGGTTCCAAGGGGCGACCGACGGGCTGGCCGACGCGCTCGCCGACCCGCTGGTCGTGCAGCTCCACGGCTTCTCCCGCGACACCTCGGAGGCCGACGCCGTCCTGTCCGAGGGCGCCACCCCGCTGCCTCCGGCGGAGCTGGCGGCGATGATCCGCCGCTTCTCGGCCGCGATGGGCCTGGACGACGTGCGCGACGGGACCCAGGTCCCGGCCCTGGCCGGGCGGGACAACGCCCAGGCCCGCCTGCTGGCCGGGCGGGCCCGCTTCCTCCACCTGGAGATGTCCCTCCCGCTGCGCGTCGCCCTCCGTGACGAGGCCGAGCGCCGGGCGGCCCTGTCCGCGCTCCTGCGCTCCCTCGCGGCGCGCCAGGAGACCCTGCCATGAGCGCCGCCTGCGTCGCGGCCCTGGCCGGGGCCTGGTCGGTGGGCGTCCCGCTGGAGCGCGCCCTGAACGCCGAGGGCGCGCTGGAGGTCCCCGGGGGCGTGGCCATCCGCCTCGTCAGTGACGCGGGGCCGCTGGCCGTGCGCTCCGCCGACGGGCAGGAGCCGCCGCAGCGCGGGCTCGCCGACGGGCTGCTGGTCCCCGCAGCGGGGGCGACGCGGGCGCTGGAGATCCTGGCCCCCGAGGGCGCGAAGGTCCGCGTCCACAGCTCCGAAGACGATGGCGAGGCCACCGCCTGGTCCCGCTGGGAGCAGGCCTCGGCGCGGGCGCTGCGTCGGGACGAGCCCCTGCCCCATCCCCCCGGCTGCCTGGACCGCCTGCGCCTCAGCGTCCAGCTCCGCGCGGACGCCGTGCAGGACCGCGGCGTGGCCTGGCTCGGCCTGCTCTACGACGCGGCCCCCCTCCGCCCGGTGGGCAGCGCCTCCCACGTCCTCGGCCCCGAGCTCCCGCTCGCCCCAGCCCTCCTGCGCGGGCCCGGGGTCGCCCTCCTGCGCACGCGCCCGCCCGCGGGGCCCCTGCGCCGTTACACGCTGATCCCGGCGGTGGCGGGCCAGCCCGCCGAGCCCCTGTCGCTGGCCTCCACCGGGAGCGCCCCGCTCACGCAGCGGGCCTGGGTGCCACCGGGTGAAAGTTCACTAGACTTTTTAGTGTCAGACCCTGAGGTGAGCGGGACGATCAGCCTGGCCCGCCTGAAGCCGCGGCTCACCGATCCGCGCCTACCCCGCGCCTCCTCTGGACTCGCGGCGGCCGAGCTCGCCCTCCTGCGCGGGGATCGCCAGGCCGCCCGGGAGGGTTTCCGGGCGCAGGCCGAGGCCGAGGGCGCCGCGGGAGAGCTGGCTCGCGCCCGCCTGGTGCTGCTGGAGGAGGACCCCGGCCCGGCCCTGGACCGGGCGCTGGCGCGTCCGCGGAGCGAGGCCGGGGCGCAGGTCCTCGCCGAGGCCGCCCTGGCCCGCGCCGACCGGCTCCCGCCCGAGCGCGTGCTGGCCCTGGTGCTGGAGGCCCCCGATCCCGACCCCCTGGCGGTGGCCCGCTGGCTCAACGGGCTCGGCGGCCTTCGACCGCGCGGCCTGGCCCTGCTGGCGACCGCCCGCCGCGACGTCCCCCTGGGTCCGGCCCTGGAGCCGCGGGCGTTACGGGAGGCGGCCTGGGCCACGAGCTGGACCCGCCTGCTCCCGGCCGCGGAGGCGCTGGCGGCCCCCAGCCTGCACCCGGAGGGCCCCGGCGTCCCCCGCGTGCTCCTCCGCGCGGGCGAGCAGGCCGAGCTCACCCTGCCCCCGCTCGCCCGCGGCCGGCTCCCCGTCCTGCGCCTCCGCGCCGCCGGCCCGGCCCGCTACCGGGTGGACGGTCAGCCCTGGACCGCGGCGGCGGCCGGGGATCTCGACGTGGCCCTGCCCCCCGGGCCGCACCTCGTGGGGGTGGAGGAGGGCGAGCTCCTGCTGCTGGACGCCGAGACCGTCCTCACCGGGGGCGCGCGGGTCTTCGAGTGGCCCCTGGCCCGCCTGCCCGCCCGCTGGGAGCTGCCCGATCCCGGGGTGGGGGCCGAGCTGCGCGTGCAGATGGACAGCCCCGCGCCGCTGACCCTGAGCTTCGACGACGGGCGGACCGAGCAGATCGCGCCGGGCGCCGACGGGAGCCTCCCGCTGGTGCTGGCCGGGCCCTGGGCGCGATCGGTGGAGATCCTGGGGCCGGAGGGGGCCCTGGCCGGGCTGTCCCTGCGCGCGGCCCGCTCGGGAGCGGAGGGAGCGGAGGCAACCCCGCTCCTGCCGGTGGGCGAGGAGGAGGGGATCGCCGCGCTCCAGCGCCTCTCGGTCGAGCTCGCCCAGGGGCGCGCGGAGGCCCGGCTGGCGCGGGCGGAGGTGCTGGGGAGGCTCGGGCTGCTGGGGCCGGCGCGGCAGGATCTGGCGGTGGCGGCCCGGGATCCCGCGCTGAGGGCCGAGGCCTCGCGCCTCTGGCGGCGGGTGGCGGCCCCGGTGCCCAGCGCGCCCGCCCCCGGCCCGCAGACGGTGGCGGCGGCCTTCGCCGCGGCGGGAGAGGCGACGACCCCGCTCCCCACGGAGGCGGAGGCCCTGGAGACGGCCGCGGCGCGCCTGGGCCAGCCCGCGCTGGAGGTGGCGGCGGCGGCGGACTGGCTGGCCCGCGGGCGGCTCCCCGAGGCCGTGGCGGCGCTGCTGCGCGCGGGTCCGGCGGGGGCGGATCTGCTGGGCTCCACCCTGGCGCGCACCCGCTGGAGCTCGCTGTCGCGGGCGGATCGCAGCGCGGGCCTGGTGGAGGTCGAGCTCTCCGCGGATCCTGCCGGTTCACAGGGCTCCCTCTGGCGGCGGGCGCTGGACGCCCTCTTCCCGAGCCCCTGGCCCGCGGGGGAGGATCTGCTGCTGCGCAACGACTGGGGCGCCCTGCTGCGGCACCGCGGGACCCAGGTCGAGGTGGAGCTGCTCTGCCGGGACGAGCGGGCGGAGGCGGGCTCCTGCCAGGTGGAGCTGCGCAGCGACGCCGAGCGGCGGACGGTGGAGGTGGCCCCCAGCCTGGAGCCCACGCGGATCGGCTTCACGCTCCCGCCCGGCGCGCACGAGCTGGAGATCGGGCCCCCCGGCCGCGGCCTCGCCCTGCGCGCCCGCGCCACGGTGGACGGGGTCCTGGTGCCCCTGCGCACCCGCCAGCTCGCCCTGCGCGCCGAGCCCGCCCGCCCCATCGGGATCACCGTGGCCGGGCCGGCGCTGCTGCGGGTGGAGGTGGTCCGCGGGGAGCTCCGGAGCGGCGGGCAGACGGCGCGGCCGGACGAGCCCCTGCTGGTCCCGCTCCTCGACCGCGGGCCGGTGAGCCTGGAGCTCTCGGGCGAAGGCGAGGCCCTCCTGGCCGTGGGCGAGCTCCTGCCCCTGCTGGACGAGCCCCCGGCGCCCCCCGAGCGCGCCCCGACCGCCGCCCTCTCGCTGGAGGCCCTGGCCCCGCTCTACGCCCGCGCCGCGACGCCGTCCGCGCCCGAGCGCCTGCTGCCCCGGGACGGCGGGACGACGCGGATCCAGCTCTCCGGGGGGCAGGTGTCGCTCCCGCCCGTGGGCGAGCCCTGGCGGGCGGCCGAGGTGGAGGCCGCCTGGATGCGCAGCTTCGGGGCGGACTGGCTGGGGATCACGGGCTGGGCGCGGGGGCCCGGGTGGGGCGGCGGGCTCAGCCTGGGGGCGGCGCGGAGCTGGGGCGGGGGCTGGGCGGGGGCGAGCCTGGACGGCGGGGCCTCGCGGGGGCTCACGGACGCGGCGGGCTCGCTGGCGCTCACGCTGCGGGCCCGGCAGGATCTCGAGCTGCCCGGAGAGCTCGCCCTCCGCCTCTCGGGGAGGCTGGGGGCGGGCTGGTGGTCGGAGGCCCCGGCGACCCCGGTGGACCCGAGAGCCTGGTCGCGCTGGGGCCACGATCACCCGGTCAACCTGCGCCTGGGGGCGGAGGCCATCGCCACGCCCACGCGCGACCTGCGGGCCAGCCTGAGCCTGGGCGCGAGCTCCAACGCCGGGCCCTCGCTGGACGGGCTCAGCGCCGCGGCCCGCGCCTCCTGGCTGCTGGGGGACGCCTGGGTGCTGGACGGACGGCTGACGACGAAGCTGGGCTTCGCCGATGATCATCGCGCGCAGACCTCGCTGTCGCTGGAGCCCGCCCTGGGCGCCGAGTGGGCCACCTGGCTGGACCGGACGCGCCGCCTGAGCGTGCGGGGGCGCCTGGGGCTGGACCAGGGCAGGCCGGAGCTCTGGGCGGGGGTGGCCCTCTGGTGGACCGGGGGGCGCGGGCTCGAGGATCTCGCCCCCGACAGCGCTGCGTTCAAGACCGCGCGAGGTCGGCCATGAACCCCGCGATCCGCCCGCGCCCGCTCCGCGGCGGCCCCCGCGTCGCCGCCCTGGCCGCCCGGGTCGAGCCCTTCCTGGCCCGCGTCCACGAGGAGGACCTGCGCTGGCTGGCCGAGCGCCCGGACTTCGACCCGGACCCGCCGGCCGCCGTGCGCGCCCTCGTGGCCGCCATCCACGCCTGCGTGGCCGACCGCGCCGAGGCCGACGAGGAGGGGATCCGCCTCCGCGCGCGGGTCTCCGGGGCCCCGCCCGAGGGGCGCCGGGAGGTGCTGGAGCACTACCTCCGCGCGACCACGCCGCTCTCGCTCGCCCTGGCGGGAGACCTGCTGGCCCTGCGCCGGGACCTGGACCTGGACGCCCTGCTGGAGCGCCTCGCCGGCCGCGCCGAGCGCCAGGGGATCCGCGTGGAGCTGGCCGTGCAGGCCATCGGCGCGCTGGGCGCGGAGCTGAGCCCCGAGCAGTGGGAGGAGGCCGAGGCCCAGCCCGTCCTGCGCGAGCTCACCCTGCGCGAGCGCCGCCCCGCCACCCGCCGGGCCGCCGTCCGCGCCCTCGCCGCCATGACCGGCCGCCTCATCGCCTCGGGGAGAGCGGGCGATCCAGCCGATCTCCGCCTGCTCCGCGAGCGCGTGCGCGACGGCCAGGAGTCGCCCTGGATCCGCCGCCGCGCCCTGGAGGTGGTGCGCGGCCTGCCCCCGGCCTTGGCCCGCCACCTGCTGGCCGAGGCCATCTCCGCCCAGAGCGGGCGGGAGCCCTTCCTGCTCCGCGCGCGGGGCGTGGAGCTGCTGCTCGAGCAGCGCGAGCCCTGGACGCTGAGCCTGGCGGCGCGGGCGGTGCGCGACCCCTCGGAGCTCGTGCGGGCCTGCCTGGTCGACGGGCTGGGCCGGCGCTTCGCCGAGGGGGACGACGGGGCGGAGGCGATGCTGGGCGTCATCCTGACCGACGACCCGGAGCCGCGGATCCGGGCGCGGGCCGCGCATGCGCTGCGCGGGGCGGGCGGGCGCGGGCTGCTGCTGTGCGCGGAGGCGCTGCGGGATGTGCCCATGGTGGCGCGGGTCGCCGCGGAGGTGGCCTCGGACGTGGCCTATGACGGCATGCTGATCCCGCCCCAGCTGCGGGTGGCGCTGGAGGAGGCCCAGCAGCGCGGAGACCCGGCCCTCACCCGGGCGGCGACCATGGCGCTGCACGTCGAGCGCGTCGCCCAGAGCCCGGCCTGGACCCTGGCCGCCCCCCTGGCCAGCCTGCGCCCCGGCGAGACCGCCACCCTCGACCTGCCCCCAGGCATCTCGGCGATGGACGTGGCGCAGATCCTCGTGATCTTCGCCGAGCGGGGTTTCGGATACGGTCTCGAGCCCCAGGGCCAGCGCCTGACGGTGACCCGAGGTGACGCGCAGGGCCCCGCGCTCTGGCGCCTGCTCCACGAGCTCCAGCACCCCGCGCCGGCCAAGCGCCAGGGGCACTCCCACCTCACCGGCCGCCTCGACACCGGCCGCATCCGCGTTCCCCCCGGCGGGCTGGCCGAGGAGAGCGCCACCGGGGTCCCCGGCCAGCGCGTGCGCCTCGAGCGCCTGGAGAGCTGGGGGCCGCGCGTGCCCATGGTCGACGACTACCTGCACGCGACCACGCGCCGCCAGGTCCTCGTGGTCAGCGCCGAGGGCCTCAGCGTCGTGCGCCCACCCGAGGGCACGCTCCCGCGGGCGCGGGCCTGGGCGAGGCTGGTGTGGCGCTACGGGCAGCTCGACCAGCTCCGCGGCTCGGATCTCCAGGAGCGGGACGACGCGCCGCGCTACACCGAGGAGCTGCGCGCGCTCGGCTTCGAGACCACACTTCGCGGGCCGGGCTCCCGCGAGATCAGCCGCCTGCACGGCGCCCTGAACCCGCTCAGCTACCTGCTGGGCATGGGCGAGAGCACGGTCACCCACCTGGCGGTGGTGCTGGTGCTCCTCCTCGGCCTGCTGCTGGGGCGCGTGAGCTGGGCGCGGGCGCAGGTGCGGGCGGCGCGGGCGAGCCTGCCGCTGGTCATCGGCGGCTGGGGCACGCGAGGCAAGAGCGGGACGGAGCGGCTGAAGGCGGGGATGTTCGAGGGCTTCGGCGTGCCCCTGCTGTCCAAGACCACCGGCTGCGAGGCCATGGTGCTGCACGGCCCTCCGGGCGGGCACGCCCTCGAGCTCTTCCTGTTCCGCGCCTACGACCGCGCGACCATCTGGGAGCAGGTGGACGTGCTGCGCCTGGCCTCCGGGCTCGGCGCGCGGGCCATGCTCTGGGAGTGCATGGGCCTGAACCCGGCCTACGTGAAGCTGCTCCAGGCGGGCTGGATGCGGGACGACCTGTCCACGCTCACCAACGCCTACCCAGACCACGAGGACATCCAGGGCCCCACCGGCCTGGACGTGGCGACGGTCCTGGGCGGCTTCTCCCCCCCGGGCGCGCTGCTGCTCTGCACCGAGGAGAACATGCTCCCGGTCATCGCGGAGGAGGCCATGAAGCGGGGGACCGTGGTGGAGCCGGTGGACCGCCTGGCCCGGGAGCTGGTGCCGCGCGACCTGATCGATCGAATGCCCTACGCCGAACATCCGTCCAATGTGGCGCTGGCGGCGTCCGTGGCCGGCGCGCTGGGCCTCGACCGCACCGAGGCCATCGGGTTCATGGCCGAGCACGTCGTCCCCGACCTCGGCGCCCTGGTGATCTACCCGCGCGCCCGACACCTGGCCCGCGAGGTGGTCTTCGCCAACGGCATGTCGGCCAACGACACGCTCTCCTTCAAGCACAACTGGAGGCACACGGGCTTCGCCGCCCACGATCACGCGGCCGAGCCGGCCCGCTGGCTGGTGACGGTGGTGAACAACCGCGCCGATCGCGTCGCCCGAAGCCGCGTCTTCGCCGCCATCCTGGTCAACGACGCCAACGCCCACCGCCACGTCCTCATCGGCACCAACCTGCGCGGGCTCGGGCAGTACATCGACGCCGCCATCGACGAGCGCCTGACCGGCGCGCGCCTCGAAGATCCCGCGGCGCGAGCCCAGCTCTTCGCCCACCTGCGGCTGGTGGAGCCCGCCGCCCTCGGCGAGCGCTGCGGCGAGCGGCTCGGGGCGCCCGAGGAGCTCCGGGCCGCCTGGAGGAGCGCCGCCGAGGCCGTCCTCTGCGCGGAGCCCACCCTCTCCGCCGCCCGCGCCGCCGCCGAGGCCGCCCGCCCCAGCGCCCGCGCCCTGGAGGAGGGCTGCGCGCAGGGCGCCGGGCTGACCGAGGCCCTGATCGAGGCGCTGGCGCGATGGACCTGTCAGCGGGCCGCCCTGGAGGCCGCCCCCGAGCCGGCCGCGGCGGCCTGGCGCGAGCTGATGCGGGCGACGCTGGTGTTCGTGGACGACCCGGGCACCAGCGGCGACCAGATCATCGCCACCGCCCTCCAGGCGGCGCCGCCGGGGGCCGAGGTCCGGCTGATGGGCGTGCAGAACATCAAGGGCACGGGGCTGGACTTCGCCTACCAGTGGGTGTTCTGGCGTGAGCTCTGGCTGGAGCTCCAGGCCCTCACCGACCGCGCCTCCGAGCGCCGCGCCGCCGCCCTGGAGGCCATCGACCGCAACCCCTTCGGCTCGGCCCTGGCCTGCGAGGCCGCCCTGGAGGTCCTGCGCCCGCTGCTGGCCGACCCCGAGCTCGGTCCCCGCGCCACGGAGGTCGTCCGGCGCGTGGAGTCACGGCTGGCGGCCCTGCTGGCGGCGCGCTCCCGCGGGGCGGGTTCCGTGGCGAAGACGAGCCGGGTCCGCACCCTCGCCGAGCGGGTGCTGGACCCCTTCGACGCGGTGCTCCGCGCCCGGCGCGCGCGCCAGATCCTCGCCGACCTCGCCAACGGGCGCGTCGCCCACCGGCGGGCCCAGGCGGAGCTCAAGCGGCTGAGCGTGCGGCAGAAGGGCGGCTGGCTGAAGCCTGAACCGGAACCTGGAGGGGACTCATGAAGGCATTCGGGAAGGTCTTGATCGTAGAGGACGAGCCCGACGTCGCGGCAGTTCTCTGCTTCGCGATGGAGGAGGCGGGCGCCGCCGAGGTGCGCGTGGCCACCGACGGCGGCGTGGGCCTGGCGGTGGCGCGGGAGTACCGCCCGGACCTCATCCTCTGCGACGTCATGCTGCCGGTGATGGACGGGCTCGGGCTGGCGCAGGCCGTCCGCGACCAGAGCCCGCCCCTGGGCGCGGCCCTGGTCTTCGTCACCGCCGCCCCGCCCAGCGTCTTCCGCTCGCGCCCGCCCGAGGACTACGGCGCGCTGGGCGTGATCCGCAAGCCCTTCGACGTGGACCGCCTGGCGACGGAGGTGCGGGCGCTGCTGGACGGCCGCAAGCAGCGCGAGCTCGAGGCCCTGCTCCAGGAGCTGTCGGGCCTCTGAGGCGGCCTCAGTGCGAGGCTCTCCAGTCCGTCTGGATGCGCTCCAGCAGGCTCAGCAGGGCGTCCAGCCGGGCCTCCCGCTCCTGGGGAGCGCAGTGCTCCAGCGCGCGCGCCTGCTCGGAGATCTCCGGCCAGCCGAAGGTGCCCCCGGCGCCGGCCAGCTTGTGGGCGAGCCCCTGAAGGTGGTGGATCGCCTGCGGATCCCCCGCCCGGACCGGCTGCGCGAGCCCGCGCAGCGCGTCGATACGAGCGGGAAAACCAGCCACGAAGTGCGTCCGAAGCTCCTCGAACCTCACGTCGTCTCCTCCGTCCCGCCCCCCGATCGGGCCGTGGGTGCCCGAATCGGAGAGCGAACGGGACATCGTAGCAGCCCGGAGTTCTCCACGTCTTTCAGCTCAAACGAACGCGCCGAGATTTCACGTCACCAGGACCAGAGATCAACAGAGATCTGCCGCTTTTCGCCGTCCGTGGCCCGCGCGAACGCCAGCGCGCCGAAGCCCTCGGGCTGCCTCTCCGCGGCGCGCCACTCGATCAGCTCCACCTCGTCCACGCGGAGCACGGTGCTCTGCGCTTCGGGAGGGTTCAGGCGCACATAGAGGAGGAGGGCGTTGGGGGCCACGCCGTCCACCGGCGCGAAGCTCTGCTCGGGGAGGTCCACCACCACGTCCTGCCAGCCGCCCTCCTCCAACGTCAGCGGCAGCTCCAGCTCCTCGAGGACCGCGGACAGGGGCGCGATCGTGGGGTCCAGATCGTCGAAGTGGTAGAGCACGACGCCGAGGCTGGCGCGATCGGCGTCCCCGGCGATCCAGGCGCTCAGGCGCAGGCTGTAGCGGGCCTCCCCGTCCAGGGGGACCTCACCGTCGGCGTCCTCGAAGAGGCGGTGGTCCTGGAGGGCGACGCGGGCCAGCGTGCGGGCGCTCACCCGCTCCTCGTCGCCCGGCTGTCGCACCAGCTCCAGGCTGGCCAGGCCCTCGGCGGCGTCGCGGGTCGTGCGCCGCACGTCCGAGGAGGACCAGGTCCAGCCGGGGACCTCCTCCCCGTCGTCGTCGATGTCCTCGTCCTCGAAGCGACCGAGCCCCAGCAGCGCGCGCCCGACCTCCACGCCGTCGGGGGCCGGGTCGCGGAGCGAGAGGCGCACCAGCCCCTCGCGGGGCAGCTCCGCCACGCCGTCCGCGGGGAGCTCCACCTCCACGGCCTCCACCGCCACCTCGCCCGACAGGATCCGGCCGGTGCCGTGCTCCAGGGCGAGGCCCGGCATCTCCGCGTCGGGGTCCAGCGGGACGTAGACGCTGCGCACGGCCAGATCGCTCCCCCGCCGGGCCTCCCCCTCGATCTGCGAGCGATCCCAGACGGTGCGCAGCACCTCGCGGGCCGCGCCGTCCGCCACCGCCGCGGGCACGTAGGCGTCGAGGAAGGCGGGGACGAAGCGGGCCTCGACCATCTCGCCCTCCTCGGTCCAGACCGTGCGCAGGAAGCCGCTCGGCCAGGTGGACAGGAAGTTCTGGTCGAAGACGAAATTCCCGAGGCTGTAGGCGATGAGCCGGCCCTTGTACCACTCCACGCCCTGGAGGACGTGCGGGTGGTGGCAGACGACCAGATCGGCCCCCGCGTCCACGGCGGCGCGGGCGGCGGCGCGCACGGCCTCCCCCCCGGCCAGGGCGAACTGATAGCCCATGTGGAGCTGCACCACGACGACGTCCACGTCCTGCTTCAAGGCGGTGATCGCGGCCGGGCTCGCCACCTCGTCCCAGCGAGCCGCCCCCCCGTGCCCCCGCCGGGCCACCCAGTCCTGGAGCTCGGGGTAGACCAGCTCGGCCGAGGCCCACAGCGCGGCGCGATCGGTCTCGCCCAGCTCAGGGTCCAGCGCCTCCAGCACCTTCCAGGCCGAGCCGATGCGGCGCTCCTCCTCATCGATCCCGTAGGCGGGCTCCCCCCAGCGGCGGGACTCCCACATCCAGGCGTCCTCCTCCAGCAGGTCTTCGGGCGGGGTCTCGCCGTCGCGCGGGTACTGGTCGTTGACGTAGTCCCCGTCCACGCTGGTCCAGGCGAGCATCCCCACGCGCAGGCCGCCGGCGAGGCCGGAGAGGGGCTCGGCGGCCTCCTCCTCGGTCATGCCCGCGCCGATGTGCAGGATCTCCCGGGCGTCCAGCGCGTCCAGCGTGCTCTGCACGCCCTCGTCCAGCCAGTCCCGCTGGTGGTTGTTGGCCAGCCCCACCAGATCCGCCCCCAGGGCCTCCACCCCGGCGAGGTGCTCGGGCCGCGTCAGCAGCAGCCAGCGCTTGGCGGGGTAGCTCTGGTCCTCCGAGAGGGTGCCGACCACGGTCTCCAGGTTCAGGCTGGACAGATCGGCCAGCGAGAACGCGCCCGCGGCGTGCTCCACCAGGCGCACCGCGCTCTCCTCGTCCCCCTCCACCAGGAGCGGCGCGCCCTCCTCCGGATCGGTGTAGCGCCGCCCGAGCATCACGTCCCCGGCGAAGTGCATGACGACGCGGCCCTCGCCGGAGAGCAGGCGCACGCTCACGGGCTCAGAGGCGTCCCAGCGGCCGATCAGCGCGGGCTCCGTGAGCATCCCGTCCGCGCCGACCAGCGCGAGCGCCGGGTGCTCGAGCCCGCGAACCCGGGCGCAGCCGTCCCGGCCCGTCCGCCAGCTCCGCTCCTCCACCTGGACCGTGGCCCCGCTCAGCGGCTCGCCGGCCTCGTCCGTAACGCAGACCTCCACCGAGAAGCGATCCGCGCAGCCGCCCCCGACCAGCAGCAGGGGCAGCAGCAGGCCCGCGGGGAGCGCCCGCCGGCCGAGCGCGCGGCTGGCGGCGAAGATGGCCAGCCCGGAGACCAGCGCCATCCCCAGGAACATCCGATCCGTGGTCGTGTGCTCGATGAGCCAGCCGCCAAGAAGGTTCCCCCCCAGGGATCCCACCCCAGCCACCGCCGCCCCCAGCAGGGCCTGGGCGCTGGTGCGGATCTCCGGGGCCGCGCGCGCGCCCAGCCAGGCTGTCGCCGCCACCCAGAAGGCGCCGAAGGTGAACCCGTGCAGGGCCTGGATGGCCACCACCGCCGCCGGGCTGAGCAGCGCCGCGTTCAACAACCACCGGGGGAGGGCCAGCAGAACCGCGCCGAAGAGCACGGTGTCCGGGGACATCCGCGAGAAGACCGCTCTGGAATTCGCCATCACGAGGATCTCCACCCCCACCCCCACGGCGATGGCCACGCCGGTCACTGAGCCCGGCGCGCCGAGCGCGTCGAGGTGGACCGCCAGGAAGGCCGTCGCGCCCGAGTGCGACAGGAAATGCAGGGCCGCCATCGCCAGGAACCAGCGCACGCGTGGCTCCCCCCACAGCGCACGCAGCGCCGGCCCCACCGGCACCGGCTCGAAGCGCCCCGCGCTGGGCGTCCCCAGGGCCAGCAGCAGGAGCGCCCCCGCCAGCGCCGCCCCCAGGCTCATCGGCCCGAAGCCCGCCCGGCCCTCCAGCAGCCCGCCGGCCAGCGCGCCCAGCAGGAAGCCGATGGAGCCCCACAGGCGCACGCGCCCATAAGCCACCGGATCGGGGCCGAGGATCCGCAGCGTGATCCCCTCCAGCGTCGTGTCCAGGGGAGCGCGCCCCAGCGCCATCAACGTCGCCCCGGCCACGGCGTAGGCGGGCCCCACCGCCAGCAGCGCGGCCCCGGCGAGCGCGATCACCGCGCCGATCCACAGGATCTTGCCCTCGATGCGGAAGCGGTCGGCCAGCACGCCCCAGACCGGCCCGGCGACCAGCCGCACGACAGGCGCCGCCGAGAGCGCGACCGCGACGGTGAGCGCGCTGGCCCCCGCCGCCCGGAGCTCGAGGGCCAGGTAGGGGAAGATGGCGCCCAGCGATCCGAAGGAGAGGGCGTAGAGCGCCGAGAGTCGCGCGCGAGCGCGAGCGGGGGCCGAGATCGCTTCCGTCGCGCTCATGGCGCAGGAGCCTAACCGAAGCCGGGTGCGTCCGTCTTTCACCGGCTCCAACCCCAGGGGTCTCCGGCGCCCCCTCCCCGCCGCGGCCCGACGCCGTGGCGCAGCGCGCACTCGCGCTGGAGCTCAGTGAACAGGTTGTCCATGGGGTCGGTTGGGGGAGGCTCCGCGCGCGGAGCGGCGCGACGGGGAGCGGGCTGGCCGATGAGGAAGAGGCGGCTTCGTGGCGACATGAGCCCTCCGAGGGTGGGGTGCGTCGCGCAGGGAAGCAAAGAGCGTGCCAACGGAAGAACGCCCAGTCTGGCGCCGAGGGACGGCTGTCAGTCGACGGTCGACCGTCGACCGGAATAGCCATGACCCATGGGGTCCCTGGAGCGATTCCGGCGCCTGCTGCCCTGGCTCCTGCTCGCGCTGGCGCTGGTCGTGCGGGGCGCGCTGTGGGTGGAGTGGCGGGCCTGGCCGGGCGCGCGGGTGGCGGTGCTGGACCCGAGCTGGCACCTGGCCTTCGCCGAGCGCGTGCTGAGCGGCGATCTGGACGGGGGAGACCGGACCTGGGTGGTGGCGCCCGGCCTCGGCTTCCTGTTCGCGCTGGCGGGGGCCCTGGGCGGGGCGGGCACGGCGGCCCCCGCGCTCCTGCTGCTGGGCTTCGATCTCCTCGCGGTGGAGGCCGTGCGCCGGCTGGGCGAGCGGGCGGCGGGGCCATGGGCGGGTGCGCTGGCCGGGCTCACCGTGGCGCTGGCCCCGAACCTGCCTTTCCACGCGCTCACCCTGCTGGGGCCCTCCCCTCCCCTCGCCCTGCTCGCCCTCGCCGGGCTGCTGGCCCTGGGCTCGGGCGGGCGGGCGGCCCTGGGCTCGGGCGTCCTGCTCGGCCTCTCCTGTTACCTGCGGCCGAACCAGCTCCTGCTGCTGCCCGTGCTCGCCCTGGTCGCCGCCTGGCCGGAGGGAGCGGCGGCGCCGACGCGGGCGGGGGGCCGGCGGGCGGCGGCGGTGGCCCTGGGCCTGGGGCTCGCGCTGCTGCCCGGGCTGGCGCGGAACCTGTGGGCGAGCGGGGACGCGGTGGCGATCTCGGCCAACGGGGGCGCCAACCTGTACATGGCGCATGAGCCGGGCTCCTGGAGCGTGCAGCTCACCCCGCCCCCGGTGGCCAACAACCTGGACGCGATGACGACCTGGCTGCACCAGGAGGCCGAGCGGGGCCTCGGGCGCGCGCTCTCCCCCGGTGAGGCCGACGCCTGGTGGCGGGCCCGGGCCCTGGAGAACATCCAGCAGGACTGGAACGGGGCCCTCCAGCGCACCGCCGCGCGCCTCTACGTGGCGCTGGCCACCTGGAGCCAGCACGATCACTACGCCTACGACGCCCACCGCCGCGAACAGCGCCTGCTGGGCGCGCTCCCCGACCCGAGCTGGCTCCTGCCCGGCCTGGCCCTGGTGGGGGCGCGGCTCCTGTGGCGGGCGGGGCGTCGGCGGGAGCTCGCGCTGCTGGGTGGCCTCGTCCTGGGCCTCGCCCTCTCGCTGGCCCCCTTCGGCGTGGTGGAGCGCTATCGGCTCCCCGGCTGGGCCGGGCTGGTCCCCCTGGCCGCCTGCGGGCTCACGCTCGGGCTCGCGCGCCCGCGGGAGCTCCTGTGGGCGCCCGCGATCTCGCTGCTGCTCAGCTCCGATCCCTTCGTCGGGCGCCTCGTGCTGCCGGACCTCCTGGCCGGGGGCCCGGCCCTCTCCTGGTCGCAGCACGCCGGGGTGGAGCGGGAGGCGGCGGAGGCATCCAACGTGGGAGCCGCCCTGGCCCGCTCGGGAGAGCCGGCCCTGGCCCTGGACTTCTACGCGCGCGCGGTGAGCCTGGACGACCGACGCCTCGCCGATCAGACCACCCGCGCGGGCCTGCTGCTGGCGCTCGGGCGCGCCGAGGAGGCCGCCCGCGATCTCCAGGCCCTGGTCGCGAAGCACCCCCAGCGCTGGGACTTCTGGTTTCAGCTCGCCCTGGCGAAGATCCAGACCGGCGACCCCACCGCGGCGAGAGCGGCCTTGGACCGGGCGAGCGCGCTGGGCGCCGCGCCGGAGCTCGTGCAGAGCGCCCGCCTCGCGCTCGACACCCCTCACGCGGAGCCCTGAGACGGGATAGGACCCAGAGCCCGACGCCGGGCTGCCCGGCGCCACGCCCGGACGCCCCCCCATGCTGCTCCTCATCGCTCTGCTGGCCTGCGATCACGCCCCTACGACGCCTGCTCAGGCACAGGAGGCCGCCCTCGAGCTGGCGGCCGTGGAGGCGGTCACCTTCCGACCCGAGCTGGAGCTCACCGGCTCGCTCGAGCCCGTCGCGGCCGTGCAGCTCGGCTTCGACGTCCCCGGTCGCGTCTCCGCGCTGCTGGTGACCCGCGGTCAGTCCGTGACCCAGGGTCAGTCCCTGGCGCGCCTGGACGCGACGATGGCCAGCGCCCAGCTCGCGCAGGCCCAGGCGGCCGTACAGGGCGCGGAGGCCCAGCTCGTCGCGGGAGAGGCCGGCTTCGCGCGAGCCCAGGCCCTCTACGACGCCAAGGGCATGTCCGAGCAGCAGTTCCAGGACGCCAAGGCCAGCATCGAGGCCGGGCGCGCCGGGGTCGAGCAGGCCCGCGCCGCGCTGCGGCTGGCGAAGACCAACCTCGGCTTCCACACGCTGCAGAGCCCGATCGCGGGCGTGGTCACGGCGGGACCGGACAACCCGGGCATGCTGGTCGGGGCGGGCACCCCCATCTTCCAGGTCGCCGACCTGACCAGCCTCCAGCTCAAGGGCACGGCCCCCGAGTCGGCCACCTGGCTCTCCGAGGGGCTCACGGCCACCGTGCTCTCCGGCGCGGGGGTGCAGGCGCCGGCGAAGGTCTCCCGCGTCCTGCCCGCCCTCGACCCCGTGACCCGCCGCCTCCCGGTGGAGCTGGTGGTCAGCGCCCCGCCGCCCGAGCTGCGCGCCTACACCTTCGCCCGCGCCACGGTGCAGGCCGGCGCCGACCAGCCAGCCTGGAGCGTGCCGGCGTCCGCGGTGGTGGCGCGGCCGGACTACGTCGTCTTCGCCGTCCGCGAGGGCGGTGACGCCGCCAACCCCGCGAAGATCGCGGTGGAGATCGTGCGCAAGGAGGGTGACCGGGCCGTCGTGACCGGGGCGCTCACGGGCAGCGACCGCGTCGTCGCCGATCCGCCGAGCGGGATGGGTGCGCAATGAACCTGTCCGACGTCGCCATCCGGCGACCCGTCTTCACCACGATGCTCAGCATGGTCTTCGTCGTGCTGGGCATGCTCTCCATCGGGCGCCTGGGCACGGAGCTCTACCCGCCCGTCTCCTTCCCCTTCCTCTCCGTGCTCACGGTCTACCCGGGCGCGGGCCCGGAGGACATCGAGCGGGACGTCGTCAAGCCGCTGGAGGACGCGGTCGCCGGGATCTCCGGCCTCTCCGACATCCGGTCCTACACCCGCACCAATTCCACGTTCATGATCCTGAAGTTCGACATGGGCACGGACTTCACGGAGGCCACGAACGCGGTGCGCGACCGGGTCAACGGCGCGCGGCGGGAGATGCCGTCCGGGGCGGAGGACCCCGTGATCCGGCAGATCGACATCGGCGCGCTGCCGGTCATGGTCGCCGCGATTACGACGCCGGGCGGGATCAACGCCACGCGCGCCCTGGTGGACGAGCGCCTGCGGCCCGCGCTGGAGCAGGTCCCCGGGGTGGGCTCGGTCAACGTGCTGGGCGGCCAGGACCGCGAGATCCAGATCAACCTGGACCTGGACCGGCTCGCCGCGCTGGGGCTCGCGCCCTCGCAGCTCGCGCAGCGACTGGGGGCGGACAACCTGAACCTCCCCGTGGGTGAGTTCCGACAGGGCGACTACGCCGTGGGCATCCGCAGCGAGGGCCAGTTCCAGTCCGTCCAGGACCTGATGAGCGCCGTGGTCTGGCAGACCCAGATGGGGGCCCAGGTGCGCCTGGGCGACGTGGCCGACGTCGTGGACGGCACCACGAAGCCCGACCGCTTCGTGCGGAACAACGGCCAGGAGGCCGTGGCCATCGAGATCGTCAAGCGGTCCGACGCGAACACGGTCGAGGTCTGCGAGACCGTCCAGGAGAAGCTGGCGACCCTGGTCCCCGGGCTCGCCGAGGGCGCGCAGCACGAGGTGATCTCGAACCAGTCCATCGAGATCCGCGCCAACGCCCACGAGGTCTGGATCGCCATCTACTTCGGCGGCGCCATCGCGGTCCTGGTCATCCTCTTCTTCCTGCTGGACGTGCGCGGAACCATCATCAGCGCGCTGGCGCTCCCGACCTCCATCATCGGCACCTTCGCCTTCATGGAGGCGCTCGGCTTCTCGCTCAACACGATGACGCTGCTCGCGCTCTCGCTGGCCATCGGTCTGCTGATCGACGACGCGGTGGTCGTGCGCGAGAGCATCACGCGGCGCCTGGAGGCCGGGGATCCGCCGGAGATCGCGGCCAGCCGCGGCACCTCCGAGATCGCGCTCGCCGTGCTCGCCA
Organism: uncultured Enterobacterales bacterium; assembly: GCA_964615375.1. Taxonomy (GTDB): domain Bacteria; phylum Myxococcota_A; class UBA796; order UBA796; family CAZKWG01; genus CAZKWG01. The sequence continues at coordinate 272,217 of CAZTOW010000006.1, forward strand.
CCACGCTCAGCCTGGTCGCGGTCTTCGTCCCCGTCGCGTTCATGTCGGGCATCGTGGGCCAGTTCTTCAAGCAGTTCGGGCTCACCATCGCCGTCGCCGTGCTGCTCTCGCTCTTCGTCGCGTTCACGCTCGACCCGATGCTCTCGGCGCGCTTCGCCAAGGTCCACCACCACGAGCAGGACAGCGCGCTGGCCCGGCGGATCCGCACCTTCCTGGACCGCGTGGACGACCTGTACCGGCGGATCCTGGACACCGTGCTCACCCACCAGAAGACCACCATCGGCGTGGTGCTGGCCGTGCTCGCGGTCACCGGCGTCGCCCTGGTGCTCCTGCCCAAGGAATTCGTGCCCGCCCAGGATCGCTCGGAGATCCTGGCCGACGTGCGCATGCCGGTGGGCACGGCCCTGGAGGCGACCAACGCGATGTCCCTGAGCGTGGAGGAGCAGCTCCGCAAGGTGCCGGGGGTCGTGCGCGTCTACACCATCATCGGCCACGAGAGCCAGCCGAACCGCGCCCGCTACCGGATCCGCGTGCTGGACAAGGCGGATCGCACGGCCTCGCTCAACGACCTGAAGGCGAGCGTGCGCGAGGTGATCAGCCAGGTCAAGGGCGCGGAGGCCACGCTCACCGAGCCCGCCATCATCGAGGGCCTCGGCGACTTCCCGCCGCTGATGCTCATCCTGCAGGGCCCGACCCTGGACGGTGTGCTGGAGCAGGGCGGAAAGGTGCGCGACATCCTGGCCCGCCAGCCGGACGCCTCCGACACGCGGCTGACCATCGATCCGGGGCGCCCCGAGCTGGTGGTGAACATCGATCGCGCGGCCGCCGCCGACCGCGGCACGCCCACCGCCCTGGTCGGCGCCACCGCGCGCATGCTGGTGGACGGCGAGATCATCGGCACCCTGCGCGACGGCGGCGAGGAGGCCGACATCCGCATGCGCGCCGCCCCGCGCTTCTCCGAGGACCCCGCCGCCATCGCCGCCCTCCCCCTGCCGAGCCCGCGGGGGAACGTCACCCTGGGCGACGTGGCGAGCATCCGCATGGAGACCGGCGCGTCCACCATCGAGCACTACAACCGCATGCGCTCGGTCACCATCAGCTCGCAGGTCCGCGCGGGCGGGGCGCTGGGCACGCTGGTGGACTCCTTCGACAAGGAGATGAAGCAGAACCCGCTCCCCAGCGGCTATTACCTGACCCTGGACGGGCAGGCCAAGGACATGCAGGACACGCTCGAGGCGATGGGGCTCGCCGTGATCGTCGCCGGCCTCTTCATCTACATGGTGCTGGCCAGCCAGTTCGAGAGCTTCATCCACCCGTTCACGCTGCTGGCCTCCATCCCGCTGGCCCTGGTCGGGGCGGTGCTCAGCCTGGGTGTCACGGGGAACACCATCTCGATGGGCAGCCTGATCGGCCTGATCCTGCTGATGGGCCTCGTGACGAAGAACGCGATCCTGCTGGTGGATGGCGCGCTACAGGCCATCCGAGACGGGCACACGCCCGAGGAGGCCCTGCGCATCGCCGGGCCCCGGCGTCTCCGCCCCATCCTCATGACCAGCGCGGCCATGGCGCTGGGCATGCTGCCCACCGCCATCGGCACGGGCGTAGGCTCAGAGTTTCGCGCCCCCATGGCCATCGCCGTCATCGGCGGCGTGGTCAGCAGCACCTTCCTGACCCTGCTGGTGGTCCCCATCATCTTCCTGTGGATGGAGTGGGTCCTGGACTGGGTCAAGGCCCGGCTCGGGGCGCTGCGCGGCTGAGGGCTCGGGCTCGCCCGGGGCAGGGCGCTTGACCTGGCGGGCGATGTCCTGGAGCCCCTTGCCCAGGGTGTCGATGGCGCTGGAGACCTCCGGGGAGGCCAGGATCTCCTTGATCTTGCCGCCGAGGGCCTGCACGGCGGGCTCCACCTTCTCCGCCTCCTTCTCCACGCCCTCGCGGAGCTGCTCGGTGCGGGTCTTCACCTCCTCGGCGGTGGCCGGGTTGGTGAGCGTCTCGGAGATGGCGTTGAGCGCCGAGCCGAAGACGCGGCCGAGCCCGCGCACGATGCGCTCGCCGTCGGCCCGCGCGCCCTCGCCCTTGGAGCCCTGGAGGAGATCGGTGATGGACGAGCCCACGCGGCGGACCGTCTGCTCGAGCTCCTCCTTCATGAGCCGCACGGCCTCGTCCTTGGGGACCTCGTAGGTGGCGACCGCGTCGGGGTCCACCGTCCGGTGCCCGCCGCGCGAGGAGCGCAGGAAGAAGCCGCCCGGCAGGACGTCCACGTCCTCCGGGATGGCGAAGTAGCGGGACCTGTCGTTGTCGAACCACACCGTCGTCGGGCGCGGGGCCTCGGCCATCGTCCACCTCTGTTGAGGCGTGATCTTTAATCACGGGTGGCGCCGGACGGAATAGAGATAGACTTCGGACGGCTCCAGGCCGTCGAACCCCAGCCGATGTCCTTCGTCCACCTCCACAACCGCTCCCAGTTCAGCCTGCTCGACGGGGCGATGAGCCCCGAGGAGCTGGCCGCGCGCGCCGCGGCCCTCGGTCAGCCCGGCGTGGCGCTGACCGACACCTGCAACCTCTACGGGGCGGTCAGCTTCTGGAAGGCGTGCAAGGACGCGAAGGTTCACCACGTCATCGGCACCAGCCTGTGGCTGTGGCCTCCCGGGCTCGAGCACCTCGACCCGCGGCGCGACACGGACGGCGGCTACGACCTCGTCCTGCTGATCGAGGACAAGGCCGGCTACAAGAACCTCTGCAAGCTGATCACGACCGCGATCTTCGGCCCCATGCACTACCGGCCGCGCGTGGACCTCGAGCTGCTCCAGAAGCACCGCGAGGGGCTGATCGCGATGACCAGCGGGCTGTGCGGGCCGCTGGGGCAGTTCGCGCGCGGGGACGAGGGCGTGGCGCGCGAGCAGCTCACGCGGCTCGCCGAGATCTTCGGGCCCTCGCACCTCTTCGTCGAGCTCCAGGACTTCGGGCTCCCCGGCCAGGAGGCCCACGGCGCCCTCGCCCGGCGGCTGGCGGGCGAGCTCGGGCTGAAGACGGTGGTCACCAACGACTGCCGCTACCAGCAGCCCACCGACGCGCTCACCCTCGACCTGCTCAACGCCGTCGCCCGCGGCGAGAGCCTGGACGACCCCGAGCGCCGCCCGCTGCCCACCGACCAGCAGTACCTGAAGAGCGAAGCGGAGATGCGCGCGCTCTTCCCCGATGACGGCGAGGCCCTGGACCGCACCGTCGAGATCTCCGAGCGCTGCCAGTTCAAGTTCAAGACCGACACCTACCACTTCCCCGCCGCGCGCCCCCCGGACCCCACCCCCGAGGGCGGCGCCGCTCCCGACACCGAGGCCAACTGGCAGTACTTCTACCGCGCCTACCCCCCGCCCCGCGACTTCCAGATGCCGGACCCCGAGCAGGGGATCCCCGAGAAGCCGGAGGGAACCGGTAATCTCAACGGTTACTTCGAGTGGTATGCGCGCAAGGGACTCGAGCTGCGCCTACAACTGGTGGAGGAGACGAAGCACCCCGAGTACTGGAAGCGCCTCGAGTTCGAGATGAAGGTCATCGAGCAGATGGGCTTCCCCGCCTACCTGCTCATCGTCGCCGAGTTCATCAACTGGGCGAAGGACCACGCCATACCCGTCGGCCCCGGCCGCGGCAGCGCCGCCGGCAGCCTGGTGGCCTACGCGCTGCGCATCACGGACATCGACCCCATCCGGTTCGACCTGCTCTTCGAGCGGTTCCTGAACCCGGAGCGGGTGAGCATGCCCGACATCGACGTGGACTTCTGCCAGGACCGGCGAGAGGAGGTCATCACCCACGTCAAGCTGAAGTACGGCGAGCCGCTGGTCAGCCAGATCATCACCTACGGCAAGCTGCAGGCCAAGGCGGCGATCAAGGACATCGCCCGCATCTGCGGGGTGGGCTTCGACGACGCCGACCGCATCGCCAAGCTCGTGCCCAATGAGCTGAACATCACGCTGGAGAAGGCGATGGAGGACGAGAAGTTCTCCAACCTCTCCCGCCGCGATCCGCTCACCGGCCGCGTGGTGTCCCTGGCCCGCCGCGTGGAGGGCATGACCCGCCAGACCGGCGTTCACGCCGCGGGCGTCGTCATCGCCGACCAGGCCCTGGTCAACCACGCCCCGCTGTACCGCGACGGCCCCGAGGGCGGGCCGGTGGTCCAGTACGACATGAAGTCCGCGGAGACCGTGGGCCTCATCAAGTTCGACTTCCTCGGCCTCAAGACGCTGGACCAGATCCGCGACGCCATCGCGATGGTGCAGCGCAACACGGGCGCGAGCATCGACCTGGCCCGTCTGGACGTGGACGACGCCGAGACCTACGCCATGCTTCAGCGCGGCGACGCGCTGGGCGTGTTCCAGGTCGAGAGCTCGGGGATGCGCGACCTGCTCACCCGGCTCAAGCCGTCGAACATCGACGACCTGATCGCGCTCCTCGCCCTCTACCGACCGGGCCCGCTCTCCAGCGGCATGGTCGACGACTTCATCGAGCGCAAGCACGGGCGCAAGGCCCTCGCCTACCCTCACCCCTGGCTGGAGCCGATCCTCAAGAGCACCTACGGCGTCATCGTCTACCAGGAACAGGTCATGCAGATCGCCCAGGTGCTGAGCGGGTACACGCTCGGCGAGGCCGACCTGCTGCGGCGCGCCATGGGCAAGAAGAAGCCCGAGGAGATGGCGAAGCAGAAGAGCCGCTTCCTGTCCGGCGCCCGGGAGAAGGGGGTGGACGAGAAGCTGGCGGACGAGATCTTCGAGCTGCTGGCCCTGTTCGCCGGCTACGGCTTCAACAAGAGCCACTCCGCCGCCTACGGCCTGGTCAGCTACCACACGGCCTGGCTGAAGGCCCACCACCGCGCCGAGTACATGGCGGCGCTGATGAGCATCGAGTCGGGGAACACCGACAAGATCCTGCTCTACATCAGCGACTGCAAGCGCCACGGCGTCACCGTCCTGCCCCCCGACGTCAACGCCTCGCAGTCGGGCTTCGACGTGCCGGCCACCGACCGCCGCCAGATCCGCTTCGGCCTCGCCGCGGTCAAGGGCGTGGGCGAGGGCGCGGTCGAGGCCATCCTGGAGGCCCGCGCCGCCGCCGGGGGCGCCTTCAGCTCCTTCATGGACTGCCTCGAGCGCCTCGACTGGAAGCGCGTCAACAAGAAGGTGCTGGAGAACCTGATCAAGTGCGGGGCCTTCGACTGGACGGGCCACCCGCGCCGCGGCCTCTTCGAGGGCCTCACCGCCGCGATGGGCGCCGCCCAGACCACCCAGCAGGAGCGCCAGGCGGGCCAGATGAGCCTGTTCGGCGGGATGAAGGGCCCTCCGCGCCCCAGCTTCCGCCTGCCCGAGGTGGGCGAGTGGCCCACCGGCCCCAAGCTGACCTATGAGCGCGAGGCGCTGGGCTTCTTCATCACCGGCCACCCGCTCGAGGAGTACGAGAGCGTGCTGGAGCGCCTCGGGCTCTCCACCGTCGCCCGCCTGGACGTGACCGGCGGGGCCGAGACCGTGAGCGTCGCGGGCATGGTCACCTCTTTCCGCGAGATCAAGACCAAGAACGGCTCGCGCATGGCCTTCGCCACGGTCGAGGACCAGACCGGCGCCGTCGAGTGCGTGTTCTTCTCCGACGCCTACGCCAAGAGCCAGCGCGCGCTCACCGCCGACCAGCCCGTCAAGATCAAGGGCAAGCTGGAGCGCGGCGAGGAGGGCAACAAGATCCTGGCGGAGGACGCCGAGCTCCTCGCCGAGATCCGCGAGCGCCGCACCCGCGAGGTCCACCTGCACCTGAACGTGAGCTGGCTGGAGAACGGCCGCCTGGAGGGGCTCACGAAGCTGCTCCGCGGGGCCACCGGCGGGCGCCCGGTCATCGTTCACCTCAAAGTGGACGAGCTCGGCGCGGCCTGGGTGGGCCGCCTCCCCTCCATCTCCGTGGTGGCCGACGACGCCTTCAAGCAGAGCGTCGAAGAGCTCTTCCCCTGGCCCGACATCGTGGAGTTCCGCTGATGCCGCGACCCCTGCGCCTCCTTGGGCCCCTCCTCGCCGGGCTGCTGGGCGCCGGCCTCGCCACGGCCGCGCCCGAGGCTCCCCAGCGCTTCCCTGCCGTGCGCGAGGCCCTGGACGGCGGCGTCATCGACTGGACCAGCTGGCGGCTGGAGGCCAGCGCGGAGAGCGACCGCCGCGTGGGCGCCTGGAAGGACCGCCAGGTGCAGGAGCAGGACGCCCTGGACCGGCTGGCCCCGCGCGTGCTCGCGCTGGCCCCCCAGGTGCGCGTCTCCCCCGAGGCCACGGCGGGCGACCTGATGGGCGGCGGCGACGAGCTGGCCCTGCGCCTGGCCGAGGGCCTCAGCTCCTGGCGCGTGGTGGAGACCCGCTACGTCAGCACCGGGCGCGTGGAGATGGACGCCACCCTGGACCTCCAGAGCTGGCTGCGCCCCGCCCTGGTCTCCAAGGCCCGCCAGGGCCCGGCCCCCGAGCTCGGCGGCGACCACACCGGCGTCCTGGTGGACGTCCGCGGCCTCGGCTTCCAGCCCTGCATGGTGCCCTACCTCGTGCCCCCTGAGGGCGCGCCGCTCTTCGCCCTCGGCTCGCTCTCCGAGGAGGTCGTCCGCCGCTCGCCCCCCGTGATCTTCGTCACCGACCCGGCCGACCCGCGGGCCTACGAGCGCGCGGGCGAGCACCCCATCTTCGTCGCCGCCACCTCCGCCGACGCCCGCTGCGAGATCGAGCTCAGCGCGGCCGACGCGACCGCCCTCGCCGGCAGCGCCGACTTCGCCGCCCTCACCGCCGCCGGCCGCCTGGTCGTCGTGGTGGACCCATGATCCGCCGTCGGGCCCACAGCTCCTCGGGCGCGCCCGCCGGCCGCCCCCGCGCGCGCCGGGCCGTGGTCGCCCAGGAGCCGCTGAGCCTCCGCGACAAGCTGCTGTGGGCGCTGATGTTCCTGGTGGTAGGCGGAGCGCTGCTCTGGGTGCTGTGGCCCGTGCTCTCGCTGCTGCTGGGCAGCGCCGGGCTCGCCTACGTGCTGAGCCCGCTGGTCCGCCGCTTCGAGGCCCGGGGTCGCTCGCGCACGGTGGGCGTGCTGGCCCTCTTCGCCGCCGGGCTCACCCTGGCCACCCTCTTCGCCCTCATCGTCATCCCCGCCGTCGCCAACCAGTTCGCCGAGCTCTCGGGGAACGTCCAGGGTTATCTCCAGCGCGCCTCCGCCGCCATCGGCCCCGCCGCCACCTGGGTGGAGGCGAAGACCGGGGTCCACGTCCCCGTAGACCTGCCCGCGCTCCAGAGCGAGCTGCCCGGCTGGATCTCCAAGCTCTCCCCCGACGCGCGCGCCACCATCCAGGAGTTCCTGTCCGGGCTCTTCACCTCGGGCATGGGCTTCGTCATCGCCATCGTCAACCTGTTGCTGGTGCCGGTCTTCACCTTCTACCTGCTGCGCGACTGGGAGGTCCTGCTGGCCGGGGCCAGCTCGCTCATCCCCCCGCGCCACCGCGAGCGGGTCACGCGCATCGCCGGCGAGGTGGATGCGCGGCTGAGCGCCTTCGTGCGCGGGCAGATCACGCTCTGCCTGGCGCTGGGGGTGCTCTACAGCCTGGGGCTGTGGCTGGCCGAGATCGACCTCGCCTTCGTCGTCGGCATGACGGCTGGGATCCTCTTCATCATCCCCTACTTCGGGCCGGCGGTGGGGCTGGTGCTGGCCCTCTCGCTCGCCTTCCTCAAGTACGGGGTGGACGCGCACCTGGCCTACGTGCTGGGCGTCTTCTTCGGCGTTCAAGGGCTGGAGGGCTGGGTGCTGACGCCCGTGCTGGTGGGCGACAAGGTGGGCTTGCACCCGATGGTGGTGATGGTCGCGCTGATCGTGGGCGGCAGCCTGATGGGCCTGTGGGGGATGCTGCTGGCCATCCCGCTGGCGGCCACGGCGGACGTGCTCCTGCGCGAGTGGGTGAGCCTGTACCGCGGGAGCGCCGTCTTCGCGGGCCGGAAGTGATTGAGCTCGCCTGGCTGGGGCGGGTGCCCTACCGCGAGGCCCTGGAGCGGCAGCGCGCGCGGCGGGAGGCGGTGCTGGCGGGGGAGGCTCCCGAGGCCCTGTGGGCGCTGGAGCACGATCCGGTGGTGACCACGGGGCGGCGCCCCCCGGCGGGCCTCCCCGACGCGGCCTGGCTCGCGGCGCGCGGGGTGGAGCTGGTCAGCACGGAGCGGGGCGGGCTCGCCACCTGGCACGGGCCCGGTCAGCTCGTCGTCTACGCGATCATCGACGCCGGGGCGCGCGGGATGGGGCCCCGGGTCCTGGTGGGCGCGCTGGAGCAGGGGCTGATCGACTGGCTCGGCGCCCGCGGGCAGGCCGCGACCCGGCGCGAGGGCTACCCCGGGGTCTGGGTCCCCTCGGCGCGCTCCCCGGCGGGCCTGGACAAGATCGCCGCCATCGGGCTGCACTTCCGGCGGGGTGTCTCCATGCACGGGCTCGCCCTGAACCTGAGGCCGGACCTGAGCGCGTATGGCCTCATCGTGCCCTGCGGCATCACCGACGCCAGCGTCACCAGCCTGGCCCGCCAGGACCCCGAGGCGGAGGCCGCGCCCTCCCCCGAGGTGGCCGCCGCGAGCGTGTTGAGCGCCGTGCGCGCCAGGATTCTGGAGGCCAGCCTTGACGGTGGGCGGGAGGTCGAATAACTGGCGGGAGCTGAAGGCACGTAGCTCAGTGGGAGAGCATCGTCCTGACACGGCGAGGGTCGGCGGTTCAAGCCCGCCCGTGCCTACCACCTTCGGAAGCTGAGGGGGCCTCGCGCCCCCTCTTCTTTTTCCTCCCGGCGCGCGTCCGAGTTGACGTTCTCGGCGGGAGGGGCTAAGCCTGCCCGGCTGACCACTCGTGGTCTGGTCGTACCCCTGTTCCCCGGAGCTTCATTGCGGCGACCCCCTCCGAGAGCGCGCTTCGAGCGCGGCCCTGAGAAGAACGAGCCTCGCATCAACGAGGAGATCCGTGCCATTCGCGTCCTGGTCATCGACCAGGAGGGCCAGAAGCTCGGAGAGTTCCTCACGGACGACGCGATCCAGCTCGCGCGCGAGCGCGGCTGCGACCTCATCGAGGTGGCGCCCACGGCCCGCCCGCCCGTCTGCCGCCTCGGCGACTTCGGCAAGCTGAAGTACGAGAAGAAGAAGAAGGACGCCCAGGCCCGCAAGGCCCAGACCACGGTGGAGCTCAAGGAGATCAAGCTCCGCCCGAAGACGGACGACCACGACCTCGAGGTCAAGCTGAAGCACGCCCGGCGCTTCCTCGAGGAGGGCGACAAGGTCAAGGTGACCTGCCGCTTCCGCGGGCGCGAGATCGCCCACCGCGAGATCGGCGAGCAGCAGTGCCTCTGGCTGGCCAACAAGTGCGAGGATCTGGCGCTGATCGAGTCTCCTCCGCGGATGGAGATGAAGCAGATGTTCATGATCCTGGCGCCCAAGCGGATGAAGCCCGGCGCCGAGATCCGCCCCGAGGGCCGGCCGGAGGGTCGCCCCGAAGGTCGGCCGGAGGGTCGCCCCGAGGGTCGGCCCATGGGCCCGCCCCCGCAGGGTGATCCCTCGGGCCCGCCGCGCGGCATGCCCCAGACCTTCCGCCGTCCGGGCCCCCCTGGCCCCGGCGGTCCCCCCGGGCCAGGCGGCCCCCCCGGCCCGGCGGGCCCCCCGCGCGGCCCCGGCGGCGACGACACGGACTACTGAGCGAGATCCCAAGGAGCACCTCGAGATGCCGAAGATCAAGACCCACAGCGGCGCCAAGAAGCGCTTCAGCCTGACCGGGACCGGCAAGGTCAAGTTCAAGCACGCCAAGATGCGCCACATCCTGACCAAGAAGAGCCCCGAGTTCAAGCGCAACGCGCGCCACTCCGGGATCCTCGCGGAGCAGGACGCGAAGCACATCCGCAAGCTGCTGGGCGTCAGCAGCTGATTTCCCCCACGACTCGCCGCCACCGCCCCAGGCTGGGAAGCGGCACCTGAAAGGAGTCCACGATGGCACGCATCAAGCGCGCTCAGATCCGCGCGACCCGCAAGCGCAACCTCTTCAAGCGCACCAAAGGCTTCTTCCTCGCCCGCGGCAAGCTGCTCCGGCAGGCCCACGAGGCCATGCTGCACGCGCAGCGCAACGAGTACATCGGGCGCAAGCAGAAGAAGCGGCAGTACCGCCGGCTCTGGATCGTCCGCATCTCGGCGGCGCTCAAGCCCACCGGGCTCTCCTACAGCCGCTTCATCCATGGGCTGAACCTCGCGGGCATCAACATCAACCGCAAGATGCTCTCGGAGCTCGCGATCCAGGATCGCCCTGCCTTCGACAAGGTCGTGGAGCAGGCGCGTGCGGCGTTGGGCTGAGCCCACGCTGGCCCTGATCCTCCTCGCCGGCTGCGAGTCGGACGAGGAGGAGACCTACGTCCAGTTCAACGCGGACGACGAGGCGCTCTCCGTCGAGGTGGGCGCCGCGGAGGCCGGCGAGCCGAGCTCGATCACGCTCCACAGCACGACGGGCGAGATCGAGATCGGCACCGCCACGGTCGACCCGGGCTCGGGCCCCATCGGCACCGAGCACACGATCACCGTGGAGATCTTCAACAATTACGAGCACATGGTCGACCGCGTCAGCGTGCGCACCGACTCCGGGGATCGCGGCGAGGACGAGTTCGACCTGCGCCCGGACAGCGCCGACGAGGGCTACTATGAGCGCGCCCTGGTCAGCGTCGGCGAGGACGGCGAGCAGCGCACCGACACGCTGACCATCTTCGTCTGGGACGTCGAGGGCGACGAGGACGGCGAGGCGGGCACCGAAGACAGCGGCGAGGACACGGCCGGCTCCGACGACACGGGGTCCTGAGCCATGGACACGCTGACCAAGGCGGACCTCGTGGACCGGGTGGTCGCCCGCCTGGGGCTCACGCGCCGGGAGTCCATCGAGCTGGTGGACGAGCTCTTCGAGCAGATGCGCGTGTGCTTCGACCGCGGCGAGGACCTGAAGATCCCCGGCTTCGGGAACTTCGAGGTCCGCGAGAAGCGCGCGCGCACCGGCCGCGACTTCGGCCGCGAGACCAGCCTGACCATCCCCGCCCGCCGCGTGCTGGTCTTCAAGCCCTCCGCGCGCTTCCGCGCCCGCCTCAACGCCGACCAGGACCTGAGGTGACCCTTGCCCGGTGATCCCACGGACATCCCGCATCGCCCCCTCCCCCCGGACGACGACCTGAGCGGAGAGCTCCCCGAGGACGAGCTCCCCACCGCCGAGGCCACCGACGAGGAGCTGGCCTCCATCGAGCCCGGCGCCGGGGAGGGCGGGCTGCCGGACAAGCTCTACTTCCGCATCGGGGAGATCGCCCAGATCGTCGGCGTGGACGCCCACGTCCTGCGCTACTGGGAGAGCGAGTTCAAGATGAAGCCGCACCGCTCGAGCTCGGGCCAGCGGCTCTACCGGAAGCAGGATCTCTCGCGCTTCCTGCGCATCAAGAACCTGCTCCACGACGAGGGCTACACCATCGCCGGCGCCCGCAAGATCATGAGCGGGCAGGCTCAGCCCCTCCCCTCCGCGCCTCCCGCCGACGCCGCCCGCCTCCGCGAGCTCCTCGCCCGCCTCGAGGGCCTCCGGCGTCAGATTCGCGCCTTGCGCGACGAATTCGACCCACGCCACGGGGTTGACTCTTTGCGGCGACGCGGATAACAGGCAGGACGATCGGGGTGTAGCGCAGCCTGGTAGCGCACCTGAATGGGGTTCAGGTGGTCGCTGGTTCGAATCCAGTCACCCCGACCACTCAAAATCTACACATGCAACGCCGACTCTCGCGAGAGCAGGGGTCGG
>CAZTOW010000007.1:0-283104 GCA_964615375.1 uncultured Enterobacterales bacterium
GGTGCCCCGTGGGCCCCCTCCAACCCGGTCGGCCCCCGGCCCGGACTGGTCTCCGCAGCCCCAGCCGCCGTCGGGGAACCCGGATCCTGTCTCCGGCCCGGACCGTTCGGGGAACCCGGATCCTGTCGCCGGCCCAGACGGATCTTAGCGGAGGGCTTGCGGGCGGGGGCGGGACGTGTAAAGAGGAAGTCGCTCGAAATGCGGGTGTAGCTCAGCTGGTAGAGCACGAGCTTCCCAAGCTCGGGGTCGCGGGTTCGAACCCCGTCGCCCGCTCCATCTCCCTCCATCGACGCCTTCATGGGCTCCAGGCCGCGCAGACGCTGGCTCCGCCGCCTGGGCAAGACCCTGCTGGGCGTCGTGCTGTTTTTCGGCGCGCTGGTCGTCGGGCTCCAGACCGATGTGTTCTCGCGGCAGGCGGCGCGCCTGGTGGAGCAGGTGCTGGAGGCCCAGACGGGGGAGCGCGCCATCGTGGGCGGGGTCAGGGTGGACCTGCTCGGGCGGCGGGCCGTCGTCGAGGGGCTGGCGCTGTCGGAGATCTCCGACGATCCGGACAAGGATGGGCAGACGATCCTCGCGGTGGAGCGCGTGCTGGTCGTGGTGGGCTGGCGCGAGGGGAGGCCGAACCTGAGGTTGCTGGAGGTCGTGCGGCCGAACCTGAGGTTGCACCTGGACGCCGACGGGCTGCGCGAGTTCCGTGAGCTGCCCGCCGCAGCGCCCTCCGACCCCGAGGCCCCGCCGGCCGAGCTCCCCTGGGAGCGCCTCCGGGTCGTCGACGCCTCGATCAGCCTCATCGGGTCGCGCTTCTCCGTGCAGGCCGAGGGGCTGTACGTGAGCCCGGATCGGTCCGCGCTGCTGGACGTCGAGATCGGGAGGCTCGCGCTCCAGGGCGGGAGCGTGCAGCAGGTGGCGCGCGACGTGCGCCTCAACAAGGTGGCCTTCTCCCCCGACTCGCTCGAGGTGCCCGCGCTCTCGCTGGTCCTGTGGCCGGAGAGGCCCCGCGCGCTCCCCGAGCCCCTGCCCGGCCAGGAGCCCGAGCCCGCGCCGGCGGAGCTCCGACCTTCGCTCTCGGTCAGCGGTTCGGTCTCCGCCCAGCGTGACGGCCCGCTCACCGGCGATCTGCGCGTGGACGGCGATCTGGCCGGGTGGAACGCCGCGCTGCCGCCCTCGCTCGCGCTGGAGGGGACGCTGCGGTCCAAGGTGGAGCTGAGCGGGACGAGCGACCGGCCGATCATCGGCGGAGACCTGCGTCTGCTCAGCGCACGCCTGCTGGAGCGCGCCCGCTCCGGCGAGCTGCACGCCTACGATCCCGGGGAGGTGGACGCCGCATGGAGCCTGGACGGGCGCGTGCTCAGCGTCCGGCCGCTCAAGGACACGCTGGGCGGCGGCACGGTGGCGGTAGAGGCCACGCTGGATCTGCAGACGCTCGGGCTGGCGGCCAGCGTAACCGGCGAGGGCCTCAGCTTCGCCCAGGTCATCGTGGCGGCCAACGGGGCGCGCACACCCTGGGTGGACTTCCAGGCCGACATCGAGACCCAGCTGGCCGGCACCCTCGACCCGCTCCTGCTGGCCGGCAGCTTCGACGTGGCCCTCATCGACCTGCGCGTCGCCGCCGGGCCGGTGGCCGACCGCCGCTCGGAACTGGTGCTGCGCGTGCCCGCGATCTATCTCGACGGAGAGATCCGGGTGGACGCCGATCGCGTGCTGCTGGACGCGCGAGGGCTGCACAGCGGGCGCACCCACGGGCGCGCGCGGGCCTCCATCGGCACCCACGCGCTGGGCCCGCTGGACCTGGACGTCACCCTGGACCCCATGGACCTCACGCTGCTGAGGCCGCTCTCGGACGTGGACCTCTTCGGCGTGGGGCGGCTGGAGGGCAGGCTCTTCGGGCCCTATGACGATCTGCGCGCCGAGGGCAAAGTCAGCGCGCGCGACTTCGCCGTGCTGGGCATCCCCTTCGCCGACTGGATGGAGGCCGACCTGGAGAGCGATCTCGTCCAGCTCTCCTTCCCGCGGCTCCAGGCCATCAAGGGGCGCTCTCGCTACTCGGGCAGCGTGCTGCTGGACTTCCACGACCCCATGCGCCTGGAGACGGACCTGCTTCTGGCGGACACCACGCTGGCGGATCTGACCGGCATGTTCCTGGACATCCCCGGGCTGGACGGGCACGTCGAGGGCACGCTCTCGCTCAGCGGCGAGCCCTACTGGCTCGACGGCGAGGCCGAGCTCCAGCTCCGCGACGTGGACCTGTGGGGCGAGCGCTTCGACCACGGCACCGCCCGCGGCTGGATGGATCACGGGCGCTTCACGCTGGATGACCTCACCCTGGAGCGGCAGGGCGGGCTGGAGAGCGTGCTGGCGCGCGGCACGGTCAAGGAGGGCTGGGAGAGCCACTTCGAGGTGGTCAGCAGCGGGCTCACCCTGGAGCGCATGATGCTCCTGCCCGCGGGCACGGCCAGGGACATCGGCCTGCGCGGCGCGCTGGGGCTGGACATCCAGGTGGACGGCACGCTCTTCGAGCCCGAACCCCGCGGGCGCATCGCGCTGGACCAGACCTGGCTGCTCGGGCAGCAGGTCGAGGACTCCGATCTGCGCTTCCACACCGAGGAGGGCGTGCTCTCGTTCTCGGGCAACCTGGCCGGGCCGGGCCTCGCCGTGGCCGGGACCCTGGGGCTCTGGGACGAGCAGCCCTACAAGGTGCGCGGCGTGCTGGACGGCTTCCCGGTGCACGCGCTGTACCCCGTGGCGGCGGACGGCACGGACGTGGAGGCCCGCGTGTCCGGGACCGTCGATCTCTCCGGCTTCTTCGGGGAGGATCCCACGCCCGTGGACATCGAGGCCGAGCTCTCCCAGGTCACGCTGAGCTGGGACCAGCAGCGCCTCAGCGCGCCCTCGCCCTGGCGCTACACCCAGCACGGCCTGTCCTGGCAGCTCGACGAGATCACCCTGTCCGGCGGGAACACCGAGCTGAAGCTGGGGGGATGGCGCTCGGAGGAGGGGAGGCTCGCGCTGGCGGGCGGGGGGCGCTTCGACCTCGACCTGCTGCGCATGGTCGTGCCCGACCTCACCCGCGCCGAGGGCACGGCCGAGCTCACGCTCTCCGCCTTCGGCTCCCCCGGCGAGCCCGCCATCCCCGTGATGGACCTGCGCTTCGCCGACGCCACCCTCCGCGGCGGCTGGTTCCCGCACCCCTTCGAGAGCGTGACCGGGTCCATCTCCGGCACGCCCGACGGCTACGACATCGCCGAGACCACCGGGCGCCTGGGGGGAGGGGACATGCGCCTCTCGGGCCGCATCGACGCCAGCGGCTGGGTGCCCACGCGCTATGATCTCTCCGCTGAGGTGGAGAACGCGCGCGTGCAGTACCTGGACTACCTGCCGCCGTTCCAGGGCGACGCGCTGCTCAGCTTCGACGGGCCCGCCGACGCGCTGCTGCTGAGCGGCACCATCGACGTCCACTCCATGCTGTTCAGCGAGCGCATCGACTGGGAGGAGTGGGTGTTGGAGCTGGCCGACGAGCGCCTCACCAGCACCGCGAGCGAGGCCACCGCCAACTACTTCGCGTTTGACCTGGCGATCCGCGCCGACGACACGATCCGGGTGCGCAACAACGTCGGCGACCTCACGGGCTCGGCGGACCTGGCCATCGTAGGCGACACGAGTCGCACGGGGCTGGTGGGCACGGTGCGCATGGACCCGGGCGGCCGGGTGTACTTCAAGGAGCGCGAATTCGAGCTCTCCCGCGGCGAGATCCGCTTCAACGAGCCCTACGCCTACGACCCCGACATCGACATCGCGCTGGAGACCACCGTGAAGAGCCGCGAGCAGGAGTACGAGATCGACCTGCGCGTCGGCGGCCCCTACTCAGACTGGAACACGACGGCCACCGCGAGCCCGAGCCTGGCGCAGTCCGACATCAACGCCCTCCTGCTCTTCGGCATGACCCAGGACGAGCTGGAGCGCTACGGCGGGGTCTCCGCCGCCCTGGCCCTGGAGACCGGCGACCTGCTGGCCAGCCGCTTCGGGCTCCTGGAGAGCCTGGGCTCAGGGATATTCAAGCTTGATCTATTCAAGCTTGATCGAGTTGACCTGGTCAGCGGCGTCAGCGAGCGCGGACGCGGGCTGGTCAGCTCGGAGATCCGCCTGCTGGCCGAGAAGGACCTCGGCTGGGACACCACCCTCATCCTGGAGCAGAACCTCAGCCGCACCTCGGACGCCTACATCGGCTTCGACAAGCAGCTCGCCCGGACCCTCTACATGCGGGCCTACTGGGCGAGCCAGCAGTACGGCCGCTCCCTCCCCATCGGCGGGGCCTACGGCCTCGACGTCAACCTGCGCTGGGAGTTCGACTGAGCCCGCTCCTGCTGAGCCTGGCGCTGGGCGTCGCGCACGCCCAGGAGCCCGTGTGGGCCGCGGGCCTGGAGGTCTCCCAGGTCACGCTGGAGGCCCCGGAGGGGGGTCTGCCCCGCGAGAGCCTGGAGCCGCTCCTGCAGGTTCGCCAGGGAGATCTTCTGGATCTGAGCGAGGTGCGCCAGGACCTGGCCATCCTCTACCGCGTGGGCGCCTTCGCCAGCGTGGAGGCCGTGGTCGAGCCGTGGGTGAACGTCGGGCCCGACGGCGAGCCGGTGGACGCGGTGCGCCTGGTCTACCGGGTGATCCGCGCCCCGCGCATCGGCGACGTCCACATCGAGGGCGTGCGCGGCGCACCGCGTACCATCGCCTCACGCGCCGCCGACCTGAACCGGGGCGAGCCCTTCTTCCCCTCCGACGAGGCCGGCGCGGTCGTGACCCGCGTGACGGCGGCCCTGGCCTCGGCCGGCTGGCCCTCCGCCAGCGCCCGCTACCTGCAGTCCCAGCGACCGGACGGCTCGCTGGACATCCGCCTGCGGGTCTTCGCGGGGAACGCCCACCGCTACGGGGAGATTGGCCTCGCCGGCGACGAGGTGGTCAAGCCGCTCACGCTCAAGCGCTGGCTGCTCCTGGAGGGCGTCGCGCGCGGGCTGCGCATCGACGAGCGGGGGCTCCGCGAGGCCCGGGAGGCGGTGCGCGGTCACCTGCTGGACGAGGGCTACACGGACGCGGTCATCAACGTGCTGCGCGTGCCCACCGACGCGAGCGGGGAGACCGAGGACCTGCGCGTGATCGTGGACGCCGGGCCCCGCGTGGTCCTGCACACCCGCGGCCGCGGCCTGCCCTCCGACGCGGAGCTGCGCGAGATCCTCGGCCTGCTCCCAGGCGTCCGCCCCACGGACGAGTCCCCCGACGAGCTCGCCGAGCGCCTGATGGGCTGGTTCCGGGACCGCGGCTGGTTCGAGGCGGGCGCCAAGGTGCAGCGCGAGGAGCGTGAGGGCGAGATCCACTACGACGTGGAGGCGCGCCGGGGCCGGCGCCATGTGCTGGGGCGCATCGTCGTGGAGGGCGCCGAGACCTTCTCCCCCGGCTACGTGGCGGACGCCCTGAAGGAGGCGGCCCCCGAGACCCTGGGGCGCGGCATCGTCACCCGCGAGTCCATCACCGCCGCGCTCTCCACGGTGCGCGACTTCTACCGCTCCCAGGGCTTCCTGGACGCGCGCCTCAGCCTGGAGCAGATCGAGCCGGGGCGGCCCGCCCCCTCGGGCGTGCCCCTGGACCTGAAGGTGCGGGTGGTCGAGGGCCCGCGCACCTGGCTGCGCGCGCTCGAGGCGGAGGGCGGGGTCGGGGAGGAGGGCAACGAGCTCGAGCGGGAGGCGCTGGACGAGGCGCGCGCGCGCCTGGTGGACCAGCCCCTGAACCCGAGCGAGCTCGAGGCTCTGGCCCTCGAGCTGAGCGAGCTCTACCAGTCCAGGGGCTACCTGGCGGCGGACGTCCGGGCCGCGACCACCCTGGGGACGGGCCCGCAGGCCGGCGAGGCGCGTGCCCTGCTGATCATCCACCCGGGCGAGCAGATCCGGCTGCGCAGCGTCGCCATCCAGGGCAACCGCCGCACGGCCCGCGAGGTCATCGCCCGCGAGCTCCGCGTCTCGCTGGGCGAGCCCATCACGCCCGAGCAGCTCGAGCAGAGCCGCCGCGCGCTCTACGGGCTCGATCTCTTCGACGCCGTGTCCCTGGAGCTGCCGGGCGACGACAACCTGAGCCGCGATCTCGTCGTGCTGGTCGAGGAGAAGCCGAACATCCTCGTCGAGCTCGGAGGCGGCGTGTCCACCGACGAGGGCGTGGCCAGCCGGCTCAAGCTCAGCCACCGCAACCTCGGCGGGCGCGGGCAGCGGGTCAGCGCGCTCGGGCAGGTGGGCTACGGCTGGGTCAGCGACCGCTGGATCCTGGACGCCGCGCCGACCTGGCGGGCGGCCCTGCGCTACGAGGCGCCGAACCTCCCCGCCCGCGGCTATCGCCTCACGGCGGAGATCCTGCTCAACGAGACGGTGCAGGAGCCCTTCTGGCGCCTCTCGCGATCGGGGGCCAGCCTGGGCGTCTCCGCGCGCTGGGGGCCGCGCTTCGAGGCCTTCCTGGACTACCACTACCAGTGGAGACGCCTGGAGGACGCCGACCCCGGCGCCCTGGTCCAGGGAGAGCCCTGGTGGCCGGCGGGCAGCTCGGACGAGGCCCCCAGCACGCCCACCGAGGCGCGGCGCCAGGGCGGCACCGGGCTCACGCTGGTCTACGACGGACGCGACGACGCGCTCAACCCCACGCGCGGCACCCTGCTGACCACCGCCGTCGAGCTCGGCGACCCGCTCTCGGCCGACCCCGCCTTCGTCAAGGTCACGGGCCTGGCCGAGCAGATCCTCCCGCTCGGGCCGCTGCGCCTGGATCTGCGGGCCCAGGGCGGCCTCGGGGTGGCGGCGGGGCACAGCACGACGCTGGCGGTGGAGGATCGCTTCACGCTGGGCGGCTCGGGCAGCCTGCGCGGCTTCAAGCAGGACACGATAGGGCCCGCCAACCTCGCCGCCCGCCCGGAGATCGACTACCCGTCCACGATCGAGCCGATCATCGACGATCTGGCGCTGGACGAGGACTCCACCCAGTGGGTACACACCGGCGGGGACACGATGGCCGTGATCACGGCCGAGCTCTCCGTGCCGCTCTCCGTGCTCGGGCTGGACAGCGACGGCACCAGCCTGGTCTTCTTCTCTGATCTCGGCCACATCGGCTTCCTGGACGAGAGCATCTACACGACCAGCCGGGCCGACGCGCTCCTGGACCCGACGGTGGACCCGGTCTGGCGCCTGGGCCTGGGCGCTGGCCTGCACGTCGCCACCCCCGTCGGCCCCGCCGCCCTGGACCTCGGCTTCAACGTCAACCCCATCGAGGCCCGCGAGGAGGTCTGGATCCTCCCGCACATCTCGCTGGGGGCGCTCTGAGCAGGTGTGCGATTTGACACAGACCGGCGGGGCTCAGCCCTCGCGGTCGGCGACGAAGGTGCTGGCCCGGACCCGCGCGGCCTCGCCGCCCTCCTCGTTGCGCAGGAAGGTGAGCTCCAGCGCCTGCCCGTCGATGCTCAGCGTGAAGGTGTCGCCGCAGCGGCGCTCGAGCTCGGCGTCATAAGGCGTCTCCCAGGTGTCCAGCAGGGGGATGGAGACGCTCAGGATCTCGTCCTCTACCGAGAACTCCAGGACGCCGTAGCTCCAGGGGTCCAGGTAGCTGCCGGCGAGCCCCTCCAGGGTGGGACTCTCGTCTTCGGCCTCGTCCGCGGGCTCCGCGCTGAGCCCGCCCAGCTCGAGGGCGGCGAGGAGGGTAGGGGAGAGCTCGGCGTCGTCGGCGTTGACCAGGATCGCCACCCCCACCCCGTCGTCGGGGCTGGCCAGGAGCGCGGCGCTGTAGCCGGGGAGCCCGCCCTCCTGGGACACGAAGGTGCCGGACAGACGCGCGTCGCCGAGGGTCAGGCCCTCCTGCACGTAGAGCCCGTAGCCGTAGGCGGGATCACCGCAGGTGTGCGTGTCCACGGTCTCCGTCCACATGCGCTCGCGGTCCTCGTCAGCCAGCAGGACGCTGTCTCCCTCCAGGAGGAAGCCGAGGAGTCGGCCGAGATCCTCGGCGTCGGTCCAGGCGTAGGCCGAGGGGCGGGCCCAGCCGTTGTCGTAGGAGGTGGGATCGACCGCGCGCAGATCCTCGCTCTCCCCGGTCCAGTCCAGGCTCTGGGAGGAGGCGAAGTCCCCGTGCTCCAGCACGTCCTCGGCCAGGAAGACCGTGCTGTCCATGCCCAGCCGGTCGAAGAGATACAGCCGCATGGCCTGTCGGTAGCGGACGCCGGCCCCGTACTCCACCAGCAGCCCGGCCAGCCCATCCCCGGGAGAGGAGAGGTTCCACAGCTCGCCCGGCTCGCTCATGAGCCAGCGGGTGGCGGGGTAGACCTCCAGCAGGTAGCCGCTCAGCACCTCGTCGGCGGGGTTGGCCGAGATCTCGGGCACATCGACCATGCCGGTCGTGCGCTGGAGGGCGTGGCGGATCGTGATGCTGCCGGCCCAGCTCGCGTCCAGCGTGAAGCGGAGCTCAGGGAGCACGGCGGTGACGGGCGTGTCGAGGCCCTCGGGCTCCTCGGCCATGCGGGCCATGAGCGCGACGGCGGTGAGCGTGCTGGTCAGGGGGCCGGCGCGGAAGAGGGTGTCGGCGCCTACCGGCGCGTCGTCCTCCGGTCCACGCCTGCCCGCCCCGAAGGCGCACAGCAACCCCCCGTCCGCCCAGATCGCCACAGCGCCGCCGGTCGCCCCCGCCGCCTCGAGGTCCGCCTCCAGCGCCGAGACGACGGGCGCGCACGCCTCGTCCCAGAGCTCACCCGTGTCTGCGGTGTCCGCCTCCGTCTCGGCGCCGACGCTGTCCCGGAGCCCAGGGGACACCTTGTCCTCCGCGCAGGCGACCAGCAGGGCGAGGATCCTGGCCTTCATCGATTCGTCATAACCGGGCGCCGCTAGAACGCGCTGTCTAGACAACAGTGTCAGTCGATTTCTCTGGTCTCAGGCCTGCCCCCTGTGTATTCTGTGATTGCACCCCTGAAGAGAGGAGCGGATCATGATTGGCTTCCCCATCGGCATCCTCGCGGCCAACGCGGGGGAGTGGTTCATCCACAAGCACATCCTCCACAAGGCGGGGCGTGACCCGAAGAGCTACTGGCACTTCCACATCCACGAGCACCACCTGGCCAGCAGCCAGCTCGACATGCGCGATCCCGCCTACGACAAGTGGCGTTGGCGGCTCGACGCGCAGACGCGCGAGGTCATCGGGCTCGCCGGCGCGGCGATCATCCCGCTCGCGTTTCTGCCCGTGGCGCCGTTCTTCTCCGCGGCCGTGATGTACTCGATCGTCAACTACTACCGGGTCCACAAGAAGGCGCACATCGACCCGGCCTGGGCGCGCGAACACCTGCCCTGGCACGTCGATCATCACCTGGGCCCCGACCCGGAGAAGAACTGGTGCGTCACCAAGCCCTGGTTCGATCACGTCATGGGCACCCGCGAGCCCTACATCGGCACCGAGCGGGAGCGCGAAGATCAGGCCCGCCGCGCCGCGCGCGCCGCGAGCTGAGGGGCTTCCCCGCCTCGGAGCGCGAGCGCCGCCGAGCGCGCCGTCGCGCGTGCTATGCTCGCGTTGCGCTCGAGGCCTTCCTGCCCTGGTCCCCCGAAAACGCTGACGTCCATCGCCGGAGCCTCGCGTGGGGCTGATCGGATCGGCGCTGCACATCCGCCCCGGGGAGGGTCGCCCCGTCGGGCTTCTGTTCGCGCTGAGCTTCTGCACGGGCGCGTCCACGGTCTGTTTCGAGTCGGTGGCCACCTCCCAGTTCCTGGAGGTCCTGGACGCCCGCCAGCTCGCGCTGGTCTACATCATCTCCGCGGTGGTCACGACCGCCATCGGCTGGGTCTACATCCGGCTCGAGCGCAAGCTCCCGCTGGCGAGCCTGCTCAAGGGCGCGATGGCCACGCTCCTGGCGAGCGTGCTGGCCTTCCGGGTCCTCGGCATCTTCGTCCACGATCGCTGGCTGCCGTTCTCGCTCTTCGTGTGGTTCGACGTGCTCACGATGGTGGCCAACCTCGCCACCTGGGGCCTCACGCTGGAGGTGCTCACCGTCCGGCAGGGCAAGCGCCTCTTCGGCCCGATCAACGCGGGTGAACAGCTGGCCGGGGTGCTGGTGGGCCTCAGCATGGGCGCCCTGGTCACCCTGCTGGGCCCGCCGAACCTGCTGCTGGTCTCCGCCCTCGGGCTCTCCGTGGGTCTGGGCATCCTGGACACATTCCTGCAGCAGTACGAGAAGGGCTTCCTCTCCGAAGACGAGGGCGGCGACGACGAGCCCGACGAGGACGACGAGAGCACCGGGCCCGTGGCCCCCATGCGCTCGCTGCTCCAGAACCCGCTTCTGCGGCGCATCTTCCTGCTGTCCTCGGCCACCGTCTTCGCCTTCTACTCGCTCGAGTACCTCGTGCTCTACCAGGTGGAGGCGCGCTTCGGCGCGGACGAGCACGCCATCGCCACCTTCGTCGGCCGCACGACCGGCGTGGCGAACCTGGTGACCCTGCTGGGGGCCTGGTTCCTCAGCGGGCCGCTCCTGGAGCGCTTCGGCGTGCGCACGGCCCTGATGCTCCTGCCGGTCACGGCGGGCACCTGCATCATCATCGCGATGGTGGTGGGCTGGACCAGCGGGCTGGGGAGCGCCTTCTTCTGGGTGATCGTCTTCGCGCGGGTCCTGGACATCTTCCTGCGCGGCACGGTGGAGGACGAGACCATGCTCGTGCTCTACCAGCCGCTGGAGCCCGGCCAGCGCGCCGCCGCCCAGGCCCGCGCCGAGGGCGTGGTGGAGCCCGTCAGCGCGCTGCTGGCCGGCGTCTTCCAGCTCGGCGTGGTCGGGCTCACGGACGATCCGCGCATCTTCCTCGCCACGCTGCTGGTGCCCATCGCCATCTGGCTGGTGGGCTCCTGGGACGCCGGGCGGGCCTACGGCGAGGCCCTGGTCAAGGCCATCGACCGGCGCGTGCTGACCGGCACCACCCTGCGCCTCGCCGACGCCAGCACCCTGGACATCTTCCAGGAGCGCCTGGCGAGCCCGCACCCGGGCGAGGTGATCTTCTGCCTGGAGACGCTCGAGCGCATCGAGCACCCTCGCTACGACAGCATCCTGCTCAACCTCATCGGCCACCCCAGCGCGCTGGTGCGGCGCGAGGTGCTGCTGCGGCTCGAGCGCCGACGCCCGCCCGGGGCCGCCCAGCACCTGCTGGCCCGCGTGCGGCTGGAGGAGGATGTGGAGGTGCGCTCGACCGCCATCCGCGTGCTCTGCGGGCAGAGCGGGGCGGAGGTCCACGGCGAGCTGCTGCCGGGCATGGACGATCCGGTGCCGGTGGTGCGGCAGGCGGTGGTCCTGGGACTGATGCGCAGCGGAGACATCGGCGCCATCGTGGTGGCCGCCGACCGCCTCTCGCGCATGGTCGCCAGCCCCTTCGTGGAGGATCGGGGCATCGCCGCGGAGATACTAGGTGAATTAGCTTCCCCCACGGCCCACCCGCTGCTGCGCCCGCTGCTCTCCGATCGGGAGCCCGCGGTGGCCCGGCTCGCCCTGCTGGCGGCGGGGAGGCTGCGGCACCCGGCGCTGTGGCCGGCGATGATCTCGCGGCTCGGCCAGCCCGGCCTGCGGGCCTCGGCGGCGGAGGCGCTGGTCAGCGTGGGCCCGGCCGTCCTGCCCCGCCTGGACGAGGCCCTGGTGGAGTCCGGGCAGTCGCGGGCTGTGCGGGCGCGCATCGCCCACCTCTGCGGGCGCATCCCCAGCGCCTCGACTATCCAGCTCCTGCGCGGCCACGTCGCCGAGCGCGACGCCAACGTGCGCGGGGCGGTGTTGCAGTCGCTCTCGCTCTGCGGCTTCCGCGCGCCGCCCGGGGACCTGCCGGCGCTGAGCCGCACGGTGCAGGACGAGGTGCGCGTGATCACGCGGATCCTGGCCACGCTCCAGGAGTTCCCCGAGGATCCGCGCTACCTGTACCTGCGCTCGGCCCTGCGCGAGGAGATCGTGCAGGCCCGGCGCCGCATCTTCTGGGTGTTGAGCTTCCTCTACGACCCGAAGAACATCCTGCTCGCCCGCGACAGCCTGGACCACCCCTCGGCCCAGCGCCGGGCCTGGGCGGTGGAGGTCGTGGACCTCCAGCTCGCGCCGGAGCTGCGCCCGCTCGTGCTGCCCCTGCTGGAGGACCACGAGGACACCGACCGGCTCTCCCGCCTGGAGGCCCGCTTCCCGCAGCCGCGCATGGACCGCATCGGCCGGCTGCGCGAGATCATCGGGCGGGAGGACGCCAGCACCAGCCTGTGGACGCGGCTCTGCGCGGTGCAGGCCGCCGTGGCGCTGGAGGCCCGCGCCCTCTGGGACGCCATCGAGCCCCTCCTGGCCAGCCGCGAGCCCGCGCTCCGCGAGACCGGCCTCTGGGCGCTCGCCGCCCTCGATCCCCGCCGCGCCCGCGAGCCCGTGCGCGGCCTGCGCGCCGACCCCAACGAGAGCGTCGCCGCGCTGGCCGAGTACGTGCTCTCCGACATGACCAGCGAGGCCCCGATGCTGCTGACGGTGGAGAAGGTCATCATCCTGAAGAGCGTCAGCATCTTCTCGCGCACGCCCGAGGAGGTGCTGGTCGAGGTCGCCAGCGTGCTCCGCGAGGTGGACGTCAAGCGGGGCGAGACCATCTTCGAGAAGGGCGACATCGGCACCAGCATGTACTTCATCGTGGGCGGGCGGCTGCGCATCCACGACGGCGACGTGACGGTGGCCGAGCTCGGCGAGCGCGAGATCGTGGGCGAGCTGGCCGTGCTGGACCCGCAGCCGCGCAACGCGAGCGTCACGGCGCTGGAGGACACCATCCTGCTCCAGCTGGACCAGGAGGCCCTCTACGAGCTGATGACCGACCGGGTGGAGGTGGCCCGCGGGATCATCCGCGTGCTCTGCCACAAGCTGCGCATGGCCAGCATCGCGGCCACGCAGAAGGCGGAGGAGGGGAACGGGCACTGAGGGGCCGTCAGCCCTCCAGCAAGGCCAGGAGCGGCGCCTCTTCCAGCCAGTCGCCCGGGTCCACGTCCCCCAGCTGCAGGAGCGCCGCCCCCACCGACCCGCCGGTCATCTGCCTGCCGCCGTCGGCGAGGTCTCCGCTGGCGTGGTCCACGGGCAGTCCGGCCCAGCGCTCGTCGTGGCCGCCGATCACGCGGCCCCCGGCGACCCCAGAGCCCGAGACCAGCACGCTGGTGTACTGCCAGTGATCCTTGCCCTCGAACGCGTTCAAGCGCGGGCCACGCCCCATCTCGGAGAGCACTACGACAACGGTCTCGTCGGCCAGCGAGCCCCCCGCCGTGCCGGGAGAGGCGTCGAGCTCCTGGTTCAGCGCCACGAGCCCGGCGAAGAGGTCCTCCCACAGCGCGCTCTGGAGACTGAAATTCGTGTTGTGGGTGTCCCACTCGCGGATGAAGGTCGGCGGACCCCCGATGGTCACGCAGCGCGACATGCCTGAGGCCAGCACGCGGGCGATGAGGGGTGCCCCCTCCACCAGGGTCTCCACCGGGCTCAGGTCCAGGGCGTCCCCGATCTCGCGGATGGCGTCGGCGCTGGCGTCGGCGCGCTGGAAGGCCTCGGCCAGGGCGCGATCCCGGGCGCCCGCGGCCCCGGAGACCCGGGAGGCGGCGCGGGCGGCGACGTAGGCGGCGATGGGGTCGCGGGCGGCCTCCGAGAGCGGTACTATGGGCTCGTCCGTCCAGCCCAGCAGCTCGCCGGAGAGCAGGCCCTCGAGCTGGCCGCTCAGCCCGCAGCGCAGCACGCCGCCGCCGAGCGCGCCCGGGTAGGAGGGCCCGGAGATGATGAGCACGGGCGCGGGGTAGAGGTCGGCGCGCGCCGCGCCCAGGATGCAGGGCCAGTCCGGGTCCAGCCCGTCGCGCCCCCCCGTCATGGCCAGGTAGTGGCCGATCTCGTGGCTGATGGTGGGCAGGGCCACGCCGTTGAGGATGGCGGTGCGGGCGCCGTAATCCTCCAGGTAGGCGCGCACGCTCGGCCGGTCGGCGTGATCGACGAAGCTGATCCCGCCCACCAGGCCGCGCTCGGCGCCGTCCTCCAGGTCCAGGGCGGGGTTGTCCAGGTCCTCGGCCAGGGTCATGCTGGGGTCCCAGCCGCCCGCGGCGAAGACGAAGACGAACTTGCGGTCGGCCCCGGAGACGGAGGCGCGGGCGCGGCGGGGGAGGGCGAGCGCGCCGGCTCCGGCCAGGGCGCCGCCCAGCAGGGCGCGCCGCGAGGGCGCGAGAGCGGATCGAATCATCGGGGCCTCCGTGCGTCTCAGTAGAGGACGAGGCGCGGGTCGCGCAGCATGGCGCAGAGCAGGCCGCGCCAGGCCGCCAGCGGATCCGCCTCCTGCGCGTAGAGCTGCTCCCAGAGCGTGACGCCCGCGCCGACCTCCTCGCTGTCCGCCGGGAGGATCTCGCCGTAGAGCCGGCGGTGAAGCACCACGATCTGCGCGCCGAGGGCCGCGGTCTCCGGCCGCTCGTTGGCGTCCAGGGAGACGGCGGTGAAGAGCCGACGGGCGGAGCGGGGGAGGGGAGCCTCGCGATCCACGGCGTAGGAGGCTGCCAGCTCGGCCAGGGCGCGCTGGGCGAGCACGAGGCCGGGGGTGGGCTCGCTCGGCGGGGAGACCTGGCTGATCCCGTCCACCCCGCCGCCGATGAGGTGCAGGCCCGCCTTGTCAGCGCGCATGATCTCCTGCTCCTCGTAGACCCAGCGGAAGCCGGTGAGCTCCTCGACCTGGCTGGCCAGGAGCTCCACGGTCGCCACCTTCGCCGAGCTCGGCGCGTCCCCGTCCTCCAGGTCCCGCCAGGCCGGCACGTCCAGCACGGCGCGGAAGAGGCCGCGGATGGTGAGCCCGCCCGCCAGGAAGGCCTCCCGGATCCGGTTGAGCTCCTCCTGGTCCTCGAGGCCGGGGGGCTCGCGCAGGAGCAGGGTCCAGGCCTGCTCGACCGCGCAGCTCACGAAGCGCGGATCGGCCGAGATCTGCGCGCCCAGGTCCACGAGCCCCTCGGTGGGGGTGCCGAAGTAGCCGGGCGCGACCCCCGACAGCGAGCGCCAGACCTCCTCCCGGGCGGGGTGGTAGAGCAGCGCCTCCTGGACGCTCGTGTAGTTCGAGAGGAAGAAACCTCCGAAGTGCCCGGCCAGCGGGTCGAGCGAGACGTGGCAGTTGGCGCAGGCCGGGTCCGTCTGGAGCGCGTCGGCCAGCTCCGCGTCGCTGAGCAGGAAGAGCTCGGGGTCCGTCTCCACGTCGCGGGAGAGGTAGTCCGCGCAGAGCAGGAGCCGCGAGACCTGGTTGGCCCGGCCGCGGTTGGCGTTGCTGGCGGTGGTCACGTAGCGCCACCACAGGCCGTTGGTGACCAGCACGCCGCCCGCGGGACGCCCGTCGCCGTAGTGGACCTTCTGCCAGCCGGTGGCGCCCTCGGGGTAGTCGCTCACCGGGTAGTGCTCGGCCATGGTCTCGTTCACCATGGTCCAGTCGGCCAGCACGATCTCGGTGTACGGCAGATCCTCGGCGGCGACCTGGGCCAGGAGGCGCAGGGGCTCCTGGCCCACCATCTGCAGGAAGGGCTCCTTCTCGGCCATCCCCAGCGACTGCGTGTTGATCGCGGAGGCCTCGCTGCGGGTCAGGTAGAGCTCGTTGTAGAGGTCGACCAGGCGCTCGGGGAGGCGCTCGCTCCGGATGATCTCGTCGAGCAGATCTTCCAGGGCCTCAGGATCCGCCTGGATCGCCTCGATCTCCTCGTCGGATGGGCGCACCCCGCGCACGTCCAGGCTGGCGCGGGTGAGCTGGCGCAGGGCGAGCGTGGGGTCGGGCGCCGCGGGCTCGGAGCTGTGGCAGGCGAAGAGCAGCAGCGCGAGCGTCGGGCTCACCATGGCGCACCCTCCCAGTCCAAGAGCGGGCTCGCGTCCACGCAGACCTCGCCCAGGGCCTCGCCCATGGCGCTCACGGCGCCGCAGCCGTCACAGCGCGCGGGATCCTCGGGGGCAGAGCCCTGGAAGTCCACGGTGTCGAAGGTGATGGTGACCCAGCGCCCCGCGCCGTCGCGCAGCGAGAGGGCGCCCAGGGGCTCGCCTGCGCAGGCCCACATGCCCGCCTCAGAGCCGATCTTGAAGTCCTCGAACCAGGCCTCGCCGTAGGTGAGGGGGAGCCCGCCCACCGAGCCCGACAGGACGGCGTACTGGGGCTCGCCCCGGTTGTTCGTGCCGTAGCGGGCCTCCAGGTTGTCCTCCACGCCCTGGCTGATCCACAGCCCCTCGGCCATCGCGCTGGTGCTGACGAAGGTGCCGATGACGCTGCTCTTGAACTCGCCGTGCCCGTCCTCGGCCAGCTTCTCCTCGACGACGAGGTTCCCCGCGCCGCGGAAGCCCTGGCCGTCCTCGCGGGCGACGCGGGCGTGGGTGAAGAGCTCGTGGCGCAGGTACCGGAGCCCGTCAGCGTCCTCGCCCTCCAGGACCGCGTAGAAGGCGTCCCCCTCGAAGCTGGTGCCGTCGTCGGTGCTGCAGATCGACTCCCAGTAGGCGGCACCGTCCGACAGGACCTTGTAGGCAGGGCAGTCGGCGTCGCCCCAGGTCAGCACCTCCTCGAAGACGGCGGGGACGGGGGCGGCGTTGATGGAGCGGACCTGGGCCAGGATCGCGTCGGCGTCGGCCTCAATCTGGGCGAGATCGTGCTCCGCTGGCGAGCTCTCCCCGAGATCGGGGTCGTAGGCGCTGGGGAGCGTGGCCCCGAGCTCGGCGAGGGGGCTCGCCGCGGGCGCGCAGCCGAAGCACAGGAAGAGAAGCCATTCGCCGCGCGTCCAGGACATCATCGCCCCTCACCCGTTCAGCCTAAGCTGCCCGGGTCCTGGGGCTCAATGACGCTCGATAACAGGGCCCGCGCGCTCAGCGCGCCGCGCCGCCGTAGAGCAGGTAGCCGATGCCCGCGTCGGACGCGCCCGTGTCGTTCTTCCAGGCGCCCAGCAGCAGGTCGGCGAAGCCGTCGGCGTTGACGTCCCCGCCCGGCGAGACGTCGGCGCCCACATAGTCGCCGGAGTTCTCGCCGATCAGGCGGGCCTGGGCCACGCCGAGATCGCTGGAGCCGGAGAGCGGCCCCATCAGCAGGTAGGCCGCGCCAACGTCGGTGGTGCTCCCGTCGTCGAAGCGGTAGGCGCCCACGAGCAGGTCATCGTAGAGGTCCTTGTCCACGTCCCCGGCCGCGGACAGCGCGTAGCCCGCGCGGTCGCCGGTGCTCTCGCCGGTGAGCACGTAGTCGGCCGTGCTGGCGTCCACCGTGCCGGAGAGCGGACCCTCGAAGAGGTAGGCCGCGCCGAGCTCGCTGGCGGTGCCGACGTCGTAGCCGTAGGCGCCGGCGAAATAGTCGCCGTAACCGTCATAGTTGACGTCTCCCACCAGGGCCACGCTGGTCCCCAGGTAGTCGCCGCCCGTCTCGCCCGTGATCTTCGCGTCCGCCGCAGAGAGATCGAGCGTACCCGAGGCCGGGCCCAGCACGAGGTAGGCCGCGCCGGCCGAGGTGCCGCCGCTGTCCTCGCCGTTCGCGCCCACCGCGATGTCGGGGACGCCGTCCCCGTCGATGTCCACGCCGCCGTCGATGGACCAGCCGGCGAAGTCGTAGGTGGTCTCGCCCACCAGGCGGCCGTCGGCGCTGCTGGCCGACTTGCTGCCGGAGACGTCGCCGTAGAAGATGTAGACGGCGCCCGAGGACGTCCCGCCATGATCGGCCTGGTAGGCCGGCAGGAGCAGGTCCATCTTCCCGTCGCTGTCCAGGTCGCCCGCGCCCGACAGGCTGAAGCCCATGTTGTCGTTGGCGGAGGCCCCGTACACCTTGGCGTCCGCCGCAGACAGCGCCATGTCCGTCGTGATCGGGCCGTGGACCAGGTAGGAGGCGCCCGCGGTGGAGCCGCCCGTGCCGTCGCCGATGGCGCCGATGATGACGTCGTCGTAGCCGTCCCCGTCCACGTCCCCGCTGCCCGCCACGGCGTAGCCGGCCTTGGCGTTGCTGCCCTCGCCGCGCAGCTTGGCGTCGGCGTCAGACAGATCCAGGTCTCCCGAGACCATGCCCAGCACGATGTAGGCGGCGCCCGCGTAGCTCGCCGTCGTGTCGTCGCCGTAGGCGCCCACGATGATGTCGTCGTAGCCGTCGGCGTCCACGTCGCCCGCGCTGGCCAGGCTGCTCGAGGAGTAGTCGTAGCGCGCCTCGCCGATCAGCCGCGCGTCGGCGTCGCCCAGATCCTCGTCCCCCGACAGCCCGCAGGGCGCGTCGATGTCGTCGCAGTCCTGGTCGATGTCGTCCTCGCAGATCTCGTCGGCCATCGGGTGGATGTCGTCGTCGCCGTCGTCGCAGTCGCCGCCGTCGTCCACGTAGCCGGAGGGGGCGTCGCAGGAGGTCGTGGACTTGCCGTCGTCGCCCCAGCCGTCGCGGTCGCCGTCCTTGTACCAGGTGGTCATGTCCACGGGCGACTCGTCGACGGTGCCGTCGCAGTCGTTGTCCATGTCGTCGCAGAGCTCGTCGGCCCCAGGGTAGACGGTGGACTCGTCGTCGTCGCAGTCGTCGTCGTTGTTCACGTAGCCGGAGGGCGCGTCGCAGGCCTTGGACTTGGTCCCGGCGTCGCCGTACCCGTCGGAGTCACCGTCGATGTACCAGGTGGTACGGTCCACCGCGCTCTCGTCGATGGTGCCGTCGCAGTCGTCGTCCTCGTCGTCGCAGTACTCGTCCGCGCCGGGGTGGACATCCCCGTCGGTGTCGTCGCAGTCCCGCTTGTTCGTGACGTAGCCCGTGGGCTTCTCGCAGGCCTTGGTCGTGTCGGTGGAGGACCCGTAGGTGTCGCTGTCGTCGTCGGCGTAGTAGGTCGTCCCGTCGCTCGGCGAGTCGTCCACCACGCCGTCGCAGTCGTTGTCCTCGTCGTCGCAGTACTCGGTGGCGCCCGGGTAGGTGGCGTCCTCGCGATCGTCGCAGTCGCCCGAGCTCGCCACGTAGCCGTCCGGCTCCGAGCAGGAGGTCGTGGTCGAGCTCGAGGTGCCCCAGCCGTCGCCGTCCGTGTCGGCGTACCAGACCTCGCCGTCGTCCGCGCCGTTGTCGACCTCGCCGTCGCAGTCGTCGTCCACCTCGTTGCAGATCTCCTCGGCGTCGGGGTTGATCTCCGCGTCCGAGTCGTCGCAGTCCGTCTTGTTGCTGACGTAGCCGGAGGGTTCGTCGCAGGCCTTCTTGGAGGTGGCGGAGTCGCCGTAGTCGTCGCCGTCGACGTCCTTGTACCAGGTGGTACGGTCCACGGCGCCCTCGTCGGTGGACCCGTCGCAGTCGTTGTCCTCGTCGTCGCAGTACTCGCTCGCGCCGGGGTGGGTGCCCGAGTAGCTGTCGTCACAGTCCGTGCTGACCGAGACGTAGCCGGAGGGGGCGTCGCAGCTCCGGGTCGTGGCGCTCGCGTCCCCGTAGGCGTCGCCGTCCGTGTCGGCGTACCAGGTGCTGGCGTCGGTGGCGTCCTCGTCCACGTCGCCGTCGCAGTCGTCGTCCAGGTCGTTGCACCTCTCGCTGGCGTCGGGGTTGATGTCCTCGTCGTCGTCGTCGCAGTCCCCGCCGCGCGCCACGGAGCCCGCAGGGGCCTCGCAGCTGGTCGTCACCTCGGTCTCGTCGCCGTAGGCGTCGCCGTCGGCGTCGGCGTACCAGTCGCCGGCGTCCACGGCGTCGTCGTCGACCTCGCCGTCGCAGTCGTTGTCGCGCTCGTCGCAGACCTCGTCCGCGCCAGGGAAGCTGCCGTCATAGCTGTCGTCGCAGTCCTGACCGTCCTCCACCCAGCCGCTGGGCTGATCGCAGGAGCTCTGGCCGGTGCTGCCGTCGCCGAAGCCGTCGCGGTCGTCGTCGGCGTACCAGGTGCCCATGTCCACGGCGCCCTCGTCCACCTCGGCGTCGCAGTCGTCGTCCACCTCGTTGCAGAGCTCGTCGGCGTCGGGGTGCGTGCTGGCCTCGGCGTCGTCGCAGTCCGTCCCGTCCAGCACGTAGCCGTCGGGCGTGCCGCAGGCCTCCAGCTCGGTCTCCGGGTCGCCGTAGCCGTCCCCGTCGGCGTCCTCGTACCAGATCTCGGTCTCGCCCTCGGTGGCGCCGTCGTCGATGTCCCCGTTGCAGTCGTTGTCGATCCCGTCGCAGATCTCCTCCTGCCCGGGGAACACGTAGGGGTCGGTGTCGTCGCAGTCGGTGTCGTTGGGCACGTAGCCGTCGGGGCGCCAGCAGGTCGAGGCCATGTCGGCGGCGTCGCCGAAGCCGTCCCCGTCCACGTCGGCGTACCAGTCGGAGTTGAGCCCCTCGTCGATCTCGTCGTTGCAGTTGTTGTCGAGCCCGTCGCAGCTCTCGTCCACGCCCGGGTTCGTCATCGCGTCGGTGTCGTCGCAGTCCTCCTCGGCGGTGTAGCCGTCCCCGTCGGCGTCCGCGGGGGCGGCGCTGTCGTCGGTGCCGGTCTCCAGGTCCTTGTCCTCCGTGCAGGCGCTGAGCCCGAAGAGCAGCAGGACCATCGGCGTGAGCAGGGGGCGTGACATGAGCACTCCTTCTCCCGGGGGCGGGCGCGACGTCAGAGGACGTCGCCGTCGCAGTCGTTGTCGATCCCGTCCTCGACCTCCTCGGCGTCCGGGTTCACGGTCGCGTCGGCGTCGTCGCAGTCCTCGGCGTCATCGACCCCGCTGACGTCGCCGTCGCAGAGATCGACCTGGTGCGTGGGGTCGCCGTAGCCGTCGCCATCGGCGTCGAGGTAGAGCTCCTCGCGGATCTCGTCCAAGGACCCGTCGCAGTCGTTGTCGATTCCGTCGCAGACCTCTTCCGCGCCCGGGTTGATGCTGGCGTCCCCGTCCTCGCAGTCGGTCCCGTACATGAGGTAGCCCGGGGGCTGCTCGCAGGAGAGGCGGGTGTTGTTCGCGTCCCCGTAGCCGTCCTCGTCCTGGTCGGCGTACCACTCGTCGGGGTCGATGGCGTTCTCGTCGCTCTGGCCGTCGCAGTCCTGGTCGAAGCCGTCGCAGGTCTCCTGGTTGCCCGGGTAGCGGTCGTCGTCGCTGTCGTCGCAGTCGTCGTCGTTGCTGACCCAGGTGTCCTCGGGGTAGCAGGCGATGATCCCGCCGCCCGCGCCGAAGCCGTCCCCGTCCTCGTCCAGGTACCAGGTCAGGGAGTCCGGGGTGCCGTTCTCGTCGACGATCCCGTCGCAGTCGTTGTCGATCCCGTCGCAGATCTCGACGGTGTCGGGCGTGGTGGCGCCGTCCGCGTCGTCGCAGTCCACGTCCGCGGTGTAGCCGTCCCCGTCCTCGTCGATCTCCGAGTCGTCCGGCACGCGCCCGAAGCCTCCCTTGTCGCCGCCCGCGCAGGCGGGAGCGAGCAGCAGGCAGAGCGCGAGCAGGGCAGGGGAGGCGAGGCGCATGGCAGGTCTCCTATCCCGAAAGGTAGCAGCTGTAGCGCCACCATGCGAGACCTGCACACTGAACAAACCATCGGGTTCGCGAGGATCAGCGGCGCGCGCCGCCCTTCGGCGGGGCCTTCTGGAAGAACTCCGCCCAGGAGCCGGGCTCGGGCCGGTCCTCGGGCTGGTCCTCGAACCAGAGCGGTTGCCCCTTGGCCTTGGGCTTGGGCTTGGGCGGCGGCGCCTTCGCCTTCTCGGCCTTCTTCGCCACAGGGGGCGGGACGGCGGGAGCGGAGGCGGCCACAGGAGCGGGCGCCGGCGCCGGCGCCGCGCGCGCGGGCGTCGCGGGGGCGGGGCGCGCGGGCGTCGCGGGGGCGGGGCGCGCGGGCTCGACGGCCTTGCCCTTGGCCGTCGCCACCGCCACTCCGCGGTCCAGGTGATCCGTGCCCAGCTTCGCCAGGTACTCCAGCCAGGTCCCGGGGAAGTCCCGCAGCCCGCCCGGCGAGACCTCGATCACCCGGGTCGCCACGCGCTCCACCAGCCAGCGGTTGTGGGAGACCAGCAGCACCGTGCCCGGGTAGCGCTGCAGCGCCTCGGCCAGGGCCTCGGTGGACTCGATGTCCAGGTGGTTGGTCGGCTCGTCCAGCACCAGCACGTTGGGCTGCATGATCCCCAGCTTCGCGAGGATCAGCCGCGCCGCCTCGCCGCCGGACAGGCTGCGCAGGCGCTTGTGGACGTCGTCCTGCGAGAACAGCACCTCCGCCAGCTTGCCGCGCACGAAGCCAACGCCCTCGCCGGGCTTGAGCTCCCACAGCCACTCCAGCACCGTGCGGTCCCCGTTGTCCAGGATCTCCCGGTGATCCTGCGGGAAGTAACCGAAGCTCGCCTCGTAGCCCCAGGTCGAGGACCCGCTGTCCGCGGCCAGCTGCCCCACCAGGATCTTCAGCAGCGTGGACTTCCCGGCCCCGTTCGGGCCGATCACCGCCACGCGCTCCCCGCGCTGCACCACGAAGCTCGCGTCGGCCAGCACCAGGTTGTCCCCGTAGGACTTCCAGAGATCCTTGACCGTCAGCGGCTCGCGCCCGCTCGGGCGCACCTGACCGAGCCGAAAGGTGGGCTTCTGCCGCGAGCTGGGCGGGAGCTCCTCGATGACCACGCGCTCCACCTGCTTGGCCCGGGAGGCCGCCTGGCGCGCCTTCGTGGCCTTGGCCTTGAAGCGGGCGATCCAGGCCTTCTGCTCCTCGATCTCCTCCTTGCGCCGCTCGATCTCGCGCTCCTTGCGCTCGCGCGTCTCCCGTTTCTGGACCTCGAACGCGGAGTAATTGCCCTTGTAGAGCATGATCCGCTGGTAGTCCACGTCCAGGATGTGGGTGCAGGCGTTGTCCAGGAAGCGCTGGTCGTGCGAGACCACCACCGCGCAGCCCGGGAACGAGCTCATGAACTTCTCCAGCCACACCACGCTGACGATGTCCAGGTGGTTGGTGGGCTCGTCCAGCAGCAGGATGTCCGGCCGGCTGGCCAGCACCTGGGCCAGCAGCACGCGCAGGCGGAAGCCGCCGGAGAGCACGCGCAGCGGCTCGCGGTGCAGGCGGGTGGGGATGCCGAGGCCCTCCAGGATGGCGCTGGCCCGGCTGGGCAGCGCGTAGCCGTCGGCGCGCTGGATGCGCTCCTCGAGCGCGGCGAAGCGCTCCTCGTCCACCTCGTCCCGGGCGATCATGGCCTCCTGGGCCTTCATCGCCTCCCAGACCACGTCGTCGCCCATCATGACGACGTCCTGGATGGGGACCGCCTCGTGGGTGAACTGGTCCTGGGAGAGCACGCCCACCCGGGCGTTGCGGGGCGTGGCGATCTCGCCCGAGCTGGAGGACTCGAAGCCCGAGAGGATGCGCAGGAAGGTGGACTTCCCCGCCCCGTTCGCCCCGACCACGCCGTAGCGGTTGCCCGCGTCGAGCTGGAGCGAGACGTCCTCAAACAGGGTCTGGGTGCCGTAGCTGCGGGCGAGCCCGCGGATCGTGATCATGGAGCCTTCAGGCGAGCACGCCGTGGCGGAGCCCCCGGTCGCTCACCACCAGGGTCTCCCGCTTCGCGTGGCTGAGCACCGCGTCCAGCACGCAGGCGCCGCTCAGCAGGGTGTCGGCGCGCTCTGGCGAGACCGCGGCCAGGACCCGGCGCTCGTCCGGGTCCGCCTCCAGGAGGCGGTCGATCCAGCGGCGCAGGTTCGCGCGGGAGAGCCGGCTCCCGTGGACCTTCGCCCCGTCGTAGGTCTGGAGCCCCAGCTCCATCGCCGCCAGCGTGGTCGCCGTGCCCGCCACCGCGATGATCACCCGCGGCAGCACCGGCCAGCTCACGCCTTGCACCACCTGGTCGATGGTCGCCCGCATCCGCGACAGGGCCCGCGGGTCCACGCGACCGCGCCCGCCGTCCAGGTGCTGGTCCGTCAGCCGCACCGTGCCGATCTCCAGGCTCGTGCGCAGCGAGATCACGTCCCGCTCGCCCAGCACGATCTCCGTGCTCCCGCCGCCCAGATCGACCACGCTCACCGGGCCGTCGGGCAGGTCCAGGCCCTGCCGCGCCCCGAGCCAGGTCAGCGCCGCCTCCTCCTCGCCCGAGATCACCCGCAGCCCGATCCCGGTCTCCTTGCGCACCCGCTCCAGGAAGGTGGCCGCGTTCAGCGCGCGCCGCGAGGCGCTCGTGGCCACGGCCTTGATCGCGTCCGGGGGGACGCCCAGCGCGCTCGCCGTCGCCGCGTACTCGGAGAGGGCCTGCAACGCCGCCTCCATGCGGTCGGTGCGGAAGAGCCCGCGCTCGCCGAGCCCGCGGCCCAGCGCGACCACGCGCGACTCGTCGTGGAGCACCGCGCCGTCGTCGCCCAGCACCAGCAGGAGGACGGAATTGCTGCCGAGATCGATGGACGCCCGAGGCACGCTACCACTCCAGGGAGGGGGACCAGCTCGGGTTGGTGTAACCTCCTCCGCCCTGGGTGAGCTGCACCTGATGCACGCCGTCCTTCGTGCTCATCCAGATGTGCGAGCCGCCGGCCCGCGTGGACGCGAACGCGAGGTAGTTGCCGTCCGGGCTCCAGCTCGGGTCCTCGTTGTCGCCCATGCCCTGCGTGATGCGGCTGAGCCCCGTGCCGTCCGGGCGCACCGTGAACACGTCGAAGACGCCCTCGCGGCTCACGAAGGCGATGGCGCTGCCGTCGGGAGACCAGGCGGGGTCGGTGTTCTGGCTGCCCTGGAAGGTCACGCGCTTGGGCGTGCCGCCGCTGGCCGGCATCACGTAGATCTGCGCCCCGCCCGACCGATCCGAGACGAAGGCGATCTGCTTGCCGTCCGGCGACCAGGTGGGGGAGACCTCGATGCCCGGCTCGTTGGTGAGCCGCCCAATCTGCTTGCCCGAGACCGGATCGACCGTGTAGATGTCCGGGTTCCCGCCCGGCGAGAGCGTCAGCGCCAGCAGCCCGCCGCCCGGGGCCCAGGCCGGGCCCGTGTTCATGCCCTCGCGGTTCGAGAGGCGCCGGATCTCGCCCTTCGCCAGGTCCGCCACGTAGAGGTCCGGGTTCCCCGCGAGGAAGCTGGTGAAGGCCACCGCGTTCCCGCGAGGGCTCCACCCCGGGTTGATGTTGATGGAGCCGTTCTTCGTGACCGAGACCCGGCTGGCCCCGTCGAAGTCCACCAGGTAGATCTCCTTGTTGCCCCCGAAATTCCCCGCGAAGGCGAATTTCGTGTTGAAGGGCGACTTCTGCCCGGTGAGCTGAAAGATGATCTCGGCCGCTACGCTGTGGGCCAGGCGCCGCAGGTTCTTCTCGTCCACCGTGAACGCCTTGGCGCCCAGCTTCGCGCGCCCAGCCACGTCGTAGACGTAGACCTCCGCCCGCAGCTTGCCCGCCTGCGGGCTGGACAGCCCGCTCTTGGCCAGGGCCGCCGCGCCCGGCGCCTCCCAGTCCTCCCACTTGAACTCGCCCGGCTTGATCCCCGTGCCCGAGGGCTCCAGATAGGCGGCCGGCTCGATGATCTTGAACCAGCCCGACATCTCCAGGTCGCGCAGCACGATCTGGTGGAAGGTCTCCGCGCTCGCCCCGCCGCCCACGGGCTTCGGCAGCGCCAGCGCCAGCGACTTCTGGCCCGGCTCCTGCATGGTCACGACGTGCCGGACGGCCGGCGCCTCCTGCGCGGGGGCGAGGTTGGCGGCGAGGAGGACGATGAGGGCGGGCACGACGGGGAGGGGGAGGCGCCTCATGGGGAGTCCTTGGCGGGGAAGGCGATGGGGAGCCCTTCTGCAGCCCAGACCTCGGCGAACTTGGCCGGGGGCGGGGGGACGCTGCCGGTCTTTATCACAGCGAGCACCGCGGCGCGGTCATACGAGCTGTCTCCGCTCTTCTTCATCACCTCGGGCTCGCTCAGGGTCCCGTCCGCGCTGATCTTCACCACCACGATGGTCACGTACTCGGGGTGGGCGGAGACCGTGGCCGGAAGTGGCGTCCAGTTCTGCCAGATCGCCGGCTGGGCCTTCTTCCACCAGCCCGCCAGCTCCTTGTCCATGGGCGCCCCGCTGCCCGAGCCCAGGATCGCGTCCTTCGGGTCCACGCCGTTGGGGTCCGTGCGCGGGCGGTCCACGTCGCCGATGGCCGCGCTCATGTCCTTGAGCGCCTGCTGCTTCTGCATCTCGCGCAGCAGCTCCTCGCGGTCGCGGGTGCGGTCCGGGGCCGCCTCAGGGTCACCCGCGGGCTTGGGCGCGTCGTCCTTGTGCAGGACCATGTCGCTGGCCGTGGGCGGGGGAGGGGGCGTGGGCGAGCTCTCCGGCGCCACCGCCTTGGGCGGGTCGGGCGTGCGCGTCGGGCGATCGGGCAGGCGCGAGGTCTGCTTGGGCAGCGCCACCGCCTGCACCATCATCACCTGCGTCGGGTCGAAGAGGGGCTTGTCCTCGGGCCGCGTCAGCACCTCGCCCACGATCAGCGCCGCCGCCAGCAGCGCGTGAACGCCCAGGCTGGCCCCGATCTCCCAGGTGGGCCGGAAGCCGATGGCGCGCAGCGCGGAGCTCTGGTGGGTGCTCATCGCCTATTCGGACACCCCAGGCTGCGTCACCATGCCCATCCGCGGCACGCCAGCCTTCGTGCACACGGCCATGAGCTGCGCGACCTTCTCGTAGGGGACCTTGCCGTCCGCCTTGAGAAAGATCGCCTGATCCGGGTTGTTCTTGACGATCGCCGCCAGCTTCGGCTCCAGCTCCTCGAACTTGAAGCCGTGCTCGTTGATGAAGTACTCGCCCGCCTCGGTGACCGAGAGCACCATCTGCTCCTCGGGCGCGGGCAGCGCGGGCGCCTCCACCCGGGGCAGCTCCACCTGCATCCCCGTCGTCATCATGGGCGCCGTGATCATGAAGATGATCAGCAGCACCAGCATCACGTCCACGAAGGGCGTGACGTTGATCTCGGCCATCATGCCGCGGTCGTCGTTGCCGCCGGTGGACATGCCCATGGTTCAGCCCTTGGCGCGGAAGTGGCGCTTGACGATGTTCAGGAAGTCGCTGGAGAAGTTCTCCATCTCGCTGGTCAGCACCCGGATGCGGCTGTTGAAGTAGTTGTAGGCCATGACCGCCGGGATGGCCGCGAAGAGGCCGACCGCCGTGGCGATGAGCGCGTGCGCGATGTCCGGGCCCACGGTCTGGATGGTGGCCTGGCCGGTGAGCCCGATCTTCTGGAAGGCCCGGAGGATACCCCAGACGGTGCCGAAGAGGCCGATGAAGGGCGCGGTGGAACCGGTCGTGGCCAGGAAGGTCGTCATCCGCTCCAGGTTGGTGCGCTCGACCGTGGCCGCCCGGCGCAGGGCGCGGGTGAGGTTGTCCAGGTCCCCCTCGTCCATCGCCGTGCTCGGGTTGCTCTCGTGCTGCGTGGTGAGCTTGGCCAGCTCGATGTAGGCGGCCTTGAAGACCTCGGCCAGCGGGCTCGGCTGGTAGCGGTCGGCCTGCTCGTAGACCTGGTCCAGGCGCTTGCTGCGCCAGAAGAAGTCCAGAAAGGCCGTGGACTGGCGCATGGCCTTCTGCGTGACCGAGTACTTGTTGAAGATGATCACCCAGCAGGCGACCGACATGCCGATCAGCGCCAGCAGCACGAGCTGGACGACGATGTCCGCGTCCAGCAGGAGGGACAGCACACCCTCGTCGGCCTTGGGCTGAACCTGCCCGATGGCGGCGAGGTAGACCTGCATCACGTCGTTCATCGGCGCTCCCCGTTCATCGGTCCCAGCGGCCCGCGCAGCTGGACCCCTGCACCCCTGTCTTGTCACGTCAAGAGACGGCCGTCAAGAGGGTTGAAGGGGTACGGTGTGTCGACCTGCCCCAACTTGACATCAAATCGTTGTGACGCCAAATTGATGGCATGATCCGCACCCAGGTACAGCTCCCCGAGCCCCTCTACCAGCAGGTCCGCGCGCTGGCCGAGCGCCAAGACTGGTCGCTCGCCGAAGCCATCCGACGCGGCGCCGAGCTGCTCGTCAACAGCTTCCCGCGGGAGGCCACCGCGCCAGGGACCTGGAGCTTGCCCGAGGCGCTCCCTCTCGGAGAGTTCAGCGCGCCCGTCGATAGCTGGCGCGAGCTCGCCCAGGAGCGTGACCCTTGAGCCGCGTCGTCACCGCCGTCGACACCAACATCCTGCTCTACGCGCTGAACGCACAAGCGCCCGAGTGCCTCGCCGCGCGGAGCTTCCTCGAGGCGCGCAAGGACGACCCGGACTTCGTGCTCTCCGAGCTTGTGCTGGTGGAGCTCTACGCGCTGTTGCGCAACGCTGCCGTGGTGAAGAGCCCGCTCGGCCCGCCCGAGGCCGCCGCCGTCATCGCGCAGCTCCGACGACACCCGCGCTGGCGGCTCCTCGACCACGACGCGGCCTGCATGGACGCGGTCTGGTACGACGCCGCCCAGCCCGGCTTCGCGCGCACCCGGATCTTCGACAGCCGTCTCGCGCGCGGCCTGCTCTGCCAGGGCGTGACGCACTTCGCCACGCGAAACGTGCGCCACTTCACGGGGCTCGGCTTCACCAGCGTCTGGGATCCACTCGGCGAGCCCTGACTCAGCTCCGGCCCGCCGTGCTGGCCCCCGCGCGATCTCCCTGCCAGTCGGCCATCCCGTTGATCACCGAGTAGATCTCGGTGCCGCCGATGCTGGTCATGAACTCGGCCGCGGCCTGCGAGCGCCCGCCCGCCTGGCAGACGAAGATGATGTGGCTGGTCTGGCCGAGCTCCTGGTAGCGGTGGGGGAGCTCGTCCACCACGAGGTGCTTCGCCAGCGGGCTGTGGTCGGGCTCGAACTCGGAGAGCGTGCGCACGTCCACCAGGACGTAGGGCGAGTCCTTGGCCTTCAGCAGGGACTCCGCCTTCTTCGAGTCGATGTGCTTGACCACCGCGGCCTTCTGGCCCGGGTTGCGCACGCCCTCGACCGCGGCCTTCTCCTGCGCGACGGGGACGTCCTTGCCCTCCAGCCGCGCCGCGACCGCCAGCACCTCGGCCGGGTCCACCATGCCCCGGGCGGCGTAGGCGATCTTCCCCTGCTTGTCGATCAGCACCACGTTCGGCTTGCACACCGGCCGCACGCGCCCCGAGGCGAAGAAGCCGCGAGAGTCGATCGCCAGCGGATCATAGAGCAGGTAGAACTCGAGCCCCAGGCTCTGGCGGTACTCGCGCAGCTTGTCCGTGCGCGCGGTGTTCACGCCGAAGATCGCGGTCTCCACGTCCTCGAAGCTCTGGCGCAGGCCCTGCCAGCGCTTCAGCCAGGCGTCCGTCGCGTCGTCGCGAAGGGAGCCGAAGAAGACCAGGACCACGTTCGCGCGGTCCTTGAAGTCCTGAATCTTGATCCAGGTGCCCTCGTCCGCCGTGAGCGAGAGGCGAGGGGAGGGGGCCCCGACCTCCAGCACGGGCCAGCGGACGATCTTCGAGACGGTGGAGATCAGCGACGGCATGAAGGGTCCTCTTCCGAGCGGAACAGGCAGTCTAGCCTCTGTCCGCTCCCTGGTCCAGCGCCTTCGTCATCGACCGCGCACCTCGACGGCGTCCTCCACCGGGCCGGTGAGCAGCGGGACCCCGTCCCAGGCCCGCCGGAACACCGGCAACATGCGCGCCGCCTGCTCGCGGATGCGCTTCCGGCCGTCGTAGGCGCCCAGCGCCGCGCCCATGCCGGGCAGGATCTTGAGCGTGCGCCGCCCCAGCGAGACGGCCAGCCCGCGGGCCGCCCAGCGCGCCAGATCGGCGGCCGAGCGCTGGGCCTCGGGCAGGGAGGCGCGGATCAGCGAGGGCAGCGCGCGCACCCGCAGGTCCAGCGAGCCCTGGCGGGGGAGCTCCAGCTCGAAGGCGGCGGCCACGGCCCGCCAGAGGATGAGCCGCCCCCGATCCGTGTCCGTGTCGATCCCGTAGATCACGGCGAGGCGCTGCCCGAGGCGCAAGGTCCCCGCCAGCGCCGCCGCCATCTCTGGCGGCACGCCCACCGCCCCGGCGAAGCCCGAGAGCGCCCCGCCCGCGGCGGCGTCCCGGGCCATGCGCGCCACCACCGCCTCCGCGGAGGCGTCCAGCTCAGCCTGGTCGGGCGTGCGCCCCGTGAGCGGATCGTAGAAGGGCAGGCCCTGCTCGGTGAGCTCCGCGCGGATGGCGGCCGTGCTGAGGCCGATCGCGGCGTACATCCGCGGCAGGAGCTCGTCGTCCATCCGGTGCCCGAACTCGTCGAGCATGATCTCCCAGACCGTGGGCATCGCTGTTGTATATCCGACCGTGGAGGACGGGGTGACCGGCAGCGTGCTCATCACCGGAGGTGCCGGCTTCATCGGCGCGGCCACCGCCCGACGCCTGCGCGCGGCCGGGGCGCAGGTGCGCGTGCTGGACGATCTCTCCACCGGCAGCCGGGCGGCCCTGCCCCCCGGGGTGGAGCTGGTGGTGGCCGACGTGCGCGACGCGCGCGCCCTGGAGAGCGCCCTCGACGGCGCGCGGCTGGTGCTCCACCTCGCCGGGCGCTCGGGGGTCGAGCGCTGCGCCCAGGACAGCGCCGAGAGCTGGGACGTCAACGTGCGCGGCACCACGAGCCTGCTCCACGCCGCGGCGCGCAGCCCCACCGTGCGGCGCGTGGTCCTGGCCTCCTCCGCCGCCGTCCTCGCCGAGCCCGCCGAGGGCCGGGAGGGCACCTACGCCCGCAGCCGCCGCGCGGCCGAGCAGCTCGCCGCCGAGTCCGCCCTGCCCGAGCTCCTCGTGCTCCGTTACTTCAACGTCTACGGCCCCGGCCAGCGGACCCAGGGCCCTGACGCCCCGGTCATCGGGCGCTTCGTCCGGGCGGCGAGCGAGGGCCGGGCGCTGGTGGTGCAGGGAGACGGCGCCCAGCGGCGGGACTTCGTGCATGTCGACGACGTGGCCGAGGCCAACCGGGCGGCCCTGCTCGGCGAGCTGACACGCGGGACCTTCGAGATCGGGACCGGGCGCTCCACCGCGATCTCCGAGCTCATCCGCCTGCTCTCCGCGGCGCTGGGCCGCCCGCTCCCCGTGGAGCACCGACCCGCCCGCCCCGGCGACCCCCGCCACAGCGCCGCCGAGCTCGGCCCCGCCCGCGCGCACCTGGGCTGGAGCCCGCGCGTGGACCTGCGGGAGGGCCTCATCGAGCTCGTTCAGGCCAGCTCGCCCGTGAGCCTCGGCCTGCCCTGCATGCTGCCGTAGCGGCCGCGCTCGTCCACGGTGACGCGGGCGATGGCGCAGGTGGGATCGTGGGTGAAGAACACGCGCCCGCCGCGGCTGGAGAGGTCGTCGATGAGCCGCGTCTTCTCGTCCACCAGCAGCTCGGAGAAGCGGTCGTAGCCCATGGTGATGGACCGATGCACCCAGGGGCGGCCGGGGATGAGGTCGCTGACGAAGACCACCGGCCCCATGTCCCCCGGGATCTCCGTCATCATCAGGCCCGGGGTGTGGCCGTGGGAGAGGTGGAGGGGGTAGTCGTCGCCCAACACCACGCTGCGGTTCCCGTCCACCACCTCCAGGCGGCCGCTGTTGTAGAGCAGCTCCTGGATCTCGGGGATGAAGCTGGCCTTGTCGCGCGGGTGAGGGGAGCAGGCCCGCTCCCAGGCCTCCCGGCTCACCACGTAGTTCGCGTTGGGGAAGAGCAGGCGGGAGGGCGTCTCCGGCTCCCAGGGCGAGAGCAGGCCGCCCGCGTGATCGAAGTGCAGGTGGCTCAGCACCACGACGGCGATGTCGTTGTCGGTGATGCCGATCTGCCCGAGGCTGTCCAGCAGGACGTGGTGCGGCTCCTCCACCCCGTAGCGGTCGCGCAGCTTCGGGTCGAAGAAGGCGCCGATCCCCGTCTCGAAGAGGATCCAGCGCCCGTCCTCGCGCACCAGCAAGGAACGGCAGGCCAGGTCGATGCGGTTGCGCTCGTCGGGCGGGGCCCAGGCCTCCCAGAGCGCGCGCGGCGCGTTGCCGAACATCGCGCCGCCGTCGAGCTTCTGCGTGTTCCCCTCGACCGAGTAGAGCCAGCGAGGCATCTGCTTCTCCTGATCCGTTCAAGGTAGCCCGGCGTCGCTCAGCCGTCGCCTTCGGAG
This sequence comes from uncultured Enterobacterales bacterium, assembly GCA_964615375.1. Lineage (GTDB taxonomy): Bacteria > Myxococcota_A > UBA796 > UBA796 > CAZKWG01 > CAZKWG01. The sequence goes on from CAZTOW010000007.1 coordinate 31,895, forward strand.
GCGTCCTCTTCGGGCGCCTGCGGCTCGACGAGCCAGTCGGGCAGGCCGGGAGGATCGAAGCCGTCCCCGTCCTGGTCCACCCAGACCGGGTTGGTCAGCGCGTAGGGCAGGATGGGGAAGGTGCGCGGGATGGGGATGCCGGGGCCCAGCAGGCTGCCCACGGCCTCGATGGTGCCGAGCGCGTCGGTGACCACGTCCTGGAGCTGGATGGGCGGGATCTCGACCGGGGAGTAGAGCGGGTCCAGGGTGTCGCGGCCCAGCGCGACGACCACGTACCAGGAGTCCTTCGTCGGCGTGACCTCCACCTCGGTGTCGAGGTCGTAGGATCCATCCTCCTCGCCGGAGAGCTCCCACTCCTGGATGAGGGTGCCGTTCTCGTAGAGCTCCACGCGGTCCACGGCGAACCAGTCCGGGCTCTGCACGGTGAGGGTGAAGCTCAGGCTGTCGGCGTCCACGATGGTGTCGCCGGGGCCGCTCTCCTGCTCATCGTGGGCGTAGAACTCGATGAAGGGCCCGTAGCTGGCGACGACGTGCCCGGCCCGCACCGCGGCTGCGACCTCCTCGGGGGTGGCCATACCCGGAGTGTCGCTCTCAACCTTAACGTAGTTTCGAGGGCAGCCGCTCTCTACCGAGGTTCGCCCGTGGGTATCGCTGTTCCCCAGCGCGGTGTAGCGCAGGCCGAGGTTCAGCAGGGTGAACCAGTCGTCGATCTGCCCCTCCTCGCCGTAGCCGAGGGTGTAGGTGCCCGCGCTCAGCGCCTCCTGCTCCTCCATCGTGCGGGCGAGCATGTCGTAGATGTCCACGCTGCTCTCGTCGGCGGCGTAGTCGGCGAGCTCGGGCTCGGTGGGCGTGCGGATGATCTCGAAGCGCTTGGCGTTGAGCAGCTCGAGCCCGTCGAAGTCCGTGCTGAAGTTGGCGGCGTCCAGCAGCGGGTTGTTCCCGGTCAGCAGGGACGGCGTGATCTCCGGGTTGGGAGCGGTGATGTCGTTGCCCGGGCTGCCGGCGTAGGGGTTGAGCCCGTACTGGTCGAAGTAGCCGAGGATGCCGTCCCGCGGGTGGGCGATGATGACCACCGGCTCCTCCACCCCCGGCTCGCCCATGGCGCGCACGGAGTCCACGATCTCGGCCGGCTTCATATCCGTCCAGTCAAAGGCGCCGCCCTGCTCGTCGAGCGCGTCCCACAGCAGCGGGAAGCCCAGGTAGTGCCCGATCTCCAGCGTGGTGACCTCCACGCCCACGGCGCTGGACACCCACTGCTCGAGCCCCATCTCCTGGATCACGGGGCGGTAGTCGGTGACCGCGTCGTGGTCGTTGGAGGAGAGGAACTCCACGCCCTCGCTGACCATCGTGCTCACGCGCGTCTGGAGCGAGGTGCCCGAGTCGAAGGAGTTGACGGCGTGGACGTGGAAGTCCGCGCTGACCCAGCCCTCGGTGTCCACGCTGTGAATCACCTGCAGGTCGGTGAGCGAGATGGCCCGCCCGGCGTCCACCGTGAACGGCTCGGAGATGCCCAGATCGTACTCGGGGCCGCGGCTGGCGACGGCGGTGTACGTGCCCTCGGGGAGCACGATCTCGCCCGTGCCGTAGGGGGCGAAGATGACGCTGGCGGGGCCACCGGCGATGTAGTCGTCGCCCAGGACCGTGTTCAGGACCTCCTGACCGTCCTCGGCGAAGAAGGTGACCTTCGCCGGGACCACGCGCCCGGTCTCGTCCACCACGCGGAAGGAGACGCTGCCCGGCCGCGGGCTGCCCAGGCGGGCCGTGACCTCGCCCCCGGCCGTGATCTCCACGCTCACGCGCTCGCTGTCGGGGCGGCCTTCTCCGTGGACCATCAGCTCCCAGGTGCCGGGCGGCAGGGTGGCGGTGAAGGATCCGTCGGGCGTCGTGTCGTCGCCCACGTCCGTGGTCATCTCGGAGAAGGGCGCCTCCGCCCCCGGCTCGAAGACGAAGACGTGGACGCCGGAGAGCGGGACCCCCGTGCCCTCCTCCAGCACGTTGCCGCTCACGCGGCCCACCTCGTCGCCCCGGGCCGCGTAGAGCGCGTCCAGCGCGCTGCCCACGTCGCCCTTGCCAATCGCGAACCAGCGCTCGTAGGTCAGCGCGGTGCCGGCCGCGAAGCGCCCGTCCGAGCCGTCGCCCTCCGTGCCCGCCCCAAAGGCCGCCGTCTGCGAGCTGGTGAACAGCGGCACGAAGAGGCTGCCCTCCGCCGCCATGATCGCGTAGGAGACGCCGTCGGCCGTGCCCGCCAGGTAGGGCACCTCGATGGGGGTCTCGAACGTGTTGATGCCCTGCGCGTCCAGCTCCGCGACGTAGCCGTCCTCGTCGAAGCCCACGCCCGGGGTGAAGACGTCCACGCTCCCGCCCTGGAGGTAGAAGTCGCCGAACGCGGCGCCCCGCTCCAGCGCCAGCCCCAGCACGTCCAGGCTCTCATCGCTGGTGCCCGCGGGGGTCCCCTCGACGTCCTCGGGCACCTCCGTGCTGGAGAAGACCGCGGTCGTGCGCATGAGCATGGCCGACTGGCCCGGCTCCAGGATGTAGTCGGTGCGCATGGCGAAGTCGGGCTGCTGCACGATGGCCCACAGCGCGCCCAGCAGGGTGAGGAAGGGCTCCGACGGGCCCTCGGTGCGGATGATCGCCGCCCCGCCGTCGCTTCCGTCGGCCAGGATCTCGACCGTCCCCGCGCTCTCCTCGGCCAGCTGCACGTTCATGTTCACCGTGGCGAACATCTCGGCGAAGCGGTCGTTGCCGTGGCCGTGCAGGTAGCGGGGGTCGTCGCGCTGAAGGTCGGCGTCCATGATGCTGCCGCCCGAGGTGTGCGGGCCCAGGCTGGTGCGCGCGCCGCGGATGACGAAGCGCACCTGATCGTTCTCCAGCAGGAGATCGCCCGTGCGCCCCATGGCTTTGGGGCCGCCGATGGCCTCGGAGAGCGATTGGATCTCGACCGCGCGCGCGTAGGGGGCGTCTTCGCGGCAACCACAGAGGAGGAGGATGAGCCAGAGGTGTCGCATCGGTTATAAGCTACTCCTTCCACCTCGGGAGATCCATGCTTCCCTCGATCCTGGTCCCGCTGCTCGCCGCCTCCTCCCCCGCCTGGTCCAAGGACAGGGAGCCCGTCAACCTCCCCTCGCCGCAGCCCTACGCGCTCCTCCAGGTCTGGGGGACGGCCTGGGACTTCGATGAGGACGCGCAGGCCGACCCGGCCGGCTACGGCGACCCCGAGGACGATCCCGGCTTCAAGGTGCGGCGCGCGCGCCTGGGCTTCGAGGGCGAGGGCCCGCGCCTGCGCTACGCGGTCATCTTCGGCACGTCCGCGCCCTACGACGCGGTGCTGGCGGAGGGCTCCAGCGGAGGCACCATCTCCGTGGTGGACGCCTACGGCGGTTACGCCCCGGTCAAGGACGTGTGGCTCACCGCGGGCGTGCAGCACGTCCCGATCTCCCGAGACAACCTGGCCTCCTCGCGGGACCAGACCTTCCAGGAGGAGGCGGTCTCCACCACCTGGATGACCCCGGGGCGCGAGGCGGGCCTGGTGGCCGACGCCGACTTCGGCGCGGCGCGGATCCGGCTCGGGGCCTTCAACGGCAACGACAGCCTCATCAGCGACGACAACCTGGGCAAGCTCGTGGCCGCGCGCGCCGAGGTCAAGGTGGGCGGCAAGGCCAGCGCCTACAAGACCTATGGGACGGTGGAGAAGCCGCTGGTGGGCTACGCGCTCGACGCCTTCTACGACGCCGACGTGGCCACACGCACGCTCAACGTGGGCAGCGACGTGCTGGTGCGCGTGGGCGGGCTCGCCTTCCTGGCCGAGGGCCGCTTCGCCACCATCACCCCCACCGCCACGGACGTCGCCACGCCCGAGGTGCAGGACGCCACGAAGCGCCTCGGTGCCGTGGCCCAGCTCGGCTACACCGTGAAGACCTATGAGCCGGCCGTGCGCTTCTCGATGTTCGACGACGACCTGGACGTCAAGGACAACGGGGACGTGGCCAACACCGAGATCGGCCTCACCTGGCACGGGCTCGACGACCACGTCCGCGTGGGCGGCGGCTACGTGATGCGGCTGGAGCTCGGCGGGCGCAGCCTGCCCAACGACACCGTGCGCCTCTGGATGCAGATGGCGCTATGATGATCGCGGGAGGCGTCCCGTGGCTCACCGCATACAGGCGCTGATCGGCGCGTCCGAGCCCTCCTTCCGCACGGGAGACCGGCGCTGGATGGGCCTGGATACGCTCCTTTGGGAGACGGTCCACAAGCTCGAGGCCCAGGGTCTGGAGCTGAACCCCGTCGTGGTCAAGGCCACGGTGCAGCTCTCCCGGCTCCTGGTGAGCGGGCCGGAGGCGCTGCAGGGGCCGGCGCTGATCGCCCGCATCGCGCTGGAGCTGCGCCATCGCCGGGTGATCCTGCCGGAGGCCACGGTGCGGGCGATCCTGATCGCCTATCTGGCCGTGATCGCCGAGCTGGAGATCCAGGAGATAAACGACTTTATCTAGTTTGTTTTCACCCGATCACCAGAGCCACACCTCCAGATCCTGGTTGTTCAGGTTCCCCCCCGCCAGGAGCGCCGCCGCGAGCTCATCGGCGTTGCTCTCGGACACCCCGAAGCCGGTGCCTCGGATGTTCTTCAGCGCCCCGGCGAGCTGCTGCGCCGTCGGGAGCCTCTGGCCCCCCTGGACCTCGGCGCGCACCTGGAGCACATCGCCGAGGGCGAGGCCGACCCTCAGGCGGATGTGGGGCCCCGCGGCGGCCTCCACGGCGGCCAGGCTCAGCGCGATGACGCGGGCGCCGTAGTCCGCCTGGCGCCAGACCCCGATGGTGTTGGCGGCGCGGACCAGGTAGGCGTGCCCGGCCTGGCCAGGTTGAACCTGCGCGATCTGCAGGTCCCGAGGGAGGGCCTGGCGCTCCTGGGCCTCACGCTGGCGCCGGGCGACGTTCTCGGCGCGGACCCGCTGCCACTCCTGGAGCTGGGCGGTGACGAGCTCGCCGACGCGGCCGCGGGCGGCCTCGAGGCAGAGGGCCCCGATGGCCTGGTCGAGCTCGGTGGACTGCTGCACCTGGAAGTGGTTGAGCACCGCGGCGAGGGCCTGATTCGCCATGGGCTGGTAGGCCCGCAGCATCGCCGGGCTCAGCGTGGCGATGGCCCGCGCCTGCGCGTCCATGGGCACCCTCGCGTCGTCGGCCAGGGTGTCGAGCTGCTGGTTCTGGTAGGGTCCCCAGCCCTCGACCAGGGCCTCCAACAGCGCGGTGTGGATCTGCCCGGACCGCAGGGTCGCCTGCGCGATCTGCACGATCTCCGCCCGGTGGGTCGCCAGGGTCTGCATGCTCAAGGTGTCCACGTTCAGGTTCTGCGCCCGCCCGCGGACCGCGAGCTGCTGCTGCCGGATGATGGCGGCGGCGCGGCTGCGGCGCAGGCCCTGCTTCACCGGATCGGAGACCTCGGGGTCCTCCAGGGTCCGCTCGAGCTGCGCGATCAGGTCCTGGACCTGCTGGGCGTCGAGCTGGTTCAGGCGCGCGGCGGTCTGGAGGAGCTGCTGGAGGCGAGGGTTCCCCCCGCCCTGTCCCTGCGCCTGCTGGCCCTGCGCCTGCTGGCCCTGCGCCTGCTGGCCCTGCGGGGCTCGCGCGTCCCGGGCCGGGCGCGGCGCCGCGGCGCTGTAGCGGAAGAAGGCGGCGGTCCCCGTGATGTCCACGCGCGACTGCCCCGTGAGCACCTGGAGATAGAGCCGGTTGGACTGGTAGCGGAGCAGCAGGTAGGGCTTCGCCACCACCTGCTGAGGCAGGCTCTGGCGCTGCTCCTGGAGGATCAACCTCAGCTCCCGCAGAATCCAGCGGGCCACCCCGCTCGGTGACTTGTCGGCGGCCTGGCGGATCCCCTCCTGCTTGAGGAGCACTGGGAGGTTCTCTTCGGCGTAGGCGCTCAGCGCGCGCTCGTTGAGCCCCTCCACGGGGGCGCCAATCGCGATGGACGAGCGGAGGAGCTGGCGGTTGTTGCGGTCGTTCTGCGAGATCCCGATCTGAACGAAGGGCATGGTGCCTCCCACACTCTGCTTGGACACGCGAAGGGGCCATCCGGGCAACCGTCCACGGTCCTCGGGGGCCTTCGCCGGCGTCGTGGCGCGGCCAGGCCGCCTGGAATACGCTGAGGGGGCGACGAAGAAGCCCTCGTGAGGGCCCGGAGAGCGGCGCGCCGAGGGTCTCCCGAAGGCCGTCCCGCGGGTATGCCGGGCACCGACGGCGGTGGAGGCGTCGCTCGTCGGAGGTTCAAGTCCTCTCATCCTCACCCGAGGATGTAGCTCAGTTGGTCAGAGCGTCTGGCTTACGCCCAGAAGAAAAAACCCAAGGTCCGCGGCCGGTGGTGGCGACACCCTGGTCACCGTCGGGGGTAGCGGCCCGACATCACTCCTGGGAGCCCTCCTCCTCACGCCCGGAGCCCCGGCTCACCGCCAGGGCGGCCTGTCCGCGGGAGATCCCGGCCCCGACCTCGCCCCGGCGAGGCGATGGCTGGACCCGATCTCCGACCGCGGCCGCCAGCCCGCACGGGGGCGGCGAAGAGGGGACGCTCCCTTCCTTTCTTCCTCGCAGGAGCTCCCATGTTTCGACGCGTCGAGGTCCGCCGCGGCTTCCGTGTCGCCCTCATCCAGGACGGCGCCTTCGTGCGCCTGTTCGGCCCCGGGGTCCACTGGCCCTGGCTCGGATCCGGGGTTCACGAGCTCCTGAGCCTGGATCTCAGCGCCGAGCTCAAGGCGCTGCCCGACAACGATCCGCTGCCCGAAGACCTGCCCGGCGCGCGGATCATCCTGGTGGCGCCGCACGAGCGCGTGGCGGTGCTGGTGCGCGGGATCTGCCGCATCATCCTCCCGCCCGGCCGCTACCGCTGGTGGGAGGAGCAGGGTGAGCCCACGCTCCTGCGCTTCGACCTGCGCGAGCCGCCCGCCCCCCTCGACCCGGCCGATCCGCTGCCCCAGACCAGCGGGCTGTACTCGGTGACCTTCTTCAACGAGCCCGCCCTGCTGCTGCGCCGCGCCCGCCCCATCGGCGTGGTGCCCGAGGGGCGCTACCGGGTGTGGACCGGCGGGGAGTGGTCCCTGCGCGCCATCCCCCACGAGCTCAGCCCGGTGGGCGTGGAGGCCGAGCAGGAGCCGCCCGCGGGCCGCGAGCTGATCGAGGTCGGGCCTCACGAGCGGATCACCGTGTTTCACCGCGGGGTCTTCCTGGCGGCGAAGGGGCCCGGCCGCTACGCCTGGTGGAGCCCGCTCGGCCCGCTGGCCGTCACCCGCCACGACACCCGCGAGGCGCCCGCCCCGCTCCAGCCCGACGACCCGCTCCCGCCCGGCCCTCTGGCCGGCGCCTGGGAGGAGGCCAGCGCCACGGAGCAGCAGGCTCTGGTCCTCGTCCGCGACGGCCAGCCCGAGCGCGCCCTCACGCCCGGCCGCTACCGCGCCTGGACCGGGAGCCGCTGGTCGCTCAAGCCCGTGCCGCTGTCGCTCCAGACCCTGGACGTGGCTCCCCAGGACCTGCTCTGCGCCGACCAGGTGCCCGTGCGGGTCAAGGCCGCCGTGAGCGTGCGCGTCACCGACCCGGTGCGCGTGCTCCAGCAGCCGGACTGGCCGAACCAGGTCTATCTGGCCGTCCAGCTCGCGCTGCGCGAGGTCGTCACGGCGCGCGCCCTGGAGGCCCTGCTGGGCGAGCGGGAGAGCTGCGGGGCGGAGCTGCTGGAGCGGGCCCGCGCCCGCCTGCCCGAGGTCGGCATCTCGCTGGAGCTCGCCGCCGTCAAGGACATCATCCTGCCCGGCGAGATCAAGGACCTGCTCAACCGCGTCACGCTGGCGAAGAAGGAGGCGGAGGCGCTCTCCATCAAGCGCCGCGAGGAGACCGCCAGCACGCGGCAGCTCGCCAACACCGCGCGGCTCCTGGAGAGCAACCCGGTGCTGCTGCGCCTCAAGGAGCTGGAGGCCCTCGGCGAGATCGCGGCCCGCATCGACCGCATCACGCTGGTGGGCAGCGGCGACATGGTGAAGAGCGTCCTGCTCAGCGATCTGGCGAAGGAGGGTAAGCAGGAGCTATGAAGGGCAGGGACACCTGCCCTTGATCCGACGCCCGCCGACGCTGCGCCTGAAGACCCGCGTGATGATCGCGCTCTGCGCGCTCGTCGGCGGGACGGCGCTGGCCATCGTGGGCTACACCGACGTGCGCCACCGCGGCTCCACCCTGGCCCTGGCCGAGCGCCTGGTCGAGGAGGCCGGCGATCTGGTCATCGAGCGCACCCTGGGCTTCCTGGAGCCCGCCCAGCGCACCACCGCCGTGCTGGCCGACGCCCTCGCCGACCCGGCGGTGGGGCTGGACCGCGAGGAGCGGGTCTCGCTCATGGCCAGCCTGATCTCGGTGGATGATCAGCTGGACAGCGCCTTCGTGGCCGACGCCCGCGGCGGCCTCCTGCAGGTGCGGCGCGGCTTCCCCGAGGCCAGCATCGCCCGGGACGCGCTCGTGCTCCGCAAGGTGGTGCCCCTGCTCGGCGGCGCGCGGGAGAGCTTCTACCGGCTCCAGCCCGGACCGCCCGTCACCATCGGCGCCATGCTGACCACCCAGATCTGGGATTACGACCCGCGCCAGCGCCCCTGGTACCTGGCCGCGGTGAAGTCCAGCGGGCCCGTCTGGACCGACCCCTACCGCTTCAGCACCACGGGCGTTCCCGGGATCACCGCCACCCAGGCCCTGCGCGCCCCGAGCGGCGCCCTGCGCGGCGTGGTCGGCGCGGACATCACGCTGGGCGCCCTCTCCGAATTCCTGGAGGAGCAGAGCCTGGGATCGGGCCTGACCTTCCTGGTCGGCGCCCAGGACCGCGTGGTGGCGCACCCGAACCGCAGCCTCTTCGCCGCGAGCCGGGGCGAGGCGCTCCCGGGCGTGGACGAGGTCGGCGTGGACGGGCTCACCGAGGCCCTGGCCGCCTTCCGCGCCGGCGGCCCGCAGACCGCGCGCCTCAGCCGGGAGGACGACGAGCTGCTGGTGCGCTTCGAGGATCTCCCCGAGCCGGAGGGCGTCGGGCTCACCCTCGTGATCGTGGCGTCTACCGAGGACTTCCTGGGGCGCTCCCAGGAGACGCGGCGCAACGCCGTGCTGATCTCGCTGCTCATCCTGGGCCTCGGGGTGGCGCTGAGCGGGCTGGTCAGCGGGGAGATCTCGCGGCCCATGGAGTCGCTGGCCCGGAAGGTCGCGCGCATCCGGGGACTGCGCTTCGACAACGACTTCTCGGTGAGCTCCAGCGTGCGCGAGGTGCAGCTCATGACCGAGGCGCTGGCGAGCATGCAGGCGGCGCTCCAGAGCTTCGCCCGCTACGCCCCGGCGGGCCTGGTCCAGAAGCTCATGGCGTCCGGCGAGGTGGCCCGGCTGGGCGGCGAGGAGCGCGAGGTCAGCGTGCTCTTCGCCGACATCCGCAGCTACGCCACGCTGACCGAGCAGCTCAGGCCGGCGGACGTGGTCGAGCTGCTCAACGTCTACTTCAGCGCCATGCAGGAGGTCATCGAGGCCCACCAGGGCGAGGTGCTGGAGTACGCGGGCGACGCCATCCTGGTGGTCTTCGGCGCGCCCATCGACCTGCCCGAGCACCCCCGACGGGCGGTGGAGTGCGCGCTGGCCATGGTGGATGTGCTGGCCCGCCTCAACCAGGAGTGGACCCGCAGCGGGCTGGCGAAGCGCTGGACGGCGCTGGGGGTGCCCGAGATCCGCTGCGGGATCGGCGTCCACACCGGGCCGGTGGTGGCGGGGAACCTGGGGAGCCGCACGCACATGAAGTACGGGATCGTGGGCGACACGGTCAACGTCGCGGCGCGCCTGGAGGCCCTGAACAAGGACCTGGACACCAGCGTGCTCATCTCCGAGGCCGTCCGCGCACTGCTGCCCGAGGCGGTCCGCGCCCGCGCCCACCCCGCCGGGACCTTCAAGCTCAAGGGCCGCGGGCAGGCCACCCTGGTCCACGCCGTGCGCTGAGCGAGGGCGCTACAGGGTCAGCGTGCGCCCGCCCACCGAGATCGCGACGAGCTCGGGGTCGGCGGCCAGCTCGTCCAGCAGGCGCGCCAGGGTCTGCCCGAGCTCCGCGGGGGCGGCCCAGCTCCGGCGCGTCTCGCGGGTGGTCTGGACCACGATGGGGATGGAGCGCTGAACCCGGCGGGCGAGCTCGCTCATGGTCCGCTCGAAGCCCTCCTGGGCGCTCTCGGGGGGCAGACGAAGCCCCGCCTCCGACCCGCTGCCCAGCACCAGCGGCGCGACCGCCCGATCTGGCAGATCCTGGCCCTCGGAGACGAGGATCGGCTCGTCCTCGGCGAAGAGGGCGGCGGCCTCCCCGGTCCAGCGCTCCAGGCAGATCAGGGCGTAGCCGTAGCGGGCGCGCAGGGTCTCGGCGAGGGGCACGCCCTCCTCGGGCCCCAACGCCCCCCGGTGGACCAGGACGTGGAAGCCCCGCGGGTGCGTGACCACGCTGCGCCCCGGCGCGTCCAGGCCCAGGCGCCGGGGGAGGCCGCGGGCGTCCGGCCACGCGGTCACGGCCACCAGGCGCGCGCTCTGCCGGGCCAGCGCCGCAGCCAGCCCCTCGGCCACCCCCAGCGGCAGCCCCACCAGCCCCACCAGCCGGGGAGGCACGCCCGGGAGCAGCTCATTGGTGGCCAGCAGGCGGCCCGCCAGGCAGCGGGCCAGCTCCGCGGCGAAGGGCGCGCAGGTCCGAAGCAGCTCCTCGAAGCGCGCCCGGGGCAGGGAGACCAGCTCCAGCGGCGTGAGCGCCCGCGCGCCGGCGGTGCGATCCGTGTCGCGGAGCAGACCGACCTCGCCGATCAGATCCCCGCGCGAGAACACGCCCAGGAGCTGTGGTTCTGGCGAGAGCGCGTGAGAGCGCTCCACGAGGAGCACCCCGCGCAGGAGGATCCAGCAGGTGTCGCTCGGATCCCCCTGCGCGAAGAGCTGCTCCCCTCGCTCGCGGCGCTCCCTGGCGCTCATGAGCACGGATCGAACCCCCGCCGGGAGGGCCGCGAGGAGGGGAGGCAGGACGTGCTCGGGGGAGGCCATCGCCCCCCGAGCCTACAGCGACGCTGTCGGTTTCACCAGTCCCCGCGGGCCAGGTACGCATCCCCCGCGACGTAGAAGCGGCCCGACGAGGCGGCGGCGCTCTGGAGCAGGGGCACGCTGACCTGGAGCAGGGACCAGCTCGCGCCCCCGTCCTCGGTCAGCAGCACGAAGCCGCCCTCGGAGGTCGGGTAGCGGTGCCCCACCGCGACGCCGCGCAGGCCGTCCTCGGCGAAGCGGATGTCGTGGATCACGTCCACGCCCTCGGGCAGGGAGAGGCTGGTCCAGCTCTCTCCGCCGTCGGTGGAGCGGTAGAGGAAGCCCGAGGCCCGCCCGGTGGCGCCCTGGTCGCGCCCGCCGGCCAGCCAGGTCGCGCCCCGGTCGGGGCTCTGGAGGGCCCAGACCTCGCCGATGATGTCCTCGTCGATGGTCCAGGCGTGGAAGTTCATCCAGTCCCCGTTCTGGTCCATGGAGGGCCCGAAGAACACGGGCGGCTCGGTGATCCGGCTCCCGGCGCCCACATAGACGCCGTCCACCGCCTCCAGGTTCAGCATGTAGTAGTAGGCGTAGCCCCCGTCCTCCAGGTTGGCGTCCTCCCAGTAGCGCTCCACGGGGCTCCAGCTCGCGCCGTCGTCGGTGGACCAGGTGAGATCGCCCGCCGTCGCGCTGGCCACCAGGATCGTGCCGTCCCCGGCCGCCGCCACCGCCCCGCAGCCCGACATCTGGACGGCGTCGTCCCCCTCGTTGTCGTAGCGCAGCAGCCGCTCCCAGCTCCCGCCCGAGAGGCGGTAGAGCAGGCCGTCCTTGCTCTCGTAGTCGCGCCCGCAGAGCATCAGGCGCCCGTCCGGGTCCAGGGAGAGCGCGCTCACGTAGAGGCTGCCGGACTCGTGCGCGCGGCTCCAGGAGAGGCCGCCGTCCGTCGTCCCCAGGAGCCCGACGCCGTTGCCGCAGCCGATGTAGCCCACGTCGTCGGAGGTGAAGAGGGCGGCCTCGGGCGTGCCCTCGCCCCCGCAGGGGTCTTCCAGGAGGACGAAGCCGGTGTCGGCGTCGCCGCCGCTCACGGGGTCGGAGCCCGGGGCGGCGCTGTCACCAGTGTCGGCGGTGTCGCCCGTGTCGGCGGTGTCGGATCCGCCGCCAGCGCAGGCGAAGAAGACGAGGGCGGACAGGAACAGGGCAGGGCGAAGCATGGGACCTCCTCTCGCGGGCGACGGCCCGCAGACAGCCCCCCCTGATGCAAGGCGCGCGCCATAAGGATCTCAAGCACTTAACAATTCGTCGACGGACTTCCGTCACCCCTGACCTTCGTCAGTCGACGCGGCGCCGGGCGTGGTTATCCCCTTGGCCATGTCCCCCCTGCGCGCGCTCACCTTCCTGCTCGTCGTCACCATGCTGACGGGCTCCATCCACCGCTTCCTCTGGGCGCGCCTGGTCCGCGACCCAGGCTGGCCCGAGCCCTGGGGAACCCTCGGGAGTTACACGATCATCGGGCTGGCGGTGCTGCTGCTCCTGGCCTTCTTCACCACGCGCCTCGGGCCGCAGGGCCTGAGCTCGGCGGCAGCGTGGGTGGGCTTCTCCTGGCTCGGGCTCATCTTCTTCCTGCTGGTGGGCCTGCTGCCCTTCGAGCTCGGCTGGGCGGGGCTGCGGGTGGCGAGCTGGGTGGGCCTGAGCGACGGCTTCGACCCGGCGCGGCGGGAGACGCTCTCGCGGATCGCCGCCGGGATCGTGCTGGGCGGGGCCACGCTGACCGGGCTGGTCGGGCTGTGGACCACCGCGCGCGGACCCACGATCACGCGCACCACCGTCCCGCTCCAAGGTCTGGGGGAGGGCCTGCGCGGGCTCCGGATCGTGCAGCTCACCGACATCCACCTGGGGCCCACCATCGGCGCGGAGTTTCTGGAGCGCGTGGTGGCCGAGACCAACGCCCAGGAGCCGGACATCGTGGCGATCACGGGCGATCTCGTGGACGGATCCGTCGAGCGCCTTCGCGAGGCCGCCGCCCCGCTGGCGAAGCTCCGCGCCCGGCACGGGGTCTTCTTCGTGACCGGCAACCACGAGTACTACTCGGGCGCGGTGGAGTGGGTCGCCCACCTGCGATCTCTGGGGCTCCGCGTCCTGCGCAACGAGCGGGTGCGGATCGAGGCGGAGGGCGCCGCGCTGGACCTCGCCGGGACCGACGACTACCGCGCCCGGGGCATGGCGCCGGGGCACGGCGAAGACCTCGGCCGCGCGCTGGAGGGTCGCGACCCCTCCGTGCCCGTCGTGCTGATGGCCCACCAGCCGAAGACCATCTTCGAGGCCCAGGAGCGCGGGGTCTCCCTCCAGATCTCGGGCCACACGCACGGCGGGCAGTTCAAGCCCTTCGACCGCCTGACCCCGCTGGACCAGCCGGCGGTGGCGGGCCTGCATCGCTTCGGCGAGAGCTGGCTGTACGTGAGCCGCGGGACCGGCTACTGGGGCCCGCCCATGCGCGTGGGCGTGCCGGCGGAGATCGCCGTGATCGAGCTGGTCCCCGCGTAGAAGCCCGCGAAGGACCCCATGCCCGAGCTCATCCTGGTCACCGGCGGCGCCCGCAGCGGGAAGAGCCGGCTCGCGCTCCGCCTCGTGGAGCCCAGCCCGCGCCGCGTCTTCATCGCCACGGCTCAGGCCTTCGACGCGGAGATGACCGAGCGCATTCGACGCCACCAGGAGGAGCGCGGGGAGGGCTGGTCCGTGCGCGAGGCCCCGCTGGCGCTGTCTGAGGCCATCCTCGAGGCCGGCGCCCCCGGCTCGGGGCTGCTGGTGGACTGCCTCACCGTCTGGCTGGGCAACCTGCTGCACCAGGACCCCGAGCTCCACGAGGGCAAGCCCGTCGCCGCGCCGCTGCTCGACGCGCTGGCCGCGACTACGGCCGACCGCGTGGTGCTGGTCACTAACGAGGTGGGGATGGGCATCGTGCCCATGACCGAGCTCGGCCGGCGCTTCCGCGACCTGGCGGGTCGCCTGAACCAGCAGGTGGCGGCCCGCGCCGACCACGTCGTCTTCGCCGTCAGCGGGCTCCCTCTGCTGGTCAAGGGCGGCCCGCTGGCCGAGCTCAGTTGAAGCCGTCGTCCAGGCTGTCGCGGGCGAGGAGCTCGTCGAAGAAGGCCTCCATGGGCGCGTAGCCGCGCTGGAAATGGCGGGCGTGGGAGTTGGTGGGCGAGAGCCGCGCCGTGAGCCAGCCCACGTAGCTGAGGCCGAGGAAGTCGCCCGCGTCCCGCATGTCTCGGGGGAGCGTCCAGGGCGCCTCGCGGGTGACCTCCAGCAGCGCCCCGCGCACGCGCCGCCTCCAGGGCGGAGGGAGCGCTCCCTCGGCGAGCCGGGCGAGGTGAAAGGCGAACATCCAGCCAATCCCCGAGGAGACGTCCAGCACGTCCTCCACCTTGCAGAGCCCCGTCCGGCTCCCCTCCACCGCTGAGTCCGCGCCCTGGGAGGCTGTGATCTGGCAGGTGAGCGGGAGGATGCGCAGGGTGGCGCCGCGGGAGAAGAGCTCGGGCAGCAGGGCGCGCAGCGGGAGCAGCGAGAGCCCGACCACCCGCCGCTCCTCGACCGTGAGCGCGCCGAGATCGGGCAGGACGCTGTTCCACCCTGGGTGGATCTCCACCTCGGGGAGCTGGCGCACGGCCTCCCAGGCCCCGGTCACCTGGAGCCGGCGGGCGGCGATGACGCCGAGGGCAGCGGGGTAGCTGCGTGGATCCTTACCCTGCGCCTCCTCGAAATCCCTCAGCGCTTCAGCGATCTTCCCCTCCCGGAGCGCAGCGGCTCCGCGCACGCACAGCCCCAGCGGCGAGCCGGGCGCCCAGCTCAGGAGGCCCTGCGCCAGCGCCTTGTCCTCGTCGACGGTGCGCAGGCGCTCCTCCTGCAGGGCCGGCGCGGACTCGAGCATGAGCGCCCAGGCCCGCCTTCGCTCCTGGACGTAGTCGGGCGTGGGCGCGCCCATGGGCGGGAGCGCGCGGGGGCCCTTGGGTGTCGCCCCCTTGGGCCAGCCGAAGCTGGGCGGGGGAGCCGAGGACACGGGCTTCGGAGCGCCCTCCGCGCCCTTGGCCGGCTGCTTAAGCCAGCTCGGCCCCCGGCGCGGCCTCTCCAGGGACCGCGCGAGGCGCCCCGCCTCCTTGGCCAGCGCCCCGAACTCCTCGAAGCGCAGGCTCTGCTCGGCCAGGATCAGGGCCTCCCGGCGCCGCTGATCTCCCCGCGCCCGCTTCAGCGGCGCGAAGACGTCCGGCTCCCCGCGCCGCGCCCGATCGAGGATCTCGCCGCTCAGATCCGTGGCGTTCGGCCCGATCAGCAGGCGCACCACGACCACCGCCACCGCGATCACGCCGAGCAGCAAGCAGAGATTCCCGAGCACAAGCCCTCCCCAGGGCCTGGATAACACGCACCTCCCGGCGGTCCTGCCCGTCGAGCGCGGCGCGCGGCGACCCGGCCGTGCTACGCAGATCCGATGCGTAGCCTCCTCCTCGCCCTCTCCGCCTGCGCGCCCGACAAAGTCGCCGAGAGCCTCCCGAACGACACGGGCTCGGCCCCCGCGGAGAGCGGGGAGACCGACCCACCCGAGCACAGCGACGAGACCGAGGAGCCCGAGACAGGCGGGGGCCAGACCCTCGCCGAGAGCCTGGTGCCCGCCGGACCCTTCCCCGGCTACGCCGTCCTGGGCAACGGCCAGATCGCCGCGGTCTACAGCACCGAGGACGGCACGGAGGATCCGCCCGGGGTCCTGCACCTCTACGCCGGGGATCACGGCACGGACCTGCTGGAGATCGGCCAGACGCTGGTGGGTCAGGGCGGCGCGCGGGTGACGGGATGGCGGAGCGGGCTCGACCCCTTCTTCGCCGCCTACGCCGAGCTCGAGCTGCCCGACGGGGCGAGCCTGGCCTGGCGGACCTTCGCCGCCGCGGGGGAGCCCGCCCTGATCATGGAGGGCGCGCTCGTCGCATCTGACGCAACGACATCGGCCGAGGTGGCCCCATTGTTGCAGCTCCGGGAGGATCCTCACCAGGACGGGGAGCTCTCCTGGGCGGGCCTGGACCAGGAGGGCGAGCTGCTGGTGGCGGAGCTCTCCGACGGTCGGGCGCTGGTCCTGGGCCTCTCGCCGGAGCCGGAGAGCTGGGAGCTGGGGCAGGTGGTGGCGGACCCGGTGGACGGCGGGCTGCGCGACCTGGAGGGGGAGGGCCGGCAGATGGCGCTGGCCGTCACGCTCACGGCGGAGGCGGGGGAGGAGCGCGCCTTCCGGCAGGTGATCGCGCTGGGCGAGGACCGGGAGGAGGCCCTGGCGCGGGCGGAGCACCTGCTGGCGGCCGAGGATCCGCTCGCACAGGCGGCGGAGACCTGGGCGGATCTGGCCCCGGAGACGCTCTGCTCGGGCGAGCGCTGCGCCATCGCCTCGGCCAACCTCGCGGCGGCGGCGGCCAGCGCGCTGGGCGGGGCGGTCCCGGCGGACATGACGGGGCAGTTCGTGACGAACGAGCGCCCGCAGCTCTACCCGCGCGACGCGGCGATGGTGGCCCGCGCGCTGTTGACCGTGGGCCGCGCGGACGAGGCCCGGGAGATCGTGGACTACTGGCTGGATCCGGACATCGAGGGCCCGGCCGAAGGCGAGTGGTATGCCCGTTACGACGCGCTGGGGCGCGGGGTGGACGCGGGCACAGGGGCGGCCTACGACACGCCAGAGTGGGACTTCAACGCCTACCTCGCGCTGCTGGTGGAGGCGCTGGGGCCCGAGAGCTTCGAGGACGCCGCCCAGGAGCGTGTGCTGGCCGGGCTGGACTTCCTGGTGGAGCAGCAGGACGCGGACGGGCTCTGGACCGAGGGCGGGATCGTCGAGTGGGAGGGCCGGCTGGCCAGCACCACGATGATCGCCTGGGCGGGCCTGGACGCGGGCGCGCGGCTGGCTGAGGGCTGGGGAGACGACGGGCGCGCGGCCGAGTACCGGGCGGCGGCGGGGCGGACGCGGGGCGGACTGCTGCTGCTGGTGGATGAGGAGCAGCCCATGCTCTCCTCGGAGCGGGACGGGGTCATGAGCTGGGACACGAGTCTGCTCTTCGGCCCCGCGCTCGGCTACCCCCTGGACCCGCTGCTGGACCACTCCTGGTCCTGGTTGATGGAGGAGGCCCGCGGCGACAGCGGGGGCGTGCGCTATTTCGAGGACCCCTCGGGCGGCACGGGCAGCTACGGCCAGGACCTCTTCTTCTTCACCACCGCCGCCGCCGCCCGCTACGGGCTCTGGACCGGACAGGAGGAGGGGGACGAGCTGATGGACTGGATGGGTTCCATGACCAACGCCTACGGGCTCGCCCCCGAGCGGGTCTACAGCGATGGGACGGGGGCCTCGATCGCCAGCCCGCTCTCCTGGTGCGCGGCTGAGCTGGGGCTCACGATCCTGGCCGAGGAGCAGCTCCTGACGGGGCCTGCGGCGGACGGGGAGATCGACGGGGCGGAGTACCGGCAGGCGGGCTGGTCCGCGCTCGACCACGACGGAGAGCCGGACGCGGCGGGGGACATGGTCGCCCTCTACGCGGTGGAGGACTCTGACGCGCTGCACGTCGGCCTGCGGCTGGCCAGCTCGGGCGAGGCGGCGGAGGGGGCCTACACCCTGTGGATCTCGGGGGAGGACGGGCTCGGGCCCTGGACGGTGGGAGACGGGGGTGAAGCCCTGAGCTTCCGCGCGGACCCCACGGAGACGCCGGGGGCGGTGGCGGCGCTGCGGGTGGAGCCGGAGAGCTGGAGCTGCGCCATCACGCTCGCGACCGGCGAGGAGCGGGGCTGCTCGGCGATGGCGCTGGGGGAGCACGGGATCGAGCTGAGCGTGGGGACGGACGGGCTCACGGGGCCGCTGCAGATCATCGCCGAGCGCGTGGGCGCGACGCTGCTGCCTGCGAGCGGGAGCCTGTCCACCGCCGGGCCCGCGGACACCGTGCTGGTGCGCTTCGAGGTGGACGCCAGCGCGCTCGGGGACCTGGGCGAGGCGAGCGTGACCCTGTCCGGGGATCGCGCGGAGCTCGGCGCCTGGGCGGGCGACGCGCTTGGGCTGGAGGACCAGGGGGACGGGAGCTGGGCGCTCACCGTGGCCGTGGAGAGAGGAGGGTGGATCGCCTACAAGTACCTGCTGGGCTCGCCCGGAGACGGGAGCTGGGCGGGCGTGGAGTTCGAAGGGGACAACCGCGAGCTTCGCGTGGACGACCTGGACGGGAGCGGGCGGGTCGTTGTGCGGGAGGTGTTCGGCGAGCGGGGAGGGGAGGTGGTAGACCCCTGAGGCGCGGCGCGACCGACTTGACAGACATTTTTGAACGTGTTCAAAAATATCCATGGCCACCAAGTCCGAGCACACCCGCGCCCTGATCCTGCAGACCGCCCTCGCGCAGTTCCGCGCGCGGGGCTTCGACGAGAGCTCCATGCGCGAGATCGCCCGGGAGGCGGGGATGTCGCTGGGGGCGGCCTACTACTACTTCCCCTCCAAGGAGTCGCTGGTCGCCGCCTGGTACGAGAGCGTGCAGAGCGCGCACGAGGCGGCGGCGGATCGCGCGCTGGTGGGGGTGAGCGGCGCGGGCCCGCGCCTGGAGGCCCTGCTGATGGCCAAGCTGGACCTGGTGGCGGACGAGCGGCGGCTGCTGGGGGCCCTGTTCCGCTTCGCGGGTGACCCGGAGCACCCGCTCGGCGTGTTCGCCAAGGAGACGGCCGAGATCCGCGCGCGCTCCATCGCCACGCACGCGCGTGCCTTCGAGGGCCTGAAGCTGGAGCCTGCGCTGCGCAGGCGGCTGGCGGAGGCGGCCTGGCTGGCTCACCTGGGGCTGCTGATCTCCGCCGTCCACGACCGCACGCCGGGGCTCGCCCGCACCCGCGCGCTGGCGGAGCTGGTCGCGGGCCTCGCCGAACAGATCGTGAGCCTGGCCGCGTCGCCGATGGCGGGCCCGCTGGTGGGAGAGCTCATCCGACGCCTCGCGGAGATCGAGGCGATGGGAGTGGAAGATGCACGCTGATCCTGTGCGAGCTCCGGCGGAGCGCACGGCCTCCTGGGCGAAGTGGGTGGCCGCGGCGGTGGGCGCTGTCGTGGGCGCGCTGGCGAACCGCCACATCGGGGGACCGCAGCTGGACGGGGTGGGCCTGGCCTCGCTCTACGCGCTGCCGCTGCTCCTCGGCGTGCTGGGCGCGCTGGCCAGCCCGAGTCGGCCCTACCGAGGGGCCCTGGTCCTGTCGGCGATCAGCCTGCTGGTCGCGACTCCGCTGCTGGGGGAGGGCGTGATCTGCCTCATCTTCATCGCCCCCTGGCACTGCCTGCTCTCGCCGCTGATGGGCGGGCTCGCGGCGATGTTCCTGCGCCGATACCGGACCGGGAGCTGGTCGAAGGCGGCGCTGGTGCTGCTGGCGCTGGGCGGGGCCGCGGGAGCTCCCCGGCTGGACGCGCGGCTGGCAGACCCCGACGCGCGCGAGACCTTCGCCGACAGCGTGGTGGTGGACGCGACCCCGGAGCAGGTGTGGCGGAGCATCGAGCGCCTGCACATGGACTTCTCGACGCCCGCGCCGCTGATCCTCGCCGGCCTGCCGCGCCCGCTGGGCATCGAGGGGGGCGGCGCCGAGCCCGGGGCAGAACGCCGGGTGATCTTCGACAACGGGGTGGTGCTGGCCCGGGTGACCGCCGCCGATCCTCCGCGCAGCTTCGACCTGGACCTGAGCGTCGAGCAGAGCGGCCCCGAGTTCTTCGACCACTGGGCGGAGCTCATGGACTCCCGCTTCGTCTTCGAGCCGCTGCCCGGCGGGAAGACGCGGATCTCCCACGTCACGACCTACCGCCCGCTGGCCTTCCCCCGCTGGTACTTCGGACGGGCCGAGCGGCTCCTGGGGCCGGTGGTGCAGCGCTACATGCTGGAGGCCTACGCGGCCGAGCTCTTCCCCACCGACCGCGCGCCCGTGGCCGCGCTGCCGTGAGCCCGGCCCTGCTGGCGCTGACCTACGGGGGCCTCGGGTGCGCGGGGATGCTGGCGTCGCGCGCCGAGGACGCCGAGATCGCGGCGGCGGGGCGCGGGGCCTGGCTGACGGCGACCCTGGTGCTCTGCGCGGCCTGGGCGGTGGAGGGGGGCTCGCCCCAGGTGCTCGCGGGCGCCCTGGGATGGGCGGTGGGCGTGGCGGGCTACGCCTTCGCGGGGGCGCTGGCGCTGGAGCGCGGGCGGCTGGGGTGGGGGATGCTCGGCCTGGGCCTGCTGGGCGCGGTGGCGGGCGGAGCGCTGCGGAGCGGGGGAGGGGAGGCGACGGGCGGCGCGCTGGCGGTGCTGGCAGGGGTCGGGCTCGGGTGGGCGATGCGCCGTGGGCGACACCGGGGCCTGCGCCTCCTGGCCTATGTGTTCAGCTTCTTCGTGAGCTTCGTCGTGCTGATCCCGCGGATGGTCTCGCTGGGGGCGGAGCCGCTCTCGCTGCCTGGGAGGGGCGGGCTCCTCGCCGGGGCGCTGCTGGGCGCGCTCGCGCTGGGGCTGGCGGGCGGGCGCGCGCTGACCCGCGCCGGGGGCACGCCCGAGCCGCTGGATCCGCCGACCGCGCTGTGCACCACGGGGATCTACGCCTGGATCCGCCACCCGATCCAGATCGCGGAGATCCTGGCGGTCCTGGCCGGCGCGCTGGCGGCGGACACGCTCCCGGCGCTGATCTACGCGGGCGGCTTCGCGCTGGCGCTGAAGGGCCCGTTGCGGCTGCTGGAGGAGGCCAGGCTGCGGGAGCGCTACGGGGAGTCCTATCTGGAGTACCAGAGGAGGGTGCCGGCTTGGATTCCGCGTGTTAGGATGAACTTGGAGTCACGCCGATGCCTGCCACCGCCCTCGCCCAGCCCGTGACGCCGGTCAACTACCCCGACAGTGACGGGATGCCGATGGCCGACAACATGGCTCAATTTTACTTGATGATGCGCCTCCAGGCCAACCTGGACGCGCTGCTGCCCTGCCTCGTGGCGGGCGATCTGCTCTGGTATCCGGTGGAGGGCGACAACAAGACGCGACAGGCCCCGGACGTGATGGTAGCGCTCGGACGGCCCAAGGGTCTGCGCAGCTCTTACCGGCAGTGGGAGGAGGAGGGGATCGCGCCCAGCGTGGTCTTCGAGATCCTCTCTCCGGGGAACACGGTCTCGGAGATGATCCGAAAGTTTGGTTTCTATCAGGCTTTCGGCGTCCAGGAATATTACGTCTACGATCCTGTCCGGCGCGCACTCCAGGTCTATATCCGCGACGGCGCGCTCCTGTCCGAGGTGGAATTCGTGGGCGGCTGGCAGAGCCCGCTCCTGGGTGTGCGCATGCACCCAGGCGAGGACCTGGAGCTCTTCGGCCCGGACGGCGCGCCCTTCCTCAGCTTCACCGAGCTGAAGGCCCGCGCAGACGCCGATCGCGGCCGTGCCGAGGCCGAAGCCCAGCGCGCCGAGGCCGAAGCTCAGCGTGCCGAGGCCGAGCGCCGCCGCGCCGACGAGCTCGCCGCCCGCCTCCGGGCGCTGGGCGTCGAGGTCTGAGACCTACATCGGGAAGGCCCACTCCCGGTCGGCGTGCGCGATGCGGTAGCGCATGACCGGCGGCCAGGCGGGCGGAGCCATGTCCTGCTCCCAGGCGGCGTGGCGCGCGCGCAGGCGGGCCTCGACCTCGGGGTGAGCCTCGCGGAGATCGCGCGTCTCGCCCGGATCCTGGGCCAGATCGTAGAGGGCGGCGTCCCCGGTGGCCGCGTCCCAGATCAGCTTCCAGTCCCCCGCTCGCGCGACCCGCTGACCGCCCGAGCGCCAGAACAGGGCCTCGTGCGGAGGATCCTCCCGCTCCCCGCGCAGGTACGGCAGCAGGGAGACGCCGTCGTAGGCGCGATCCTCGGGGAGCGCCACGCCCGCGGCCTCCAGCATCGTGGGCAGGATGTCGAGCGCGCTCACGGGCGGCGTGTAGACGGCGCCCTCGGGGAGCTGACCCGGCCAGCGGGCGAGCATGGGCACGCGCAGCCCGCCCTCCAGCGGCGTCAGCTTCCCGCCGGCCAGCGGCCCGTTGTCCACGATGTGCTCGTAGCTGGCGGCGCCGTTGTCGCTGAGCACCACCACCAGCGTCCGCTCGCGGAGGCCGTTGCGGTCCAGCGCGCCCAGCACCTCGCCCACCGCCTCGTCCAGCGCGCTCACCAGGGCGGCGTAGACGCGGAGGCGGGGATCCTCGATCTCGGCGAGCCGATCGTAGACCTCCCGCGGGGCCTGGAGCGGGGCGTGGGGCGCGCTGAAGGGGACGTAGAGGAAGAAGGGGCGCGCGGCGTTCTCGTCGATGAAGTCCGCGGCCTCCTCGGCGATGGCCTGGGTGAGGTAGCGGCT
Organism: uncultured Enterobacterales bacterium; assembly: GCA_964615375.1. GTDB lineage: Bacteria > Myxococcota_A > UBA796 > UBA796 > CAZKWG01 > CAZKWG01. Next base: position 54,252 of record CAZTOW010000007.1, read on the forward strand.
CTCCTCGATCTCGACGCCGTCCCGCAGGATGGCGTGCGGACCAGCGCGCCCCTGCCGCCACTGGTGTCGGTCAGCGAAGAGATCCAGGCGCAGGTTGACCATGTCCTCCCGCCCAGGATCAGCGTAGAGGCTGAAGGCTTCGCAGAAGCCGTAGCGGTGATCGAAGCCCTGGGCCCCGGGCGAGAGCTCCTCTGAGCAACCCAGGTGCCACTTACCCATGACCCCCGTGACATAACCCTCCGCGCGGAGCAGCTCGGCCAGGGTGAGCTCGTCTGGCGGGAGGCCCTGGGTCTCGCGCTCGGCCCGGGACGGCACAGGCCCCGGCGGCCCGAGTTCCCAGCCGTCGCCCACCGCGAAGAGCTGAGCGCCGAGTCGGCCGAAGGGCCCGGCGGCGTAGCGGCTGTGGGGCAGGTGCTCGAAGCCGAAGCGCTGCGGATACCGGCCGGTCAGCAGGCCCGCGCGGGAGGGCGCGCACACCGGGCTCACCACGTAAGCCGCGTCGAAGCGCACGCCGTCCGCGCCGACCGCGTCGATGTTGGGCGTCGGGACCAGGTGCCCGCCGTAGGCCGAGACGTCGTAGACGCCGAGATCGTCGGCCAGCAGGACGACGAGGTTCGGCGGCGACGCCAGCGCCGCGCTGAGCAGGAGGTGTTGCATGCGGTCCTGTTCTACCCCTCGCCGAGACGCTGGTCGATCCAGGTCGGGCCGCGCGTCGTATCCTCTGGACATGCTCGCGCGCGACCTCCACAACGTGACCCTCTTCGCCGGGCTGGGCCCCGAGGAGCTCGAGGGGGTCCAGGCGCGGCTGCGCCCCCGACGCTTCGAGCCCGGCGAGGCGCTCTGCGTGGAGGGAGAGCCCGGCGGCTCGCTGCTGGTGATCGCCAGCGGGCTCGCCCGGGTCACGGTGGGCGAGGGGAGGGAGGTCCTGGCCCGGCTTCGGCGCGGCGACGTGCTGGGCGAGATGAGCCTGCTGGGCGGGGAGCCGCGCTCGGCCACGGTGACGGCGGTGGCGCCCACGGTGGCGCTGGAGCTGGAGCGGGGAGACCTCCGCGAGCTGCTGGCCCGCGCGCCGGGGCTCTACGACAACCTCCTCCGGCTGCTGCGCGAGCGCCTGGTGCAGGCGAACCGGCGGACGCTGCGGCCCCGGACGCACGCCGCGGTCCTGGTAGTGGGTCCGGGCCAGGAGGCGAGGGCGGAGGCGGTGATCAGGGCGGCGCAGGCCGCGCGCGGGGCGCCGCTGCTCATCGGCGACCGGCGGCGGGGGGCCTCGCTGTCCAGCCTGCTGGACGCGGCGGAGCTCGGCGACGTCCTGGCGATCCTCACGCCCGAGGATCCCGCCCTGGACGGCGTGCTGGAGCACGTCGATCGCGCCGCGCTGCTGGTGGGGGAGGAGGACCGGGAGGCGCTCTCGGCCCGCCTGGGGGCCCGCGCGCGGATCGCGGCCGCGGAGCACGAGGATCCTGGCCTGGGCCGCTACCTGGCGCGGGCGCGGCTGGGGCTGGCGCTGGGGGCCGGGGGCGCGCGGGGCTACGCGCACGTCGGCGCCCTGCGCGCGCTGGAGTCGGCGGGCTACCGGCCGGACGCCGTGGCGGGCAGCAGCATCGGCGGCGTGGTGGGCGCATGCGTGGCGATGGGCATGGACGCGGGCGCGCTGGAGGAGACCCTGCGCCGCCTGTTCACGCCGGACCACGTGAGCGCCTTCTTCCGGCTCTCGCTGGGCCCCAGCTCGCCGGCCATGGCGCTGTGGACCCGGCTCCTGCGCGAGCTGACGGAGGACCGGGACTTCTCCGATCTCGCGCTCCCGCTGGTGGTGATGACCACCGACCTGGACGCGGGCGAGCCGGCCCCGCTCTCGGACGGCCCGGTCTGGGAGGCCCTGCTGGCGACCACCGCCCTCCCCGGGATGGCCCCGCCCGTTCGCCGGGGCGAGCGGCGGCTGGTGGACGGGCTCGCCCTGGTGCCGGTGCCCACCCGGGCGGTGGAGCCGCTGGCCGACGTCACGGTCTCCGTGAACCTCATGAGCCGGGAGATCCTGCCCTCCTGGCCGGGGGAGACCAGCCCGGCCCCGCCGCGCGGGACCAGCGCGCTGGACGTGCTCCTGGAGGCGATGGAGCTCACCCACACCGAGGTCAGCACCCGCGAGGCCGCGCGCGCCGACGTCTGCGTCACGCCGCGCTTCGGGCCGTCCACCTGGAAGGACTTCCACCGCGCCGACGCCTTCCTCGACGCGGGGCGCCAGGCCGCGGAGGCCAGCCTGCCCACCCTGGCCCGGCTCTGCCTGCCGCACAGGAGGTCCGCGTGATCTACCGGAGCCCCGTCCCCCCGCCCGAGATCCCCGATCTCGCGATCAGCCCCTACGTCCTCCACCGGGCCGCGGAGCTCGGCGACCGACCGGCCTTCGTGGACGCCGCGAGCGGGCGCAGCGTGAGCTACCTGCAGCTCGCCTTCGGGACGGCGATGGCGGCGGGCGGCTGGCGCGCGCTGGGGCTCCAGAAGGGCGAGGTCGTCGCGATCTACCTGCCGAACATCCCGGAGTATCCCGCCATCTTCCACTCCATCGCCCTGGCCGGCGGGGTGAGCGCCCTGCTCTCGCCGCTGCTGATGGGCGAGGCGCTGGTGGAGCAGGTCCGGGCGGTGCGCGCGCGCTTCATCGTGAGCGCGGGGCCGCTGGCGGCGGAGGCGTCCCGGACCGGGCTCGAGCTGATCGGGGTGGGGGACACGCCCGGCGCCCGGCCCTTCCTGTCCCTGCTGGCGGAGCCCATACAACAAGTGGAGGTGGACCCCGCGACCGATCTGGCCGCGCTCACCCTGTCCAGCGGCACGGAGGGCCTGCCCAAGCCGGTGATGATCACGCACCGCAACCTGGTCGCGGGCGTGGCGCAGATCGAGGCCCTCGGGCAGTTCACGGAGGCCGACACCTTCCTGGGCCTGCTTCCGTTCACACACGTCTACGGAGCGACGGTGGGCATGCTCCTGCCCACGCGCATCGGCGCGAAGGTCGCCACGCTGATGCGCTTCGAGCTCTCGGGCTTCCTCTCGGCGCTCTCTGAGCAGCGGGTGACGGTGGCCCACCTCGTGCCGCCCCTGGTTCATGCGCTCGCCCGCCACCCGGCGGTGGAGGCGCACGATCTGTCCGCGCTGCGCGGCGTGATCAGCGGGGCCGCGCCGCTCCCGGCCGAGCTGGGGAGAGCCTGCGCCGACCGCCTCGGCTGCTACGTGGTGGACGGCTACGGGCTCTCCGAGGCCCTGGCCACCCACGTCGTCCACGACTTCGAGGGCGGGCGCCACCTGGGGACGGTGGGCGAGCCGCTGCCCTGCTGTGCGTGTCGGATCGTGGATCCCTTGACGGGGCTGGACCTCCCTCCCGGTGAGGTCGGGGAGATCCTGGTGCGCGGCCCCACGGTCACCCGCGGCTACCTGGACCGGCCCGAGGAGAGCGCCCGCCTCATCGACGCGGACGGCTGGCTCCACTCGGGCGACCTGGGGCGCGTGGACGAGCTCGGGCGCCTGCACGTCGTGGACCGCCTCAAGGAGCTCATCAAGGTGGGTGGGGCCGCGGTCGCGCCGGCCACCCTGGAGCAGGCCCTCCGCGCGCACCCGGCGGTGGCGGACGCGGCGGTGATCGGCGCGCCGGACGCCTTCCTGGGAGAGGTGCCGCATGCCTTCGTGGCGCTGGTCCAGCCCATTGAGCTAGATCAACTAGCCGAATGGCTGCACGCGCGCGTCCCCGCCGACCACCGCCCGCGCGCCTACACTGTGCTCGAAACCATCCCCCGCTCGCCCGCGGGGAAGATCCTGCGCCGCCAGCTTCGCGCCCAGCTCGCTACAACCCCCACTGGATCGGAGGCAACATGACCCAGCGCTTCACGTTTGAGGACCTCAAGGAGATCCTGGTCCACCACGGCGGCGTGGCCCCGTCGATGATCACGGACGATCCAAACCTCTCGCTGGAGAGCCTGGGAATCGGCTCCATGGCGCTCCTGGCCATTCAGCTCGACCTGAACCAGCGCTTCGGCGTCAGCCTGAGCGAGCAGGACCTCCCCCATCTGGCGACGGTGGGGGGGTTCCTGGCCTTCGTCAACGGCTCCCCGGCGAGCTGAGCGCGCCCGGGCGCCGCGCGGGATAGAGCTCGCCCCCGGAGAGCTCCCCATGGATCGCCTGACGCTGCGCCGACCCGACGACTGGCACCTGCACCTGCGCGACGGCGCGGCGCTCTTCGCCGTGCTGCCCGACACGGCCCGTCGCTTCGGGCGCGCCATCGTCATGCCGAACCTGCGCCCACCCGTGACCACCGTGGCGGCGGCGCGGGCCTACCGGGAGCGGATCCTGGCGGCCCTTCCGGCGGGGACGCGCTTCGAGCCGCTGATGACGCTCTATCTCACCGACAACACCGCGCCGGAGGAGGTGCATGCGGCCCGAGAGAGCGGCTTCATCCATGGGATCAAGCTCTACCCGGCCGGCGCCACCACGAATTCGGACGCGGGCGTGACGTCGCTCTCCCGCTGCGAGGGGGCGCTTCAGGCCATGGCCGAGACCGGGATGCCCCTCCTGGTTCACGGGGAGGTCACCGACCCGGAGGTGGACGTCTTCGACCGGGAGGCGGTCTTCATCGAGGCCGTCCTCGGGCCGCTCGTCTCACGCCTGCCGGGGCTGCGCGTGGTCTTCGAGCACGTCACGACGGCGGAGGCCGTGGCCTTCGTGCGCGCGTCCGGCCCCCACGTGGGCGCGACGATCACCGCCCACCACCTGCTGATGAGCCGCAACGCGCTCTTTCAGGGCGGGATCCGGCCGCACCACTACTGCCTGCCCGTGCTGAAGCGCGAGCGCCACCGCGCGGCGCTCGTGGGCGCGGCGATCTCGGGCGACCCACGCTTCTTCCTGGGCACGGACAGCGCTCCCCATTCGCGTGCGACCAAGGAGGCGGCCTGCGGCTGCGCCGGCATGTACACCGCGCACGCCGGGATCGAGCTCTACGCCGAGGCCTTCGAGGCGGCCGGCGCGCTGGATCGCCTGGAGGGCTTCGCCAGCCTCGCCGGTCCCGCCTTCTACGGGCTCGCGCCCAACGAGGACACCATCACCCTGGAGCGGCGCCCCTGGCGGGTGCCAGAGGCCCTGCCCTTCGGGGACGACGTGCTCGTGCCCCTGCGCGCGGGCGGGGAGATCGGCTGGGCGCTGGCCTGAGCGCGCTCAGCCCTGCTCGGGCCAACGCAGCGCCAGGACCCAACGCTCCCACTCGGCCGTGAACGCGGGCACGTCCTTGACCTGCAAGGTCTCCAGGAGCGCCGTGTACCCCGAGAGGTCCTGGGCGCGGGTCTCGGCGTAGCGGGCCATGAAGGCCCGGAGCACGCCCCTTTCCTGGAGGTGCTGCATGAGGTAGCGGCTCATCGCGTAGAGGGTGCCGCTGGCCTCGTCCCCGTAGAAGCTCTCGGCGTTGGCCTCGGTGAGCCAGCGCAGGCTGGGCAGGTTCCCGTTCTGGATGGCGCGCTTCAGACCGGGCAGGCGCCAGTTGGTGAAGCCCCAGATCCGGCCCTCGCGCGGGCCGACGTGCTCATACAACGAGGCGAGGCCCTCGTTGATCCAGGGCGGGCAGCCTGGAAAATTGGCCGCGATGTAAGGGTGGACCATCTCGTGGACCAGGGTGCCGCCCCCCGTCCCGATGTTCATCACCAACGCCCTCTCTTCACCATAGGCGTAGCCATAGGGCGTGTCGGGGAAGTGCCCAAAGTAAGCGACCGCGTGATCGGTGTAGCTCTCGTCGGTGGAGAAGAGCCAGATGGTCCAGGGCTCCTCGAGCTCGGTGGGGAAATACTGCTCGCGGAGCTGCGCGGTGGACCAGGCCACGGTCTCTCTCGCCCGCCAGGCCACGCTCTCCGGGGTGCCGTCGCCCACGACCACCCAGGGGGACTGCACGACGACGGTGAAGCCGGCCTCCTCGCCGATCTTCTCGCGGGCGGCGTGCACGGCCTGGGCGAGCTCGGCGGGCGTCACCCCGGCGCGTGGCTGGGGTGCTTCGAGCTTCACCGGGCGCAGGGCGAGCCGGATGAGGGTGAGGGTGTCCTCGTCCTTGCGCAGCGGCCAGAGGGCCAGGAAGCGCGCGCGGCTCATGCGGAGGTCGGCCCCCCGGTCCAGGGCGGGGTCGTGGTAGCGGATCTCGTCCGTGGCGGCGTCGTAGCCGGTCACCAGCCGGAAGTGCTCGGTGGTGTCCGGGCGCTCGTCGAAGTGCATGCACACCACGCTGGGCACGCCCTCACGCAGGTCCGCCACCATCGCCGCCAGCTCGTCCTCGGGGGTCCGCGCGTCGCCCTCGGGGTAGGAGCGCCACACCGGGCCCGGCTCGAAGCCGAGCGCGCGGGCCGCCACCACCAGCTCTTTAGCGTAGACGCCCCGCCCCAGCGCGGGGTCGAGCCCGCTGCTGTCGAAGACCGCGTCCTGGTCCACCGGGTGCCCGCGGCCCGCCATCGCCATCGCCAGGCAGGCCTCCCCGCAGAAGTCGGGCTTTTGCCGGACGTGCGGGATGCCGTCCACGAACGCGCTCTCCAGGGCCGCGCGCTCGACCTCGACGGGCGCGGCGCAGGAGAGCAGGGCGAGCAGGAGCATGGACATCCTGACCACGCTACCCGCGCGGGGTTCCACGCGCTGGAGGCCGGCAGCAAAAAACGCCCGCCCGCGCTATCCTGCGCGCATGAACCGCCGCAGCTTCCTCGGTCTCTCCGCCGGCCTCGCGCTCGCCTCCTGCGAGGGCCCCAAGCCCCGCGCCCGCCCCGAGGGGGTGGGTGGCATCACCGGGCGCCGCGTCCAGTGGCGCATGGCGTCCAGCTTCCCGCGCTCGCTGGACACGCTCTTCGGCGGGGCCGAGCGCGTGGCGCAGCGCGTGGGTGAGATGAGCGACGGGAACTTCGCCATCAAGGTCTACCCCGCGGGCGAGCTGGTCCCCGCGCTGAACGTGCTGGACGCCGTGCAGGACGCGAGCGTGGAATGCGGCCAGAGCGCGTCCTACTACTACATCGGCAAGAACCCGGCGCTTGCGTTTGACGCCTGCGTGCCCTTCGACATGACCGCCCGCCAGAAGAGCGCCTGGCTCCTGGAGGGCGGCGGGCTCGAGCTCCTGAACAAGCGCTTCGCCGACTTCGGGGTGCAGAGCTTCCCCGCGGGGAACACGGGCGCCCAGATGGGGGGCTGGTTCAAGGAGGAGCTGCCCGAGCTCGCGAGCCTGGTGGGCCGGCGCATGCGCATCCCCGGCATGGGTGGCAAGGTGATGGCGGCGCTGGGCGTGAGCGTGCAGAACATCGCCGGCGGCGACATCTACACGGCGCTGGAGCTGGGGGCCATCGACGCGACGGAGTGGGTGGGGCCGCACGACGACGAGAAGCTGGGCTTCTACAAGGTGGCGCCGCACTACTACTACCCGGGCTGGTGGGAGCCGGGCCCCAGCCTGTCCATCTACGTGGGCCGCGCCGCCTGGGACGCCCTGCCCGCCGCCTACCGCGAGATGTTCCGCGCCGCCTGCCTGGAGGTCTCCGGCTGGATGCTGGCCCGCTACGACGCGCTCAACCCGCCCGCCCTCCAGCGCCTGCTGGCGCAGGGGGTGAAGATGCACCCCTTCCCCGAGGATCTGATGAAGGCGGCGCAGGAGGCCAGCGAGGCCCTGCTCTCCGACACGGCGGCGAGCGACCCGGGCTACCGCGAGGTCTACGAGCACTGGCGGAGCTTCCGCGCGGCGCAGCGGGCCTGGAGCGCGGGGCCGGAGCTGAGCTACGCGCGCTTCGTGGGGGGCTAGTTTTATTAGTTTAAGGGCTGCGCTGGTCAACGCACATCCTCGTCGCCTTGACCGTTTCTTGACTGGCGCTCCGCCACGCACGGGTCCACGATGATGAGGTCACCACTGCCGGTGACGTTGGAGTCAGCCATGAGCTGCCAGGAGCCCACGATGCCGAAGATGATCTCTCAGTCGGTGAGGCGCTCGTCGAGACGTGGGGGGGGGTGTAGTCCCCAGCTTCTCCGGCGATGATCGCGTCGTGATCCTCGTGCTGTGCGAAGAAGAGACGTTTACCACGACAGGGGCGGGCGCCACCTATGTCGGCAGGCCCATCGGCCCGGTGCTGGACGGTCTCGGGCCGCACATCCAGGACATCGTCGTCCACGCCCTGGGGCGCGCCTTCAGCACGAACTTTGGCTACAAGGTCACGGCGGAGCGGAGCTACGACGGCGAGACCTGGACGGCGTTCTCGGCCGATATCCTCTCCGCGCAGACCACGACCGGCTACAAGCTCTCCAGCGCCTACAGCACGCGCGGCGACCTGGGCCTGATGATCCGCTTCCGGGTCGAGGTCAACGACGGCGGCGCCAAGGAGGTCGGGACCCTCTCCATCACCGCGGCCATCCGGCTGTGGGCCTGAGGAGGGCGCCATGACCGTGCTCAGCGCAGTGCTGCTGGACAGAGCCACCCTCCGCGACGGGGACGCGCTCTCGCCAGACGAGAGCGTGGACCTGGGGGCGTACACGACCCTGGGCGTCGTGCTGACCGTACACGAGGCCGGCGCGGGCGAGGCGCCGGTGCTGGTGCTGGAGCACGCGATCCAGAACGAGGACGAGGCTTTCGTCGGCTTCGACCCAGCCATCGAGATTCCGCTGGACGCGACGGGGACGCAGAGCGCGATGAAGTCTCAGATCCTCCGCTGGCTCCGCTGGCGGATCTCGGGGACGCTGACAGGGCAGGCGACGGTCACCCTCGCCATCCTGGCCCGGGGCTAGGCCGTGCGCCGCCCCGCGCAGCTGCGCTTCGGACTGGAGCACTGCGGCCGGCAGGGCTCGCGCTGGTTCGCCGCGCGCCCGCGTGGGATCGAGCGCGAGCCGCTGCGCATCGACGACATCCGCGCGGCGAACACCGCGCGGCGCGAAGGTCAGGACGACGCCTGTGGCTGTGACCGGCCCCGACCACGTCGTCCCCCCCAGGTGCGCGCCCTGGACGGGACCTGGCTCGCCCGCGCCCTCGGCGACCAGCTCCCGGAGCTTTGGAGTCTCCAGGATCAGACAGTAGACGTCGAGGAGGACGCCTGGTGGGCGCTCCAGGCCCTGCTCCGCCAGGAGCGCGCCATCCAGGCCAGGGTCGACCGCCTCGAGCGGCGGCGGGCGCGGATCGGGCTCCAGGCCCCCGCACGCACCCCGGAGCTTCCAGACACGCTCCCCACCGGTGGCCGTGCCCTCAGCGACAACGCCTGCGGCTGCGCCACCGTCCGGCTCTGCCCGGCGCGCTATGTGGACCGGACCAGCGGGGACGACATGGACTCGGGCGGCCTGCAACTGGAGATGGACAGCGACGCGGGCCGCTACCGGATGACGCTGCGGCCCTGGAAGACCCTCCGCCGGGTGGAGGACTGGCTGGCCAACGGCGTCTATGGCAGTCTGCTCGCCAGCGCCGACACCACCTGCCTGAGGCGGGCCTACGTCTACCTGAAGCGTGGCGAGACCTGGGACGGCACGGAGGAGGAGGAGGCGGAGCTGGCCTGGGAGAGCGCCGGGGAGGAGGCTCCCGTCACCTATGTGTCGGACTGGTCCTCTCTGACCGAGGGCGAGCGCGGAGACTACGCGGCGCTGACGTTACAGGATCTGAAGGGCGTGAGCCGGACCGACGACGAGGCGAGGAGCGCGCGCGTGCTGTTGAGCAGCTACGGGGACGCGAGTCTCGCCTTGCCCGTCATCGACGGGATGGCAGGGGAAGAGCCGCAGTACGATGACAGGCGCATCGGGATCCTGGTCCTGGACTGCTGCTATCTGGGCGTCACGGACCTGGAGGTGCGCGGATTCGGGACCGCGATCGACGTGCGCGGGGCCTGTTACGATCATCTGTACTCGGGGCTGACGCTGCAGGACAACGGCATCGTCGGGCTGGCCATCGGCGTGGACGAGAAGGACACGGACTGGTACATCAAGGAAGAGACGGACTCGACAGGAGCGGCACCGTCCTACGCCGACGCATGCACCGCGATCGCCGCCGGCGGACTGTACCCCGATCAGATCAGGGTGGAAGACTGCACGTTCACGTCCAACGGCTACGACACCCGCGGCGCGGACCTGGCCCTGAACTTCATGGCCACCAACTGCACCATCAGCAACAACACCATGACCGGGGACGACACCCGAGGGGTAGACGGGATCGTGGCGCAGGTCCCCTCCTCGGGACACCTGATCGAGGGCAACGTCATCGGGCGGCACAACAAGTACTGCTACACCTCCAACACCAACAAGACCGTCATCACGACCGACAGCGCCTACTGCTCGGGCGGGTACACGCTGCTGCAAGGCTGCGCGGACCCAGGCGTGAGCTGCCTGGACCAGGGGTTTGGTTATGAGGAGCAGTACTACGACCCTCTCACCGCGCTGCCGAGCGCCGACGTCATCGAGGACGGTGAGGACGCCTTCGCTGAGGATGGTATCGACTTCAAGGGGGTGCGAAGCCGAACGAGCACCAGCGCAGACGTCACGGTGATCCGCGACAACATCATCTTCGGCCACACCGTCGGGGAGCGTGCCGGGATCAACATCAGCGACGGGTCGGTGAACATCCACATCTACAACAACCGCATCTTCTTGAACGCCAAGGGCATCCTTGTGACGAACCAGGGGAACAGTCACCCGGCCCATGGCGACGAGGACACGACGGGTGTGTACATCTACCGCAACCTGATCTACCTGAACCAGGAGCAGGGGATCGCCGTCAAGAGTGAGGATGCGGATCATCTGATCAGCCAGGTCTGGATCGTCAACAACACGATCGCGCACAATCTGTTGAACGGTGTACTGGTTCTCGATGATGAGGCGACGACGGTCCTGGACCATGTCTACCTCTACAACAACCTGATCGCGCGGAATGGGATTGGAGCTGAATATGACGAAGACGATGGAAACTCGCTCCAGATCAACTGGAGCGGCAACATCGATCTGAGCACCGGGACATCGAACTTTGGATCAGACTACAACTGCTACCTGGGGTGGGAGCGCTCCGAAGATGACAAGTCGGAGAGGGTGATCCGTGCGCGAATCATGCCAGATAGCGAATTCGAGTGGCTCACCGTGGAGGACGCCCAAGACAGCGGAACGTTGGGCATTGAAGCCTCGGGGATGCAGCCGTTGTTGTTGGCGGACCTGTATCTGGCGGACGAGGGCACCTTTGACCCTGCTGAGACATCGTATGGTAGTACAGAGCCGGGTGACAATCTGAGCAACTCCATAACCTCTGAGTTGAGCGCGCTCTCCTCACTCGATGTGACCAGCGCAACAGGCGTGCACACCTGGGACTATACGCCCACTTCTGCATCCTCACCGCTGGTTGATTCCGCATCCACAACGGTAGGGGAGGCAGAAGCAATTTACCATTACGACACAGGAACGGTCATCCCGCTCGGTCCAGATCTGGACGGGGAGACCAGCACGGCACCCGATATCGGCGCCCTGGAGTATGTGTGATGACTCTAAAATTCCTGAAGGTCCATTACGTGACGGGAATGGCCATCACACTCTCTGCCTGCCCGCTCCCGTCCAAGTTCGAGCCAGACACTGCGTTGGACTCGAGCGACACTAACCCTGCAATCGACACGAGCAAGTCAACTGACTCGGAAGATACAGCCATACCCATAGACTCTCACACCGGGTGGGCTGCTGACACGGAAGAGTCTGGTGACACAGATCCCGACGACTCGGGAACCGATCCCATCGAGTCGGGCAGTGTGGACACAGCCTGGGGACTCGAAGATGCTGACGCGAAGATCCTGGGTGCAGAGGAAGGCGATGGGGTTGGGCTCGTGATCTCCGCGGCGGGCGACAACAACGGCGATGGTCTCTACGACATTGCCGTAGAGACCTATGGTGACCCGAGTGAAGTGGTTGTCATTCACAGTTACATTGAAGGGACCTATCGAGTCGACGAGGCCGCAGGCCGCGTGCGGGTAGAGGTCGACGACGTGGAGGGCGTAGGCCTCTCTACCAGCACATCTCCCCTTACTGGCGGTGGAGACATGATCGGCGATGGGTATGCGGATCTCCTCATCGGGACACCATTCGCCGAAGATGACTACACGGGATGGGTCTGGCTCGTTGAAGGCCCTGTCCTCGAAGATCTGGACCTCAACGTCGCAGATGCCGGGATACGTGGGGATCCTGACGAGGGGCTTGCTGGTGGCGGGCTCGCCTGGGGGAAGGACATCAACGAGGATGGCTTCGAAGATTTCCTGGTCGGTGTCGTTGGAGCCACTGAGTACGGCGTCGAGAGCTCGCTTGGCTACTGCGGTGGAGACGAGGACACCGAGGATGAAGGTGGAGAGGACGCAGGCACGAGCGTCGGAGCCGTCTATGTCGTGCTGGGCCCAGCCTCAGGCAGGAGCGCTCTCCCCGACATCGCCACTGCACGCTGGCACGGTGAGGACGGCGGAGACGCCGCAGGCTCCAACATCGCTGAGGCTGGCGACCTCGATGGGGATGGCTGGAACGACATTCTGCTGGCGGCGCCAAACCAGTGCGAACGTGGCACGGGAGCGGGAGCGGTCTACGTCGTTCTGGGCCCCATGACCGGTGACGGCGCCCTGTCCGACGCCGACGGTCGGAGAAGCGGTGAATACTGGGACGACAGAGCCGGCGAGTCGCTCACCGTCGCTGGCGACACCAATGCCGACGGCTACCCCGACATCCTCATCGGCTCACCCGACAATGACGACCGGAAAGGCAAGATCTGGCTCGAGCTCGGGCCCGTCACGGGCAACCAGCCGCTCACCCTCGCCGACGCCAGCTTCACCGGAGAGGCCACGAGTGACTACGCAGGATACGCCCTCTCCTCCGCGGGCGACCAGGACGAAGACGGGTACGACGACCTCCTCATCGGCGCGCCCAAAGCCGAGACCCCCGCGAGCTCCGATGGTGGCGTCGCCTACCTCATCTTCGGGCCCATCAGCGGTGCCCAGAGCCTCACGGACGCCGAGACCAGGCTCTACGACAGCACCCTCGACAACTCCGCGGGGAAGTCCCTGGCCAACCTCGGCGACACCAACGCCGACGGGCGAACCGACCTGCTCATTGGCGCCTACCGCGACGGCGAGGGCGCCTACGCCGGCGGCGCCGCCTACCTCCTCCTCGGTGGCGGTGAGCTCCTCACTCACGCCCTCGCCGAGTAACCCTGCGCGCTTCGTGAGTGGCTAGACTATCTAGTCAGTGCCGCACCAGCCCCGGGAACAGCAGCAGCGCCGCCACCATGATGATCTGCATCACGATGAAGGGCACCACCCCCCGGTAGATCTGCCCGGTGCTGAGGCTCGGGGGCGCGACGCCGCGCAGGTAGAAGAGCGAGAACCCGAACGGCGGCGTCAGAAAGCTGGTCTGCAGGTTCATGCCCAACAGCACGCCGAACCAGACCAGGTCCACGCCCAGGACGCGCGCGGCGGGCAGCAGCAGAGGCAGGAGGATGAAGGCGATCTCGAAGAAGTCGATGAAGCAGCCCAGCACGAAGAAGGCGAGGTTGGCCACCAGCACCAGCCCCAGCGCCCCGCCGGGCAGATCGGTCAGCAGGGCCTCGATCCAGAAGTCGCCGTAGAGGCCGCGGAAGACGAGCGCGAACGCGGTGGATCCGATGAGCAGGAACATGACCATCACGCTGAGCCCGGCGGCGCTCTGGGCGGCGGCGCGCAGGGTCTCCCGGTCCAGGCGCCCGGCCCGCCAGGCCAGGGCCATCGCGCCGACGGCCCCCATGGCGCCGGCCTCGGTGGGGGTGGCGACCCCGGCGAAGATGCTCCCCAGCACCAGCAGGATGAGGACGAGGGGCGGCATCATGACCCGCACGACGTTGCCGGCCAGCTCGCGCCGGCTGGCGGGGAGGGCCTCAGGGGGAAGAGCGGGGGCGAGCTCGGGCCGCAGCCAGGCCACCACGCCCACGTAGACGGCGAAGAGGCCCGCCAGGAGCAAGCCCGGGATCAGCGCGCCCACGAAGAGGTCGCCCACGCTCACGCCCATCTGGTCGCCCAGCACCACCAGCACGACGCTGGGCGGGATGATCTGCCCGAGCGTGCCGCTGGCCGCGATGACGCCGGCGGAGAGGGAAGGGGAGTAGCCGTAGCGCAGCATCACGGGCAGCGAGATCATGCCCATGGCCACCACGCTTGCGCCCACCACCCCGGTCGCCGCCGCCAGCAGGGTGCCCACCAGCACCACGCCCAGCGCGAGCCCGCCGCGCACCGGACCGAAGAGCTGCCCGATGGTGGTCAGCAGGTCCTCGGCCAGGCGGCTGCGCTCCAGCAGCGTGCCCATGAGGATGAAGAAGGGCACGCTCAGCAGCACCTGGTTGCCCATGATCCCGTAGGCGCGCTGGGGCAGGGCCAGGAGCAGGGTCCAGTCGAAGAGCCAGTGCTGAACGCCCACCAGGGCGAAGAGCACGGCCACGCCGCCCAGCGTGAACGCGACGGGGTAGCCCACGAAGATCATCGCCAGGCTGACGACGAAGAGGACGGGCCCCACGTCCATGTCGGGCACGCCGGGCACGAAGGCGAGGGCCACGCTGCCCAGCCCCAGGAGGGCGAGCAGAGCGGCGGGCCACAGACTGTCGATGCTGGCGTGCGGGCTCCGCTCCGGCACCACGCGCCCGCTCAGCACGCCGATGGCGCGGACGAGCTGGGAGACGCCCTGCGCGATGAGCAGGTACAACGCGATCAGCAGCAGGGCCTTCAGCGGCCAGCGGGGCAGCCCGCCCGGGTCCGGGCTCTGCTCCAGCAGGCGCCAGCTCTCCGCCACCGAGGGGAAGCTCACCCAGGCCGCCACGCCGAGGAAGGGCCCCAGCAGCAGCAGCGTGCCCACCAGATCCACCGCGGCCCGCGCGCGCGGCCCCAGCCGCCCGTAGAGCACGTCCACCCGGACGTGGCGCTCGGTCGCCAGCGCCCATCCCGCCCCCAGCAGGAAGACCACGCTGAACAGGTACCACTGGCTCTCCAGCAGGGCCGTGCTGGTGAGGTTCTGGCCGGTGTAACGCCCGAGATAGCGCAGCACCGCGTTGAGCGCCGCCAGGAGCGCCATGAGCGGCGTCAGCCAGCTCAGGGCCTCGCCGAGCCGGGTCTGGGTGCGGTCGATGCGGCTCGCGAGGGTGAGGAGCGTCTGCATCGGTGCATGATAGAGGAAGTGGAGCCGAGAATGGGACTTGAACCCACGACCTGCTGATTACGAATCAGCTGCTCTACCGACTGAGCTATCTCGGCTTCGCCGGGCCTCTTATGGGCCCTTCCGCGGGCTGTCAACCGCCTGAGCGGAGGGTCGGGTGCGGATCTCGCGAAAGCGCGCCCCGGAGCCAGACAAGCGCGCCGCTTGACGGAACCTTGACGAAGCGGGGCGCCCGGGAGCAGCGGGGGCCGCTAGAATGGGTTCCTGCCCGTCCCAGGCCCATCGCTCGAGGTACCCGTATGCGCAACATCTCCAGGATCTCCGCTCCTGCTGGCTCCAACTCTGCCCGCGCCGCGCTCGCGCTCGCGCTGCTCGTGGGGGCCAGCCCCGCCCGCGCCGCGACGCTCTCCGTCTCCGAGCTCATCGAGGGTGACCTCGTCATCACGGAGGTCATGGCCGACCCGTCGAAGGTAGACGACTCGCGGGGCGAGTACTTCGAGATCTACAACGCCGCGGGCGACGACGTGGACCTCAACGGGCTCGAGCTCTCGGACGACGGGGTGGACACGTACACGATCTCGAGCTCGGTGGTCGTGGCGGCTGGGGAGAAGATCGTGCTGGGGGTGAACTCCGACAGCACGCTCAACGGCGGCATCCCGGTAGTGGACGCGGTGTACACGCGCTCGAAGTTCCGCTTCGACAACGCCGCGGACGAGATCTACCTGAGCTATGGCAGCACGGTCATCGACAGCTTCAAGTGGGGGGCGACGACCGGCTTCGGCGCCAGCACCTCGGGCGTGGCCTTCAACCTGGACGTCGGCCACATCGACGGCGAGAAGAACGACCGCGCCTACTACTGGTGTGACGCGAGCACGCCCTACGGCTCGGGTGACCTGGGCACGCCGGGCGATGACAACGACGACTGCGGGATCACGGCCGCGGGCGTGAGCGAGCTCACCCGCGGCGACCTGCTGCTCACCGAGGTGCTGATCGACCCCACCAAGGTGGACGACGCCGTGGGCGAGTGGTTCGAGATCTACAACGCCTCGGGCATGGAGGTGAACCTCTACGGGCTCGTGCTCAAGGACAAGGGCACCGACGTCTACACCCTGGCCAGCGACTTCATCGCCGAGCCCGGGGACTACGTGCTGCTGGCGGTCAAGAGCTCCACCTCGGTCAACGGCGGGCTGCCCACGGTGGACATGACCTGGGTGCGCAGCACCTTCCGCTTCGACAACCCCGCCGACGAGATCGTGATCAACAGCGGGACCGAGGATCTGGACGAGATGAGCTGGACCCGCAGCACCGGGCTCACCTCGGGCTCCTCCTGGTCGCTGGACCCGGAGAGCATGGACGCGGACGCCAACGACAGCAGCAGCGCGTGGTGCGCGGGCGCCACGAGCTACGGGCTCGGAGACCTGGGCACGCCCGGCTCGGCCAACGACGACTGCCCCGAGGACCTGGACGGCGACGGCTACGCGGGCGCCGAGGACTGCGATGACGGCGACGCCAGCATCAACCCCGGCGCCACCGAGACCTGCAACGACCTCGACGACAACTGCGACGATCTGGTGGACAACGACCCCTCCGACGCCACGCTCTGGTCGCTGGACTACGACGGCGACACCTACGGCGGGCGCAAGATCCAGGTGACGGCCTGCGAGAACCCCAACGAGCTCTGGTACGTGGACAACGAGGACGACTGCAACGACAAGGACGAGGGCTCCTACCCCGGCGCCAGCGAGGTCTGCGACGACCGCGACAACGACTGCGACGAGGAGGTCGACGAGGAGGCCGCCGACATGGGCACCTTCTACGCCGACGCTGACGCCGACGGTTACGGCGACGCGGCCAGCTCGACCAGCGCCTGCGAGGCGCCCACGGGCTACGCGGCCAACGACGACGACTGCGACGACACGCTGGCCACCGTCTCGCCCGACGGCGAGGAGACCTGCAACGACCTGGACGACGACTGCAACGGCCGCACCGACGACTACGCCAGCGACGCCAGCACCTGGTACCTGGACTACGACGAGGACGGCTACGGCGCGACGAAGATCACGGTCCAGGCCTGCGACGCGCCGACGTACTTCACGGCGGACAGCTCGGACTGCGACGATCTGGACGCGCTGGTCAGCCCGGCGGCCGAGGAGGTCTGCGAGGACGGCGTGGACAACAACTGCGACGACTCCGCGCTGGACTGCAGCGTGACGGGCGACACGGATCTGGCGGACGCCGACGCGAAGTTCACGGGCGACGCCACCACCACGGACGCGAGCCGCGGCCTGCACGGCGTGGGCGACCTGAACGGCGACGGCTACGGGGACATCGGCATCGGCGCCCCGTCCACGGCCCTGGAGAGCGCGGGCACCTCGCCCGGCGCGGCCTACGTGGTCTACGGCCCCAGCACCGGGACCACCGCCCTGTCCACGGGGGCCGACGCCGTGCTCAGCGGCGAGGTCAACGGGGATCAGGCGGGCTACGCCGTGCATGCGGCGGGGGACCAGGACGGCGACGGCCTCGACGATCTGCTGGTGGGCGCGCGCGACGAGGCCACCGGGGGGACGGGCGCGGGAGCCTACTACCTGCTGAGCGGCCCGGTCACGGGCGCGCTGGGGCTGGGCTCGGCGGACGCGAAGCGCACGGGCGAGGCCGCGACGAACGTAGCGGGCTTCGTGCTCTCCGGCGCGGGCGACATCGACGGGGACGGCACCCCGGACGTGGTGACCGGCGCCTACGGCAACTCCAGCGCGGCCTCGGAGGCGGGCGCCACCTACATCAGCTACGGCCCGATCACCGGGACGGCCTCGCTCTCGGCGGCGGACGTGATCCTCTACGGCGAGGCCGCGGACGACCGCTCGGGCCGCTGGGTGGCCTCGGAGGGTGACGTGGACGCTGACGGGCTCGCGGACCTCATGGTCGGCGCCTACCTGTCGGACGGGGACGGCTCGCTGGCGGACGCGGGGCGCGCCTACCTGGTCTACGGGACGCCCACGGGCACGGTGAACCTGAGCGACGCCGACGCGATCCTCACGGGCGAGACCGCGGGCGACCAGGCGGGCTACACGGTGGAGGACCACGGCGACGTGGACGGGGACGGCTACGACGACGTGCTGGTCTCCGCGGTGTACGAGAACAGCATCGGCAGCCGCAACGGCGCGACCTACCTGCTCTACGGGCCGATCACGGGCAGCGCGAACCTGAGCGCGGCGGACGTGAAGTTCACGGGCGTCGCGGCGGGCGACCACTCCGGCGTGCGCGCCACCATGGTCTCCGACGCCAACGGCGACGGCCGCGACGAGGTGCTGATCGGCGCCTATGGCGATGACACGGGCGGCTCGCTGGCGGGCGCGTCCTACATCATCTACGGCGCGCCCTCGGGCTCGATCAGCCTCTCCGCCGCCGACGGGCGCTTCCTCGGCGAGGCGGCCAACGACAAGGCGGGGACCACGGTGGCCGAGGCGGGCGACGTGGACGGCGACGGGCTCGGCGACGTGCTCATCGGCGCCATCTCCGAGCCCACCGGCGGCACCAACGCCGGCGCGGCCTACCTGATCCTCGGCACCGGCTGGTAGCGGACGGGGCCCTCGGCGCGCGATAGATCGCAGGCCGAGGGCCAATCCCCGTGAACGTCTCCCCCCCGCGCCGGGTCGGCGTCGTCTTCGCCGGCGGGCCCGCACCCGCCGCCAACGCCGTGATCTCCGCCGCCGGCATCTCGCTGCTCGAGGACGGGCGCGAGTGCATCGGCTTCTTCCACGGGTACTCCAACCTCCAGGAGTACCACCCCATCAGCAACCGGCTCATCCCCGACCGGCACTACCGCGTGTTCCAGGAGCGGGACCTGCGGGGCCTGCGCAACACGCGCGGCATCCTCATCGGGACCAGCCGGGCCAACCCGGGCAAGGGCGTGGAGACCGCGGACGACCTGCGGAGCCCGGAGAAGACGGCGCGCCTCCAGAACGTGTACACGGCGCTGGTCGATCTGGGCGTGGACGCGCTCATCTCCATCGGCGGGGACGACACGCTCAAGACCGCGAACCTGCTCTACTCCTGGCAGAAGACGCTCCCGCCCGAGGCGCCGCGGGTGCGGGTGGTCCACGTCCCCAAGACCATCGACAATGACTACCATGGCATCGACTTCACCTTCGGCTTCTTCACGGCGGTGGACGTGATGGCCAAGGAGGTGGAGAACCTGCGGGCGGACGCCAGCGCGTCCAGCTCCTGGTTCATCGTGGAGACCATGGGGCGCAAGGCGGGCTGGCTCTCGTACGGGGTGGCCATCGCGGGCGAGGCCGATCTGGTGATCGCCTGCGAGGACATCGACGACAGCCTGCTGGAGGTAGAGGAGAGCGCGCCGGGGAAGGGGAGGCGCCTCGATCCCGTGCGGCTGGCCGACCGCATCGTGGACGCGATCACCAGCCGCGAGCGCCTGGACGACAAGCACCACGGGGTGGTGGTGCTGGCGGAGGGCCTGGCCGAGCTCATGCCCGAGCAGCTCCTGGGCGACCCTGGGCGCGACGATCACGGGCACATCTCGCTGGGAAAGGTCGATCTGGGCAAGCTGATGGCCGCCCTGGTCGCCGACCGCTACCAGGCGCGCACCGGGCGCCGCAAGAAGCTGACCGGCGTTCAGTTAGGCTATGAGTCCCGCTGCGCGCCGCCCCACGCCTTCGACGTCATGCTGGGCAGCCAGCTCGGGGTGGGGGCCTGGCGCGCGCTCTGCGCCGAGGGGCTCGACGGGCACCTGGTGAGCGTGTCCGGTCAGCTCGACCTGCACTTCGTCCCCTTCAGCGCGCTGGTGAACCCGAGCACGCTGCGCACGGAGGTCCGCTACATCCGCGCCCAGAGCGACTTCCACCGGCTCGCCCGCTTCCTGGAGGCGCGCAACGCCCCGGCCAACGACTGGTCCCCCGGCGCGCGTCGCGAAGGGTAAGCTGTCCCTGATGATCCTCTCCACGCTGCTGCTGCTCGGGGACGCGCTCGCACAGGACGTGCTGGTGCCGGAGCTCACGCCCACGCTGGTCGGCGATCTGCCGGAGGCGGAGAAGCTGACGGCCTCCGTCGTGCAGGCGGCGAACAACGCGGGCTTCGACCTCGCCGACCCGGAGATCCTGGTGGGGCGCGCCGGGGTCGGGGCCATCGGCTGCGCGGAGAACCTGGCTTGCCCGGGGAACCTCTGGATGCGCTTTCCGCAGGCGCGGCTGGCCATCGTGGGCCTGGTGGGCGCCCAGACCGAGGGCTACGCCATCCTGATCCGGTATTACGCCTGGAACCAGAGCCGCCCCATCGACGAGCTCTCGCTCACGCTCGCCCCTGGGGCTGAGCTCGGCGTGGGCCAGCGCGTGGTCGAGCGCGCCGCCGAGCTGCTGCGCACCATCCCCCCGGCCGCCGGGCCCCAGCCGCTCCCCGCGCCCGCGCCTACGCCCGCGCCCGCGCAGGAGCCACCCCCTCCCCGCGTGGTCATCATCGCCCCGCCCGAGCCCGCCCCCGAGCCCGCCCCCGAGCTCGGCCTGCCGCCCTGGGATCAGGCCCGCTTCGAGGAGAGCGGCCTCAGCGCCGCGGAATTCTCCGAGCGCGAGCGCGTCCGCACCGGCCACCTGAGCGTGGAGCTCTACGGCGGCGCGGCCTTCGGCGACCTGGACCGCTACTACAGCACCCGGGTGGCCTTCTCCGAGGACAGCGGCGAGCGCGAGCAGACCGGGACCTACCAGTACGCCACCATGCGCAACGGATCGGGCGCGAGCTTCGGGCTCACCCTGGCCTATGCTCCCGTCGCCTGGGCCGAGCCCACCCTCTCCGTGGGCCTGCAGCTCTCCCACCAGGAGCAGGTGGTGGGCTACGAGGTGACCGAGAGCGGCGAGCGCGTGGACAGCGACCGCGTGGTCTTCGTGCCCGGCCGCTCCATGCTCGGGCTGGTGGAGCCGGGCCTGCGCTTCCTGCCCATCGCGTCGGGCGCCTTCAAGCCCTACGCGCTGGCCGGTCTGAACCTCCGCTTCTTCCCGGGCTACGGCGAGAGCGAGGTGGGCGGCGTGGACTACCCCTCCCTGCCCGGCGGCGTGGCCCTGGGGCCCACGCTGGGTCTGGGCCTGGCCATGGAGGCCGCCGGCCGCGGGCGCGGCTTCGTGGAGATCCCCTGGACCCTGGTCCTCCTGCCGCTGGCCGTGGCGGAGGGGGCGGGGGCGCTCACCAGCGTACCAGACGAGCCCCTGGGCGTGGGCCAGATGCTGACCTTCAAGGCCGGGGTCGGGCTCCAGTTCTGAGGTCGATCAGGGCCTCAGCAGCACCTTGACGCTGCCGGGCTCCGCCGCCAGCCGCAGGGCCTCCAGCCCGTCCTCCAGCCCCAGGCGCGCCGTGATCAGCGGGCGAGGATCCACCAGCCCCGCCGCCAGCAGGCGCAGCGCCGGGGCGAAGGGCCCGCAGCGGGAGCCCAGGATGGTGAGCTCGTCCACCACCCAGCCCGTGGGGTCGGCGCGCCCCAGGTCGTGGACCGTGGACTTGAGCACCAGGGTGCCCTGGGGCCGCAGCAGGCGGCGGGCGAGCTCCAGGCCGTCCGCGGTCCCGGTGCAGTCCACCACGCGATCGAAGCGGGGGAGGCCGCCGGCCTGCTCCGGCGAGACAGCCTCGATGGTACCTGGGAGCAACGTACGCTTCTGAGCGGATCTCCCCACACCGGTCACGCTCGCGCCGCACAGCGCGAGCACCCTCGCGACTAGCTGACCTAGCCGTCCCAGGCCCAGCACCGCCACCCGATCCGAGGGCCGGACGTGCACCTGCTCCAGGATCCGGCAGGCCGCCGCCAGGGGCTCGACGAAGACGGCGGCCTCGTCGGGCACGCCCTCGGGCACGGGGTGGAGGTTGGCCAGGGGCAGCGAGACCTGCTCGGCGAAGGCCCCGTCCCGCCCGAGGATCCCCAGCACCGTGCGCCGCGGGCAGTGATTCCCCGCCCCGGCGGCGCAGGCCGCGCAGGCCCCACAGGGCGCGTTGATCTCGCCCACCACGCGGCGCCCGACCCAGCCCGGCTCGGGCGCGTCCTCGACCACGCCGACGAATTCATGGCCCAGCACGCCCTGATAGCCCATGTACCCGCGGACCAGCTCCAGGTCCGTGGCGCAGACCCCGGCCAGAGTGACGCGCACGCTGGCCTCACCGGGGCGAGGGGCGAAGGGCTGGGAGACCAGGGCGGGACCGGCGGGGCCGAGGGCGAGGGCGCGCATCGTCGGGATCTATCGCGGCGCGGGTGCTACGATCAGGACTGAGGCTGACCATGCTCCTTGCCCTCCTGCTCTCCGCCCAGGCCCTCGCGCTCAATTGCGACGAGGTGATGAAGATGGCTCGGCTCGCCGTGCCCGAGCCCATCATCGTGGAGACCATCGCGGGCTCGGAGGACTGGGGACGGGACAACGCGCCAGCGCTGATCGCCTGCCTGGAGGGCGCGGGGGCGTCGCCGACGCTCATCTCCGCGGTGAAGACCTGGGCCTCCACCGCCCCGAACGTACAGCCGGAGGGTGGCGCCGCGCCGACGACGCCGACCGAGCGCAGGGCGCCAGTCCCTCCCGCTCCTCCGCCGCTGCCCCTGCCCGAGGGGCTCACCGAGTCGGAGCTTCGACGGCCCAGGAAGGCGGTAGCGCTCCTGCTGCCCCGGGTGGAGGAGGGGAGCGCGGAGCAGCGCGCGCTGGCGGGGGTCTGGCTGGGTCAGGCCCTGCTGGAGCTGGGGATGTTGCACGCCGCGGAGCGGTCCTTCCTGGAGAGCGCCCGCGCGCAGGCCGACGAGGCCAGCGCCGCCCACGCCTGGCTCGGGCAGAGGAAGGTGGCGGAGCGCACCGGGGACTTCCACGCGCTCGAGGACTTGGTCTTCGCCACGCCCCTGGAGCGCTGGCCGCGCGGCAGCCAGGGCGTCGGGTACTGGCTCACGGGGCTCCGGCTGTATGAGGCCAGCTCCCTCTCGGACGCGAGGAAGCATCTCGCGCAGATCTCAGAGCACGACCCCGAGCTGTACCTGAGGGGCCTGTATCTCCAGGGGATCATCCACAACACGCAGGGGAAGCTCAAGAGCGGCGTGAAGTGCTTTCGGGACGTCTTCCAGCATGAGGTCCCCGAGGGCCTGGATCCGGCCGCGCAGGGCAGGATCTCGCGCCTCAAAGACCTCGCCGTGCTGAACATCGCCCGGGTCTACTACAGCATCGAGCGCTTCGACGAGGCGGAGAAGTTCGTGACCCTCGTGCCTGCGCGCTCGGAGCTCTGGGACGAGAGCCGCCTCGTCCTGGCCTGGTCCCGCTTCATGCGGAACAAGCCCTCCGAGGCGAACGCCGCGCTGGACGAGGTCAGCACCACCGGCTGGGACCCCGAGCACGCCCTGCTGCGCGCGCTCATCGGCTTCGCGACGGAGGACCCCACGGAGGCCGCGAGCCGCCTCGCCCCGCTGGAGGCCGAGCGCCCGACCCTGGAGGCGATGAAGGCCGCGCTCTCCTCCAAAGACCAGCCCCCCGGAGCGCTCTACACCCGCTGGCTCGCGTCTGACGAGACCTCCCAGGCCCCCGCGTGGTTGCAGGCCCGTCTTCACCACGACGCCGAGCTGAGCGGCGTCCTCGCCCACATCGCCGCGATCGACGCCGAGGCGGACATCGCGAAGAGGAAGCTCCGGCGCCTCCCTGAAGACCAGCTCGCCCGCCTGCGGGAGGGCCTGCCCGAGGCCAGGGCGGCGCTGGTCTCGCGGGCCGAGGCCCGGCTGCGCTCACGCCTGGGGCGCGAGCACGACCGCCTCGCGGATCTGCTGCGGCAGGCCGAGATCATCCGGATGGAGGTGATCCCGCCTGGGGACCTACGGCAGGTCGAGGCGCTGCGCGCGCTGCTCCAAGAGACAGACGGGGAGCTGAGCTCGGAGATCCGGTTTCGGATCGCCGAGGCTCCGGGCACGCCCGCCGCGGAGCGCCAGAGCCTCCTCGAGCAGATCCTCGTGGACACGCCGGACTACGCGCGAAACGACGACGTGATGCTGGCGCTCGGGGAGCTCCACTGGCTGGAGGGCCGACGAGACGAGGCGACTGCGCAGCTCCAGCGGCTCCTGACCCTCGCGCCCGAGTCGCGCGACGTGCCTCGCGCTCAGGTCCTCCTGGGCGACGACGCCTTCGAGCGTCGCGACTGGGCGGCGGCGCGGGCGCGCTACCAGGCCGCGCTCACCGAGAAGGAACCTGTAACGTCTTGTTACGCGCGCTATCGCCTCGCCTGGGTCTCCTGGGCCGAGGCCGACCATGCCCAGGCGGTGGCCGGACTCGACGCGATCCTGAGGGAGCCCTGCGGCCCCGAGCCCCTCCTGAAGGCCGCGGAGGCCGACCATGCTCGCATGCGCCGCGACCCTCGGGTGAAGCCCTAAGCGCCTTCCTGCTCCGCCAGCGCGCGGAACCAGGCCACGGTCTCCGCCACGCCCTGATCGAAGGGCACCACCGGGCTCCAGCCCAGGCGCTCGCGGGCCCGGGTGATGTCCGGGCGGCGGCGGGTGGGATCGTCCTTGGGCAGGGGGCGGTAGACCACGCCGGCCGTGTTGCCCAGGGCGGCGTTGATGTACTCGGCGAGCTGAAGCATGGTGAGCTCGTGCGGGTTGCCCAGGTTGCAGGGCTCGGTGAGGTCGGACTCCATGAGCCGCACGAGCCCGTCTACCAGATCGGTGACGTAGCAGAAGGAGCGGGTCTGGGTGCCGTCGCCGAAGACGGTCAGCGGCTCGCCGGCCAGCGCCTGGCTCACGAAGGCGGGCATGACGCGGCCGTCGTTGGCGCGCATGCGGGGGCCGTAGGTGTTGAAGATGCGGGCGATGCGCGTCTCCACCTTCCGGTAGCGGTGGAAGGCCATGGTCAGCGCCTCGGCGTAGCGCTTGGCCTCATCATAGACGCTTCGCGGGCCGATGGGGTTGACGTTGCCCCAGTAGCTCTCCACCTGGGGGTGGATCTCCGGGTCGCCGTAGACCTCGCTCGTGCTGGCCAGCAGGAAGCGGGCGCCGTCGCGCTCGGCGCGCTCCAGGCAGACGCGCGTGCCGTCGCTGCCCACGTAGAGGGTCTCGAAGGGCAGCTCCACATAGTCGATGGGGCTCGCCGGGCTCGCCAGGTTGTAGACGCGGTCGAAGCGGCCCTCCACCGGGATGCCGCGCGTGAGATCGGCCTCGACGAAGGAGAAGCCCGGGTACGCGGAGAGCGGGCCGAGGTTGCGGCGGTGCCCCGTGACGAAGTTGTCCAGCGCGATGACCTCGTGGCCGTCGCGCAGCAGGCGCTCGCAGAGGTGGGAGGGGACGAAGCCGGCGCCGCCAGCGACCAGGATGCGCACGAGGGACCTCGGGGGCGGGTGGAAGGGGAGGGGAGGAGCGTAGCCCGTCCGAGGCCCACAGGCATGGACTCCCGGCGCTGGCCACGCCCAGGTCAGGGGGTGGCCGGAATGGGCCACCCGCGCCCGGCTCGAATGACCTAAGCTGCTGAGCATCTCACGCCCTGGAGATATCCATGAAGCGCCTCCTCTCGCTGCTCCCCCTCGGTCTCACCGCCCACGCCTGCGCCGGGCACAAGCCCTCACTCCCCGAGGGGACGCCGGCCGAGATCGTCCAAGGCTTCGGCGAGCGGGGCGGCCTCGTGCTGGAGCAGGACGCCTATGGGGACAGCGCGACCCGGCTGGTCTACCTGGACCAGGGCTGGGGTCCGGCGGAGACGATCTGGTATTACCACGCCGATCAGGGCTCGGTCCTGCTGCCCTACCAGACGCTGGTGAACCTGGAGCTCCCCGACAGCACCGAGAAGGTCATCTCACCGACCAACCTGACAAAGTACCGCTTCATGCTCCAGCACGCGACCCCCAACAACCCCGACGCCCTGCCCGTGGGCTTCTCCCGGCAGAAGGACAGCGCGGGCTTCACCTGCGCCGCCTGCCACACGCGGCAGATCAACTACCAGGGCACGGCCATGCGCATCGACGGCGCCCCGGCCCTCGCCGACCTCACGGGCTTCCTGCGCTCGCTGGAGCCGGCCTTGAAGGCGACCCTGGACGATCCGGCGAAGCTCGCCCGCTTCGCGGCGGCCCTCCCGGGAGGGGGGACGGACGCGGCGAGCGTGGAGGAGGCCCGCGCGAGCCTCCAGCGCACCTACGACTGGTTCCACAGCTACAACACGGCCAACGCCTCGACCACGGTGGAGGGCTTCGCGCGGATCGACGCCGTCGTGCGCATCGTCAACCAGGTGATCCGCTTCACCAGCGACCCGAAGAACGCCTACGAGCCGAACTCCCCGGCCAGCCTGCCCTTCCTCTGGGACGCGCCGCGCCACGACTACGTCCAGTGGGCGGGCTTCGGCCCCAACGCCCAGGCGGGCTCGCTGGGGCGCAACGCCGGCGAGGTCATCGGGGTCTACGGGGACGTCAAGGTCGTCAAGCACACCACCGAGGAGGAGGCGAAGCAGGGCTACGTGTCCACGGTGTCCGCCAACGCGCTCGTCTCGATGGAGGAGACCCTGCGCGACCTCGAGTCGCCCGTGTGGCCCGCCGAGATCCTCGGCGCCATCGACCAGGAGAAGGCGAGCCGCGGCGCAGAGATCTACGCCCAGCAGTGCGTGAGCTGCCACGCGGACATCGACCGAGACGATCCCAACCGCAAGGTCGTGGCCTGGATGGTGGGCGTGGACAAGGTGGGGACCGACCGCACGGCCGTGGACAACCTCACCGGCGCCGCGCCCCCCGCGGGCATCCTGGAGGGCGCCATCAACCCGCGGGACGGGAGCACCTACGGCGCGACCGTCCCCGCGCTGACCCTGCTCCAGGACCTCGTCTTCGGCGTGCTCTCCCAGAACAAGGAGGCGGCCCTCCGCGCCGTCGCCAACGCGAAGCTGGCCGGGATCGAGAAGACCGAGCTCCAAGGCGACTACACCCGCGCGACGGAGGCGGACCCGCTCGCCCCGCTGCGCTCCTACAAGGCCCGCCCGCTGAACGGGATCTGGGCGACCTCGCCCTACCTGCACAACGGCTCGGTGCCGGACCTCTACAGCCTGCTGCTGCCCGCAGACCAGCGTCCGAGCTCGTTCTCCGTGGGGCGCCTGGAGTTCGACCCCGTCAAGGTGGGCCAGGTGAGCTCGGGCACGGAGCCTTTCATGCTGGACACGCGCGTCAAGGGCAACAGCAACGGCGGCCACCTCTACGGCACCACGCTGTCCGAGGCGGATCGCTGGGCGCTGGTGGAGCACCTCAAGACGCTCTGATTCGCCGCGCGAAAGAGCCCTGGACAGCGCGCCGGGCCCGAGCACGTTAGGGGCCCCGAGCCCCCCATGCCCTCTCCCGTCCGACCCACCCTGGCTACCGTCGATCTCGGAAAGCTCGCCGCGAATTTTCGCGCGATCCGGGGGGCGCTGCGCCCGGACACCGGGGTGCTGGCTGCGATCAAGGGGGACGCCTACGGGCACGGCGCGGTGGCCAGCGCGCGGGCGCTGGAGGCGGCGGGCTGCGACTGGTTCGGGGTGGCGCTCATCGAGGAGGGCAAGCAGCTCCGCGAGGCGGGGGTGCGCCGGCCGATCCTGTGCATGGGCGGCGTGGGGCTGGCGGGGGCAGAGGAGGCCATCCAGGCGCGGCTCACCCCGGTGATCTCCGATCTGGACGGCGCGCTGCGCATGGAGCAGGCGGCGGCGCGGCGGCGCGAGCCCGTGGGCGTCCACCTGAAGGTGGACACGGGCATGGGTCGGCTCGGCGTCCCGCTCCCGCACTGGGAGGCGCTGCTGGACCGCATGGCCGCGCTCAAGTGGGTGCGCGTGGACGGCATCTGCACGCACTTCGCCGAGAGCGACGCCCACACCGAGCAGGCCCGGGTCTTCACGCGCGAGCAGGCCCGGCGCTTCCTGGAGGCCGTGCGCACCGCCCGCGCCCGGGGCATCCGCCCCGCCTTGCTGCATTGCAGCAATTCGGGCGGGATGCTCTACTACCCGGAATTCGCCTTCGATCTCGTGCGGCCGGGCATCGCGCTCTACGGCTACGACCCCTCCGGCGCGGAGTGCCCGCTCCCCCTCGAGCCGGTCATGAGCGTGCGGACGAGGGTGCTGCTGGTGCGCGATCTGCCTGCCGGGGTCGGCGTGAGCTACGGGCGGACCTGGATCACGCCCCGGCCGAGCCGCATCGCCACGCTGCCGGTGGGGTATGCCGACGGCTACCCGCGCGCCCTGTCCAACCGGGGCAGCGTGCTGATCCACGGCTACGAGGCGCCGATCCGCGGGCGGGTGTGCATGGACCTGACCATGGTGGACGTCACGGACGTCCCGGTGCCGGTGGAGGCGGGCGACGAGGTGACCCTGCTCGGCGAGCAGGGCGAGCGTCGGATCACGGCCTGGGACCTGGCGAAGAGCGCAGACACCATCCCCTACGAGATCCTGGCGGGCTGGTCGGAGCGCGTGCCCCGCGCCCACGTCGGGGAGGCCGCTTGAAGGCGCTGGTGGTCGCGCTGCTCACCCGCCTCGGCGCGCGGGTCATGGAGATCATCGAGGACTGGGGACGGCACGCCCTCGTGCTGCTGCGCGGGATCCGGGCGCTCTTCCTTCCGCCCTCGCGCATCCGGCTGATGTTCAAGCAGATGGAGTTCGTGGGCAACCAGAGCCTCTCCATCGTGCTCATCACCGGCCTGTTCACCGGCGGCGTCTTCGCGCTCCAGTCGCACGTCGCCTTCAGCATGTTCGGGGCGGGCAGCCTGACCGGCTCCACCGTGGGCCTCGCCGTGACCAAGGAGCTCGGGCCCGTGCTGTGCGCGCTCATGGTGACCGGGCGCGCGGGGAGCGCCATGGCGGCCGAGCTCGGCACCATGCGGGTGAGCGAGCAGATCGACGCGCTGGAGGCGATGGGGGTCGATCCCGTCAGCTACCTCGTCACCCCGCGCCTGGTGGCAGCGACCATCATGCTGCCCGTGCTCACGGCCATCTTCGACGCCATCGCGATGGTGGGCTGCGCCTACGTCGGGCTGGAGGTGCTGCACCTCTCCCCGGGCTCCTTCTACGGGCGCCTGGAGTGGTACGTGGACCCCGACGACATCTGGAAAGGGCTCGTCAAGGCGGCGGTCTTCGGGCTCATCTTCTCGGTGGTCGGCTGCACGCGCGGCCTGTACGCCCGCGGGGGCGCCGAGGGCGTGGGGCGCGCGACGACGCAGGCGGTGGTGGTCTCCAGCGTGGCCATCCTCATCTCCGACTACTTCCTCACCGCCTGGCTGATGGTCTGATGAGCCTGGACCCCTCGAGCGTCGCGGTACGGATCCGCCACCTGGAGCGCTCTTTCGGGTCGGCGAAGATCCTGCGCGGGGTGGATCTGGACGTGCCGCGCGGGCAGGTCTTCGTGGTCATCGGGATGTCCGGCGCGGGCAAGAGCGTCCTGCTCAAGCTGATCATGGGCCTGCTGCGCCCGGACGGCGGGAGCATCGAGATCGACGGGCAGGACATCACGCGCCTGAAGGACCGCGAGCTGCGCAAGATCCGCCGCCGTTTCGGCTACGTGTTCCAGGACGGGGCGCTCTTCGACTCCATGAACGTCTTCGACAACGTGGCCTTCCCCATGCGCGAGCACCGCGACGGCACGGAGGAGCAGATCCGCGCCCGGGTCAACGAGTGCCTGGACCGGGTGGGGCTCGACGGGCACGGCCACAAGATGCCGGGCAACCTCTCCGGCGGCATGCGCAAGCGCGCCAGCCTCGCCCGCGCCCTGGTGCGCAGCCCGGACTTCCTCCTCTACGACGAGCCCACCACCGGGCTCGACCCGATCCGCACGGCGGCGATCGACCACCTGATCGCCGAGACGCAGCGCCTCGACCCCTCGTTGACCTCCATCGTCATCTCGCACGACATGCACGCCACCTTCCAGATCGCGCACAACATCGCGATGCTGCTGGAGGGCCGGATCCTCGTCCAGGGAAGCCCGGACGAGATCCGCCTCTCCTCGGACCCCCGGGTCCAGCAGTTCATCCGAGGCGAGATGGAGGGGCCCATCGAGGTCTGAGCCTCGAGCACCGCCTCTGGAGCAGGGAATGTCCGGTTACACCACAGAGCTCAAGGTCGGCGTGCTGACGATCGTCGCCGTGGCGGGGACCGTCTGGGCCATCGTGCGCACGGACGACAAGCCGGCTGGGGCCATCCAGGGCTACACCCTCTACGCGATCGTCCCCAGCGCGGAGGGGCTCTTCCCCAGCACCCAGGTGAAGATGGCGGGGGTCTCCATCGGCTCGGTGGTGGCCATCACGCTGGACGACACCAGGCAGAACGCCAGGCTCGAGCTCCAGATGTCCGGCGAGGTCGAGCTGGGCGCGGACTCGGTGGCCGACCTGCGCTCGGAGGGCCTGCTGGGAGACCGCTTCATCCGGGTCACCCCCGGCGCGGCCCCCCAGAAGCTCGGCGACGGCGACACGATCCGGACCTCGTCCGAGAACGACGCCATCGCGAAGCTGGAGGCCAAGGCCGACAAGATCGCCGATCAGCTCGACGCCATCACCGCGAAGGTCCAGACCCTCACGGACGACCCGGAGGTGACCGGCAGCATCAAGGCCACCCTCCGGAACCTGGAGGTGACCTCCACGAAGATGCGCGAGATCGCCGAAGATCCAGCCATCAAGGCCAGGACCCTCAGCACGCTGGAGAACCTGGACGTGGCCTCGGCCCGCCTGCGGGCTCTCGTGGACGACCCGCAGCTCGCCAGCAAGGTGAACGGCACCCTCGACGACATCCGCGCCACCTCCGCCGAGCTTCGCGCGGCCGCCGCGAAGCTGGACGAGCCGGTGGACCACGTCAATTCCATCCTGGCGAAGGTGGACGCAGGGGAGGGGACGGTGGGCCGGCTGCTCACCGACTCCAGCACCATCGACAAGGTCAACAGCGTGGTCGACAAGGTGGACGGCGCGGTGAGCGACATCACCGGCATGCGCATGGACGTCACCTACGACGGCGCGGTCTACTTCGGCTCCAACCCCGATCATCCCGAGCTCGGGCTCACCGAGAACCCGATGACGGGCGAGATGAAGAACACCCTCGGCGTGCGCGTGCTGCCGCGGGAGGACTACGGCTACATCATCGGGCTCACCAGCCACCCCTACGGCGACTTCGAGGAGACCACGCACCTCTACTCGGAGACCGGGGGCGGCTACACCGAGCTCGTCCAGACCGACGATCTCCGCATGACCTTCCAGTTCATGAAGCGTTGGGGCCCCGCGGCGCTGCGCTTCGGGATGAAGGAGGGCGGGGGAGGGGTCGGCGCCGACCTGTACATGGCTCAGGATCGGCTGACGCTCACGGCGGATCTCTACGACGTCGACTTCGCCTCCTGGCCGGTCCTGGACGGCACCCCGAACCTCACGCTGGGCGCGCGCGCCACCCCCTGGCGCAGCGTCTATGTGGGCGGCGGGCTCGACAACGTGATCTTCGGAGCGAAGAACGGGTACGTCACGGGATTCCTGGGCTTCGGATTCTGGTTCACGGACGAGGACCTGCGGTGGATCCTCAGCGCCGTGCCGCTGCCCGGCTGATGACGCCGAACGCCTTGATCCCGCGCGCGTTGAGCGCTATGACCTATGGGCCGTGGGCCCTTGGCCCGGCGACACGCGGGAGCGAGCTTCCAGATGCCGAAGAATTCCAAAGAGATGGACGATCTGGGTTTTGGTGACTGGTTCCAGGACGAGTCAGCCGAAGACACCAGCGCCGCAGAAGCCAAGGCCCGCGAAGAGGCCGAGCGCAAGGCTCGCGAAGAGGCCGAGCGAAAGGCCCGCGAGGAGGCCGACCGCAAGGCCCGCGAGGAGGCCGAGCGAAAGGCCCGCGAGGAGGCCGAGCGAAAGGCTCGCGAGGAGGCCGACCGCAAGGCCCGCGAGGAGGCCGAGCGAAAGGCTCGCGAGGAGGCCGAGCGAAAGGCCCGCGAAGAGGCCGAGCGAAAGGCCCGCGAGGAGGCTGAGCGCAAAGCCCGCGAGGAGGCCGAGCGAAAGGCCCGCGAGGAGGCCGAGCGAAAGGCCCGCGAGGAGGCCGACCGCAAAGCCCGCGAGGAGGCCGACCGCAAGGCCCGCGAGGAGGCCGCGGCGCTGGAGGACTCCTGGTTCTCCGGCGACGACGCCGACCAGGCCGTCGCCTCGGTCAGCGGCCCGCCCCCGGTGAGCGGCCCGACCATCGTGGCCCCCGAGGAGGAGCCTTCGGCCCCCGTCCAGATCGCCGCTCCTGAGCCCGAGCCCGAGCCGGCCCCCGAGCCCCCGCCCGCCACGCTGGAGGTCGAGGTCGAGGCCCCCTCTCAGGAGGTGGCCGAGAGCTCCGAGGTCTCCGTCGTGGACGAGGAGGAGGAGGACTTCGAGGCCACCGCCGACAGCTTCATCGACGGCGCCCCGGACCAGACCATGGTCATGCGCCGCGAGAACCCGGAGGTCGCCGCCGAGATCGCCGCTGCCCTCGCCGATCGCGATTCCCGCAAGGGCAGCCGCGTGCAGGACGTGGTCATCCCGCGCTCCAGCGACGCCGCGCCGCCGCCGCCGGTGGTGCCGCCGCCCATCCCGGTCCCCGCGCCCATCCTCCCCGTCGCCCTCCAGGCCCCGCCGGCCGAGCCCGCGGGCCCGCCCCCCGAGGTCGCCGGCGCCTGGTCCGAGGACGCGAACCTGCTCGAGCGTGAGGCCGCCGTCGCCACCGACGCCGCCTCCCAGAGCGCGCTGCTCGCCGAGGCCGGGCGCATCCACGCCGCCCGCCTGGGCAACATGGACGTGGCCGAGCGCCTGCTCTCCATGGCCATCCAGACCGGCTCCCGCGACGCCGAGCTGCTCAAGCTCTACGGCGCGACCGTCGCCGCCCGCGAGGATCTCGTGCTGCTGCGGCAGGTGCTGGAGCGCCGCGCCAACGCGAGCTCGGGTGTCGTGGCCGCCGAGGCCCTTCAGGACGCCGCCCTGCTCGAGCGCAACATGCGCCAGGACGCGGGCGCCGTCGCCCTGCTGGAGCGCGCCCTCGAGCTCGCCCCGGACGACTGGTTCACGCTCCGCCTCCTGCGCGAGCTGCACTACCGCGCCCGGAACTGGGAGGGGCTCTGCCTCGTCCTGACCTCCATGGCCGGGCTGGCCTCCGGCCCCCGGGCCTCCCGCTACCTCGTGGAGCAGGGGCGCATCCTGGAGGAGCAGCTCACCCGCCCCGATCAGGCGCGGGCCTCCTACGATCTGGCCCTGGACGCCGATCCGACCTACGCCCCCGCCCTGCTGGCCGCCGAGCGCCTCGCCCACGCCGCCGGGGATCTGGCGCGGCTGGCCGATCTCTACGAGACCCAGGCCCGGCTCTCCACGGAGGCCGACTCCGCCTTCTGGTGGGCGCGCTCCGCCCGCTTCGCCCTGCGCGCTGGCCTCGACGACGCCCGCGTCACCGCCGCCTATGACGCCGCCCTGGCCGCCAGCGGCGAGGACGCCTTCGAGCTTCGCCACGAGCACCAGCACTTCCTGGCCTCGCGCGGTCGCTGGGCCGATCTGGCCGCCAGCCTCAGCGCCGAGGCCGGTCTGCTGGGCGGCGCCGAGGCCGCGCCCGTGCTCATCCGGCTGGGCGCCGTCTACGCCGATCGCCTGAGTGACGCCGACGCCGCCATCAGCGCCTGGCGCGCCGCGCTGGAGGCCGACCCGACCGCCGATCCCGCGCTGGAGAGCCTGGTCGTCGCGCTGAGCGGCGCGGGCCGCCACGAGGAGCTCCTGGCCCTCTTCGACGAGCACGCCGGGCGGGTGGAGGATCAGAACCTCTCCGTCTCCCTGCTGGTCCGCGCGGGCGAGCTCTGCGAGGGCCCCATCGGCGATCTCCCGGCCGCCAGCGCCCGTTATCGGCGCATCCTGGAGACCAGCGCCGGCTACCTGCCCGCGCTGGAGGGCCTGGAGCGCGTCGCCGAGCGCATGAGCGACTGGCAGACCCTGGTCTCCCTGGCCGAGCAGCGCGCCATGCTGAGCGAGGAGTCCAGCGTTGTCAGCCTGCACCTCTTCCGCGCCGGCGTGGTCTGCGAGCTCCGCCTCGGGGATCGCGAGCGCGCCCGGTCCTTCTACCAGCGCTCGCTCATGTCCCAGGGCCGCTACGTCGCGGCGCTGGACGCCTACACCCGCCTGCTGGAGAGCGAGGGCAACTGGGAGACCCTGGCCGACACGCTGGGTGACGCCGCGCTGTCCAGCGAGGACGGCAACGAGGTGGTCAGCCTGACCTACCGGGCGGGCCGCCTCTACGCCGAGCGCGTGGGCAACGTGGACAAGGCCATCTCGGCCCTGCGCCGCTGCCTGGAGCTGAGCCCCGGCTTCCTGCCGGCGATGGCGCTGCTCCGCGAGCTCTGCCTGAAGGGCCAGCTCTGGCAGGAGGCCTATGACCTGTACCGCCAGGAGGCGGAGGCCGTGGAGAACCCGAGCCGCCGTCACTGGCGCATGCTCGGGGCCGCCGAGGTGGCCCGCCACCTCTCGGACCTCGACCCGGCCACGGTCGCCCAGGAGATCC
The DNA here is from genome assembly GCA_964615375.1 of uncultured Enterobacterales bacterium. Lineage (GTDB taxonomy): Bacteria > Myxococcota_A > UBA796 > UBA796 > CAZKWG01 > CAZKWG01. Next base: position 88,820 of record CAZTOW010000007.1, read on the forward strand.
TCAACGAGGACCCGAACAACCTCGCCGCGATGAGCCTGCTGGAGCAGCGCGCCCTGGAGACCGGCGACACCGCTGGCCTCGTGGCCGTCTACCGCCGCCGCGCCGCCGCCACGAAGGACCCGTCGGTCCGCGCCCGCCTCATCGCCCGCGTGGCCGACCTGGCCCGCGACGCCGGCGACGCGGTCTCGGCCATCCAGGCCATCACCGAGGTCATCGAGATCGACTGTGCCGGACGCCCGCTCTTCGCGCTGGCCCGCGTGGCCGAGGGCGTCCACTACTGGGACGAGGCCCAGCGCGCGCTGCGGGCCGGCGGGGAGCAGTCGCACCTCGTCGAGCTCGCCCGGCTCCAGGAGACCTATGTGCCGGACGCCGCCGCCGCCGCCGCCGCCTGGCGCCGCGTGCTGGAGCAGGAGCCGACCAACACGGAGGCCGCCGCGGGCGTCGAGCGCACCGTGACCCGCGGGGGCGGGCGCGAGGGTCTGGCCGAGGCGCACGCGATCCTGGCGGATCACCTGCCGGATCCGGCGATCCGCACGGTCCATGCCCTGCTGGCCGGTCACCTCTTCGAGGCCGCGGGCGACCGCGACAACGCCGTCCGCTACTTCCGCGTGGCCTTCGAGGCCCGGCCCGCCCAGGGCAAGGCCTTCGACGCGCTCCGCCGCCTGTACATCGCGGGCGGGGACGCCGACGGCGTCGAGTCCCTCTTCGGTGCGCTCTCCGAGAGCGCCCCGCTGGACCTCGCGCTCGCGCTCGAGGAGGCCGGCGCCATCGACCGTGCCGCGCGCATCTACCAGGCCGAGATCGGCACGCTGCTCGCCGACGAGCCGCTCATGCTCCCGCTCCAAGTCCGCCTCAGCGCGGCCCTCTCGGCGACCGAGCAGTGGCAGCAGGTCTTCGAGACGCTCGGCCAGGAGCTCGCCTGCCTGCGCGACCCGGAGAACCGCCGCCACGTCGAGGCCCGCCGCCGCCGCATCCTGGCGGAGAAGCTGGCCGAGACCGAGCAGGCCTGGGAGTTCTACCGTCAGCTCCACGAGGAGTCCCCGGGTGACCGCGAGATCCTCGAGGCCCTGGCCCGCATCGCCCACGCCCGCGGCGAGACGGATCTGGCGCTCACCTACCTGGACGGGCTCAGCCGCGTCACCCAGAGCCGCGAGGAGGCCGCGCGCTATCAGCGCCGCATCGCCGACATCCACCGCAGCCGCGGGGACGACGAGGGCGCCCGTCAGGCCTTCCTCCGCGCGCTGGACTTCCAGCCCGAGGATCTGGAGGCGCTGGCCGGGCTCCGCTCGCTCGCGCAGAACCAGGGCAACTGGCAGGCGCTGGTCGGCGTGCTCGCCCGCGAGGCGACCATGCTCTCCGGCGACGAGCGCCTCGGCCGCTACCGCGAGATCGCCCGGATCTGGGAGGAGGAGATCAAGGAGCGCGCCGTGGCCGTGGACGCCTGGCGCAAGGTGCTGGAGGCCGCCCCGGGTGACCTCGAGGCCCTTCAGCACATGGTCGCCCTGACCCGCGCGCTCGAGGATCACGCCGCCTTCGTGGACGTCGCGCGGGCCCTGGCCGGTCAGCTCGAGGGCGAGGAGCGCGCCCGCCTGCGCACCGAGATCGGCCGCATCTGCCTCGAGCACCTCTACAACGAGGGCGAGGCCGTGGTCCAGCTGGAGGCCGCCGCCGCCGACGGCAGCCTGGAGGCCGCCCAGATCCTGGAGCGCGTGTTCGCCGGGCGCGGCGACTGGGAGCGCAGCGTCGCCGCCATCCTGCGGCAGGCGGAGCTGGCGCCCGACGAGGCCGTCTCGCTCATGCTGCGCGCCGCGCAGGTGCGCCAGGAGATGCTGCACGACGCGGACGGCGTGGACGGCATCTACCAGGCCGTGCTCGCCCGGGATCCCGACAACGCCGAGGCGCTTCGGTTCCGCGGCGCCTGGCTCTACAAGAAGAACGAGCTCTCGGGCGCGGTGGACGTCTGGCGTCGGCTGGAGACCTCCGAGCTCGGCCGCGATCTGGACGACTTCGACGTCCGGATGGAGGTCTCGCTCTACTTCTTCCGCTTCGCCGAGGCCGAGCGCCAGCTCGGGCAGCTCGAGGACGCGCTCACCCACTACCGGCGCGCGCTGGAGCTGAACCCCAGCCACCTGCCGAGCCTGGAGGCGGTGGGCCCGGTCTACGTGCAGCTCGGCCGCTGGGAGCAGGCGGGGGAGACCTACCGCTCCATCCTGCAGCTCACGGGCGGTCAGGGCGACATGGACCGCATCGCCAGCACCTACGTCAGCCTGGGCCTGGTCGACCAGCACCTGGGCGACCTGGAGAAGGCCAAGAAGCGCTTCTCCAAGGCGCTGGAGATCCGGCCCAACCACGTCGGCGCGCTGCTGGGCACCGCCAGCGTGCTGTTCGCGCGCGGCGAGTGGAACAACCTGCTGAACATCTACAACAACATCATCTACCACGCGCAGGAGCCCTCCCGGGTCATCGAGGCGTACCTGGCCAAGGGCTACGTGCTCGACGCCAAGATGAACCTCCCGGACAAGGCCGCCCAGCACTACCAGAAGAGCCTGGACTACGACCCCGCCCAGCCCACGGCGCTGCTGCGGCTCGCGGAGATCTCCCTTCGCAAGAAGGATTATCCGCAGGCCGGCGCGCTGGCGGACCGCGGGCTCGGGCTCACGCTCTCGGACGGTCGCCTGCGGGCCGCCCTGCTGCTGGTCCGCGCCGCCGCGCTCGCCGGGACGGGCCAGGGTGAGCTCGCCGCCGCCAGCTACGGCTCGGCGATCGAGTCCGACGCGTCCTGGATGGGCCTCGGTGAGCGGATGCCGGCCCCCGACGCGCTCTCCCGCGCGCTGAAGGAGCGGCTCCAGGCCAGCCTGTGAGCGAGGTCGGGACCGGGGCTCAGCGGCTCGGCGCGGCGCTCTTCCGCGCGAGAGGCTGGATCCCGGTCCCGGCGGTCCTGCTCCTGGCCTGGACGGCCCGCCCGCCTGGGGGCTGGGCTCTCCCTGGCGCCGCGCTGATCCTGTGTGGGTTGGTGCTGCGCGCCTGGGCGGTGGCCCACATCGGGCCGGGATCGCGTCGGAGATCGGGGGACGTGGGCGCGCTGGCCTGCACCGGCCCCTACGCCCGGTGCAGGAACCCGCTCTACCTGGGCAACCTGCTCCTCTGGGCGGGCGTGGGCCTGGTGGGCGGCTCGCCCGGGGTCGCCCTCCTGGTGGTCTCCGCGCTCGCGCTGCACTATGCCCTGGTCGTGCGCTGGGAGGAGGCCCGGCTCGCCGAGGCCCTGGGCGAGCCCTACCGCGCCTGGGCCGCGCGCACGCCGCGCTGGCTGCCCTTCGGCGGCCCGGCGGGCGAGGCCCCCGGCGACTGGCGCGCCGCCTGGAAGAGCGAGCGCTCCACCCGTCTCGCGGCGCTGGCGGTGCTGGGCGCCGTCCTGGGCGCCGGGATCCTGCGAGGCCCCTCGTGATCTATCTGGACTACAACGCCACCTCTCCGCTGCTGCCCGAGGTCCGGGCCGCCCTGGTCGGCGCGCTGGACCTCTTCGGCAACCCCTCCTCGGGACACCGCGTCGGGCGGGAGGCCGCGATGGCCCTGGACACCGCCCGCGGGCAGGTGGCGCGGATGATGGGCCGGGATCCCCGCGAGCTCGTCTTCACCAGCGGCGCCACCGAGGCCAACGCGCTCGCCCTCCTGGGGCTCCGCACCGAGGCCCGGCCCGAGGTCTGGGTCTCCGCCGTGGAGCACCCCTCCGTGCTGGCCTGGGCCACCCGCCGCCTCCCGGTGGACAGCCGCGGTCTCCTGGACCTGGAGCGCTTGGACGAAGCCCTGCGCGCGGGCGCGAGCCGGGTGGCCGCCCTGAGCGTGCAGGCGGCCAGCAACGAGAGCGGCGTGCTCCAGCCCATCGCCGAGATCGCCGCGCTGGCCCGCGCGCACGGGGTCACGCTCCACTGCGACGCCGTCCAGGTCCCTGGCCGCGTATCGACGCTCCTGGACGCCGATCTCGTCACGCTCTCCGCCCACAAGATGGGGGGCCCCAAGGGCGTGGGCGCCCTCCTCGGCCGCCCCCTCCCGCGACCCATGCTCCAGGGGGGCTCGCAGGAGCGCGGGGTCCGGCCCGGCACCCAGAACCTGCTCGGGATCCTGGGCTTCGCCGCGGCGGCCGAGGCGATCTCCCGCCGCCCCCTCCAGCGCCCCGAGGCCCGCGACCGGCTCCAGGAGCGGCTGGTGGCCCTGGGCGCGCGGGTGGTGGGAGCGCGGGCGCCGCGCCTGCCCAACACGCTGCTGGTCCTCTTCGACGCCCCCGGAGACGTGGTCGCCGCGGCCCTGGACCTGGCCGGGATCGCCGTCTCGACAGGCTCGGCCTGCGCGTCTGGCGCGGCCAACGCCAGCCCCGCGCTCCAGGCGATGGGCATGCAGGGTACACCTGTGCGGATCTCCCTCGGCCCGGATAGCATCTCCGAAGATGAAGTCGGCGCGGTGGAGGAGGTGGTGTCCAGGACGCTCTCGGCCTGGTCGCGACCCTGAGGAGCGCCCGCCCCGGAGCCTCGATGAGAGACCTGTTTCGTAACGTCGCGCTCTACGACATGGCGCTCACCCACCGGTCTTGGAAGCGCAACGCCGACGATCCCGACTATGAGCGCCTGGAGTTCCTGGGCGACGCGGTGCTGCAGCTCTACGTGACGGAGATGCTGTACGCGCGCTTCCCGGATTGGAAGGCGGGCGATCTCACGAAGCTGCGCCAACGCCTGGTCAACGAGGACACGCTGGCCCGCCTGGCCTTCGGGATGGGGCTCGGCTCGCAGGCCCGGCTGGGCAAGGGCGAGGAGACCACCGGCGGTCGGGAGCGCCCCGCCCTCCTGGCCGATCTCTTCGAGGCCGTGCTGGGCGCGCTCTACCTGGACCAGGGCGCCGAGCCCGCGCGCCGCATGATCGAGCAGCGCCTGGGCCCCGAGCTCGAGATGTTCGCCGAGTCCATGGCCCCGGTGATCACGCTGGGCGAGGTGCAGAGCGCGAAGAACCAGCTCCAGGAGTGGACGCAGGCCCCGCACCGCCGCCTGGGCACCCCGACCTACGATCTGGTGGAGAAGCTGGGCACCGACCACCAGCCCACCTTCCGCGTCGCCGTGACCGTGGGCGGGCGGGTGATCGCCACGGGCGACGGCCCCTCGCTGAAGAAGGCCGAGGCCGCCGCGGCGGGTGAGGGGCTGCGCAAGCTCCAGGCCCAGGAGGCCGGAGCCAGCCTGTGAGGCGGATCGTGCCCGTGGACCTGGGCGGCGCGCGCCAGCGCTGCGAGGTCTACCCCCCGCCCGTGGCGCCCCCGCCCGAGCCGGAGCTCGTGGACGCCCTGATCCAGAGCTACCGCGCCGACCTGGCCCCGGGCGAGGCCCTGGAGCTGGCCTTCTTCCACGGCGGAGTCCCCTCGGACGCGCTGCTGGAGGTGGCCGCGGGCCTGCCCGTGCGGGTGTGCTGCTCGCCCGCCGACCTGAGCCCGGAGGAGGCCGACCGCCTCGCGGCCCGGGGCGTGGGCCTCGTCGAGCTCGACGTGCTCACCTTCGCCGATCCGGTGCTCCGCGCGCTCTCCCGCGGGTACAACGCCGCGCGCGTGCAGGCGCAGCGGGCGGGCCTCGCGCGCCGGGGCGTCGCCGTGGGCCTCACGCTCATGCCCGGCCTGCCCGGCTCCAGCCACCCGGGCGCCCTGGCCGACGTGGATCGCGCCCTCGACCCCAACCTCCCGCGCCCCGCCCTGATCCGCGTGCTCCCCGCGCTGGCGCTGGCCGGGGCCGGGCTGGCCCGCTGGATGGAGGAGGGGCGCTGGCGCCCGATGCGCCTGGGCGAGGCCGTCACCACCGTCGCCGCCATGCTCGACCGCCTGGAGCCCTCCGGCGTCCCCGTCGCCCGCGTGGGCTGGCAGCCTCAGCAGGATCTCCCCTGGCGCATGGTCGGCGGCCCCTGGCACCCGAACCTGCGCGGGCTGGTGGCCGGGAGGCGCCTGCGCAGGCGCGCGGCGGAGGCGCTGCGCGGGGTGGAGCCCGGGGCCAGCGTCACCCTGGGCGTGAACCCCAAGGACGAGGGCGACCTGCGCGGCAGCTCGGGCGAGCACCTGCGGGCGCTACGGGTCGCGCTGAGCCTCGAGGACATCCGGCTGGCCCCGGACGCGCGCCAGGATCGGGGCACGGTGGTCCTGGTCGAGGCGCGATCCTCAGCCTGAGCCGCGCCCTTTCACCGTGTGTCGTGCGCTTGACGAAAAATCGGCGAACCCGGGTGTAAGCGCGCTGTCCCATCAAGCGTAACAGACGCACGAGCCCCGGGAACATTCGACGCCGTGTCGAGAGCTTCCCCGGGCACCATCCAGGAGCCCACCATGTCGCAGACCTCGTCTGACGCTCGTCGTACGCCCGCCCGCCGCCCCTCCTCCGACTACACGATCCTCGGCCGCGGAGCCTGCGTCCTCGCGCTCCTGCTTTCCGTCGCCTGCGCCAACTACGCCAGCGCACCCGACGCCACCAGGGTCGAGCACGAGCCCGCGGCGCGCCAGCTCGCCATGGAGCGGCCCGCATCCGACGACATCGCCGAGGTGGACGCCCCCACAACGCATGACGCGGCGCGCACGACGACGTCCGCGCCCGCCGCCCCTCCCCAGGACCGGGCCGAGCGCTTTCCTCGTATCTCGAGTGAGGTGCGCACCGCGGCGGAGTCGCAGCCGCCCTACGCGAGGGACGCCCGTCGGCGGGAGCTCAGCGAGGGGGTCGGCGACCTCATCGGCCAGGAGCAGACCGTGATCGGCTCGGGCGGCCTGGGCACGCGGGGCACGGGCCTCGGCGGCGGCGGCGGCATGGGGGCCGCCCAGGGCGCGAAGGTCGCCTACGGCACCAGCGCCCCGACTCTGCAGGCCAACACCGAGCAGTACACCGACTACGGCACCAACGCGATGACGGCCACGGCTCGGGACCACCTCTCCACCTTCTCCATCGACGTCGACACCGCCAGCTACACCATCGCCCGCCGCAAGCTGGGGGAGGGCACGCTGCCCCCGGCCGCCAGCGTCCGCGTCGAGGAATTCGTCAACTACTTCCAGTACCGCTACCAGGGACCCACCGGGGACGCGCCCTTCGCGGTCAACCTCGAGGCCGCCCCGAGCCCCTGGGAGCCCCAGCACCACGTCATCCGCGTCGGGGTTCAGGGCAAGGAACTGGCCGCCGGCTCGCGCCCGCGCCGCCTGACCTTCCTGGTGGACGTGAGCGGCTCCATGCAGTCCGAGGACAAGATCGGGCTCGTCAAGCGCAGCCTGCACCTGCTGGTGGACCAGCTCGGGCCGGAGGACTCCATCGCGCTGGTCACCTACGCCGGCTCCACCCGGGTCGTGCTGAAGGCCACGCCGGTGACCCGCCGCGCGGACATCCACGACGCCATCGAGCAGCTCACCGCGGGCGGGTCCACGGCCATGGGCTCGGGCATCGGGCTCGCCTACGAGCAGGCGTCCAGCGCCTACGTCAAGGGCGCGGAGAACCGCGTGCTGGTGCTCTCGGACGGCGACGCCAACGTGGGCCCGACCTCTCACGAGCAGATCCTCGACACCATCGAGGACTACACCCAGCAGGGCATCACGCTGTCCACCTTCGGCTTCGGGAGCGGCAACTACAAGGACACCCTGATGGAGCAGATCGCCGACAAGGGCGACGGCAACTACACCTACGTGGACAGCTACTCCGAGGCCCGGCGCGCCTTCGGCGAGAAGCTCAGCGGCACGCTGGACACCATCGCCCGGGACGTCAAGATCCAGGTGGACTTCGACCCCGACGCGGTGCTGTCCTGGCGGCTCGTGGGCTACGAGAACCGCGACATCGCCGACCGCGACTTCCGCAACGACAAGGTGGACGCGGGCGAGGTGGGCTCCGGCCACAGCGTGACCGCCCTCTACGACGTGGTGCTCTCCGACGACGCGCTCACCCGGGGCGAGCCCCTGGCGACCGTGCGGATCCGCGCGAAGAAGCCCGGCCCCGACAGCGCCGCCCGCGAGTTCGAGACCACGCTCACCAGCCGCGCCTTCCGCGACACCATGGGCGAGAGCTCCCAGGACTTCCGCCTGGCCGTGGCCGCCGCCTCCTTCGCCGAGGTGATGCGCGGCAGCCAGTACGCCCAGGAGCTCAGCTACGCCCAGGTCTACACCCTGGCCGATGGGGCGAAGCGCAAGGGGATGCAGGAGGATCGCGAGCTCTGCGAGCTCATCGCGCAGGCCGGGCGGCTCTCCGGCGAGCGCGGGCCCTGGAGCGGCGGCCTGGCCGAGCGCTGATCTTCACCCCGAGCACCGAGCTGCCCGCCCTGGCCCAAAGCCGTGGCGGGCGCTTGCGTTCTGACGGGTCCGAGTGTATATCAGTCTGGACAGTCTAGCCAGGAGACTCCTATGCTCGCCCGCAAGCTGGATCCCCACCGCCCATCGCCCGACGCCAGCGACCCCTGGCAGCTCCAGGACGCGAAGAACCGCCTCTCGGAGGTGGTCGACCAGGCGCTCCAGTCGGGGCCGCAGGTGGTCACGCGGCGCGGGGAGCCGGTGGTCGTCGTCGTGGCCTACGACACCTGGCAGCGGAAGACCAGCACGCGCGGCAGCTTCAAGGATCTGCTCCTGCGCGCCCCCCTGGGGGACCTGGACCTCTCGCGAGACCCGGACCCCGGCCGCGACCTGGATCTCGGATGAGCCGCCCCATCCTGCTGGACACCTGCGTGATCTCCGAGCTGGTCCGCCCCCGCCCGGATCCTCTGGTCCTGGAGTGGTTCACCGACCAGCGCGAGGAGGACCTGTACCTCTCGGTCCTGACGGCGGGGGAGATCGAGCGGGGCGCGACGAAGCTCCCCCACGGCCCGCAGCGGGAGCGCATCGAGGACTGGCTGGGCGAGCTGCTGGACCAGTACGAGGACCGGCTCGTCGATCTGGACGTGGACACCGCGCTGCGCTGGGGAGACCTGAGCGCCCGCGCCGCCGCCCGGGGGCTCCAGGTCCCGGTCATCGACGGGCTGCTGGCGGCCACGGCCCTCCGCCGCGACCTGCGCCTCGCCACGCGCAACGTCGCGCACTTCGACCTGCCGGGGCTCACGTTGGTCGATCCTTGGCGCGGAGGCAGGCGCTCGCGCCGCGGCTGAGATACAGGGCCCCGCGATGAGCAATCCTCCCTTCAAGTCCGGCTCCGTCGCGCTGATCGGCGCGCCCAACGCTGGCAAGTCCACGCTCTTGAACGAGCTGCTCGGCCAGAAGGTCGCCGCGGTCTCGCCGAAGCCCCAGACCACGCGCAGCCGGGTCGCGGGCATCCTGACCAACGCGGCGATGCAGGCCGTCCTGGTGGACACGCCGGGGATCCACGACCCGGAGAAGGTGGGCTCGCCGTTGAACCGGGCGCTCGTGCAGATCGCCGAGGCCACGCTGGGCGAGGTGGACGTCATCTGCTGGGTGATCGACGCGGCGCGCGCCGGGACGCGGGCGGGCGACGACAAGCCCATCGTGGCGGGGGTCATCGAGGACATCGCGGCCCGCATCGAGAGCTCGGGCGCGGACGCCATCATCGCGCTCAACAAGATCGATCGCGCCGAGAAGCCGCTGTTGCTGCCGGTGATCCAGGCGCTGCACGAGCGGCTGCCCGACGCAGAGATCCTCCCCATCTCCGCGCTGAAAGGGGAGGGGATCGACGCGCTCCTGCAGGCGCTGTGCGCGCACCTGCCCGAGGGCGAGGCTCACTACCCGGCGGACCAGCTCCTCATCGACTCGGAGCGCTCGGTGGTCGCCGAGCTCATCCGCGAGCAGATCTTCCGGCTGACGGAGGAGGAGATCCCCTACGCCACGGCGGTGGAGATCGAGAAGTTCGACGAGAGTCAGCGCGAGCTGGAGCATCGCCCCGAGGTGGAGATCTACGCGCGCATCCTGGTCGAGCGGGACAGCCAGAAGGGCATCCTGATCGGCAAGAAGGGCGTGATGCTCAAGCAGATCGGCACGCGGGCCCGCGCGGACATCGAGGGCCTGCTGGGCTGCCACGTCTTCCTCCACCTCCATGTGGCGGTGGAGAAGGACTGGAGCCGCGACCCGCGGCACCTGCGCCGGCTGGGGCTCGGCTAGGCTGGGAGCACGAGGCGCAGGCGGGCCCCGCCCATCGGGCTGTCCTGGACGACGACGCTCCCGCCGTGCAGGCGCGCCGCGCGGGCGACGATGGCCAGCCCCAGCCCCACGCCGCCGCTGTCCCGCCCGCGATCGGCGCTGAGGCGCTCGAAGGGCAGGAAGACGCGCTCGCGATCGGCCACGGGGATGCCCGGCCCGTCGTCGTCCACGTCGATGACCCAGCCCTCAGAGCTGTGGTCGGCGTGGACCTCCACCCGCCGCCGCGCGTAGCGCAGCGCGTTGGAGAGCAGGTTCTCCAGGATCCGGGACAGCAGGCGCGCGTCGGCGAACACGGTCGCCTCGGGGCCCAGCTCGGCATGCAGCTCCCGCTCGGGGAAGAGGGGCTCGAGCCGGTCCTCCAGCTCCGCCAGCAGCGGGCCCAGCGCCACCTCCTCCCGCGAGAGCCGCGCGCCGTCCGGGTCCAGGCGCACGTAGCTGAGCAGCTCGTCCACGAGGGCGTCGAGCTCGGCGAGGTTGGCGTCCACGCGGTCGGCCTGCGCGGCGCGGCGGGCGGCGTCCTCCTCCTTGCCCATGAGCGCCACCCCGAAGCGCGCGCGGGCCAGCGGGGTGCGCAGCTCGTGAGAGACCGCGCGCAGCAGGTTCCGCTGCTCGTCCACACCGCGCTGGATGCGGGCAGCCATGCGGTCGAAGGTCCGGGCCAGATCGCCCACCGGCCCGGCGTCGCGGCTGCTGACCCGGGCGTCCAGGTCTCCGCCGCCGAAGCGCTCCGCGGCGTTGGCCAGGCGCTGGAGCTCGCGCTGGAGCGGCCAGAGCTGGGTGACCAGGCCCGCCGCCATCGCCAGCAGCACCACCGATCCCGTCAGCAGCGGCCGGGTGGAGTAGCGGAGCGAGAGCGGCGGGACCACGGCCACGCAGGCGCTCTCCTCGTCCACCTTCTGATAGACGGCGATGGAGCGGTCCCAGCGCATGGTCGCCGCGGTCTGGTCGGCGTCCATGCGCCCCCGCAGCTCGGACGGCACCTCGGACAGCGGCGCGAGCTCCAGCGAAAGGCCCGCCTGATCGGAGATCTGGCGGGCCAGGGCGGCGCGCTGAAGGGGAGGGGAGGCGCGGAGCCGGCTCGCGGCGCTGCGCGAGGTGTAGCGCATGTAGCCCTCGGCCCGCACCTCCTCGGTCCGCGCGTACTGGTGGACCATGATGAGCCCGGCGAAGGGCAGCGCCAGGACCAGGGAGAGCAGGAGGGCCCCGTAGAGGCGGAGGAAGAGGGCCCTCATTCGAGGACTGGGACGAAGAGGTAGCCCGAGCCCCACACGGTCTTGATGCGCTGGGGCGAGCGGGGGTCGTCCCCGATCTTCTTGCGCAGCTTGGAGATCCGCAGGTCGATGCTGCGGTCCTGCACGTCGTACTCGATGCCGCGGAGGGCCTCCACCAGCGTCTCCCGGCTCAGCACCTCGCCGGCGCGGCTGGCCAGCAGCCAGAGCAGGTCGAACTCGGTGGTGCTGAGCGCCACCGGGCGACCCCGGAGCGTGGCGCCGCGTGCGCCGGGATCGACGACCAGCTCCCCGAAGCTCAGGCGGGCGTCCCCGCGCGAGGTGCGCCCGCGGCGGAGGAGGGCGCGCAGGCGGGCCACCAGCACCCGCGGGCTGGCGGGCTTGGCCACGTAGTCGTCCGCGCCGAGCTCCAGGCTCAGCACCTGGTCCAGCTCGTCCCGGCGCGCGGTGAGCACCAGGATGGGGCCAGCGTACTGGGCGCGGACCCGGCGACAGATGGAGAAGCCGTCCTCCCCGGGCAGCATCAGGTCCAGCAGCACGGCGTCGGGGCGCTCGGCCAGGATGCGCGCCACGGCGCGGGAGCCGTCGTGCTCGCAGAGGGGGCGCATCCCCTCGGAGCGGAGCCAGTCAGCGGTGAGCTCGGCGAGCTCGCGGTCGTCTTCGACGATGAGGACGGTGGGGATGGACATGGGCCTATTCTACCTCAGGTGCGGCTGTACATTCAGATACAATTCAACTACACAGTATAAACAGATATCTCTCTACCCAGAGAGGATACTCGTATAGGGTCACACGAACACCCAACATCAAGGAGCGACCCATGCGACCAGCCTTCTCCCTTATGATTCTGGCCACACCCCTCTCTGCCCATGCCTTCACCGAGGATCTCTGCTGGACGAGCTCCGGCTTCGAGAACTGCTACAGAGGCGTCTGCGAGGACGGGGACAGCGGTCTGGCGGAGTGTTGTGATCGCGGCGATGAGGACGCCCCGCTCTGCCTTTACCACTCGGGCAACGAGATGCAGGATCTGGCGACTGGGGTCACGGAGGGGCGGAGCATGGTCCACCTGGACGCGACCTACTACCTCGCGCAGGCGGCAGGGATCCCCTACGCCACAGCATACGTGATCGCGGCCTACGATGAAGCCACGGACACCGGACAGTACGAGGCCATCGACGAGAGCGGTGACGCCCTGAGCTGCTACAACCGCCCCCAGAGCGTGAGCCTCAACGGCATCACGCGCCCGAACCTCCCCTCGGCGGGCCCGCTGGTCCACCTCTCCCTCCCGCACAACCCCGCCGGGACAGCGCCGTACACCGACGGCACCGACCCGGACACCAGCGATGGAGACCACGAGCCGCTGCTGTGGAATCTGCGCCTGTGGGCCTTCGACGGCGAGCCGCTCTGCGCGGCGGGCTTCACCAGCGATCCCGACGCGCCGGACCTCCCGTCCACGGACGGGTGCTTCCACAAGTGGCAGTGCACCACGGGCGACACGGGCAATGACTCGGACTGCGGACCCGGCACGTCCGCGACGGCCTACATTCAAGGGGACACCCCGACCTTCGCAGGGGAGACGCCGATGAGCGCCTTCTCGGGTCAGCTCGTGATGAAGCACAGCGGCGTCACCAACATCCTGGGCGACCCCTTCTTCGCCGTCGAGATGGAGGGCGGCACCTCGGACGACCTGGCCGAGCGCAGCGCCAACCTGGGCTCGGACTCGATGAGCGCGATCAAGCTGGGGATCTACCTGCACGCGCTCCAGGACCGGGTCTCTCACCACGACTGTGGCGACATGTCCTCGACCGAGCTGGTGAGCGGCATCATCGAGGTCAACTACGACATGGAGGAGTGCGCCTGGGATCTTCACGCCCTCCGCCACGTCTGGGAGGTGGGCTGGGCAAACGACGAGAGCACGGCCCCGGAGACCACCAACGACGCCCTCAACCTGACCTATGACGAGCTGCGGGCCTGGGCCATCGATCACGGCTACAGCACGGCGCTGAAGACCAAGTCCGCGGCCGTGGCGGCCATGCTCAGCGTGCTCTCCGAGCCCGACCCCGAGGCCCGTCTGGACGCGATGACCTCCGCGCTCAACGCGACCGGCTTCGAGCCGCTCCCCGGCCACACCGGCTCGCCCTGGGCCGCCTGTCCCTGACCGGAGGACCGGGGCGCCTCAGAACAGCGTGCGCTGGCGCTCCACCCGGGGGGTGGGCTGGAGCGCCTGGGCGGGGCGGCCGGTCAGGTACGCGCCGCGGGCCAGCGCGGCCTCCTCCAGCTCCGGGGTGCGCAGGTCCCGGGCGATGCTGACCAGCTCACCCGGGCGGACGGCCTCGACCTGGGCGGGCTCGGTGATCCAGCGCATGGGGCGCGAGGGCAGGTCCACGAAGCGCCAGCGCGTCCCGGCGCCCAGGTCCCAGATCACGTAGCCCTTGGTCTCGTGCTGCTCGGCGTAGCTGGTGCGCTCGGTCGAGCCGCAGTGGACCACGGTGGCGTCCCCGAGCGGGAGCACCTGGCGGGGGTGGATGTGGCCCGTGCCCACCCAGCGCACGCCGCGGGGGATGCCGCCCGCGCCCACGGTCTCGGCCGCCACGCCGCAGCGGAAGCGGAAGCCGGGGACGCGGCTGCCGTGGAAGGACTGGTGGGCGAAGAGCAGATCCACCCCGGGCCCCGCCGCCTGCCGCGCCCCCTCCGCCCAGTCCCCGGCCTGCCGGTAGTAGGGGACCAGGCCCAGGGCGACCCCGCGGTGCTCGAAGCGGCCGGGCACGTCGAAGAGGTGCAGGCCCGGCGTCTCCGCGAGGTGGGGGAGCAGGCCGCGGCGATCGTGGTTCCCCGGCGAGAGCAGGACGGGCACGCGGCGCGCCACGCGCCCCAGCAGGACGATGGCGGCGGCCACGGCCTCGCGCGGCGGCTGCGAGCGATCGAAGAGGTCGCCCGTGTGGACGACCAGATCGACCTCCTCGGCCAGGGCCGGGGCCAGCGCCTGCTCCATGGCCGCGTGGTGCTCGCTCGCCCGGCTCCAGCCTCGCGGAGCTCCCCGCGCACGCAGCTCTGCGCCGAGATGGGTGTCGCTGAGATGCAGGACGCGCATACGGACCGTCTAGCCCGCCGCGCGCCCGCCGGCGCCTACTTCGGCAGCAGGACCGCGTCGACGACGTGGACCACGCCGTTCATGCCCTTGACCGTGGCGACGATGTTGGCGTCGTCCACCATGACCTTGCCGTCCTGCACATGCAGGGTCACGCTGCTCCCGTCGGACATGGACAGCACCTGCCCGTCCTGCATGGCGGCGGTCTCCAGGATGGGGACCATGGCGTGGTGCTGGACGATCTTCTTGAGATCGGCCTTCTTCTCCGGCTTCAGGAGCTCGTCCAGCGTGCCCGGGGGCAGCTTGTCGAAGGCGGCGTTGGTGGGCGCGAAGACGGTGTAGATGCCGCCCGGGCTGCCCAGCGCGCCCGCCAGATCCGTGGCCTTGACCGCCGCGACCAGCGTGGTGTGGTCGGGCGAGCCCAGCGCGATGTCCAGCACCGTGCGCTCGCTCTCGGGCTTGGGCGCGGCGGGGGCCTGGGCCTCGGCGGACGCGGCTGGCTTGTCCGGGAGCAGGCTCGCGGGGGCCGGCTCCTTGGAACCACAGGCGTAAAGGACGAACATGCAGGCGACGAGCGCGCGGCGCGTCATGAGGACCCCCCTTCTGCTGGCCCCGGCAGGGGGCCTCCTGCGAGAAGAAAAACAAGTATCCCGCGTACCAGATCTGGGCAAGTCGGGGCGCACCGTGGCGGATCGGCTCGCGGCAGGATAGGTAGAACCGGCATGCTCCCCGTCATCGCCATCCTCGGCCGTCCCAACGTCGGTAAGTCGACGCTCTTCAACCGCCTGATCGGCGAGCGCAAGGCGCTCGTGGACGACCGCCCCGGCGTGACCCGCGACCGGAATTACGGGGAGGCGAAGATCTACGATCGCGACGTCATCGTCATCGACACGGGCGGGCTGGAGCCCGAGCCGAACGACGATCTCTTCGAGGCCATCCGCCGTCAGGCGGAGTCGGCGCTCGAGGAGAGCGATCTGGTCCTCTTCGTGGTCGACCGCCAGATGGGGCTCACCCCCGCCGACAAGCTGGCGGCGGACCTGCTGCGCCGCTGGATCTCGGCCCACAAGGGCGAGGACGTCGCCCGCCGCATCCTGCTGCTGGTCAACAAGTGCGACGGGGCCAAGCACGACGAGGAGGCCAACGAGTTCTGGGCGCTGGGCCTGGACTCGATGATCTGCATCTCGGCGGAGCACGGGCGCAACATCTACGACCTCTACGACGAGATCCTCCCGCGCCTCCCGCCCCCGGACGAGGACGCGGGCGAGAGCGAGGACGAGCACGAGATCCGCGTGGCCGTCATCGGTCGCCCGAACATCGGCAAGTCCACCCTGGTCAACCGCCTGCTGGGCGAGGAGCGTCAGGTGGTCCACGACGCGCCGGGCACGACCACGGACGCGGTGGACAGCCTGCTGACCGTGGACGATCAGGTCTTCCGCATCGTGGACACGGCCGGCGTCCGCCGCAAGGCCCGCATCGAGGACCGGGTGGAGGGCTTCGCCACCGCCCGCGCCATCAAGACCATCGAGCGCTGCCACGTCTCGCTGCTGATGATCGACGGTGTGGAGGGCGTGACCGGCCAGGACGCGAAGCTGGCCCAGCTCATCGGCGAGCGCGGGCGCGCGGCGATCATCCTCATCAACAAGTGGGATCTGGTCTCCAAGATGCCGGATCGCAACAGCCACACGGTCGATGACGAGATCCGACGCCGGCTGCCCCACCTGGACTGGGCGCCCGTGCTCTACATCGCGGCGAAGACAGGGAAGGGCTGCGCGCGCATCCTGCCCCTGGTGCAGGAGGTCTTCGAGAACTTCAACCGCCGCGTGCCGACCAGCCAGATCAACCGCTTCCTGGAGGCGGCGGTGGACGCGAACCCGCCCCCGCAGCGCTACCACCACCCCGTGCGCCTCAACTACATGACGCAGCACCGGGTCCGCCCGCCCTCCTTCATCGTCTGGTCCAACACCCCGGACGGCGTGCAGACCCCCTACAAGCGCTACCTGGAGAACCGCCTGCGCGAGACCTTCGGCTTCCAGGGCACGCCGCTGTCCATCGACATCCGCAAGAAGCGCAAGCCGGGCGAGGCGAAGTCGGAGGAGCACGAGTGATCCGCGTCCTCGACGACGCCGTCATCAACAAGATCGCGGCCGGCGAGGTGGTGGAGAGGCCCGCCAGCGTGCTCAAGGAGCTGCTGGAGAACGCGCTGGACGCCGGCGCCACCGACGTCCGCGTGGAGCTGAAGCAGGGCGGCAAGGGCCTGGTGCGCGTCTCCGACAACGGCTCGGGCATGAGCGCGCAGGACGCGACCCTCTGCCTGGAGCGCCACGCCACCAGCAAGATCCGCACGGAGGCCGACCTCTTCCAGGTCACCACGCTGGGCTTCCGCGGGGAGGCCCTGCCCAGCATCGCCGCCGTGACCCGCTTCGAGCTGCTCACGCGGCCCGAGGGCCAGGACGCCGGGACCCGCGTGACCGTGGACGGCGGGCGCATGCTGGACGTGCGGGCGGCGGGCTGCCCCAAGGGCACGCAGATCACGGCCCGCAACCTGTTCTACAACGTGCCCGCGCGCCGGAAGTTCCTGCGCAGCGACGAGACCGAGCTCAGCCACGCGCTGGAGGGCGTGGTCCGCGAGATCCTCATCCGCCCCTGGCTGGACGTGGAGGTCATCAGCGACGAGGAGGTGATCCTGCGCGCGCCGGTGACGGCCGACCGGGCGGCGCGGGCGGCGGACGTGCTGGGGCCCCACGGCGCCGCGCTGATCCCCGTGCAGTTCCAGCGGGGGAACCTGGAGGTGGACGCGCTGGTCAGCCCGGTCGGCGTCCACCGCGGCAGCGCCCAGGGCTCGAGCTACTTCTACGTCAACGGGCGCTTCGTCAAGGACCCGCTGCTGCGCCGGGCGGTGAACGAGGCCTACCGGGGCATCGTGCCCAAGGGGCGATACCCGACGGTGGTGCTGGAGATCCGGGTCCCCCACGAGCACGTCGACGTGAACGTGCACCCGGCCAAGACCGAGGTGCGCTTCCAGTACGCGATGGACCTGGAGCAGGCGCTGGCGGCCGGGATCCGCGAGGTGCTGCACAAGGTGGGGATCCAGCGCCCCGTCGAGGTGGAGGCGCGCTACCGCCCGGCGGGGGAGGAGCGCTCGGGCGAGCAGGAGGCCCTGCCGCTCTCCGCGCCCGCGCCCATCGCCCCGCGCCGCCCGATCTTCGCCCGTGAGCCGGAGCCCGCGCCCGCCCCGCGCCCCCTCCCGCCCCGCGCGCCCGAGCCGCTGGAGCCCCCCCCAATGGACGAGGGGCCCGCGCCCGAGCCTCCCTCGGCGCTGACGTCCCCAGCCCCCGCGCCGCGCCCGGCGGCCTACAGCTTCACCGCGCCGCCGCCCCCGCAGCTCGCCGACGCGCCGCTGCCCTACGACGGCGGTCGCGCCCTGCTGCCCGTGGCCCGCTTCGCCGATCTGCGCGTGATCGGCCAGCTCGGCCGGACCTATGTGCTCTGCGAGGGCGCGGGCGAGCTCGTCATCATCGACCAGCACGCCGCCCACGAGCGCGTCACCCTCTACCGCCTCACCCTGGCCGAGCGCTCCAAGGCCCCGGGTGGCCAGCGCCTGCTGACCCCGCAGCTCGTGGAGCTCAGCGCCCCCCGCGCCCGCGCGCTGGGCGCCCGCTCCGAGGTCCTGGCCCGCGTGGGCCTGGAGGTGGAGCCCTTCGGCGGCAACACCTTCGCCATCAAGCAGGTGCCCGACGCGCTTCAGGGCGCCGACCTCACGCGCCTGGTGGAGGACGTGACGGACGACTTGATGGAGGGCGGGGGAGGGGAGGCGCTGGACGGCGTGCTGGAGCACGTCCTGGCCACCATGGCCTGCCACACCTCCGTGCGCGCCGGGCAGGTGCTCTCCCCCTACGAGATGCGGGAGCTGCTGCGCTCGCTGGACGACGTGGACTTCTCGGTCTGCGCCCACGGTCGCCCCGTCTGCATCCGGGTGAGCGCGGGTGAGCTCGAGCGGCGCTTCCACCGGGCCTGAGCGTGGCGAAGATCCTGGTCATCGGGGGGCCCACGGCCGCGGGGAAGACCGCGGCGGCGCTGCAGGTGGCCTGCCTGTGGGGGGCCGCCCTGGTCAGCGCGGACGCCATGCTGGTGTACCGGGGCATGGACATCGGCACGGCCAAGCCCTCGGCGGCGGTGCTGCGGCGCTTCCCGCATGCCTGCGTGGACGTGCGCGACCCCGATCAGGAGTGGAGCGTCACCGACTTCGTCGCCGCCTTCGAGGAGGCGAGGGGAGCGCACGAGCGCGTGGTCGTGGTCGGGGGGACGCCCTTCTACCTCTCCGCCCTGGTCCGCCCGCTGACCCCGCTGCCCTCCGCCGACCCGGCCCTGCGCCTCCACCTGGAGTCGCTGCCGAACCCCCACGCTCGCCTCGCGGAGGTCGATCCGGTCACCGCCGCCCGCCTGCACCCCAACGACCGGCTGCGGGTGGTGCGCGCCCTGGAGGTCTTCGAGCTGACCGGCCGCCCGATGTCGGAGATCTTCGCCGAGGATCGCGCCCGCCACGAGCGCGCCGCCTCGATGACCGTGGCCTGGCTGGACCGCGAGACCGAAGACCTCCACATGCGCATCCACATGCGCCTGGAGCAGATGATGGCGCGCGGCTACCTGGACGAGGTGCGCGCGCTGCTGGAGCGGGGCTACGGCCCGGAGCTCAAGCCCATGAAGAGCCTGGGCTACAAGCACCTGGCCGAGCACCTGCTCTCCGGGCTGCCGCTGGACGAGGCGGTCCGCCGCACCGAGCGCGACACCCGCACGCTCGCCCGCAAGCAGCGCACCTGGGCGCGCGGGCTCGGCTGGACCGGCACCGACCGGGCAGGCGTGCTGGCGAGGGCGCGGGAGCTCTTCGGGGAGCCCCGGCGGCGAGGCGTGGCGCCGCCCGAGAGGCGCGAATAAGGGCGGGGGATGCTCACCCTCCTGCTCAGCCTCGCCCTCGCCCAGAGCGGGCGCCCGCCGCTGGTCTACCCGCCGCTGCGCCGCACCGTCTGCACCTTCCCGACCTCCATCATGACGACCCCTGCCGAGGCCATGCTCCCGGGGACGGAGCGGCGCATCGGCGAGCTCCACCAGATCGACGGATCGCTCCAGCTTGTGGCCAGCCTGGGCGACG
Organism: uncultured Enterobacterales bacterium; assembly: GCA_964615375.1. Classification (GTDB taxonomy): domain Bacteria; phylum Myxococcota_A; class UBA796; order UBA796; family CAZKWG01; genus CAZKWG01. The sequence goes on from CAZTOW010000007.1 coordinate 108,400, forward strand.
ACGGCGATGAGCCCGTGTTCCGCGCGGCCATCCGCGACGCGCGCATGGAGCTGCTCCTGGACCTGGCGCTGACCGGGGCCTCGCCGCTGGAGCTCTCGCGCGAGGTGAGCGTGGGCCCGCTCACCATGGTCGAGGACGCGCTGCTGGACGTGGTCGGCTTCGAGGGCACGCAGGTGCGGATCGCGCCCGTGGACTGGGGCGGGCCCCCCTCCATCCAGCCCACCCGCCCGCTCCAGCCGGTCGTGCGCTGCGAGGAGCTGCGCGTCCGCAACCACATGGCCGCGGACTTCGACGAGGCGCTGCGCAAAAGGGCCGGGGTCGCCGACGCCGAGGAGCGGACCATCACCGGCGGCGCGAAGCTCTACGACGCCCAGGGCGAGCGGGTGGCGCGCCTGTCGCGGCGGCGCGGCTGGCATGTGCTCTACGTCACGGGCCGGCACGACGGCTGGGTGGACGTGGTGATCAACGAGTGGCAGGGCTACATCTGGCGCGGCCAGATCAAGGAGGACACGCTGGACCCGCTGGACGAGGGCGGCGTGGGCGGTCTGGGGATGCTGGGTGGCGGCGCAGGGGAGGGGAAGAAGCCCGAGCTCCGCGCCTGCCCCAGCGACGTCTTCCTCTCCCTCAGCGCGAAGCACCTGTACTGGCCCATGGGCATGCTGCTGGCCGGCGCCCCCTTCGAGATCCTCGAGCGGGACCCCATGGACGGGCCGATCGTGCGGGTCGTGGACAGCCCCCTCTACCTGGACGAGGGCTACCAGCTCCGCCTCCAGCCGGGGGCGGAGCGTTGCCCGGCAGTTAACTAGGTATATTAGCCCCGACGACGACGCAGCCCCAGGAAGCCCAGCAGCGCGCCCAGAGCCAGCGCCATGCGGCTGGGGCTCGGGGTCTGCTCAACGCTGCAGGCGCAACCGCCGGCCTTGTACTCGGTATACCCCAGCGCCGTGTCCGGGGTGCCCGTCTCCTCGCCGCCGGTGTCCGCGGTCTCCCCGGTGTCCCCCGAGTCCGGGGTGCCCGTGTCGCCCGTGTCGCCCGTGTCGCCCGTGTCCGGAATCTCCACGTCGTCCGTCGGATCGTTGGGGTCCGTGCCGTGCTCCACCTCCTCGCCGTCGGGCACGCCGCCGTCGTCGGAGTCGGGGTCCAGCGGGTCGGTGTCGGTCTCCTCGATCTCGGTCCCGTCGCTCAGGTTGTCGTCGTCCGAGTCGGCGTCGGTGGGGTCGGTCTCGGTGGTCAGCACCTCCTCGCCGTCGGTGAGCCCGTCGGCGTCGCTGTCGTCGGAGGTGGGGTCCGTCTCGTAGGTGTTGACCTCGTCCCCGTCGGTGAGCCCGTCTGCGTCGCTGTCGGCGTCCGTGGGATCGGAGCCGTAGGTGTTGACCTCGTCCCCGTCGGTGAGCGCGTCGTCGTCCGTGTCGGTGTCGTTGGGGTCGGTGCTGTGCTCCAGCACCTCCTCGCCGTCGCTGAGCCCGTCGTCGTCCGTGTCGGCGTCCTGGGCGTCGGTGCCGTAGACCAGATCCTCCTCCTTGTCGGTGAGCCCGTCGCCGTCCGTGTCCGTCGCGTCGGTGATGTCATCGGACGGGTCGAGCGGATCGGTGCCGTCCGCCAGCACCTCCACGCCGTCGGGGGTGCCGCCGTCGTCGGTGTCCGCGTCGTTGGGATCGGTCTCGTAGGTGTTGACCTCGTCCCCGTCGGAGAGCCCGTCGTCGTCCGAGTCGCTGTCCGTCGGATCGGTCTCGTAGGTCTCGACCTCGCTCCCGTCGGTGAGCCCGTCGTCGTCCGAGTCGGCGTCGTTGGGGTCCGTCGAGTAGCTGTCCACCTCCTCGCCGTCGGTGAGCCCGTCGTCGTCGCTGTCGTCATCGGTGGGATCCGTCCCCGTGATGATGACCTCGTCGCTGTCGGAGAGCCCGTCCGCGTCCGTGTCCGAGGCGGTCGGGTCCGTGCCGTAGGTGCCGACCTCGTCGCCGTCGGTGAGCCCGTCGTCGTCCGTGTCCTCGTCGAGCGGGTCCGTGCCGGTGGTCCCGACCTCCGCCCCGTCGTCGAGCCCGTCGCCGTCCGTGTCGGCCTCGGTGGGATCCGTGTCCGTGCTGTTCACCTCGGTCCCGTCGCCCAGCCCGTCCCCGTCCGTGTCCTCCTCGGTCGGATCGGTGTCGTAGGTCTCCACCTCCTCGCCGTCCGTCAACCCGTCCCCGTCCGAGTCCGCGGCCGTGGGATCCGTGTCGTAGGTCCCCACCTCGTCCCCGTCCGTCAGCCCGTCCCCGTCCGAGTCCGACGAGAGCGGATCCGTGCCGCCCGCGACCTCCTCGCCGTCGGTGAGCCCGTCGTCGTCGGTGTCCTCGTCCGTGCGATCGGTGTCGTAGACGTCCATCTCCTCCTTGTCGGTGAGCCCGTCGCCGTCCGTGTCGGTGGTCTCCAGGATGTCGTCCGATCCGTCCAGCGGATCCGTGCCGTCGGAGAGCACCTCCACGCCGTCGCTCACGCCGCCGTCGTCGGTGTCGCTGTCCGTGGGGTCGGTCTCGTAGTCGTTGACCTCGTCGCCGTCGTCGAGCCCGTCGGCGTCCGTGTCGTCGTTCGTGGGATCCGTGCCGTGGTCCTCGACCTCGTCACCGTCGCTCAGATCGTCATCGTCCGTGTCCGCGTCGAGCGCGTCGGTGTCCGTGTCGTTGATCTCCGTGCCATCGTCGAGCCCGTCGTCGTCCGAGTCGGCGTCGGTGGCGTCTGTGCCGTAGGTGTTGACCTCGTCGCCGTCGCTGAGATCGTCGTCGTCGGTGTCGGCGTCGGTGGGGCTGGTCCCGGTCTCCGTCACCTCGGTCCCGTCGTCCAGCGTGTCGCCGTCCGTGTCCGTGGACAGCGGATCCGTGCCGTAGGTGTCGACCTCAGCGCCGTCGGAGAGCGTGTCCCCGTCCGTGTCGGCGTCCAGCGGGTCCGTGTCGGTGGTCTTGACCTCCTCTCCGTCGGTGAGCCCGTCGTCGTCCGTGTCCTTGTCGTTGGGGTCGGTCTCCGTGCCGTTGACCTCGCGCCCGTCGTTCAGCGTGTCGCCGTCCGAGTCCTTGTCCGTGGGGTCGGTGTCGTACTCGTTGACCTCCTCCCCGTCGGTCAGCGCGTCCCCGTCCGTGTCGCTGTCCAGCGGATCGGTGCCGGTGGTCTCGACCTCCTCGCCGTCGCTGAGCCCGTCGCTGTCGGTGTCGGCGTCAGTGGGGTCGGTGCCCAGCGTTTCCTCCTCCAGGTCCGTGAGCCCGTCGCCGTCGCCGTCGTAGGTCTCGTCGTTCCCGTCGCAGTCGTTGTCCACGCCGCCGTCCACGACCTCCTCGGCGCCCGGATTCACGTCGGCGTCGGTGTCGTCGCAGTCGTCGCCGCCGGTGATCTCGCCCTCGGCCTGGTAGCCGTCGCCGTCCTGATCGTAGTCGTCGGCCTCGTCGCAGTCCTGGTCGATGCCGTCGTACCAGATCTCGTCCGCGCCCGGGTTGATCTCCGCGTCCGCCGGATCGCAGTCCCCGTCCGCCGTGTAGAGGTAGCCGTCCCCGTCGTAGTCGAACTCCGCGTCCAGGTCGAGCCCGTCCGCCCCGTTCGTGGCCTTGCCCGGCCCGATCCCGCCGTCCACCTCCACGTTGCAGAGAGACAGGGAGGCCCCATAGATCTGCTTCACCACGCCGCCGCCGCCGCCGCCGCCGTTGTCGTCGATGTCCGCGCCGTCTCCGCCGTGGGCCGCCAGCGTTCCCGTGCAGTTGATCCAGCCCGCCAGGATCACGATGCCGCCGCCCGCGCCGCCGCCGGCCGCGTCGTTGCTGTAGAGCTCGCCGTCGGCGCCGTCCACGACCAGCGTGCCGGCCATCTCCACCAGATCGGCCTCGATGGAGATGGATCCGCCGCCGTCCCCGCCGTAGCCGCCCCCGTCGCCGTCCGCCCCGCCCGCGGCCCCGCCCGCCGAGCCCATGTCCACGTCGTAGCTGTCCTCGTCCCCGTAGGCCGAGCCGCCCGTCCCGTCGATGGTGCTGTTGTCGTCGCGGACGCCGTCGCCGCCCGCCCCGCCGTGGCCGCCGCCGCCGCCGCTGTCCTGGTAGGCCGAGCCGCCCTTGCCGCCCCCGGTGCCCTCTCCGTTGGCGTTGAGCTGACCCCGGTAGCCCGCGCCGCTGGCGTTGATCGTGGACGTCGCGTCCACGTACACGTAGTCCGCCTGCAGGCTCAGCGTCCCGGTCGTGCCCGAGCCGTCATAGGGCGTGACCGCGAGCGTGCCCCCGTTGATGACGTAGATGTTCTCGTAGGTCTGCGTACCGTCCAGGGTCTCGCTGGTCCCGTCGATGGTCAGATCGTCGGCGCGCGCGGACCCGAGGGTGGCGAGGGCGAGCAGCAGCAGGGTCATGGCGTCTCCGGGCTCTGGACTTGTCAGCTTCCTGTCAAGCACCATAGTAGAGAGGTATCGGCGCGCCCGCAAGCCACGGAATTCCCGCGTGCTGCTCGCTGTAGGCGGCCTGAAAGAAGCTCATGCGATCCGCCCTCTTCGCCCTGCTCCTCGCCGCCTGCTCCAGCCACGAGGAGCCCGCCGCCAACCCGAGCTCCGCCGAGCCCGCCACCGCGGAGGCGCCGGCCACGCCCGAGCCCGCCGCCCAGGAGCCCGCCGGCGCCGACACGCCCGCGCAGAGCGGCGACGAGAAGGTGGCCCAGGGGCAGCCCTGCGAGGGCAAGGTATGCGGCGACGGCCTCACCTGCGTCAGCTACTACGGAATCGCCGGCCCCCAGGGCCCGAAGTTCAGCTCCTGCGAGATCCCCTGCGCCGACGCCAAGGACGCCTGTCCCACGGGCCAGCGCTGCGTGACCGTGGCGGACGGCCCCGGCCAGGTGTGCCGCCCCTGATCCCGGCGCGTTAGACTCCGGACTCCTCGCGAGGTCCCGATGTTCCGACGCCTGCTGGTCGCCAACCGCGGAGAAGTGGCCGCGCGCATCCTCCGCACGGCCCGCCGGCTGGGCGTGGAGACCGTGGCGCTCACCACCGAGCCGGATCGGGAGCTCTCCTACCTGAGCCAGGCCACGGAGGTCGTCTGCATCGGCGGCGCCCGCGCCTGGCTGGACCAGGACGCCATCCTGGAGGCCGGGGCGCGCACCCGCTGCAGCGCGGTCCACCCGGGCTGGGGCTTCCTCTCGGAGAACGCCACCTTCGCCGCCCGCTGCGAGGCGGCGCGCCTGACCTTCGTGGGCCCGCGCCCGCTCTCCATCCGCCAGATGGGCGACAAGAGCGAGGCGCGGCGCACGATGACCCGCCTCGGCGTGGCGCCCATCCCCGGCACGGATCACGCGCTCTCCGGGATCGAGGAGGCGCGCCGGGTGGCCGAGGCCATGGGCTACCCCGTGCTGCTCAAGGCCCTGGCGGGCGGGGGAGGGCGCGGGATGCGCCGCGTCTTCGAGCCGGACGCGCTCTCAGACGCCTTCCTCTCGGCCAGCGCCGAGGCCGAGGCCGCCTTCGGCAACGGCGGCATGTACATGGAGAAGCTCATCGGCGCCGGCCGCCACGTCGAGCTCCAGGTGATGGGCGACGGGCTCGGAGAGGTGGTGGTGCTGGGCGCCCGCGAGTGCTCCGTGCAGCGGCGCCACCAGAAGCTGCTGGAGGAGACCCCGCCGCCCGCCGTCTCGCCGGCCCAGCTCGCCCAGGTGAGCGCGCGGCTCCGCGAGGCCCTGGGCGCCCTGCGCTACCGCGGCGCGGGCACGGTGGAGATGCTCCAGGACGAGGACGGGACGCTGTGGTTCATGGAGATGAACACGCGCCTCCAGGTGGAGCACACGGTGACCGAGGAGGTCACGGGACTGGACCTGGTGGAGGTCCAGCTGCGGATCGCCGCCGGCCAGCCGCTGGCCCAGGCGATGAGCGGGCGGACCAGCCCTACCCCCGGCGGCCACGCCATCCAGTGCCGGATCAACGCGGAGGATCCGGCCAACGACTTCCGGCCGGGCCCCGGGCTGATCACCCGCCTCGTGCTGCCGACGGGCCCCGAGCACCCGGGCCTGCGCGTGGACACGCACCTCTCGACCGGGGACCGCATCAGCCCGCACTATGACTCGATGATCGCCAAGGTCATCGCGCACGCGCCCACCCGCGACCAGGCCTGCGACCGGCTCTACGCGGCCCTGGGGGCCATGGTCGTGGAGGGCGTGCCGACCACCATCGCGCTCCACCGGAAGATCCTGGCCGATCCCGAGTTCCGCACCGGACGCTACGACACCGGCTGGCTCCCGCGCCGCGCCGACCTCCTGCCCACCGAGAGCGCCGCATGAAGCTCCTGCTCCACCCTCTCGGCGCCGCCCTGCCGCCCGCCACCCCCGACCGCGCGGAGAACCGCGAGCGCCTGGCCGCGCTGGAGGCCGCGCTGGAGCAGAAGCGCGCCGTGGTCCGCCAGGGCTGGGACCCGGACAAGGTCAAGAAGAAGGGCAAGCTCACCACCTGGGAGCGGGTGGACGCGCTGGTGGACCCGGGCTCGCCCGTGCTGCCCATCGGGACCCTGGTGAACTGGGGGCGGGAGTTCCCGGGCTCCAAGCGGCAGGCCCCGGGGGCCGGGGTGCTGACCTGCTTCGCCCGCGTCCACGGCCGCTGGGTGACCATCATCGCCAACGACAACACCGTGGCCAGCGGGGCCTGGTGGCCGCTCACCCCGGAGAAGATCCAGCGCGCCCAGACCGTCGCGCTCAAGCTCCGCCTGCCCGTGGTCTACCTGGTGGACTGCTCCGGCCTCTACCTGCCCGAGCAGTCCCGCTCCTTCCCCGGGCGCAGCGGCGCCGGCCACATCTTCACCATGAACGCGCGGCTGTCGGCGGCGGGCGTGCCCCAGATCGCCGGGGTCTTCGGGGACTGCATCGCCGGCGGCGGCTACATGCCGATCATCAGCGACCGCGTCTACATGACCGAGGGCGCCTACATGGTCATCGCCGGGGCCGCGCTGATCAAGGGCGCCAAGGCCCAGCACCTGACCAGCCTGGACATCGGCGGGCCGGAGGTCCACGTCCACCAGAGCGCCTGCGCCGACGTGCGCGTGCCCGACGACCGCACCGCGCTGCTGCGCATCCGCGACGAGATCGCCCGCCTGCCCAGCTCCGGCGCCGAGTACCACCGCCACCTGGCCGAGCCCGAGCCCCCGCTCCACGCGACGGACGAGCTCTACGAGCTCCTGCCCTGCGACCACCGCCAGGTCTTCGACATCCGGCAGGTAGTGGGGCGGCTGGTGGACGGCTCGCTCTTCCACGAGGTGGGCGGCCACACCGGGGCCGAGGTCTTCACGGGGGTCGGCCGCGTGAACGGGCTGTGGATGGGCTTCGCCGCGAACACGCTGGAACCGCACCGACACCCGGCAGGGCAGGGGAGCCGGCCGGGCGGCATCCTCTACCGCGAGGGCATCGCGCGCCTGGCCGCGTTTGCGCGCGCATGCGAGGACGACGGCATCCCCCTGGTCTGGCTGCAGGACGTGGCGGGCTTCGACATCGGGGTGGAGGCGGAGGCACTAGGTCTATTAGGTTATGGCTCCAGCCTCATCTACTCCAACGCCACGAAGCAGGCGCCCGTCTTCACGATCCTGCTGCGCAAGGCCTCGGGCGCCGGCTACTACGCCATGGCCGGTCACCCCTACGAGCCCGTGCTGCAGCTGGCCACGCCCATCAGCCGGCTCTCGGTGATGGAGGGCCGCACGCTCGCCATCGCCAGCTTCCGAACGAAGCTGGACGAGAATTTCGAGATCAAGAGCCAGGACCCCGCCGAGCGCGAGGCCGTGCAGCGCGGCATGGACGAGACCGCCGCCCGCATCGAGGCGGACATGGACCCCATCGCCGCCGCCAGCCGCATGGACACCGACGAGGTGATCCGCGTGGGCGAGCTGCGCGCCTGGCTCGAGGCCCTGGCCGAGATGAGCTACCAGGCCATCGGCTACCGGCGCATGAAGAACCCGCGCATCTGGAGCCTGCACGATCTGGCGGTGCTCACCGAGGGCCGCCGCGTGGACCCCGCGGAGCAGAGCGCGACCGCCGCGCCGCTGGAGGCCGGCGAGGAGGAGGCCCTGGCCGAGGGCCTGACGCCCGTGCGCGCCCCGATGGAGGGCAGCTTCTGGTCTCGCCCGCGCCCCGGCACCCCCGCCTTCGTCGCCCCGGGCGGCCCCGTGCAGGCCGACGCGACCCTCGCGCTGATCGAGGTGATGAAGACCTTCACCCCCATCCGAGCCCCCTCCTCGGGCAGGCTGGCCCGCTGGGTGGTGGCCGACGGACAGGGGGTGCGCCCCGGTCAGGTGCTGGGCTGGATCGCGCCCGCGTGATCGGGTGAGCGGCGCTGTGATACTCTGGAGAGCGAGCTGTGGAGGCAAGGTGCGCGCGCTGAAGTCCCTGCTGACGAGCCTGGTGAGCGCGGTCCTGTTGGGCGGGACGCTGCTGGGCGGGGTGCTGTGGAGCTCTGTGGCCGCGGCGGCCTGCCCCGATCCGTACACGGGGGCCGAGCTGGCCACCGACCTCAGCGTGCTGGGCACCTCGCTGCGAGACCAGGATCTCGCCCGCTTCTCGCCCGCCGCAGCGCGCATGGAGGCGGGCCTGCCCTGCGTGGAGCAGGCCGTCCCTCGCCAGGCGCTCGCCAGCGCCTACCGCTTCATCGGGGTCTCGCACTACAAGAAGGGCGACGAGGCGAGCGCGCGCCGCTGGCTGCGCACCAGCCTGGAGCTCGAGGCCACCTACAATTTTGACGTGGACGAGGTGGACTTCGCCGACCCCCTCCGCACCGTCTTCGAGGCGGAGCGCACGCCCTCGGCCTCGGCGCCCGCGGCGGTGGCCGGCAAGAGCCTGAAGACCCCGGATGGCACGGAGTGGCTCCTGGATGGGCGTCCTCTCCAGGCGCCCTCGGCCACCACCGACCGGCCGCACCTGCTCCTGCAGGTGAACAAGGCCGACCAGAAGGTGCTCGGGGCCTGGCTCATCGACGGCAACAGCTTCCCGACGGAGGCGCTCCAGGAGACGGTGGTGGCCGCCGCGGCCCCCACCAAGGAGAAGAAGCCCAAGGCCAAGGTCGCGCCCCAGCCCGTGGCCGCGCCGACGGACGACACCGCCTATCAGGTGGTCAAGATCGAGCGCATCCGCCCGCCCATGAAGACGCCGCTGATCATCCTGGGCGGCGCGGGCGTGCTGGGCAGCGGCGCGGTCTACGCGCTCAGCTTCAGCGCGCGCAAGGAGTTCGACACCGCGACCACCACCGAGGCGCTGCTGGCCGCGCAGAAGAAGACGAACCTCCTCGTCATCGCCTCAGGCGCCACCCTGGCCGTGGGCCTCGGCGTGGGATATGTCGGGGTCTCCCTCGACACCGGACCGGGGTGGATGATTGGCGCTCGCTTCTGATCTGAACCCCGGCGGCCAGACCTGGAAGGGACGCACGGGCCGCGTCTACCGCAACCAGGGTGAGGGGATGCCGCGCAGGGGCAGCAAGGCCACGGTGCGGGCGGTGCTGGCGACGGGCGGGCCCCTGGGCACCTCGACGCCGGCCGAGGGCGCCGTCCTCGCGCTCAAGCTCCCCTGGAAGGGCAACCCCGAGGCCCCGGACGCCATCGATCGCGAGGGCGTCGTGCTCTCCATGCTGACCGAGCGGGTGGCCCTGCCGCCCTGCCCGCAGCTCTACGACGCGCTCGAGGAGGAGCGCCCCGGGCAGAGCCGGCCGCGCATCACCGGCCTGATCATGGAGTGGTGCCCGGAGAACCTGGAGAGCTGGTGGGTCTCGCACCACAAGGAGGAGGGCGCGCTCCCGCTGCTCTGCGAGGCGCTGGCCCAGGTCTGCGAGCGCGTCTCGGAGAGCTCCGCCCTCATCGACGCCCGGCTCCCCGCGGGCCAGCCCCGGCCGACCGCGCGCCTCAAGCCCCGCAACATCGCGGCGGGGGGCGACGGCCGCTGGCTGCTCACCGACTTCGAGGAGGTGGTGATCAAGTCGCTCTACGACGAGCACCTCTCGGCCACCCAGCCCCTGCTCGGAGGAGAAAATTACCTCGCGCCAGAGGTCATCTTCGGCGCCACGCGCCACCCCTCCGCGGCCCAGGACACCTGGTCGGTGGGCTGCATGCTCTACGCGCTCCTGCGGGTGCGGCCCTACATCCACGCCGGCGCCGCCCTGCCCGCGGACGGCACGAACAGCCCGCACTTCCGCACGCACCGCATGCACCTCGTGACCGACCTGCACACGCGCAAGTCGGGGGCGCTCTCCGGGCGCGAGCTCGATCCGGCGCTCTTCCTCTACGCCGACCGCCTCCCCGACCAGGACCGGCGGGCCGTGCTGCAGAGCCTGGAGGGCATCTTCGGGGAGCGCGACGAGGCCCGCGAGGCCACGCTCTCCAGCGAGGTCATCCGCGTGCTGGACCGCGCGCTGCGCATCGATCCCGGCCAGCGCTACACGAACCCCGCGGAGATGGCGGGGGAGCTGCGCGGGCTCGGCCAGATGTTCACGAAGCTGGTGGCCCGCGGGCGCTCCGACGCGATGATGGACGAGGCCACGCTGCTGATGCCGTCCTCGCCCATGCTCAGCGCCGCGCTGAACGCGCCCACCCGCGCCGAGGCCCCGAAGCCTGAGGCCCCGAAGCCCGAGCCCGTGAGGCCCGCGCCCCCGAAGATCGTCGAGGTCGGACCGCGCGTCCCGCCGGCCTCCGCGCCGCCAAATCCACCGCCGCCGATCTCGGTGTCCCCGACCTCCGCCGCCCCGGCCATCACCGAGCCCACCCGGATCGGCGACATGAGCGTCGTGCCCACGCGACGCGCCGGCCCGCCGGAGCCCTCGGTCGGCCCGGCGCCCACCCGCGCCGGCGGCCCGACCTTCGACGCCCGCCTCCAGGCCCTCGAGCACAAGATGGGCGAGCCCCGCCCGCGCGGCCTGCCGACCTGGATCAAGGTCCTGCTGGCCGCGCTCGTCCTGAGCCAGCTCGCGATGTGCGGGGTCATCGCCGCGCTGCTCCTGCGGCGCTGAGCCGGGCCTCTCAGCCCTCGCGCTTCGGCTTGCGCTCCCCCGGGCGGTCCCAGAGGTACTCCTGCTCCCCGAGCTGCTGCGCCGCCCAGCGCCCGGCCACGAAGAGCCAGTCGGAGAGCCGGTTCAGGTAGCGCATGGGGTCGAGGCCGATCTCGGGGTCCTCCTCCATGAGCCTCACCAGCACGCGCTCCGCCCGCCGGCACACCGTGCGCGCCTGATGGAAGAAGGCGCCCACCGGCCCGCCGCCGGGGAGGATGAACTCCTTGAGCGGCCCCAGATCCTCGTTCAGGCTGTCGATCCAGCCCTCCAGGCGCGCGATGTCCTCGTCGCCGACGCGCGGCATGCCCGGCCAGCGGTCGTGGGGGAGGGTGGCCAGGTCGGAGCCCAGGTTGAACAGGTCGTTCTGCACCCGGCGCAGCATCTCGTCGATGCGCGCCACCGCCTCGGGCGAGGCCTCGGAGCGGGCGTTGAAGGTGCGCGCCAGCCCCAGGATGGCGTTCAGCTCGTCGGTGGTGCCGTAGCTCTCGATGCGCAGGTGCCCCTTGGACACCTGCTGTCCGCCGACCAGGCGCGTGCGCCCGCCGTCGCCCGTCTTCGTGTAGACCTTCGTGATTCGCATCGTCTTACCTCGTGGCCCGGGACTAACCGAACCGGCGCGAGGCGGAAGAGCGTGTTATCGGTTGCCTCCTCGGAGGAAGCGTGAGCAACGAGCCGAATCGGATAGAGACGTCGAAGAAGCAGGACACCCAGAAGAAGCAGCGCATCGCCGTGCAGGGGCTCAGGCGCTCCGCGCCGGACATCCTGCCCGTGCTCACCCAGGAGGTGCTGCGCGCCCCCCTCGGCCGCGTCGATCCGGCCACCCTCTGCGATCTGCTGGCCCTCTCCGAGCTGGAGTCCGGGCTGGGTATCTCGCTCACCCGCGATCTTCGCCACTTCCGCGACCAGATGTTCCGCGAGATCTCCGATCTCCCGGACAGCCCGGTGCTCGCCGAGTTCGCCGTCGAGCTCGCCGCGGTGGGCGCCTCTCAGGCCCCCGCCTGCCTGCGCGCCGCCATCGCCGCGCTCACCCCGACCCGCAAGCACACCGAGGCCGTGGCGGCCCTGACCGATCTCCAGGCCCGCTGGGAGGGCGTCGAGCCCGAGCCGGTGGTCCTGCGGATCGCGCCGCCCAAGAAGCCCGCGTCCGGGCCCGCCGCCGCCGCCCCCGCGCCGCGCCGCGAGGTCATCCCGACGCGCGAGAAGCTCCCGCCCGCCACCGCCGTCGACCGCAAGCCGCGCACCCCCGCCGCCCAGGTGGACGAGCGCCGCGTGACCTGGATCGAGGAGGAGGTGATGAACCGCCTCGAGCAGTACGGGGTCAACGGGCTGAAGGAGGCCGTCCTCGTGGCCGGCGCCCGCCACCGCTCGCCCTGGAAGGACATGACGGAGGAGGAGGTGCTCGCCGTCCTGCGCCGCCTCCGCCGGGAGAACCGCGTGCGCCTGACCGCCAGCCGCTGGTCGACCGTCTCCTCGCGCTAAGGCTTGAGAAAGGCCGCGAAGACCTTGCGCGTCACCCAGCGCGGGGACAGCGCGCCGGTCGCCAGCAGCGCGCTGTGGAGGGGGCCGGAGCTCACCGTGGCCCGGCCGCGCTCCAGCGCGCGCACAGCGTCCTCGACGACCTCATCCACCGAGCTCTGCAGGAAGCGCATCACCCACAGGCGCTCGGCGGGCACCTGCGCCACGTCGCTGAACTCCGTGGGCGTGACCCCGGGGCAGACCGTGACCACGCGCACGCCCTGGGGCCGCAGCTCCTCGTGCAGCGCCTCCGACCAGTAGAGGAGGAAGGTCTTGGTCGCCGCGTAGGTCGCCATGTACGGCGCCGGCTGAAAGGCCATCCCGCTGGAGATGTTGATCACCCCGCCCCGCTCCGCCGCGACCATCCCCGGCAGGACCGCGCGGGTGAGCCGCACCGGGGCCAGGCAGTTGAGCGTCACGAGGTCCGCCAGCCGCCCCGCCTCGCTCTCGGCGAAGGCCCCGTACAGCCCCGCCCCCGCGTTGTTGACCAGCAGGTCCACGCCCTCGCAGGCGGCGAGCGCGCTGGCCATCCCCGACTCTGAGCAAAGATCGGCCTCGACGACCGATGCCCCGGGCAGCTCTCCGGCGAGCGCCTCCAGCCGATCCCTGCGTCGCGCGAGCAGGCGTATCTCCGGCACTCCTTCGCGCGCGAGCCGACGCGCGAGGGCCAGCCCGATGCCGGAGGAGGCGCCCGTGACCAGGGCGCGGCGGTAGGGGAGCGGCATGCACACCTCGGTCCGCTCGGATAACCTGAGAATAGAACGGAGACGAAACCATGCCACGATTCAGCCTTCTTCCTCTACTCCTCCCCACCTTCGCCCTGATCGGCTGCCCGGGTGACAAGGAGACCGGCGAGACCAGCGAGACCGGCGAGGAGACCGACACCGATACGGACACCGACACCGACACCGATACGGACACCGACACCGACACCGACACCGACACCGACACCGACACCGACACGAGCCCGCCCGCGGACGGGATCTACGGGGTCCAGATGGGTGACATCCCGGTCGGGACCTCGGTGACCATCACCGACGTCGTCGTGACCTCGCCGAACACCGGCTACGGCTTCTTCGTGCAGGACCCGGCCGGCGGCGAGTACAGCGGGGCCTGGGTCTACTACGGCGACATCGACGACGACGCGCTGCTGGGGCCGCTGGAGTCGGTCAAGCAGAGCGATCTCGTCAGCTTCACCGCCACCGTCGCCGAGTACAGCGGGGACGGCGGCGAGGGCACGCTCACCGAGCTCGCCATCTCTGACGGCACCACGTTCACCGTCACCGGCACCGGCACGATCCCCGACCCCATGCTGGTCAGCGCCGAGACCCTGGCCGACCCGACCAGCGCCGAGCCCTACGAGGCCTGCCTGGTGGCGATGGAGAACCTCACGGTCTCGGCCACCGACCTGGGCTACGGCGAGTTCTCGGTGGACAGCGGCGTCCACATCGACGACATGTTCTACAGCGTGGACGACGAGCTCGGCCCGCTCTACACGGGGGACACCTTCACCCGCGTCCAGGGCCCGCTCTACTTCCAGTACAGCACCTTCAAGATCGAGCCGCGCGACGAGGGTGATGTGCAGGGCCACGTCAGCGTCGGGCTCACCTGCGAGGCGGAGCTGTGCATCGACGACCTCGCCGAGGGCGACCTCATCCTCACCGAGTACATGGCGAACCCTGACGCCTGCGCTGACCCCAACGGCGAGTACCTGGAGATCCTGAACACCACCACCTACACCGTGGACCTGCTCGGCCTCGTCATCTTCGACTCGGTCGGCGACTACTCGGTCAGCGAGAGCGTGATCGTCGAGCCCGGCGGCTTCGCCTGGCTGGCGAACAGCAGCTCCGAGGTGGACTTCTGCTACCTGGACGTGGGCACGCCGGACTACTTCTACTCCAGCAGCCTCGCCCTGGGCAACGACGGGGAGGATCTCAAGCTGGCCAGCTCAGATGACGAGGACGCCGTCGTCTTCGACACCTTCTCCTACCCGTCGGAGCTCACGCCCAAGGGCGTAGCCGTCGGCGTGGACCCGAGCGCCATGGACGCGGCGTCGAACGACGACACGGCCAACTGGTGCGCCCAGGTCTCCATCCTCGGCGCCACCGTCGACCTCGGGACGCCGGGCGCCACGAACGACGCCTGCTTCTGAGCAGGCGAGGGGAGCCGCCCCCGGCTCCCGCCCCTCAGGGCACCTTGCAGATCAGCACGTCCACCGCGTGGATGGGCGCGCTGTTCCCCGCCATCAGGTGCGAGATGGCGCCCAGCACCATGCGCTGCTTCGCCACCTCGCGCTTGCCCGCGAATTGCTCGGAGATCACCTCGATCTCAAAGTGACCGCCGCCGCCGCTCACGCGGACCTGCGCGCCGGGGATCGCCGCGACGATAGCGCTCTTCGCTTCCTCGATGATGGACATGGGAACCCTCCTCGGCCAGGGGGATAACAGGGTCAGGCGGGGGAGGGGAGATCGGACGCGGGAGGGGCGGGGAGCTCGTCGACCCACCACAGCTCCACCGGCACCCCCGCCCGCAGCAGCCGGTCGTGCCAGACCCCCTGGCCGTCTCGCAGCGCGTCCGTCGGACCCTTGACCTCGACGAAGCGCAGCTCGGGTCCGAGGGGCGCGGGGCTGGCCTCGGGGAGATCGACCGCGGGGCCGGGGAGCAGGCAGAGATCCGGGAGCCCGCCCACTGCGCCGCGCCAGTCCTCGGCGAAGAGCCGGAGCGTCGCCGCGAGGGCCTCGGGCGGGATGGCCCCGGCCACGCGGGCGAGGGTGGCGGGCTCGAAGAGATCCCAGCGCACGCCCGCGATGGCCAGCCCCTCCGAGCGCACGATCTCCCGCTCCATGCGGTCCTGCCCTCCGCCCGCCGCGATCTCCGCCAGGATCGCGTCCAGGATCGGCGCCCGCCGCTCATAGAAGCCGGGCAGCCCGAGGTCCAGGGGGGCGCTGAGCAGCGGGGTGGGGAGCATCCCTTGGACCGGCGCGAAGAGCGCGTCCCGGAAGAGCAGGCCGAACAGGCTGGTCCAGAGCTCGTTCTCGCCGAAGATGGCCTCGCGGCCGTGCTGGGCGAGCAGCGCCACCAGGGCCGCCTCCACCGTGGACGTGCCCGCCCCAGCCCGCCACCCCGGGCGCCGCCCCTCGTGCCCCTCACGGTGGAGGCCGACCCGGCGCTCCGGGGGGCGCTGGACCTCCGGGAGCGGCGTCCAGGGCAGCTTCGCCCGCTTGGACAGGCGCTTCCCGGTGCGGGCGAGAGCCAGGGCGCTGGCAGGATCGGCCCCCTCCCGCGCCGCCTCGCACAGGCGCGCCGCCTCCTCCGTCCGCTCCAGGCGCTCCAGGCAGAGGGCGCGGCGCAGCGCCACCTCCGCGCCATGCCGGGCTCCGGCGGCGAGGATCCGGCCATAGACAGCCTCCGCCTCGGCCATCTGCCCCTGCCGCTCCAGCAGCCTCCCCGCGGAGAAGGCCACGCGCTCGTCCCAGCGACGCGCCGAGAAGCGGGCGCGCCACTCGGGCGGGGGCGGGCTCGCCTCCATGGCCGCCAGCGCGGCCGCGCCCTCGCGCAGGAGATCCTCCTCCGTCCAGGCCTCCGATCGCTCGCTCCGCGCCAGCGCGGCCTCGTAATCCAGCAGGTCCACGCGCCGCGGGAAGAGGCCCTCTCCGCCGGTGGGCGCGTAGTCGGGCGGGCGGAGCAGCCCGAGGCGCGCCACGACGAAGCGGCTGAGGTCTCCCTGATGATCGTGGAGATACAGGCGGCAGAGGCGGCGGATCAGCCCGCGGTGCCGGAGGATCAACCCCGGCCGGACCAGCAGGGCTCGGGCGTCCGCGTCCTGCAGGCGCTCCACCAGCGCGGCCCGCGGCCCCCGGGTCGAGCGCCCCAGCGCGCGGGCGGCCTCGGTGAGGGCGGCGACCGTGCTGGCCTCCACCACCAGCCGGGTGGGCGCCAGCCGAAGCGCGTCCCAGCACAGCCCCGCCGCGAGCAGCTCGGCGGCGGCGGCGGGCAGGTCCGGCACCTCGGCGTAGGCGAGCTCATCCAGCCAGAAGACCCGGGCCTTCCGGCCGAAGAGCCGGGCGTACAGGCTCTGGGCCGGCTCCGAGCAGGCCAGCAGGGCCCGCGCCACCACGCCCTCGCCCGCGCTCAGCAGCGCCCCGTCTCGCGCCAGCGCAACCTGCGCGGCGTGGATGAGGTCCCGCCGCGCGAAGTCCTGGATCGCGTCCAGCGCCAGACCCTCGCCCGCCGGGTCCAGGTGCGCGTCGATGGCGGGTCGGGGCTCGGGCACGGGCTCCTCGGGTGCGGGGGCCTCGGGCGGGGACTTCCCTTCGAGGGCGCCTCCGATCTACCCTGATCCACAGAGGGCCGTCCTGTTGAAGAACATCGAGCTCATCCCCTTCAACCATCAGAGCGCGTTCCGGCGCATCGCGGCCGTGGCCTGGGGGCCGCCGCGCGATCCAACCATCTACGGGAGCGTCGAGGTCCGGGCCGCGCCGCTGCTGGCCTGGCTGGAGCGGCGCCGCGCGGAGACCGGGGAGAAGCTGACGATCACGCACGCCGTGGCCCGCGCCGTGGCCCAGGTCTTCGCCCAGCACCCCGACATCAACGGCTTCGTCAGCGGCTCTCGCCTGGTCCTGCGCAAGGACGTGGACGTCTTCCTGCAGGTCGCCATCGAGAGCGAGGACCGCGTAGGCACCACCGACCTCTCCGGCGTGCTCGTCCGCAACGCCGATCAGAAGGACATCGGCGCCATCGCCCGCGAGCTGCGCGAGGGCGCCACCCGCATCCGCAAGGGCGAGGACGCCAGCTTCCAGAAGACCAAGTCCCAGGCCACCACCCTGCCCGGCTGGATCCTCGGCCTCGCGCTCCGCTTCATCGCCTTCCTCCAGTACCGCCTGAACATCAGCCCCAGCTTCCTGGGCGCTCCCCGCGACCCCTTCGGCTCCGCCATGGTCACCAGCCTGGGCATGAAGGGCGTCACCCTCGCCTGGGCCCCCTTCTTCCCGCTCGGCGTCTCCCCGATGATCGTGCTCGTCGGCGCCGTGGAGGACACCGTCCAGGCGGTGGACGGTCAGCCCGCCGTCATCAAGACCTTCCGGCTCAACGGCACCATGGATCACCGCGTCATCGACGGCGTGCATGCGGCGAAGATCTCGCGCGCGATGAAGGATCTGTTGGAGAACCCGGAGCGGCTGGCCCTCGGCGGGTAGGGCCGCGTTCGACGGGCGCCTCTGACGTCAGAGGAGGTTGGTAGGGGCGGTGGGACTTGAACCCACAAGGACGAGGTCCACTCGATTTTGAGTCGAGCGCGTATGCCATTCCGCCACGCCCCCGTGGCACAGGGTGTAATCCGCGCCAGCCGCGCGGACCAGGGGGGCGTTAATCACCGCCCAACGTTGACACCCCGGCGGGACATCGGATACCTGCTGAAGAACGAGCCCGAGGTCATGCCGCAGCCGATCATCCTGGTGGTGGATCCGAACCCGCTGACCCATCGCAGGGTGGTCGAGGCGCTCTCGGACCTGCGTCACGAGATCGTCCAGGCCAGGGACGCGCAGGAGGCCACGACGAAAGCGGCCTCCCAGGCGGTGATCCTGACGCTGGCCTCCGCCGTGCTGCCCAAGGGCAACGGCTATGACCTCGCCCGCTCGCTGCGCGCGAAGCACCCGGGCGCGCCCGTGTACCTGCTCTCGGGCGGCTTCGAGGTCTACAACGCCGATCGCGCGAAGGACGCCGGGGTCGCCGGGCACTTCGCCAAGCCGATCAACGCCGCCGCGCTGCGCGCAGAGGTGGCCCCCCTGCTGAGCGCGAAGAGCCTGGAATCCGCCAGCGCCGCCCCTGAGGACGGCCCGGAGGAGGTCCAGGTCGAGCCCGTCGAGACCGTGACCAGCTATGCGCCCCCCACGACCGGGGAGCGGCTGGCCACCTTCCTGCCCAGAGACTACGCGCAGGTCCCGCTCGTCCGCGTGGATCCGGCCGTGGTCGGTCCCGCCATGGAGCGCGCCATCCTGGAGGTCCTCCCGGAGGTGGTCGAGGTTGTGCTGCGACGCGCGCTGCACTCCTCGCAGTCCTTCCGGGATCTCGTAGAGACCGCCGTGGACGACGCCGTGCGCGCCCAGCTCCCCGCCCTCGCCGAGCGACTCGTCGCGGAGCGGATCCGGGAGCTCGAGGCCCGCCGCGCCGACGACGCCCTCTAGCCCGTCTGGCGGCCCCTCGATCCGATGAGGTCCGCCCCGGCGGAGCGCTCCTCCCCTGTTCAAGTCAAGGTACCCCTATGGCTCTCATCGACACCATCCCGAAGAACTACGATCCTGCAGACGCCGCCGCCCGCCACAGCGCGGCCTGGGAGCGCGACCGGCTCTTCGTCGCCGACCCGGACGCCCCCGGCGAGCCCTACTGCATCGTGATCCCGCCGCCCAACGTCACGGGCTCGCTCCACATGGGGCACGCGCTCAACAACACCATCCAGGACGTGCTGATCCGCTACAAGCGCATGGACGGCTACAACACGCTCTGGGTGCCGGGCACCGACCACGCCGGCATCGCCACCCAGTGGGTGGTGGAGAAGCAGCTCCGCGCCGAGGGCACCAGCCGCGCCGAGCTCGGCCGCGAGGCCTTCGAGGAGCGCGTGTGGGCCTGGAAGGAGGAGAGCGGCGGGCGCATCACCGGCCAGCTCCGGCGCCTGGGCGTGTCCTGCGACTGGACCCGCGAGCGCTTCACCATGGACCCCGGGCTCTCCGCGGCCGTGCGCGAGGTCTTCGTGCGCCTGTACGAGGAGGGCCTCATCTACCGCGCCGAGCGGCTGATCAACTGGGACCCCATCGGCATGACCGCCCTCTCCGATCTGGAGGTGGAGGCCGAGCAGGACCACCAGACCGAGCTCTGGAGCTTCGCCTACCCGCTGGAGGAGCCGGTGGAGGGGCCGGACGGCCTGATGACCGAGATCGTGGTGGCCACCACGCGGCCGGAGACCATGCTCGGCGACACCGCCGTGGTGGTCCACCCCGAGGACCCGCGCTACACCGCCGTGATCGGCCGGTACGTGGTGCACCCCATTCTGGGCCGGAAGATCCAGATCATCGCTGACGCCATCCTGGTGGACCCCAGCTTCGGCACCGGCGCGGTCAAGGCCACGCCCGCGCACGACTTCAACGACTTTGAGGTCGGCAAGCGCCACAACCTGCGCTTCATCAACATCCTGAACCTGGACGGCACGCTGAACGCCGAGGGCGGGCCCTTCGCCGGGATGGACCGCTTCGACGCCCGCAAGGCGGTCAAGGCGCGCATCGAGGAGCTCGGGCTGGCCCGGGGCTCGAAGCCGCACACCATGGCCCTGCCGCGCTCGCAGCGCTCGGGCGCCGTGGTCGAGCCCATGGTCTCCACCCAGTGGTTCGTGAAGATGGCCCCGCTGGCGCGCCCCGCCATCTCGGCGGTGGAGCACGGCTTCACCCGCTTCGTGCCGGAGAACTGGGCGAACACCTACTACGCCTGGATGCGCAACATCAAGGACTGGTGTATCTCCCGGCAGCTCTGGTGGGGCCACCAGATCCCCGCCTGGCACTGCGCGGCCTGCGGCGGCGTGACCGTGGCCCGCGAGATCCCGAGCGCCTGCGGGACCTGCGGCTCGGATCGCCTCCGCCAGGACGAGGACGTGCTGGACACCTGGTTCAGCTCCGCCCTCTGGCCCTTCTCCACCCTGGGCTGGCCGGAGCGCACCCCCGACCTGGCGAAGTGGTACCCCACCAACGTGCTGGTGACCGGCTTCGACATCATCTTCTTCTGGGTGGCCCGCATGATGGTGTCGGGCCTGCATCAGATGGGCAGCGTGCCCTTCCCCGACGTCTACATCCACGCCCTCGTCCGCGACGAGGAGGGCCAGAAGATGTCCAAGACCAAGGGCAACGTGGTCGATCCCCTGGACGCCATCGGGCGCCACGGGGCGGACGCCTTCCGCATGACGCTGATCGCGCTGGCCGCGCAGGGCCGCGACGTCCTGTGGAGCGAGAAGCGCATCGACGGCTACGTGAAGTTCCAGAACAAGATCTGGCAGGCCTTCCGCTTCACGATGATGCACGCCGAAGGCTACGATCCCGCGGCCCCGCGGGTCCAGGGGCCCTATGACCACTGGATCCTCGCGCGCCTGGGCGAGGCCACCCGTCGCGTGCGCGAGGCCCTGGACAGCTACCGCTTCAACGAGGCGGCGGCGGAGATCTACCAGTTCACCTGGTCGGAGCTCTGCGACTGGTACATCGAGCTCTGCAAGCCGGCCCTCTACGGGGAGTCGGCCTCCGACGAGGAGAAGCAGGGGGCGAGGCACACGCTGATCGCCTGCATGAACGCGCTCTCCCGCCTCATGCACCCCATCATGCCCTTCCTGTCCGAGGAGATCTGGAAGCATCTCCCCGGCACGCAGGGGAGCGTGTGCGTGTCCCGCTACCCGCGCCCCGAGGAATTCCCCTCGGACCCCGCCGCCCTCGCCGAGGTCGCGCTGCTGCAGGCCGCCATCGTCTCCGTGCGCCAGATCCGCGCCGACATGGAGCTGTCCCCGCGCCAGCCGCTGACCATGGTGCTCGCCGACCCGGGCACGCTCCAGCGGCACGCCGGGGCGCTGGCCGGGCTCGCCAACGTGAGCCGGCTGGAGCAGGGCGGGCGCAGCGCCGTCTCCGCGACCGGGCTGGCCGGCGGGCAGGAGTTCTACCTGCCGCTGGAGGGCGTCATCGACATCGACGCCGAGCGCGCGCGCCTCGCCAAGGTGCTGGAGAAGACGCGGACGGACGAGAGCTCGCTGCTCGCGCGCCTCGACGCCCCCGGCTTCACCGACCGCGCGCCGGCGAACGTCGTCGCAGAGTTCAGGGAGAAGGCCGCGGCTGCTCGCGATCGGCGCGAGCGGCTGGAGGCCGCGCTGGCCATCCTCGGGGGCTGAGGTCGGAGACTTCCGACCAAGGTCCGACACGAGGTTGAAAGCGTCGCGTCCTCGGTTTACAGTGCCCGAGAGGTCATCAGACCCCCGATGTTCCAGCCCGGCGAGCGCATCGCGGAACGCTTCGAGGTCGAGGCCCTCCTCGGAGAGGGTGGTCTGGCGCAGGTCTACCGCGTGCGCCACACCACCCTCGGCACCACACACGCGCTCAAGCTGCTCACCATGAGCCACCAGAGCCTCGTGGAGCGCCTGCTCCAGGAGGGTCGGATCCAGGCGCAGCTCCGGCACCCGAACATCATCGGGGTCTCCGACGTCATCACCGTGCGCGGCATGCCGGGCCTGCTGCTGGAGTACGTGGACTGCGAGACGCTGGAGGCCTCACTGGCGCGCCGCGGGCGCATGCCGCTGGAGGAGGCGCTGGACCTCTTCGCCGCCGTGCTCTCCGGCGTGGCCACCGCCCACCAGGCGGGGGTGCTGCACCGCGACCTGAAGCCGGCGAACATCCTGCTGGCTCGCACGCCGGGCGGGGTGGTGCCGAAGGTCTCCGACTTCGGGATCGCCAAGATCGCGGCGGGGGACAGCAACCCCGGGCTCACCCGGGCGGGCTCGGCCATGGGCACGCCGGGCTACGTGGCGCCCGAACAGATGGAGGACGCCTCCAACGTCGATCTTCGCGCGGACATCTTCTCGCTCGGCACCATCCTCTACGAGCTGGTGACCGGCAAGCGCGCCTTCCCCTCGAAGAGCATGCGCGAGACGCTGAACGCCGCCGCGTCGGGCAACTACACCCCGCCCGAGCAGCACGACCCGGCCCTGCCCGAGCCCGTCCTGCGCACCGTGCGCCGGGCCATGGCCCCGGAGCCGAAGGACCGCTTCCAGGACTGCTTCGCCTTCGCCGAGTCCCTGTTCGTGGACCAGCCGGGCCGCCTCGCCCTGGTCCGGGAGCGCCAGCTCGCCCCGGCCCCCGCGCCCGGCACGCTCTGGGGCCGAACCGGCACCTGGACGCCGACCCCCGGGACCCGCGGCGGAGACTCGGGGACCTGGGCGGAGGGCTCACGCTCCTCGGAGACGCTGGCGCCGCACACGGACATCGCGCCGCCGCCGCACCGGCGCCGCTTCCTCGCCGCCGCGCCACCCGCCGCCCGCTGGATGCTGATCATCGGCGCGCTGGGGCTCGGCGCGGTCGCGCTGCTGAGCATCGGCCTGCTGATCGGCCGCCTGCTCCGCGCGGAGGCGACCGGAGAGGTGGCCCAGCCCGAGCCGCCCGAGCAGACCACCGCCGATCCGGGCTCCTCGGAGCCCACCCCGGCCCAGCCCTCGACCGCGCCGGCGAACGCCCCGACCGCGACGCCTCCCGAGGGGGAGGGCACGGCACCCCCGACGCCCGCGCCCCCTACAAGCGCCGCGACGAAGCCCTCCTCGACCGCGAAGACCGCTGGCTCCAGCGCCGCCGCGAGCCCGAGCGCCGCGACGGAGGAGCCCGCCGCCGAGGAGTCCACGGCCGAGCCCCAGCCCGCCGCCGAGGAGCCCACGGCCGAGCCCCAGCCCGCCGCCGAAGAGCCCGAGGTCCGCGCTCCCGCCGAGGTCACCCACATCGTCGGCACCTGGGCGGGCGATCCCTGGCGGATCACCATCCTCGACCAGCAGGGGACGCAGGTGGGCGGCTACATCTACCGCGGCACCACCGGCACCCGCATCGAGGTCGAGGGCACCTATGATCCCGCCACCGGCGTGCTGACGCTGGTGGACCAGGGGCCAGCGCGATGGCGCCTCACGGGCACCATCGAGGGGCGCTGGTGGAAAGGGACCTACACCCAGGGCCAGGGGGAGATCGCGACGCCCTTCTCCGCGCGCAGGACGCGCTGAGCGACACGCCAGGGGGTGAGGGCGCGCCCAGAAGTTGAGCGCGCCCGGAAGGTCTGCGGAGATGAACCAGGTGGACTAGTTCGTCTTGGCCGGCGCCGGAGCCTGGCCGATCTTGGCCTGGAAGCCCGTGTTGTTCACGGCCTTGACCAGCGCGTCCAGGTTGGTCTTCTTGTCGTCGTAGGAGACAGTGGCCTTGCCGGTGGCGTGATCGACCACCGCGCCGCGCACGCCGTCCACGCCCATCAGCGCGGCCTTCACCTTGTCGGCGCAGGAGCCGCAGTGCATCCCGGTCACGTCCAGGTTGCCCTGGGTCCCGGCCGGCAGGGCCGCGGGGGCCGCCGAGGCGGTGGCCGTGGGCATGGGGCAGGAGCCGCAGCTGGCGTTGCCCGGGCAGGCGTAGGCCGCGCTCGAGACGAAGAGCGTGAGGGCCAGGAGAAGACGGGTCATGAGTCACCTCGTGGGATGGATGTCCAGCCGCCTGCAGATTAACCCGTGACCATGCGTCTGGCAGACCTCATTCGACTCTCCCTCGACGAGGACGTCGGCTCCGGCGACCTCACCACCAACGCCATCGTGCCCCAGGAGGCCGCGGGAAGCGGCATCTTCCTGGCCAAACAGCCGCTCGTCGTCTGCGGGCACACCGCCGCCGCCGAGGTGTTCTCCCAGCTCGACGCCACCTACACGCCCCTGGTCGCCGAGGGCGAGGAGGTGGGTCCGGGCGTGGAGGTGGCCCGCGCCGACGGCCCGCTGCGCGGCCTGCTGACCGGCGAGCGGCTGGCCTTGAACTTCCTCATGCGCCTCTCCGGCATCGCCACGCACACGCGGGCCGTCGTCGCGCGGGCGGGCGGGCTCAAGGTGGTGGACACGCGAAAGACCACGCCGCTGCACCGCGCGCTGGAGCGCCACGCCGTGCGCGTGGGCGGGGGCGCGAACCACCGCTTCGCCCTCTACGACGGCGTGCTCATCAAGGACAACCACCTGCGCGCGGCAGGCGGGGTGCGCGAGGCGGTCGCGCTCGCGCGGGCCAACGTCCACCACCTGCTCCGAATCGAGGTGGAGGTCTGCACGCTCGACGAGCTCCGCGAGGCCCTGGACGTGCGCGCCGACGCCATCCTGCTGGACAACATGGACGACGCGCGCCTGGCCGAGGCGGTGGCCTTGACCCGCGCCCACCCGAACGGCGTGGCCGTGCTGCTCGAGGCCTCGGGCAACATGAACGCCGAGCGGATCGCCCGCCTGAGCGGGCTCGGCCTCGATCTGGTGAGCATGGGCGGCCTCGTCCATCAGGCCCGCTGGGCCGATCTCTCCATGGAGATCGCCGAGCTCGACCGCGGGCTTCAGTAGGCGAGGGGAGCATGTCCGAGCGCGTCCGACTCCGCGCCCGCAAGGGCAACCGCGACCCCTACCGCCTGCCCATGGGGGACGACGCGCTGGGCCGCGCGCTCTTCGCCGAGCTGCTGGCCAGCCAGGTCTCCGAGAGCAGACCGCCCGCCCTCATCTCGCTGGGCGAGCGCGACTTCTCCTGGTTCGACCTCGGCTCCGTGCTGCGGAGCCCTCAGCCCCACCGCGAGCGCATGGTCGCCGCCCTGGCCGGTCAGCCGGGCGCCCAGGCCGCCGCCATCCTGGGCGTGGTGAACCTGCGCTTCGGCCGGGACGACCCCGGGAAGCCCTGCGCCGTGGTCTACCTGGAGTGGCCCGACAACCGCTGGTGGACCGCCTGGCAGCCCGTGGACGCCGAGCGCCGCCCCCTCGGCGACGGCCCCACCGTGCGCCGCGCCGTGGACGGCCACCCCCGCCCTGGCGGCGTCGGCGGCTGGTTCTCCATGTGCCGCCGCCTCGGCCTCAAGCTCACGCTGACGCCCGTGCAGGCCCGCGAGGGGTGGGTGAATTGACACAGGTCGCGGCGCTCGTGGCGCTGTTGGCCGCCGCGCGCGCCGACGAGCCCGCGGCGCCGGGGGACGTGCAGGGCCCGCTGGCCATCCCCGCGCCCTGGGAGGCCCCCGCCGCCCCGCGCGCCACGCTCTACGGGCGGATCGAGTCCCTGGGGACGGCGCTCCCGGTGGACGGGGCCCGGCTGGAGATCCGATCCCTGGATGGATCGCTCCTCTCCGAGGCCACGTCCGACGCCCAGGGCCTCTTCCGCCTGGACGCCCCGCCGGGAGCGGTCCGGGTCCGGGTGCTGCACCCTGACCACGCGCCCCTGGAGCTCGAGGAGCGGCTGAGCCTGCGCGAGGCCCTGGAGGTGGTCTACCGGCTTCGCCCGCCGCCCGCCGCCGAGGAGATCGTGGTCTACGGCGAGCGTCAGCGCGAGGAGCTCTCCCGCCAGGTGTTCAGCGGCGCGGAGCTGCGCGGGATCCCCGGCTCTTTCGGCGACCCCGTGCGCGCGCTGCAGAGCCTGCCCGGGGTGGCGCGCCCGCAGGGCCTGGAGGGCGACATCGTCGTGCGCGGGGCGGAGGGCATCAACACCGGCTTCTACGTGGACGAGATGCCGGTGCCCTTCCTCTTCCACATGCTGGTCGGCAAGAGCGTCGTGAACCCGGCCTTCATCGACGACGTCGAGTTCTTCGCGGGCGGCATGCCCAGCCGCTTCGGCGAGGTCACGCAGGCGGCGGTGAACGTGCGCACCGACGTGGACGCGCCCGAGGGCCGCACCCGCGAGGTGGACGCGAACCTGCTGGACCTGAGCGTCTCCGTCGAGCAGGAGCTGGGGGACTGGACCCTGCGCGTGGCGGGGCGAAACTCCTGGGTGAGCGCCTTCATCGGGCTCTACGCCGGGATCCAGGTGGTGCGGGCCGGCGGGCGCTTCGCCCAGGCCGAGTACCCCACGCTCAGCTACGGCGACCTGCTCACCTCCATCGAGCGCCGGGACGCGGCGGGGGCCCGCTGGTCGCTCAGCCTGCTCGGCGCCCGGGACACGCTCGGCCTGCACGAGGCCACCGACTGGGACGGCGACGGGGTCAAGGACCCCACCCTCCAGGAGGAGCTGGGCCTCCCCTATGACCCGAACGACCTGATCAGCGCCTCCTTCCTGCGCCTCCGTCTGCGCCGCCAGGTGCTGGAGGGCCCGCACCGCTCCGACACCTGGCTGGCGCTGGGCCCGCAGACCCAGCAGAACCTGCTCGGCGACCTCTTCCTCAGCACGGAGGGCCCGGTCTACGGCCGCGTCCGAGGCGAGAGCCTGCTGCTGAGGCGGGAGGATCGCTGGAGCCTGGGAGTGGCCCACACCCTGGTCGGCGGCGCCAGCTTCACCGGCGCGCTGGTCACGGCCGAGGACTTCAAGGGCGCGCTCTCCGACGAGGGCGTCCTCAGCACGGAGGACACGCAGCTCAGCGTGGCGCTCTATGTGGAGGAGCAGTGGCGGCCGGAGGGCTGGCTGGTCTCCCCCGGTCTGCGCGGCAGCTACCACCGCTTCAACGGCGAGGACTACCTCAGCCCCGAGCCGCGCCTGAACCTGCGCCGCACGCTGAGCGAGGATCTCGCGATCAAGGGCTTCGTCGGCCGCTTCACGCAGATGCCACCCATCGAGCGCTACGCCCAGGGCATCGGCAACCCCGAGCTCCCGCTGATGAGCGCCTGGCAGGCGGCGCTGGGCGGGGAGTGGCGGCGCGGCCCCTGGGAGCTGGACAGCTCCGTCTACGCGAGCCTCATGGAGCACCTCGTCGTGCGCGACACGGAGGTCTCCCTGGTCTACGAGGAGTGGGGGGTGGAGGTCGAGGAGGTCCCGGTCTTCCGCGACGTGGATGGGCGCGCGGCCGGGGTGGAGGCCCTGCTGCGCCTGCGGCCCTCGGGCCCCTGGTGGGGCTGGGCGGCGCTGACCGTGGGGCGCAGCGTGCGCATCGACCCGGAGACCGGGGACTCCTGGCCGGGGGACTACGATCAGCCCGTCTCGCTCACGCTGCTGGGGAGCTGGGAGCCGTCGGAGCGCTGGCAGCTCTCGGCGCGCTTCCGGATCACCAGCGGTCAGCCGTTTACGCCCCTGGAGGGCGTCTATCTGCCCTACGAGGACACCTACATCGCCTACGAGGGCGAGCTGAACGCCGACCGCTACCCGATCTTCCGCCAGCTGGACCTGCGGGTGGAGCGCACGCGCCAGCGGCGGCGGGTGGACCTGACGACCTACCTGGACCTCTACAACGCCACCTGGGCCAGGAACCCGCTCGCCGCCTCCTACAACTACGACTACACCGAGCTGGTCCCGGTCATCTACATCCCCCTCATCCCCAGCTTCGGCCTGAGCGTGAGGTTCTGATGCGCGTGAGGTCCTGATGCGCCTGCGCCCCCGCCCCGCGGCCCTGATCCTCGGCGTCCTCGGCTGCCTGCGCCTGCCCTCGGACGACGCCGCCTACCACCAGGCCCTCGACTACCACCTCGATCGCCCGCGCCTGCTGGCCATGGCGCTCACGCCCACGGCGCTCACGGAGGGGGTGGAGGCCAGCTTCGAGGCGCTGATCCTGGGGCCGCCGGGGGTCGAGGCGGGGCAGGTGCGCTGGAGGAGCTGCGGGCTCGAGCTGGACAGCGCGGTGAACATCTGGGATCTGAGCTGCTTCTCTGATGATCTGGAGGTCGTGGATCTGGGCACGGGCAACCCGATGGCCTGGACGCCGCCCACGCCGCCCGGCTGCGAGGACACGGGCTACTGCTACTCCAGCTTCCCCTTCCTGATGGAGGCCGAGATCGGGGGAGAGGAGCTGCGTGGCGCCTTCTTCGCGAGCGTGTCCCCCGCCGACCAGGTGATCGCGTCGGCCATCTCCTGGCGAACCCTGCCGCTGACCATCACGGCCTCCGAGCAGACCGATGGACAGATCACGCTGGAGGCCTGGATGGGGCTCGACGCCCAGCAGCAGACCTTCCGCTGGTACGTGGACGACGGCACCCTGCTGGACACCGCCCGCACGGCCATCCAGGGGGAGCGCGACGGCGGCGTCTACAGCACGAACCGCTGGGTGGTGCCTGAGGAGGCCGGCAGCTTCCGCGTGGTCGTGGTGGTCTCCAGCTACGAGGGCTTCGACGGCTGGGACACCGGCGGGACCTGGGAGGCGCGCACGGCCCACGACACCGCCGGCTGGTACAGCTGGTCGGAGGTGCCGAACATGACCTGGGCGCAGATCACCGTGGAGGTCCCGTGATCCTCGCGCTGATCCTGGCCTGCGGCTCCTACAACCGCGCCCCGCGCATCCTCTCCGTCAACGGCGTGGAGGTGAAGAAAGACGTCTTCGGCGACCTCTGGCTGGACGAGGACTTCGTGTTCGCCCGCGGCGAGCAGGAGACGATCACGCTGGACGTGCTGGAGCCGGACCTGCAGAAGGTGGAGGTCTGGTGGCCGCAGAGCCCGCCGGGCTGGGAATTCCCCAGGGACGGGCTGGAGGGGACCTGGGACGTGCCCCTGGACTACGAGCCCATGGAGCTCTTCCTGGACCTCATCGTCACGGACACGGCCTCCGACCCGGCCTTCTCCTCGCTGACCGTGGTCTACGTCAGCGAGGACGCCTTCGACACAGCGTACTGGTTTTAAAACAGTCCTGTTGTCATGGCTCCTGGGGGGCCCGCGCATCGATCTGCAGCGCGTGGATCTCGGTCTGCATCGCGTCACCCAGCGCCGCGTAGATGAGGCGGTGCCGCTCCAGGGGGCGCTTGCCAGCGAAGGCGGCGCTGCGGATGCGCACGGTGAAGTGCCCGCCCTGCCGCGCCCCAGCGTGCCCGGCGTGCCGCCAGGAGTCATCCTCGATCTCCAGGTTGATCGGGGCGAGCGCCGCGCTCAGCCGCTCGCGGATCAACGCCACCCGGTCCGTCGCCATGAGCCCATCCTCCCGCCCGAGCTCTATCCTACCCGGGGCCGCTCGCGACCTTGTTTCCGACCTCCTGAGGGAATAGGCTCACGCGTTCGCCCTCTCCCGAGGGCGGAAGGAGCGTCGCCATGTTCCGCGAGCTGCCCCGTCCGGTCGAGCTGGAGGAAGAGGTCCTCCGCACCTGGAAGGAGAAGCGCATCTTCGAGAAGTGCTTGAAGCAGTCCGAGGGTCGGCAGCGCTTCGTCTTCTACGAGGGGCCGCCCACCGCCAACGGAGCGCCGCACAACGGCCATGTGCTCACCCGCGCCATCAAGGATCTGTTCCCCCGCTACAAGACGATGCGGGGCTTTCACGTCGAGCACAGGGCCGGGTGGGACACGCACGGCCTCCCGGTGGAGAGCGAGGTCGAGAGAGCGCTGGGGCTGCGCGGCGGCTCCCGCAGCAGCCAGGAGTCCATCCAGGAGCTGGGCCTGGACGTCTTCGCCCACCAGTGCGTGGCCTCGGTGTTCAGGTACACCCAGGAGTGGGAGCAGATGATGGCGCGGGTCGGGTCCTGGGTGGACCTGGGCTCGACCTATGTCACCCATCACCGCGAGTACGTCGAGAGCGTCTGGTGGGCGCTCTCGCGGCTCTACCAGAAGGGCCTGCTCTACCAGGGCTCGAAGGTCGTGTGGTGGTGGCCGGAGGGCGGCACGGCGCTCTCGGCGGGCGAGGTGAGCGAGGGCTACCGCGACGTGGACGACCCGAGCGTCACCGTCAAGCTGCCCGTGGTGGGCGAGCCCGGCACCTTCCTGCTGGCCTGGACGACGACCCCCTGGACGCTGCCGTCCAACGTGGCCCTCGCGGTGGGCGCGGACATCGACTACGCCTTCGTGCGCGTGGGCGAGGAGACCCTCATCGCGGCCCAGGCCCTGGCCCCCGAGGGCGAGGTCCTGCGCGTGGTCAAGGGCCGTGATCTGTTGGGGACGCGCTACGAGCCGCTCTACAACTTCGCCGATCCCGGCGGTCCCGCCTGGGTTGTAGTGGCTGGCGAGCACGTCAGCCTGGACACGGGCACGGGCATCGTCCACACCGCGCCAGCCTATGGCGTAGACGACTTCCGCCTGCGGGAGAAGGCCGGGCTCGGGCTGCTGATGATGGTCGGCCCCGACGGCCGCTTCGTGGCCGACGCGCCGGACTGGCTCCGCGGGCGCGCCTTCAAGGAGGCGGACAAGGACATCGTCCGCGACCTGCGCCGCCGCGGCCTGCTGCATGCCGCCGGCACCATCCGCCACAGCTACCCCTTCAGCCCGCGCTCCAAGGACGACCCGCTGATGCAGCTCGTCCGGCCGGGCTGGTTCATCCGCACCACCGACTTCGTGGACCAGGCTCAGGCCAACAACGCCGCCGTCAAGTGGCTGCCCGAGCACATCCGCGAGGGTCGCTTCGGCGACCTCCTGCGGAACGAGGTGGACTGGACGCTCTCGCGCGAGCGCTACTGGGGCACGCCGCTACCCGTCTGGGTGTGCGGCTCCTGCGGGGCCCGCGAGGTCTTCTCCAGCCTCGCCGCGCTGGCCGAGGCGGGGGCCACCGGCTTCGAGCCCGGGCTGGACCGCCACCTGCAGATCCATCGCCCCTGGGTGGATCGCGTGGTCGTGCCCTGTGTCGCCTGCCAGGGCCAGATGAGCCGGGTGCCCGAGGTCATCGACTGCTGGTTCGACTCGGGGTGCATGCCCTTTGCCCAGTGGGGCTGGCCGCACCGCGGACGCGAGCAGTTCGCCCGCTCCTTCCCCGCGGACTTCATCTCCGAGGCGGCGGACCAGACCCGTGGGTGGTTCTACTCGCTGTTGATGATCGCCACGATGATCTTCGACGAGGAGACCTGCCAGGGCTTCGGGCTCGACGCGGCGGGCTTCCCCCGGCCCTACCGGACCTGCGCCGCGCTCGGCCACGTCTGCGACATGGAGGGCAGGAGGGAGTCGAGGGCCTCTGGGAACTTCGCGAGCCCGGATCTCGTGCTGCGGGGCGTCACGAAGATGCGCGTCGTCGCCGACCCCAGCCTCCCGCGCGGGACCGTGGGGATGGTCGAGGCCGCCGTGCGCAGCGTGGACCTCGCCCCGGACGAGCGCATGACGGTGGCGCCGGACGAGGCGCTCTCGACCGGCCTGCAGGTGGTCCTCGAGCCCGGCCCCTCCCGCGGCGAGGAGACCGTGGGGATGAACCCCGAGGACATGGCAGAGCTCGGGATCCGCGACATCTGCTGGCTGCATGCCCCCTTCGACCCGCCAGGGGCCGACGCCTTCCGCTGGCACTTCTACGCCTCGAACCCGCCCTGGGCGAACACCCGCGTCTCGCTCCGCATGATCCGCGAGGGCCAGCGCGAGCTCCACCTCCGCCTGGCGAACGTCTTCAACTTCTTCACGATCTACGCGAACATCGCGCAGTTCGACCCGCGCGGGACCACGCGGCCCTTCTGGGGATCGGTCCTGGACATCTGGATCCGGGCCCGCACCGACGCGCTCGTGCGCACGGTGACGCGCTGGCTCGATGAGTACCGCGTCTACGAGGCCGCGCGCGCCATCGCCGACTTCGTGGACGACCTGTCGAGCTGGTACGTGCGCCGCTCGCGCAGCCGCTTCTGGAACGAGGGGCCGGAGACAACGGCGGCGCTGTGGACGCTCTACGAGACGCTCAGCACCCTCTCCCGGGTCATCGCGCCCTTCACCCCCTTCCTGGCGGAGGCGATGTACCAGCGCCTCGGCCTGCCCGGCGAGAGCGTACACCACACGATCTGGCCGGTGGTGCCCAGCCGCCCGAGCGAGGAGGAGGAGGCGCTGACGCGCGACATGGCGCTCATCCGCGAACTGGCCAACCTCGGCCTGTCCGCGCGGGCGAAGGTCGGCGTGCGCGTGCGTCAGCCCCTGCTGGCGGCGGAGATCGTGCTGGCCGACCCGTCGGTGGCCGAGCGGCTGGCCCCGCTGGCCCACCTGCTGGAGGAGGAGCTGAACGTCCGCGAGATCCGCTTCTCCCAGGACGCCGACCGCTTCGTGACCTTCCGGGTCAAGCCCGACTTCAAGCGCCTCGGCGCGCGGCTGGGCAAGGACATGAAGAGCTGCGCGGCGGCGCTCCAGAGCGCGCCCGGGGCCGAGGTCCGGCGGGCGGTGCTCTCCGGCGGGCTCACGCTCACGCTCCCCGGCGGGGCCGTGACGCTCACCCAGGAGGACGTGGTGGTCGAGGTGCAGCCGCGCGAGCACTTCCAGGCCGCGGGCTCGGCCAGCGCCGTGCTGGCCCTTCACGCCGACCTGAACGAGGACCTGCTGGAGGAGGGGCTGGCGCGAGAGGTGATCAACCGCGTCCAGACCCGGCGCAAGGAGCTCCAGCTCGGCTACACTGACCGCATCGACGTCGTGATCCGCGGCGACGAGGCCGTGCAGCGCGCGGTCACGCGCTTCAAGAGCACCATCCAGCACGAGACCCTGGCCGTGGGGCTTGACCTGGGGAACCCGCCCGCGGACGCCCCGCTGCTGGACGGTCACCCCTTCCTGCTCGGGGTGAGCCCGCGGCAGAAGGGCTGAGCGTTTGCCCGCCGACAACCTCCCCCGCGACGTGATCCGTGTGCTGTCGACGCACGGCCCCGTCTCGTGGTGGGTGGGCGGCGAGTCGGCGCTGGCGCGGGGCACCGCCAGCTGCGCGCCCTTCGAGGACGCCGTCTTCCTCTTCCTGCCCATCGGAGGGGAGGGAGAGCGCGCCCTGCTGGAGTCCACGCGCATGGTGATGGCTGCGCGGCAGGCAGAGGGGGCCTACAACCTCAAGATGGAGGGGAGGGCGCACGCGGGCCTGCCCCTGGCCCGGCACCCGCGCCGGGCGGAGATCGGGCCCTGGGCCCCCGAGGGCGTCAACCCGGGGCGCCTGCTGGTGGTGCCCTTCGTCCCCGAGCACATCGAGCTCACGCGCCAGGACGGCGAGCTGCAGCAGCGCCACGTCGGCGACACCCCCGCGGGCAAGGAGCGCCCTGCCGCGGAGGGGCTCTGGCTGAGGGCGGCCTTCGGGGGGATGGCGGCGCCCTTCGCCCTGATGGTGATCGCGGGGGTCTGGGCGTTTCTGGCTCTCCGCGGACCAGATTATCCATTTCGCCCCATCGCGCTGGTCATGGGGATCCTGGCGGGCCTGCTGCCGCTGGCCGGGGCGCGCCTGGGGATCCTCGCCCACGCCTACCGCGGCTGGCGGGCGGGGAGGGTGCGGGACGGGGAGGCCCAGCTCCTGGAGGACGGCCTGCTGGCGCCCGCGAACCTGGACGCGGTCGCCATCCGCCTGCTGCTCCTGGGGGGGGCGTTGCTGTTGATGGTCGCGGGGCTATGGGAGGCGGCGCTGGCGGGGCTGGCGCTCGGGCTCTCGGGCGTGTGGCTGCTCGTGCCGGTGTGGCTGGTCCACCTCTCCTCGGCCGAGCCGAAGCGCTGATCGAAGGCGGCTCGCCATGGCCGCGAGAGAGCGGCCCACCCGCATTCAGGATAGGCTGTCCCGTCATGGAGGTGTCGTGTCCGTCGAGCTCAAGGGCGCCAGCGCCCGCGCCCTGACCGCCGGAATCCTGCTGCTGAGCCGAGCGCGCAGCTTCGGGCTGCGGCTCGACGTCTCCGTCGTGGGGGACCCGGACGACATCGCGCTGGTGACGGGTCCGGCGCTGCTCTACAGCCCGGTGCTCCACAGCTGCGGCGTGGGGCGCGGGCTCTCCGAGGGCGGGACGGTCATCCTCCCCGGGCCCGCCGCCCAGCCGCTCGCCGTGTGCCTGCACACCAACGGGGAGGGGCCCTGGTTCCTGGTGGACCGCTCGGGTCAGGGCGCGCACCCCGCGACCCAGGCCTTCGTGCAGCTCGCCCGCGATCCCCGGCCGGCAGCGCGGCATGCGGCGCTCACGCTGCAGCGCGCGCTCTCCACCCTGGGCGTCACGGACGAGCCGGCGGTGCTCGACCTGCTCTTCGGCGCGCCGGCTCCGCCGCTCGTGCGCATCACCCTGGCGATGCGGGCGGGGAGGGCGATGAGCGGGCGGCAGGGCCCGGGGCTCACCCGCTACCTCGTCAGCGAGAGCCCCGACGTCGATCCGCTCACGGCCCCGGTCACCTCCGAGGTGATCGCTGAGGCCCGCGCGTCGGGGCGGCTGGACCAGATGATCGACCACCTGGCCC
Organism: uncultured Enterobacterales bacterium; assembly: GCA_964615375.1. Lineage (GTDB taxonomy): Bacteria > Myxococcota_A > UBA796 > UBA796 > CAZKWG01 > CAZKWG01. The sequence continues at coordinate 142,615 of CAZTOW010000007.1, forward strand.
CGCTGCCCCGACTGGCGGCGCGGGAGTGGCTCGCCGAGCTCGACCTGCTGTCCGAGGAGGACGGGGACCGCAGCCTGCCCCTGGTGCTGGCGCTGGCCGAGCTGTTGAGCCACGTCGTGACCCTGCCCGCACACTGCATGCTCCCGCCGCTCGATCAGCCCAGCGACGCGGTGGCCGCCCACCTCGGGCGCGCGCTGGGCGCCACCCGCGGGACCGACGACGCCAGCCGCTGCCTCAGCGAGGTCTTCCGCGTCCTGGGCGGACGATTCGTGCCGAACGCTCGTTATCCCGTGAGCCTGGAGGGCCCGCCGCCGCCGCCCGACCGGCTGGAGCGCTGGGCCTGGTTCTGCGAGTCCGCCCGCGAGGCGGCCGAGCGCGCCGACGTGCTCTGGCGGCGCGTCATGGATCCGGTCCAGTGACCCCGCCCAAGCCCAGAGGGCGCCGCGGGCGCCGCGGGGAGCACGGGGCCGACCTGCCGCCGGACATCCTCTACCACGCCACCTCGGTGAGCCGGGCGGAGCGCGCCCGCCAGAGCGGGATCCTCGAGCTCAGCCGGGACAACCCTGTCTTCCTCTCGGACACGGAGGAGGCCGCCTGGCGCGTGGCCCACCGCCAGTCCGACCGCCCCTGCGTGCTCTTCGTGGACGCCGCGCGCGCCCGCCGCGACGGGCTCCGCTTCGAGCGCGTGCGCCCCGGGCTCTGGCAGGTGGGGCCCATCCCCGCCCGCCACGTCCTCAACCTCCACCCGGGCTTCGCCGAGCAGGCCAGCGCGGGCGGCTTCCTGCTCTGGGAGGGGGAGCGCGGCCCCGAGCTCGCGCTCATCAAGGTCGAGCGCCGCGTGGGCAGCACCTGGGAGGTCGCCAAGGGCAAGATCGAGCCCTGCGAGACCCCGCTCCAGACCTGCCTGCGCGAGATGTGCGAGGAGATGGGCCTGCCGCTCGAGCGCGCCCGGGAGATGGAGATCCTCTCGCCGCTGGGCGTCGTGCGCTACGGCTTCCAGACCCCGAGCGGCGATCCCCGGCTCAAGACGCTCTTCCTCTACCTCGTGCGGGCTCAGGAGCGCTGGATGGACTTCACGCCGAGCACGTCGGAGTCCATCCTGGAGGTGGGCTGGTTCTCCCCCCGCGACGCCGCCCGGATGGTCCACCACCGCTCGCTGCGCCCGCTGATGGACGAGCTTTGTCGCCGCTTGGAGCGGCGTGAGCCGCTGAGGGAAGGATCTTGAGAGCGCGCGGGTCGGGACTCTGCTAGAATATGCACAGCAACGCTCGGAGCTGACGCATGAGAATCTCGTCTCTGCCGATCTGGACATCGTTCATCCTGCTGGCCGGCTGCGGCGGCTGCAACCGCGACAAGGACGGGGTCGAAGAGTCCCTGCCGCCGGAGATCACCGACGACGACGGTGACGGCTACGAATCGGACGTGGACTGCGACGACGACGACGCGGACGTCCACCCCGACGCGCCGGAGGTCTGCGACGGCGTCGACAACGACTGCGACGACGCCATCGACGACGCCGACCCCAGCGTGGACGACAGCACCAAGGACACCTGGTACACCGACCAGGACGGCGACTACTACGGCACCGACGACTCGGCGATGCTCGCCTGCTCGCAGCCCTACGGTAACAGCGTCATCGACGGTGGCGACTGCGACGACGACGATGAGGACATCAACCCGGGCGAGCTCGAGATCTGCGACGGCATCGACAACGACTGCGATGGCGACACTGACATCAACGCCGTGGACGGGGACCTCGTCTACGAGGATCTGGACGGCGACCACTACGGCTCGGACGACGTCTCCATCACCGTGTGCCAGGAGACCGAGGGCTACAGCGCGACCCCGGGCGACTGCGACGACGGGGCGGTGAACGTCAACCCCGGCGAGGTCGAGGCCTGCTTCAACGACATCGACGACAACTGCGACGGTGCGACCGACGACGCCTGCCCCGAGGAGAAGTGCGGCGACATCGAGGAGGACACGACCTGGGAGTACAGCGAGCCCGGCTACTTCGTGAGCTGCGACATCGCCGTGCTGGCCGAGCTGCACATCGAGCCGAACACCACGATCTACTTCGCCCCGGACGTCGGCATGACGGTGGGCGTGGAGGGCTCGGGCGCGCTGATCATCGAGGCCGCGGACAGCCCCGTCACCTTCACCTCGGGCGTCTCCATCCTCTACCCCGACGTGGCCTCGGCTCCGGGCGACTGGAGCGGCCTCGTCATCGGCGATGAGGCCGACGAGTACAGCAACCAGCTCGAGGGCCTCTCGGTCTGGTACGCGGGCGGGGAGGACAGCGACGGCGCGGTCGTCATGGACGGCGCCTCGCTGACCTTCACCGAGGGCGAGGTCTGCGGGAGCGGCGGGGACGGCTTCGTGGCGTTGAACGGCGCGGAGCCCGAGATCACGGACAGCCTGCTCTGCGACAACACGGGCCACGGCTTCTACGCCGACGACGAGAGCGGGCTCGCGGCCTTCGAGGACAACACGCTGAGCGGCAACGGGGCCTACCCCATCAGCGTTCTGGCCAGCTACGGCGACGTCATCGAGGGCACCAACACCATCGACCCGCACGATGAGGACGTCTACTACATCGAGCTGCGCGGCGACACCATCATCTCGGACATCACGCTGGCCGCCCAGGACTGTGCCTACGCGATCACCAGCGACGTGAGCATCGCCTCGGACGGTGGACCGCTGATGACGCTGGAGGACGGGGTCACCATCGCGTTCGCCTACGACGCGGGGCTGACCATCGGAAGCACAGCCGCCTCTGGCGACCTGACGGTGCAGGGCACCGACCTGGGGGTGAAGCTGACCGCCCTCGACGAGGCCCGCGGCTGGGACGGCGTCACGGTCCAGCAGGGCTCGGACGCGGTGGAGATCGAGGGGCTGACCATCGAGTACGGCGGCAACAACGGAAAGGGCAACCTCTACCTGGTCAACGGGAGCGCCGGGATCTCCGTCAGCATCGACGGGTCCACGTTTACGCACTCGTCCAGCAACGGGATCTATGTCGGCCCCAAGGTCACCCCGCTCATCGTGGGCTCCACCATCTCCAACAACGATGAGTACGGCGTCAACGTCTCCGACTCCGGGGACAGCGAGGGCGGGCTCTACGTCGAGGAGGGCGGCGCCTCCTTCGTGGGCAACGTGATCACGGAGAACAACGCCCCGATCACGCTGCCGGCCAGCTATCTCGACCAGCTAGACGACTCGTCCTCGTTCACGGGCAACGAGAGCAAGTACATCGAGGTGACGGCCAGCACGGTGACCCGCACGGGCACCTGGCAGCAGCTCGACCAGGACTACTGGTTCCTGGGGGACGTCAAGATCGAGAACTCCTCGAGCCCCATCGTCACGGTCGCCGAGGGAGCGACCCTCTACATGGACCCGGACGTCTCGCTGAGCGTCGGCTCGTCCAGCGCGGGCGGGCTGGTCGCGGAGGGCGCGGAGGACGCGCCCGTCACCTTCACCTCCGCGTCGGACAGCGCCGCGCCCGGTGACTGGGACGGCATCGAGTTCGGCTCCAAGACGGTCACCGGCTCGGAGCTCGCCTACGCGGTGATCTCGTATGCGGGCGGCAACGGCTACGGCGGCGTCTACATCAGCAGCAGCTCGCCTACGCTGAGCTACTCGGAGGTCTCCTACAGCGACGGGGACGGCGTCTACATCACCGGCTCGGACGCGGCGCCCGACATCATCGGCTGCACCATCTCGAACAACGAGGAGAGCGGCATCTGGGTCCACACCAACGCGGGACTCGGCGACTTCTCCGAGAACACGCTCACGGGTAACGCCCAGTTCCCCATCACGCTGAGCGTGGACGTCGCCGGCTCTCTGGACGCTGACTCCAGCTACACCGGCAACGGGGACGATCGCGTAGAGCTCCGGGGGGACACCGTCTCCAGCACCGCATCCTGGACCGGCCTCGAGGTGCCCTACCTCTCCGAGGAGACCATCCTGGTCTCGGCGAACCTCACCCTCGGCGCCGGCCTCAGCATGGAGTTCGCAGGCGCGAGCGCGGGCCTGACCATCGGCAGCCTGGCCACGGCCAGCCTGACCATCAACGGCACCAGCTCGAGCCACGTCACCTTGACCTCGGCGGAGGAGACGCCCACTGGCGGGGACTGGGGCGGCCTGATCCTCTCGACGAACTGCCAGGCGTCCACGCTCAAGTATCTGGACGTGACCTACGCGGACGTGAACCTCTACATCAACACCGCCAAGGCGATCACGGTGAACAACTCGAGCTTCACCAACTCGGGCAGCTACGACATCAAGTGCAGCTCGCGGGCCAGCTCTGTGACCTGGACCGGGACCAACACCTACGTCACCAACTCGGGCTGTTAGTCACCCGTCGCGTGCAGGCGTGACGGGCGCGTCGCCGCCGGGCGCCCAGCGCGCCCGGTGACGGACCCGGGTCAGGAGCCGATCAGGGCTGCGGCTTGTAGATCTCGCCGCCGCCCTGCTTGAACTCCTCGGCCTTCTCGGCGAGCCCGCGGGCGCGGTCCATCTCGCGGATCTGCGCCGTGATCTCCATCGAGCAGAACTTCGGCCCGCACATCGAGCAGAAGTGCGCGACCTTGGCCGCGGGGGCGGGCAGGGTCTCGTCGTGGAAGCTGCGGGCGGTCTCCGGGTCCAGGGCCAGGTTGAACTGGTCCTCCCAGCGGAACTCGAAGCGGGCGCGGGAGAGCGCGTCGTCGCGATCCTGGGCGCCCGGGTGGCCCTTCGCCAGATCCGCGGCGTGGGCCGCGATCTTGTAGGCCATCATGCCCTGGCGGACGTCTTCCACGTCAGGGAGCCCCAGGTGCTCCTTCGGCGTCACGTAGCACAGCAGCGCCGTGCCCATGCTGCCGATCAGCGCCGCCCCGATGGCCGAGCCGATGTGGTCGTAGCCGGGGGCGATGTCCAGGACCAGCGGGCCCAGCGTGTAGAAGGGCGCCCCGTGACAGATGCGGAGCTGCTCATCCATGTTCTCGCGGATCTTGTGGAGCGGGACGTGGCCCGGCCCCTCGATCATCACCTGGCAGTCGTAGTCCCAGGCCACCTTCGTGAGCTCGCCCAGGGTGGCCAGCTCACCGAACTGCGCCGCGTCGTTGGCGTCGGCGATGCAGCCCGGCCGCAGCCCGTCGCCCAGCGAGAAGCTGACGTCGTAGCGGGCCATCAGCTCGCAGAGCCGGTCGAAGTGCTCGTAGAGGAAATTCTCTTTGTGGTGCGACAGGCACCACTTCGCCATGATCGAGCCGCCGCGGGAGACGATGCCCGTCACGCGGCGCGCGGTGAGCGGGATGTGCTGCAGGCGGACGCCCGCGTGCAGGGTGAAGTAGTCCACCCCCTGCTCGCACTGCTCCTCCAGCACGTCCAGCATCAGCTCCAGGCTCAGCTTCTCCGGCCGCCCGCCCACGCGCTCCAGCGCCTCGTAGACCGGGACGGTCCCGATGGGCACCGGGCTGTTGCGCAGGATCCACTCGCGGGTCTCGCGGATGTTCTTGCCGGTGGACAGGTCCATGACCGTGTCCGCGCCCCAGCGGACGGCGCGGCGGAGCTTGTCCACCTCCACGTCCAGATCGCTGCTGACCGCGGAGTTGCCGATGTTGGCGTTGACCTTCACCAGGAAGGCCCGCCCGATCACCATCGGCTCCAGCTCAAGGTGGCGCTTGTTGGCGGGGAGGATGGCCCGACCGGCGGCGATCTCCTCGCGCACGCGCTCGGGTGCCATGCTCTCGCGCAGGGCCGCGAAGCGCATCTCCTCGGTCAGGATGCCCTGACGGGCGTACCAGAGCTGCGTGGGGCGGCGGTCTCCGCGCGCCTCCCGCGCGTCGACCCAGGGGCGTCGCCGGGCGGGGAGCCCGGAGCGGGGATCATGACCCTGGGGGCCGCTCGTGTCGTAGAGCAGGTGGCGCTCGCCGTTGGTGAGCACGACCTCCTCGAAGGGGACGCGCAGCTCGCCCAGCTCCACCTTGTTGCGGCCCGCCGCGGGCCGCTGCACCGGATCTTCCACGCTCACCCTGCCTCGTTGGTGTAGTAGCCGACGCCCTCCTGCGGGCGCATCGGCGAGTCGCGGCGCGAGTAGACCTCGCTCCGCAGCAGCGAGGCCAGCAGCTGACGACCCGAGGGGCCGTTCCTCAGCCACGTGTCCCGCAGCTTGCGATAGACGGCCTCCTCATCGGCCTTCTCCAGGCCCGCGATGCGTCGCAGGCACTGATCCAGCCAGGCGGCCGTCTCGTCGTTACAGGGAACCTGGGCCTCCTCGAAGAGGTCCGTGAGCCAGTCCAGATAGGCGGGTTGCATGGGCCCGTTTCTAGCCCACGGACACCCCGGTGTCCACCAGCGAGGGCCTCAGTTCTGACGGCTCTTGGGGGCGTGCTCGCGGCTGTCCACCACGCGCCCCTCCGCGTCCGAGATCGTGGCCCGGTCGCGGTCGTTGTTCCAGATGGGGATGTCGCTGCCCAGGAAGACCTTCAGCGCCGCGCTCGGATCGCCCTGGTGCTCGCCCACGCCGGAGCGGATCTCGAAGGTGTAGCCCGCCGGCACCGTGATCGCGGGGAGCTGCCAGCTGTGCCCCGTCAGGTCCGTGATCCGGTAGGCGGAGAGGTCCAGCGGCCCCGTGCTCACGTTGCACACGCGCAGGTACTCGGCGTTCACGTTCTCGCGCTCGTCCCCGCGCCCGTTGGCGTGGAAGCTCGTGATGTGCAGCTCGCCCTTGTAGCGCTCGTCGCTCCAGATCCCCGCCCCTGAGGCGCGCGCCGCGGCCTGGGCCTCCAGCAGGGAGGAGATGTCCCCGTCCGCGGGAGCCACGATGAAGACGTGGGCCAGCCCGCGCTCGACGAGGTGCTGGGCGAGGTCCTCGCCGTCCACGCGCACCTCGGCGATGAGGCGCCCGTAGTGGTCGCGCACGGTGGGGCCGTAGACCAGCGTGACCTGATGCCCGGAGACGAAGGCCTCCGCGGCGTCCCGGGCCTCCGCGGCGAACTCCTCGTAGGGCTTGATCTCCGGCGTGTTGACCGAGCGGAGCCGCACACGATCGCCCGTGTCCAGGGTCATCGTGTCCCCGTCATAGACGCTGATGACCTGCGCCGTCCGCGGAGGCGGGGGGGCCGAGGCCGCGCCCGGGGAGGGATCGGCCGCGCGCGCGAGGGAGAGGACCAGGAGCAGGGACGAGAGCGTCATGACTGTCCTGCGAGCGCACCCCGGGCAGAGCAGGACGCCAGAGCCAGCGGGCGGGGGCCGAGCGGGCGGGGCGGTCGAGCGACGCGACCGGAGCGCGGAGTTCAGAGGGCAGGGGAGGGCGAGACCTGGAGCGCTTCTTCAAGCACTAACACGGGGTCGCGAGGCTGCGTCCAGCCGCCACGAAATTGTCTCCCGCGATCTTGTCGAACCGAGGACTTGACCCGTCAAGTTGTGCAGTGCTATGATGCCGAGCACACGCACCCGGGAGCGTCATGTCCCCCCTGTTTCTCCTCGGCGTATGGGCCGGCTGCGCCGAGAGCGCCCGCAGCGCCCCGCTCCTGCCTCGCGCGCTGGAGGCCACCGGCTCGCCGGTCGCCGCGGAGGCGCCCTCCTGGACCCCGCGGCGCACGGAGGTCGTCTCCATCGTGGCGGCGGGCGACATCATCCCGCACCCCTCCATCAAGGAGGTCGCCTCCCGCCAGGACCAGAAGGACAAGGCGGGCGCGAGCCTGAACCACGAAGGCTGGGACGCCCTCTTCGCCGACGTGGCGCCCGCGCTGGCGGCCGCCGATCTGGCCTTCGTCAACCTCGAGACCCCCATCGCCCCGGACAACCACAAGACGCTGGCCTCCAAGATCTTCAACGGGCCGCCGGCCCTCCTGGACGCGCTGGTGGGCGTGGGCGTGGACGTGGTCTCCTTCGCCAACAACCACGTCTACGATCAGGGGCGCTCCGGCTTCGTCGAGACCATGGACCGCCTGGCGAAGACGCCCCTGGTCTCGATCGGAGCCGGGAAGACCTGCGCGGAGGCGAGCGCGCCGCGGCTGGTGAAGCGGGGCGAGGTCACGGTGGCCTTCATCGGCAGCACCCGCCTGCACAACGCCCACCTCAACCGCGGCCAGGACGAGCCCTGCAGCTTCGTGCTGGACGCCGAGGTGGTCACCGCCCAGGCGAAGGCGGCCCGCGCGGCCGGCGCCGACGTGGTGCTCCTGAGCGTCCACTGGGGGGTGGAGTACGAGACCACCCCGCTGCGCTGGGACGTGGACCTGGCCCACCGCCTCCTGGACGGCGGGGTAGACGCCATCCTCGGGCACCACCCGCACGTGCTCCAGCCCGTGGAGGTCTACGAGACCAAGGACGGGCGCACCACCTTCGTGGCCTACAGCCTCGGGAACTTCGTGTCCGGTCAGGGCCTGGGATACCGCCACGGCCTGCACCCGCTCGACGCCGGCAACACGCGTGACGGCGCGCTGCTCAGCTTCAAGGTCGTGAAGTCCTGGGAGCCGGACGGCACCACCCGCGCCTGGCTGGGCGATCTCTCGGTCGATCCGCTGTGGAGCGAGACCGGCACGAAGAGCTGCCTGCGCGAGAGCGGCGTGCGCGCCTACATCCGGCCCGTCATCAACCGGCAGGCGGCGGAGCAGGCGCTGGCCCTGTCCGCCACCGAGGCCGACGCCAAGCTCAAGGCCGACCTGGAGCGCTGCGTGGCCCTCTACGAGTCCCGCCGCGCCCACGCCGGCGGCGTGCTGGGCCCGAGCTGGCTGCTCGCGGGCGCCAACGCCGCCGCCGCCCTGGCGGGCGAGCCCGGCTAGCCTATTCGACCTCCTCGATGGCGCCCTCGCTCAGGCGCGCGTCGTAGAAGTCGCTGCCGCGCTCCCAGGTCTCCAGCGCGCCCTCGTCGATCCCCGAGGCGCCCACCAGGAAGCTGGTCGCCAGCCCCAGCACCGTCGTCTGGATCTCCGCGTCCGTGAACATCGCGTTGGTCCCGGCGCAGAGGGTCGTGCAGGTCGTGTCGGTCGGGCTCTCGAAGTCGCAGTGGTCGGCCTCCACCGCGCGGAGCCCGCGGCCGTCGCTGGCCTGCTCCACCATGCCCGTGCCGTTGTTGAAGGAGTTGCACAGGGACGAGGCCCCGAACACCGCGTAGGCCGGCGACCGGATGTCCGGCGCCGCGCTCTTGCCCTCGTCCGAGCTGTCCACTGGATCGAGCCCGAGCACGCCCAGCGTCGCCGAGTCCTCAGAGCCCGCGATGAAGGCCGAGAGCCCGCCCGCCGAGTGCCCGGCGAAGATCGGCGTCGCCGAGCCCAGGGCCGAGGCCAGCGCGATCATGTCCTCGCCGTTCTGCGCGTGATCGGCGTCGATGAAGGTGGAGTGGCAGAGGTCCGGCGTGACGACGTCCAGGCCCCAGCTGGCGAAATGCTCGGCCCAGCCGGCCATGTTCTCCTTGGTGCGCGAGAATCCGTGGGCCAGGACGACCAGCGGCGCGCCGCTCACGCCCGCGGGTGTGTAGCGGATGTAGTTCAGCGTACACTCCGAGTCTACGCGCTGGCTGCCGTTGCTCTGGCTCACCGAGTAGGGCCCATCGGCCGTGTAGTCGGTCTCGCCTTCGCCTTCGCCCTCGCCTTCGCCTTCGCCTTCACCCTCTCCCTCTCCCTCTCCCTCTCCCTCGCCTTCGCCTTCACCCTCGCCTTCACCCTCGCCTTCGCCCTCGCCCGAGTCCGGCGTCCCGGTCTCGGCCGTGTCGTCTCCAGGCGTGTAGATGTACTTGTCCGACCCGGCACAGCCGAGCAGGCTCAGCATCGTCAGGAACATGATCACGTCTCCTCTCTGAGAATCACCGCGGCTCGGCGTGGGCCCGCGCGTCGAGGCGCGAGGCCTGCCACAGCAGGTAGACGTCGTCCGGGCTCAGGGAGGCCGCCTTCCAGGCCGCGGCGCGCGCGTCGTCATAGCGCCCCAGGGCCTCATAGACCGTCGCCTGGGTGTCCAGGTACTCGCTGCGCTCTGGCGCGCCGGCGATGGCCTCCTCCACCCGGGTGGCCGCGAGCTCGAGATCCTTGCCCGCCATCGCCAGGTACCACGCCTCACAATTCGCCTTCGAGCTGCCCTCCACCCGAGAGCAGTCGCGCTCCTGGCCCTCCGCCGCCATCCGCGCCGCGTCCTCCGCGTCCCCGGCGAGTCGCAGGGCCATGGCCGCGAAGTCCAGCGGGCGATCCCCAGGGTGAAGGCGGGCCAGGGCGCGATCCACGTCGCCCTCCAGCATGTCGCGCTCGCCGCTCCGCGCCGCCTCCATCGAGTACAGCCAGAGGGTGGCACCCCAGGTGGGCGAGCGGTCCAGCAGCCGGCGGGCGAAGGTCATGGAGGCGAGCGCGTCACCCTCCAGGGACGCGATCCAGGCGCGGCGGAGCAGGTGCCCCTCGGGGAGCTCGTCCAGGCGGTTCGCCTCGCGCAGGGCCAGGCGCGCGCCCACGATGTCCTCATTGAAACGCCGGGCGTCCGAGAGCGCCACCCAGGCCTCCGCCACCTCGGGGGAGGCCTTCGTGGCCGCCTCGGCGAGCGCGAGCGCGGCGCTCGGGTCTCCCGCCAGCCAGATGCCGTTGACCACCGCCACGATCTCGCCCTGCTCGACCAGGGCGCCCGGCTCGAGGCCGCGCAGCAACGCCAGCGCCCCGGCCGCGTCGCCCTGGATCCGCAGGATGCGCGCGTGGAGCACGGTGGCCTCCGGGTCGCCCTCGGCGCGCTTCAGGATCCGGGAGATCGTCGCCTCGGCCCCCTTGACGTCGCCAGTGATCGCCTGGAGCCTGGCCCGCTCGCGCAGGCTCTCCAGATCGCGGCGCCCGCGCAGCTCGCGGAGCATCCGGTCGTGCAGATCGTAGCTTCGCGGCCGCGCCTCGGAGGGCACCACCGAGATCCTGCCCGCCGGGTAGTCGAAGATGACGCGGCTGTCCTGCAGCACGTCGTAGCCCACCAGCCCGCGCAGCTCGGGCGGGCCGACCACGGCGGCGTCCTCGTCGTAGTTGATCCAGGTGAGCTCCAGCGGGCGCTCCACGGTGCTCCCGCCGATCGCGATGGAGCGGACCGGCGCGCGCCGGGTCATGCGGACGAAGTTCGCCACCGGGACGTCGTCCCCCGCGCCCACGCCCAGGATGATCTCCTCCCCCTCGGTGCAGACGCCCTCCAGGCCGAGCCCGGCCGCGCCGGAGAGCACCAGCCCGCGCGCCCCCGTGTCCACCTCCAGCACCATCTCCTTGGTGACCGGCGCGCTCTCCGGGCCCACCACCAGGGTCACGGAGGTCGCGACGTGCTGGCCGTTGAAGGAGAGGGGAGTGGCGCCCTCGGGGAGCTCGAGGATCCCGGGCCGCGCCAGCTCGAGCTCATTCGCCCGGTAGTCGATGGCCAGCTGAAAGCGCCCCCAGACGTTGTTGCCCAGGATGCCGGCGACCGGAGCCATCCCCGCGGTCGTCGGGACGCCCGGCACGCCCACGGCCACCTCCACCTCGGGGACCTCGTAGCCGCCGATCTTGAGCGCGGGCAGCGTGGCCCGGCGCCAGGGAGCGCGCCCGCCGAGCCCGACCAGCGACTCGCCGTTGTCCAGGACCAGGAGGCCGGTCGCCTCGGCGACCTCAGGCGTGATCACCGAGACGCTCGCGCCCGTGTCGACCATGAAGACGCGCTCGACACCATCCCCCGGATCCGCCTCGACATAGACCTTGTCCGAGTCCGGGAAGGGTCGGTAGAGCGGGATGGTGTCGTGACGCGGCCCATACGCCGCGGGCGAGCCGCGGTGGTGGGCGCACCCCACGCCAGCCAGGAGGAGCAGGAGGAGAGGGGAGGAGAGGGAGAGGGTAGTGCTTCTCACACAGAGATCATAGCCCGGTCCAACCGGAGGCGCCTCGCTCCTCGCAGAAGTCCGCGTGCGAGCAACCGAGTCGCGCATAGCACGAAAACAACACTACATCGTCACATTTTCGCTACACACAAGCTCGCGACGCGCGAGAGACCGTAGGATTGGAGTTGACAGTTTGCGCGGACAGGATAACGAGCGGGGCGCTGCCAGCCAGGTCACCTTTCGGGACCAACCGGGACAGGTCGGGACCAATCGGGATCGCGGCGGGCTCCAGGGGCAGGGATCGCCTGCTCCAGGCGGGGTGCGACTCCCCGCGGAACCATAAAAAGGATCACCATGAAGTCTTCGCTCGCGCTTCTCTTCATCTCGCTCCTCGTTGGCTGCGCCACCCCGACCTCGATCAAGATCGACGGTGAGCAGACGGTCACGGTGCACAACCTCGACAAGGTGAGCCTCCCCAAGGCCTCCGTGCTCGACCAGAACGGCAAGCCCATGGAGGGTCAGGCCGTGACCTGGGAGGTCGCGCCCGCTGAGGTCGCCGCCCTCGCCGGTGACAGCGTCGAGCCCAAGGCGGACGGTGAGGCCAAGGTCACCGCCAAGAGCGGCAACCTCTCCCAGAGCATGACCCTCGTGGTCTCTCTGCCCGACACGCTGGAGATCGGCGGCGCGGCGGAGGGTGAGGTCATCGGCGTGGGCGCCACCAAGAACCTGACCGGGACCGTGAAGGCCGACGGCGCCGCCCTCGAGGGCCAGACCGTCGAGTTCGCGTCCAGCGACGCCGCGATCCTGAAGATCGAGAACGGCGTGGCGACCGGCGTGGCCGCGGGCGCCGCCAAGATCACGGCGAAGAGCGGCTCGCTCACCGCCGAGCTCAACGTGACGGTCGGCGACGCCGCCGCCCCGGTCGAGGGCGCCAAGTAGTCCTTCGCGACTGCTGCGCACGAGGCCCGGCCCCAGCGCCGGGCCTCGTCGTTTTCGGGGTGGCCGTCAGCCGGGCGCGCGCCGCGATACCTTCGCACGCTCGGAGGCCGTGATGGACGACCTGCTGGTCCTGCTCGGGCTGATGTGCTCGGGCGTCGTGCTGATCGCGCCGGTGCTGAGCCTCATCTACGCCATGAGCGCGCGTCGGCGCATCGCCGAGCTCGACCACCGGGTGAACGAGCTGGAGCTGCAGGTCCAGGCCCTGCGCAACCTGCCCCGCGTCGCGGCGCCCCAGCCCGCGCCGAAGCCGGTGGCGATCCCCGCCCCGAGGCCCGAGGCGCCCCCCGCCCCGAGGCCCGCGGAGGCGCCAGCGCCTGCCTCCGAGGCGCCATCGACCCTCGGCCCGGCGAGCGCCGACGCGCCCGCGGAGAAGGCCGCCGCCGCCCCGCCCACGCCGGAGCCGACGCCCGAGCCGCCGCGCGCCCCGACGCCCCAGCCCAGGCCCATCCGCCCGCCCGAGCCCCCCCGGAGCGAGCCCGCCCGCCCCTTCGAGCCGCCCCGACCCGAGGCCCCCCGCCCGCCGCCGCTCAGCTTCGAGAAGATCGCCATCCGCGCGCTGGCCGGGATCGCCGGCCTCGGCCTCGTCGCCGCGGGCTTCTTCTTCTACGATCTCGCGGTGGAGGCCGGCTACATCACGCCGGGCGTGCGCTACGCCCTGGGCCTGGTGCTGGGCGTCGCCATGCTGGGCGGAGCCGAGGTCCTGTGGAAGCGCGACTATCGCGTCCCGGGCGCGGCGCTCTCGGGCGCGGCCGTTGGCGTGCTGTACGCGGCCCTGTACGCGGGCGTGACCCGCTACGAGCTGATGGGCGTGATCCCGACCTTCGCCTTGATGGCGGGCGTGACGGCCACCGCCACCCTGCTGGCCGTGCGCCACGAGAGCCTGTTCCTGGCGGTGCTGGGGGCGGTGGGTGGCTACGGGACGCCCATCATGCTGTCCACCGGGCAGAACAAGGCGGTGGCCCTCTTCACCTATGTGGCGCTGCTGAACGCGGGGCTGCTGCTGGCCTCCGCCCGGCGCGGCTGGCCGATGCTGGTCGGGCTCGCGGGGCTGATGACCCTGGCGCTGGAGCTCGGCTGGTCGATGAGCTTCCACACCGCCGATCAGCTCGACGTGGGCCTCCTGGCGCCGCTCCTCCTGGGCGCGGGCTTCGGGGCGCTGGCCCTGCGGCGGGAGGTCAAGGAGGGGGTCAGCGTGGTGTCCGCGGTCGCCGCGCTGGCCACGCTCATGGCGCTCATCCCCTGGCTGGTGCCCCTGGACGAGCCCGTGCTGGGCCCGCCGGGCAGGGGCCCCATCGCCAACGCCATCGCCGGGGTAGGGGCGTTGCTCCTGGCGATCGGGGGGCTCCACGGGGTGGCGCGCAGGCGCGGCTGGCCCGCGCTCTCGCTGGGGACCGCCCTGGCGACGGGCCTCCCGATGCTGACGTTCACCGTCGCGAACCTGGAGGGCCCCGATCCCGTCCCCTGGGCGCTGCCCGCGCTCGTGCTCGCGGCGGCGCTGCTGGGCGAGGGGATCGCGCCGAAGGGGCCCGCGCAGCCCATCGCGCTGGCGGTCAGCTCGTTCATCGGCGCCATCGCCATCGGGATGCTCTCCGATGACTGGTCGCCGGGCGACCCCCTGCTGCCTGCGCTGACGATCTCGGCGGGGCTCGTGGCGCTCGCCTTCGCCCAGGCGGCGACCCGGCGTTTCCCGTGGGCGCCTCTGGTGGGCCTCGCGCTGGCCGCGCTCACGGTGGTCGTGCTCGGGTCCAACTTCCGGGAGATGGAGCAGCCAGAGCTGACGCTGGGGCTGGGGGCGGCCTTCACCCTCGTCTTCCTGGCCTTCCCCTTCGTGCTGGAGCGGAGCTCGAAGGAGGGTGAGGGCGCGCCGACCGGGGCCTGGCTGGCGTCCGGGCTGGCGGCCCCGGCCTTCTTCTTCCCCATGTACGACGCCTGGAAGGACGCCTGGGGCGACGCGCTGATCGGCGCCCTGCCGGTGCTCTTCGGGCTCCTCTCGCTGGTGGCGGTGCGCGCGATCCTCGCCCGACGCGGCCCGGTGTCCGGCGACCGGGACCTCGCGCTGTTCACGGCGGTGGCCCTGCTCTTCCTGGCGGCGGCCATCCCCATCCAGCTGGAGGACGAGTGGCTGACCCTGGGCTGGGCGCTGGAGATCGCCGCGCTGGGCTGGGTGCGCGGGCGCCTCAGCCACCCGATGCTCACGCCCTTCGCGCTGGCGCTGGCCGCGGCGGTGAGCGTGCGGCTGCTGCTGAACGAGGCCGCCCTGGACTACCACGCGGTCGAGGGCCCGGTCCTGCTCAACTGGATCAGCTACACCTGGGGCGTGCCGGCGCTCTGCCTGCTCTACGCCTCCAACCGGCTCCCGGACGCGCCGCAGCCCGCCCCCGCCGCCATGCAGATCTCCGCGATCTTCATGCTGTTCGCGCTGGCGAACCTCCAGGTCTCCCACGGCTTCGCCGACCAGGGAGAGCTGACCATGCTCTCGGACAGCTTCGTGGAGGAGATGACGCGCTCGCTGGTCTGGGCGGGCTTCGGCCTCGGGCTGCTGGTGGCGGGCGTGCTGGCGAAGAGCCGCATGGTCCGCATCATCGCCTTCGGCTTCCTGCTGCTGGCCGCGGGCAAGGTCTTCCTGAGCGATCTGGCGAGCCTGGGCGGCCTGGCCCGCGTGGGCTCGCTGGTGGGGCTCAGCGTGTTCCTGCTCGTCGCCGCCGTGCTGTTCCGCTGGCTGGACAAAAAGCTGGAGGCCGAGAGCTCGGCCGGGGAGGATCCGTGATCGCGCTCCTGATGTCCCTGGCGATGGCGGCTGAACCGACCTCGGAGTTCTCCGAGCGCGTCCCCGTCCGCTGCCCCGAGCAGGGCCTGTGCCGGATCGAGGTCCCGCCGCCCTTCGTGGCCACCAACGCGCGCTCCTGGCTGCTGGTGGACGCGCGCGGCGAGGCCGTGCCCTTCGCCGTGTTGGAGGACGACGCGACGGAGCCGGACACCCGGCCCGTGCGCCTCCGGGCGACCAGCGATCCGAAGGTGGTCGAGGTCCCCATCCCCAGCGGATACCAGGCCACCGCGCTCTCCTTCCGCGCGAACACGGGGAGCTTCCTCACCAACGCCCAGCTCCAGGCCCGCCGGCCGGGCGGGGAGTGGCGCTCGGGTCCGGTCACCGTGCTGGCCGCCGGCCTGGTGGACGAGCCAGCGGTGCGCATGCTCAACCCCGACCCCGACGCCACCGAGCTGCGCCTGAGCTTCAGCGTGCCCTGGACCAGCCTGCCCTCGCTGGACGATCTCATGCTCACGCTCTGGGATCGCGCCCGCCTCACCCCGACCCGGGTGAGCCTGCCGCTCGAGGAGCAGGGCATCTCCGAGGACGGGCGCTCGCGCTACACCTTCCGCCTGCCGGGCCTGGCCCTCCTGCGCGCGGTGGAGCTGAGCCCGGAGGATCCGGTCTATGAGCGCCCCGTCGCCGTCGAGCTCTGGGAGCCGGGCGGGGAGGGGCTCACGCTCGTCGAGCGCGCCCGCGACACCCTGCGGCGCACCGGCCCCTCGGACGAGGCGCTCCAGGTCCTGAGCCTGGGCGGGGCGGTGGGCGACCGGGTCGTGCTCTCGGTGCAGGACGCCTGGGACCAGCCCCTGACGATTCGCTCGGTGGACGCCCTGCTCTCGCGGCGCGTGCTGCTGGTCGAGGACGCGGGCGCGCTCACCCTCTACGGCGGGAGCCCGGACTGGTCGGCCTCCTACGATCTCCAGCTCCGCGCCTGGGAGCTGGCCCGCGAGCCGGCCACGCGGGCCGAGCTCGGCGCGATGGAGCGGAACCCCGACTGGCAGGATCCGCTCGACGTGAGCGCGCTTCAGCCCGGCTCCGTAGTGGACCCGAGCCGCTTCCGCTTCTCGCGGACCGTGACCGGCGCCGGCGTCACCCGGATCGCGCTGCCCTACGACGTGCTCCTCAACACGCGCTCGGCCCTGTCCGACCTGCGCCTGCTCGACGGCGAGGGGCGCCAGATCCCCTTCGTGCAGGACCGCGGCGCCGTCACCACCGAGATCACCGGGCTCACCCAGACCCAGGAGCAGACCGGCACGATCACCCGACTGCGCGTTCAGCTCCCTGGCCCCAGCTCGCCGGTCAGCGCGCTGGTCCTGGAGAGCCCGGACCACGCCTTCGGCCGGGAGGTCCGGGTGTACACGGGGGCGGCGGGCCGAAGGCTGATGACCTCCAGCTCCTGGCTGGGGCAGGAGCAGGGGCGCTCGCGCCTGGTCCTGCCCCTGCGCACCGTGGCCGAGTCGGGCCTGCTCATCGAGGTGGACCACGGCGACAACGCGCCGATCACGATCGGAGAGGTGAAGCTCTACGGCCCCTCGATCACGCTGCTGGCGCGCCTGCCCGAGGGCGGGGCCACGCTCTACTACGGCGACGTCGCGGACGTGCAGGGCAAGGTCAAGGGCCCCTTCAAGGGCCTGCGCGAGCAGGGCTGGGAGAAGCCGCTGGACTACCCGAGCTACGACGCCCACGCGCTCGCCGACCGGCTGATGCGAGCCCCGGCATCGACGGCGATCCTGGGCGAGCCGGTGTCGCTCACGCCCGAGGTGAGCGCGCTCGATCGCGGGGCGGCCACGGCGGGGGTGGTCGCGCTCGCACTAGGTCTGTTAGCCCTCGTGGGCTGGCTGCTCAAGGATCTTCGCGCCTCGGGGGGCCCGGCGGGCGCGTAGCGGCTACATTGAGAGCGCCATGGAATTCGTGCTGGAATTCGAGCGTCCGCTCGTCGAGCTCCAGAAGCGCATCGACTCGCTCCGCGAGATCGAGCGCGAGCGGGGCCTGGATCTCTCCGCCTCCATCGATCAGATCCGCCGCCAGGCCCAGCTCCTGGAGCGGCAGATCTTCACGCGCCTGTCCCCCTGGCAGCGCGCGCAGCTCTCGCGACACCCGGGGCGCCCGTTCTCGCTCGACTACCTGAGCGGGCTGTTCACGGACTGGGTGGAGATGCACGGGGACCGCGCCGGCCACGAAGACCCGGCCCTGGTCAGCGGCTTCGCCCGGCTGGGCAGCGTCCCCGTGGCGGTGATCGGGCACCAGAAGGGCCGGAACACCCGGGAGAACCTTTTCCGAAACTTCGGGATGCCCAAGCCCGAGGGCTACCGCAAGGCGCTCCGGGTCATGGCCCTGGCCAGCCGGCTGGGGCGGCCGATCATCACCTTCATCGACACGCCGGGGGCCTATCCGGGGGTGGACGCCGAGGCCCGCGGCCAGGCGGAGGCCATCGCGCGGAACATCATGGAGATGGCCACCTTCAAGGTGCCCGTCATCTGCTGCGTGATCGGCGAGGGCGGCAGCGGCGGCGCGCTGGCGATCGGGGTCGGCAACCGCGTGCTGATGATGGAGAACGCCATCTACTCGGTGATCTCGCCCGAGGGCTGCGCCGCCATCCTGTGGCGCGATCGGGCGGAGGGGCCGCGGGCGGCGGAGGCGCTGCGCATCACGGCCGCCGACTGCCACCGCCTGGGCGTGGTGGACGAGGTGGTGCCGGAGCCGCCGGGCGGGGCGCACCGCGCGCCGAAGCTGGCGGTGGAGGCGCTGGGTCGCGCGATCACCCGCCACCTGGACGAGCTGCGCGGGATGAGCCCGGACGAGCTCCAGCAGGATCGGTATCGGCGCTTCCGCGGGCTCGGGGCCTTCCTCGAGGAGGTGGAGGAGCGCGCGAGCGCGGAGCAGGCGAATGGCGGGCCTTGAGGGCGCCGACCAGCTCCGGGTCCGCCCGGCCCTGCCGCTGCGTGGGCGGCTCTCGGTCCCTGGCGACAAGTCCATCTCGCACCGGGCCTTGATCCTGGGCGCGCTGGCCAGCGGGCGCAGCCGGATCAGCGGGCTCCTGGAGAGCGATGACGTGGCGAGCACCCGGCGGGCGCTGCAGGCCCTGGGCGCGCGCGTGGAGGGCCCGGTCCCCGGCGCCGGGGGCCTGGCGGCCTGGCTGGTCTGGGGGAGCGGCGGCTACGTGCGCGAGCCGGAGGACGTGCTGGACTGCGGGAACTCGGGCACGACGCTGCGGCTGCTGACCGGGATGCTGGCCGGGCAGCCGGACATGTTCGCGGTGCTGACCGGGGACGCCTCGCTGCGCGGTCGGCCTCAGCGCCACCTGCTCGACCCGCTGCGCGCGCTGGGCGCGAACGTGCTCGGCCGCAGGGGAGGGGAGCGCGCCCCCCTGGTGGTGAGCGGGGGCAGGCCGCTGAAGCCGGGCTCGGTGACCCTGAGCACGGCCAGCGCGCAGGTGCTCTCGGCCGTGCTGCTGGGCTCGCTCCAGACCGAGGGCAGCGTGGCCGTGGAGATCCCCGGCCCGGCCCGCGACCACACGGAGCGCATGCTCACCGAGATGGGCGCGCAGGTCGCCGTCTCCGAGCTGCCCAACGGCGGGCGCCGGGTCGAGCTGACGGGCAGGCCGAAGCTCCAGGCGCTGGACCTGGAGGTGCCCGGGGACATCTCCAGCGCGGCCTTCCTCATCGTCGCCGCCACCCTGGTCCCCAGCTCGGACCTGCTGATCACGGACGTCGGCCTGAACGCGACGCGCACGGGCTTCCTCGAGGTGCTCCGGCGCATGGGCGCGGACATCCAGGCCGAGCCGCACAGCGTCATCGTCGAGCCCCGCGGGACGCTGCGGGTCCGCCACGCCCAGCTCAAGGGCACGCGCATCCGCAAGGTCGAGGTCCCCCGCCTGCTGGACGAGGTGCCCATCCTCGCCGTCGCCGCCGCCATGGCCGAGGGCGAGACCGTCTTCGCCGAGATGGCCGAGCTCCGCGGCAAGGAGTCCGACCGCATCGCCAGCACGGTCGCGCTGCTGCGCGCCTTCCGGGTGGAGGTGGAGGAGCTCCAGAGCGGCTTCGTCGTGCAGGGCACAGGCGGTCGCCCCCTGCGGGCGGCCTGGGTGGACAGCCACGGAGACCACCGGATCGCGATGGCCGCGACCGTGGCCGGGCTGGTCGCCCAGGGGGAGACCCGGATATCAGGGACCGGCTGCATCGCCACCTCCTTCCCCGGCTTCGTCGCGACCCTCGCGGCCCTGTCCGAGGGCTCGGTGAGCTGACTCAACGCCCGGAGCCTCCGTGTCTGCCCGCATCAGCATCGCCATCGACGGACCGGCCTCCTCGGGGAAGGGGACCGTGGCGCGCCTGGTGGCCCGCTCGCTCGGGTACGCCTACATCGACACCGGCGCCATGTACCGGGCGGTCGCCCTCGCGGCCCTGGAGCGCGGCGTCGCGCTGGACGACGCGGACGCCCTCGGTCGCCTGGCGGCCGGGCTGAGCTTCCGCTTCGGCTGGGACGGCGAGATGCTGCGGATCTTCGTCGATGATCGCGACGTGAGCGCCGAGATCCGCGCCGAGGCCGTGGGCCGGGGCGCCTCGGACGTGGCGGTCCACCCCCCGGTGCGCGCGGCCCTGCTCCAGCTCCAGCGGGCGCTCGGCGACCAGGGCGGCGTGGTGATGGACGGCCGGGACATCGGCACCGTCGTGCTCCCCGCGGCGGAGCTCAAGATCTTCCTCGACGCCACGCCCGAGGAGCGCGCCCGCCGCCGCACGCTCGAGCTGCGCGCCCGCGGGGCCGAGGTCAGCGAGGAGCAGACCCTCCGCGAGATCCGCGCCCGCGACCACCAGGACAGCACCCGGGCCACCGCCCCCCTGCGCCCGGCCGAGGACGCCCTGATCCTGGACAGCACGGGACACAGCGCCGAGCAGATGGCGGCCCGGATCGTCCGCATCGCCCGCGAGCGGGTTGACAAGCGCGTCACCACCAGCTAAAAGGCGCGTCGCCTCGAGGTGCGTGAAGGGACGCACCCGGGCCTGCCGGGCGGCGAGGATCGTCTCGTCTCCCAGGAATCACCGAGACCTTCCCTCTGTTCCACCGCCTCCTCCGAGGAGCGTCGAAAGGCCACCCGAGTCCATGCCCAATCTCGACCTCGACCTGATGCAGCTCGACCGTGATGAGTTCACTGCGTTCTTCAACAACTACCTCGAGACCAGCCCGATCCGCGAGCAGTCGGTGGTCCGCGGTCATGTCATCAACGTCGAGGGCGACTGGGTCACGGTCGACATCGGCTACAAGGCCGAGGGCGTCATCCCGCGGTCGGAGTTCATCGACCAGGACGGGAACCTCATGGTCAAGCCCGGTGACGAGGTAGACGTCTACCTCGAGACCGTGGAGGACATGGACGGCCAGCTCATCCTGTCGAAGGAGAAGGCCGACCAGATGAAGGCCTGGGACGAGATCTCCAAGGCCGTCGAGTCGGACGAGATCGTCAAGGGCGTGGTCCTGGCCCGGGTCAAGGGCGGGCTCTCCGTGGACATCGGCGTCAAGGCCTTCCTCCCCGGCAGCCAGGTGGACCTGCGCCCGGTCAAGAACCTCGAGAAGCTCATCGGTGAGACCCTCGAGTTCAAGATCATCAAGTTCAACAAGCGCCGCGGCAACATCGTGCTCAGCCGGCGCGTGCTGCTCGAGGAGGAGCGCCAGGCCAAGCGTCAGGAGACGCTCAAGGGCCTGCAGGTCAACGCGATCATGGTCGGCGTGGTCAAGAACATCACCGACTACGGCGCGTTCATCGACCTGGGCGGCATCGACGGCCTGCTCCACATCACGGACATGACCTACGGCCGCATCAACCACCCCTCTGAGATGGTCGAGGTGGGCCAGACGCTCGAGGTCAAGATCCTCAAGTTCGACCCCGACACCCAGCGCGTCAGCCTGGGCTACAAGCAGATCCGCCCGGATCCGTGGGAGGAGGTCGAGTACAAGTACCCGGTCGGCTCCATCGTCCGCGGCAAGGTGGTCAGCATCCAGGACTACGGCATCTTCGTGGAGCTGGAGGACGGCATCGAGGGCCTGGTCCACATCTCCGAGATGACCTGGAACAAGCGGGTCAAGCACCCCTCGAAGCTGGTCAACCTCGGCGACTACGTCGAGGCCAAGGTGCTGGGCGTGGACGTCGAGAACAAGCGCATCAGCCTCGGCATGCGCCAGCTCGAGCCGAACCCCTGGGACGTGGTCGAGCAGCACTACCCCGTGGGCTCCGTGGTCCGCGGCAAGGTGCGCAACATCACCGACTTCGGCATCTTCGTCGGCATCGAGGAGGGCATCGACGGCCTGATCCACATCTCCGACCTGTCCTGGTCGCAGCGGATCAAGCACCCCTCCGAGATCTACAAGAAGGGGGACGAGGTCGAGGCCCGCGTGCTGAACATCGATCGTGAGAACGAGCGCTTCAGCCTCGGCATCAAGCAGCTCCGCGACGATCCCTGGCTCTCCGTCCAGGCCCGGTACTTCCTGGGTCAGGTGGTCAAGGGCCACGTCGTCAGCCGCACCGACTTCGGCGCCTTCGTCGAGATCGAGGAGGGCGTGGAGGGCCTGGTCCACCTCAGCGAGCTCGGCACCACCGGGCCCGACTGGCAGGAGCAGTACCCCGACGGCAAGGAGATGCTGGTCGAGATCATCCGCATCGACGCGCATGATCGCCGCATCAGCCTGTCCGAGCGCGGGGCGACCGAGCGCGGCGCCAACGAGGGCGGCGTGGAGGATTACATGGCGCGCCAGGGCGGCAGCACCGCTCGCCTGGGCGACATCATGGGCGATCTCTCCAAGAAGCTCGGCGGCACCGACCGTCGCCGTTAAGAGTGTCCGTAGGAGGCCGGGGGGGCTCGCTCCCCGGCCATCCGCAGGGAGGCAGGCATGGGCTGGCGCGGCTGGACGATCCTGGTGTTTGGCCTGGTCTTCCTCGGCGTCGGCGCGCTGTTCTACCTACAGAACAGCCTGCGGGTCACCGAGCTCTCCCTGAACCTGGGTGTCGTCGCCTTCCAGCTGCAGCAGCCGATGGCCGTGCCGCTGCTGCTGGTGATCGCGTTTGGGAGCGGGCTGGTCTTCGGCCTGATCCTGGCGATGATCGGCGGTCGGCCGTCCTCGAGCCCGGCCAGCCGGGCCAGCGGCGCGTCCGGTGGCGCGGGCGGTGACCTCTGGACCTGAGCCGCGGCTCGCTGGCCCTCGCTGCCCTGGCGCTCGGCGCGCTGCTGACCCTGGCGCTCCCAGGTCCGACGCCGAAGCCTCCTCCTGCGCCCGCCCGTGAGCCCATCACGATCACGCTGGAGCGTAACAAGCCGCGCCACGTGCCGACCGCGCGCGAGCTCTCGGCCATCGTGCCCGAGTTCTCCGCACTCTCCGACGAGTCCGGGCGGGCCGCCGCGCTCGCGCTGGCCGACGTCTCCGCCCCCTGCGCCCCCTGCGAGCGCCCGCTGACCATGCTGTCCGACTGCGCGCTGAAGGCCCCCGCGGGCTGCGAGAACCTGCCCCGGCTCCTGCGCCGGGTGGCGCGCGCCGCGCAGACGGAGACGAACCCCGAGCGCCTCCGCGCGCTGGTGGCCTACGGGGACGTCTGGGTGTCCGGCGCGGCCCCGCCCGAGCCGAAGGGCCGGATTCCCCTGGAGCTCTGGCTGGATCCGCAGAGCCCGCTGGCCCCACGGGTGCGCGAGCAGCTCGCCCAGCTCACGGAGGGGCAGCCCGTGGACGTGACCGTGCGCGATCCGGGCGCTGAGCCGGAGCTCGCCCAGGAGCGCGGGGTCCGCAGCTCGCCCACCTGGATCATCAACGGCTACCGGCTGCGCGGCTTTCAGTCCAACGCCGCCCTCGGGATGACCCTGCACCGCGAGCTCGCCCAGATCGCCGAGGAGACCCCGTGAAGATGGTGAGCCTGGGCCGTCTGACGGCCATTCGCGCGCTCATCGCGGTCGAGCAGGGGGTCCACGCCGAGGAGGCGCTGGGCGAGGCCATGCTCAGCGATCCCGGCCAGCGCGCGCTGGCTCAGCACCTCACGCTGGGCGTGCTGCGTCGCCGGGGCGCCCTGGACCAGACCCTCGGGCGCTTCGCCCGGCGCGGGGTGGACGACCTGGACCCGGTGGTGCGGAACGCGCTTCGGATCGGCCTCTTCGACGCGCTGATGAGCCGCATCCGCCCCGAGGTGGCCGTGGACCAGGCGGTGGAGAGCTGCCGCGCCCTGCGCCGCCCGCAGGCCACCTCCTTCGTCAACGCCGTGCTGCGCAAGGCCGTCGCCGAGGGCATCTCCGACGACCCCTGGCTGGACCTGCCCCCCTGGCTGCGCCGCCGCTGGGAGGGCTGGGACGCCTGGGTGCTCCGCCTGCGCGAGCAGCCGCCGCTCTCCGGCGTCTCCCGCGAGCCCGGCTGGACGCCCCCCGCGGAGCTCGATCCCCGCCCGGCCCGCGCCGGCGGGCGCGAGGTCCCCGACGCCTTCACCCTGAACGCCACCCGCGGCGCGGTGGAGCGCATGCCCGGCTTCGCCGAGGGCCTGTGGTGGGTGATGGACCCGTCCGCGGCGTCCGTGGCCGATCTCGTGCTGGAGGCGCTGGGCGGGGCAGGGGAGGGGAGGCGGGTGCTGGACGCCTGCGCCGCCCCCGGCGGGAAAGCCCTGCGCATGGCCGCCCGCGGCGTGGACGTCCTGGCCGTGGACCTGAGCGAGCACCGCCTCGTCCGCGTCCGCGAGAACATCGCCCGCACCGGGCTCCCCGTGCGCTGCCGGCAGCACGACTGGCTCCAGGGCCCCGTCCCCGACCTGGGGACCTTCGACGCGGTCCTGGTGGACGCGCCCTGCTCCGGCCTCGGGATCATCCGCCGCCACCCGGAGATCCGCTGGCTCCGGCTGCCCTCGGACCCCGCCGCCATGGCGCTGCGCCAGCTCCCGCTGCTGGAGGCCGCCAGCCAGCACGTCGCCCCCGGCGGCGCGCTGATCTACGCCGTCTGCAGCCCCATGCCCGAGGAGGGCAGGGGAGTGGTGGAGGCGCTCCAGGGCTGGGCCGTCGAGCGCGTCTGGTCCAGCGTCCCCCCCGAGGGCGACGAGGACGCCTTCCAGGCCTTCGTCCTGCGTCGCGCGGCATAGTCACAGGAGACGCGGGCTTGTCCGCGGGTTATCCCGCCCGGATGAGCGGACCCGCCGACACCCCCATGATGCGGCAGTACCTGGACCTCAAGGCCCAGGTCCCCGACGCCCTCCTGTTCTACCGGATGGGCGACTTCTACGAGCTCTTCTTCGACGACGCCCGCAAGGGCGCCGAGCTGATGGAGCTCACGCTGACCAGCCGCAACAAGAACGACCCGGACCCCATCCCCATGTGCGGCGTGCCCCACCACGCCCTCGACGAGTACCTCGTGCGCGTCACGGAGGCGGGGATCAAGGTCGCCATCGCTGAGCAGTCCGAGGACCCGGTGGCCGCCCGCGCCGCCGGCAAGACCCTCGTGGACCGCAAGCTGGTGCGCGTGGTCACGCCCGGGCTCCCGCTCAGCCCGGACGACGTGGACGCCCGCGAGAGCTGCTGGCTGGTCAGCGTGTCCGGGACCGGGCCCGTCGGCCTCTGCTTCCTGGACGTGAGCACCGGCGACCTGCGGGTCAGCGAGGTCCCCGACCTCGACGCCGCCCAGGGCGAGCTCCAGCGCATGGAGCCCCGGGAGATCCTGCGCGATCCCGCGACCCCCGAGAGCGTCCTGCCCCCCCGCGTCCGCGTGATGAGCGGCACCCTGGACCCGAGCTGGTTCGACGCCGAGGCCGGTCACCGCGCGCTCTGCGATCTCCTGGGCGTGCTGGACCTGCTCGGCTACGGCGGCGCCGGGCTGGGGCCCGCGCTGGCGGCGGCCGGGGCGCTCATCCTCTACGCCCGCGACGTCTCCCTGGTCGATCTCGGCCACGTCCGCTCGCTCCGCGTCACCCGGCCCGGCGGCCACCTCGTCCTGGACGAGGCCACCCGGCGCAACCTGGAGCTCATCCGCCCGCTCACCGGCGCCGGCCGCAAGGGCACCCTGCTGAGCCTGCTGGACCGCACCGCCACCGCCATGGGCGGGCGCATGCTGCGGGAGTGGATCGCCTGGCCGCTCACCGACCTGCCCGCCATCCACGCCCGCCAGGACGCCGTCGAGGCCCTGCTGGACAGCGCCCTGCGCCGGAACCTGCGCGAGCGCCTGAAGACCGTCGCCGACCTGGAGCGCCTCGCCAGCAAGGTCAGCGCGGGGACCATCAACCCCCGCGAGCTCATGGCCCTGGCCACCAGCCTGGACGTCCTGCCCGGGATCCGCGGGCGGATCGAGGGCGTCCGCGCCCTGCGCCCCGGCTGCCCCGAGGACCTGCTGACCGACGTGGTCGAGGACGCCCGCCGCTGGCTGGTGGATGAGCCCCCCACGGCCATCACCGAGGGCGGCTACATCCGCCGCGGCGCGCACCCGGAGCTGGACGAGGTCGTCGACCTCGCGCTGGAGGGCAAGGGCGCCATCGCCGCCATGGAGGCGCGCGAGCAGAAGGCCACCGGCATCCAGAGCCTGAAGATCCGCCACAATCGGAACTTCGGCTACTATATCGAGGTCACCCAGGCCAACCTGGACAAGGTGCCCAAGCGCTGGTTCCGCAAGCAGACGCTCACCAACGCCGAGCGCTTCACCACCGACGAGCTCAAGGAATTCGAGGAGAAGGTGCTGGGCGCCGACGAGCGCCGCAAGGCCATGGAGCAGGAGCTCTACGGCGCCCTGCGCGACCGCGTCGCCGGCCAGATCCGCCGCATCCAGACCGCCGCCGCCGCCGTCGCCTGGCTGGACGCGATCAGCGCCCTGGCCGAGGTCGCCGTCACCAACCGCTACGTCCGGCCCGAGGTGGACGCCAGCGGCGACCTGGAGATCCTCGCCGGC
This sequence comes from uncultured Enterobacterales bacterium, assembly GCA_964615375.1. Lineage (GTDB taxonomy): Bacteria > Myxococcota_A > UBA796 > UBA796 > CAZKWG01 > CAZKWG01. Next base: position 169,080 of record CAZTOW010000007.1, read on the forward strand.
CGCCACCCCGTCGTGGAGGCCATGGGCTTCGAGGAGCGCTTCGTTCCAAACGATGTTGTTTTCAATCAAGATCGTCGGCTCATCGTGCTGACCGGCCCCAACATGGCCGGAAAGAGCACGGTGATGCGGCAGGTCGCGCTGATCACGCTCATGGCGCAGATGGGCAGCTTCGTCCCCGCCGAGCGCGCCCGGGTCGGCCTCTGCGACCGCGTCTTCGTCCGCGTCGGCGCCAGCGACGATCTGGCGGGCGGCCGGAGCACGTTCATGGTGGAGATGAGCGAGACCGCGCTCATCCTGAACCAGGCCACCAGCCGCAGCCTCATCCTGCTCGACGAGATCGGGCGGGGGACCAGCACCTACGACGGGCTCGCCATCGCCTGGGCCGTCGCCGAGGCCGTCCACGACCGCCTCCGCTGCCGCGCCCTCTTCGCCACGCACTACCACGAGCTCATCGCGCTGGCCGACGAGCTCCCGCGCGCCTGCAACCAGCACATCGCCGTCTCCGAGTGGGGGGAGCGCGTCGTCTTCCTCCGCACGCTGAAGGAGGGCGGGGCCAGCCGCAGCTACGGCATCCAGTGCGCCCGCCTCGCCGGGCTCCCCGACCCCGTGGTCGAGCGCGCCCGCGCCCTGCTCCTCGAGCTGGAGCGCCGCCCCCGCGCCGGCGCCCCCGCGAAGCAGCTCTCGCTCTTCGGCGCGCGGGAGAACCCTAGAGTGGAACCTCAAGGACCGACCCCGGCGCCGCCCCCCGATCTCTTGAAACTACATGAGGACTGGCTCCAGAGTGACCCTCTGAGGCGCAAGATCCTGGGGTCCTCGCCCGACGAGCTCACGCCGCGGCAGGCCCTGGAGATGCTCTACCAGCTTCGAGAGATCGCCGCGCAGCGCGCCGCGCCCTCAGGTGGAGCGTGAAGGGCGCCGGGCAGGGCAGGGGAGGGGAGACCGGCCGGGAGCCGCCCTCCGCCGTCTCCGAGCTGGATCTGGCCGTGGACGGCTTCCTGGACTGGTGCCGCGTCGAGCGGGGCCTCGCCCGCAACACCCTGGAGGCCTACGCGCGCGATCTCCAGGGTCTACGGACCTTCCTCGCCGAGCACGGGATCGGCGACCCCGATCGCGTCTCACGCGCGGACCTGTCCGACTGGATGCTCTGGCTCGCCAACCAGGGCCTCTCGCCGCGCAGCGTCGCCCGCCACCGCGTCGCCGCCCGTCAGCTCTTCCGCTATCTGCTGGAGGAGGGCCTGATCGCGGAGAACCCCACTGATCTGCTGGACGGCCCGCGATCCCGCCGCGAGCTCCCCGAGACGCTCAGCGAGGCCCAGGTCGAGCGCCTGCTGAGCGCCCCCGATCGCGCCACGCCGCTGGGCCTGCGCGACGCCGCCATGCTCGAGCTGCTCTACGCCACCGGGCTCCGCGTCAGCGAGCTCGTCTCGCTGCGGCTCTCGGCCGTCCATGACGGCTGGCTGGTCGTGAGAGGGAAGGGGAGCAAGGAGCGGATCGTGCCCTACGGCGACCAGGCCGGCGTCGTGCTGGGCCAGTATCTCCGCTCCCGCGAGGAGCTCGGGTCCGTCGCCGTCCGCGCCGCCGATCCCTGGGTCTTCCCCGCCCGCGCCGGCCGCCCCATGACCCGCCAGAACTTCTGGGAGCGCATCACGCTGCACGCGCGCACCGCCGGCCTGCCCCACGTCTACCCACACCGGCTCCGTCACGCCTTCGCCACGCACCTGCTGGCGCATGGCGCCGATCTGCGCGCCCTCCAGATGATGCTCGGTCACGCCGACATCTCGACCACCGAGATCTACACCCACGTCGCCACCGAGCGGCTCAAGCGCATGCACGAGGCCGCCCACCCGCGCGGCTGAGGCGCCGCGGCCCGCGCTCGGATAAGGTCTCCCGCCATGAGCAGCCCCCCCGCGTCCCGCCTGGGAAGAACCGTCTCCGCGCTGGCCTGTGATCGCAAGGTCCGCGTCCTCGTCACCGTCATGGACGGCCCCGCCGACGAGCTCTGCCAGCGCCACCGCCTCGGCCCCGAGGCCGCCCGCGTCGCGTCCGAGGGTCTCGTCGCCGCGGCGCTGCTGTCGAGCCAGATCAAGGGCGAGGAGCGCCACACGGTGAATCTCTATGGAGAGACGCCGCGCTTCGAGCTCATGGTAGACCTCTGGGCCGACGGCCGCCTGCGGGCGCGCTTCCAGCCCGACGAGATCCCGCCGACCGCGCAGTTTCGCGGCCTGCTGGCCGTCATCAAGTTCCTGGGCAGCCGCGAGCTGTACCGTGGCATCGCCGACATCGCCGACGAGACCGTGGAGAGCGCGCTGCAGCGCTACTTCATCCGCAGCGTCCAGGTAGACGCCCGCGTCCGCGTCGCCGCCGAGGTGGACCCGGACGGCCGCGTCCGCTTCGCCGCCGGCATGCTGGTCGAGCGTTTCCCGGACATGGACGCCGACGAGTTCGCCGCGCGCTTCGACGGCCCCATGGCCGAGGAATTCCGGTCCCTGATGGCGGAGTTCGCCTTTGGTCAGCTGGCCGGCGAGGAGGTCGAGGTCCTGGACTTCCAGGATCTGCGCTACCAGTGCCCGTGCTCCAAGGATCGCGTGATCGGCATGCTCGCGTCGCTCGGCGCGTCCGAGCTGGCGACCATGCTGGAGGAGGACGGCAAGGCCGAGGTGACCTGTCACTTCTGCAACACCGTCTACCAGGTCAGCCGGGTCGAGCTGGCCGAGCTCCTGGGCAAGCTCGGCGACGCCCGTGGCGAGCTGAACTGAGCCAGTCGGCGGCTTTGACCGGCCTCAGGTCAGCGCGAGCTTGATCGCCGCGATGGCGAGCACGAGGCCCAGTGCGATCGAGAGCGGCCGCTCAGGCAGGCGGCTGGCGCCGAGCCACGAGCCGGTGAACCCGCCGACGGCGGCCGAGGCCGCCAGGATCGCCAGGTCCGAGGTCGGCGCAGGCGCGCTCGTCGCGCTGCCGGCGAGCCCGGCGACCGAGTTCACCAGGATGAACAGCGCCGACAGGCCCGCGCTCTGGCGGATGGTCGCCCAGCCGAAGAACACCAGCAGCGGCGTGAGGAAGATGCCGCCGCCCGTGCCCGTCAGCCCGGACAGCAGGCCGATGGCCGCGCCGATGAACACTGACGGGAGCCAGGGCACCCTGGGCTCGACCGGTCCCGTCGAGGCCGCGGCGGGCCGCTTCAACAGCAGGCGCGCAGCCGCCACCGTGAGCACGAGGGCCACCAGCGGCCGATACCACTGGGAGGACGCATGGATCGCGCCTCCGACGAAGGCCAGCGGCACCGAGCCGAGCGCGAGCGGCAGCACCTGCCGCGGGTAGAAGATGCCCACCCGGCGGAAATTCCAGGTCGCGAGCGAAGCGACGATGATGTTGAGGACGAGCGCCGTCGGCTTCATCCGCTCCGGTGCGACCCCCACCAGGGCCATCACCGCGAGGTAACCCGATGCGCCGGCGTGCCCGACCGAGCCATAGAGCGCGGCGACCAGCAGAAAAAGGGCAGCGAGGACGACCGTCTCCGACATCGCCTGTTCCATGACACGAGACCCGAACCCCCGCCAGCGAAACCCGAGACCAGTCCCCACCAGCCCCCACCCCGAAACATTATGTCAACTCCCGCGCCCCCCAAGCGCGGGAGTTGACATAATGTTCCTTATCAGATGGTTTGGTTTTCGATTTTTCCCTGCTACATTCCCCGCATGCGCCCCCTGTCCCTTGTCCTCCTCACCGCCTGCGCCCCCGCCTCCCTCGGCGTCCCCGCCAGCGTCCCCGAGCTCATCGTCCCCGCCACCCTCGAGATCGGCCCTGTCCCGCTGGACCGCTCTGGCGTCGCCACCCTCACGCTCCAGAACGCCGGTGACGCCCCGCTCACGCTCTCCGGCTCCGTCTCCGGCCTCGGCTTCAGCCTCCTCGACGGCGCCACCAGCGCTGTCTGGAGCCTCGACCCTGGCGCCTCGCTCAGCCTCCGCCTGCGCTTCACGCCCCCCGACGCCGAGCCCCAGGACGGCGCCCTCGTCCTCGAGCCCGACCCCGACCAGCTCTTCGAGGCCGACCGCGGCGCCCTGACCGTCGCGCTCCTGGGCACGCCCGACCTGGACGCCGACGACGACGGCCACCCGCACATCGCGGCCGGCGGCGACGACTGCGACGACCAGGACGCCAGCGCCTACCCAGGCGCCACCGAGCGCTGGTACGACGGCGCCGACCAGGACTGCGACGGCCGCGACGACGACCAGGACCAGGACGGCTACGGCTACCTGGACGACTGCGACGACCTTGACCCCAGCCGCAGCCCCGCCGCCTCGGACGCCGACTTGGACGGCCTCGACACCGACTGCGACGGGCTCGTCGACCAGGACGCCGTCCGCGCGCTGGCTGGCGGCCTGGTGATCACCGAGTGGCTCGCGCGCAGCGTCGTCATCGCCAGCGAGGACGGCACCTGGCTGGAGATCGCCAACGTGAGCGGCGCGGACGTGTCTTTGGACGGCTGGCGGCTGGGCGACGAGGCCCTGGCCGGGACCCTGGACGGCCCGTCGAGCCTGCGCGCCGGCGGCCTGCTGCTGGTCTGCGCCGAGACCAGCCCCCTTCAGAACGGCGGGCTGGCCTGCGACGCCACCGTGAGCCCCTGGCCCACCCTCGGCGACGGGCTCCTGGCGTTGTACGCTCCGATCTACACCGACCAGGGCGTCGAGGCCGAGCGCGTCCTCATCGACGCCGTCGCCCCCGACGGGACCTGGCCCAGCGCCGCCGGGCGCAGCACCCAGCTCGACCCGGAGTCCTGGACCGCCGCGGACAATGACGCGGCCGACTCCTGGTGCCTCAGCCCCGCGGGCGACGAGGAGGCCGACCAGGGCACGCCGGACGAGGCGAACACCACCTGCGAATAGGTGAACGCCGCCCCCGATGCCGATGCCGCCCCCGATGCCGATGCCGATGCCGATGCCGATGCCGCCCCCGATGCCGATACCGATGCCGATGTCGATGTCGATGCCGATGTCGATGCCGATGCCGATACCGATGCCGATGCCGCCACCACCACCGCCACCACCACCGACTCCCCTCCCCCCTACGGCGCCCCACCCCCATACCGAATCTTCAACACCTCCAGCCCCACCCGCCCCTTCGGCAGCGTCACCTCCACCGCGTCCCCTACCCTTCTCCCCAGCAGCGCGCGCCCGATCGGCGACTGCACGCTGATCCTGCCCCTGGCCGGATCACTCTCGTCCTGGTCCACCAGCCGGTAGGTCTTGCGGTTGCCGTCGTCGTCCTCGACCTCGACCACGGCCCCGAAGCGCACATCCGGGTAGCTGGGCTGCCGGTCCAGGTCCACGATGGTGAGGCCGTCCACGCGCTTGCGCAGCTTCTCCAGCTTCGCGTCGATCTCCCGGAGCCGCTTCTTGCCGTAGATGTACTCGGCGTTCTCCGAGCGATCCCCGAGCTCCGCCGCGGCGGAGACCTGCGCGGTCACCTCCGGCCGCTCCTTGGTCCACAGGCGCGTGATCTCCGCCTCGATCGCCTCATACCCCTCGCGCGTCATCATCCTCGCCATCGCACTCCCCTCCCCTGCCCTCACGCTCTCGTCTGTTCGCCACTCGCGCCCCGATGCGCCGCGCTCCACGCCCCTGATCGCCGCGCGTCGCCCGCGCCGACGAAGCCGCCGCCCCGGCTGGCGACCACATGTAGCCCGCCGAAGAAGAGGTGGTGATCCGCGAACAGCACCGCGTCGGGGTAATCCTCGCGGATCCCCGCGATCTCGGGCTCGTCCCGCCCCCCGGACTCCAGGTGGAGCCGGCCCTGCTCGACGTGCGCGCGGGGCAGGGCGACGGCCTCGGCGGGCCCGAGCCCGTGGTCCACCAGGAAGCTGATGCCCTGGAGCACCGCCGAGCGGATGCGGCTCGATCCGCCGGTCCCCAGCGAGCAGATCTCGCCCCCGCGCTCCAGCAGCGTGGGGCAGCACATCGTGTAGAGCCGCTCGCCGGGGGCGCGGGGGGCGTCGGGCGGGGCCACGTCGCTCTCGCCCAGGAAATTGTTGAGGAGGATCCCCGTCCCCGGGACGGCGTGCCCGCAGGTCTCGCCCAGCGAGTGGGTGATCGCCACGGCCCCGCCGCGCTCGTCCACGGTGGAGATGTGCGTGGTGAAACCGCCGCTCTGACCGCCGAGGGCCCGGAGCGCGGCGTCTACGAAGCCCGGCTGGAAGAGGCGCTGGGCCAGACCCTCCCGGAAGCGCTCGGCGGCGCGCTGGGCCTCGGCGAGCCGGCGCACGGTCTCCCCGGGGCATGGAGCCGCCCTGCTCGAGCGCCTGGAGCGAGCTCAGGACCAGGAGGCCCGCCACGCTCGGCGGCCCCGGCAGATAGACCGAGGCGTCCCGGTAGCGCACGGCCAGCGGCGCGCTCCACTGGGGGCGCCAGGCGGCCAGATCCTCGGGCGTGAGCCGGGTCTCCGCGCCCATGGCCTCGAAGAGCCGCTCGCCGACCAGCCCCGATCGGAAGAGCGCGGGCCCCTCGTGGGCGTAGCGGGCCAGGGTGTCGCCGAGGGCGGGCCAGGCGAAGCGCTCGCCTGCGCGCGGGGGCCGACCGGCGGGGCCCAGGTGCTGCCGCACCTCCGGGTCCAGGGTCAGGATGGGCCAGAGCAGGCTGGCGACGGTCTCGAAGACGGGGGAGATCTCCACACCCTCGCGCGCTGCCCGGACGGCGGGGGCGACCAGGGCCTCCATCTCCAGGCTGCCGAAGGCCCGGTGCAGCTCCCAGAGCCCGCCGGGCATCCCGGGCACGGCGATGGCGCCGGGGCCAGTGTGGAAGACCTGGGTGGTGACGCCGAAATCCACGCGAAGATCCTGGACCGGCGGCGGCGGCCCCTGGCGCCCGAGGCCGGGCATGGCCGTGAACAGGTCCAGCACGCGGACCTGTCCGTCCACGCGGACGGTGGCCAGCCCGGCGCCCCCCAGCCCGGTCAGCAGGGGCTCGGCGACGCCGGCCATCAGGCTCGCCGCCACCGCCGCGTCCACGGCGTTGCCCCCGAGGCGCAGGGCGTGGAGCCCCGCGTCCACGGTCAGCGGGCTCCCAGCCGCGACCGCCCCCCGCGTCATTCCCCCTCTTCCCGCACGAAGAGCTTCACGAAGCGCGGCAGCAGCGCGTTGGAGTGCGGGCTGGGGCGGTGGCTCTCCAGGCGGCGCAGCGCCTCCTCGGGGCCGAAGAGCCCGTGCCCGTACTTGTCCATGTAGCGCTCCAGGCGGCGCCGGTTGTCCTGATCGGTCATCTCCGGGTGGAACTGCGTCCCGTAGATGGGCGCCTCCGCCACGCGGAAGGCCTGGAAGGGCACGCGCTCGCTGCGGGCGAGCGGCAGGAGCGAGCCGGGCAGGGTATCGGCGCGATCCTTGTGGCCGAGCTGGGCCACGAAGGTCTCGGGGATGTCGCGGAAGAGCGGATCCTCGGCCGCCAGCGGGAGCTTCGTGAGCTCATACGAGCCCACCTCGGCGTTGTCCTCGTCGTGGACGATGTAGCCGCCCAGCCCCTTCGCCAGCGCCTGGAAGCCGAAGCAGGAGGCGAACATCGGGAAGTCGCGCTCGCAGGCGTCCACCAGCACCCCGATGAAGCGCGCGATCTGCGGCAGCGGGTCCAGCACCGAGTAGTCGCCCGAGCCGCCCACCAGCACGCAGTCGACGTGGTCGAAGACGTCGTTCATCGGATCGCGGAGGATGTCGATGGGGCGGATGTGGTGCTCAGGCACGCCCAGGCGCGCGGCGAAGCAGCTCAGCTCCTCCGCGCGGACGGGATCATCCAGGTTGCGACACTGCAGCAGCGAGAAGCGGGGAGGCAAGACGTCTCCTCGCGGACCGGGGGGGACCGCTCAGAAGTGGGTGGGGACGCGGACGCGGACGGTGCCCAGCACCTTCGCCTGGCAGCCCAGGCGATCCCCGCGGTCGGCGTGGACGGGCCCGAGCACCATGCGCTCGCGCCCCTCGGCGGGCGACAGGCTGTGGGACCCGTCGAGGATCTCCAGCCTGCAGGTCCCGCAGGAGCAGGTCCCGCCGCAGTAGTGGTTGAGATCGACCCCCAGGGTCTTCGCCGCGAGCAGCAGGGTCTGACCGGCGAGCACCGGGCCGGAGGCGAGGCCCTCGAAGTCGACGTGGGGCGGGCCGCTGGGGGCCGGCGCGCCGCGCAGCGCCGAGCGGACCCTACGGCCGACGCCGCGGATCGCGCGCTCGAGGAGCTCCTGGGGACGGGCCATGCGCATTTATAACCCGGATCGACCGCCTCGTGAACGGGAGCCGTTGCGCGCGGGCCCCCCGGCGCCTAGGGTGTGGCCGAGGGGGATCTCCTGGGGGCTCACGATCCAGATCCGGCGCGCGGGGCGCCGTCGGCAGGGCGCGGGGCGCGATCCCTGCCCCACGGCCCGCCCATGCTCTTCGCGGTGGAGCCGGACGGATCCGTGCTGCTCCCCTCCCCTCACCCGCTGGCCCCCGAGGGCGCCTACCCCACGGCCGCCCTGGTGGAGCTCGCCGCGCAGCTCCTGGGCCGCGCGCTGGGATCTCAGGCGGGCGAGGCCGGCGCCGGGGGCGGAGTTCTGGTGGAGCTGCGCGATCTCCGGCTCCTGACCGCGAGCGTGCCGGCCGGGACGCGCCTGGTCCCCGAGGTGGTGCTGGAGCGCCCCTCCCCTCCCCTCGCCCGAGGTCGGGTCGAGCTGCCCGGCGCGCTCTCCGTGCGGCTGACGATCCTGGTGCGCCCCTCATGAGGACGGAGCGCGTCTTTCCCGACTTTCCCGGCCACTTCGAGGGCGACCCCCTCGTGCCCGGCGCGGCCCTGCTGGCCTGGGTGCAGGAGCTCGCGCCCGATCTGAGCGGGCTGGAGCGCGTGCGCTTCCGAGCCCCCCTGCGCCCCGGAGAGCGGGCGATCCTGCACCTTCGTCGCGAGGGAGCCACCCTGCGCTTCTCCGTCGAGGGGCCCCAGGGCCTGTGCGCGGAGGGGGCGGGCACCCTCGGGCCGGGATAGGAGTTCGGGTGAGCGCGTCCTACCCAGAGCCTGACACCGTCCTGCTGCGCGTGAAGGAGGCCCTGATCCGCGCCGCCATGCTCGAGGACCTGGGCCCGGAGGACATCGTCGACGACGCGCCGCTCTTCGGCGAGGGCGGGATGAAGCTGGACAGCGTGGACGCGATCGAGCTGGCCGTGGAGCTGGAGCGCACCTTCGGGGTGCGCATGCCCGAGGGGGAGGAGCGCCGCGAGATCTACGCCTCCGTGGCCGCGATCACGGCCTTCCTGCGCGACGCCGGGGCGCGCTGAGGGATGGAGGCGCCCGAGGGGTGGGGCGCGGAGGTCCCCGCGGTCGCGCTCTTGCCCGCTGAGATCGGCTTTCAGTGGGTGCACCACCTGCCCCGCCTGCTCACGGAGCAGGCTCGCGCGCTGGGGGAGCGCTTCCGGGTCCCGCTGCCCGGCTACGGCCCCGTGCTGGTGCTCTCCCACCCCGAGGATCTGGGCGTGGTCTTCACCAGCCCGGATCCGGGCTTCGTCCCGAGAGAGGGGCGCGGCGTCTTCTCCTTCCTCTCCACCGGCTCGCTGCTGAACCAGCGGGGGGCCGCCCACCGCGCCAGCCGACGCCGCCTCCTCTCCGCGCTGGGGGCCGAGCGCCTGGAGACCGCCCGCCGGGCCGCGCTCCGGGCCGCACAGGAGGCGCTCCACGGCGCGCGGTCGGGGGGGAGGCTGGACCTCACGGCCTACGCCGAGTCGATCTCCACGGCCGCGGCCGCGCACCTGCTCTTCGGGCGCCCGGCGCCCGGGATCGCGCGGATCGTCGAGGCGGTGCTGGGCGCGGCCTCCCCGGTGCTGGTGACGCAGACGGCGGCGGCGGCGAGGCTCCAGCCCATCCTGGCGGAGGCCCACGCGGAGATGGCGGCGGAGATCCGGCGGGGTCCCGGCCCCGAGCCCTGTGTGCTGGGCGCGCTCCTGGAGGATGCGGAGGCCCCGCCCGACCCCGATGAGCTGCTGACCCTCGCGGCGGCGGCCCAGGAGACGACGGCGGTGAGCCTGTGCTGGCTGGCGGCGGAGGTCTTCGGCCCTGGACCCGAGGCGGCGGGCGCGCGGGAGGCGCTGCTGGACACGGGCGGCGCGCTCCTGGGGGCGGCCGTCCGCGAGAGCCTGCGGCTGCACCCGCCCATCGCCGTCATCCCCGCCGTCCACGAGCGCCCCCTGGCGCTCCCCGGGCTCACGGTCCCTCCGGGCGCGCTGGTGGCGCCCTCCCCCTGGCTGGCCCACCGCCACGCCGGGCGCTGGCCCGAGCCCGAGCGCTTCCTCCCCGCCCGTCACCTGGAGCGGAGCCCCGCGCCCTGGACCTGGATCCCCTTCGGCGGGGGGCCGCGGCGCTGCGTGGGCGAGGCGGTGGCGCTGGCGGTCCTGGAGATCGGGCTCGACGCGCTGCTGCGCGGCCCTCGCCTGGCTCCCCTCCCCCGCCGACCCGCCACCTCCCGCCGCTTCCTGGCCCTGGCCCCGGCGGGGCGCCTCCTGCTCACCGTGGTGCCATGAGCGTGGCGATCACCGGGCTCGGCCTCTGGACGGGGCTGGGTCGCGGCGTGGAGGCCAACCGGCGGGCGCAGGCCGAGGGGCGATCGGCGCAGGCCCCCGCCCCCGAGCTGGCCCCCGAGGAGCCCGTCCCGCCCTGGGCGTCCCGCGTGGACCGCCGCGCGCTGGAGGGCGAGGACGACCCCTCCAGCGAGCTGGCCCGGCTGGCCCTCGCCGCGGCCCGCGAGGCCCTGGAGGGGAGCTCGCCCGCGCCGCGCGTCCGCACCGCCCTGGTCTTCGGGTGCGCCACGGGCTCGCTCGCCCGCAGGAGCCTGGCGCACGACCGGGAGAACCCCCACTTCAAGAAGGACTTCCTCGACAGCCTGGCCAGCGCGGCCGCGGATGAGGTCGCCCAGGCCCTCGGCCTCGAGGGCCCCCGGCTGGTGATCTCCACGGCCTGCACGTCCTCGCTCCAGGCCATCCTGGTGGGGCGGGCGCTGCTCGCCGCGGGCCTGGTCGATCGGGTCCTGGCGGGCGGGGCCGAGCTGGTGGAGCCCTCGACCTTCGCCGGCTTTCGACGCCTGGGAGCGTCGAGCGCGGGCCCCTGCTGTCCCTTCTCCTCCCCCCCGGGCATGGCGCTGGGCGAGGGCGCCGCCTTCCTGGTCCTGGAGCGCGAGGAGGAGGCCGCGCGGCGCGGGGCGCCGATCCTGGGGCACGCGCTGGGCGGCGGGATGTCCGCCGAGACCTGGCATGCCACGGCCCCCCACCCGCGCGGCGTCGGGATGATCGCCGCCCTGCGCGCCGCCCTGGAGGACGCAGGCCTGGCCCCGGAGGCCGTGGGCTTCCTCGACGCGCAGGGAACGGGGACCGAGGCCAATGATCAGGCGGAGGCGCTGGCCATCGAGGCCGTCTTCGGGGCCGTCCCGGTCGGGGCGAGCAAGTCGCGCATCGGCCACACGCTGGGGGCGGCGGGGGCCACGGAGGCCGCGCTGACGCTGCTGGCCCTGCGCGACGGATCTCTGCCCTCCATCGCCGGCTTCGGGGCGCCGCGGCGGGTGGTTCCCGCGGGCGTGCTGGCGGGACCCGGGCCGCTCCCCACCCGGGCGCGCGTCGCCGTCAAGAACACCGCGGCCTTCGGCGGGGCCAACGCCGCGCTCGTGCTGGGGCTGGACGCGGGCCCTCCCCTCGCCTGCCCTCGCCCGCCGCTGGGGCTGCGATCCTGGGCGATCCTCGGGCCGGGTGGGCGCGGCCTCCCGGGGGAGCCGGCCATGGGCCTCGTGCCCGAGGCGATCCTGGAGGGCCGGGCCGACCTGCGCGCGCTGCGCCGGGATCGGGCGGGCGGGCTGCTGAGCGTGGCGGTGGGCGAGGCGCTGAGCCTGGCGGGCGAGCGGCGGGAGCCCGGGGAGCGCATGGGCCTGATCTGCGGGGTCTCCGACTGGCCCGGCCGGGCGGGGAACGCCTGGTTTCGCGCCTTCTCCCAGGAGGAGGGCCCCCGGGGCGGCGCCCGGGACTTCTCAGCCACGGTGCGCAACGCCGCCGCCGGGACGGCCTGCCGCGAGCGCGGGATCACCGGGCCGACCCTGACCCTCTCCTGCGGGGAGGGCGCAGGGCTCCAGGCCGTGGTGACCGCGGTCCTGACGCTGTGGAGCACGCCGCCCCTGGAGGGACTCGTCGTCGCCGGCCTGGACGAGCCCTGCGCGGAGGGCCTGCTGCACCTGCGGGAGCCGGGGGCGGGGCGGATCGAGCTGGCGGCGGCGGCGACGCTGGGGCGGGCGCGGGCCGGAGATCGGGCGAGGATCCTGGGGGTCGGGCTGGGCGCCCCGGGTCGGGCGGGGGCGAGCGAGGCGGTCCTGGCCGCGCTGGCGCAGGCGGCGCTCGCTCCTGGCGAACTGGCCGCGGCGGTGCTGGACGGGGACCGGGAATTCCTGCGCTCGGTCCTCGACGAGCTCGGCCTGGGCGCGCTCCCCTTCGCTCACCTCGCGGCGCGCCTGGGGCCGCTGGAGGGCGCGGCGGGCCCCGCGGCGCTGGCCCTCGGGCTCGTGGCGCTGCAGGAGGGCGGACCCGTCCTCCTCCTGGGGAGCGGCCCGCGCGCGGGCGCCTCGACGGTGATCCTCGGGCCGGCTACGTGAGCGCCATGAACGCCGAGCTGACCGCGCAGATCGCGCGCCGACGGGCGATGCTGGACACGCTGCGCGAGATCGTGGCGCGCGACGTCCTGCTGAACCGCGAGCCGGAGGAGATCGGCTCGGACACGCCGCTCTTCGCCAACGGCCTGGGGCTCGACTCCATCGACACGGTCGAGCTCCTGGTCTCCATCGAGGCGCACCTGGGCGTGCGGCTGGACCTGGACCGCTCCCGCCCGGTGCTGGCCCTGCGCAACCTGGACAGCCTGGCCGACGCGGTGATCCTGGCCCAGGACGCGCGCCCATGACGCCCGAGGTCCAGACCATCCGCGAGGGAGCCGGCCTGATCACGCTGGAGCCCACCCTCCTGCGCCTGGGCGGAGATGGCGCCCGGGAGGCGCTCGCCACGCTGCTGCCCTGCGATCTGCGCCTCATCGGCGGCGCGCTGCGCAGCGCGCTCGTGCTGGACGAGCAGGGCGGGGTGCTGGCCGACGCGCTGGTGGGCCAGGACGAGGACGACTGGATCCTGTGGGTGGACGGGCTCTCCGCGGAAGAGGTCCGGGCGCGGCTGCCCGAGCGCGCCGACCTGTGGGTGGAGGACCTGACGCCGGAGCGGGCCGCGCTCTCGGTGGAGGGGCCCTTCGCCTGGGACGTGCTGTGCCGCTTCGACGAGCCGGGCGTGCTGGCCATGCCCTACCTGAGCTTCTACCGGCACCCGGAGGATCTGCTGGTCCTGCGCGTGGGGCGCGCGGGCGAGCTGGCCTGGCAGCTCCTGGTGCCGCGCCCCCTGCTGGAGGAGCTGCGCGGGCGGCTGCTGGAGGCGGGCCAGACCGCCGGGCTCCGAGAGTGCGGGCTGGACGCGCTACGCGCCTGCGCGCGCGAGAGCTGGAACCTCGACCTGCGCGCACCGGGGATCCGCGGCCTGGATCCCCGGGAGCTGGGGCTTCAGTGGCGGTTGCGCCGGGGATCGGAGGCGCAGGGCATGGCGGCGCTGGCCGCGCGCCCACTGGGGCGGCGGATCTGCGCGGCGCGGGCGGACGCTGCGCTGCGACCCGACGCGCCCGTCACCTTCGACGGTCGCGAGGTCGGCCGTATTCGATGGTGCGACCCCGCCCTGCACGGCCAGGGCTTCATCGCCGCGGTGAGCCTGGACCTGGATCTGGCCTTCGCCCACGTCTCCGGCTTCCAGAGCGAGGGCGTGGCGCTGCGCACGGTCACCCCGCCCTTCGTGGTCCCGCGCAGCCTGTGGGTCCGCCCCGACCAGCACGACGCGGCGCAGCGCGATCTCCTCCCCCGCTGCGCGCCCTCGCCGGAGCCCTTTGGACCTTGACGTCGCGGTGATCGGCGCCGGGGTCGGCGGGCTCTCAGCCGCGCTGCTCCTGGCCCGGGCCGGGCTGAGCGTCGGGGTCTTCGAGCGGCAGCCGGTGCCGGGCGGCTTCGCCACCTGCTTCCGCCGCGGGGAGTTCCGCTTCGACGCCTCGCTGCACCGGCTGGACGCGGCCGGACCGGGCCAGCCCAACGGCCGGCTGCTGGACGAGCTGGGCGTGGCCGGGGCGCTGGAGCTCCGGGCGGACGAGGTGCTGCGGCTGGATCTCAGCCCTCAACGCCGTCTCCTGGTCCCGCACGGGGCCGAGGGCCTGCGCGCCGTGGTCGAGGAGCGCTGGCCCGACGAGCTGGCCGGTCTCCAGGCGCTGCTGGCGCTGGCCGAGCGGGTCCACCACAAGACCTACGCCGCCCTCGACGCCCCGGACGCGCTGCCGGACCCGGAGCTGCTCGGCCTGCAGCGGGAGACGGGGGCGGCGCTGCTCGCCCGCTACCTGCGCGACCCCGATCTGCGCGGCGTCGTCGGGCACATCGGCCACTACCTGGGCAGCCCGCTGGAGCGCATGGGCGCCCACCCGCTGCTGACCCTGATCTGGGGTTATCACGGCCTCAGCGGCGCCTATCTCGTGGGGGGCAGCCAGGCGCTCACCGACGCGCTGGTGCGCGGGCTGGCCGCCGCGGGCGGGAGGCTCCAGACCGGGCTCGGGGCGCGGGGGATCCGCCTCGAGCACGGCGTGGCCCGCGGCGTGATCCTGGACGACGGCACCGAGCGGAGCGCGCGCTGGGTGCTGAGCAACGTCCCGCCCGCCCAGACCTTTCAGCGCCTGCTGCCCGCCGACACCGTCCCGCCGCGCCTCCTGGAGCGGCTCGCCCGCATGGAGCTCTCCAGCTCGGCCTGCAAGCTGTGGCTGGGGACGGAGGTGGACCCGCGGACCCTCGGCCCCGTCCCCTTCGAGACCAGCCTGCAGAGCGAGGACGGGGCGAGGCTCGGCGTCCACCTCCCCTCCTCGCTGGACCCGGGCTGCGCGCCCGCCGGTGGCGGCGTGGTCTCGATCACCCTGGCCACCCCGCCGCGCGGCGAGGAGCCGCTGGACCAGGCGTGGGAGGCAAGCCGGGAGCGGATGCTGAGCGCCGTGGAGCGCGCGCTGCTGCCCGGCCTGCGCGCGCGGATCGCGGTGAGCAGCTTCGCCACGCCCCGCGTCTTCCACCGCTACGGCGGCAGCCCCGGCGGCGCCATCCTCGGATACGCCCCGACCCCGGCCCAGCACGGGCTCCGCGGGCTGGGCACCACCACCCCCATCCCCGGCCTGCTCCAGGCGGGGGCCTGGGTGCGCCCGGGGGCGGGGCTGACGGCGGCGATGATCAGCGGGCGCCTCGCCGCGCAGCGGATCCTGCGGAGCCGACCATGACCCCCAGCCTGGACCCTCAGCGCCTGGACCCTCTGCGCCTGGACCCTCAGCGGGTAGACGAGGCCCGCCTGGAGGTGGACCCCGCCTACCGCTTCGCCTTCCTGGCGGCCTATGTGGGCCTGGACGAGCGCGACCGCGCCCTGATCCGGGCCTCCCGCGCGCAGCTCCGCCCGCGCATGCCCGCCCTGCTCGAGGCCATCCGCGGGCGCCTGCTTGGCTGGAGCAACACCGCGCGCCACTTCGGCGCCGCCGCCCCCGCGATGGTGACGGTGCACCTGCAGGGCTACGTGGACATGCTGCTGCGCCTGCGCGAGGACGACGATCTGGGCGCCTACCTGGCGCGGGTGGGGCGGGCCCACGGCCCCGACGGCGGCGATCCAGCCGTGGTGGTGCCGCTGGTGCAGGTGGACGCGCTGCTGGGCTTCATCGCCGACCAGGTCCTGGGCGAGGTCTCCACGCTGGACCTGCCCGAGGCCCGGCGCCTGGAGGCCATGCGCGCCTGGTCCAAGCTGCTGTGGATTCAGGCCGATCTCTTCCACTGGGACGCGGCCCGGCGGGCGCGCTGACGCACCGGCTCGACGACTCAGGCGGCGTCGCAGCCCTCCCAGATCTCGCGCATCCAGCCCTCGGAGGGTGGCGCGCTCATCTCCCCCGCCAGCCAGGCGCGCAGGCGCCGGGTGATCCCGCGGTGCAGGCGGCGCTGGGTGCGCTCGACGTCCTGGAGCGTGCGGCCGGTGGGGTCCTGGACCCGGCGGTCGAAGTGCCCGTCGTAGCCGCCCTGGTTCCCCCGGAAGTAGCTCCCCTCCTCGCGCAGCCGCCGGCCGAGCTGGGCGAAGAGGGCGCCGATCTCGCGCTGGGCGCCCTCGGCGCGATCCCGCGCGTCCAGGCGGGCTCGGAGCCAGGCGGGGTCCAGGTGTGCGTCGAGCGCGTAGGGGGTCAGCAGGTTGAAGTAGGTGTAGAGGTCGTAGGTGTAGCGCAGCCGGAAGAGGTCATAGCTGCCGAGGTTCGGGTACTGGTCCTGGTAGGTGAGGACGGAGACCGAGACCTGGTGCTGCAGGTACTCGGAGGCGAGCTCGGCGAAGGCCGCCGTATCTTCTCCGGCGAGGTCGCGCCGGATCGCCTCCACGCACAGATCGTTGCTCTGAGCGATGAAGTCGCTCCCCGGGGAGTAGAACGGGTCGGTGAACAGCCCGGCCTCTCCGACCAGGGCCCAGCGATCCCCGGAGAGGTAGCGCGCGCTGCGGTGGGCGAGCCCCAGCAGGACGCCGTGGTCCAGCAGGCGCGCCCCGGAGGGCTCCTCGGAGCTCTGGACGAGGTCGCGGAAAGCGCGGTGCTCCAGGAGGAAGCTCCAGAGGCCCTCGGGGTCCCGCAGGCGTCGCGGCTCCAGCGCCCCGCCGCGCTCCCGGGGCTCGCCCACCACGCCGACGCTGGTGAGGCCGTCGCGCAGCGGGATGAGCCAGATCCAGTAACCCGGGTAGTTGAGGTGCGTGGTCGAGAGCATGCGGCTGGAGAAGCGGGCGCGGGCCCGCCAGGCGTCGTCGCCTTGATGGTCGAGGTCGCCGAGGCCGTGGACCCGGCCCCAGGCGCCGATCATCGGGTGCTCGGGCACGGCGCGGGCGAGCGAGAGGCGGCGGACCATCAGCCGGCTGCGGCCCGAGGCGTCCACCAGCCAGCGCGCGCGGAGCTCCCGGGAGGCGCCCTCCTGCTCGACGACCACGCGGTGAGGGGCGCCGGGCTCCACGGAGACCACGCGCGCGGGCCGCAGCAGCTCCACGCCCCCGCTCGCAGCCAGCTCCAGCAGGCGCTCCTCCAGGCGGGCGCGGTCGATCTGGAAGGTGGGGTTCACGGCGAAGCAGGTGTTCCCGATCTCGCTCTGCTGGCAGAGGGGCGCGTCGCGGCCGGGCTGATCGAAGAGGAAGCGCAGCCCGTTCTTGGGCAGGTGCTCGCGGTAGAGCAGGCTGGACAGCCCCAGGCGGCGCACGAGGTAGTTCCCGGCGAGCTCGACGGTGGACTCGCCCACCTTCCAGTCCCGATCGACCCGGCGCTCGACCAGGCCCACGGAGAGGGACGGGAGGTGGCGGCGCAGGTGGCGCGCCAGGAGCCCTCCGGCGAGGCCGCCGCCGAGGATGAGGACGTCGAGATCAGCCATCCAGCCACCTTATCCGGGCCGCGCGCTCCGGGGGGAGCGGACAGGCGGCGAGGAGGCGCCAGCCCGCGGGGAGCTCGAGCCGCGTCGTGGAGGTCCCGGTGCGCGGGTCGAGCTCCACGAGCCGTGAGGGCCCCGCCCCCCGCGCCCCGAGGCCAAAGTGGGGGTTGTCCAGCAGCAGCAGCGTCCCCCGGCCGGAGGGCTCCGCGGCCTGGAGCCAGCGCAGGCCCGGCGCGCGCAGCCGCCCGCGATCGGAGAGATCCTGAGGGTCGAGCAGCCGAAGCTCCCCGCGCGGGCTCTCGCAGCAGAGCAGGGTCGGCTCGGGCAGGCCCCCCTCCTCTCCGGCCACGACGAGCGCGTGGGGGTGGTCCAGGCCGGCGCGGGCGACGCGGTGGTCACCGCTGACCGGGTCGATCTCGAGGATCTCGCCGGTGTGGAAGGCGCTGGCCAGGATCCGCTCGCCCAGGCGCAGCGCGCTGTTGAGGTGCAGGCCGCGGTCGAGCGTGGCGTAGCGGCGCCCCCGATGGTCAGCGGCGGGGTCGGGGCGCAACGGCGCGCGGACCGGCGTCGGCCGCGGGGGCGCGAACCAGGCCCAGGGCCCCTCGGAGCGCAGCTCCAGGAGGGCGTCCACGCCCGTGCAGGTGAGCAGCGGCCCGGCGACGCTGGACGTGACGGTGTGGATCTCGTTCATCGCCGGGTGCTCCACCCGGCCGCACACCTGCCCGCTGGCCGGATCCACCTGGAGCAGGGCGTCCCCCCACATCGAGGCCACCAGCAGCGGCCCCTCCGCGTCGGGCCAGCAGAGCCCGCTGGGGGTGGGGAGCGCGCGCTGACCTCGAAGCCGGCCGCGGTCGAGATCCACGGCCAGCAGCCGCCCGCCCATCTGCTCCACCAGCGCCTCGGGGATCGCCGAGGCGGAGCCGAGCAACCCGGGCGGAGGTGGGCCCCCCTCCCGCAGCGCGGCGCGCACGGCGTCGAAGTTCTCCATCACCACCGTAATCAGCGCCAGCACATCTCGCCCCTGGATGGACTCAGGCGACCGAGAGGCCGGCGAGTCCGCCAGACCGAATCGCGGCGATCAGCTCGTCGGGTAGGGTGCTGGGGCTGTCGTCCGAGGGCCTCACACCCGCTGCTGCGCACTCGGTCTGCCCGACATACGCGATGAAGGCGATGCACAGGACGAGCAACGAGACCAGGAGCACCACTCCCGCGGGGATGGTGATGAACAAGGTCCACTCTGCGAGCACGGGGAGGAGCAGGGCGCCAAGGAGGAAGACCCCCAGGGAGACGAGGAAGGTGATCGCGGAGCCCCGCATCACCTTCTGGGTGTTGGAGAGGGTCTTGTCGTCGGAGCCGCCCTCCGGGTCGTCGGGAGCGGGCTCCTCGCCCCCCGCCGTCAGCGCGGCGTCCACGTCCAGCGCGATGTAGGCGTCCCACTCCTCCTCGGGGATCCCGGCGTCCGCCGAGACCCTCCGCATCCGATCCACCAGCTCCCCGCACAGCAGGCGGGTGGGCTGACGCTCCAGGCGGAAGAGGAGACGGTCCATGAGGCGCCCGGTCTGCGCGACCCGCTCCTCGGGAAGCTCCAGCGCGTGCATGGCCTCGCGCCGCCGCTCGCGCAGCGCCACCTTCAACTCCGGGTTGTCCCGCAGCAGGCGCCGGATCCGACGCCCCTCGGCGTCTGGCAGGTCCCGCAGCATGCGCGCCAGCCGGAGGCACTGCTGCCCGAGGCGGGGCAGCTCTCGCCCGGCGCGCCGCTGCGCGTCTGGGTCGGCCTGCACGTCCTCGGGCAGATCGCGGAAGGCCGCCGTGCGAAGGAGAGACTCCATCAGATCGGCGCGGAAGTCGGCGGGCAGCCCCAGGCGCGCGTGGAAGGCCCGGAGCTGGGGCGAGCTCACGGCCGCGCGCAGCCGCGCCACCTGGCTGTCCAGATCCGCCAGGAAGGCCGGGAGCTCCTCGACGCTCCGGGGCGTGCGCCGAAGCCCCCCGGCCGTCGCCGTGCCGATGAACACCTCGGGCACGAGCGCCATCACGGACGCCGCGCCCACGCCCTGCATGACCTGACGTCGGTTCATCGCGATCTTCTCCTCAGAGGGTGGCGGTCTCGAGGCCGGGGAGGCTCCCCAGGCCGTCCACGCGGACGCGGGCCAGAAGCTCCTCGGGGAGCCGGAGGGACACCTGCTCCGCATTCTCCGCGTTTATCGCCTCGAAAATGGTCACCACGACAGCGAGCCCGAGGATGAGCAGCCCGACCATGAAGATGACCCCGCCCACGATGGTCAGGAACACCCCGAGCCCCTCCGCGACGTTCATCAGCGCCAGCCCGATCAGCACGCTCCCCCCACCGACACCTGCGACGATCGCACCCAGACCGAAGAGCTTGCCCGGTGCGTTCCCGTCGCGGGGCTCCTCCGCCGGAGCGTCCGGCTCCGTGGGCTCCTCCGGCTCCGTGGGCGGAACCTCCTCGTCCATCGCCAGGATGAGCGTCCCGTCCTCGGGGATCTCCATCCCGTCCAGATCCTGGTCGGCCAGCGCGCGCCAGTCCTCCTCGCGCACGCCGACGTCCGCCGAGGCGCGCCGCATCTTGCCCACCAGCTCGTCCAGCAGGTTGGCCGCGGGCTGACGCTCCAGCCGGAACAGGAGGTGATCCATGAGGCGATCGGTCTGGCGCGCGCGCTCGTGGGCGAGGCCGAGCTGAGCGAAGCTGGCGCGCCTGCGCTCCCGCAGCGCAGGGCGAAGCTCGGGGTTCTCCCGCAGGAGGCGGCGGACGTCGCGCCGGCTCCTCTCCGGCAGGTCACGCAGCGCCATCGTCATGCGGAGCACCTGCTGGCCCAGGCGAGGCAGCTCGCGCCGGACGCGACGCTGCATCTCCGGGTGGGCCTGGAGGCGGCGCGGCAGATCGCGAAACGCCGAGACGCGCAGCATGGACTCCGAGAGATCGGCGCTCAGCGTGGCGGGGATCCCCAGGCGCTCCTGGTACACGGCCAGCGGGCTGGCGGCGGCGTGGGCGTGAAGCCGCGCGGCCTGCGCGTCGAGGTCCGCCAGAAAGGCCGGAAGCTCGGCCTCTTCCGATGGGACACGTCCCAGCCCACCCGCGGTGGCGACCCCCAGCAGAAGATCGGGTATCAGAGCCGCGACCGCGGTCGCGGTCGCGCCCTGCATGACCTGACGTCGGTTCACGCTCCCCCCTGAACAGCTCTCGTCAGTATACTCCTCGGCGAGCCATCACGGGCGGGGGCCGCACGCGAAGATCAGGCGACCGAGAGGCCGGCGAGGCCGCCAGACCGTATCGCGGCGATCAGCTCGTCGGGGAGGATCAGGGGCGAGCCTTCCTGTTCCTCTTCGAGCGCGGTCCCAGTCCCAGGATATCGCTCCACGATGAACACGACGAAGGCGATGCACAGCAGGATGAGGGTGACCAGCAACACCACGCCCGCGGCCATGGTGAGATATGCGAACACCATCGGGTTGCTCGACAAACCGGCTCCGGCGAGACCGAGGAGGAACAGGCCGAGAGAGATGAGCGCGCTGATCCCAGCTAACCGCAGGATCCGACCGGACCTGGATGGGCGGTCTTCCCGGGAGGAGGGCTCGGCGTCGACGGCGTCCTCCCCCTCCGACGCGGTGGGGTCCTCCCCCTCCGCCGTCAGCGCGGCGTCCACGTCCAGCGCGATGTAGGCGTCCCACTCCTCCTCGGGGATCCCGGCGTCCGCCGAGACCCTCCGCATCCGATCCACCAGCTCCCCGCACAGCAGGCGGGTGGGCTGACGCTCCAGGCGGAAGAGGAGACGGTCCATGAGGCGCCCGGTCTGCGCGACCCGCTCCTCGGGAAGCTCCAGCGCGTGCATGGCCTCGCGCCGCCGCTCGCGCAGCGCCACCTTCAACTCCGGGTTGTCCCGCAGCAGGCGCCGGATCCGACGCCCCTCGGCGTCTGGCAGGTCCCGCAGCATGCGCGCCAGCCGGAGGCACTGCTGCCCGAGGCGGGGCAGCTCTCGCCCGGCGCGCCGCTGCGCGTCTGGGTCGGCCTGCACGTCCTCGGGCAGATCGCGGAAGGCCGCCGTGCGAAGGAGAGACTCCATCAGATCGGCGCGGAAGTCGGCGGGCAGCCCCAGGCGCGCGTGGAAGGCCCGGAGCTGGGGCGAGCTCACGGCCGCGCGCAGCCGCGCCACCTGGCTGTCCAGATCCGCCAGGAAGGCCGGGAGCTCCTCGACGCTCCGGGGCGTGCGCCGAAGCCCCCCGGCCGTCGCCGTGCCGATGAACACCTCGGGCACGAGCGCCATCACGGACGCCGCGCCCACGCCCTGCATGACCTGACGTCGGTTCACACTCCCCCCCATGAACAGCTCTCGTCATTATACTTCCCGGGACGACGGGAGGGGGCCACATGCGAAGATCAAAGGAGAAGCGTTGAGGCCCGTCACCGTCTGCGGCCTCGGCCTGATCTGCCCCTTGGGGAGCTCGGTCGCGGAGATCTTCGACGCGCTGTGTGAGGGGCGTGACGCGCTGGGCGCGGGCCCCTGGCCCCACCGAGGCTGGCGCGTCTGCGCGTTCTCGGAGCGGCGGAGCGCGGCGGAGCTGGCCGTGGAGGCCTGCCGACAGGCGGTGGGCACGCGGTCGCTCCCTCTCGACACCCTCGTCACCTGCGGGACCACGGCGGCGGACCTGGCGACGGGGGAGGCGAGCTGGCGCGAAGATCGCGCGGGAGCCCCGGTGGATCCGGCCTCCTACCTGCGCCCCCAGCTCCCCGACGCCCCGGCCCGCGCGGTGGCGGCGGCGCTCGGGCTGCGCGGCCCCTGCCTGGGGGTCAGCACGGCCTGCACGGCGGGGGCGGTCGCGGTGGGGCTGGCCGCGGACCAGGTCGGCTCGGGCCGGGCGGAGGCGGCGCTCGCGGTAGGCGTGGACGTGCTCTCGCAGACGACCTGGGCCGGCTTCGGGGCGCTGGGGCTCCAGGCCGAGGGTCGGTGTCGCCCCTTCGACCAGGACCGCGCGGGCCTGAACCTGGGCGAGGCCGCGGCGGCCCTGCTGCTGCTGTCCGAGGCCGCCGCACGCCGATCCGGCGCGCCGATCCTGGCCTGGATCCAGGGCTTCGGGCACCGCGCGGACGCCTGGCACCCCACGGCGCCCCACCCGCAGGGTCGCGGGCTCCAGGCCGCGATCCGGGTCGCGATGGGGAGGCGCCCGCCGCCGGGCTGGATCCTGGCCCACGGGACCGGCACGCCCGCCAACGACGCGGCGGAGGCGGCGGCCTTGCTCGCCACCCTGCCGGACGTGCCGGTGAGCGGGGTCAAGGGCAGCCTGGGCCACACGCTGGGGGCCGCCGGGGCCGTGGAGGCCGTGATCGCCGCCCAGAGCCTGCAGGAGCAGCGGATCCCGCCCACGGTGGGGCTGGAGCGCCCGGCCTTCGAGCTCGACCTCGTGCGCGAGACCCGCGAGGCGCCCCTGAGCGCGGCGCTCTCAGTGAACCTGGCCTTCGGGGGCAGCAACACGGCCCTGCTGCTGGGGAGGGCGCCATGAGGATCCGCGCCGTGGCGGGCTGGTCCGCGGCGGGCGAGGACCCGGGGCGCTGGCTGGAGCGGCTGGAGGCGGGCGAGCGGGGGCTCGACGCGCCGGGAGCGGATCGCCCCGAGGCCGTCACGCCGGGGGACTGGCGCCGCCTGAGCCGGCTCTCGCGCTGGGCCGTGGCGGGGGCGGCGCGCGTGCTGGAGGCCGCGCCGGAGCTGGATCGGGAGCAGCTCCCGCTGGTGTGGGGCACGGGCCTCGGCGAGCTGGCCCAGACCGAGGCCTTCCTCACGCGGCTGGTCGAGGAGGGGATCGCGCTGGCCAGCCCGGCGCGCTTCCAGGGCTCGGTCTTCCACGCCGCCGCGGGGGCGATCTCGCTGGCGCTGGGGCTGCGCGGGCCCACGGAGACCCTCTCGGCGGGCGACGAGACGGGCCTCGCGGCGCTGATCCGCGGGGTGGAGCTCCTCGACGACGGGGCGCCCGCGGCGCTGGTGGTGGCGGGCGACGAGCGCAGCCCCTGGCGGCTCCGGGCCGCGGAGCTCTGGGGGGCGCCACCTCCGGGGGAGGGTCTGGCCGCGCTGCTGCTCTGCGCCGAAGGTCCGGGCGCGCCGCTGCGGATCGAGGCCGGGCGCGCCGCCCTCGCGGGAGAAGGAGACCGAATTCGGTGGGTGGGACCGAATGGGCGCCCGCTCCCCGACGTCCAAGAGGGGCTGGGCGCCTCCCCGGTCCTGGGCCTGCTGGCGGCGGCGGCCCTGGCGGCGGGCGGCGGGGGCGCGCTGGAGCTACAACACGCCGGCCGGCGCCTGCACCTGAGGATCGGCTCGGGGGACCAGCGCCCATGAGTCGGATCTTCGTGAGCGCCGCGGGGGCCTGCTCGGCCGCGGGCAGCCTGGGCGGGCTGGTGGCGGCGGTCGCCGAGGGGCGGCGCTGTCTCCGCCCGTGGAGGGGCGAGGGCCTGCCCGAGCTGCGCTGCGGCGTGGTCCCCGATCTGGACCGGACGCGCCCGGCGGAGGCCCTGCTGCGGGCCGCCCTCGCCGACGCCGCGCTCCCGCCCCTGCCGCCGGAGACCGGGCTGATCTACGCCACGACCACCGGCGGGATCGCCGGCGCCTGGGAGCGGGCGCGCGCGACGGGCGAAGCCCCTCCCCCCGGGGCCAGCCGGCAGGGGCCGGGGGAGGCGCTCTACGCCCAGCTGGGGCTCCGAGGTCCGCTCGCCTGCCTCTCGGTCGCCTGCGCCTCGGGCACGGCCGCCCTGGGGCTCGGTCAACACTGGCTCCGCGCCGGTCGGGCGCCCGCCGTCCTCGTGCTGGCCAGCGACGCGCTCTCCCCCTTCCTGGCCGCCGGATTTCGCGGCCTCGGCGCCCTCTCCCCCCGCGGGCTCGCCGAGCCCTTCCGGGACACGCGGGACGGGCTCACCCTGGGCGAGGCCGGGGTGGCCCTGCTGCTGGAGCGCGATCCGGGACCGCGCGCTCCGATGGCCGAGCTGCGCGGGTGGGGACTCCAGTCGGACGCGGGCGACCTGGTCCGCCCGGATCCGAGCGGCGCGGGCCTGGCGCGGGCCGCGGAGCGGGCGCTGGCGGCGGCCGGATGGGGGCCGGAGGACGTGGACCTCGTCTCCGCGCACGGCACCGCCACGCGGGCGAACGACGACATGGAGCGCGCGGCGCTGGGGCGGGTCTTCGGGCGGGTCCCCCCGCTGCGGGCGATCAAGGGCCTCGTGGGTCACGCCATGGGCGCGGCGGGGGCGCTGGAGATCGCCCTGGAGGTGGCGGCGATGGCGCAGGGGCTGGCCCTCCCCGCCCTGGACCTGGAGGGCAACCCGCTCCCCTCCTCCTCGGTGCCGACGCGCGTCCTCAAGCTCTCCGCGGGCTTCGGCGGCGTGAACACCGCCCTCGCCCTCTCCCGCCCGGGGCGCGAACCGGCGGCGGAGCTCCGGCGCGAGCCCCTTCTCCAGCTGGCCGAGCGCGCGCTCCACGCTGAGGTGCGTCTGGAGGAGCGGCCGGACACCTGGGAGCGGGCCGTGCGGGCGCTGGTGCAGGAGCTGGTGCAGGCGACGAGGTCCGCGCCGCCCGCCGCCTCCGACGACGAGACCGCCCTGATCCTCTGCACGCGCTGGGGCTGCCTGCTGGCCGACCGGCGCTACCACGACCGCCTGCGCGCGGAGGGACCGGACCGCGTCTCCCGCCAGGACTTCGCCCGCACGCTCCCGGGGGCCGCCCTGGTCGGGGCGCAGATCGCCGCGGGGCTGAGGGGGCCGGCGCTCACCCTGCTGGCTGACCCGGAGGAGGGCGAGCGGCTCGCGCGCGAGGGCCTGGGGCTCGGCAGCGCGAGGGCGCTGCTGCTGGACGGCGACGTGGAGGAAGGGCGCGTCTGCCTCCGCGCGCGCCTCTTCGGTCGCTGACGGGGTGCCCGTTGCGCCCCGGCCTCCCGGGGTCTACGTTGTGGGAGAGGAGGTCCCCTGGGAGATCACGGACAGCGCTCGGGGAGCTGGGCCCGCAAGGCATTGCGCGCCGCGGTGTTCCTCTTCGTCTCGGCGATCCTCCACGGGATCGCGCTGGTCCTGCTGATCCCACTGCTGCTGCTCCACCCGACGATTGAGCCGGTCGATCGCCCCACTCCCATCACCCTCCTCGACGAGAGCGGCCCGCGCCGCCCGCGCGACGGCGCCAGCACGGCCCAGGCCGACCAGGCGCCGAAGCCCGAGGAGGAGGAGCCCGAGGAGCGGGAGCCCGAGCGCGAGCAGGGGCAGGTGGTCGACGTCGCCCCGCCCATCGAGGAGCGCCGCCCCGACGACGCCCGCTTCCTGGCCGAGTACGACATCACGGTGCCCGAGGAGACCCGCACCGACCGCTTCCGGCTGGACAGCGACTTCCGCGCCCCCACCTACAGCCCGGAGGACGCGATGGAGCTCCAGTCCGAGCTGATGGACCTGGGCGCCACGGTCCCCTCCTCGGGCGGGCAGGCGGGCAGCCAGCCCTTCGACGCCGAGCGCGACGGGCGCTACGCCTCCCTCCCCTCCCCCTACCGCCTCAGCAACAAGGCGGGGCTGGAGGGGCCGGTGCCGGTGGGCGCGGGCGAGCAGCGGGTCTCGGGCTCCCCGAGCAATGACCTGGTGGACGCGCGCCTGGGGACGCAGATGAGCGTGAACACCCGAGAGGTGGTGTTCGCGGCCTACATCAACCGCATCAAGCGCATCGTCAGCTTCTACTGGAACCAGAACCTGGACAACCTCCCCCAGACGGTGCGCCTGAGCCGGCTGCGCTACGACACGGTGGTCTACGTGGTGCTGGACGACCAGGGCGCGCTGCAGTCCATCGAGGTGACCGAGGGCTGCGGGGAGGGCGCGCTGGACGAGGCGGTGGTCCAGGCTTTTCGCGTGGCCGGGCCCTTCCCCAACCCGCCCGAGGCGCTGATCACCAAGGACGGGCTGGTCCACCTGGACGACATGGGCTTCACGGTGCAGGTGGGCGGGCCGGCGCGCGCGCCCTACGCCGGGGTGGACCCGCGCAGCGGCGTGCAGTTCCCGGGCATCCTGAAGGCCACGCACTGAGCCTGGACGCGGCGGATCCGCCTCAGCGCAGGCCGGGGAAGCGCATGGTGTTCTTCTTCTTGCGCTCGACGACGACCACCACGGTCTCGGCGCCCGCGGTGAGCTGGCCGTCGGCCTTCATCTGCTCGACGAGCTCGCCGATACGGTCCATCAGGCGACCCTCGCCCTTGCGCAGCTTGCGGACGTCCTTGCGCTTCTTCTTCCCGAGGTCCACGACGACGGTGCGGGGCTCGGCGGTCTCGGCGTTCTCGGCGGACATGATGACTCCTGAAGGTCCGGGTGTAGGGTCCGGGCCGGGCCCGGGCGACGGCTGGATGCTATCATGCGCGAGCGAGGTGCAGGCATGTCTTTCGTGAAGCGGATCACGGTGGTGGGCGAGGACGGCGTCGAGACCCTCTTCAAGAAGAAGCGCAAGAAGCGGAAGAGCACCCGGATGATGCGCCCCCTCGAGAAGATCACGCGCCGCTTCCTGGAGGCGGGCGACGAGACGGCCTCTCAGGCGCTGCGCCGGCACAAGCGCTCCAGCCGCAAGAAGAAGGACGGCTGGGCGAAGGACCTGATGAAGAACTCGCTGCGCTCAGGTCGGAAGGGCGTCAAGAAGCTGATCAAGCTGTGAGCGCTCCCCTCCCCTCGCACCGCGAGCTCTACGCCCGGCTGAGGGAGCGCGTGCTCTCCGGCCCGGGTGAGCTCGACCCCGCCGCCCGGCGCGCGGCCTTCGAGGGCAGCGGCCCCGAGGGCGCGCTGGCCTGGGTGCGCCGTGTGCGGGACCAGGCCGCGACCATCGAGGACGAGCACATGGAGGCCCTGCGCGCCAGCGGCCTCAGCGAAGATCAGGCCTTCGAGCTGACCATCGCCGCCGCGGTGGGCGCCGCCGACCTCCGCCTGCGGGCGGCGCTGCGCTCGCTCGGTGAGGAGGAGCCATGAGGCTCCAGAACGTCAGCGACGGACACTCCGTCGGGCGGAAGCTGATGCTCGGCTTCATCCGCGTGGTCTCGGGCCGGCGCGTGCCCGACGTGGTGCGCGTGCTCATGTACCGCCCGGAGTTCTTCGGCGAGCCGCTCAGCGACCTCATCGAGCGCGCCCTGCGCGGCCCCTCGGACTGGACGCAGTGCCAGCGGGAGCTCTTCGCCTCGTTCACGGCGCGCCTGGGCGACTGCGAGTTTTGAATGCGCGCCCACGGCGCGGTCGCGTCGAAGGAGCTGGGGAAGGATGTGGTGAAGGCGGTCTGGGAGGACTGGCGGACGGCGCCCGTCTCCCCTCCCCTGCGCGCCATGCTGGGCTACCTGGAGAAGATGTGCCTCCGCCCCGAGGAGCTCGGGCCGGAGGATCTCGCGCCGTTGCGGGCCGCCGGCCTGTCCGACGCGGCGATCCGCGACGCGATCTACGTGTGCGCGGCCTTCCAGGTCATCATCCGTATCGCCGACGCCTTTGAGTTCTACGTCCCCGACGAGGCGGACTTCGACAAGGGGGCGGAGGGGATGCTCTCGCGCGGCTATCGGATCTAGTCTGGCCTAGTGGTTGACGCCGGCGGCGCAGAGCATGCAGTCGGGGCCACAGCCAGCCTTGGTGTTCGTGCGGACCTTCATGGTGTTCTCCTGTTGTGTTGGGGTCTCTGGTGTCGTCCTCTCCGGGAGGACGGTCCCCAGAGAAGCAAACAGCGTGCCAGCGCCCCTCCCAGGAGCCACCTCGTCGAAGATCAGCGTCCCACCTTATTTACTAATTATTTAGTAGAGAGTGACTCCGCGCCCCGTCGTCCCACGCGGCGCCTCGGGACATGTCCCGTGGGACGCCGCGTGTGTCCCACCGGCTCAGGGCGCCAGGAACAGGTAGGCCGCGCCCGCGCCATCACCGCCGCTGTCCTCGGCCCAGGCGCCCAACAGCAGGTCGGGGAGCCCGTCGCCGCTCGCGTCGGCCAGGCCCGCGACGCTGGTGCCCAGGCCGTCGCCCGCGGCCTCGCCCGGGAAGGTCGCGTCCTCCGCCCCGAGCTCGAAGGCGCCGCTCACCGGGCCGTAGTAGATCGCCACCGAGCCCGCGGACTCCCCCGCGCCGTCATGCCCCGGGCTGCCGATCAGGATCTCGGCGTACCCGTCGGCGTCCAGGTCCCCCACGATGTCCAGGCCGGTCCCCAGGCGCTGCTGCTCGAAGCCGCCGAAGAAGCCCGCCGCCGTGGCGTCCACGCTCAGGCTCCCGGTGGCCGTGGCGTCGCCCACCATGAGGAAGGCCGCCCCCGCCGCGTCCACCGAGCCGCGAGCCTCCGTGGCCGCCAGGAGCAGATCGTCGAGGCCGTCGCCGTTCACGTCCCCGCGCCCGCCCACCGCGCCGTGCCCGAGCTCGCTGTTGGCCTCCTCGGCGACGATCTTGCGATCGGCCTCGCCCAGCGTGCGCTCCTCGCGGATCGGGCCGTAGAAGATGCCCACCGACCCGGCGCGCGTCCCCCCCTCGGGGTCCGCCCAGGCCGAGACGGCCAGGTCGTAGTAGCCGTCCCCGTCCAGGTCCCCGACGCCGTCCACCCCGTCGCCCAGGCAGTCGCCGCCGCCCTCTCCCGTGACCTGCAGCGCGTCGGCCAGCTGGACCGTCCCGCTGAGCGGGCCCTCCAGGATCCAGACCCTGCCCGCCGCGTCCCCCGCGCCGCCGCTGGAGCCCACCAGCGCGTCGCCCAGGTCGTCCCCCGTCAGATCCGGGGAGGTGCTGAGGTACAAGCCCAGCTCGAAGTGGGCGTCGTCGTCGGGGATGGCGAGGGCGTCCGCGCCGCCCAGCTCGCTCTGCCCCTCGGGCAGGGGCCCGTAGAACACGAAGGCGGCGCCGTGGACGTCCGCGCGCACGTCCAGGTGACCCGGCGCCCCGATGAGCAGGTCGGGCACGCCGTCCCGGTCCAGGTCTTCGCCGCGGCTGATGCCGGATCCCGCGCCCTCCGACATTGCCGAGCCCACGATGAAGGATCGCGCCTGGTCCTCCAGGCTCCTGTCCCCGCTCACCGGGCTCAGCACCAGCGCCACGGCGCCCTGCCAGATCCAGTCCTGGGAGTAGTCCGGCATCGCCACCAGCAGATCGGTGAGCCCGTCGCCGTCCACGTCCCCCGCGGGGCGCACGACCGAGCCCGCCGCGCTCCCCTCCTCGCCCAGCAGCTTCGACTCGGCGTACTCCAGCGAGACCTCGGCGGCGAAGTGATCACAGCGCGCGTCGAGATCGTCGCAGTTCTGGTCGAGCCCGTCCTCGCAGACCTCCGGGGTGCCGGGGCTCTTCGCTGGATCGGCGTCGTCACAGTCCCCGGACTGCGCGCTCCAGCCCTCGGTCTCCTCGCAGCCCTCGGTCACGCTGGTCTCGACGCCGTAGCCGTCGCCGTCGGCGTCCGCGTAGAGGGCGATCAGCAGGCCCTCGTCGACCAGATCGTCGCAGTCATTGTCCACGTCGTCGCAGACGTCGTCCGCGCCGGGGTAGATGGCGGCGTCGGCGTCGTCACAGTCCCCGGCCACGCTCACGAGCCCGAAGCCCTCCGCGCAGCCCTCCTCGGCCGCGTCGCCGTAGCCGTCCTCGTCGATGTCCAGGTAGAGCGTCATCGTCACGCCCTCATCGACCGCGCCGTCACAGTTGTTGTCCACCTCGTCACAGACCTCCGCCGCGCCCGGGTGGGCGGCGGGGTCGTCGTCGTCGCAGTCGTCGCGCGCGAGGAAGCCGTCGCCGTCCGCGTCGCTGAGCCCGGTCTCCCCGGTCTCCGTCCCCTTGTCCGTGTCGGGGCAACCAGAGACGAGCAGCGTGAGCGAGAGCGCGAACAGACGACGCATGAGACCTCCTGGGCTCCCAGGATAGACAGGGCGGGGCGGGATCGCTACCAGGAGTGGAGCGCGGCGGCGGGCCGCGAGCCCGGATCGGTGAGCCCGGCCCGCCTCACTCCCGCAGGGAGGCCACGAAGACGTCGGTGCGTCCCGAGTCGCCCCAGTTGCTGGTGAAGGTCACGAAGCAACCGTCCTGACTCAGCACGGCGCGAGGCGTGCTCCAGTAGTCGCCGTACACGCTCTGGTGGTGGAGGAGGCGCCGCACGGAGCCGCTGCCGTCGGTGGCGACCTGCAGGATCTCGTCGCGCCACAGGCCGCTCTCCGCGCCGGAGACCGTATAATTGCTGAGCAGGGCCCAGCCTTCGTCCGCGCCGCGCATCGAGATGTGGTTCGCGATGCTCCAGTCCGACCCGAAGGCCAGGATCTCCGTCAGCTCGTGCGGGCTCTCCAGGCTGCGCAGGGTCAGGCGGTTGTTCCAGTTGTCCTGCCCCAGCACGAGCCCGTGCCCGTTGTCCGAGTGCCCCGGCGCGTAGTCCGGCTCGTCGTCCAGCAGGTCCTCGACCGCCCCCGTGGCCAGCTCGCGGATCTGGACCTCCACCGCGCCGGCGCCCTGCTGCCCGGTCTTCACGACCAGCCAGTCGCCGCTCTTGTCCACCTGCACCTCGTCGATGTGCAGATCCTCCTCGAAAGCCAGGATCGTGTCCGTGCTCGCCTGGTAGACCAGGTAGCCCTGCAGCGCGCTCGCGTAGTCCTGGAGGTACCAGGCGAACACATCGTCGTCCTGGCTCATGCTCATCTGCTTGAGCACCTTCTGCGTGCCCAGCGTCTCCGAGAGGTCGCGGACCAGGCTGTAGGTGGACGTGGAGACATCATAGGCGTACAGGCGCGCGCCGTCGTGCAGGTAGAGCCGATCGGGGTCCGAGCCGCTCCAGAACACGTCTCCCCAGCTGGGGGTCGAGCCCCCCTCGGGGTTCGACGCGAACAGCACGCCCAGGCTCTCCGCGGCGAGCGCCTCCGGGTCGAAGCTGTACAGGCGCAGACCGTCCGCGTTGCAGTACAGGACCATGCGCGTGCTGTCGACGTTCATCGCCGGCCAGTACGAGTAGGAGTGGACACAGCCCGTGGGATCGTGGCTGGCGTCCGTCACCCGCAGGACGGGCGTCCCGAAGGTGGGATCCACCACCGTGTCGCCCGCGGCGTCCAGCGCGGGGGTCTCGGGCACCGGGTAGACCTCCGCGTCGGTGACGTAGCCCTCGTCGCGCGGGGTGCAGCCCGAGGGCGCGGGCTCACCCGTCTCCCGCCCCGTCTCCTGCCCCGATTCGCGACCGGACTCGCCGCCCGTGTGGGTGGACGTCTCGCCCGTACCTGGGGACTTGCCGCCCTCGCAGCCGATCAGGAGCACCAGCGACGCCGTGAACCTCATGTCTCACCTCCGATGGGATGCACCTATTCCGGCTGGTCAGCGGGGGGGGCCCGCGATACGATCGACGATGGTAGGGGGCGACGAAGCGCCTCTGGCCGCGGGGAGGGAGCATGATCACGCTCACCGGGCAACGGGAGATCAACGGGGTGGACGTCTTCCGGGACGACGCCGATCCGCTCACCTGGTACATCATGCCCCAGCGACCGCGCATCGCGCTGGATGACACGGGCAAGCCTGTGTTCTCGATGGTCTGGTACCGGCGTGATCTGAGCCGGCTGACCGAGGAGCAGCGGCGCAACGCGCTGGGCGGCGGCATCCTGACCCTCTCCGTGGAGCTGCGCGTCAATGACGCGGAGGAAGCGGCGATCCGCGAGTCCCTGGCCGGGGATCCCGAGCTGCTGACGCGCCTGGACAGGCCGGGCGACGAGCTGGGCGGGCGGGACTACCGCGCGTGGTGGAACGGCACAGCCGGCCGCGATCCGAAGAAGCTGGCGGAGGCGCTCCGGCTCAGCACCGTGCCCGTCCTGGAGGGGACCGTGGGCGTCGCGGTGCTCGCCGAGACCGGCGCGGCGGGCGGGGAGTTCGTCTCCAACCTGGTCGGCGTGGGCAAGGTGAGCATGGTGGGACGGCAGCGCGCCTCCTTCATGGTGAAGCTGACCATGGACGGCGCCGTGCTGCTGTGGAACATGCTGGAGCGCGACCTGGCGGCGATCCGCGTCGGCTACGAGCTGAATTTCCAACACAGGCTGGACGCGGTGCGCATGATCGTGCACTGCGACGCGGACAAGAGCTACGAGCTCACCCAGGATCTGGACGCCCACCTGCGGGAGACCGGCACCTTCCATACGGTGCAGTCCGGGGGGAGCTGGTCGGGCTGGGCCGAACACAACGCGAGCCAGGAGTACCTGGACCGTCTCGTCGAGGAGCTGGTAGCGTCTGAGCTCGCCTATGTGCGCGTCGTCCCCGAGTCGACGATCACGCCGGAGGTGGAGAAGACGCTGACGGAGAAGGGCTTTGAGCTCATCCAGTCCTTCCTGACCTCCAACTTCCTGACCTACAACCCCGCGGAGGGCGTGAACCCGGCCGACTTCCCCGAGGGGGGCCTGTCCACCAGCCTGCCCGAGAAGGACGGGAAGAAGTTCGGATCGGACACGGTCGACTACACGCTGCACAAGGAGTGGGACCGCGAGGCGCACGCCAACCTGCACTTCGACTACGTCTCCAAGTCGGTGATCGAGGGGACGCTGGGCCCCAACGACAATCTCAGCTCCATGCTCACGGGCTGGGATCTGGAGCAGTTCCGCACCCAGATCGAGCTCGAGGCGGACTTCTACCGCACGCTGGACGTGATGGTGCTCTGCACGGCCAACTTCGAGGACGATCCGGTGGAGCTGGTCAAGGTCCACCTGGAATATGACGAGACGGGCGCGGACGGCGCGCGCGTGTACAAGGTGGAGGACTTCTCCTTCGACCAGAAGGCCTCGCCCGCCCACTTCCTCACCTACGTCGCGGCGCGGGATAAGCGCAGCTACGCCTACGAGTGTACCGTGTTCTATCGGGGCGGGGACGCGCGCTGGACCTTCAACGGCCGCTCGGACGAGACGATCCTGGTGCTGGACACGGACGCGGTGGGCGTGCTGAGGGTCGATGTGCAGATGGGCATCATCGATTGGAAGCAGATCCGGGAGGTCATCGTCAAGATGCGCTACGGATCGGGGCCCACCCTGCGGGAGACCCAGTTCAAGCTGACCCAGGAGCAGCAGCGCTACCTGTGGGTGGAGGGCATCGGCGCCACCATCAACCAGCCCTACACCTACGAGGTCGAGTACGTCACCCACGACAACCAGCGCCTGCCCATGCCCGCGGCCGCGGCGCGGAGCCGTCAGCTCCTGCTGAACTACCCGCTCCAGGAGGCGCTGGAGATCACGCTGGTCCCGGTGGGCCGCTTCGGCGGCGGATCGGAGCTGGCCCGGGTGGGCGTGGCCCTGCGCTACGTGGACGTGCGGAACCAGTACACGGTCGAGAAGACCTTCATCCTGGGCGGATCGGAGAAGAACGAGGTCTGGAGAGTGCCGCTGCGCGACAAGAACCTGCGCTGGTACGAGTACCAGGTCAAGGCGATCTACTCGGACGGGGTGGAGCGCGCGGACGCCTGGCGGCGGACGGACGAGCTGCTGCTGACCGTGGGCGACCCCTTCCAACACAAGGTGGAGATCGCGCCCTACCTGCTGAAGAACCCGCCGGGCAAGTGGGCCTTCGGCATCGTGGACCTGCGCTACGACGACCCGGAGACGGGCGTACACGCAGAGACGACCATCGACGTGCAGCCGCCGTTCACGGCGAAGATCCCCTGGACCTTCCGTCTCGGCAACACCAGCAACCGCGCCTACACCTACAAGCTGACCCTGTACCGCGCGGAGGACAACGCCGAGATCGCCATGCCTGAGGTCCGCGACGACCGGACCGTGCTCGTGCTCAAGGGGCCCTGAGCCCCATGCTGAGCCTCGCCGCCCCGCGGGTCCTCGACGAGCTGCTGCTCTATGAGGACGCCGATGGGTTGGCTCCGCCTCGGCTCTACGTGCGGCGCGCCTCGCCGCTGCTGGGGCGGACCCCGGACGGCGCGCCCGACCTGCACCTGACCCTCTACCGGGGCGCGCTGGCCTCGGGGGAGCCGATCCGCGGCGGGGGGCTGCTGGCGCTCTCGGTGGTGCTGGCGCCGAAGGCGGAGGAGTGGGCGCGGGCGCGCGCCGCCCTGCCCGAGCTGGCCCCGGGGGTCCCCGAGATGGAGCTCCGGCCCTTCCCGCTGAAGAGCGCCCGGGTGGCCATGAGCCTGGGCGTGATGGACGCCGATCTCCGCGCCTCCGCCTCGGCGGAGGAGGCGACCCTGGGCGGAGACCAGCGGGCCAGCGCCCTCTTCGAGCTGAGCCCGGACGGCGTGGCCCAGCTCCTCGCCGAGGAGGAGCAGCCCCAGCTCTGGGTGCGCTACGAGCTCGGCTTCCTCCACCGCGTCCAGGGCGTGGAGCTGCGCCTGTGGTGCGACACGCGCGCCGCGCATCGGGCCATCAGCGAGCTCGATCCGGCGCTGCTGACGGGCCGGCGGCTGGGGGAGACGCTCTCGAACCTGGGCCTCGCCGGCCTCCGCCTGGAGGAGCGCGCCCCCGTCTCGCCCACGTACACCGAGCGCCTGCACGAGATCGGGCTGCGTATGCTGGAGGCCGCGCTCGGCGCCACGCTGCTGGAGCGCGACCCCGGCGGGGCCCTCCGGCCGCGGTCCGTCGCCCCGACCAGCGCCTTGAACCTGCTCTTCCGAGACGGGCAGGCCATGGAGGCCGTCGAGGTCGCCGAGGCGCTGATCCCGGCCGAGCTGGACCCCTCCCGCATCCTCGCCGTCGATCTCGGCTCCGACCCGAGCGCCGCGCTCGAGCTCCGGGTCCGCTGCCGCGTGGACTTCCTCTCGGGGCCCATCGACCGGGTCAAGGTCACGCTGCGCTACGGGCCGCAGGGGGAAGAGACGGGCGAGATGCTCTTCGACGACCCCTCGCAGGTCCAGCTCTTCCGGCCACGCCGCCGCGGGGACCTGCTCGAGTGCTCCTACCGGGTCGAGGTGTACTACTTCGGGGGCGCCCCGCCGCGGAGCCTGCCCTGGCGCACCACCACCGAGCGGCTGCTGGTGCTGGAGCTGGACGGGCTGGGCATCCTGCGGCAGGTCGTGCGCCTGGGCGCCTGGACGGACGCCCGCGTGCGCCGGGTCCGGGTGGCCTTGCGCTACGACACGCTCACCCACACCGCCTCCCTGGACGCCGAGACGCCCGAGGTGGTGTGGACCGCCGTCCTGGACGCGCGCACCCACCCCTCCCCTGCCCTCACCGGGCCCGTCCGCTACCGCGTCACCTGGCTGCTCACCGACGGGGCGGAGCTGGAGGCGGAGGAGCGCGAGCACGCCGGCGGCGAGCTGTGGATCGAGGGCCCGCCGCACGAGGACCCCGGGGTGGAGATCACGCTGCTGAGCGCTGGCAGCTTCGAGGGTCTGGCCTACGTGCTGGTCGATCTGCGCGTCCCCCCGGACGGGGCCGTCACGACCCTCGAGTTCACGGCCACCGACCAGACCCGGACCTGGA
Organism: uncultured Enterobacterales bacterium; assembly: GCA_964615375.1. Classification (GTDB taxonomy): domain Bacteria; phylum Myxococcota_A; class UBA796; order UBA796; family CAZKWG01; genus CAZKWG01. The sequence continues at coordinate 204,930 of CAZTOW010000007.1, forward strand.
CCCTGCCCGCCGGGGCGGAGCGCTACGAGGCCCGCTTCACTACGCTCACCGAGGAGGGCGCGCGGCACGAGACGGGCTGGCGCGAGAGCGCGGAGCGGATCCTGGTGGTGCGCGACCTGGGGCACTACGAGGTGCGCGTGCTCACGCGGGCGCTGGCCGGCGGGGAGTGGGTCTGGGCGCTGCTGGAGCTCGTCTCCGCGGAGCTCGGGGCCACCGAGACCTTCGAGATCGCGGCGTTCGGGCCCGAGCTGATCTGGCGCTTCCCGACGACCGACCCGGAGCTTCACGACTACAAGTACCGCTTGACCCTGATCGGAGCGCGGCAGCAGATCCAGCGGGACTGGATCTCCTCCTCGGCGCCCCTGCTGGTGCTCAAGTGAGTGAGGAGGCCTGAGATGCTGACGTTCGAGTCACCCTTCTACGAGGTCGATGGCGTGGTGCTCTTCCGCGATCACGCCGATCCCTGCCTCTTCCACTACCTGGCGGGGCCGCCGCACCTCACGACGGAGGGGGGTGAGCCCAGCTTCCAGCTCCTGAAGTACCGGCACGCGCTGGAGGCGGCCGGGGAGGCGCCCGCCCGGGAGGAGCTCGGCGGAGGCTTCCTGATCTTCGGCGTGGACTGCGGGCTCTCGGACACGCAGCTGGACGCCATCCGCGGTCGGCTGGCCGCCTACGCCCCGCCGGGCAGCGGCGCCGTGCGGCTGGTCCCGGTGCTGTACACGAAGGGCACCGTGCGCCTCCTGGCCCTGGACGCGCAGACCGCCGTGGCCGAGCCCCCGGCGGAGGGGGGCGCGCCCGCGTCCGAGGCCGACACCCCGCAGAGCCGCTTCGTCCGCGGGGTCCTGGGCACGGCCACCCCCTCGCTCCTGGACGACCAGCGGGCGATCTTCTCCGTCGCCCTCTCCCCGGAGGGGGTGACCCTGCTGGAGGAGGCCTACCAGAACGCGCTCTCCCCCATCGGCGTCATCTATGAGCTGGAGTTCTCCGGCCTGCGGCCCGCGCTGGCGGTCACAGGCTGGGTGGACATGGCGCGGTGCTACGAGGCCCTGAAGCTGGGGTTGACGCTCACCTACAGCTCGGGCGGCGGCGGCGGTAGCGGCGGCGGCGGGACGAACACCTCCAACACCTCCAACACCTCCAACACCTCCAACACCTCCAACACCGCGAACACCTCCAACACTGCGAACACCTCCAACACCGCGAACGCCAACGCCGCGAACGCCAACGCCGCGAATACTAGCAATACTAGTAACCCCTCCAACACCAGCAACCCCTCCGGCTCCCAGGGCGGGGCCAGCTCCGGCGGGACGCGCGTGGCCTTGAGCGTCGACATCTCCTACACGCTGGAGAAGCTCAAGGAGGAGGGCGCGATGGAGATCCGCATCGTGCGCCAGCAGGAGGGGGATGACGTGGCGGCGATGGAGAAGAGCGCGATGGATCTCATCAAGGAGACCATCCTCAAGGACTTCTTCAAGCCGGCGATGAGCACGACCCCCACACAGACCCCGACCACGCCCCAGGACGCGCTGCGGACCGCGCGCGGTCTCACCGGCACGACCAGCGACACCAACAGCGGCCGGAGCTCGGCCAGCGGGCTGGAGATCGGCTTCCAGCTCCAGTACAAGAAGACCGAGGAGCTCAAGCGCTGGGACTTCGACTTCTGCGTCGAGGCCCCGGAGACCCGCACGCATGCGCCGAACGGGCTGTTCTCGGCCCTGCTGACCGGGACGCAGCGCGAGAAGCACATCCTGGAGATCAACCTCGACGATCCCTTCTTCAAGCTCATCGAGGTGGAGACCCGCGCCGTCGACGACTTCGAGCGGCTCAACCTCCAGTCCATCCACGCCGAGCTGCAGTACGGCGGGACGCCGACCGACCCGGTGGCGCGGGACAAGGCGGACTTCACGCCGGAGGATCTGGCGCCCAAGCACTTCAAGGCCTTCCGCGACGGCGGCGGCTACGCCTTCCGCTACCAGGTCAGCTACGCCTTCGGCGTCTCCGACGAGATCGCCGCCCAGCGCTTCGCGTACACGACCCCCATGCGCACCAGCGTCAGCCGCGCGCTGGTCCTGAACCCCGCCGACGACGTCGCGATGCTCAGCGTGGTGGTCGAGCCGGGCGTGGTGGACTGGGATCTGGTGGCTCGGATCGAGGTGCGCCTGCGCTACGAGGACGCGGCCAACGACTTCCGGGCCGAGCGCACCTTCCTGGTCGGGCGCGAGAGCACGCCTCAACGCTGGACGGTGCGGCTCACCGACCCCACGCTGAGCAGCTACGGGGTCACCTACACCTGGCACATGAAGGACGGCTCCAGCCGCGCCGGGAAGGAGGAGATCCACCACCAGTCGCACCTGTTCGTGCCGGATCCCTTCGTGGACCGCGTCCCCGTGCGCATCCTGCCGCAGGTGGATCCCGAGACCACGGGCACGGTGCTGGTCGAGCTGGTCTACAAGGACCCGGACGCCAGCTACGAGGTCCGCAAGACGGTGGTGCTGAACGGGCCCCAGTTCGCCGTCACCACCGAGAGCATCCCGCTGCTGAACGCCGCGCTGCGCGAGTACACCTACACCGTCCAGCTGCTGCCCAAGGGCGGCGGGGCGGCGAACGTGCAGCCTCCGAAGAAGACGACGGCGCAGAACATCGTCATCACCGACGGGATCATCATCTACCACAACCTGGAGATCCGCCTGCTGGGCGACATGAACGCGCTGGGCGTGCTGGCCGTGCAGGTGGACTTCCAGGGCGAGCCGCCGCCCGGCCGCCCGCGGCGGGTCTACAGCCACGTCTTCGAGCCGGGGAAGCCCAACCTGCACACCGAGCGGCTGATGCTGCGGGCGGATCGCGAGCTGAGCTGGGACTGCGTCGCCACCGCGGTCCTGGCGGACGGGACCAGCAAGGTGCTGGAGATCAGCGGTCACACCAGCCGCACGCTGATGCTCGCGCTGGCGCAGATCCTTCGCGCGTGAGCGCGCAGAAGAGGAGGGCCCATGATTGATCTCGGCCGGGCGCCCCTGGAGCGGAGCGGCGTGGTGGTCTTCGCCGATCACGCCGACCCGGGCCTGTTCTATTACCTGCCCTCCCGGCCGCGCCTGCGCGTGGGCGAGGGGCGCAGGCCGGAGCTCAAGCTGGTCCGCTACCGGCTCCCGCCCGACCAGGAGGCGCTGATCGGCGGCGGGCTGCTGTCCCTGACGGTGGACCTGTCGGTGCCCGAGGCCACGCTCGAGTCCGTCCGCGCCGCCCTGCACCGCGCGGAGGGGCGGGAGGTGCGGCTGGCCCCCGCGCAGGCCGAGGACGGGACCTGTCGGCTCGTGCTGCTGGACGCCGCCCCGGGGGCGGGCTCGTCCCTGGTGCACCACGTCTACGGGGAGGCGCGGCCGGCGCTCTTCGGATCCAACGCGGCGACCTTCCTGGCGGTGCTGAGCCCCGAGGCGACGGCGCTGGTGGAGGCGGCCCTGGGCGACGGCGGGCTCCCCGCCTGCGTGGCCTACGATCTCACGGTGCTGGCCCTGCAGCCCACGCTCCGGGCGCGGATCTGGGCCCGCTGGGTGGATCTGTACGACTTCTTCGAGGCCCGCCTCCACGGCGGGCAGGTGCTGGTGGCGGTGGACGTGGGCCCGACCATCGAGGAGCTCGTCCACGACGAGATCCTCCACGTCGAGGTGGACCAGCTCGTGCCCGAGGACGAGCGCGCCGCCACCTTCCAGCAGGCCGTCGAGCGCGCCCAGCGCTACGTGCTCGAGGAGTTCTTCGAGCCGGTCCTCGGCCAGCAGCCGCCCGCGGAGGACGACGGCGGCCTGCTGGGCGACCTCCACACCATCGTGGGGGGCCTGCTGGGGGCCTTCACCCTGACCCACAGCCTGCGGAAGGTGGAGCGCCACGAGGATCGCCGCTTCGACTTCCACCTGAACGCGGCCAGCGCGGCGCGGATCCACCTGGCGCCCCAGGGGCTGCTCTCCGACCTGCTGCGCCCCGGACCCGAGGAGCCCCCGCTGGACCGCCGCGGGCTGATCAGCACGCTGGACGCCGGGGTCGATCCCGAGCTGCGCTTCGATCTGGGCTGCCTGGTCGACCTGGAGAAGGAGGGCGTGGATCGCCTGGAGCTGCGGCTGCGGCACGGCGCGCGCGAGGAGCGGGTGACCCTGGACGCGGCCAACCCGCGCGGCACCTTCATCACGTGGCTGGACCCCCAGGACCGCGACGAGATCCACTACGCCTACACCGCCTTCTTCCGCGGGGGCTCCGACGGCCTCCCCGCCTCCCTGGACGGGCCCGAGCGCCCCACCCGGTCGCGGGTGATCCGCCTCGATCCCCGCGAGCTCTACCAGCGGGCCGATCTGCGGATCCTGGCGCGCGGGATGCCCTGGGATCGCTACCCCAGCGTGCTGGTGGACCTCCGCGCCCGGCCCGGGGGGGCCGAGCAGACCCTCGAGCTCACCGAGCAGGCCCCGAGCGCGGGCTGGGCGATCCGCGGCCCGCAGGGCGTGGAGCTGCGGCCCCAGGCGCGCCTGCGCTACGTAGACCCGGCCGGGCGCGAGGAGATCGGGGACTGGGATCCGGTGGAGGGCGGGGTGCTGATTGTGGGCGACCCCGCCCCGGCGATCCTGGACGTGCAGCTCCTGGGCGCGGCGCGCTTCGGCACGCACGTCGCCCGCGTGATCGTCGAGCTCCGCCTGCCCTCGCGCCCCGAGGAGGTCTCCTCCCGCGTGCTGGACGCCGCCACCCCGTTCACGACCTGGTCGGCCCGCCTCGCCGACCCCTCCGACCGGCGCTGGGAGTACCGGGTCACCCTGCACACGGTGAACAACGAGGCCCGCGAGGGCGAGTGGCAGCCGGGCGAGGGCGCGCGCCTGCAGGTGGGCGAGTCGCTGTGGCAGGTGCGCTCGGTGGAGCTGGTCTTCGTGGGCCAGACGCTGATCGGCGCGGGCCTGATGGGGATCAAGGTCCGCTTCTCCTATGACGACCCGGATCACCAGATCCACGAGGAGGAGGAGACGCTGGTGCGCGACGCCAGCAAGGTCGTGGCCTGGCGCTACCCGATCGCCGACCCCGAGCGCCGCGCCTACACCGTGCAGCTCACCCACATCCGGCTCGACGGCGCCCAGGAGATCCTCCCGCCGACCCTGACCTCGGACAAGCTCGTCGTCGTCACGCTGGAGGCCCCGTGATCGATCTGTCCAGCCCTCCCCTCTCCGTGCGCGGCGTGACGGTGCTGCGCGATCACGCCGACCCCGACCTGTTCTATTACCTGCCCGGCCTGCCGCGGCTGGTGACCGACGCCCAGGGATCGGCGTTCACGCTCTACAAGTGGCGGCGCGACCTCAGCGACAACCCCGACCTGGCGCCCGACCAGGCCCGCGGCGCGGGGCTGGCGCTCTTCGAGACGAGCTGCGCGCTGGCCGACGGGCTGGCGGGGAGCCTGCGCGCGGAGATCGGGGCCGCCGCGGGCCGACCGGACGCGCGCCTGGTGCCCGCGCCCTTCCGCGCCGGGCGGGTGCGGACCATCGTGGCCTCCGGCGAGGGCATGACCACCGATCTGCTGCTGACCGAGCTCGCCCCGCTGTTCGCGCCCTGGCGGGCGGCGTTCTCGCTGGGGCTCAGCGCGGAGGGGGCCCACCTCTTCCAGCGCGCGCTGGAGGGGGAGCGCCTGCCCATCGGGGTGGCCTACGAGTGGGAGCTGGACGGCCTGCTGCCCGCGCTCCACGCCGACGTCACGATGGACTACGAGCGCATCTACCGCAGCTTCGAGGCCTCGGTGGGCTTCCAGTTCACCTACGGCATCACCTGGCGGGCCGAGCTGGACCTCGTCATCAAGAAGCTGATGGAGGAGGACGCGATCCAGGTGAAGATCATCGCGTTCCAGGACACCGAGGACCAGCAGCGGCAGCAGGATCAGGTGATGGACCTGATCCGGGCGCGCGTCGAGAGCGGCTTCTTCCGCTCCGCCATCCCGGTGGAGGCCCAGAGCACCAGCGGGCTGCTGGGGATGCTGATTGGATCCTCGGGCAACATCAGCAGCTCGTCCGGCATGTTCGTGCTGAAGGCGCGCTACGAGATGCAGGATGAGCTGAAGGTCAGCCACATGCAGATCCGCGGGCGCTCGGCCGTCACGCTGCTGCACGTCTCGACGGGGATCCTCAGCGCCATGCTGGGCGAAGACGAGCGGCTGCCGGTGACCGTCTCCGAGATCGACACGGACGACCCCTGGTTCCGGCGCCTGGAGGTCGGCGTGCGGTCGGCGGTCTCCTTCGACGACATGCCCGACCTGCTCGCCGTGACCGCCCAGCTCGAGCACGAGGGCAACGTGGGCTCCTTCGGCTTCGACCGGGGGAACGCGGGCGAGGTCCGCAGCTTCCAGAGCTGGCTGGCCGCGCCCGACCGGGACGCCTACGCGCTGGAGGTCCAGTACGACTTTGATCCAACCGTGGGTGGAGGTCCCGCGCAGATCCGCGTCGGGCCCCTCTCGACCCGCCAGCGCCAGCTCGTGCTGAACCCGCTGGCCCACATCCGCTACCGCCGGCTGGAGCTGCTGCTGGGGCCCGGCGCCGAGAGCGCGCGCGTCCTGCTGCGGGTGCCGGGGGCCGAGGGCCAGGAGGATCTGGCGCAGGCGGATCTGGTCCTGGACGCGAACACGCCCACCGCGCGGTGGTCGGCGCGGGCCCCGCGCTCGGCGCCGCCCCTGGAGATCCTGGCGAAGACGGAGTGGACGGGGGCGGACGGCGCGCGCTTCGACTCGGAGTGGACCCGGGTGGAGGGCGAGAGCCTGGTGGTCCTGGGGCCCTTCGAGGATATCCTGCGGGTCCACGTAGAACCCTCGGTGGACTGGAGCGCGAACACGCTGCTCCTGGTCGCGCTGCGCTACGAGGACGGCGAGCACGTCGTGGACCGCGAGCTGCGCTTCGACGCGGCCAACGCCCGCGGTCAGGCCCTGGAGATCCCGCTCCGGGACAGCCGGCGCCGCGCCTACCGCTGGCGGCAGGTGCTCTACCCCAGCGTGGGACCGCCGCGCGAGATGAGCTGGCTGGACGCCGACACCCCCATCCTGGTGGTCGGGGCCATGGCCGCCGAGACGGCGAAGCTGAGCGTGCGCCTGCTGGGGAGCTTCGGCGCGGCGCTGGGGGTCATCGTGGACCTGTGGGCCTACGATCCCCGCACCGAGCAGGAGGAGAAGCAGAGCCTCTTCTTCCGCCCGCCGCAGCTCGACGCCGAGGCGATGATGCCGCTGGACGAGGGCGAGCTCCGCTACCGCTTCGAGGCCCGTCGCCTGCTGGCGCAGGGCGAGGAGCTCATCGCCCGCGGCGCGCGCGAGACGACGATCCTGATGATCCGCCTCTGATCAGGCCGGCGGCGGCATCAGGGGCAGGAGCACGGCGGAGCTCCCGACCCCGCTCGACTGGGCCACCCGCCCGCCCTCGAAGAGGAAGGTGAGCTGGTAGCGGTAGGGGATCGCCGGGTGCTGCGTCGGGGTCCAGGTCATCGCCTCGCGGATCGTCGCGGAGAACAGGAAGGTCGCCGTCTCCGGGCTCGCCTCCGGCCCCACCAGCAGCGTCACGTAGGCGCTCTTCAGGCCGCCGCTGAAGTCCAGCGCGGCTGGATCGACGGTGACGGTGGGCACGGTGGGCCCGGTCGCCGACGTGGCGACCACCCCCAGGGTCCAGGTCTGACCGGCCGCGCGCAGCTCGTCGATGCGCGCCATCGCGGTCAGGCGGTCCAGGTCCTCGCCCAGCACCGCCCCGCCCGCGTCCAGCAGGCGGTAGCGGGCGCCGGTGGGCTCGAAGGCCAGCGCGCGCAGCAGGCTGGTGCGGTCCTCGCAGCGCAGGCGCTGGGGGAGCCCGTCGTGATCGTTGTAGACGCTGTAGAACTCCAGCTCGTACCAGACGCTGCCCGTCCCGCCCGCGGAGAGCTGCGCCAGCGTGCGCACGATCTTCGTCCGCCACTCGGGCTGCGCGGGCGTCAGCAGGGCCGAGTCCCCGTCCCCCGCCGCGCCCGCCACCGGGAAGAGCCGCACCTTGATCCCGTACAGGCCGGGGTGCGAGGCCGAGAGCCCGCCGAGGTTCAGCGCGGTCACCGAGGCGGCGTAGAGCGCGGTGCCGTTCGCCGGATCGTTGTTGATCCCCTCCAGCCAGCCCGCGGCCAGCGCCTCCGGCGTGGCGTCGGCCACCGAGACCGCGCCCAGGGAGACGGCCAGCGAATTCCATTCCAGGTTTTCCTGCGGCGCCTCGACGCGCACGTCCAGGGTGGCCTGCGGCTCCAGCGTGATCGGCAGCGCCAGCCCCCCGCCCAGCGTCCCCGGGGTGGCCCAGTAGGGCGCCGTGTCCCGCTTGACCAGGTAGGCGCGCAGGTCGGCGATGGACAGGTGCGAGGCGGTCAGGTTGCTCAGGCGCACGACCTGAGGGCCCTTGTTGGCCTCCGCCGCAAGGATCTCCTGCCGCACGCCCTCGAGCGCGATCTCCGTGAACGAGAGGGAGACGGGCAGGCTCACGTCGCTGTCCTCGTCCAGGTGGACGAAGACGTTGCCCATGATCCCGCCGCCGTGGCCGAGGATCTGCTCGCGGATGACCCCGTAGCGTGTGGCGGGCGCCTCGAGCTGGACGGCGAAGCCCTTCTCGACGTCCACGCTGGGGGCCGTGCCCCCGCTGGAGCCCTCCCCCGCCGCGCCGATCTGGACCTCGAAGGTGCCCACCACGTCCGGAGCGAGCTCCAGATCGACGTAGGGCAGCCCGGCCTCGTTGCAGGCCGCCGCCCGGAGGTGCTCCAGATCCTCCAGCGCGATGTGCGGGACGGCCCCCAGGGTCAGGCGCACCAGGTAGTCCTGCTCCGTGGGCTGGTCGCCCGCGTCGGGCCGCACGTAGAGGTAGGGCTGGAAGGTGGGGAGCCCGCGGGCCAGGTCGTAGCCGAAGCGGAAGCTGGTCGGCAGGTAGTAGAAGAGCCCCTTGCGCTCGCTCTGGCGGTACCAGATCCGGTCGGCGCGCGGCGCGCCGGAGAGCGTCTTCCAGCTCGTGTCGGGGCCCTTGAAGACGGGGTCGTCGGCGGGGACCAGGACGCGGAAGGCGATGGCCTCCTGGATGGGGACCCCGGCCTCGTCCGGGACGGTCTCGGCCTCGGGCTCGGGCTCCACCGGAGGGCGCTCGGGCTCAATGCCCAGGATGTCCGTGCGGCGGCGGTGGGGGTCGAATCGGGCGGCGAGGAGGACGTTGGGGTCCAGGGCGACGGTGTGGGCGACGCGCCCCGTGGCGATGATGGGATCCGTCGCCGGGGCGGGCCGGCGCCCGTGGGTGGTGGGCCGGACGCGCAGCATGTAGCTGTGCTTCCAGGAGATCCTCAGGTCCATGCCCTTGTGCAGGTCACCCTTGACGTTCTTGGCGAACTGCTCGTTGACCCCCGCCTCGCCGTCCACGAGGAAGGACAGGATGAGCCGGATCTCGCCCTGGGCCAGGTCCAGGTTCACGGTCAGCGGATAGGACCCCAGCGTCGCCACGATCCCCGGGGAGTCCTGAGGCAGGATGCCGCGCGGCGTGGGCAGCGCCCCCCAGTCCTGACCCGCGCGGTCGCCCTGGTGGAGCGTGATCGTGAGGTTGGACATCGGATCGTAGCTGACCGAGATCAGCGCGAGCCCCCGGTCCGGGTCGAAGGCGTTCGGGCCGAGCCAGCGCCCCAGGCTCCACCACAGCTTGTTGTCGACGTCCTTCGCCTCGTAGCCGAGGAGGGGCACGGAGCCCGGCTGCGGTCCGGCGTCCTTCCAGAAGACCGGCGGCGGGCGCACCCTCGTCCAGGGCAGCAGCAGCTTCAGGCTGGTGAAGGCCAGGGTGGCCGTGGGCTCGACCCGGTGGAAGGTGGTGATGAAGGGCGACACGAGGAGCGCAGGATCGGAGGGCATGAGGGGCTCCTAGGCGGGCACGGCGCCCGAGCGGTCGAGCAGGATGAGGGTCTCGTCCGTGTCCTGGACCTCGACGCGCGCGCTCCGCGCGGGATCCTGGGCGACGTAGCGGACCGTGTAGGAGAAGCGTGGCCGCCCCGCCTCGCGGAAGTCGAACTCCCAGATCTGCGGCTTCCGCTCCCCGCCCGCGCCGTCGACGAAGAACTGGAGGATGGCGCGCTCGTCCACCCCGTTGGCGCGGTCCTGATACGAGAGGTCCACCACCGCCAGGCGCAGATCGGTGGTGAAGTCCAGCAGCATCGGGTTGACGGTGACCGTCAGCCGGCGCGTCGTGCCCGCCACCGGGCGGGCGTAGCCCACCCACACGGTCGCCGCATCGGCGCGCGCGCGGGGCAGCTCCTCCATGCTCCCGTCCGTGTAGGCGACCCGCCCCTCCCACTCCAGGCTGGTGGGCCCGTCGGCGAAGGCGCGCACCTTGACCGCGTGGCTGTCCGTGATCTTCGTGAACGAGAAGCTCTCGGTCCGCGTGTAGCCGCGGGCCTCGTCCGCGTAGCGCGCGTCCACGAAGATCCCCACCACCCCCTCCATCGAGCCCTGCGGCCGGAAGGTCCAGGTGAGCGTGCGCTGGAAGGGCCCGGTGAGCTCGAGGAGGCGCTCGCGGCTGGGCGTCCACTCCCCGGACAGCTCACCGAGCTCGGGGACGCGCCAGGTCACGCGGTACTCATAGGCCGTCTCCGCGCTGTCGGGGTCGAGCTCCCCGAGGTGCTGGCTCCAGATCTGGCGCGGCGCGCTCTGCGTGAGCTCCACCCGCTCCTCGAAGAGGGCCCCGCCGGGCGCGCGGCAGCGCAGATCCACCCGCGCGCCCTCGACGTCCGCCGGCGGCGCGCTGAGCAGCAGCTCCACGCGCACCACCCCCAGCCCGCGGGGCGTGATCAGCGGCTGGCGCTCGCTGGTGCGGCGCTCGATGACGCTGGTCAACCCACCCTTGTAGTAGACCTCCGCCCGCAGCGTGTACTCGCGCACCGGCAGCCCGCCCCCGTCGCGGGCGAGCCCGACGAAGCGGGTGTGCCAGGTGTCCCCCGCCCGCATCAGGGCCCCGTCGTCGTTGTGGCGCCGGGGGATCCCGGACTGGGCGTCCCGCGCCTCGTAGCGCACCCCCACCTTGATGACATCGATCCCGTCCTGCTCGAAGTCCACGCCCGCCACGCCCACCGTGACGTCGAGGACGGAGAAGAAGGTGCCCTCGTACTCCTGCACCATCAGGCGGTCCCGGGTCGCCTCGTCGGGGATGAGCACGCTCAGGGCGCCGTTGGGGCTGGCGCCGCGCTCTACCACCGTGTCTTGATCAAGCTCCAGGTGGAACGGGTCCAGGCTCTCCTCGAGCTGCTCCTTGACCTCCAGCAGGGCCTCCGCCTGCGCGCCGTCGGTCAGGCCCTTCATGTCCATCGCCGTCCCGAAGAAGGCGGGGAAGATGGCCTCGGTCAGGAGCTGCGTGGCCAGCTCCACCAGGCGCACCCGCAGGTCCCCCTCCCCCTCCTCGCCCCCGCCCTCGCCGATGGAGATCTCGACGTCCACCTCGTTCTTGACGATCTCGCGGACCTCGTCGCGGGACGCCAGGGCGGCCAGCAGCGGCCCGTGGACCGCCAGCATCTGGAGGTGGCGGGCCTTCGAGTAGGGCTCGGCGAGGGGGAGCGGCCGATAACGCGCCGCGATCCGGTCGAAGAGGTAGGGCTTCGCCGCCGTCCAGACGCGCTCGCGCACCTTCTCCCGCTTGACGTCCACGCGCAGCGAGGCGCCGGAGACCCGCGCCTTGTAGCGCAGCTTGTAGGCCAGGATGATGGGGAGCTTCTGGCGCTTCGCCGCGTCCCAGAACACCTCCGCCCCGTCGGGGCTCAGCGTGGCGGCGAAGCTGGCGTTCAGGCTGCCCGCCAGGTCGGGCTCGGTGGTGCCCGTCACGGCCTGCACGAGCCCCGTCTCCCCCACCGCCCAGGTGTGGAGCGCAACCTCTCCCGACACCCAGGAGGGGCTGGCCAGCAGGGGCTCCGTGATCGTGATCGGGCGACCGAAGGGCTTGATCCCGCGCTGCTGCTCGTCCAGGAGCCGCGTCCGCAGGCCCGTGATCAGGGCCTCCCGCTGCTCAGGCCGCAGCCGCGGGCTCGCCGTGAACTGCAGGTAGCCGCCGCCGGGGCCGGCGGTGACGCCGGGCTCCTGGCTGGCGATGTACTTGACGAAGAGGAAGCGCGGGGTCCCCGTCTCGTCGAGCGGGATCCAGGGCTCCGCGGGCATGGGGTAGAACTTCCGCGGGTCCTGATCGTCCCGATAGATCGTGATCCCGTTCAGCTCGACCGGATCGAGGAGGTTCAGCATGTCTCACCCTGGGCTGGCGACGATGGGGACGACCAGCAGCGGGCCCGTCTGGTCACGCCAGGGGATCACGCGGGTCTGTCCGTTGGTGTACCACGTTGTGATCTGCGCCTGATAGAGGCGGGATGTTGGATCGGCGAGCGCGACCTTCCAGGTCTGCCTGTCTACATTGGATCGCAGGACCAGCGTGGTCTCCTCGCGGATGCCGTTCTGCGGGTCGAAGTAGCGCAGCTCGACCTGCACGCTGTGGACGCCCACGCTGGAGAAGCCGGGGCCCAGGGGCTCCACGGTCACGGCCAGCACGTCCTGGCTGTAGCGGCCCAGGCTGAGGGCGGGCCGGTCGGTGACGCGCCAGTCCTCCTCCTCGTCCACGCCGTCCACGGTGCGCAGGACGCGGTAACGCCAGCTCCGGTTGGCGGGGTCGGGGAGCGGCAGGGCCACGGTCACCGAGGTCCCCGAGCGGTCGAAGGTGAAGGTCCCGCCGGGCAGCTCGGGCGACTTCTCCAGGGTCACGACCAGCCGCTCCAGGCCCTCCCAGTCCCCCTCGGCGTAGAGCGTGACGAGCTGCTCGCCCGGAGAGGCCGGCGGCACGCGCAGCACGGTGCCCAGCACGTCGCACGGATCCGGCCGCGCCTGGCGCCCGTCCTCCAGCAGGTGGACGGTGGAGGCGACCAGCCGATCTCCCGGGCGGACGCCGACGAAGTACAGGACGCCCGAGCGCGTGTCCCCGGTGAGCGCGAGCTCGACCGAGCCCAGCTCCTCGCCCTCGCGCTGGTGGGAGACGGTCACGCGGGTCTGGAGGACCTGGGCGTCGGGGGCGGCCTCTACAGCCAGGGCCCGCCAGCCCAGCAGGGCCTCGAGGTCCAGCACGCAGCGGCGCGCGCTCCCCTCCAGCGGGCCGACCAGGACCACCTCGCCCGCGGAGAGGGGCGCGTCGTCGTCGAAGCGGACCTCGGCCGTCAGCGACCAGCGGCGATCGGGGCTGCGATCCGCCCAGGTCTCCGCCGTGGCCTCCGCCGTCGCGCCGTCCAGGCGCAGCGACTCCTCCGCGGAGCCGTAGCGCCAGCGGACCACCACCTCCGAGACCTTCGTGTCGGCGAGCGGCCGGGCGGTGCTGAGCGCAAAGGAGAAGCGCTGGAAGAAGGGGTGCCCCAGCGCGACGTCCGCGATCCGCGAGGCGGGGTCCAGGCCCCCCAACAGATCGTGGAGGTGCGCCTGCACCAGCAGCGTGCGCCCCAGCACGGCCGAGCGCGAGAGATCGACCTGCCCCGTGGCGATCTCCTCCTGCCGCAGCGCCTTGAACGCGAAGCCGTGGCCCACGCCGAAGATCTCGCCCACCGTGCCCAGCGAGGTCTGGGCGGGGGCCCGGTCCAGCGGCATCACCGGATCGAAGAAGCGCTCGACCACCGCCGCCTCCACCCAGCCGAGCGCCTGATCCATCGCGGCGTCGGCCAGCGCGGACCCGTCCACGCCGCGGATGGCGGTCACGCGGATCAGGCGCTCCTCCACCAGATCCTCGAAGAGCTCGCGCACGTCGCGGGTGAGCACCAGCGTGCCCTGGCGGACGTGGGAGGAGAGGTGATCGTAGGCCCGCCGCCAGTCCACCTCCACCAGGATCCGCTGCGCCGGCCAGATGGTCTCCACCTCCAGTTGAACCGCCACGCCCACGGGCGCGCCCCCGCCCTGCATGGCCGCGGCGACGATCTCGGCGCCCTCCGGGCTCAGCGCGGCGGAGAGCTGGGCCCGGTGCGGCGGGCTCGGCGAGACGAGCTGCGCCAGCAGGGGCCGGCAGACCAGGCCCGCGGTGTCCTCGGGCGCGTCCGGCTCCTTGCCCGCGAAGATCAGCCTCGCCTCCGCCCTCCGGGCGATCATCGGCGAGAGGACCGGGGGCTCCCGCAGCGCCAGCCGGGCCTGGAGCGCCTCCACGGCGGCGCGGAGCCGGGCCTCGGGGTGGGCCAGCTCCACGCCCAGGCGGAGGTGGGCCTCGCGCACGGCGCCGCCCTCCCGGAGCCGGAGCAGCTCGACCTCCGGCCCCTCCGCCCCCACCACGACGCGCGGCGGGGGCGGGAGCACGTAGAAGAGGGTGGGATCCGCGTGATCGGGGGCCAGATCCACCCCCTCCAGACGGATGAGCTCCCGCCCCAGGTCCAACATCAGGGCACCGGCGGCGTCGGGGGCGTCGGCGGCGTCGGGGGCTCAGGGCGCTTGCGGGGCTTGATGACGAAGGAGTCCATGGTCGTGCGCAGGGGCTCCGTGGCGTACTCCTCCCCCTGGCTGTCGTAGTACACGGTGCGGACGGTGTACTCGCGGGGGCCGCCCTGCGCGCCCTTCACGCGCCAGACCTGCGCGGTGTTGGCGTCCTTGGAGAACACGAAGCTGTCCTGCAGCGCGATGTCGTTGGCCGTGTCCTCGTAGCTCAGCTCCACCTTCACCAGGGTCGCCCACTCGGGGTACGCGCTCAGGAGGATGGGGTTCAGCTCGACCTCGAAGAGGTACTTCACGCCCACGGTGATGAAGCCGGGCTCGCCGGGGAGCCAGGCCGAGCGATCCTCAGGGTGGGACTCGATGAGGCCGTTCTTGTAGATCACCTCGTAGCGGTACTCGTAGCTGCGCAGCGCGGGGTCCACGAGGTCCACCGCCCAGGTCTGCACCTCCTTGGAGTCCCGGAAGGTGAACGAGTTCTCCACGAAGTAATTGTTGGCCTCGTCCCGGTAGCGCAGCCCGCAGAGCACCTGCTCCACGTCCTTCTTGAAGTCCCCGCTCGGCACCACCGTCACGCTCATGCGGTCGGGGGTGGGCGCGGCGAGGCGCAGGCGCGAGGAGCTCGAGCGCCGCCAGGGGTCGGTGATGCTGGTCCCGTCGGCGCGCATCCACTGGGTCTGGTACTCGTACTCGTTCTCGCGATCGTGGGTGACCTCCACCCACCACACGCTCTCGGTCCCCTCCTTCAGCACGAAGGACTTCTCCAGGGTCTGCCTCAGCTTCCGCGACTCCACGCGCAGCGTGACCACGGCGCGGGGGAACTTCTCCAGGTCCACGGTGCCCAGCCCGACGTCCACGTCCAGGATGCCCACGCTCGCCGCGTCCACGACCAGGAAGGTGTCCTTTCGCGGCTCCGACAGCTCGGTGGTCAGCGTGGGGCTCCCGTCCTTGAAGTGGACCTCCGCCTGCCAGCGGTAGCTCAGATCCTCCAGGCGGTTGGCGAAGGCCCGGAAGGTCTGGATGCCCGAAGGATCGGTGAAGTTGAAGGTGTCCGACACCTCCTCGCGCTCGCCCGTCCCGATGCGCCGACGCTCGTAGAAGACCGTCGCGTTCACCGAGTGGATGGGCAGGCGCTCGAAGTTGGCGTTGACGCGGATGGGCACCTCCAACCAGGAGAAGAAGCCCGTGCGCAGATCGACGAAGGTGATGAAGTCCGCCGGGCGGCCCTGGAACACGTTGTCCAGGTTGGCGGACGCCAGGTGCGGACGTGTCAACACCATGGTTCGATCCAACGTGAAGTTCAGCGTGTTGGACGCCGTAGAGACATAGGAGCTCAGATCGAAGGTGCTGTCTCGCAGCTCCTGGGCGGGCGGGCCCGCCTGCACGAGGCGCTCGATCTCGCGGTTCAGCATGTCGAAGCCGAACTTCTCCAGCGCCATCAGCGACTCTTCGTCCACCTCGCTGCTGTGCGGCGTGACCTCCACCCCCATCGCGTGGTTGCGCACGAGGTTCTCGGTCAGCCGGTCGATCGTGCGCCGGTCGCGCTCCTCGTCGTAGCCGTCGTAGTCCGTGTACTCGACCGTGAGGAAGGTCTTGGTGAGCGTGTAGGACGAGGTCGCGTTCGACCACACCCGCATCGTCACGCCCTTCAGCCGATGCTCGTAGCTGAGATCGTACTCGATGTTGATGGGGAGCGTGGGCAGGCGGTCGAGCTGGGAGAAGAGCGCGGCGCCCGCCTGGCTGAGCTTGACCATCACCGCCTTGCGGTTCTTGCCGATGCCGCTGACCTTGCCGGTCCCGACCTCCGAGCGGACGAATTCGTTGTCCGGCCCGGTCTCGGCCGTCTCGCCCGCCAGGGCGATGCGCACCTTGCCCTCCAGGAAGGGCACGTAGGAGAGCGTCACCTGCGTCCCGGGCTCGTCGGGGTCGAGCTCGGGGAAGACCTTGGCGCGCACCTCGCGCTCCAGCCGGCGCATCTCCTCGTCGGGGACCGAGAGCTCCGCTGTGAACGTCATGATCCCGCCGCCGACGTCCTTGGACGGGTCGGGATTCCGGACGCGGTCCTCGTCCTGACGATAGACGATCAGCGAGAACACGGGGACGATGGCGCCGTTCCGATTCTCCGTGACGACCCGCGGCTTCTCGGGCAGCACGTAGAACTGGAACTGCGACACGTCATCCCTGAAGATGGTATAGCCTCGAATCGTCAGGGGCTGGGTGAGCGTGAGCATCGAACCTCCAGCGAGACAGGGCGAGGCGCCTCTCCCCTCTGCGGACGCCCGCGAGGGCGACACCTTCGATCCCCGAACCGAGCGAAGAGATAACCTGCCCGATGCCAGCCTCCCATCTGCCCTGGCCAGTCTTTTTCCGTCAGGAGGGCCGATGGTGGAGGCCCTCTCCGCGCTGATCTCGCTGGGAGCCTCCCCTTTCGAGCTGATCTCCGCCTCGCCGATGGAGCCCTGGGGGCCTCGGCTCACGCTGAGCGCGGGCCCGCGGGCGGCGGAGGTGGCGCGGGCCGCGGGGCTGGAGGATCACCCCTGGGGTCCGCCGCGCTGGGTGGGGCTGCGCCACGATCGGGAGGGGCGCCTGCGGGCCAAGCCCTACCACCTCCCGAGCGCGGCGGGATCGGGCGGACATGGCGGAGATCTCTCTGGGTTCCGGCCCGTCATGGTCTCCCGCTGGGAGGGCCTGGAGGAGCGATATCACCGGCAGGAGGGGGCCACGAGCTGGAGGGCGCTGGGCGCGCTCACCGAGGCGCGCTTCGGGCTCTCGCTGCCCGCCCTCCCCTGGGCGGCCCGCCTGCGGGACGGCGCCCTGGGGCTCAGCCTGTGCTGGCGGGGCGAGGCGATCGTGGCGTTGAGCGCGTTCGCCGGGGCGTCCGCGCTGCCGCCCGATCGCAAACTGTTCGAGGCGTGGACGGATCGGCTGCCTCCCGACGAGCGCGAGCCCTTCGCGCAGCTCTCCCTCCTGGTCCGCGCCCTCGGCCCGCCCCCGCTGGGCTCGTACACGGGTCTGGTCTCCGTCACCGTCGCGCCCGGGGGCGGCGCGCGCTGGGCGATCTCGCTGAGGATCCCAGGAAGCGGAAAAGACGGGTGGCGCTGGCGGGTCGGGGGGGGTTAGGGAGGACTCTCAGCGTGGAGGTAGGGCGATGCCCGAGAACACCGAAGCTGAACAACGAGAGCCCGAACCTTCTACAGAGTGGGCCCTGGATGATCCTCGACGCAAGCTGTCCGCTCCGCTGCTGGCGGCGCTGGAGGACGCGCCCTCCACTCTCCGCGTCCTGGTGCAGACCGACGGCCCGCTCACCTTCGAGGGGCTGGACGCGCTGCGCGCCCTCGACGCGGTGCTCAACGTCAGCATCGGCGACATCGCAGGCCTGACCATCGCCACCGCGCGCCTCCTCGATCTCGCAAGGCTGCCTTTCATCGTGGATATCGACATCGCTGGCCCGCTCGCCCCAGAGTCGGCACCACCCTCCCATCGGAGCTCTTCATGAGCAAGCTCGATCCAATCCTCACGCATATCACGGATATGGATATCGAACTTCTGCGCGCACAGGGTGATCTGCGCCGAAACGGCATCGTCACGGAGGGGGTCTCGGCGCCCGTCGCGCGCGTGCTCCTCCAGTTCACGGGCGTGCTGGAGGGCCTGGAGCCCCTCGGGTTCCAGCTGAAGGCGATGGTCGGAGACGTGGCGATGGGAGAGCTCCCAGTCGCGAACCTGCTACGGCTGGAGGAGGTCCCCTGCGTGGTGTGGGTCGAGGCCTCGCAGACCCTGGCGCGTGAGCTCGACCTCTCGGTGCCTGAGATCCGGGCGAATCTCGTCCAAAGCGCGTCCACGCCCTACAAGGGCGCCGGTGTCGTCGTTGGAATTATCGATTCTGGAATCGATTACCAGCATGCCTGCTTCCGCAAGGCGGATGGAAGCTCGAGGATCCTGTTCATCTGGGATCACGATCTCTCGCCTGCCGCGGGTGAGACGAGCCCGACTGAACAAGACTGTGGATTTGGCGTGGAGTACACCAAAGCGCAGATCGACGCCGCGCTCACAACGGCCAATCCCACCACCTCTGTGCGACACCTGGACTCGGACCGCACCACGACGGTAACGGTCGGACGTGGGCACGGCACGCACGTCGCGGGGATCGCCGCGGGCAACGGGCGCGCCGCGGGCGGGTCCGATGCTGCGGGGACCTATGTCGGCGTGGCTCCCGAGGCGGATCTGATCGTCGTGAACTATGGGACTGGCGTGGATGCGTCGGGCAACCCCATCCCAGTGGGCGACTCCATTCAGGCCCTCCAGGCTTTCAAGTACGTCTTCGCCAAGGCTGCGGCTCTACGACGGCCCTGTGTCATCAACTTCAGCCAGGGGGACAACTGGGGCCCGCATGACGGCACCTCGGTCCTGGAGCGCGGGCTGGACGATCTCCTCGGCGCACCTGGGCGGGCCGTCGTAAAGTCCGCAGGGAACGCTGGGGAGGACGACATCCACGCGCAGGGCACCTGGACGGCGGGCAACAACCTGGACCTGAAGTTCCGCGTCCCGAACACCACCCCACGCAACAACCGCATCATCCTGGACCTCTGGTACACGGGGCGCGATCGAATCTCCCTGCGGCTCATCGATCCCGCAGGGACGCAATATGGGGTTGTCACAGACAACAACGGCGTCACCAACCAGAACCTGGGCTCTTCGAACACCGCGCGGATCACGTGCCGCCAGAACGATCCCCGTAACCACGACAACCGTGTATTCATCATCCTCTCGGTCACCGGAGGCGGGAACGTCCAGGCCGGGGAGTGGTCCGTCCGCATCACGCCCTCAACGGTTGTGGACGGGCGCTTCAACGCCTGGATACAGCGCAGCAACCGCGCCAACGCTCGCTTCAGCTCCCACCAGACCCGGCAGGGCACCATCAGCGTCCCCGGCACCTCACGGGAGGTCGTCACGGTGGGCAACTACGTGACGCGGCAGTTCAACATTGGATCGCACGTCTCCAATGCGGTAGGCACGCGCGCGGGGTCCAGCAGCTGCGGACCATCCCGAGACGGGCGGATCAAGCCGGAGATCATGGCGCCGGGAGAGTGGATCAAGTCACCCCTGTCCTCGCTCGCGACACCCGTCGATCCAATGGATACCGGGCCGTACCACAAGCTGCTGGGCACCAGCATGTCCGCCCCGCACGTCACCGGCGCGATCGCGCTGCTCTTCCAGAAATACCCCACCCTGGTCGGCAGTCAGATTCGCCGCGGCCTCGAGGCCACGGCGCGCTCCGACGCGAGCACCGGGACCGTCCCCAACGACGAGTACGGCTACGGCAAGCTGGACGTCCGGGCCCTGGTGGACCGCGCCTACCCCACGCCAATCACCCAGAACTGGGTGCGCATGCAGCCGCGCCTGGCCAACTGGCCCATCTCCACGGCGCCCCCGATCTTCGACATCTACGCCCAGGAGAGCGGCACGGCGGTCATCGAGCTGGCCTGGGATCCGGCCACGCTGCTGGCCCCCTCCGAACGGTACACGGGCGCGGACGCGATGCGATACTACGCCTCGAACAGCAACTTCAGCAAGACGATGACGAACCTGGACCGGAGCAACCGGACGGTGACCGTCTCGGCGCAGGTCCTCCGCCTCACGGGCAACCGCCTGAGCTGGACCATGCCCCAGGCCCTCTGGGACGCCTACGCGGAGGAGGCGCGCAAGGCCATGGCCACCCCCGCCCAGTCCACCTTCCAGCGCAACCTGTACTACCGGGTCCGCGTCACGCCCACGGGCGCGAGCGAGGCCATCGTGTGGCCGGCGGACGACGCGATCCGCAACAACGTCAACGCGCCCCGCATGGGCCTGCTGCGGCTGAGCGACGCCCCGCCCGTCCGCCAGATCCCCGACGAGGCCGCGGTGGGCGCCATGGGGGGCATCTCCGGGCGCCCGCAGGCCTGGGGGGCGCTGCTGCGTCAGCTCTGGAACGATATGCCGGAGGCCGACCCCGATCGCATGGCGCTGGCGCAGATCTTCGCCCACGACAGCTTCCGCTCGGAGCTGACCGTGCAGCAGCGCGGCCACCTGCTCACGCTCTGGCTCTTCGCCGGCCCCGCCAGCCGCCAGAAGCTACCCCTGCTGCTGGATCGACGAGTGTGGACCTCCAACACGGCTCACGTCCCCGCGGTGGCCGTGCTGGACCGCCTGCGGCGGCGCACGCTGACGGAGAACCTGCTGGCCCTCGTCCACCTCGTGCCGCACCGGGACATGAAAGGCGTGCTCATCCCGGAGCAGCTCGTGGACGACGTGCTGACCGAGGTGATCGACCCCAACGGGCGCGTCAACCGCGGCCAGTCCTACACCGGGGCGCCCACCAGCATCCAGGCGATGCTGATCAACGTCAACCCGTCGGAGTACGTGCGCCTCCAGCTCGGCCTGCTGAGCCAGGGGGGCGTGGTCAACCTGCACAACGGTCACAACGTCGAGGTGCCTGGGGGGACCTTCCAGATCCCGCTCTACGGCGCTCAGCAGAAAGATCCACTCTACACGCGCACCTACTCGGAGCTGGCCTTCCAGACGGCCGTGCTGGCCTACGCCAAGGGCAGCAGCTTCCCGCGGGTGGACCCGAGCGCCCCCCCGGAGAGCGCGAACGGCGTGGCGACGGTCTTCCGGGCGACGCTCAACACGGGGCTCACCGCCGACGAGATCCGCCTCGTGCTGGAGGGCCTCTTCAACGTGGGCTTCCGCTCCGTCTTCGAGAGCCCCTCGGGCGGCCTGCGCGACCGCTTCCTGGCCATCATGCGGGACACCCGCGTGCCCGTGCCCTTCATCCTGAACTGGCCCTCGACGACCGCGGTGGGGACCACCGGGCTGGCGATGGTGCTGGGGCTGCGCTACGACGCCGGCCGGCTCTTCTACAAGAACCCGCAGTATCCGGGCTCCGCCCCGCCCACCGGCGCGCAGGCGGGGGCCTCGGCGAACCAGCCGCCCCGACGCTACGAGGACCCGAGCGCGACCCTGGAGTCCATGGGCGACTCCGATCTCGCCACCTGGCTCCGCGGCTACTTCCACCCTGTCTCGTCGATCCTCTGAAGGGGCGCCCACATGCTCTACCTGGACAACCCCATCGGCGCGATGCACGGCTTGATGGTCTATCGCGACCACGCCAACCCCAGGCTGTTCTACTACATGTCGGAGCGCCCGCGCATCTCCAAGACCGCGCAGGGCAGGCCCGAGATGAGCCTGATCAAGTACAAGCGCGACCTGACGGACAACCCCGCATTTGATCCAACTCAAACAAAATCCCTCGGGGGCGGTCTGTTCACCTTCACCGTGGACCTGGGGGTGGACGCGAGCGTGCTGAGCGCGGTCCGCTCCGAGCTCAGCCGGCGGGTCAGCGGCGAGATCAACCTGAGCCCCATCCAGTTCCGGGGCGGGACGGTCCGCCTGTCCACGACGAAGAAGGCCACGGAGGAGGAGGGCGGCGGCGCGAGCTCGGGCTTCGCCTTCTTCGAGGAGGTGCTGGGCGCCACCGTGCCCACGCTGCTGGGCGACAACCGCGCCGTCTTCTCCATCGTGCTCACGCAGGAGGGCGCGACCCTCATCGAGGAGGCGCTCAAGACCGGGATCAGCCCGGTGGGCGTCATCTACGAGCTCAACACGCTGGCCATGCGCCCGGCCTTCCACGTCAAGGTGGTCGCCGAGTACTCGCGGATCTACGAGCACTTCGAGCTGGAGATGGGGATCCGCAGCCGCGTGGGCCGCACCGCGATGGCCGCCGAGATCAACGACGCCTGGCAGAAGCTGGTGGAGCTGGGCGCCATCCGCATCGAGGTGCTCCAGTTCACCGACGACGACGACCTGAAGAAGCAGGCCGCCGACGCGCTGGCCTGGTTCCAGACGGAGCTGCTCAAGGACTTCTTCAAGAGCAACCTCCAGCCCCCGAGCTTCATGGCCCGCGGCTCGGGCCAGGGCATGCTCGCCCAGCTCAACACCCTCTTCGGCGCGCTCCAGAGCGGGCAGGCCGGCGCGTCCAGCACCCCGCGCCTGGGCGATCCGGCCCCGCAGGGTCAGTCCGCCCCTCCCCCCACGACGCAGCGCGACGGCGTCACCTCCACCAGCCAGGTGAACCAGTCCGCCCAGACCCAGACCCAGGGCCAGGGCGACGAGCTCCAGGTGGCCTTCTCGCTGAAGCACTACCGCCAGGAGGAGCTGAAGCGGCGGGAGATGGACTACTCCATGCAGACGGCGGTCTCCTGGGACTTCGGCGCGCAGGGCATGTTCGACACCATCACCCGCGGGCTCGACCCGCAGCGCGTGATCGCGGAGATCGACCTGGACGACGAGTTCTTCGACCGCATCCTGGTGGACGTGGCGGTGGTCGACGACATGGCGGCGGTGGGCGTCTCCGCGCTCACGGTGAACATGGAGTACCCGGGCGAGGCCACCG
Source organism: uncultured Enterobacterales bacterium (assembly GCA_964615375.1). Lineage (GTDB taxonomy): Bacteria > Myxococcota_A > UBA796 > UBA796 > CAZKWG01 > CAZKWG01. Next base: position 227,798 of record CAZTOW010000007.1, read on the forward strand.
GATCGGGCGAGCCCGAGCACCGGGACGGCTGGAGCTTCCAGCCCGGCCAGGTGCCCCCCCGGCAGTTCATGTGCTCGCTCAACGCCCGGAAGGACCTCAGCTATCGCTACCGGGTGGACGTGAGCTTCGGCCCCGGCGCGCCCTGGGAGGGGAGCGCCGCCACCGTCCACAGCGGCTGGGTCGTCTCGCGGGCGCGGCAGCTCACGGTCAACGCCCTCGACCACCTGAGCCTGCTGGAGGTGCGCGTGGTCCCCGGTCGGCTCCGCGCCGAGCTCGTCGAGCAGGTGCAGGTCGAGCTCCGCTACGAGGGCGCCGGCCAGCCGCTCTCGGAGACCTGGCTCCTGAAGCCGGGCGCGGAGGAGCGCTCCTGGAAGATCCGGTTGAACGCCGAGGACCCGCGCAGCTTCTCCTACAAGCTGACTTACAACCTGGCGGGCGGTGCGCGCCTGAGCGCCGACTGGGTCCGCACGGACACGCCGACGGTGGTGGTGGACGACCCCTTCCAGGGGAGCCTGAAGCTGCGCCTGATCCCCATGCTGGACGCGAGCGAGCTGATCGAGGCGATGGTGGAGCTGCGCTACACCGACCCCACGACCGGCTTCACCCTGCGCAAGCAGCACATCTTCAACCCGAGCGCGATGAGCCCGGTCTCCGTGGAGATCCCCACGCTGGCCGCCAGCCCCGGCGCCTACGCCTACGACATCACCGTGGTCCGCACCGACGGCCAGGTGCTGACCAGCGCCGTGGACAACGCCGAGGGTCCCGCCGTGCTGGTCACCGACGGCCGGGGCGCGCTGCGCGCGGTCACGGTCCGCCTCCTGGACGCCGGTCTGGGCTCCGCCGGGCTGGTGGCCGTGCGCGTCGCCCTCACCGGGCCCGGGTCCAGCCCCGAGACCGACGAGGTGCTGTTCACGCCCAGCCAGGTCGAGGACCGCCGCGTGTCCGTGGTCGTGCCGCAGGGGACGCCCAGCTTCTCCTACCGCTACAAGGTCACGGGCTACACGGCGAGCGGCGTGGAGATCGCCGGCGCCAGCGGGCAGACGGACCAGGGCGTGCTGCTGGTGGCGCTGCCGCGCTGAGCAGATCAGCCAGGGCGCAGGCGGATCGCCTCGGGGGTCAGCAGCTCCCGGCGCAGCCGCTCGCGCTCCACCGCGGAGGATCGGTCGGGGACCAGGCCCCTGCGCTTCGGGTTGGAGGTCTGCTCGTCCACGATGGCCGGGAGGGTCGTGAAGATCAGCCTGGGCGGCTGACCCGGCGTGTGCGAGACCGGCATCTTCGGGTACCACAGCTTCGCCAGCCAGTGCATGGTGTGGCGCTCGACCTCCTCCCAGGTCCACAGCACGTCGTCCCCGACCAGCACGCCCGACTTCTGGTAGGGGTTGACCGCGCTGAAGCCGTAGTCGGCCCCCGACTCCAGCTCGCTGCGACCATAGGGGTCGTCCACCACGAGCCCGTCGTCGGTGACCGCCTGGAGGCGCACGATGTGGCCCGTGATGCTCAGGATCACGGCGCCGCCGCTCCGGAGGATGGCCCTCACGGTGTCCTTCCACCAGGCCCTCCCCTCGCAGAAGTCGGAGCCCTTGACGAAGACGACGTCCGCGCCGACCTTCTGCGCGACCCCGCCCCAGCCCTCCGCCTTCCAGCGCTCGGGCAGGCCGTTGTCCACGCGCACCTTCTCCAGCGCGTCCTCGTACTGCATCTCCGGGTGTGGGTTGGAGTAGCCCATGTAGCTGAGGGCCATGGCCAGGGCGGTGAGGTTGCACATCCGGCCGTTCGGGATCTCCACCAGATCGCCATTCGCCTCCTTGGAGGCGTTGTCGCGCTGGCTCGCGTAGAGGACGCGCGCCTGGAGGGCCTCGTAGGCGTCCTCGCGCTGGACCTTGTCGTCCAGCTCTCCGATCCGCGCCCGCTCCGCCTTCAGCTCCTCCGGGCTCAGCGGCGGCACCACGGGGGGCGCGGGCTCGGGCGGCTCGGCGGTGTAGCTGGCGCCCACCCAGGCGACCTGCTCCTCGTACAGGATGCGCAGCCAGGTCCCGCTGAGGCCCGTCACGGTCAGCTCCTCGTTCCGGAAGACGACCCCGATCACGTTGTCGCCCATGGCGGGCTCGGCGCGCACGTTGAGGTTGTCCGTGTCCACGACGACGCTGGTCCAGGCGAGATCGAGGCGCCAGGCCGGGTTCAGGAGGGTGTTGGAGATGTAGCCCGTGGTCCCGTCGTAGCGGGCGAGGATCCAGCCCCGCGCGTTCCCTCCCAGCGTCACCCCTGCCCCCTTGGGGACGACGCGGAGGACGTTGCCCGTCGCCATCTCCGGCGTCGCGCGCAGGTTGGCATCTGAGGTCGTGGTGGTCGTGACGTTGAAGAGCGGGCTGGACATTCACACCTCCATGGAGCCCATCAGACAGGAAGAGGGCTCCCCTGTCTACATCGGAGGGCGGGGAGGGGCGGCGCCAGGGATACGATTAATTTGCTATTGCAATCAACTCGCAATAATTTCGCCCTCCACCCCTCCAAGGAGCCTCTGGTGTCTGCCACCTCGACCGATCCGCGCCTCCCCGTCACCGTGCTCTCCGGCTTCCTGGGAGCCGGGAAGACCACCCTCCTCAACCGCGTCCTCCACAACCGCGAGGGCCGCCGCGTGGCGGTCATCGTCAACGACATGAGCGAGGTCAACATCGACGCCGCCCTCGTCGAGCGCGGGGGCGCCGCCCTCTCGCGGACGGAGGAGCGCCTGGTGGAGATGTCCAACGGCTGCATCTGCTGCACGCTGCGCGACGACCTGCTGGCCGAGGTCTCCCGGCTGGCGAAGGAGGGCCGCTTCGACTACCTGCTCATCGAGTCCACCGGCATCTCCGAGCCCATCCCGGTGGCCCAGACCTTCACCTTCACCGACGAAGAGGGCGTGAGCCTGAGCGATCTGGCCCGCCTGGACACCATGGTCACGGTGGTGGACGCGGCGCGCTTCCTGGGCGACTACCGCGCGGCCGAGGCGCTGAAGGACCGGGGCGAGTCGCTGGGCGAGGACGACCACCGCACGGTGACCGACCTGCTGGTGGACCAGGTGGAGTTCGCCGACGTGATCGTGCTGAACAAGCTGGACCGGGTGGACGAGGAGGGCGCGCGGGAGGTGGAGGCCGTGATCCGGGCGCTCAACCCTGGGGCGCGCGTCCTGCCCGCCCGGCACGCCGACGTGCCGCTCTCCGCGGTGCTGGACACCGGGCTCTTCGACTACGAGCGCGCGGAGTCCTCGGCGGGCTGGATCCGGGAGCTTCAGGGCCAGCACACGCCCGAGACCCAGACCTACGGCATCTCCAGCTTCGTCTATCGGGAGCGGCGGCCTTTCGACGCCGAGCGCCTGCACGCCCTCTTCGACGACGAGGCCGTCTGGGACCGCGTGCTGCGATCCAAGGGCTTCTTCTGGGTCGCCGCCAGCCACGCCGTCGCCTACGAGTGGGCGCAGGCCGGCGGCTCCCGGGCCGTAGACGCGCGCGGCTACTGGTGGGCGGCCATCCCGCGGGAGCACTGGGACCACCCCGACGGCGAGCGGCCCGACCAGTCCCCGCGCTGGGACCCTCGCTACGGCGACCGCGAGCAGCAGCTCGTCTTCATCGGCCAGGGCCTCGACGAGGCCGAGATCCGCGCCCGCCTGGACGCCTGCCTGCTGGACGCGAAGCTCGCCGCGGAGGACAGCGCCGCCTGGGCCGCGCTGCCCAACCCCTTCCCGCCGCTGGTTGAGGAGGAGGAGGAGGGGGCGGAGGAAGAGGCGGAGGAGTAGGGGGGAGTCTGGGCTTCGACGACCAGGTCAAGGCAGGCCCGGCCTCTCCTCCTGGGCGGAAGAGCGGGTCCCCTCCCCCGCGTCCCCTCCCCCGCGCGCGGAGCGCGGCCCGGAGGCCGGCTCGCCTGGCGAGCCGAACGCCGGAGGGCAAGCCAGAAAAGTGGAGACGAGGGGACTCGAACCCCTGACATCCTGCTTGCAAAGCAGGCGCTCTCCCAGCTGAGCTACGCCCCCGCGGCGCGCCACGCGGATCACACGGCGCAGGGCTCGCGACAGGGGGGGAAGTGTGGTGGGCCCGGGCTGACTTGAACAGCCGACCTCGCGCTTATCAGGCGCGCGCTCTAACCAGCTGAGCTACGAGCCCACACTCCCGCTTTCCAGCGAGCCGCACCTCATTATCGCCGGGACTGCACGGCGTCAAGGGCGCGGCTCGCGAGATCGCTCAGAGCTCCCCATCCTCGGCCTGGAAGCCGTTGGGCGTGCCGTCGGAGAGGGCGCAGTCGGGATCCTGGGCGTCGGAGAGGGTGTCCCCGTCGTTGTCCAGGCCGTCGTAGCAGGTCAGCACCAGGTCCTCGGAGGCGTCGGGCTCGCTGTCCTCGGCGTCGAAGTTCGGGTACTCGCAGCCGGGGTCGTTCAGATCGGTGTAGCCGTCGCCGTCGTCGTCGGCGCCGTCCGCGCAGCCGTCGCGGCCCACGGGGGCCTCCACGGTGCCGTCGGCGCCCTTCTCCGCGCAGTAGGGGTCGCCCGCGTCGATGAGCCCGTCGCCGTCGTCGTCGCTGCCGTTGTTGCAGGCGTCGGCGCCGTAGCCCAGCTCGTCCTCGCCCGTCTCGCAGTCGGGGTCGTCGCGATCCGTCCAGCCGTCGCCGTCGTCGTCCGCCTCGTTGCAGCAGCCGAGGTCCACGGTCTCGCCGCTCTCGGAGAGGCCGGCGATGCACTCGCAGTCCTCGTCGTCCTCGTAGCCGTCGTTGTCGTTGTCGCGGCCGTCCGAGCAGTTGTCCTCGCCGTCGGTGGCGTCCTCGCAGACGGAGTCCTCACGGTCGATCTTGTCGTCGCCGTCGTTGTCCTGACCGTCGTTGCAGGTGTAGTCGGAGTAGCCGACCTCCTCGGTGCCGTCGCGCAGGCAGTCGGGGTCCTCGTCGTCGGTCCAGCCGTCGCCGTCGTTGTCCAGGCAGTCGCCGCAGCCGTCCTGGTCCCGCGGGTTCGCCCAGCCCGACGCGCCGAGCTCGGCGTTCACGAAGGCGAAGACCACGTCGCCCTTGCTGGTCTCGATGTGGTACTCGACGACGCGCGAGACCGAGAGCAGCAGGTAGGCGTAGTTGACGGTGGCGGGGTTGGACAGGCGCGTGCCGCCAAAGTTCGTGTTGATGCTGGGGAACTCGTAGAGGACCCAGGCGGGGACCTCCAGGGCGCCGGCGCCGTCGTTGACCTCCAGCGTGGCGCGGGCGGAGTAGCCCTCCAGGCCGAGCCAGGAGAAGGCGCCGTAGATGAGGGAGGCGTTCACGTAGACGCGCACGTCCTTGATGACGCCGCCGTCCTGGTTGAGCGCGCGCGCCTCCTCGAGCAGCGCGTCCTCGTCGAGCTCTGACGGAGCCCACTCCCAGCGCAGCGCGGTCTCGTCGAGGGTGGTGTTCCCGTCGCCGTCGGCGTCGAAGCAGGTGTTCACGCCGTAGCCGCCCCAGAGGGGCTCGTTCTCCTCGTCGCCGGAGACCTGGAAGCCCTGGGTGCCGCGCAGCGCGAAGCGCTCGGGGAGGATGAGGTGGATGTCCCCGTCCTCGCCGCCGAGGTCCAGGACGACCTCCGCCGCCGCGTCGTCATCGTCCTCGCTGCCGATGGGGTCGAAGGAGTAGCCCTCGTCGTCCACCAGGGGCCAGTCGGCGCGGTAGGCGGGCGCGCGCACGAGGGCGGCGGGCTCCTTGCAGAATTTGACGGTGGAGAGCTGGTAGTTGAGCTTTTCGTCCGGCTCGTCGCAGGAGTCGCCGCCGCGGACCACGCCGCCGATGGTGTAGGCGTCGAGGATCTCGCCGTCCGCCGTCCCGCCGGTGTAGGTGAAGTCGTAGGTGGGCCGGTAGCAGTACTCCTCGCCCTTCCACCCAGGGTTGTAGAGCGTGAAGCTGTCGCCGATGTCCGTGCGCAGGTCGTCCACCCACTCCGCGTAGAGCGCGGTGTCAGGGATCTCCAGCTTCCACTCCCCGGCCGTGTCCGAGGCGCCCCAGTAGCCGACCACCGGCGTGTGGACGCGCGGGTAGGCGATCTCGTAGAACTCCGCGCCGCCGTCGAAGGTGTAGTCCCCGGCGAAGCTGTACTCCGAGACCATCACGTAAGCGGTCTGGCCGTCGGTGATCTCGTCCACCTCGTAGGTGTAGCCGTCGTCCAGCGTGGCCTGCCCGTCGGGCGTGCCAACCGTGATGTCCACCGGGCCGCCCTCGATGGGGCCGTGCGGGGCCTCGACCACGATCTCGCTGTCGGAGACGGAGAGGACCTTGGCGTTCCGCCCGCCGAAGACGACCATGATCTGGCCGGCGTCGTCGCCGAAGTGGGCGCCCTGGATGGTGAGCGTCTGGCCGCCGACGTTGCCGCGCTCCTCGTCCGGGGAGACGCCGTTGATGACGGGGGCGGTGGCGCCCTCGTCGTAGTAGGGGGGGTTGTCGCCCAGGCCGGTGGGGCCGCAGGCGCTGAGGAGCAGGAGGAGGATTCGGGCGTTCATGGTGTGCTCCTCGCTCACTGTTCGTACCAGAAGCGGCCGAGCTCGACGGCGCGGCTGACGACCAGCAGGGGGCTGATGTCGCGCCGCTTGCCGTGGGCGTCGCGCACGGGCGGGGTCGGGATGGCCGCGCTCGTCGAGCGCGTGAAGTAGAAGACGGCGCCGCCGCTGCCGTGCTGGCGGGCGTAGGCCATGGCGTCGGCGAGGTGCTCCTCGGTCAGCAGGAACTCCGCCGACTCCGCGCCCGCGGTCTCGGGGAGGGTGCAGGTGACCTCCACGAGCGCGTTGGTGGGGTCGCCCTGCAGCGAGGGGATGAGGCTCCCGTCGGCCTGCTCGTAGGCGTCGTCGAAGACCCAGGTGATGTCCTCGTCGTCCTCGCAGGCCAGCGCCGGGCGGCGACCCTGGGGAGGCTGGGCGTCGGCGGGGATGTCACCCTCGCTCTGGGCGGCGGACCAGGCGTCCAGCAGGGGCACGTAGCTCTCCTGCTCGGCGTCCCAGACCTCGGCGTCCTCGGGGTCGGCCAGCACCACGCCCTCCAGGAAGCTCTCGTTGTCGCGGTCCACCTCGCCCAGGAAGCGCACCGTGACGCTCACGGTCTCGCCCAGGTCCTCGGCGGGCGGGGTCCACTGGAAGAGCACGCCGCCCGAGGTCTCCCAGGGGCCGGTGTACATCTGGGCGTCCCCTTCGGTCTCGCTGCTGAGCGCGAGGCAGTCGGCCGCGGTCTGAGGCGCGGACGAGGGCTGCCCGTACTGGAGGCAGGTGGAGACCTCCTCCCCGTCGGAGAGCAGGAGTCCGTCGGCGTCGTAGCGCGGCCCGGTCCAGGCCAGGCGCACGCCCTCGGGGCGCTGGGGGAGCGTGATGCTGCGGTCGCCGCCGAGCGCGGTGAGCGGCATGGGGATGGAGCCCACGGTGGCCGTGCTGGGGGGCGCGCCGCCCGCGAAGTTCAGCTGCATCTCCTCGCCGAAGCCGAAGTTCGCCTTGCGCATCAGCTCCTGGGTCATGGTCGTGGAGTCCGAGCTGGACTCCCCCACCACCCAGCGCTGCTGAGGCTCGGGGCGCCAGGTCTCCAGCCCGAAGTAGTAGGAGAAGACGTCGCGGGCGTCGGGCGGGTAGATGGCCGGGGTGCGCTCGAAGGAGACGCCCGTGTTGCCGTCGGCGCTGGTGAAGTCGAGGGTGTTGCCCACGTCCGCCAGGTTGTTGACGAAGGAGAAGGGCTCGTAGACCGTCTGGCAGGTCCCCACCGTGCTGGGCGGCGAGGCGAAGGAGCCGAGCAGCGCGTCGGGGGCGGGCAGGTCCTGGTCCATGACGAAGGCGAGCCCGTAGACCATCGCATACGGCGCCTTGAAGCCGGAGAGCGACGGCCCCACGGGGTCGAAGCTCACCAGGCCCATCAGCGCCAGCGGGAGCTGCCCGCCAGCGAAGTCCACCCAGGAGTACTCGACGATCCCGCCGTAGTATTCGGCCTCGGGGCCGATCTCTTCGGGATCGATGCCGACGCCCACGGACTTGACGTCCGACGGGCTCAGCTCACGGCCGCAGCCGAGCAGCAGGAGGAGCGTGAAGAGGGAGGTCCGGTTCATGTGAGCTCCTACCAGCCGGTGCCGAAGCCGAGGTAGACCCGCGGGCCGGGCTTCTCGGTCTCGTTGGACAGCGTGTCCGCGATGGCGTTCTGGCTCGTGTCGTAGATGCCGTCGCCGTTGACGTCACCCACACCGCCGATCTCCTGGAAGCCCCAGGCCACCCGCAGGAAGCTGTCCCAGGGAATGCCGTGGAAGAGCGTGGCCTGCACGCGCAGCTCCGCGCTCGCGTCGGTGAGCACCGTGTTGCCGTTCTTGTAGGCCTCGTCCACGAAGGGGATCTCGCGGTGGACGTCGGAGCTGTCGTAGGCCACCTTGTCGCCGAAGATGCTGTACTTCCCGGGGGCGTCGGGATCGAGCCGGTAGCTCCAGATGTTGCCCGCCGTGCCGCCCACCTGCGCGTAGATGCCGTGGACGAAGAGAGGGCCCATCTTCTTGGCGATGTACTGGTTGAGCGGGAAGCGGTAGGCCAGGTTGAGGATGGCCATGGTCTCGCCGCTCAGGCTGTAGGGCGGGTAGCCGGCGAACTGCGTGTTCGGGCGCAGCGTGCCGGAGCCCCAGAAGTAGGGGTGCTGGCCGCCGGCGTTGAACTCGTCGTTGACGTCTACGTTGCGGTCGATGTAGCCGATCTGCCCGTCGATCTGGATGACGTGGCGGTGCTCGTTCGCCCACTTGAAGGGGGCGATGCCGCCCAGCGCCGGGGTGCGGATGTTCTCGGTCCAGCGCAGCTCGACCTTGTTGTACTGGTAGGCGTCCAGCTCCATGCCGTCGTCCACCGCCACGCCGCCGTAGGGCTCGTAGACGATGTCGGTCCAGGCGTGGTTGTAGATCAGGTCGATGGTGCGGCCCGTGAACGTGTTGGGCCGGTAGGCCGCCGCGCCCGCCGTGCTGAAGACCGCCTCGAAGCCCGCCTCCACCTCGCGAAGGTAGGGGACGAAGCCGGGATCGTTGGTGCCCTTGAAGCCGTAGTCCAGGTAGCGCCCGAAGGCGTAGGTCGTGAACTTGCCGTTCCAGGTGTAGTCGGCGGACAGGGACCCGATGTTGGCGTACTGCGCGTTGCGGACCTCCCAGTAGGTCTGGTCGTCCGTCGTGTCGCCGTCCTCGTCCTCGTCCAGCAGATAGCCCGAGGTGTACTTCACCTCGTAGTGGTAGGCCGTCGCCGTCAGCGTGGTCGGCAGCATGTTGTTGAAGTACTGGACGAGGAAGAGGTTGTCCTCGCCCAGCATCGTGTAGAGGAAGATCCCGTTCTTCTCGACGTAGTCCTGCGCGAAGACCTGCACGCCGGCCTGCAGCCCGAGGTTGGTCTGGCTGTCGTTCTCCACGCGGAACATCGGCACCGCGGTGGGCGCCATGAAGTTCTTCGGCTTGATCTCGTACTCTTTGGAGACGAAGCCCGACAGGTCCTCGGAGAAGGCGAGCTCCGCGGCGGCCTGCTCCGGCGTGAACGCCGTGTGGAACAGGTGGCTGGCGGGCGCGTTCATGAACTCGTCTTTGGCGAGCCCGTAGGTCTTCCAACCGAACGACGTGTAGTGGATGTAGACGAGGTGGCCGTCCTGCGTGAGCCAGGGGCACTCCGCGCCGCCGATCACGTTGGTGACCTGCCGGAACTCCCCACTGTCCACATCGTAGGAGTAGATGTTGAACACCCCGCCCGGGTCCGAGGAGAAGTAGATCTTCCCGTCGTCCGCCCAGTAGGGGTCCTGGTCCTCCCAGCCGTCCATGTTGATCGGCCGGAGCCCGGTGCCGTCGGCGTTCATGATGTAGAGGTTCTTCTGGTAGTTCCGCATGATGCCGAACACCAGGCGCTTGCCGTCGGGCGACCAGTCCACCTGCTGCAGCCAGGAGCCGTCCTTGAAGCTGGTCAGGTACCTCTTGTCCGATCCGTCCAGGTTGATGACGACCAGGTTCTGGGAGCCGTCCGCGTACTCGAAGTAGGCGACCCGCGTGCCGTCCGGGCTCACTGCGGGGTCCGTGCCGCGCAGCGTGTTGGGGATGGGGCGATAGCGGTCCCACTTGACGATGGGCTTCTTGCCGAGGTGGCGGTCCAGCCGGGTGCGCACCCTGGCGCCGTCCTTGGACTCGACCTCCTCGGGGGCGATGTCCAGGTACCAGAGCTGCTTGTAGTCGTAGCCGTCGGTGTCCAGGCGGATCCCGGTGAGCCACTCACCTTTCCCGGGGATCATGTGCTCGGTGCCGCTGACCACCACCGCGTCCTTGCCCGGCACGAAGTCCCAGGCGTCGCCGAAGTTCAGCGGCATGGTGGTGGACAGGAGCGCGGCGTCCTCGGCGTTGCCCGAGTCCCTCGCGGCCCCGCCGGTGAACGCGGTGTAGGAGCGCTCGTCCGCGGCCACCAGCCCCAGCCCGAAGCCGCTGTTGAAGCCGATCAGCGATCCGTCTGGCGTGGCGCGCGGATAGAAGCCGTAGCGCCCCGTCTTCTCGCGAGCGGCCTCCCGCTCGTACCACTTCTTCTTCATCCAGTCGTCGCGGCCCTCGGGGGTCGTGTACTCCCAGTCGTAAGCCTTGGTGTTGAGCTCGCGCCCGACCACCTCGCCGCGCGCCTGGATCGCCGCCCGCTGCGCGCCGTAGGTCTCCTTGGCGTAGACCACCCAGTCGTTGTAGAGCGTCTCGGCGTCGTAGCCGGTGACGTCCTTGATCACGCTCTCCCAGGCCAGCCGCCAGCCCTTCTGACCGCTGCGCACGGCGAACTCCGCGTAGGCCGTGTCGCCGAAGCGCTGACGGAGGTACTGCCCGAAGCTGTAGCCCTGCTGGTAGTAGCGCTCGGGGTCGCGCCACCAGGTGCTCTTGCCCGCGCGGTCGTGCCACTCGTCGTAGGTCAGCAGGCGATCCTCGAGCACCGTGGTCCGCAGCACCATGTCGCGCTTCGACGTCCAGGTGTTGTAGCCCGTGTTGTCCGACCAGAACTCGGCGCCGCCCTCCGTCCAGAACACCGAGTCGGAGTCGCCGATGAAGAGCTCACCGCCCGTAGACGCGTCCCGGATGCCGTCCTGGTAGAGCCCGCCCAGCAGCACGCCCTGGGAGCCCTCTGCCACCCAGCCGTTGGCCTTCAGGCTGACGACGTGGGCGAACTCGTGCACCAGCACGTCGGAGAACCACTCCATGTGGCCGCGCTCGCGGTAGAACCAGGAGCCCGGGTTCGCCGAGATCTCGATCCAGTCCCAGGAGGGGATGGTGAAGCCCTCCAGCTCGTCCGTCTGCTCCAGCAGGACGATGTGGACCTTCTCCTTCAAGTAGTAGTTGAACTCCCGGCACATCGGCTCCCACATCTCCTCGGAGACCTTCGCGACCTTGCGCGCGGACCACTCGGCGGAGACGTAGTGCTCGTTGCCCTCCTCGCGGGAGACCTTGGAGACCGGGTAGTGGACCACGAAGTGCTCTGTCTCGATGGACATCCACTTCAGGTCCGGGTGGTTGTACGGGAAGACGAACTTGCCGGCCTCCGCGGTGTGCGAGGCGCCCGCGGCGAGGGCGAGGGCTCCAGCCGCGAGGAGATTGCACGAGAGCCGCGCGAGGGTGGCGAGGGGATTCTTGGAGCGGAGCATCAGGATCCTCGCCTCAGTACCGGAGCTCGAGGGCGCCGTGGATGGTGGGGCCGCGGGTGGGCTGCAGGTCCTCGATGGGGAAGAACATCAGGTCCTCCCCCATGACCGGGACCGAGACGGCGAGGTCCAGGTCCACCCCTCGCGTGATGTTGAGGATGGCCCCGCCGCTGACGTCGAGGGCCGTGCCGTCCGAGCCCTCCACCTCCTCGAGGTTGCGATCTCCGAAGAGCCCGGCGCTGGTCTGACCGATGCGGGTCGCCGAGCGCATCGTGAGCTGGCCGCCCACATGCGGCGCCAGCGGCCCGACCTGGAGCAGCAGGTCGCCGTCCACGATGACCTGGTTGCCCGGCTTGATGCGCGCGTTGAACTGGCTGTTCTCCGTCTCGACCAGCCACTGCACCGTGTTCGAGAAGCGGTTCATGTACCCGGCGCCCAGCGTGATCGCCGCGGGCCCGAGCTGCTGCTTGGCCTGGATGCCCACCGTCAGGTCCGGAGTGCCGGTCGTCATGACGATGTTCGTGAAGCTGTTGGCCTGCCCGGTGTAGTTGCCCGGGGACTCGTTGGCCGCCGGCGCCTTGTAGACCGCATACGCCACAACGCTGGTCAGCGGGGCCTGACGCTGGAGCAGGTCCAGCCGCCAGCCGAAGCTGGGATCCCCGAGCCCAAAGGCCCGGATGTCCGTGCCCAGCGCCGGGTTCTCCAGGGCCGCGTAGTGCGTGCGGAAGGTCCAGAACAGCTCGCCGCGCCGCGCGATCCCGTAGCGGATGGCCAGGGACTGCGTGGAGTAGAGCCAGGTCGCGTCGGTGAAGTCCACCGGCTGGCCCTGCTCGTCCCAGTAGCCGGTGGCGTTCTTGACGTCGGCCCCGAGGCCGAACTCCAGCCACCCCTTCGGCATGTTGAGCGGACGCTCCATCTCGCGCGCGGGGAGCGTGTCGCGCATGGTCTTGGTCTCGAAGGCTGCGCCGAAGGCGGACTGCGAGAGCAGTCCGAGGAGCGCCGCCAGGAGGGCGGGAGGCTTCATGGGGATATCCGGGAGAGGAGGCAGGGACGGCGGAGCGAAGGGCACCTTATTTCACGGCCGCGCCGCTCGGTCAAGCCGCGGGTGCGGCCCTTGCCAGAAGAGCGCGGAACGACTACTTCGAGGGACCCTGGCTCGGCCCTCTCGAGGTGTGATGTGGCAGGACCGTGGCGCCTGTTAACCCTCGCGTCCTCCCGCTCTCCTCTGCGGGCGAGGCCCGCTGCCTGTGGGGGCTCTGCCCCTTCCTCGGCGGGCGCGCTGGCTTTGCTCCTGGCGATGGGCGCTCTGGGCCTCTCCGGCTGTGAGATCTTCCCCTACGCCGTGGAGGGCGACGGCCCGGCCACCGTGGGCCAGGATCTCCGGCTGACCATCCTCCACACCTCGGACATCCACTCCCGGCTGATCGAGTACGACTTCGACCCGAGCTTCACCGACAACCAGCTCGGGCTCGCCGACGACATGGGCCCCTACGGCGGCATCGCCGAGATCGGCACCATCCTCGAGGAGCAGCGGGACAAGGCCGGGCGCGTGCTGCACCTGGACAGCGGCGACTGCTTCCAGGGCGCGATCATCTTCAACGAGTTCGGCGGCGAGGCCGAGATGCGCCTGCAGAGCGCGGTCGGCCTGGACGCGGCGGTGGTGGCGAACCACGAGTTCGACAAGGGCGCCCAGAACCTGGCCGACCAGTACGGCGCCTGGGGCAACTTCGCCCTGCTGGCCGCGAACTACGACTTCCGCAGCAGCGAGCTGCCCTGGGCCACCCAGCTCGAGGAGCAGATCCTGCCGTCCAGGCTCTACGATCTCGACGGGCTGCGGGTCGGCGTGATCGGGCTCGGGAACCTGAGCTCGCTCAACAGCATCTACGACCAGTCCAACTCCATGGGAATCACGGTCATCGAGGCCACCGAGGCCGTGGCGAACGAGGCGGGCATCCTGGAGAGCCAGGGCGCCGACCTCATCGTGGTCGTGAGCCACATGGGCGTGGAGGAGGACGTGGCGCTCGCCCGCGCGCTGCCGCAGATCGACGTGGTCATGGGCGGCCACAACCACGTCGCCCTGAACCCCCCGCTGGTGGTGGAGAACGAGGAGACCGGCAAGCGCGTCCCCATCGTCCACTCCGGCGCCTTCTCCAAGTTCGTGGGGCGCCTGGACCTGGTGGTGCGCGACGGCGAGGTGCTGAGCCACGCCTACTCGCTGTTCCCCGTGGACCGCACCGTCCCTCCCGACCCGGAGGTCATGGACATCCTCGAGGAGTACCAGGAGGTCTTGGACAGCGACTACAACGTGGACCAGGTGCTGGGCTACGCCACCGAGACGCTCACCCGCTACGGCAGCACGGGCGGGGACAGCATGCTCGGCAACCTCACGGCGGAGGCGATGCGCTTCTACCCCGGCGTGGAGACCGAGATCGCGCTCACCAACACGCTGGGCATCCGCGCGGACATCCCCAGCGGCGACATCACGCTGGACGCGCTCTACAACGCCATGCCCTTCGACAACTCCATCACCACGATGTTCCTCTCGGGGCGCGAGGTGCAGGAGCTGCTCGACTACGTCTCCAGCCGCTCGGCCGAGCGCGGCTGCAACGCCCAGGCGCAGGTAGCGGGCATCCGCTTCACCATGAACTGCCTCACCGGGACGGCCGAGGAGATCCTCATCAACGGCGCCTCGCTGGACGACGACGGCACCTACGAGCTCGCCACCAACGACTACATCGCGCACGGCGGCTCGGGCTTCGAGGTGCTGGAGCGCAACACCACGCAGGTCGACACGGGCATCTCCATCCGCGACGTCGTCAAGACCGCCATCCTCAAGTACCAGACCCTCCCCCAGCCCGAAGCCGGCGTCTGCGTCGAGGACGGGCGCATCACTCCGATTTACTGATGGGGGGCGTGAGTATGCGCATCTTCCTCGTCCTCGCCGCGATCGGCTGCACCCGTCAGGGGACGGACAAGCTCCGGGTGGAGCCCACCTTCGTCACCGTGACGCTCTCGGGCGACATGGGCTCGCAGGAGACGCCTCGGCTCTTCACCACGGAGCCGCAGAACTGGCCCGTCCTGGTCCAGACCCTGGACAAGGACGGCGACCCCTACGACTTCGACGGTGACCTGAAGATCAAGGTGCGGCCGGGCGATCTGGACATGGACCCCTGGGTCACGCTCACCGACGGCGAGTGGTCGGGCGAGGTGCTCTTCCACGCCGGCTTCGGCCCCACCCGCATCTGGTTCTCCGACGAGGGCGACAAGAACAGCGGCACCGGGCGCGAGCCGAGCTGGGCCGCGGGCGTGAGCGAGACCATCTGGTACGCCCGCCCCACCATCGCCGAGATGCAGAAGAACGACGACGTGGAGACGAACAACCTGGAGGGTGAGTTCGCCGAGCTGCGCATCTCCGACCGGCAGGTCGTGGTGACCGCGCTGGGGACCACCGGCTTCTGGGTGACGGACATCGCCGACACCATCGGCAGCTACAACTCCCTGTTCGTCTACACCTTCAACGAGCCGCGGGACGTCGCCGTGGGCGACCAGCTCGCCGAGCTCGCCGGGGGCAACAACGAGTACCTGGGCGCCACCCAGCTCTCCTGGCCCACCTGGGAGCTGGTCGAGGGCGGCACCCTCACCCCGCCCGACCCGGTGACCCTGGACGCGGCCACCGCCTGCGACGACGCGAAGATGGAGGGCCTGGAGGCCGCGCTCGTGGAGATCCCCGACGCGACCATCCCCAGCTCCTTCGTCGAGGGCAGCGAGGACTACACCGACTGGCAGGAGTACGGCCAGTGGCCGGTCACGCTCGAGGACGGGGCCTGCACCGTCTACGTCTCCGCCGAGACCGTGGCCCCCGACTTCTCCCCCGCCGCCCACACCGGCGAGAACCTGGGCACCGTGCGCGGCATGGTCACCCAGATCTGGGACAGCTGGATCGTGCTCCCCCGCAGCGCCGATGACCTCGGCGCCGGCGCCGCCGCCCGGCCCTCCACGCCCGCGGCTCGCCCCGCCCGCCCCACGCGCGCCCCGCTTCACACCCACGGCCCTGAGCCCATGAGGTCCAAGTGACGCTGCTCCTCCTGATCTCCTCCCTCGCCCAGGCGGGCGACTTCATGGACGTCTGGGTGACGACCGCCTTCGAGGACACGAACCTCCTGGCGGGGCCCGAGGCCTACAGCCCCTCGGCCAACTTCGTCGAGCGCGGCAACCGGACCTTCTTCGAGAACTACGAGAGCCAGACCACCGACGACATCAGTCGCGCCAACCTGGTGCTCTACAAGCGCTCCGACTCCTACTTCGAGGGTTGGTCGGCGGAGGCCGCCTTCGTCCTGCGCTACACGCCCTACCTGGACCCAGCCAAGACCAAGCCGGGGGTGGAGATCAAGGACGACGGCTCCTACGTGCGCCTGATCCGCGAGCTCTCCGGCAAGGACCACTCGGTCTCGCTGACCGGCTATGCCGTGGACGCCGGGCGCTTCCGGCTCGGCTACTCCTACGACCTGACCTGGGGCGGCAAGGAGATCTTCTCGTTCACCACCGGCGCCGCACCCGGCGTGCGCCTGCAGTGGCAGAAGGGCGGCAACTACGCCTACCTGGGCGCCAAGTCCAGCGTGGGCGACTTCATCTACTACGACGAGGAGACCGGCTACCGCGAGACCCGCAACCAGGCCTACTACGGGATGCTGGGCGGGGCGGGGCTGGAGCTGGCCGAGCGCCTGCGCCTGGAGGCCGGCGCGGGCACCTTCGACCAGGGCCAGATCCTCAACATCACCGACACGTCGAGCGAGCTCTACGGCGCGCCCATCAACGCCTTCGGCGTCTGCGGCCAGCTCTCCTACCGCACCAACCCGAAGTTGGACTTCATCTCCAGCGCCGACCTCAAGCTCTACCGGAATTCTCCGGACTTCGTCAAGGACAGCTACATCTTCCACCGGAGGCTGGACGGCTTCGGCGCGCTGGTGCAGACCGAGGCCAACGTGCTGATGCACAACCTCCTGGACCCGGAGACCGAGAGCAGCACGGTCATCGAGCGCGGGCTGGCCGCCGACGTCCAGACCGTGCTGGTCTACAACGCCACCAACGTCAGCGTCGATCTGGTCTACAAGGATCTGCCCTACATCCTCTTCAACATCCCGGGCCTCACCAGCGGCGTGGCGCTCTCCGAGGACATGGAGCGGACCAGTCAGATCTACGGGCGCTTCCAGGTCTCCCACTTCTTCGAGAAGGCGCGGACCACGCCCAGCCTGGGCGTAGGCATCATGCAGCCCGCCACCTACACCACGACCGACGGGACCTTCGTGCAGTACACCGAGCGCGACAAGGAGCGCGTGCCGGACGGCCAGGCCCCCGCCGCCATCCTCAGCAGCGTGGCCGGCGTGCAGGTGGACATGACCCCCCACGTGGTCCTGGTGGGCGAGCTGCTCTACACCGTGGACAACAACCTCTCCGACTACGTGGAGACCGAGGACGGCAGCGGCGGCGAGCGCGTGCCCGCCCCGGCCAACGAGCGCAACGCGCTGGGCATGAACCTGATGATGCGCGCGCGGTTCTGAGCCTCCGCTTGCGGGGTTCAGGCGCCGCGATAGGGTCACCCGATGGATGATGTGACCTTCTCACGGCTCCGGGCGGCCCTGCAGGCCACGCCCGACAACCTGGCCCTCCTGGGGATCCTCCTCGGCGCCTGCCTCGAGCGGGGCGATGTGCAGGAGGGGAAGCGCCTCCTCGGCGATCGCGCCCCCGACGAGCTCGACCCGGCGGGCAGCCTGAGCGCCGCGCGCCTCCTGCAGGACGTGGACCCCGAGCGCGCGCTGGGCTTCTACCGGGCCGCCGTGGCGGAGAGCCCCGGGCTGGAGGATCGCGAGCTGGAGGCGCGGCTGCAGGCGCGCCCGGCGCAGGTCCCGGAGGGTCGCCCCCGCCTGCGCGTGCTGCGCGAGGGTGACCCCGAGCCGAATGCCCCCGACGCCGTGCTCTTCGACGCCCCCCGCGAGCGCGTCACCTTCGAGGACGTCGGCGGGCTCGAGGATCTGAAGCAGCGCATCCGACGAAAGGTGCTGCTGCCCATGCAGAAGCCCTCGCTGCTGGAGCGCTTCCGCAAGCGCACCGGGGGCGGCGTGCTGCTCTACGGCCCCCCGGGCTGCGGCAAGACGCTGATCGCGCGGGCCACCGCCGGAGAGTGCGGCGCCACCTTCCTGAACGTCGCCATCAGCGACGTGTTGGACATGTGGCTGGGCGAGAGTGAACAGAAGCTGCATCAGATCTTCGATCGCGCGCGCCAGTCCACGCCCTCGGTGCTCTTCTTCGACGAGGTGGAGGCCCTCGGCGGCAAGCGGCGACACGCCCAGAGCCCCAGCACGGCCAACCTCGTCAGCCAGTTCCTCAACGAGATGGACGGCTTCGCCGGGCGGAACGAGGGCGTCCTCGTCCTGGGCGCCACCAACGTCCCCTGGGCGGTGGACCCGGCCTTCCGCCGCCCGGGGCGCTTCGATCGCGTGCTCTTCGTGCCCCCGCCCGACCGCGCCGCGCGCGAGAGCGTGCTGCGCATCCACCTGCGGGACCGCCCCTCCGCCCCCGACCTGGACCTCCCGGGCCTGGCGAAGCGCACCGTGGGCTTCTCCGGCGCGGATCTGGAGGAGCTCGTGGAGACCGCCGCGGACCTGGCCATCGAGGCGACCCTGAGCGCGGGTCGGGAGGTGCCCATCCAGCAGGCCCACCTCCTCGAGGCGCTGGGCGAGGTGAAGCCCACCACCACCGAGTGGCTGAGCACGGCCCGCAACTACGCCCGCTACGCCAACGAGGGCGGGCAGTACGACGAGGTCCTGGCCTTCCTGGAACAACATGCCCGCGGGTAAGCTCTACCTCATCGCCGACGAGCCTCGCCCCGGCGCGATGGCCCACCTCGTCGTGATGCCGGTCTGGCCGCTGTTCGCCCTGATGTTCGCCGGGCCCTGGCTGGCCTGGCCCTGGGTGATCTTCAACGGTCTGGCCATGGGCAGCCCGAACCTGCGCCGGGAGATCGGGTGGGTCCTGGGCGGGCTCGTCGGGGCCAGCGCGCTGCTGCTCGCCATCCTCGTGATCGCCGGGCTCACGTCGCGGGAGGTGGTGCCCTACCTGCTCATCGTGCTCGCCGTGTGGAAGCTGGGCGTCGGCTACCGACTCTACGTGCTGCAGTCGCAGACCTTCGAGCTCTACCAGCACTTCGGCGGGATCGCGCGCAACGGCATCGGGCTGGTCGTCCTGGGCGCCCTGATCGCGCCCTGGATCGCCGAGGCCCTCGACAGCCTGTTCTTCAACGCGGTGCTGCGGTGACCAGCTCCAACGCAGGCCTGCTCGCGCTGGCCCAGCAGTCCCTCCGTCAGGGCAACCTGCACGGCGCCCTCCGCGCCCTGCGCCTCCTCCTGGGAGAGGACCCCGACGACGCCAGCGCCCACGCCCTGCTGGCCATCACGCTGCTGCGGATGAAGCGCCTGCACGCCGCCGAGCTGGAGGCCCGGCAGGCCCTCCTCGCCGATCCCGAGCTCCCCTTCGCCGTCCACGCCGTCGCGCTGATCGCGATGATGAAGCGGCGCTTCCCCGAGGCGCGCCAGCACCTCGAGCACCTGCTGACCCTGGGCCCCTTCGAGGCCGGATACCACCTCACCTTCGCCCGCCTGGAGCGCCTGGAGGGCAATCTGGACGCGGCTCGGGAGCGCCTCGAGCGCGCCCGCGAGCTGGACCCGGAGCTGGTCGACCCGGTGGTGGACCTGGGAGAGCTGGCCCTGGCGCGCGGAGCGCTCCAGGAGGCGCGGCGCCTGGCCGACGAGGCCCTGGCCCTGGAGCCCGAGGACGCCGACGCGCAGGTCCTCCTGGGCAACATCGCCCTGCACGAGGGGGACGTGGGCGCCGCGCGCGAGCACGCCGCCGCCGCCCTGCTCGAGGACGTGAGCCACGAGGGCGCGCTCCGGCTCCTGGCCTCCGCCAAGGCCCGGCAGGATCGCTTCCTCGGCCTGTGGTGGCGCTGGTCCACCTGGATGAACAGCCTCGGGACCAACCGCATGATCCTGGTGCTCCTGGCGGGCTTCGTCGCCTACCGGGTGCTCAGCCAGATCGCCACGGACCTGGGCTCGAAGGGCACGGCCGACCTCGTCACGGTGGGCTGGCTGGGCATCTGCGTGTACACCTGGGTCGCGCCCGGCATGTTCGCGCGCATGGTGCGCCGGGAGCTGGGAGAGGTCCGGTTGTCCAAGGACTTCTGAGCCCTCGCCGACAGACCCCGCGCTGGGCGGGCTGCGTGACCCGCACACCCTGAACGCATTTTCCGCATGTGTCGTTGCCCGTCGCGTGGGCTCGGGTGTCGAACCCTGTGAGTGTGGCGCTCCCCCACCGCCCCGCTCCAGGAAGAACCGATGTGCGGAGAGCACCGTACGGGCCTGCGCGACGACGCGGGCGCCCCCACCCTGAGCTGGGGCGCCCCCAGCATGACGCCGGTCGTAGACAGCCTGCGAAAGGTCGCCACCACCGACGCCACCGTCCTGCTGCTCGGTGAGTCCGGCACCGGCAAGGAGCTGGCCGCCCGCGCCGTCCACGCCTGGTCGCGGCGCGGCGCCGCCCCCTTCGTCGCCGTCAACTGCGCCGCCCTCTCCGAAAACCTGCTGGAGAGCGAGCTCTTCGGCCACGAGAAGGGCGCGTTCACCGGGGCCCAGGGCCGGCGCATCGGCAAGGTCGAGCTCGCCCACGGCGGCACCTTCCTGCTGGACGAGGTGGGCGAGCTCAAGCCCGATCTCCAGGCCCGCCTGCTCCGCGTGCTGCAGGAGCGCAGCTTCGAGCGCATCGGCGGCCACCAGCGCATCGCCGCCGAGGTGCGTTGGGTCGCCGCCACCAACCGTGATCTGTGGAGCATGGTGGCGGCTGGGACCTTCCGCGAGGATCTGTACTACCGACTCGCCGTCTTCCCCGTCCGCCTCCCGCCCCTGCGCGAGCGGCCCGAGGATCTGGTGCCGCTGGCCCGCCTGCTGCTGGCCCGCGCCGGCGCCGCCCTCGGTCGCCCCCACCTGCGCCTGAGCGCGGCGGCGGAGGCCGCGCTGGCCCGCCAGAGCTGGCCGGGCAACGTGCGCGAGCTCCAGAACATCCTGGAGCGCGCGGCGATCATGGCCGATCGCGACGTGGTCGGGCCCGAGCTGCTCGATCCCCCCTCCCCTCCCCCCGGCGCCGCCTCCGCCGCCCCCGCCCGCGCCATGACGCTCGCCGAGCTCGAGCGAGACGCCATCGACCAGGCCCTGCGCCGCCACAACGGGAACCGCCGGCTCGCCGCCGAGAGCCTGGGGATCGGCCTGCGCACCCTCTACGACAAGCTCAAGCGCTACGGCCTCGGCTGAGCGCGCCCGGCCCGGCGCCTGGCACGGAAATTGCAATAAAAGCCCGCACGTCTGGAGACCGAGATGCAGTACGAGCCGCGAATCATGAACCTGAAGGTGGGAGAGCTCGTGAAGCAACGTGTCATGGGCGGGGCCATGCGCGAGCTCTTCGTCGCCTCCCTCTTCTACAATTTCTGCGCCCAGGATGAACACAGCGAGGAGCACGTCGCGTTCCTGGCGGACATCGCCCACACCCGACTCTCGGCCGCCTCGGCGCTCACAGGGCTGGCGCGCTTCGGCAAGACCCGCGAGCCCGCCGACAAGACCGCCGGCTGGGCGGACCCGCACGCGGTGGGCCTGTACGAGCGCTACGTCGTGGAGAACCAGCCGTTCACCATCAACATCAGCTACACCCTGCGCAAACGTCTGCACGAAGCCTATCAGGAGGGGAAAGGGACCAGCGTCCGGGCGCCGAAGCTGCTGATGTCTGTCTACGACGAGGCCCTCAAAGAAGTGTTGATCATGGTCAATGACGCCTTCGGCCGCTTCACGACCGCGCTGAACGACATGCAGACCAGGGTCCACGGCGGCCAGCAGGCCTTCCTGGGCCAGAAGGACGCCCTGCGTGAGCTGGCCGGAGAGCGCCGCCACACCGCCGAGAAGATCCGGCGGGACACGGGCGGACAGTTCGTCATCTACCCCCTGGCGGGGGACAAGAAGCCGCTGCTGCAGGTCTCCGCCGAGCTCGGCCGCGAGGTCTCCCCCGACCGGGTCGTCATCGCGAAGAAGCTGACGCTCGAGGTGCCGAACCCCATCGTCAAGGGGATCTGGGCCAAGGGCGGGAACAACGGCGACACCCTCCTGGTGCAGGTCACCAGCGGCGACCAGACCACCGGACAGGCGCTGTTCGCCGCCGCCCTCCAGGTCTCCGGGCTGACCAGCCTGAAGGTCAAGGCGTCCACGGAGAAGGTCATCCAGCAGGCCGCCCAGGTCGGCCGCGGCCTGGGGAGCGCGATCAACGACAAGCTGCGGCCCACCCCCCAGCAGCAGCAGCGGAAGACCATCACCAAGGAGGTCACCGGCAAGGGCCTGCCCAGCCCGAGGCTGCTCATCCTGAACAAACAGGAGGCCATGGGCAAAGACAAGCCCGAGGAGGTCGTCGCCGAGGCCCAGCCCAAGATGAGGCAGTTCCGCTCCTCGCTGATCCAGGCGGTCACCCGGGCTCTGGCCATGCAGATCGTCAAGACGCGCCTCCAACAGCTCGACAAGCAGGGCACCGGCAAGTACTGGCTCTGCCTCTGGACCGACCCCAACCACAAGGGCAAGCAGCTCGCCGTGGCCGAGGTCTGGCTCTTCCGCGGGCTCCAGAAGCCCACCGCCCCCCGCACGCCCCACGAGCTCCCCAGGTCCCAGTGGGCGCTCATCCTCAGCACTGAGTGGGCCGAGCTGCGCGCCCAGGACGCGCCCGCGCCGGCCCAGAACCCCCAGTGAGGGAGGCTAAACTATGAAGTTTCGTGAAGAGATCGTCCGGCTCGACGTCGGCGCGGTGCGGACGCGCGGGATCCGCGGCGCCGCCCTCCAGGACTTCCTGGTGGCGGAGCTCTTCTTCGAGTACCTGGAGGAGCGGAACCAGAAGGCCGCGGCGCGCTTCCTGGCCGATCTCTCCTGCTCCCAGGCCCCCTTCGCCCAGATCGTCTCCGGCCTGCGACGCAAGGGCAGGGTCCCCTCCCCCTCCGACAAGGGCAAGCCCTGGAAGAGCCCGCAGGCCGTCGGCCTCCACGAGCAGCACGTCGCCGCCAGCTGTCCGCTCCCGCTGACGGTGGACCCTCAGGCCCGCGAGGCCATGGCCAGGGCCTACGCCAAGGACAGCGCCGCCTCCGGCCTCGCTCTCTCCGCCTTCGAGGGCGTGCTGGACGACCTCATCGGCGACATCGAGCCCACGTTCAAGACCTTCCTGCGCGACGTCGAGGCCATCCAGAAGGTGGCGGGCGGGGGCCGGAAGCTGGACCAGGAGGCCGAGCGCGAGCTGCGCGCGGAGCGTCGGCACACGGCCGAGCAGCTCGGGAAGCTGGCCGGCGGGCAGTTCATCATCCACCCCGTCGCCCTCGACAAGCGCCCCCTGCTCCAGGTCTCCCCCGAGATCGAGCGGGCCGTCTCGCCCGAGCGGGCCCGCGTCGCCGAGCGCGTGGCGAAGAAGGTCCAGAACGTCAACGTCGTCACCGGCCTCTGGGCGAAGAGCACGACGGAGGCCCAGACCCTGCTGGTCTGCGGCAAGAGCGGAGACGCGCGCACCGCGTTCACCGAGGCCCTCAAGGCGCTGGGCGTGAGCTACCGGGTCAGCCAGGCCACCGAGCAGCAGGTCCGCCAGGCCAGCGCCGCCGGTCGCGCGGGGCTGCTGGCCCAGGCCCGGGACCGCCTGCGCCCGAGCGAGGCCAGCCAGAAGGACAGCGCCGACCGGAAGGCGCGGGAGCTGCGGGCCACACCGAAGCTCCACCCGATGTCGAGCGGCGGAGGAGCCAACGAGATCGCCGAGGCCGTGCTGCTGGCGCGGGCCGGGCTCCAGAAGCTGAACCTCTACGAACGCACGAAGAACGCGACCTTGGAGGCCAGCACCATCCAAGGCATGAAGGAGATGCAGTCCGGCAGCGGGCGCTACTGGATCTACCTCTTCGCCAACCTCGAGCGGAAGGACGACGATCGGGTGACGCTGCAGGTCTGGCTCTACCGCGGCTCCAGCCCGCCCAGGCCGACCGACATGCCCTCACCCATGGCGAGGAAGTTCTGGACCTTGATCCTGGACGCCTACCGAAACTGAGCGCGCCTGCGTGGCGGAGGGACCGGCCCCTGGTTTGTCCGGTTCTTGACCGGCCGGCCCCCGCAGGATCTCCAGGCTCCCATAGAGTGGCTCCCCAGCTCGGGAGTCCTCATGCGCCGCATCGCGCTCCTCGTCGCCCTCTCCCTCGCACCCGGATGCGCAGGGGACAAGCTCGCCCAGGAGAGCGGACCAGCCGCCGAGGAGACCGGAGAGAGCGGCGACCCCTCGTCGGAGACCGACGACACCGATGACCTCAGCTTCTCGGCCGGCACGGACGGCAACCTGTCGGTGGAACCCGAGCTGGTGAGCATCGACCTGGGCGTGGACCCCTACACCTGGGATCTGCGCCCCGCCGCCGGCTCATCCCTCATCGACGCGGGCGATCCCAGCCTGCTCGACGAGGACGGCAGCGTGAGCGACATCGGCGCGTGGTGAGGGCGAGCGCGCTCCACAGGAGCCCGAGACCCGCGCGCCCGGACACATCCGCCCCCGCGGCGCAGCCCGTACAGGCGATCCCCTCCCCTGCCCCACCGGCGCCCTTGGGCCGGTCGGGGTCGCTGTCCACGCTGACACCACCCGCGGTGTCGCCGGCGACACCACCCGCGGTGTCACCGGAGTCCGCTGCGCCGGTCTCCTCCCCCGTGTCCTCGCCCGCGTCGGTCGAGAGGGGGTCCGCGCCGCCCCAGGGGCCGATGTCCGAGCGCGAGCCGTCGGCGTCCAGACGGTCGGGGTCGCCACCGTCGATCAGCGGGCTGCCCTCCCCCGGCCGCAGGTCAGCCCCGCAGAGGACGCTCTCCACGTCGGAGGCCAGGCCCGGGTCGGCGAGGACGTGGGTGGCGTCCAGGGTGAGCGCGGAGAAGCCCGCGCCCAGGTCGGCGTCCGTGTTCTCCCACCAGGCGTCGTAGCCCAGGGTGGCCGCCTCCGCCGCCGTGGAGTTGCCGCTCAGGCCCGCGCCCGCGCCCGTCCAGGCCACCAGGTTGTTCACGTATTCGAGCGGGGACGAGACCACGTAGAGCCCGCCACCATAGCGGGCCGCCGCCCCCGACAGGAAGGCGTTCTGGACCACCGTGAGCGCGCCCAGGCCGGTCGCGTGGACGGCGGCCCCGTCCTGCTCCGCCGAGGATCGGAGGAACACGTTGTTGGAGAGCTCGGCCGTGGCGTTTTCAGTGAGCTGCACCGCGCCCACGTTGTCGCAGAACCAGCTCCGCCGCACCGAGAGCGGCACCCGGTCCACGATCAGCGCGCCCGTGTTCCCCGTGAACACGCTGTCCGTGACCGTGAGCTCGCCCTCCCCGTCCACGTCCAGCGCGAGCGTGTTGTCCTCGAAGGTGGCGCCGTCGAAGGTCGCGCTCTCGCCGAGCGTGAGCCACACCCCGCTTCCGCGGGAGAAGGCGCTGTCCACCACGGTGAGCGTGTCGAGCTCGAGCTCCAGGGTGGAGTTGTCGGCGATGGAGCTGTCCTCGATGGTCAGATCCCCGCCCTGGAGATCGAGGAAGCGGCTGTCCCCCGCCCACTGCTCCGTGACCCCGCTGAGCGTCGCCCTCCCGACCGAGGCGACGAAGCCCTGAGCACCATAGAAGCTCGTGTCCTCCACGCGCAGCGCGCCGCACGACGAGAGCTCGAAGACCGGCGTGCCCTCGAAGCTCGATCCACTCACGACCAGGGCGCCCAGGTCCTCGGACTGCATCAGCTTGACCACATCCTCCTGATCATCCAGGCTGATCCCGGAGAGCGTCAGCTCCCCGCCGCCGCGGGAGGCGATGTGGAAGAGCGACCAGCCTGAATTCCCCAGGAACTCCGTACCGAGGATCTCGGCGGTCCCGAGCGAGGACGTGGCCAGCACGGCCCCCGCGTCCGACGTGTTGCCCAGGAGCTCCCCACCGTCCAACGTGAGGTCCGCGCTGTCCGCCAGGTAGATCGCCCCGCCCTTGTCCTCGGCCGCGTTCGACTCGAAGGACACATCGGTCAGCGTCACCGTGGCGCCCGAGGCCCAGATCCCGCCGCCGTGGCTCTCTGCGCTGTTGCTGGTGAGCGTGCTGGAGCTCATCTCCAGGGTGCTGTCGACCGCCGCGACGCCCCCGCCCTTGGTGGCGCTCGCGCCCTCGATGCTCAGGTCCACGGCGTCCATGGACGAGCCTTCTCCCAGGTAGATCGCGCCGCCCAGGTCGCCGCGGGTCTCGGTGAAGGTGCAGCCCTCCAGGTGGACGATACCCGACTCCACCAGGATCCCGCCGCCGTTGGACGAGGCGTCGAGGCTGTCGAATCGCGTGTCCACGATCGTCACCTCGCCGTAGGCCACCCGGATCCCGTGTCGCAGGGTCCCGTGCACGCTGCGCAGCGTGAAGCCCTCCACCCGGGTGACGCCCGCCTCCCCGGCCGTGAGCGTGATCGCGTTGTAGGTCCCCTCGGCATAGGTTGGGTCCAGGATGGTGAGCTCGGGCCCGTCCGTCGAGACCAGCTCCAGCTCCACCCCGGCGAAGTCCAGGGCCTCGAAGTACTCCCCTGGCCCAACCTCGATCCGATCACCGTAGTCCGCGGCGTCGATCGCGTCCTGGATGCTCGTGTAGTCGCCGCTGCCGTCCTGCTCGACGCGCAGGGTGGCGGCGGACGCGGTCGAGGTGAAGGCCAGGAGGATGAGCATTCTCGGAGGGTAGCGGACACCCCGGACGGGGGCAAGGACGAAGGGAGCGGCACCTGCTTCGGCGGAGAGGACGTGATCTGGGTGGCGGGCGTGGGGCTGTGAACACACGGGCCCGGAGGCTCAGCGCGTAGCCGAAGGGGGCATCGAAACGCCAGGTCGTCACGAGCCAGTACTCGGACACAGGAGCCTCAGCCTGGGTCATCCCTTGTACGAGCCAGCCTCCAACAGCGCGCAGAGTTTCCCGAGCGACATGGTCCAGCCCAGCTCGTTGTCCGAGGGCGCCACCCCCGGCGGCAGCCCCTCGTGCACGGCGCGGAGCTCCGTGCCCCCCGCCACGTCCGTGAGCGTGTAGGTGATCCGCATCTCCCCCTGAAGCGCCGGGCTGGTCGTCTCGAATTCCACCACCTCCACGACCCGCTCGCCTTCGACGAGCGCCTCGAAGTGGCCATGGTAGGTGTCCGTGTGCGCCGTGGTCTTGCCCACCCCGTCCGGCGCCTCGTAGGTCAAGGAGATCCGGAAGAAGCCCCCTTCGCGCGCCTCGAAGGCGTGGACATGGCTGCTCATGCCGTCGGGGACCTTCCAGGCCGCGACCGCGTCCCGGTCCAGCAGCGCGCGGTAGACGAGGGCCCGGGGCGCCTGGATCCTGCAGTGGACGCGCGTCGTGCTCATGCGGGGCGTCTAACCCATGGTAAGGATTCCATGCACAGCCAGAGCCCCAACGTGGCCGCTGGCGCCGAGCTGAACGCGAGAGGATCCCTGTGAGCGCGACGCCCTCCTACCCCCCGCCCTCCTACCCCCCGCCCTCCTACCCCCCGCCCCTGCTCCAGGAGCTCACGCGCGCCGTGTCGCGGCGATTCTGGCGCGCCTTCGTGGTGTGGGTGATGTTCTCGATCTGGGAGATGATCGTGGTCGGGTTGCGCGCGGAGTGGTGCGCAGGATGCTCCAAGGACTCCGGCCTGTACTTCCTCCTGTTCCACACGGGGAACTTGAACAATGGGGTCATTCTGGCCTTCGCGATCTGGATCGCCCTGTGGAGGCTGTGGAAGGTGTACGACCGCGCCCGCCTCCTCGTCATCCCCTCCGCGTCGTCCGCGCTCGCGTTCCTGCTCTGGGAGCGAAACGACCTCCAGGACCTCCCTTTTGCGCTGATCGGGATCATGCTCTGCGTGTACGCCGTCTCGGACGCCCGATTCAACGCGGAGCCCCAGCCGGTGGCCGCAGACGGCTCCTGAGCCGCGCCATCGGGATCGGAGCCGCGAGATCCCGGCGCTGTCTGCCCTCCATCAAGGCAGGACGAGCGTCCCGTCCCCAAACTCGTGGTTGAGGTAGCCCAGCGCGCTCGCCTCCGCGTAGGCCCGGCCCAGCAGCGCCTCCGGCGCGAAGGCGGACATCAGGCGGAAGTGGGGCTCGCCGGGGCCGTGGATGTTGGACAGCAGGCCGTGGACCACCGAAAGCGGGCGGTGCGGGCCGAGCTTGAGGCGGGTGAGGCCCTCCCAGTCCTGGCCCTGGTCCAGGAGCGCGCGGGCGCCGGGGTCGGCGGCGGCGCTCTCCAGGGCGCGGGCGGCGCTGGTGCCGGCGGCGATGACGCGGCGGGCGCCGGAGAGGGCGGCCCAGGTCGCGGCGGACACGCGCGTGCGCTCGGGCAGCGGGAGGCGCGCGTCCAAGGCCGGGTCTCCGGTAGCCGACAGGCCCGCGGCGTGGGTGACGCTGGCCAGCCGCACGCCGCGCGCCCGAAGTCGCTGGATCAGGCGCCAGCGCAGGGCGAAGGCCGCGGACGGGGCCTCGACCGCCCAGGGCGGGCCGGCGAAGGCGGTCTGGACGGCCGCGAGCGGCAGGTCGTCGGCCAGGTAGCGGTACTGGACCGGCCGCCCGTGGTGGAAGACCGCGGCCTCGAAGCCTTCCGGCACGCGGATCAGCACCAGGCGCGGGCTGAGCGGGCTCCGCGCGACCCGCTCCACCACCACGCCCGCCACCACCGGACGCGCCGGGATCGGGCCCGGATCGGGGCGCAGGTCGGTGTCGGTGCGCCAGCCGCCCGGCCCCATGACCACCGCCCACCACAGATCCGGCCCCACCCGGCTGGCCAGGCGCCACTCCACGCCGTCGCCGGGCAGGCTGGCGGGCAGGGTGCTCGCGTCATTGACCACGAGCAGATCGCCCTCGTCCAGCAGGTCCGGCAGATCGCTCACCCGCCGGTGTGAGATGAGCCCGCCCTGCACCACCAGCAGGCGGTTGTTCAGCGGATCGCGGCGCGGGCCGGGGGCGGCGCGGAGGACGGGGTTCAGGAGCTCGGGGTTGGCCACCATGGGACCTCCAGAGGGATGACAGAACAACTCAGGCTTGTAGTCTCTGGCCGCTCTGCGCGGCGCTCAGCAGGGCCAGGATTCGGGCGGCGCTCTCCTCGGGGGCGCGCAATGCGGCGCGATCGGCCTCGGGCACGGCCTCGGCGTGCATGACCGTGTCCATCTCGCCGGGGTCCACGCTCAGCACCTTCAGCGCGGGCAGCTCGGCCGCCAGGGTGCGGGCCATGTGGTCCGCGGCGGCCTTGCTCAGCCCGTAGGCGCCCCAGGTGGGGTAGCTCTCCACGGCGGCGTCGCTGCTGATGAAGACGATGGTGCCCTGGCCGCGCAGGGCCATGGCGCCGGCCACCGCCGTCGAGAGGCGGAAGGGGCCGACCACGTTGGTCTGGAGCACGGCCTCGAGCTCGTCCGCGCGCAGATCCAGCAGCGGCCGAAGCGGGGTGGGGCCGAGCGCGCTCGCGTTGTTGACGAGGAGGTCCACCGGACCGGCGACCTCCTCCGCGAAGCCGTAGATGCGGGCGGCGGCGTCGGGGTGAGCGAGATCCTCGGCGAAGGCCCAGGCGGATCCGCCGGCGGCGCGGATCTCGTCTGCGACGGCCTGCAGCGCGTCCGCGTGGCGGGCGACGAGCACGACCCTCCAGCCCTGGGCGGCGAGCTGGAGAGCGAGGGCGCGGCCGAGACCTCGGCTGGCGCCGGTGATGAGCGCGGTGTGTGTCATGACTTCCTCCTTGATGAGGAGAAGCTCACCCCGGCGGGCTCATTTACCAACCGTTTTGCCAAACCATGAGCACTCAGCCAACCCGCTGTCCAGCCTCAGAGCGACGAGCTCCCGACGCCGCTCAAGACCACAATTATACAACACTTCAGAATAATACCATTCAGATCATCGCGATTTACAGCACAGCGGCGCGCGCTATCCTGGGGGTGCGGACGACATCCCCCCGCGCTCGGAGCCCGCCATGATCCTGCTCTTCACGCTCGCCTGCTCCACCCCCGACCTGCTCGACTCCGGCCTCGACTCCGGCCTCGAAGCGGGGACAGACGACACCGGGGTGATCGCGGACTCCGGGTTGGAGATGCTCTCCCAGGTCTCGGTAGAGGCGCGCCCTCCGTCCCGCTGAAGCACGCGACGACCGATGGTCGATCCTCTCCGAGCGGTGCGGAGATCAGTCCAGGCCCGCGCGCCCCTCCACCCAGTAGGTCTTCAGCGCCCCCGGCGCCCGCCCGGCGGCGCGGAGCTCGGCCCGAGCGCGCTGAACCAGGGCCGCGCCGCCCGTGAGCAGCACCGACCGCTCTGAGCCCGCCGCCTGCATCGCCGCGAGCAGGGCGCCCTCGGGGGCCGGGCGCGCCAGCAGCGTCGCCCGCTCCAGCCCCGCCCGCAGGAGCGCCGGGCGCACGCCCTCGGGCGAGGCCACCTCCAGCACCACTTGAACATCGCCCCCCGCCGCGAGCGCCGCCGCCACGGCCACCGAGGTCTCGTCCCCCACCAGCACCGCCGGCCCGCCGGGCGCCCGCAGCGAGCGCTGCGGCCCCACCGCCCGGAGGCGGTCACCCGGCCGGATCGCCCGGATCCAGCGCATCCCCGGAGACTCCGCCTCGCGCACGTAGACCAGCAGGGCCACGCCGCCGTCCGCGACGATGGGCGTCCAGGTCCGCACCTCGTCCTCGCCCACCAGGGCCTGGATCTTGTCGCCGGGCTGCAGGCCGGGCAGCTCGCCCTCCAGCGACACCCAGCGGAGATCGCCAAGCTCCTCGACCGCGCGCACCTTGAGCTCGCGCAGCACCCAGCCGCCCAACCACGACAGCATCCGGCCCTTCGTCGACATGACGCTCCTCCTCGGACTCCTGCGGGGCTAACCCCGGCGAGGCCGGGCGCAACCGGGAGCGTCGGCGCTCAGAGCTCCACCAGGATGATCCTCCCCTCCTCCGCGTCCACCAGCAGCAGTCCGTCGGGCTCGAAGGCGACCCGGTACTCCAGGAGCTGCCGCCGGGTGGCCGGGTGCGTGGGGTCCGGCGCCCGGCCGCCGGTCTTGACCTCCGCCACGTAGCGCCGCTCGCCGAGCCCCACCCACAGATCCGCGCGCACCCCGACCTCCACCGGCTCTCCGTCGATCCACATCGTCCACACCGCCGGCACCTGGCGGTCCAGGATCTCGTAGCCCGCCTCCTCCAGCAGGCGCTCCGCCTCCTCCTCGCCCCGCTGGGCCCGGGCGTTGCGCGCCCGGCTCGCCCGGCTCCACCGCCGCGACGCGCGCCACCAGCCCAGCGCCAGGACGATGGCCAGCAGGACCAGGCAGAGGATCAGGAGCTCGGTGGGGCTCAGGGGGCGCTCGGGGGCTGGGGTGCTCTGCCTGGATAGCCCGCGGCGAGATAGAACGCCGGATGCGCTCCGCTCTCCGCTCGCTCTCGTCAGGCCCCTGCGCCCTGATCCTGCTCCCCCTCGGCGCCTGCGACGAGGCCACCCTCCGCTTCGGGCCCAAGGAGGAGGTCGGCGAAGACACGGCCACCGGCGAGGGTGAGGGCGAGGGTGAGGTGGCCAGCGTCACCCTGCTCTCCCCCTCGGACGGGGCCACCGTGGAGAACCCGGTCACCTTCCAGATCGCGGCCTCCGGCGTGGCGACCGTGGGTCTGGACGCGGACGGCTACTCCCTCGGCGAGGCCTGGGACCCGGCCGCCAGCGACACGCTCTCCTACACCTTCAACGGGACAGGCTACGCCCGGGTGGTCACCCTGAGCGGCTACGACGCGGACGGCGCCGTCGTGGCCACCGACACCGTGACCATCATCGTCTCCGCCGACGGCGTCGAGCTGGACGTGCCC
This sequence comes from uncultured Enterobacterales bacterium, assembly GCA_964615375.1. Lineage (GTDB taxonomy): Bacteria > Myxococcota_A > UBA796 > UBA796 > CAZKWG01 > CAZKWG01. The sequence continues at coordinate 259,316 of CAZTOW010000007.1, forward strand.
TACTTCTACCAGTACTACAACGTCTACGAGCCCGGCTCCACCTGTGGCATCACCTCCGGCGCGATGATCGTGGACACCTGGAACCCCGGATCGGTCACCCCGGACACGCTCTACCTCGACTACGGCAAGCCTCAGGGGCAGAGCCCGTCCGCGCTGGCCGAGCTCTACGAGGCGGAGGGCCTCTACGCCGACTGGACCACCACCGGCACGCGGGCCGGGATCCGCGCCCAGCTGGACGCAGGGCGCCCGGTGGCCGTCCACGGCTGGTGGACCAGCGCCGGCCACGTCACCGTCATCATCGGCTACGACGACGAGAGCTGGATCGTCCATGATCCCGCCGGCGACTGGTACGCCGACTACTTCAACGAGGGCGGCGAGGCCGTCCGCTACCCGCTGGACGGCGCCTGGGACGAGGCCATGAGCGTCGATGGCGACCTGTGGTACTCGGTCGCCTCGGACGTGGCGTTCTGAGCTCGCTATCGAGGCTCGTGGTCCCAGACGCCGATGTCGTCCTCGTTGAAGGTCCCGGTGGTCGGCTCGAACCACCAGTGCGAGTCGCCCACCTCGAGCTCGAAGTACCCCTCTTCGGAGACCTGGCTCTCGAAGCCGAACCACGAGAGGTCGTAGCTCGGCTCGAACTCCTTCAGGTAGCCGATCAGCTCGGGCGAGCCGCTGTTTGGGACGCTCCAGATCTTGAAGCGCTTGGTGCCCCCCATGATCCCCACGTCATCGCTGAAGGTCTCAAAGGGGTCGTTGTCATAGACAAAGTCCGCGTCGCCGGGCTCGTAGTCGGTGATGTCGCCCTGATCGACGGCGACCGACAGGCGAAAGCCGTCGTCACCGCCCGGGTTGCCCGTCGGGAAGGCCGAGCCTGTGTCCCAGAACCAGTAGAGCGAGTTGGCCGCCCAGACCGTGCTGCTGGCGTCCGTGTAGCTCGTGGGGCCCGTCGCCACGGCGACCCCGACCACGGTGGCGGGCCCGCTGCTCTGGTGAATGTCGATGACGTACACTCGGACCCCGACCCGTCCCCGGCCAGCCTGCGCGTGGGCCTCGGGCTCGAAGGGGGTGGACGGGGCCAGCAGCGTCGCCGTCAGGACGGCCAGATGGAGCGCCTTCACAACATATCCACGACCAGACATGAACACCTCTTCCTGGTGACTTGGGGGGACGAGACTCGGGCCCACATCGGGCAGTTCTCATCATACCACAGGCTCCCGGCACGACAGCGCTCTCCCCTCAGCTCCCCAGCCCCCCAGCCCCCTGCCCCTCCACCAGCGACGCCAGCTTCCCCAGCGACAGGGTCCACCCCAGCTCGTTGTCCGCGGGCGCCACCCCGGGCGGCAGCCCCTCGTGGACGGCCTCCAGACGGGTCCCGCCGTCCGCGTCGGCGTCCAGCAGGGCGCGGTAGACGAGGGCCCGGGGGGCGCGGATCTGGCGGCGGACGCGGGTGGTGCTCACCCGAGCGGCATAACCCGCGTCCGGACGCCGCGCGTCTCAGCGGCTCCACTCGTAGCCGGGCTCGGTGATGTGGGCGACCGTGGCGGTGGTGCCGTCGGCGAGCTGGCCGAGGATCATCGGGCTGCAGGTCGTGGACCCATACGAACAGTCGCCCTCGTTCCAGAAGTAGACGTTGATCGAGGTGCCCACCCCGATCTGCATGAAAGCGGCGGTGTTCCAGTTCACCACCAGGTCGTCCAGCCCCTCGAACTGCAGGTCGAGCTGGGCGGCGGTGGTGATGAAGGCGAAGTCGTCGGTGAAGCTCTCCTGGGTCGCCAGGGTGAAGATCTGGCTGGGGTCCGTCCACGCCGCTGACGTGTAGTCGTAGTAGCTGAGGTCGCCCGTGACGCTCGAGTCCGCCTGCAGGTTGATGTAGGTGATGCGGGTGTGGTTCTCGGGCAGGTCGCCCTCGCCGGTCTCAGTGACGAGCAGCGCGCCGGAGGGGGTGTAGGCGACGGAGTAGTGGCCGCCATCGGCCAGGATGACGCCCTCGCTGCGGACCAGCTCGCCGCCGTCGTTCGTGGCGTAGAGGTCATAGGCGCCGGCGGCGACCTCCTGGAAGGCCGAGCCGCTGAACGGGGTCAGCGCCCGCTCCACCGCGTCGGCGCCGCGCTGGGCGTCGGCGTGGAGCGTCACGGTGGCGCTCAGGCTGAGGAAGCGGATCTCGGCGGTGCCGGTCGGGACGGCCGTGTCCTCGCCGCCGGCCGTGTCCTCGCCGCTGTCCGTGTCCTCGCCGCCGGCCGTGTCCTCACCGCTGTCCGGGTCGCCGATGCCCTTGAGGCCCTCGAGGTCGATGCAGCCGGCGCTGAGGGTCGAGAGCGTGATGAGGGTGATGATGCTGCGCATGGGGGGCTCCTACAGGGATCAGGTGGGTGGAAGCAGCGAGCTTGCCGCTGACACAGCCCTGAAAAGCAAGCCGCGTGCCAACCCGGCGCAGGGAGCGGACCATCCCAGAGTGATCCCCGTAGAACGCACCCTATCCTCACATGCAGGTCGGACCGGGAGGCCGTCTGGGCGCCTCGGATCCGGTGACAAGCGTCACTGTCCAGGACCGCTGTCACGCCGCCTCAGGGCCCTCGGGTTGGGCCTCGCCGAGATGAACTAACTAAAATAGTAACACACCCCCCGCAGACCCACCGCTCCTTGGCGGTGGCCGACCGGGCCTGGAAGCGCTTGAAGTAGTTGTCCTGACTGGCCTCGTCCTCCAGGAGCCATTCGGGCGTGGGCGAGAGCAGGAGGAAGCCCTCCTCGGTCCCGTCGGGGCAGTCGATGGCGTCGGTGGACATCGAGACCGAGCCCGAGGGGTAGGCCTCCTTCCAGACCGCGCAGCCCTGCAGGCGCCTCCACCAGTCGTCCTCCGAGGAGTGGGTCAGCTCCGGGCGCCGGGCGATCAGGTAGCAGGGCGGCTCACCACACTCGAAGCGGACCAGGGAGAGATCCACGTCACACTCCTCGAGCGCGCGGCGCATGATCTCCTCGAACTTCGCCGGGCGGAAGACCTCGGGGGTCGCGTCCGACCAGGCGATCGGCGTCCCGTAGATCTCGGTCTCCAGCTCCTCGATCGCGTCGTTCAAGGTCTGGATCTCCGCGACCGCGTCCGCCAGCCGCGCCTCACAGGAGCCCCCCGAGGCGGCCCGAGGCGTAGCGCGAGCCCGCTCGCCCGCCCGCTTCGCCTGGGGAGCGCTCGAAGGGTCCGTCTCCGCGCAGGGCGGGGCGCTCTTCCTGCCGGCAAAGAACGATCCCAGCCCTACGACGAGCGTCAGCGCGAAGACGGAGGCGACAGACACGAGCTTCATGGTACAGGCGACCCCCAGACAGAGTAGCAGGATCGGTGACCGGAGGTGTGGACCGCGCAGCGCGCGTCCGTGCGCGATAGAGGCGCCCGATGCAGATCCGTATCTGTCACATCGGCGGCGCGAACTTCGTCTGGGACTTCCCCGGCAAGGGTCCAGCCCTCCGGGCGGCGTGGGCGCAGGGGGCGGTGCCCTTCGACGTGGTGCGGGGCCTCCCCGGCCCCCGCGCGCCCTGGGCGGGCACGGTCCGGCCGGAGGACCCAGCCATCTCCTGGAACCCTCCCCGCCGCGCATGGCCTACCCCTTCCCCGACGACCCCTGCACCCCGGACGTGGACCTGGACCTCGACGGGCGCTGGTTCCGCCACCTGTCGTCGGAGATCCTCGACCCCTTCGCCGGAAACGCCCGCCTCATGTGGGAGCGCCGGGCGTGGACCGTCGAGAGCCCCTATCGCGACTCCACCGGCAGTTGTACCGCCGCGGTGGTCTGGTCCAGGTAGACCAGCAGGTCGTAGTCCTGGACCACGCGCGAGTCGCCGAACTGATCCTCGGACCGGAGCGCGCCGATGTCACGCATCTTCAGCGGCCTCTTCAGCCAGGCCGCGGCCGGGTCCTCTCCGACCTCCCGGAGGTCGATCAGGAGCCGCGGTCGCCCGATCGGGCCCAGCATGGCTTCCACGCTCACCTCAGGCGGCGAGGTGAGCGGGAACGCGCCGAGCCTGCCCGCCTCCCCGTCGAAGGCGGTGTAGCTGCCGCTCCCGCAGGCGAAGCCCAGCGGCACGTAGGCGTCCCCCAGCGCCTCGGCCAGCCAGGCGCCCATCCAGCCCTCGCGCCGCGAGACGTGGTAGTTGTGCGCCCACAGCACCAGCTTCGCGTCCGTGTGCTCCAACAACCACAGCACGTTGTCAGCCATGGCCCGATCGCGCACGCTCGAGCCGCGCCGATTGGAGGCCGCGACCTCCACCCCCTGGACCACGGTGCGCGCGAGCCGGGCGGGCAGGGCCAGGGCCGGATCCTGCGCCGCGCGCCGCTCGAGCTCCTTCGCCAGCGCCTCGACCTCGGCGATCCTCAGCGGACCCGTGCCCCCCGTGGCGACGCGCAGCGCGCCCCCGTCGAGCCCGAAGGTGTACCCCACCCCGCCCGCCACCCAGCGCTCCGCGTCCCCCCGGATGGCCTGGCCTGACCTCTCCACGGCGCGGGGCTCCCAGCGCGCGAAGTCGAGGTCCACCGCCTCCGGCGGCGTCCAGACCTTCCCGTCCAGGCGGAGCTCCAGCCCGTCGTACCAGCCCTGGCCCATCCCCACCTGCACGACGCCGAAGACCACGCGCTCCGCCTCCGCCGGGATGTCCATCTCGATGGTGTAGGTCTCCCAGCCCTCTGTCCCCTTCGGCCCGCGGTCCGCCATGTTGTCGAAGGCCAGCACCTGTCCCTCGGCCCCGTCCGCGCGCACCCACAGCCCGGCCCAGCCGCCCTCGATGTCCTTCGTCCGAATCCGCCCCGAGAGCACCAGATGGCGTCCCGCGACCTGCACGCCGGGGAGCGTGAGGCCGGTCGCCGCGAAGTCGCCCGTGCTCATCCGTCCCTGGAGCGCCTTCACCTGCTGCAGCGCCGGGTCGCCCTCCAACAGGATCGCGAGCTGCTCCAACCCGCTCTGGGGGTTCTGGAGGTCGAAGCCCCACCACTGAAGCGGGCGCTCCCGTCGCCGGTTCTCTTCCCGCATCCAGGAGGCCATGGCGGCCACCTCCTCGGTGGACCAGGTCCAGAAGCCCATCCCGCGGACCACCTCGTCCACCTCGAGCTCCGCCCCATGCACATAGGCGTCCACGGCCAGCGTGTCGGGCATGCTCGCCTCGATCCCGAAGACCGAAAATCCCTGCTCCGCCGCCAGATACTCCGTGAGGCGGTGCTTGAGCTGGAACACCTCCCGGCTGCCGTGCGTACACTCCCCCAGCGCCACCACCCGCGCCCCCGCGAGGCGCTCCCCCAGCGGCCTCAGATCTTCGAATCCCGAGCCCGCCTGCACAGCCTGGAGGGGGATGGCATGCGCCTCCATCCAGCTACGTCCGGCGTCATCGAGCCCCAGAGCCAGCACCATCGGGAGCCAGAGCGACATCATCGGGGCTTCTCCTTCTTCGACCTGAGCAGGACCATACCACGGCACCACCCGCCCCCATCGACGGCCACGACGGACCCCTCAGCCCCATCTCCGCCCCAGACGGCGAAGCCCCTTCCCCTCCCGTCGAGCGCGGCGCCGACCCCTCGCCCCGCCCCTCCCTCTCTCGCGTCGACCTCCGAGCGCTCTGAGTCTCTGTGGTTGATCGCCCTAAAAGTCTGGCATCAGGCTGACAATTCAGCCTGGTGGACCCACCTGATCGGGCGGGTTCACCACAGAGACTCAGAGAGCTCAGAGGTCGGCGCGGGGAGGACGCGGTGGCGAGGCGGGCGGAGCGGGCGCGCTTACAGGGTGAGCCTGACATCAGCCTGGACCTGTTGGGGGTAACCGGAGAGATATTTCGAGACTGGTCGGTTGATCGCGCTACCGCTCAAGATCGACTCATACTGACCAGTCTCCCCTCCACACCGTCCTCTTCCCGTCCTGGCCAGGCCGCCCCAGAGGACTCCCCGCCCCCATTCCCCATCGTACGTTCAGCAACATGGAGGCATGATGAGCAGGATCTTCAAGCTCGCCCCCTTCCTCGCCGTCGTCGCTACGCTGACCCTCAGCGCCAGAGCAGGCCTCTTGGAGTACACCGCGGCGGAGGCCGCAGCCTGCGCAGAGATGTTCCAATATGGCGTGAGAGACCACTGTCAGGCACGTAAGTACATCCTGGAGGCCGCGGAGGGGGCGTGGGATGATGCCAAGGATAGAGGGATCGCCATCGATCAGCCCGACCGCAACAACCAGCGCAGGGGACACCAGCACCTGACGGAGTTGCTGGATCAGCACGTGGTCGTGAAGAACCAGGCTGGCCTGAAGGCGGAGTTCTCCGACTACAACTGGGCGCTCACTAACTCGGCACTGAAAGTAGAGGAAAGGAAAGCCGGCTTCTTCAAGACCCAATGGTGTGGCATCTATGCCAACGCCATTGTTCGTGTGGGGGTTGAGAAGGCGCGTACCATCGCGGAAGGAGTGCTTGGCGTGAACCCCGATACCATACCCTCGCCTCCTCCGTGGACACTGTCTGGCCTGGGTGTCGGCGGACTGGGCTATACACAGATTCAGCCGTCGGGTGGCGTCCCCATTCAGCCGGGAGACGTCTGCGTGTTCCCCACGCGGTACAACCCGAAGACGGGGAAGCACGACCCTGTCCAACATCACGCGCTGATCATCTACGTTGGCGCCAACGACGCAGGGGCGCCTGTGATTGGCCTTCACGAGGGGAACGCGATGGGGGCGAATTGCGCCGTCGCGGGGAGCGGCAGCACGGTGTGCCAATCCACCAAGAGCTCATGCCCGACCTATTGGAGCTTCTTCTACGGGAAGTGAAGCGGGGCCACGCACCCCTCCCGAGAGTACGCGGGCCCTGATCCGAAGCGCACCGGATCCACGATGAAGGCGGCACCTCTTCGCCGCCTCTCGCGGCCGGTGCGCAGTCCGCCTTCTTTGATCTTGCACCTCACCAGCTCCTGCGCTAATTACTGAACCGCATGGTTCACCATTCGCAAACCCGCCTCGACGCCTCCTTCTCCGCGCTCTCGGACGCCACCCGCCGTGGGGTCCTGGAGCAGCTCGGGCGGGAGGACGCCTCGATCACGGCGCTCGCCGAACAGTTCCGCATGACGCTGACGGGCATGAAGAAGCACATCAGCGTCCTGGAGCGGGCCGGGCTCGTGACCACGGAGAAGGTCGGGCGGGTGCGGACCTGCAGGCTGGGCCCGGCCCGGCTGGAGGACGAGGCGGCGTGGCTCGAGCGGTACCGCCAGCTCTGGGACGCCCGCTTCGACGAGATGGAGAGGATCGTGTCCGAGCTCGAACAACAGGAGAGGATCGATGGACGCAAGAGAGACTGAGGCCACCCCCCCGACCCACCGCGCGACCGTGGAGCGGCCGTCCGACCGTGAGCTCGTCGTCAGCCGGACCATCCGCGGCCCGGCGCGCCTCGTGTTCGAGGCGTGGACGCGGCCCGAGCTGTTTCAACGCTGGTGGGTGCCCAGGGCGGCCCCCATCTTCCTGCTGGCCTGCGAGCTGGACGTCCGGGTCGGGGGCCGGTACCGGCTGGTGTTCGGCGTCCACGGCTCCGATCAGCAGGCGGAGTTCTTCGGCCGGTACCTCGAGGTGACGCCGCACGTCCGCATCGTCTGGACCAACGACGAGGGGGACGAGGGGGGAGCCATCACCACCGTGACCTTCGAGGAGCGCGGTGGTCATACGCGGGTGATCGTGCACGACCTCTACCCCTCGAAGGAGGCGCTCGAAGAGGCCATCGCCTCCGGGAGCACCGAGGGGATGCCTGAGCAGCTCGAGCAGCTCGACGCGCTCCTCGTCACCCTGCGCGGCGAGGGAGACGCGTAGGGGGCGCCCTCCCCCTCACCGCGCCAGCACCCCCAGCCCCCACGCCAGCAGCAGCCAGCTCGTCGCCTCCGCGCACACCCGGGCCTGGCTCTGCTCCGCGTTCGCCCGCGCCTGCGGCGGCAGACGGTCCGCCCACCGCCGCGCGTGACGCGCCGCCGAGAGCGCGTCCAGCAGCGCCGGCAGCCCGGCCTCCACAGACGCCCGCGCCCGCGCCGCGTCGGGGACGGACAGACCCGCCAACGCCGCCGTGCGCAGCACCTCCACCTCGCCCGAGAGCGTGCCGCTCACCACCTCGCCCCACGCCCGGCTCTGCGCGACCATGCGGTACTTCTTCGCCGACTCCCGCAGCACGGGCGCACGCGCGGCCACGGCCGAAACCGCAGCCGCCGCCGCCACGGGGTCCGCAGAAGCCACCCGCGGCGCCCCGGACCAGGGCAGGGCCGCACCCGCCTCTCCGATCAGCGCGAGCAACGCATGATCCTCGGCCGCCGCGCCCCGCGCCGACGCCTCCGCGCGCTCCGCCGCCCGGTGGACGGCGCCCTCCAGCGGGGCAAGCCAGGCGCGCAACGGCGCCGCCGCCCGCTCCGCCGCCACCAGCGAGGGAAGGATGCGCAGCGCGTCCTTCATGCCGGCGACGCTGGTGTTCTCGTCGATCTGGGTCAGCGCGCCCAGGAAGCTCTGACGCTCCACCTCCAGCGGGCCCAGCAGCCCGACCGCCGGGCGACGGGCCTCCTCCAGGGCGTGGCGGGCCGCGGAGAGCGCGTCCAGCGCCTCGGCGACGGCGGGGTGGCGTCGCAGCGCGAGGTCCAGGCGCTCGGCGAGGGGGCGAGGCGGGGGAGGACGGGGCGGGGGGGACTCGTCTGCCTAAGCGGAGATGGTGATGCCCCTTGCGAGCTCGCTGGATGTGAGTCTCTCACAATTTGAGAATAGGCCAAAGACTCAACATAATTGCACTACACCGCGAAGATTTATTGAAATGGAAATCAGATCAACCTGACACCTGCCCTGCCCTGCACCTGCCCTGCCCGAGATCAACCTGACACCTGCCCGACACCTGCCCGACTCACCTGCCCGACCTGCCCGATGATCCGACACCTACCCCCAGATGACACCTAGCCCCTGTACAGATCAGGGGCCGAAGGTCCCGGACAGGAAGGGGCTCGATCCGTAGATCAGGTAGGCGGCGCCCACGTCCTCGCCGGCTTCATCGTCGTAACGGGCGCCGATGAGGAGGTCGGGGAGACCGTCGGCGTCCACATCGCCGGCGCCAGCGACGGACTCGGCGATGCGATCGTTGTGGTTCGGACCCAGGAACACTGTGCTGAGACTGGAGAAGCTCGTCGTCCCGCTCATCGGTCCATACACGAGAGCCGCGGCTCCGTTGTCGTCCTGATTAAGTCCTGCATCTTCATCATAAGCATGGTTCGTCGCGCCGATGAGGATGTCCGAGCACCCATCCAAGTCGACATCGCCTGCACTGGCAACGGATTTGCCCACGCGCGCGTAGGTCTCACCCACCCAGATCGCGTCCGCAGCGTTCAGGGAGCGGTCCGCCCCCGGCGGTCCCAGGACCAACATCGCTCGCCCCCCCCCTGACGCGCGACCATCGTAGTCTGACGCACCTACGAGCAGATCGGGATACCCATCTGCGTTGGTGTCGCCAGCACCAGAGAGGGGCATGGCGCCCCCTCCTGGCGTCGCAGATCCGATCAACTTCATCTCAGCATCCGCCAGGGCGCGGTCTCCGCTGGCTGGCCCTAGAATCACATAGGCTGCCCCCGCATAGTCCCCCCCCTCACACTGGGTTGCAGAGCCAACAAAGACATCGGACATTCCATCTCCGTCCAGATCACCAACCTCCGCAAGATAAAATCCAGCTCCGTCGCCCTTACTCTCGCCAAGTAGGAGACCGTCGGATGCTGACAGATCGCGATCTGCCGTGACAGGGCCATAGATCACGTAGGTCGCTCCGAAGTAGGCCCCATCAGGATAGGCTTCGTCCAGAACCCCAGGACAACCACCCTCTTCACTAGATGGAAAGTCCCCGCTGTATGTGGGAGCGCCCACCAGAACATCACCCCAACCGTCTCCGTTCAGGTCACCGGGCGCAGCCACCCTGAGCCCAGCGTTGTCATCAATGTCCGTCCAGTAGGTATCCAGATCGACACTGTAGGTGCTATACAAGGCAGGAGCCTCCGAGAAGGACACCTCTCCAGAGAGGGGACCATACAGGACCAGCGCGGACTGGGCCGTATCATAAAGACTCGTCATGACATCTGAATACCCATCCAGATCCAGATCTCCCCCGGGCGCAACCTCGCTCTCCGTGTAGACGAATGCCTGGGCCTCCGAGAGGGCCAGTCGTCCGCTCACGGGTCCCTCAACCAGCGCCACACCTGGAGTTCTCGTCCAGACAAGCAGGTCCGCAAAACCGTCTCCATTGTTGTCCCCTGCGCCCCATACATTGCGGCCCCCAGCATCGCTCTCCTCCGATCCGAGCAACTTCGTATCTGCGTATGTCAGATCAAAGGGCCCGCTGGCAGGGCACGCCTGATCCGATGCGCTCTCGTCAGCACCCATACAGTCCGTGACGACACCGTCCATGCAGATCTCCGGGGCGCCAGGATAGACGCTCGGGTCCGAATCGTCACAGTCTTCCTGCGAAGAGACCATCCCCTCGGGCGCCTCGCAGGCGGAGACTGGCGTGCTCTCCGCGTCCCCGAAGCCGTCCCCATCCGCGTCGGGGAACCACAGGATGTCCGCGCAAGGATCGGTGTCCGAAGCAGACGGGCTGTCCTCCTCAGTCTCGCGCCCAGTGTCTACGATCTTGCCGGCACCTGAACAGCCAAAGGTCATCACGAGCGGAGGGATCACCACGATAGAACGGAAGGTGAGAGCGTTAGAAGCGAGCATCGTAATCTACCTCGTCATACCCAATGACCTCGAAGGCGCCCACATCCAGCCCTTCAGAGGCGACGCCCTCGTAGTCCTGCCAGACCTCGATCGTCCCCCCGTAAGCGTCGTACCAGGCGGTGACATAGGCCGCATCAGCGCTTCCAGCACAGATGGATCTCCTCCCGATGTCATAGTCGAGGCCCAAGACGGAATCGAAGGTCATCGTTCCAATGGCGCTCTCCAGATCGCCCCTCGTATCTGCCAGATCCAACAACTCATCCTCCGACGCCAGATCGACCTCACCCAGGTCGTCTGTCTGCTGCCCTTGGAGCTCCAGGGATGTCCAGAGTGTCTGAAATGCGCTGAGGCTGTACTTGCCACCACCGACGGAGATCACCTTAGACAGTGTCGTCTCACCGTCATCCCACCCGACATAGACATTGTAGTCCATCGAGAAGGTACCGGTGCTCGGGCTGCACTGGCTGAAGGAGACCTGAATGCTGACGTTGTCCTCCAAAGTCACGGTGGCAGGGGTCTGATTGTTCCTCGCGAACAGATTGTTGTGCAGATGCACGTCGTCCACGTGTGCCGAATCGGTACCACCATGTCCACCGGACTCCGCGATGTCTACCCCCGCGTAATAGTTGTGCGCGATGGTGTTGTTGACGAGATACACCCCTTCGACGTCGAAGTCCACCTCCACATTCTTCTCTTCGGGTATCCCTCTCGCCGCCGCCTCCTCATCCGTGTAAGGTTTGGCGAAGTCCGAGACGACCTTCACCCCGTTCAGCAGGTTCATGTAGATCACGTTCCGGTAGATGTAGACATTCTCTGTCTTCTCCTCGTGGTAGTTGTCCGGCCGGTGCCAGGCACCATTGGGGCCGTTGGTCACCAGCACGCCGATGTCGTTCATGAAGATCCGGTTGCGGCAGATGTGAACCCCCTGCGAGGCATCCGCGATGCAGACCCCGCCAAACCCTGTGTTGCCGTAGATCGTGTTGCCCGTGATCACAGTCACATCCTCCGAGGAGGGGGTACGCTTGCGTACGTTCTTCAGGTCGATGCCGTCCTCCCCGAATCCCTCCATCCCATCGGGGAGGCTGTCACCTGCCTTCACGCGCGTGAGCACGTACCCGTACTCCGTCTCCTGGCATGCGGACTCGCTCGGGAGCGAGGGGCTGCAGCGGTACACGAGCTCAGGGGCCATGGAGGTACAACTCGGCGTATCGGTGAACACCGCGCCGACCGGCAGCGCACCGGAGTAGAAGAGCAGGTCGACCGTGCGGGTCTCGCTCCGACAGTACTTCCCATGCGTCATGATGGTGTTGGAGTCGATCAGGTGCCCTGAAGAGGCACCATTCCCCGTAATCCCGTCCACCCCGCGCACATCGTCCCCAGAGAGCGTGTTCCGAAGGATGGTGCAGTTCGTAGACAGGTGCCCCAGCCCGATGTCCTGGCAGCCGGTGTCGTATCCGATGGACCACAGCCTGGAGTCCGCGACGACGATGTCCTCAGGATACACGCCCAGCTCCGCGAGCGCCTCGCTGAGCTCCGCGCCGCTGAGACTGCTGTCCAGCCCGTTCTCGTCTCTGTACAGGGTGGCGTAGTCCTCGTTGATGCCGAAGCCAATCCCCCCGCTTGCGTGGTCATAAAGCGAGAGATCGCTGTAGACATGGTGGCGAGATGCCCCTGTCACGGCAATTCCAACCCCGAATCCACGAATCTGGAGGTTGGACACCTGGACGTAGCAGCAGTCCGCGATGAAGAGCGCGCGCCGGGGGTCGCGGAACTGGGGTTCGGTTGGCCTGAGGTCGCGGCCATCCAGGAGCGGATCATCGCCGTCTCCATAGGCCCCGATCACCAGCGGAGAGCTCGACGCCCCCGAGAGCCCACGCAACGCGAAGACGGCCTCGACCTTGTACGCGTTCTCTCCAGGAGCCCTCCACCGATTCTGCATCGTTACTCCAACATCGTAGCCCCCTGCGGGGCCCGTTGGCGCGCCGCTGCCCGTGGTTTCCAGGACAACCCCCTCCTCTCGCCCGGTCCAGGTCTGGCCTCGTCGAAGATAGATCCGCACATCCCCGATGCAGGTCTCCGCGCCCGTGTACTTTGGGAGCAGGCCGTTCATCCAGCGGAACGCCTGTCTCAGCGTGCGCCAGGGGTCGATGACGAGGTACACCTCCGCCGTCTCCCCGGATTTCAGTACGTGGTCGAAGATCAGGTTGGCCTTCCCGGTCGCGTCATCGTCGCCTCGCTCGACGTCCACGTACCGATAACCGTCCTCCACCCAGATCACCTCCGCGCAGCAGTCGTTGGAGAGCGCCTTGATGGAATCTGGTGCGTTCGCCTGAGAAGGCCGAGCATACCCATTCTTCGACCACGGATCTCGAGCCTGTTGGACCTCCTCTGCCTTCGCAGACCAGATCCGCGCCCGCCGCTTCGCCACATCTCTGCGGATCCGCCCCCAATGCAAGGTAGACTTCAACGCGGCCTGCACCGCATGCCAGGCCTCTGGATCGACGTGGACGGTCTTCCCCTCGATCTGCCGCCGCGTCTCCGCCGGCAGCGACAGCACCCGCCCCACCCACTCCCCCGAGACCTGCCGCACGCCGCTCGCGTCCGGGCCTGCGCGCCTCGGCTTCGGCTTCGGCTTGTCCTGACAGGCGCAGCCGCCCTCGCCCGCGCCGGTCTCCACCTTCGGACCCTGCTCTCGCGCCTGCCGTCGTTCGTACTCCACCCACACGCTCGGCACAGGGCCCGGCGGCGGCATCGGGTCCTTCCGCATCGTCTCCGAGACCTTCGGCAACCGGCTCGGATCCCGGAAGATCGTCGGCGTCGGGTCCCGCTCCTGACCACAGCAGGAGGCCAGGCGGGCCTCCCGCTGCTTCAGCTCCACCCACAGCCGGTCGAAGCCCACCAGCGGGCTGGCCGGAGGACCCGACTGAAGGCGCGATTCGCGAGAGGAGACGACGCGGTTCATGGTTCCCTCCAGTCTACCGGCGCTTCGCCATCAGGTCCAGGCTCACGGTCGCTTCTCCGGCGAGCGCGCCCGACAGCGACCAGCTCACGTAGCGGGTGAAGCTCTGAGTGGAGAACCAGCTCACCCCCGCGGCGCTCAGCGACACCTCGCAGACACTCGCGAAGTCCACGTAGGAACCTTCCTCGTTGGTCAGCGCATGCCGCACGCACAGCTTGGGCGCCTCCCCCTCGGAGCCGCTGTGGACCGTGACCACGACGTGGAGCTCGGTGAACTCGCCGATATCCAAGGCCCCGCTCAGGTCGGCGACGCTGTCGCGGGTGAGCGTGACCTTGTCCAGGATCTTCCAGACCATCATGTGCATGGCGACCTCCCTCAGCTCTTGAAGGTGAAGACGAGGACCGCCGAACACACGGCGCGCTCTATGTTGGTGCCGCTCGCGTTGGCCACCGCGAGGCCGTAGCGCATCTGGATCCCGAAGTTCGTCGTGGTGGAGTACGCCGTCTGGATCACGTCCTGGTTCGCCGACACCGCCGAGAACAGGTCCACCGGCCCGTTCCAGCGCCGACCGTCGATGCTCCACCAGAAGACGACACGCCAGGTGAATTGGGTCGTCCTGTTCTCTGTAGAAGTTTGAACTTGAACGGATTCGAGCCAGGGCCCGAACTCCAGGGCCTCGGGGAGCTCGATGTCGATGTAGCTCGGGGTGGTCGTGCCGTCCGTCTGGAGCTGCATCTTGGCGATGAAGGGCAGGACGCGGACCTTGGGCTGACCGTTGGACGTGCGCAAAGGGCACCTCTCGGTGAAAGTCATCATGGGGCTGAGCCCTGGGCGACATGCCCCGAGGCTCAATCTCATCCTGACAGGAGACCGAGGCGACCGGAAGACATGCAGAGCATGTATTTCTCTGAAAAAAAAAATAGTCACACTATGGGTTCGCCCTCTCCCCTCACCTCGCCAGCACCCCCAGCCCCCACGCCAGCAGCAGCCAGCTCGTCGCCTCCGCGCACACCCGGGCCTGGCTCTGCTCCGCGTTCGCCCGCGCCTGCGGCGGCAGACGGTCCGCCCACTGCCGCGCGTGACGCGCCGCCGAGAGCGCGTCCAACAGCGCCGGCAGCCCGGCCTCCACCGACGCCCGCGCCCGCGCCGCGTCGGGGACGGACAGGCCCGCCAACGCCGCCGTGCGAAGCACCTCCACCTCGCCAGACAGCGTGCCGCTCACCACCTCGCCCCAGGCCCGGCTCTGCGCGACCATGCGGTACTTCTTCGCCGACTCCCGCAGCGCGGGCGCTCGCGCGGCCACGGCCGACACCGCCGCCGCCGCCGCCGCGGGGTCCGCAGAGGCCACCCGCGGCGCCCCGGACCAGGGCAGGGCCGCACCCGCCTCCCCGACAAGGGCGAACAACGCAGGATCCTCGGCCGCCGCCCCCCGCGCCGACGCCTCCGCGCGCTCCGCCGCCCGGTGGACGGCGCCCTCCAGCGGGGCAAGCCAGGCGCGCAACGGCGCCGCCGCCCGCTCCGCCGCCACCAGCGAGGGAAGGATGCGCAGCGCGTCCTTCATGCCGGCGACGCTGGTGTTCTCGTCGATCTGGGTCAGCGCGCCCAGGAAGCTCTGACGCTCCACCTCCAGCGGGCCCAGCAGCCCGACCGCCGGGCGACGGGCCTCCTCCAGGGCGTGGCGGGCCGCGGAGAGCGCGTCCAGCGCCTCGGCGACGGCGGGGTGGCGCCGCAGCGCGAGGTCCAGGCGCTCGGCGAGGGGGCGGGGCGGCGGCGGCCGGGGCGGGGGCGGGGCCGGGACCTCCACCGGGAGAGGCTCCTCTGTCTTCATATGCGCATCCACATCCATATCTTCGGAAGACTCCTCCAGGGAACTCCCCTCCTCCCGCACCTCCGCCTCGGCCAGCGAGGGCACCAGCTCCGCCAGCGGGCCGCGGAGGTGCTCCTCGAAGCTGGGGTTGTCGACCACGTTGGCCAGGATCACCAGCCCGCCCGGCCCGCGCCGGATCTCGCCCAGCACCATGGACGAGAGGTCATACTCGGACAGGAGGCGGCCCAGCTCGCTGGCGGGGACCTCGTCGGGCGCGGCCACGAGCTCGGGCAGGCCGTCGGTGTTCTGGGGGACGTAGACGAAGGCCACCATCCCGTCATCGAGGGCCTGCAAGGTCTCCTCCAGGCCAGGGGTGACGACGGCGGGGACGCGCGGGGCCTTCTTGGACTTCTTCGTTCGGCTGGTGCTCATGGGACCTCACAGAGGGTCTGTCCGGGGTTCGAGATCTCGATGACGCCCGACCACAGGCACTGGAGCTTGCAGGCGTCGCTCAGCGCGCTCTGGCCGGCGATCTCCAGCTTCGCGCACCCGGGGCTCCAGGGCTTCGGCGTGTTGGGGACGCAGGGGACGGGGGTGAGGGCGCCGCCGGCCGCGGCGGTGGCGGCCTGGACGGCGGGGTTGGCCGTGGAGCGGCACTGCCCGAAGGGCGCGATGTTGGTGTTGGGCGCGCAGTCGGCCACGATGGCCACGTCCTTGTCCTGGCAGGTGACCTGGGGGCGGACCACGGTGAGCGAGGAGGGCGCCGTCCCCTGGGAGCAGCGGAGCTGCGCGGACTTCACGACGAGCATGGCCATGGCTCAGCCCCCCTCGACAGGCAGGGTCCAGGCGAGGCGGCTGGCGGCCAGCAGCGCCCGCTTCGCCCCCTCCTGGAGCGCGCCCTCGCGCCAGGGGCAGGAGGGGCTGGGGATCAGGGGGAGCGCGCGCTCGCCGAGAGCCACGGCCACGAGATTGGGGAGCACGGGCTCGCCGGGGGCGGGGGCGTCCTGCTGCGTGACTAACTGATCTAGCGCCTCAGAGACGCAGGTCCCGGCGCCCACCTCGGCCATCCCCTCGGCGGGTGCGGGCAGGTCGGCCACTGCGCCGTAGAGGGCCAGGGTCCACAGGGAGGCCTGGCTGGGCGCGACGGGGGCGCGCGCGCCGGTGCGGGCCGTGAGCAGCGCGGTCTGCACCTCCCGCAGGGTCTCCAGGAAGGTGACCGCCGCGGCCCGATCCTCCAGGCGGGGATCGGCCGCGCCGTCGGCGGAGAGGATCATCCCGCGGGCGGCGGCGATCCGCGCCGACAGGCCCCAGCGCCCGGCCAGCGTGCTGCCCTCGCGCACGGCCAGGTAGCCCTCGGGGCAGGAGAGCTCGGGGTCGGGGTGCCAGAGCAGCGCGTAGCGAGGCAGGTCCGAGCCCAGCAGGGGGGCGTGCTCCAGGCAGCGGGCGGCGTCCGCGGGGGCCTCGACCGTGGACATCCCGGCCACCACCTGCTCGGTGAGCCCGGCCAGCAGCAGCGCGTCCTGGGCCAGCGTGGCCTCGTCCTGCATGCGACGCCCGCCCAGCGCCAGCGCCGTGGCCTTCGACGCGCCCGCCGCCAGCGCCGCGGAGGCCCGGATCTGGCGCTCGGCGGCCAGCTCTCCGAGACGCAGCGCCTGGTCCGCCCGCTCGGCCAGGCAGGCCTGCTCGCCCGCCAGCGCCGCCTGAGACGCAGCCTGCGCCGCCCCCAGCGCGTCCGCGGCCCGCTCCTGCTCGAGCGCCGCCGCCTCGGTCATCGCCGCCCGCTGCCGCCACTGCACGATGTTGCCCAGGGCCAGGAAGAAGAGCGCCGACAGCGTCCCCGCCATGCGCGGGGTCAAGCCCAGCTTGACGGCGAAGTCCCGCGCGTTCTCCACGACCTGATCGGAGAAGTCCGTCAGCAGCACCCAGACCGTGGGCAGCAACCAAAGCGCGCCCTTCGTCGCCGAGATCCGGCTGGATCGCCGCGTGCCGCTGCCGGAGACCGCCAGCCCGGCCCCGCCTCCGCGCTCGCTGAGCGCGAGCTGCAGCGTGACGGGAGGGTCGGAGGCCAGCTCGCAGCGGGCGGCCTGGCGCAGCTCCACGCCCTGGGTGAGGTGGCGCCGCCCCTCGGGCCGCACCCACTCCAGCGGGCGGCGGGGGTTGGTGGCCAGCACCCTCAGCGCGGGCGCCCCCCCCGCGGGCCGCACCACACCGAGCTCCAGCAGGCCCTCGGCCCCGGAAGGAAGGGGCTCCTCCCGGCGGCGCAGGGCCGTCGCCCGCAGCGCGCGCCCGCCGCTCCCGCCGCCTTCAGGTTCCAAGAGGCAGAGCAGCAGGGCCTCGCCCTCCTCCACCGTGAGGCTGAGCGTGTTGGGCCGGGCGTCGGGTTCGATGCAGAGGATGGTGATGGACATGGTTCAGGCCGCCATCGTGCTGGAGTGGACCACGGCCGCGCTGGAGGCCGAGGCCAGGACGGGGCCCGAGCCCAGCGGGAGCTGCAGCGCCAGGGAGACGCAGGGGGAGAGCGGGCGGCCCAGGGCGCGGGCGACGGCGCTCCAGTCCTCGCGATCGGCGTCGGGGAAGGCGACCAGCGTGAGGTTCCAGGTCGCGGGCGCCTGGATCTCGGCGACCGAGGCCCGCAGCTCCTCGGCCAGCGGGCCGGACGTCGCCTCGGCCAGGGCGGAGAGGAGCCCGAGGAGGGCGGGCTCGGGCGCCGGGCCGGGCAGGAGCACGGGGAGCGTGCGGTCGCGGTTCAGGGCGAGCGCGACGGCGCAGAGCAGGCTGGCGCCGATCTCGGTCGCCCCCGGCGGCGTCTCGGCGAAGACCAGGTAGCTGGTGCGCATCGTGAACGCCGGCCGCCACATCAGCGCCGGCAGGCGGGCGCGCTCCTCCCCCTCGGCGCCGGTGCGCCAGCCCTCGCCCTGGGCCTGGTACCAGGCGCGCAGCGGCGCGGGGAGCTGGGCGAGCGGGGGGCTGGTCTGGGGGCGCCCGCTGGCCAGCGGCGGGCAGAGCGCGTCGAGGGCCTGGGTCATCCGCCGGCCCGCCTGGCGCCAGGGCTCGGGCACGCCGGCCTGGCGGTCGGTGACGCGCAGCAGCGGGATCTCCGCGGTCCCCTCCACCCGGCGGGGCCAGGGGGCGAGGCGGTAGGGCCAGAGCAGCAGCCGGCTCCCCTCCCCCGCCGCCGAGCGCTCGTCCGCTACGGGAAGGCCGGGATAACCCGCCTCCGCCGCGCGCTCTCCGAGCCAGGCCCGCAGGGCCATGTGTGCGAAATCACACAGATTCCTCGACTCCCACAGCGGCCCGCTCATGGCGCCACCTCGGGGACTTCCACCTTCTCCTGCACCCGGATCGCGCCGCGGAGGCCGATGACCAGGGTGGCCCGCTCGTCCAGGACGAGCAGGTCGCTGGACTCGGTGAACAGCGGGAAGCCGTAGCCGACGCGCGCCCAGGGCGTGAGCAGAAAAGCAGGGTAATAAGGCGTGAGCGCGCTGTTCTTTCCGCGAGCGCGGCGCAGGGCGGCGCCCCCCCACAGCTCGGCGATGGCGGTGGCCTCGGCGCCGTTGTAGCCCGGCCCGGCCAGCAGCCCGACCCGCAGCCCCAGCTCCGCGCGCCCCAGGCGGCTGGTCCCGTCGGGGCGCTCGGCCCCCCAGGGGCTCCCGCTCCGCCGCGCGAGGCCCGCCGGTCGGGGGGCGAGCGAGATCCCCAGCACCAGCCCGCCCGAGGGCCGCAGGGCGAAGGCGTAGTCGAGCCCGTCCGAGTAGAGCAGCGATCCACCCGGAGTTGTAGCCTCGAGCTGCGCCAGCAGGCCGAGCTCGAAGCCCAGGCGCGGCGCCGGCCCCAGGCTGATGCGCGTCCCGCCCATCAGCTCCAGGCCCGCCCCCTGGGCGCTGGTCGTGACGGCCTCGTCCTCGCAGGCGGCGACGACGTCAGCGTCGGCCAGCGCGCTGTCGCAGGTGCTCCAGACCACGTTCAACGGGATGGCGCTGAGCCCGGCCATCAGCAGGTAGTCGGTGGTCCAGGTGCGCCGCCAGCGCGGCAGCTCCGATCCCACCGCCACCGAGGCCCGCGGCGCCGTGCCCGGGGCGGCCCGCACCGCCTCCCGCCCCCCCGGGCCGTCCAGCCACAGGATCCAGCCCGCGCCCCGCGCCGCCCCCTGGCCCGCGCGCGCCGTGGCCCGCAGATAGGGCGTCCGAGGCGGCCAGTCGCGCAGCGGCGGCGCCCTTCGCGCGTCGTCCAGCTCCAGCACCATCAGCAGCAGCCCGCCCTCCGCCCGCGCGTCCAGGGCCGGGCGCACCAGGGCGCGGAGCCAGCGGGTGCGCTCGCTGACCTCCTCGCCCGCCAGGCGGTCGGCGGTGGCGTCGGGGCGATCCATCAGGTCCTCGGCCACATCTTCCAGCTCTACCGCCTCCTTCTGGGCGGGTGGGCGCTCCTCACGGCGCTCCCCGCGCAGATCGCGGCGGCGAGCGGGGGTGGTGGGGCGCAGCTCGCCCTCCAGCAGGCCGGCGCGCAGGACCGTGGGCGCCAGGCTCGTGGAGACCAGGGTGAGATCCTCGCAGATCGCCGCGGTCCGCCCGGCGAGCCGGGTGCCGACGCCGGGGACCTCCACCGCGTCCCACAGCAGGTGCCAGCCGCTCCACAGCCGCCAGCGCACGCGATAAAGGCTCCTGTCCCCCGGCAGATCGGCGAGGCGCTCCAGCGTGGGCCGGGCCTGCTCCGGGTCGTCCACCGCCAGCACGGGGATCTGGCCGCGCGCCGCCCACAGCGCCACGCCCGCGTCCGTGAGCCCGGCCGGGGCGTCCAGGATCAGGTTCAGCTCCACCGCGCCCACGGTGGCCTCCGACAGCGCCGCCGCGCCGTCCCCGGTCGTGCAGATCGCCGTCGGGTCCACCGCCCCCAGGCCCTGCTCCAGCGGGCGGCTCATGGCGCCGTGGCGCTTGAGGGTGGCGACCCACCGGGCCCGCGTCTGATCGGCGAGATCGGCGGGGCTGAGCCGGGTCTGACCGCTGGGGTCCAGGAGCGAACCCACCGCGTCCTGGACGTGGTCCAGCAGGATCCAGGTCTCAGCACGAGCGCGCTCGCCCTCGGGCAGGCCCAGCACCCGCCGCCGCAGCGCCAGCCGCGCCAGATCCTCGGCCACGCTCGACGGATCCACTCCTGCTTGAAGGTTCGCCGCTCCCCAGCGCAGCAGGGCCTCCTGATCCACGCCCGGCAGCGTCGCGGCCCCCTCCCGCGCCAGGCGCCCCAGGAAGGCTCGGGCGTCCCCACTCAAGGCGGCGAGCTCGGTCGGCGACCAGGGGCCCAGCCGCGCCAGCCAGGCCCAGGTCACCGAGGCCGGCAACACCTCGTAGCGCAGGGCGAAGCCGCCTTGGAGCGCGAAGATCGAGGGGTCCAGCCGGGAGGCGATCTGCGCCTGATCGTCTGTCTCACCCAGCGCCGCCGCCACCAGCGAGCGCGTCCGGCCCGAGCTCTGCTCCAGGCTGTCCGGGGCGGAGCGCATCAGGCTGAGCGCGGCCAGCACGCGCATCTGGTTGACCGTGTGATCGCGCAGGGCGTACTCGGCGATGCGCACGCCCTCGATCCGCGCCCAGCGCTCGAACTGCTCCCCCGCCGCCGCCTCCAGCGTGGCCTGGTCGGCCTCCGCCAGCAGGGTGGGCGCCAGCGCGGCCCGGGTCCGCTCCCCCTCAGCGTCCTCGGCGAGCCAGCCGGCGAGGGCCTCCGGCAGATCGAAGTCGCGCAGGGGCACGCTCTCGGGCGAGCCGGCCGCGGCGCGGAAGGGGTAGAGCTGCTCGAAGAAGGGCCCGGAGCTCTGGGGATCGGCGTCCATGAGCTCGTAGTCCCAGGCGCGCCCGTCGAAGCCCATCCGGCTGGCGAAGCGCCCGGCCAGCACCGTGACCGCGGGCAGGGCGGGCAGGCCCTCGGGCTGTACGACGCGCAGGGGGCGCCACAGGTCGGCGGGGCGGAGCCAGGCCGCGCGATCGGGGAAGGCGACCGTGAGGTGCGGGTCCGGGCGGGCCGCGTCCCACAGCAGCCGGCTCTCGGGCAGCGTGTCGAAGCCCGCCGCCAGCAGCGTCTCCGCCAGCAGGCTCTCCTCGCCGAAGCCCTGGTGGGCCATGTCCTCCCACAGCAGCCAGGGAAGCCGGGAGAGCAGGCGCCAGCGGACCCGCTCGGCCCGGGTCGAGCTCCCCTCGAAGGCGGGGCCGGGGTCCAGGATCTGCGCGCGCTCCAGGCAGTCCCCGCGGGCGGCGGCGGCGGGCGGGCAGTCGGCGTCCCCGGGCGCGTCGGTGAGCGCGATCACGGCGAAGGCGGGGGCGCGCGGGGCGGTGGGCTCCTCGGCCAGCGCCGGGCCGGGCAGCAGGGCCAGCAGGAGGGAGATCATGGGATTCGCCTCAGGTCTTCCAGCGCGCGGAGGTCGTCGAGGGCGTCGCGCACCTCGCCCAGCAGCGCGCTCAGCTCCGGGCTCTCCGCGCGGAGCTCGCGCAGGAGCTCCAGCAGCTCGCGCCCGCTCAGCTTCGCGACGCGCTCGACGGGGCTGGAGGGCGCGGGGTGGGCGGGGGGTGGCGGGGAATGGGCAGGGCTGACGGGATCAAAAACAGCTAATGGATAGTGACTGTCACTGGCTGGAGAGGGGCGCGGCGGGCTCCCCACTGTGGCGGCGTTGGTGTGTCTCGGCGCGGGAGCGCTCCCCTGCCCGGGGAGCCTGGGGCCGGTGTTCCCCGGGGAGCGGGGGCGGGGCGCGCTGGTCGGGAGCGGCGGCTGGGGGGCGAAGGGGTCATGGGCGAGGGCGGCGACGAGGGCCTCGCGGGAGGGAGGCGGCGGCGCGGCGCCGCGGCCCAGCGGCGGGAGCGAGGCGGCGCGGGAGACGGGCGGGCGTCCGGCGGGGCTGGGGGCGCGGGCTGGGGGCGCGCTGGCCTGGACCGGGGGCGGCTCGACCTCGGAGCTGAGCAGGTGGGTCATCTCCCCGGCGCGGGCCCAGGCGCGGGAGTGGCGCTCCGGCGGGACCGGGCGGCTCCCCGGGCGGGGCGGCGGGCTGACGGTCCGCACCTGCGGCTCCGGGCTCTGCTCGGGCGGGGTGCGGGCGGCGGCCTCCTCCAGGGCGCGGCGGCGGGCCATCGGCGAGGCGTTGCGGGCGGCCCAGGCGCGGATCCGCGGGATCTGGACGGCGCGGGCGGCGTCGGCGGGATCGCTGACCAGCAGCCAGAGGGTGGGGGCGCGGGGGCTCAGCCGGCGACGCAGGGCGCTGGGCAGGGCGCGGCGGGCGGGATCGACGGTCCAGGGGGGCGTCGTGCCGAAGGTGAGGGCCAGGGGGATGGGGTCGAAGCGCAGGGGGGTGGCGGGCGTGGGGTACGAGCGGGAGTGGATCGGGGGCGGCGACCGCCGGGCTGGGGGGGCGTGGGCAACGGCGAGGCTGGACCTCGGGGGCGGCGGCGGCGCGGGGCGGAGCGAGCTCTGGGGGCGCGGGGAGCGCGGCAGGCGCGGCGAGGACAGGCCGGGACCCGTGCCAGGGGTGGAGCGGGCCGGATCCTGGGGCCAGGCCTGGGGGTCCTCGGGGGAGCGGGTCGCCGAATCGGCGGGCGCGCTCAGCAGCACGCGGTACGCGGGACGACCGCGCAGCAGCACCTTCTCCCCGTCCCACCACCGCCGACGGGCTCGCCGCGTCGGGGTCGAGGGAGCGCTCAGCCGCGGGCGAGGGGTCTGGGGGTGTTGGGTGCGGACGGACCACGGGAGGAGGAGCGTGTTGAGGTTCCCTCCTCTTCTCCCGCGGGCGGGAGGCGGTGGCGAAAGGCGCCGGAGGAGGGTCGGGGATCGGGTCGAGAGGCTGGCCCGGCGTGTGGGGTTGGGGGTGGGCCAGAGATCGCCCTCAACGGCCCAGGTCGGTCTGGAGGAGGTTCCTGATCCTGGGGGGAGCCAGCGGGGAGGCGTGAATCGTGACGACAGGGAGTTGGATGGGGAGCTGAACGTGTCTACGCCCCAGGGGAGCAGGACGAGGTACACCTCGCCTTCTCTTCTGCCTCCGGGGGAAGGGGGCGCGGAGCGCTGGAGGAGGGTCGTTGGTTGGGGCGACTGTGGAGATGGCCTCCTGGCACCAGACCCACCCTCATCCGCCCGTTGGGCACCTTCTCCCGCTCGCGGGAGAAGGGGAGGAGGGGGGATCTGGCCGCGCCTTCCTCTCACGGAGATTTGTCCCTCTCTACCTGCGCTTCCATGCA
This sequence comes from uncultured Enterobacterales bacterium, assembly GCA_964615375.1. Classification (GTDB taxonomy): domain Bacteria; phylum Myxococcota_A; class UBA796; order UBA796; family CAZKWG01; genus CAZKWG01. The sequence continues at coordinate 282,998 of CAZTOW010000007.1, forward strand.
CAGCAGAAGGTCCCTCCCCTCCCCTTCTCCCCCCGGGAGAAGGTGGCGCGAAGCGCCGGATGAGGGTCGTCGGTTGGGCCGCCAGCGCAGATTGTCTCCGGGCACCA